>CAVQVZ010000004.1:0-302914 GCA_963717335.1 uncultured Gammaproteobacteria bacterium | reverse complement strand
GTTATTGTATTTCGCCACACCAATGATTGGACGCCGCTCGGGCGCGCCATTTGATATTGGTCGGCTGCAGGAACTCGAGCGCTTTTATGTGGCCGGATTTTATGATTGCTGCTCAGCCTTAATTGAAAAAGGTGCGCTGCCTTTGACCGCGTTGTATCCCTCTACGGTTTACATTGAGGCACGCCCAACGGGACTAACTGAATATGCCATGGCGAAGGCGGCCCGGGAGCAGTTGTGTCGGGACATGAACCTAATGGTCGCTTCCTTCCGCATACTCGCACCTCGATTACCTCGGCTATGGACAGATCAGAACCCGGAGCCGTCCGTGACTACTCACCCATCCGCGTGTGAGGTACTGGTGCCTATAATTCGAAGTATGAAGATCCCTCTAGGCTAACTGCTTATGCAACAAGGATGGTGACACGACTCCAAGTGCTTCGGCGAACTGGCAACATACCACCGACAATGTTCCGAGCACACGAATTAACTCCAAGCGGGCAGTATTCGGTCTTAATGCTTTCCTCTTTGAAATAACTCGCTAGCCCAGGTCCCGTGTCCTTCGAAGGAATTGACGATCTTCTGAACGCCGGGGATTATGCGAGTGAAATCGGCGAACACGACAAAGCTCTGGCGTTATGGGAAGAAGCGCGGAAGCGACATCCCGAAGAACCTCGAGGATATATCAAAGCCGGCCTCGCATTGCGCAGATTGGGGCGATTTGAAACATCGGATACGATCATAAGCGCTGGTCTCGCGAGATGTAGCGAACGCCTAGAGCTCTCAATTGAATACGCGTGGACCGCGCATTATCAATCACAATGGCTTGAGGCACTGCGACGATGGCAGGCAGTGAGCCAAACGTTCCCACATCATCCGGCGGGCGTCACAGGAGTCGCTCGCGTGCTTGCCGCTGCGGCTATCTCGGTGCTATCCGAAGCTGAAGAACTGGTGTCTCTCGCTGTAGCTGACTTTTCGGATGACGTATGGGTTGCAATTGTATTTGCTGAAATAGCGACGGCACGAGAGGATTGGCAAGAAGCGGCTATTCGGTGGAATCGCGTTCTAGCTATCAAACCGGGCGAAGATTTAGCAATTTCACAAAGAGGGATTGCGCTTTGGCACATTGGCCAGAGCGTAGACGTAGAGGAAATGCGTCCCCGGGAGGCTGGCGCAATTGTAGCAGGTACCGCTGTGCAGATAGATCGGGTAAGCGATGCCACCGCCCGAAATCTGGTAATGCAGTATGAAAGCTTAGGTGAGAATTGTGAGTTTGGGCTTGTACAAAGACACTTCGAAGCTGAGCCGTTGGGTTTGCTCAGATGGACGTATTGTGTTGCGGAGACGGTAATAAATCTCCTTGAGCAGCAATTGTCTGGTTTTGGCGAGATGGAGAACGTAATTCTCTTGAGAACGTCATGGAATGAATACATGATCAAGGAAGTGCGTTATGGAATCACCTTCCATACTTTTGTGACGAGAGATATTCAAGACGAGGCTGCGTTTATCCGTAAGCAAAGCATGAGACTTTGCTGGTTAGCCAAAAAGTTGATTACTGATTTAACGGAAAGCAACAAACGATTCATCTTAAAGCTATACCACAGAACGCCCGATGCTCAAATTCACCGCCTACATTCGCTTGTGCAGCAATATTCGACCAACAATAAGTTGCTCTGCGTATCGGTGTCAGCGAATGAAGGGGGGACGGTCGTAAATGTCGGCAATGGATTGGCTTTTGGAAAAGTCAGTCGCAAGAATCCGGGTGCTAAGTGGGACATTCCCTACGTCGAGTGGCGTTCAATTCTTGATACCGCCCGTTCTTTTTGGGGCGACATGACGCTCTAAACTGCCTAGCCTTTATGTATCAGATTTGCCGAAGGCTGCGGTTTCAGCGATCGACTCATAATTAACGAGCCATGGAGTCATGCCTTGGCTGGTCGTGACGTGATCATTAACGGGTGGTTCGACTCCGCAGTGGACAGTTTGCGCAGCGGGTTCGCAGTATCCGTGCTCGGCATCGTTGGCGCCCCGGATAAACGCACTACTGCGCCAGCTCATTTAGTCTTGAGTGGCCCTAGATAACCAAGGACAGCCAATACCCTTCGACTGCTCACAGGCTCGATGAACAAACAATTCAAGCGTAGGACAAGTCGGACGCTGGCGGCCTTGATAAAAATTTAATGTGTCGCTTCCGGTAATTGTAGGAACGACTCGAACACCTTAAAGTGCTTACTTATTGTCGAATATGCTCTTACGCACCGTTTAATTGCGCTAATGTCGTAGAATCAAACAGTTAGGGGCGCCGCCGACCGGCCTGCCAAGATCGATGCAAAAGGAAACAGACACGGAAACCGCCCCAAGGGATGCCGCCCGCAGTCCAGCGCGCTGGCCGCACTTGCCGTGCTAGCAACCGGACTTGGGTTTGATACGGATGTCGATCAGCTTCGTCGTCGGTTTTCACTTGATCAGGGAGAACCCGATACACGCAACGCTCATTGCGATAGCGCGCGAACTGGGGCTCGAAGCGCAGTCATTACACATGAGGTTCGCGGAACTGCCGCGGCTGGCTAATACGCTACCCGTCATCTTGCGTGCCAGGAATGGTGGTGCGCTCATTCTCGAGGACGCCCGTGCCGATCCAATGAAAGGCTCGGTAGCGATTATCCGTGACCCGACGGCGCCCGACGATGAGCAGATGGCGATCGAGGAAATTCGCCTCGCCGAAGTCTGGGAAGGCGAAGTCATCCTGGTCAAACGTGCGCACCTTTCGGCGGATGAACAGCAGCCCTTTGGGATGGCATGGCTGGTGGGGCAGGTCTTGAGGGAACGAAAGCTATTCGTCGACATCGCGGCCGGAGCCGTGGCGAGCACCATTTTTACGGTGGCGCCACCGTTCTTGTTCATGATCGTGCTCGATCGCGTGCTGGTCAATCATTCCTATTCCACGCTGAATGTGATTGTGGGCGCCATCCTGATCATGCTGCTGTTTGAAACTGTGCTCGGCTATCTGCGGCGTGTGCTAACGCAGGTGGCGACCACTCGCATCGACGGTCGACTCAATCTGTACATCGTCGAAAAGCTGCTCAAGCTCCCGATGGATTACTTCGAGCGCAATCCGACCGGGCGCACGTTGGGCAAGATCGGCAACATCTGGATGATCCGTAATTTCCTGACCGGGCAACTGTTCGGTGCCTTTCTTGAAGCGGTGCCGCTTGCTTGGTCTGATCCCCGCGATGCTTATTCTCGAATGGCGCCTCGCGCTGATGGCTTTTGCGCTGGCCGGCATCATCTTTGTGATCGTGATGGTATTTCTGAAGCCGATGGCAATACGGTATCGTCGGGTAGTGATTGCGGAGCAGGCAAAGAACGCGCACCTCGTCGAAACGATATATGGCATGCGCACGATCAAATCGCTGGCTCTCGAGGGCCGGCGCCGTAAGGAGTGGGATCGTCACGTCGCCGAGGCCGCCAGCGCCCGCCACGAGCTCGGCTTGATGGCGAATTACCCGCAGACATTAACGCTGCCATTCGACCGTCTGATCTATTCGGGATGTCTCGCGGTGGGTGCCTATATCGTGCTTGTCGTCGCCGAACTCGATAAACCCGGGCGCTTTGGTCGCCTTTGCGATGCTATCGATGCGCCTGGCTGCGCCGCTGATCAAGATCGCGACGCTTCAGCAAGACCTCGCAGAAGTGCGAGGTGCCATCAACGAAGTCGCGTCGGTCATGAACGTACCGCCGGAGGTCACCCGGACCAACGGTTTGCGCGCGCCGATCAAGGGTGAAATCAGCTTTCAGGACGTGCGCTTTCGCTATGTGCCCGGTGCGTCCTACGCCCTCGATGAGGTGTCGTTCACGGTGCCGCAAGGCACGGTGCTCGGCATCATGGGACGGAGCGGTTCGGGCAAGACGACTGTGACGCGTCTGCTGCAGCGATTGCACGCCAATTATGAAGGCATGATCAAGATCGACGGCATGGATCTGCGCGAGATCGATCTCATGCATCTGCGCACGCATATCGGCGTCGTGCCGCAGGAGAATTTTCTTTTTTCCGGCACGATTCGCGACAACATCTCGGTGGCGCGACAGCGGTGCCAGTTTTCACGACATCGTGCGCGCGGCGCAACTCTCGGGCGCAGAGGAATTCATCGAGCGCCTGCCGCGCGGCTACGACACAGTCCTGGAAGAGGGCGCCTCCAACCTATCCGGCGGTCAGCGACAGCGCCTGGCAATTGCACGTGCGCTGCTCATCAATCCGCCGGTGCTGATTCTCGACGAGGCGACGAGCGCACTCGACGCCGAGAGCGAGGCGATCGTCAACGCCAACCTCAAGCGCATGGCGAAGGGCAGGACGGTAATTTCCATTTCGCATCGCCTGTCGATGCTGGTCGAGGCCGATGCGATCATGGTGCTCGAGCGTGGCAAGTTGTACGACATTGGCACCCACGAGGAACTGTTGCAGCGCTGCGATATCTATAAGCAAATGTGGTACCAGCAGAATCGTCACCTCGATCCGCAGAGGGTCCGATCATCCCGCGATTGATTGGTCAGGGGACAGGCCGATGAACGCCGAGACTACGCTGCGACGCCGCAATGCGCTGGTTGTACGGCGCAAATCCAACGCTGTCGGCAGCTGTGGTCGGGGCCTTCGAGTCCGAGACCGCGGCAGTATTTCTGCGCACAGCGCCGGCTCGCCAACACATCGTTCTCTACGTGCTGGTGGCTATTCTCGTGACTCTCGATTGGCATTGTCGGCAGTCGTCAAGCTCGATCGTGTAGTCACCAGTGCCGGGCGTATCGTGCCTACCGCTGGGGAGCTCTACGTCACGCCGTTCGATACTGGGATCGTGCGGCAGATCAACGTGAAGGCGGGCGATGTCGTCAAGAAAGGGCCAGGTGCTGGCGACGCTCGATCCGACCTTTACGCACGCAGATTTGTTGCAGTTGCAGCAAAAGCAGGCGAGTGACGAAGCCGCGGTGGCGCGGCTTGAGGCGGAGCTCTCAGGAAAGAAATATAAGTTTTCGGCGAGCGATCCGGCGCAGTCGCTTCAGGGCGGAATCTGGCAGAAGCGTCAAGCGGAGTATCAATCCAACCTCGCCGATTTCGACGGACGGATTCGCGCTGCGCGAGGCGCAGGTATCTCAGTACCAGGCCGATGCCAAGGGATACGCGCAGCGCCTGAAAATGGCCCAGGACGTCGAGAAACTCTATCAGCCTCTGCTCGAGAAGGGCTACGTCTCGAAATTGCAGGTCATGCAGGCCACCGACGACCGCACCGAGCGGAGTCGCCTGCTGGCGGATGCGCAGAATCAGATCTCCTCGACGCGCGAGACCATAGCCTCGCTGAAGGCGCAGCGCGAGGCGTTTATCCAGAAATGGCATTCCGATACGGGCACTGAACTCGTGACCGTCCGCGACGATCTGGACGTGACGCGCCAGAATCTGGAGAAGGCGCAGAAACTCAGTGACCTTGCGAGCCTCGATGCTCCCGCGGATGCGGTCGTGCTCAAGGTCGGCAAGGTTTCATCCGGCTCGGTGGCCAGCGGTGGTGCGCAGGGCGCCTCAGCGCAGGATCCGCTGTTCACGCTGGTGCCGCTCGATGCGCCGCAGGAAGCGGACGTCAACGTCAATGCCCGCGACATCGGCTTCATCAAGGCGGGCGATCCAGTGCAGCTCAAGCTCGATGCCTATCGCTTCCTGCAGCACGGCACGGCCAAGGGCGTGATCAAGACGATCAGTGAGGGTTCGTTTACCACGGATGACAACAACACGCCGGTCGACCCGTATTTCAAGGTGCGAGTGGCAATCAAGGAAGTGCACCTGCGAAACGTGCCGAAGGATTTTCGGCTAATTCCGGGCATGACGCTAGCCGGAGACATCATGGTCGGGCGGCGCACGATACTCTCGTACCTCGTGGAGGGCGGCTTGCGGACGGGCTCGGAGGCGATGCGAGAGCCGTAAGAGATGGCGACGATCTTCTCCAGGCTCTTCCACCGGAAGCCGCAGAGCCCGTCCGAACGGGTGGATCGGGCCGAGCGCGCGTTTGCCGACAAACGCTACGCCGAGAGCGCAGCGCTGTTCCGCGAACTGGCCGAGGCTGGTAATTTCTATGCGCAGCTTCGCCTGGCGCAACTCTACGAACGCGGGCCAGGGCGTGCTGCAGAGTTTTGTCGACGCGGTGCAATGGTTTCGCGCCGCGGCCGAACAAGGTTCGGTGCCGGCGCAGTCGCGCCTGGGTGAAATCTACCTGACCGGGCTCGAACCGCCGGCGACAGCTTCGGCCTCGGCCATCGCGCGCCTGGAAGCGGCTGCGGAACTGCAGGACTCGCTGCTCAATCGTCTGTACCCGAAGGGCTTGGCCGTGCGCCGAGATCCGGAGCAGGCCGCGATTTGGAATACGGCCGCCGCCAAGGGTCAGGATGCCGACGCGCAGGCGCGCCTCGGCTACCAATACGCCAGTGGTCTTGGGGTCGGTCCGTGATCTGGCCGCCGCCGAGCAGTGGTTTGCGGCCGCCGCCGCGCAGAATCACGTGGCCGGCCAGCTCGGGCTCGGGATGCTGTATGCCGGAAGTTACGGTGACACCCGCACGCAGACCCAAGCCTCCGAGTGGCTGGAGAAAGCGGCTGCGCAGGGAAACGCCACTGCCAAACTGTGTCTGGCGATGCTGCTGCTCCACGGGGAGGGTATCACCCACGATGAGGCTCGGGCGCGGAGCCTATTGGAAGAAGCTGCCGAAGCCGGACAGCCGGCGGCGATGTTCCACCTAGGTGAACTGCATCGCCTAGGCGAGGGCCCGACGGCGACCGCGTCGGAAGCAGAAACCTGGCTGCGCCGTGCGGCGGCGCGCGGGCATGTCAAGGCGTTATTGTCGCTGGCCTGGCTGTTTGCCTTCGGACGCTGAGCCTGAACCTGACGCAGCGGCGGCCTTGTGCCGTCAGGCCGCGGAACTCGGTGACGGCGAAGCGCAGTACCAGCTGGCGCAATTTTACCTGGCGGGCATCGGCGTGCCCGCCGATCCGACGGAAGCGGCGCGATGGATGTCCAAGGCGGCCGATCAGGGAGTCAGTGCCGCATATGAAAGGCTCGGCGCGCTGTACGCAGAAGGGCTGGGGATGCCGCAGGATTTCCAGGCCGCGGCCGACTGGTTTCACCGCGCCGTCGTGCAGGGCGACGTCAACGCGCTGTATCACCTTGGCACCCTGCAGATGGGTGGGCTCGGCATGCCGCGCGATCCGCGGGCCGCGCGTGAGCAGTACCGCAAGGCGGCGAAGCTCGGGAGCGGTGCCGCGTGCCTTCAGCTGGGCATCATTTACGCCACCGGCCAGGACGTAAAACCGAACTTACACTGCCGCGGCCCGCTGGTATGCGCAGGCCGCCGTGCACGGAGTGGCGGCGGGCCGCTACAACCTGGCTTTCCTGCACCTTACGGGGTCTGGGGGTACAACAAAACACGAAGCTCGGCCTGCAGTTATTGGAGGAGGCCGCGAGAGGCGGCATGGTAGCAGGCGGCGCTGGCGCTCCACGACCAATACAACACGGGTGCAGCACGTCCCGCCGGATCCGGCCGCCGCCACTTGCTTGGCTGCTTCGTGCAGCGGAAATGGGCAGCGCCCCTGCGCGTCAGTCTGCTTGCGGCGATGGTCGACCGGGGCGATCCAGCTGCACCGCCCGCAGACGCAGGTGGGCAGTTGCTGGAGCGCAGCGCGCGCCGAGGCGATGCCGATGCCCAAGCCAACCTCGCCGTATGGTTGCTGGAGGGCAAACATATCGCCGCGCGACGAGCAGCGGAGCCAAGGCCTGGTTCGAACGGGCGGCTCACGGTGGCAACGCCTTTGCGCAGTCGCGGTTGGGCGATGTACTGGCCACAGGCATCGGCGTAAAGGCGGATCCCGCCGCTGCGGTGGCGTGGTACGAGACGGCGGCATTGCAGGGGCATGCTGGTGCGACGCTGGCTCTGACCACGATGCGAATGGCGGCCGGTCCTGACTCTGAAGAGATGGCTCAGCTGTTCCAGCTGTGGCTCAAGGGCGCGGAGCAGGGCGATGCGATGGCGCAGCGCATGGTCGGCGATTTCTACCTGCGCAAAATCGGGGTCGACCCTTCGCTGACTGACGAGCAGCGGATGGCGGAGGCGCGACGCTGGCTCAAAGCCTCCGCGGACCAGGGCAACACGGCGGCCATGGTGATGGTGGGCGGACTGATTCTGCAGAATCCGCAGGACTCCGCAAGTTTTCCGGAAGCGGTGGACCTGTTCCGACGCGCGGCGACTCAAGGCAACGCCGACGCCGAATACAACCTCGGCGTTTGTCTGCGTCGTGGGCTGGGCGTCGCCGTTGATAACACCGCCGCCGAGCATTTCTATCGATCAGCGGCCCAGCGCAATCATGTCTCCGCACAACTCGCGCTTGGTGATCTGATTGCGCAGTCGGCCACCTCCGATGTGCAGTGGCTCGAGGCCGCGCGCTGGTATCGCATGGCGGCCGACAGTGGCAATGCACCGGCCAAGGAACGCCTGGTGCAAATGCAGGCGCGACAGACGCCGTCGCCTGCCACGAATGCGTCCAGCGCCTGAACATCGCTGCCCTGCACCGTTGTCGGTCAGCCGGCAATTCGTGCTAGATTGCCGTTGATGAAACGATCCCTCGCTTCATTCGCCGCAGGCCTGCTTGTCGTCGCGGCGCGTCGTCGGTTCCACAGCTGCGGCGGATCCTACCGATCCTATCGGCCGCAACTGCACCCTGCCTCCCGGACCGTTGTCCTTTCCAACCGCAGTGGACTACGCGTTGTGTCGCAACCCGACGACGCGAGCGGCCTGGGCCGCGGCACGCGAGCAGGCGGCAGCGGTTGGCGTCGCACGGAGCGCCTGGTACCCGAGTCTTTCGGCCACAGGTTCGGAGTCACGGACTTCGGGCCAGCATTTTGATGCTACGGGCGTACCCATTGACGGCTGGTCGAATACCGGCGATGCCACGATCAACCTGAGCTGGACGCTCTATGATTTCGGTGGCCGGAGCGGGCGAATTGCCAGCGCGCGCAGCCTGCTCAATGCGGCAGGCGCGACCGCGAACAGCGTCGTGCAGCAAACAGTTCGCTCGCGTCGTGCAGAGCTACTACGGCGTCGTGGCCGCGGACGCGAACCTGGCCGCCGCGACCCTCACCCAACAGGCCACCGCGAAAAGCCTCGAGATCGCACGCGCACTGCAGCAGGGCGGGATCGGAACCCTGGCGGATGTGCTGCAGGCGCAGACCGCCGATGACGAGGCGGTTATTACGCGGCTGCAGGCGGAAAACACGACCAAGTCCTCCCGCGGCACGTTGAATGTCACCCTCGGTTTGACGGCGGACCATCCTTTGCAGCTCGAGCCTGACCCGGTTCCGACGCAAGTGCCCGCGCTGTCAGCACGGATGGCAGCTCTGATGACCGAAGCTGAGCAGCAGCGGCCCGACCTTGCGGCGGCACGGGCGGAGCGTGACGCGGCGAAAGCGGATGTCAGGGTGGCGCGTGCCCAGGGCCTCCCGTCGATCGCCGTGGGCGCGCAACACAGCCTTATCAACATCACCGATCAGCCGAACCAGAACTTCAACCAGTTCGGGGTGACCCTGACCGTGCCGATCTTTACCGGATTCAGCACGGTGTATGGCGTGCGGCAGGCCCGGGAAGTGCTGGCGCAACGCGAGGAAAATGCCGAGCAAGTGCGTCTTAACGTGTCGCAGGACGTCTGGAGCGCCTACTACGGGCTCGATTCCGCTAATCAACAGCTTTCAGCGACGGCGGCACTTATTAAAACGGCCGCCGACAACGAAGAGGCGGCGCTGGGGCGGTACCAATCCGGCGTCGGGACGATCATCGACGTACTGACCGCGCAAACGGCGGCGGCGACCGCCCGGGAATTGCGTATCAACTCGGAGTTAGGCTGGAAGGTGGCGCGGGCGCAGATGGCATTCGCGCTCGGGCGGCTGATAAATGCCGAGCCACTTTCGCCCAGCACCCATCTGCCCTGAGAAATCCTTCCGCGGGGACAACCGCTGCAAGGGGATTTGGGGTCTCGCCACTCCGATCATTCACTGTGCGAACCTGAGCTGTCGAGATCACCCGGTGCTGCTGGCGAGCAGGTTCGCATCGCGCTTGAGTAACCACGCGCCCGCGTCGGTGCGGCAAAAGATGGTAAGGGTACGACCTCGCCTGGTTTGAGCGCCCCCGCCGCCTTTAGGTATTATCTCGACGGACAGCTCGCTTATGGCGTACCCGAAATTACCCGACACCTGCACTTCTTCTACGCGAGCTGTCGATTTGATGCTGCTGTGGGCAAGAAGACCACGCAGACCCTTCTCGAATGGCGCCTTGCCTTGTCATGGGCGGCTGGCCAGCGACCAGGAAAGTGGCGTCGTCAGTCATTAAACGCAGTATGGCCTCCACATCGCCCTGGGCCGTGCGCTCGTGCCAGAGAGTGATGACGTCTTTGATTTTCTGCTCGTCGGAGTCCATGGATTTCTCCTTCCTGTGGGAAAAAGTCGCGAGTAGGCGCAGAGTCCTCGGTCAATTGCCTTTCCGTTCGTCACGCACGCGATACCCAGAATGTTTCACAGATGTCGTCCCAATACCTAATGGGATGTCGTCTCATCTCTGAGCGCTCAATCCCATTTCCAGCGCCTGAGATCAGAGGCTCTTCGGGCCTTTTCCGAACGCCAATAGTTACCCCTCGGGGCGGGTTTGGGCACGTGCTATGGCGCGACGGGCGGCTGCAGGGCCTTTCCTCGCCAGGATCCGGTATTTTATCCCGCTGAGTTCGTGATAGCTCACGAAGAACTGCTCCAGTTCATCCACGAACTGCCTGCCGAGGTCCTGCAGGCGCCGGACTTGCGCGAAGGCGTGGGCTTTCGCTGCGATGGCGATGATGAAATCGTTGCGCGCGGTTGTTTTGTTCTCGCGCTGTTCGGTTTCGATGAGGCCTACAACACGGCAGGCGACTTTGCAGCCGGCAAACGCGGGTTCGTCCATCAGTACCAGCGCATCGAGTGGATCTCCATCGCCTCCCTTAGTCGAAGGCACAAAACCAAAGTCGTGCGGGAAGGCCATACCCGCGGGCAGCACCTTTCTTAATTCGAAAAGCCGCTCCTTGGGGTCGTAGGCATACTTGTTCCGACTCCCTTTGGGCGTCTCGATGATGACCACCGCGAGCTTGGGGTTGTCGCGATCAAAGGGGCCCAGCTGAATGGGACCGGCCAATTCGCTCCTTTCTTTTGATTTGGATTTGCGCATGGTCTTCCAGGCCCTCAACTGAGGGCGCCGCAGTGCTGTCCTAGGGTGCAGCCGGATCCAGGCGGTTTGCCCATAGGCAGCTCCTGCGTTTGCGAACGGAGGTGATGGATCAACCCCATTCCGATCCGGACGCGGTGGCGTTCATCCGCGAATTCCAGCGCGACGCCCATTTCCCGTCGCAATTCGCGCAGCAGCACAGAGAACGGACGGGAGTGCGCAAAAGCGCGGCAGGACAATCCTGCGATATGACGCTCATTGAGCAGGGCGTTCAGTTCCCGACACACGCTTTGGCCGTTCAACTCGCCGCGCGAGTCCAGTAACGTCTGCATGAGCCTTTGCTCGCCACTGACCAGCTGCTGATCCAACCCAGGGCCCTCCAGGTGGCGCCCCCTGAGGGCGTCGGCGTAACGCAGGTTCGCGACTTGGAGGGCGGCTCCGGCCTCGTTCAAGAAGGGATAGCCATGCGCCAAAGACGCCCGGGGCAGGAAGGCGAAGAGCTGCGCAAATATCGAATTGATCCAGGCCGCGGCACCGAAGAACCGCGTATGCGAGCAGAACTCCCGATCCAAGCGCGTGTAGAGCGCGCGACGCTCCTCAAACGGCAAGGTTCGAAGCGAGATGGCGATGGGCGCGGCCCCGGGTGGCCTTAATGGCGAACGATGCCGCCGGGCTTGAGCACCACCTTGGTCACCTCGTTTTGCTGTTCTTTGAACATTTTGTACCCGTTAGGAGCGTCCTCCAGATCCAGCCGATGACTGATGAGGAAGGTGGTATCCAACTTATCCTCCATGATCAACTTCAGAAGTTTGGCCGTGTACTTCTGCACATGCGTCTGCCCGCTCTTCACCGAGAGTCCTTTTTCCATCAGGGCGCCGATCGGAAATTTATCGGTCACTCCGCCATAGACGCCCGGAATCGAGATCCGGCCGCCCTTTCGGCACGCAAGGATGACCTGGCGCAGCCCGTGGGTCTGATCGGTGACCAACTTCACCGCGGCCTTGACCTTGTCCATCACGCTGTCGGCCGTCACGCCGTGGCTTTCCATGCCCACCGCGTCGATGCAGGCGTCCGGGCCGATCCCGCCGGTCATTTCGACCAACGCGTCCCTGACATCGACTTCCTCGAAATTGATGACCTCGGCACCCAGAAACTTGGCCAGGTCCAGGCGGCGCGGATAATGATCGATGGCGATGACCCGGTGCGCACCGAGCGCAAAGGCGCTCTGGATCGCGAACAGTCCGACCGGGCCGCACCCCCACACGGCGACCGTCTCGCCCGGAGCGATCTCGCAGTTCTCCGCGGCCATCCAGCCCGTGGGCAGGATGTCTGAGAGGAACAGCACCTTGTCATCCTCGATGCCGTCGGGAATCACGATCGGCCCGACGTCGGAGTAGGGGACGCGCACGTACTCCGCCTGGCCTCCGGCATATCCCCCGGTGAGATGGGAATAACCAAAGACTCCCGTCATCGGATAGCCGAACAGGAACTCCGGCATGTCGGCGGTTTCTGCGGGGTTCGAATTGTCGCAGGCCGAA
Source organism: uncultured Gammaproteobacteria bacterium (assembly GCA_963717335.1). Classification (GTDB taxonomy): domain Bacteria; phylum Pseudomonadota; class Gammaproteobacteria; order Steroidobacterales; family Steroidobacteraceae; genus FEN-1191. Next base: position 290,120 of record CAVQVZ010000004.1, on the reverse strand, counting down.
AACTGCTGCTTCTGGCAAAAGAAGCACTGGCCGCACGCGATAACGAACGGCACGACCACGCGCTGACCGACCTTCAGCTTCGTGTTGCCGGGACCCACCTCGACCACCTGACCCATAAACTCATGTCCCAGCACGTCCCCGGCCTTCATGGTCGGGATCGTATGGTCGTACAGATGCAGATCGGAGCCGCAGATGGCGGTCGAGGTGATTTCGATGATCGCATCGCGGGGATTGACGATCTTGGGGTCCGGGACCGTATCCATCCGGACGTCATGTTTTCCGTGCCAGGTAAGCGCGCGCATTGTATGAACTCCTCGCTTCCGCGTTAATTTGACTGAGAATGCATTGGGTCAGCCGCGCGGGGCGGCATCCTGGGGCTGGGCCGTGGAGACTTCGCCCGTTTCCATCAGTTGCTTGAAGCGACGAAGATCCCGGCGGGCCTGGATCTTGGGTTCCTTCTGGAACAACTTGGCGATGACCTTGCCCACGGCGCCGGCCGGGGGGTCGTAGACCAGGGTCACGGTGACCGTGGTGCCGCGTCCATCGGGCGAGTCCTTGAATTCGACCACGCCGCTGTTGCGAACGCTCGCATCGGGGAGCGAGCGCCAGGCGATCGACCGGCCCGGTTCATCCTTGACGATTTCCGAGTCCCACTCGACCGTTTGTCCGGCCGGTGCGTCGATCACCCAATGCGAATGGGTGGGATCCTTGATGCTCACGCTCTGGATGCTGTGCATAAAGCGCGGCAGGTTGCTGAAATCGCGCCAGAACGCGTACAGCTCCTCCCGGGGCCGATCGATCGTGACGGTCCGGCCGACCAGAACATCTCCATGACGCGGCGACACTTCGGCATCGACGGCGAGTGGATCCGGGTTTTTGGCCGATGAGAGGGGAGCGTCGTTATAGGCGGTTTCCGAAAGTGGAGTGGCCATAGAAATTTCCTCCAAGGCGATGGCGCCAAGTATGAGCACGCCTATTTCGCCGCACTGTCATCCGCCCACCAACGTTGCTGTAGTCCGGCGGTCGGCGAAATCCTTCATGTTTTTTCAGGACGCACTTACAGAAGGAAGATGCGCGAAGGGTTGTGCTATGCCCCTCCCAAGGCCGGATCAATCGTCTTCGAAAGGAGGAAATTCATGGAAAGCGAATCGCGAAAACTGGCAGTGGTTACCGGCGCCTCGACGGGCATCGGCCTGGAGCTGGCCCGGCTGTGTGCGCAGGAAGGTTTTGATCTGATCATCGCCGCCGACGAACCTCTGATCGAGGATGCGGCGCGCGAACTCGAGGAGGCCGGCGCCCAGTGCACGGCCGTCGAATGCGACCTCTCCACGGCCGAGGGGGTGCAGGAACTGACCGATGTCATCGCGGGTCGCCCGGTCGATGCGCTGTTGGCGAACGCCGGACGCGGATTGGGCAAGGCGTTCCTGGATCAGGACCTGGACGATGCACTGAAGGTGATCCACACCAACATCGACGGCACGGTCCGCCTGATCTATGAGGTGGCCAGTGGGATGCGGGAACGCGGCGAAGGCCGGATCCTGATCACCGGCTCCATAGCCGGTCTGATGCCCGGGACCTTCCAGGCCGTGTACAACGGTTCCAAGGCCTTTATCGACTCATTTTCGGTGGCACTGAGCAATGAACTGAAGGACGCTGGCGTCAGCGTGACCTGCCTCATGCCCGGTGCCACCGAAACCGACTTCTTCGAGCGCGCCGACATGCTGGATACCAAGGTGGGGAGCGGGGAGAAGGCGAACGCGGCCGACGTCGCCAAAACCGGGTTCGACGCGATGATGAAGGGCGAACTTAAGGTGGTGGCCGGGCTGGGCAACAAAATGCGCGCGGCGCTCTCCCACGTGGCGCCCGATGCAGCTCTCGCGGAAATGCACCGTGGCATGGCGGAGCCGGGCAAGGGGAAGAACAAAGAGCCCAAGTCCCGGCGCGAGCGTACCGACCGGCCACGACCTTAAGCCGGATCACGCACATCTTTGTTGGGAACTGAAAAAACGGGGCGGCCAATCGGGGCCGCCCCTCCGAACGAACCTGATTAGTCACAAAACGCGTAGTTGCACGAAAGGCGGAAGGCGGAAGGGGTCTTGGAGCGACGGTCTGAATTAAATCAACGGCCTAAAGTCTTTCGGTGGCGAGCCTAGGGTTGTCCGGCACCGCCCGAACTCCCATAGATCTGACCGGTGGCGAAGCTTCCCTGATTGTCGGCCAGTTGCACATAGATCCCGGCCAGTTCGGCGGGCATGCCGGGCCGGCCCATCGGCGTCTGAGCGCCAAATTGCTTTTGCTTTTCGGCCGTCGCCCCGCCGCTGATCTGAAGGGCCGTCCAGACCGGACCCGGCGCGACGCCATTGACGCGGATGCCCTTCGGGGCCAGTTGCTTGGCGAGGGACTTGACGAAGTTCATGGTCGCCGCCTTGGTCTGCGCGTAATCGTACAAATCGGCGGAAGGGTCATACGCCTGCTCTGAGGCCGTGGCGATGATGCTCGAGCCCGCCGGGAGCTTAGGCAGGGCGGCCTTGATCAGCCAGAAGGGCGCGTAGATATTCGTCTTCATCGTCCAGTCAAATTGTTCCGTGGAGATGTCCAGGATCGAGGCGTGCGTCTGCTGCCGTCCGGCGTTGCTGACCAGAATATCGAGCCCGCCCAATTCGCTTACCGTCCGAGCGATCAAGTCCTGGCAGAAGGACTCCTGTCGTAGGTCGCCCGCGATCCCCACGCCCTTGCGACCGGCGGCGCGGATCAGCGCGAGCACTTCATCGGCGTCGGGTTGCTCATCGGGCAGATAATTGATCGCGACATCCGCGCCTTCGCGGGCAAACGCAATCGCGGCCGCCCGGCCCATGCCGGAGTCCCCGCCGGTGATCAGGGCTTTTCGCCCCTTGAGGCGACCGCTCCCCCGATAGCTTTCCTCGCCGTGATCGGGCCGAGGTTGCATCTTCGATGCCAAGCCAGGCCAGGGCTGGTGTTGCTCTGGAAAAGGAGGCTTCGGATATTTGCCCGACGGATCTTGCAGAGGCGGGACGGTTGCAGGCTGTGCCTGCGATGCGGAAGCCAGGGCGGGAGCGACCGTGGCTGCCGCCATGCCCATGCCGAGGGCGCCCATGATCCCGCGGCGGCCAATGTTCAGCTCGTCCGAAGCCATCGATCTACCCTCTCATCGTACGTGGAGCGCGTGCGCGCTCGACCAGGGACTGGTGCGGCGCTGCTCCATGACATTGGCCATAGAGCAGCGCCGCACTCCGATCGTCTTAACTGTGGTCTTTGACGCCCTCGCTCTTGGCGATGGCCTGGATCTTTCTTAAGGTGCTCCTCGAGCGTGGGCAGGGTGGCCGTCGCAAAGGCTTTGGCTTCGGCGTCCCGTCCAGAGGAGGCTTCCTTCTTGAACTCTTTGATGTCCGTCTCGTGATCCTTGACCATGCCCTTGATATAGGAATGATCGAAGGTCTTGCCGGTCAGCACTTCCAGCTTGGTCTTGGTGGCCATCTGGCTCACGCTCGGACTGGTGGGCAGTTTGATGTTCTTGGAATCGGCGAGGGCCTTGAGCTTGTCATTGGCCGCCGAGTGATCCTTGACCATCATGGCGCCGAAATCCTTCACACTCGAATCTTCGGACTTCTTTTGTGCCAGGTTTCCGAGCTCAACCTCCGCGAGCCCGCCTTCGGCCGCCTTCTTGAAGAAATCGGCGTCGGGGTTATCCGCGGCAAAAACGGCGGTGGGGACGATCACGGCTAGTGCGATCAGAAACGATTTCATGGTTGTTCTCCTGATGGGCAACGCCTTAGCAATGTATTGGCGGAGGGTCCATTTTTCTAGGCGGCAAGTGTAAGAATATGCCGCAAAAATAAGGCGGAATGTGCCGACTTGGAGTACACGACGAGCCCGATTTTGGACCGCTGCAGAGAACTTTTCGCCGTGCGGTCTCGCGGACTAAATTAAGAAGCTGTCACCCTTGTCAGGTACCACTCGACCGTGGCCCGCAACGCCGGGGAGAGCCGATGCCGGGGCTGGAATCCGAGCTCGCCCTCGAGCTTGCGAGAGTCGATCGCGTAACGCCGATCATGCCCCAGCCGATCGGTGACAAAGGAGATCAGGCTCCGTCCGCTGGCGCCCCGCCCGCACGGGGAGTTCGGAAACCGCTCGCGCAGCTCGGGGAGGGCCGCGAACTTCTCATCGATCGCCTCACACAGCTCGTGCACCAGGGCGATGTTCTCGCATTCCGATTTCCCGCCGATGTTGTAGACCTCACCGATCCTGCCGCGGGTCAGGATCAGGTCAAGCGCGCGGCAGTGATCTTCCACGTGCAGCCAGTCGCGGACGTTCCGCCCGTCCCCGTAGACGGGCAGCGGCTCGCCCGTGAGGATTCGCGAGATCATCAGCGGGATGAGCTTCTCCGCGAACTGGTAGGGCCCGTAATTGTTCGAACAGTTGCTGATCGTGGTCGCAAGCCCGTAGGTGTGATGGTAGGCCCGGACCAGATGATCGGAGGCCGCCTTGCTGGCCGAGTAGGGCGAGTTCGGCGCGTACGGGGTGGATTCCGAGAACGGGGCGTCGTCGGGCCCCAGGGAGCCGTACACCTCATCGGTCGAAACCTGGTGGAAGCGATGCCTGGGCACGGACTTCTCGAACAGCCACACCTGACGGGCGGCCTTGAGCATCGAATGCGTGCCGTAGATGTTGGTGTCGATAAACGCATCGGGCTCGGTGATGGACCGATCGACGTGCGACTCGGCCGCAAAGTGGACGATGATATCCAGTTGCCGCTCGCGCAGCAACTCCTCGACCAGCGCGGTGTCGCAGATGTTGCCGTGGACAAAGCTGAAGTTCTCATTCGCCTGCGCGGCTTCCAGGTTGGCCCGATTCCCGGCATAGGTCAGCGCGTCGAGCACCACCACCGCATCCGCCGGATGTTCGCGCAGCCAGTAGTGAACAAAGTTCGTGCCAATAAATCCTGCGCCGCCCGTGACCAGTAACCGCGCCATTAGTTACCCGGCACCCTTAAGGGTCAGTGACTGGCCATGCGGCGGAGCGTGGCGCGCAGATTCTCGCGCCACGGCACCGGCTGGAGATTGAGCCGGGCGATGCTCTCATCGAGATCCAGCACGCTGTTCATGGGCCGGCGGGCGGCCGTGGGATACTCGGCGGTGGTGATGGGCCGCACTTCGACGGCTTCTTTCAGCAGCCCGACCTCCGCCGCCTCCTCCGCGATCGCGCGCGCGAAGTCATACCAGGTGGTCGCTCCCGCATCGGTCCAGTGCAGTACACCGGAGACGTTCGGGAGTTCCACGATTCGCCAGATCGCCCGCGCCACCGACAGTGCCGTGGTCGGGGTGCCCCGCTGATCGGAGACGACATCGACCGCGCCGCGTTCCTTCATGAGCCGCAGCATCGTCAGCAAGAAATTCTTGCCCTCGGGCGCGTAGACCCAGGCGGTGCGCAGAATCACGGCGCGCTCTTCGAGGATTTCCTGCACGACGTGTTCGCCGACCAGTTTAGTCTGCCCATAGACGCTGATCGGGCCGGCGGGATCATCGGGCCGGTGGGGCTCGATGACCTCGCCGTCGAAAATGTAATCGGTCGAGATGTGGATGAGCCGCGCGCCGGCGATCCCGCGCACCGCCTCGGCGAGGTGCTGGGGTCCCTTGGCGTTCGCAAGGATGGCCTCGATCTGTTCGCTTTCGGCCTTGTCCACGGCCGTGTAGGCCGCCGCATTGATGATCACGTCCGGCGCAAACGAGGCCACGGCCTGCCGCACCGCCTGCACATCGCCAATGTCCAGATCCGCGTGGCTCAGCGCGCGAACTTCAACCGTGTTGGGCCGGGTCTTGAGCAGCGCGCGGCCCACCTGACCCGTGGCGCCCGTGATCAGCACCTTCACGGGAAACACTCCGCGTCCTTGAACAGGGGAGCGGCCGCGTCGGGCCCGGAGAGTCGCGGCGTGACGCCCGAGGGCAGCGGCCAGCGGATTCCGATCTGCGGGTCATCCCAGCGTATCGAGCGCTCGTGCTGCGGGCGCGTAGACATCGGTGCACTTGTAGAGGAAATCGACCGCCTCGCTCAGCACCAGGTAGCCGTGCGCAAATCCGGGCGGAACCCAGAGCATGTTGCGGTTGGTCTCGCTCAAGTTCACCCCGATCCACTGGCCGAAATGAGGCGAGCTGCGGCGAATGTCCACCGCGACATCGAACGCCTCCCCGCGCGTGACGCGGACCAGCTTGCCCTGCGGCTGCTGGATCTGGTAATGCAGTCCCCGCAGCGTGTGCCGCGACCGAGTGGCTGTGATTGTCCTGCACGAACGTGGCGGTGATGCCCGAGGCCGCTGAATTTGTCCTGGCGCCAGCTCTCGAAGAAAAATCCGCGCTCGTCCGAAACACGCGCGGCCTGATCAACACCACTTCCGGAAGTGCAGTCTGCTGGAAGACCACTCAGTTGCCATCCTTCATGATTTCCCGCAGGTAGGCGCCATAGGCGCTCTTGCCCAGCGCGCCGGCCAGCGTCTCGAGCTGCGCGGCGTCGATGTAGCCTGAACGATACGCGATTTCCTCCGGGCAGCAGACCTTCAGTCCCTGCCGGTTTTCGATCGCTTCGATGAACATTCGCCGCTTGCAGGAGCGATTCGTGCGTGCCGGTGTCGAGCCAGGCGATGCCGCGGCCGAAGCAGTTCGACCTGCAGCTCGCCGCGGTCGAGATACAGGCGGTTGACGTCGGTGATCTCGAGCTCACCGCGCGGCGAGGGCTTGAGGTCCCGGGCGATGTCGAGCACCTGGTTGTCGTAGAAATAAAGGCCGGTCACGGCGTAATTGGACTTGGGGTTGCGCGGGCTTTTCCTCGATCCCGAGCGCGCGGCCCGCCTCATCGAACTGCACCACACCGTAGCGCTGCGGATCCTTGACGTGATAGCCGAACACGGTCGCGCCCTCGGTCGCGCCGCGCCGCGGCGCAGCTGGTCCGGGCAGCCCATGCCCGTAGAAGAGATTGTCGCCCAGCACCAGCGCGGCTGGCGCTGGCACCGACAAAGGAGCGGCCGATGATGAACGCCTGCGCCAGTCCCTCGGGCGCGGTCTGTTCGGCGTAGCTCAAGGACAATCCCCAGCTGCGACCGTCCCCGAGCAGTCGCTGGAAGGCGGGCAGGTCGGTGGGCGTGGAGATCAGCAGGATGTCGCGGATCCCCGCCAGCATCAGCGCCGACAGCGGGTAATAGACCATCGGCTTGTCGTAGATCGGCAGCAGCTGCTTGCTGACGGCGTAGGTCACCGGATGCAGTCGTGTGCCCGCACCGCCGGCGAGAATGATGCCCTTCCTTCCGACACTCATCGACAGCACTCCGCCCGAATACAGCTCCCGGCACGCGTGGCAAGGATAGCGTATCGAGCGCGGCCGGGCGGTTGCCCTACGCGGGATGTGACCTGGTCGAAAAACGCGCGCTCTCGGGTGGCGCCTCTCTCTATATAGAGGTGTCGCTACTACGCGTCAGTGCAGCGGGCGTGGGCGCCTTACGGTGTAGGAGGAGGAGGCTCCACCGGCGTGAAGACTTCGTCGCGCTTGAGGTCGTAGTTCAGTTTGGACTTGAACTCCTCGCCCTTGGGATCGAGGAGCCGCAAGGTGTTGGCGTCCTTGATGGCAAAGGTACTGACCTGGTTATTTTCATTCCGCAGCGTCACCCGGGAATTGTAGGACACGAGCTGCCAGGCGCCGGTCTCATCGACATTCAGGCCCGCCGTGTCGGGACCCTTGTCCAGATAGGTGGTGCGAAGCTTGAAGGTGCCATCCTCGTAGAACTCGAGCACGTACTTCGTGCCGGGACAATCCGCGCAAGGCAGCACGCCGGTAAAACTGGCCGGGAGCTTGACCGGAAATCCGCTCGGATCGGCGGCAGGGGCCGCGGCCGTTTTTTGTTCGGGTTCGGTGGGCGCCAGCCGCCAGCTGCCGTCCTTCGCCTGGCACACCGTGACGCGGTAGGTCTCGTTGCGCCCGCGCGCGACGTTCGCTCCGCGCAGTTCCCGGCAATCGCCTTCCTCGCGCTGGAACGCGCGGGTCGACTGCACCGTGCCGTGCGCACCGCTGGCGGGGTTGGACCAGTCAATGGGATCGGCCCCGACCTGACCCTCGGCGGCCTTCTTGACGCTGGCGAAGAACTGCTTGTAGTCGGCGTCCGTAAAACTGGCAAAGGGGGAATTCTTCAGCACGCCGACCATTCCGCTGGCGCCTAAGGCCAGCGGTATCTGCAGGGCGAGCAGCAGCAGCCAAAAGTTTGAGCGAGGGCGGTTCACGATCGATCTCCTGGCCGGGCGATGGGTGAGCTGCATAGTAACGCTCGGCGGCCTCGCCACAAACCCCGCGTGGCCGGGCTCGATCGAGCCTGCGGTGGTCGCGCCGTGCGGCCGGCACGGGTTCACTCGCGGTGAAGGTAAGGGGTCAGAAAACCCGTTCGGGCTTTGCGCTCACTGGCCTTTCAGGGGATCATAGGCGGCCAGGCCCAAAGCCTTATCACCCGTCCCTTAAGGTTATCGACCATGCGTCCCAGCTCCCGTTACGCTGCCTTCCCGGTGGCCTTACTCACCGCTGTTGTCTTAAGTATGGCCGCCTGCGGCCAGAAGGGCGGCCCGGGCCAGGGCGGCATGCCCCCGGCGCAGGTCACGGTCGTGACGCTCAAATCCGGTTCGGTGGACCTCAAGCGCGAACTGCCCGGGTTGGTCAGTGCGCGCCTGGTGGCCGAAGTTCGCCCGCAGGTCAGCGGGATCATCAAGAAGCAGCTGTTCACCGAAGGCGGCATGGTCAAGGCGGGGCAAATCCTCTACCTGCTCGACGATGCGGTGTATCGGGCGGCCGAACGCAGCGCCGCGGCGGCGCGCATGAGGGCGCAGGCGGCGCTGGAGAGCGCCAAGAACAGCGCCGATCGCGGCACGGAGCTGTCCAAGAACAAACTGATCAGCGCGCAGGACAACGACAACCTGCAGTCGGCCTATCACCAGGCCCAGGCCGAGCTCGCCGCGGCCGAGGCCGCCGACGATGCCGCGCGCATCAACCTCGCGTACGCGCACATCAGTGCACCGATCGCCGGACGGATCGGCAAGTCCTCGGTCACCCAGGGCGCCCTGGTGGTGGCCAACCAGGCCGAAGCGCTCGCCAGGGTGCAGCAGCTGGACACGGTCTACGTCGATCTGACGCAATCGAGCGCCGAGTGGCTCCAGCTGCAACAGGAACTGTCCGCCGGCGGTCACGGGAACGAGAGCCGCGAGGTGAGCATCAAGATGGAGGACGGGAGCCCCTATCCGCAGCCCGGCCAGCTCCAGTTCAGCGACGTCACGGTCGAGCCGGGCACCGGGAGCTTTCTGCTGCGCGTGCTGGTGCCCAATCCCAAGAGCCTGCTGCTGCCGGGCATGTACGTGCGCGCCACGATCAACGAAGGGGTGCTCAACAATGCGCTGCTGGCCCCGCAGCGAGGGATCACGCGCGACCCGAAGGGCAACGCCACCTCGATGGTGGTGGGGCACGACGGCAGGGCGGAGCTGCGCAACGTGACCACCGCCCGCGCCGTGGGCGATCAGTGGCTGGTCACCGAGCGGCCTTGCGCCCGGTGATCGGGTGATCGTGGAAGGACTCCAGAAGATCGGGCCGGGCATGCCGGTGCAGGCGAGCGAAGCGGGCGAGCCCGCCTCGGCCGGCGCACCGCCCCCCGCCGCGGCGGCGGCGGGCGCGAAGTAACGCGGAGCGGCCCAGCGATGTCGCGTTTCTTCATCGATCGGCCGATCTTCGCCTGGGTGGTGGCGATCATGCTGTCCCTGGGCGGGGTCATGGCGATCCGCAAATTGCCGCTCACGCCCTACCCGACGATTGCGCCCCCGGCGATTGCGATCAACGCCGTCTACCCCGGGGCGGATGCGAAGACCGTCGAGGACTCGGTGACCCAGGTCATCGAGCAGAACATGACCTCCCTCGATGGACTGATCTACATGTCCTCGAGCAGCACCTCGGACGGTTCGGTCGGCATCACCCTCACCTTCGTGACCAACACCAATCCGGACATCGCCCAGGTGCAGGTGCAAAACCGGCTCCAGGCGGTGGTACCGCTCCTCCCGCAGATCGTTCAGCAGCAGGGCATCACGGTCAACAAGATCATCAATTCCAACCTGATGGCGATCGGCTTTTATTCCGAGGACGGCTCCCTCACGCGCGCGGATATGTCCGACTACGTCAAGAACCAGGTCGCCAACCAGATGTCGCTGGTCGAGGGCGTGGGCTCGGTGCGCAACTTCGGCGCCAGCTACGCGATGCGGATCTGGCTCGATCCGGACAAGCTCCGCGCCTACTCACTGACGCCGGGCGATGTGGTGAGCGCGGTGCGCGCCCAGAACGCGCAGTTCTCGGTCGGTCAGCTCGGGGGCATGCCCCAGGTCGCCAACCAGGACCTGAATGCGACCGTGACCGCGCGCGGGAGGCTCCAGACCCCGGAGGAGTTCGGCAACGTCATCGTGCGCGGCTCGACCAGCGGCGGGGTGCTGCGCTTGCGCGATGTGGCGCGCACCGAGATGGGGAGCAGTGACTACAGCTTCTCGGTCCTCTACAACCGGAAACCGGCCACGGGCTTCTCGGTGTCGCTGGCCGCCGGCGCCAACGCGCTGGCGACCGCAGAGCGCATCAAGGCCCGCCTCGATGAGCTCAGGCCGCAGTTTCCGCGCAGCATGAAGGACTTCGTGCCCTTCGACACCACCCCCTACGTGCGCGTGTCGATCCGCGAGGTGGTCAAGACGCTGATCGAGGCGGTGCTGCTGGTGTTCCTGGTGATGTACCTGTTCCTGCAGAACTTCAGGGCCACCCTCATTCCATCGATCGCCGTTCCGGTGGTGTTGCTGGGCACCTTCCCGGTGCTGCTGGCCTTTGGCTACTCGATCAACATGCTGACCATGTTCGCCGTGGTGCTGGCGATCGGACTTTTGGTCGATGATGCGATCGTCGTGGTGGAGAACGTCGAGCGGCTGATGGAGGAGGAAAAACTCTCCCCGCTCGAGGCCACGCGCAAGTCCATGGACCAGATCACCGGGGCGCTGGTGGGCATCGGCACCGTGCTGACCGCGGTGTTCATTCCGATGGCGTTTCTGACCGGCTCGACCGGCGTCATCTACCGGCAGTTCTCGATCACCATCGTCGCGGCGATGGTGCTGTCGGTGATCATTGCCCTGACCCTCACCCCGGCGCTGTGCGTCACGCTGCTCCGTCCGACCCAAAAGAAGCAGGGGAACTCGCCCATAGCGCTGTTCTTCGCGGCCTTTAACCGCCTCTACTCCAGGCTCAATCACAGCTATCAGCACACCGTCGCGCGCATGCTCAAGCACACCGGGCGCAACATGCTGATCTACGCGGGGCTCGCCGCGCTGATGGGACTGCTGTTCATCCGGCTGCCGACCTCATTCCTGCCGGCCGAGGACCAGGGCTGGATGCTGGTGTTCGTGCAGGCCCCGGTCGGGGCGACCGCGATCCGCACCAACCATGTGCTCGACAAGGTGCAGGACCACTTTCTGGACACCGAGAAGAGCACCGTCAACTCGGTGTTTACGGTGCAGGGCTTTAGCTTTTCGGGTTCGGGACAAAACGCGGGGATCGGTTTCATCCTGCTCAAGGACTGGGCCGAGCGGAAGAAGGCCGATCAGAGCGTATCGGCGGTCGCCGCTCGGGCCTTCGGGCCGTTCATGCAGATCAAGGACGGCCTGGTGTTCCCGATCATACCGCCGGCGGTCACCGAACTGGGCACCTCGACCGGCTTTGACTTCTTCCTCAAGGACGAAGCCGGCAAGGGCCACGAGGCGCTGATTGCCGCGCGCAACCAGCTGCTCGGCATGGCCATGAAGGACAAGCGCCTGACCGGCATGCGCCCGGGCGGCTCGGAGGACTCGCCCCAGTACCGCCTCGACATCGACGCTCAGCGCGCCAGCGCGATGAACGTGTCGATGGATGCGGTGAACGAAACCCTGGCGCTCGCCTGGGGCGGTCGCTACATCGATGATTTTATCGACCGGGGGAAACTCAAGCGCGTCTACGTGCAGGCCGATGCGCCCTATCGCATGCAGCCGGCCGATTTCAACCGCTGGTACGTGCGGAGCGACGCCGGGGAGATGGTGCCGGTCTCGGCGTTCTCGACCGCCCACTGGGAATTTGGCTCCCCCGAGCTCGACCGGTTCAACGGGGTGCCCGCGGTCGAGATCAGCGGCGATGCGGCTCACGGCGTGTCCTCGGGCGCGGCCATGAAAGCCATCGAGGAAATCGTCGCCAAGCTTCCGGCCGGGTTTCGCGTGGACTGGACCGGCCAGTCCTACCAGGAACGAGCCGCCGGCCAGCAGACGCCGATCCTGTACACGATGTCGGTGATCATCGTGTTCCTGGCGCTCGCGGCGCTCTACGAGAGCTGGATCATGCCCATTCCGATTCTGATGGCCGTGCCCTTAGGCATCATCGGCGCGGTGCTGGCGACCGCGTTCCGGGGCCTGGAGCGGGACGTGTACTTCCAGGTCGGCATGCTCACCACGATTGGCCTGGCCAGCAAGAACGCGATTTTGATCGTCGAGTTCGCCAAGCTCAACATGGACGCCGGGATGGGCGTCATCGAGTCCACGCTCCATGCGGTGCGCGATCGATTGCGCCCGATCGTCATGACCTCGCTCGCCTTTGGCTTCGGGGTGCTGCCCCTGGCACTCGCCCACGGCGCCGGCGCCGGCGCGCAACGCGCGATCGGCACGGGCATATTCGGCGGCATGATCGCCGGCACCGTGTTCGGGGTGCTGTTCGTGCCGGTGCTGTTTGTCTCGGTGCGCCGCTTCCTCGGGTCGAAGCCCCAAACGCACCTCGAATCGCACCTGCCGAACGGTTAGGCCCTTAAGGCGAGCACGTCCCGACATCCGCTCTTCGGCTGCGCGGCTTGAGGAAATGAAATCTAGCGCGCGCTGACCAGGATCTCGCGGCCCACGGCGGTGCCCGTCAACGTCGTGGTCGTCAGTACCGCGGCCAGTTCATCGCGCGGGGCGAGCGCCAGCGGTGCGCCGTGGAGGGTGAGGCCACGCGCCGCGATTTCGGCCTCGGGGCTCGAGAAGCGCACCAGGAGACCCGCGCGTTGCGCGATCCGACCCAACACCACGTACAACGACTGGCCCTCGATCGCCAACGGTGAGGCCAGCGCATCGGCCCAGTCCCAGACGTTGTCAAAGGCGGACAACGACCAGCGGCGCAGTTCGCCGTGCGGATCGACGCTCGCCGCTTCGCTTTCCTGCAATTCGATCGCCGGGTGCTGGGGGTACTGTAGAGCCACGCGACCATCGCGGACCGCCACCACCAGCGCCTCGTTGTCGCGCTCGACCAGGTACTTGGTGCCCAGGTGCCTCACGCTCCCCAGATCCGTGCTCACCACCAGGCCTTCGGCGAGGTTCGCGGCGAAACCCTGGACGTACAGGCCCCCGCGTCCCAGCCGCACCGTGTTCGGGGAAACAAACGACACCCGAGTGTTGGCGGACAGGGCCAGTTCGGTCCCATCGTCCCGCTGCAACGAGGCTCCGCTTGCGCTGGTCTGCAGGGCATCGCCCTGGTACAGCGCGCCGGACCGGCGCTCGGCGAGCGGGTGCCAGAAGGTATGCGTAATCAGCACCGGCTGGCCGGCCGGGACCCTGGCAAGGACGCGGTGGGGATACACATTCAGGGCGCCCCAGGCGGCCATGAGCACGGCGATCGCGCCCGCCGCTCCGGCGTATCCGCGGCGCAGGAGCTTGCGTCGCTGGATCTGCGCGAGCCAGGCCCGGTGAGTGTGCTGGTAGACCGTCTTGGCCACTTCGGGGGGCGGTGTCGGTCGCCGGCCCGCCCAGCGCAACAGCGTCTTGAGCGCTTCATCGTCTTCGGTAGTCATTGTCTTAGACCTCAGGGTCACGTAGGCCATCGAGGTTCAACCAGTCATGCAGGGCCACATCGCTCATGGCCGTGAAGGCCTCCCGGAACGCGGCGCGCGCACGCTGCAGCACGGACTGCGCGGCCGCGGGCGATATGCCGAGGCGAAAGGCGATATCCACGACGGCCAGACCGTCGAGGTACTTCCATTCCAGCGCGTCCCCGAAGCGACCCGGCAGATTGTCCAGGGTCGCCTGCACCAGGCGCGGGATCTCCGTGTTGTAGCGGTGGGATTCAGGGCTGTCGGATTCGGCCGCCTGGAGCGTGGCGAGCACGGCCTGAACGTCCGGATCGTCCTCGGCGAACACCGTGCGCGCGCCTTCGCGCCGGCGCTGCTGCCAGAAATCGGCCACCCGGTGGGCGGCAATCTGGCAGATCCAGCTGTAGAGCGCCGCCTCCCCGCGGTAGGAGCCCAGGCCGCGCAGTGCGCGCATCAGGGTCTCCTGGCAGATGTCCTGCGCGTCGGCAATCGAGTGCTCCACGCGCGGCAGCACGAAGCGATAGATTTTCGGAAAGTAGTCGTTAAAAAAGGCGTCGAATGCGGTCGGGTCTCCCGTCAGCAGGGCCCGCACGCGACGCCGATCCTCCTCGCGATCTGTCATGCTTAGGGGAGCAAGCGGCGGGGTGGACCAAAGTAGCGCCCCGAGAAGGGAGCTGGCATCGCGCGTTCCGCGCTCATCGGCCCGACAGGGTCGATGTCCCGTGCAGGGTCGATGGCGAACGACAGTTCCCGGCCGGGGGCTGGATCAGGCAGGGTCCGTGCGGACATTAAGGTCTCTCCAGGAGGGTGTAGTGCGGCGCTTGCATGATTAGACCGGACCAGCCGCCCACATCAATCGCGGTATTTCGTTTAAGTTTTGGGGTATTACTCCTCCTGGCCCTGCCCGTATGGGCGGCAAGCTCGGTCGGCCGACCCTTAAGCGAGGTGCTCAGCGGGCTGAACGGGCCGGGATTTTCGGTGATATTCAGCTCGGAATTGGTGCCCGATGCACTCCGGGTGGCCACCGAGCCACCGCCTGGCCCCCCTTCGGAGCTGGCCCGGCAGCTTTTGCAGCCTTTTGGCCTGGGCCTCAAAAACATTGCTCCGGACCTGTACGCCGTGGTGCGCGTGGAGGATGCCGCCCCGGAACCCCCGGCGAGCCTGCAGGGTGCGATGAGCGGTCCGGTGCGGCTGGAGGAACTCACCATCGCCGCCAGCCGTTACACGCTCGCGAGCGATGAGGGGGCGCGCCACCTGGAGAACGCGGATCTCGCCGATGCGCCCAAGTATGCCGATGACCCGGTACGCGTGGTCGCGCACCTGCCGGGCATGACCAGCACCGGCGATAGCGCGCGGCTCAACATCCGCGGGGGCAGCGCCGATGAGGTGCTGTTCCTGGTCGATGGCTTTCCGGTGCGACAGGCCTTCCACGTGCCCGGCTACCAATCGCCCTTCAGCGCCTTCGACGCCTCGCTGGTCTCGACGATCGATGCGTACACGGGCGGATTTCCGTTGCGCTACGGGGAGCGCATGAGCGGGGTGGTCGACCTGGACACGCTCGAGCCGGAGCGCGAACCGCGCACTTCGCTGTACGCCAGCAACGTGAGCGTAGGGGCGCGCACCGCCGGTCCGATTTCGGACGCTGAGGACGTGGAGGGCCTGATCGCCGCGCGCACCGGACGGCTGGACAATCTGATGAGCCGCCTGGCCACCGATCTGCAGAGTCCGACCTTCACCGATGGACTGGCCAAGCTGCGCTGGCGCCCCTCGCCATCGACGACGATCAGCGCCGAGACGCTCTTCTCGCAGGATAACCTGGCGCTGATGGACTCGACCCGCGGGGAGTTCGCGCACCTGAGCAGCCAGACCTTCTACCTGTGGCTGCGCGGCGAGCAGCAGTTGGGCGAGCGCTGGCATGCCCAGGCGTGGCTCGGCTACAGCGAGCTGCACTCGATGCGGACCGGGGAGGTGGACAATCCCGGCGTAGTGACCGGCCAGGTCTCCGACGCGCGCACCTCGGATCTGTGGAATGTACGCTGGCAGGTCAACGGAGCCTTGAGCGAGCGGCATACCCTGGAATTGGGCGGCGAAGTGCACACGGGCGATGCCGACTATTCATACCAGAACCATCAGCAGCTGACCCCCGACATCGCGCAGCTCTACGGGAAGCCGCTCAGTTCCAGCCTCGATACCGTGCTCATTCCTTACCGGCGCGATCAGGCGCTGTACTTGGCCGATCGCATGCGCATCGGCTCGCGCTTGACCAGTGAGTGGGGCGCCCGGGTCCAGCACACCGCAGGCCTCGGCCTGGACAGCAGCTGGTTGTGGGACCCGCGCATCATGATTAGCTACGACCTGGACGATCGCACCCGGCTGCGGGCCAGCTGGGGCCGGTTTCATCAGGTCGACGGGGTGGAGGAATTGCACGTCGAAGACGGCGAGGTGGCTTTTGCCCGCCCGCAGAGCTCCGATCACATCATTCTGGGTTTCGAGCACGTCGACCGCCACCGGATCGCCTGGCGTGCCGAGCTGTACCAAAAAAACCAGACCGCGCCGCGAGCGCGCTACGAAAACGAACTCAATCCGCTCTCGCTCCTGCCGGAACTGGCGCCGGACCGCGTGCACATCGTTCCCAATGGCGCGGAACTCCGGGGCGTGGAAATTTCCGCAGGCTCCAGCACCCCGGTCTGGACCTGGCACCTCAACTACAGCTGGTCCCACGCGGGCGATGAGGTGAACAACATCGATTACCTGCGCAGCTGGGACCAGACCCACAGCTTCAATGCGGCGCTCGACTGGCGCCACGCGCGCTGGTCGCTGGGCTCGGCGCTGACGATACACACCGGCTGGCCGACCACCGAGGTGCACTACAACGCCGCCGGTGCACCGCTCCTGGAACCCCGAAACGGCACGCGCTGGCCGACCTACAGCTCGCTTGACCTGCGCGCGGCCTATCGCGTGCCGGCGCGGCACGGGGAAGTGCTCTGGGCCCTCGATATCATCAATGCGCTGGATCGGGAGAACCTCTGCTGCAGCGAACTGGTCGCCCCGCCGATGGGCGCGGCGGTCGAGCCTCTGATGCTGCTGCCCTTCACCGCCACACTCAGCGTGCGCTGGAGTTTCTAGGGAAAATGCGCCTGTCGCACGGCAGGTGTGCGACGATGATTCAGCATTAATTTTGCTTAAGGGACGGATCATTCTGTCGGATCAACCGGCAGCTCGCAGGCAGATTGACTGTACATCAGCGCGGGAGTATTCATTGACGAACAGCGTGCGCCGAGGGGCGTACGTATTAACAACAAGACGGAGAATCACCCCCATGAGTACATCAGCAGCAATGCAAGATTCTGTCCTCGCATGTCCCGTGACGGCCGCGCGCAGAAAAAAAGTTTTCGGTTCGGTGGCGATGGGACTGCTCGCGCTGGCGGCGGCCGGAGCCACGCAGGCCCAGGTCCCAACGCCCACCGGCAGTTCCTCGGCCATCGTCTCGGTGTTCGTCCCGGGCGGATTGACCAATCCGCGGGGCCTGAAGTTCGGACCGCACGGCACGCTCTATGTGACCGAGGGCGGCTATCCGACCGGCAATGTGATCGCCGCTCCCACCGGAGATTTTGGCAACTGCACGGCCGGGCTCAACGGGCCGGGGCAATACTACGGAAGCAGGAAGGGCTCGCGCATTTTGAAGGTCGACACCAACGGCACCGTTACGACCTATGTCGACAACCTTCCCTCCAGTCAGGCGAGCGGTCTGGCGAGCGGGGTGGCCGACATCGCATTTGTCGGCGATACCATGTACGGGGTCCTGGCCAGCGCCGGGTGCTCACACGGCGTGCCGAGCATTCCCAACGGGATCTTCAAGGTGAAAAAGGACCACACCTGGAAAATGGTGGCGGACTTAAGCGCGTATCTGAAGTCGCATCCGACCAAAAATCCCACCGACGCGAAGAACGGCGACTTTGAGCCCGACGGCACCTTCTACAGCATGATCGCGCAGGGCGGCGCGCTCTACACCGTCGAGCCCAATCAGGGCGAGGTGCTCAAGGTGACCACTTCCGGCGCGATCAGTCGCCTCGTTGATGTGTCGGCCCGCTTCGGCCACGTGGTTCCGACCTCGATCACCTGGCGGCAAGGTGATTTCTACCTGGGGAACCTGGGTCCGTTCGGAGTCCCCCCTTCCTCCCACGTGTACTCGCTCACCCTCGGGGGGCAGATGAAGATCGAGCGGAGCGGATTGTCGGTCGTGACCGGCGTGTTATTCGACTCGCAGGGGCGATTGTACGTGCTGGAAGCCACCACGGATTCGATGGCGCTGTCGACACCCGGCCAGATCGTGCGCTTCGATAACAGCGGACACCGCAAGGTGATCGTGACGAATTTGACCACGCCGAGCGCCATGACCATGGGGCCGGACGGCAAGATTTACGTCTCAAATGCCGGCTTCGGCCTGCCCCCGATGGGATTGGGCCAGATCATCACGGTCGAGATCACCGACTGACGCGCGGGTTCGGGGTCCCTGCCAACGGGCAGGGACCCCAAGCCTGGGCAGCGCGTAGCGGAATAGTGGAGGAGGGGGGCCGGTGGCGCCCGCGTCCCTAACGTGTTGCGCGTTGCGCTGCGCCCCACGAGCCGCATCAGAATTCCAGATCAGGCCTATTCAGCGTAAAATCATCTCCGAGCCGCTTTCTAACCAAGCGTCGCGGTCGGCGCTAAGGTCAGTGGCCGTCCATCAAACCTGCGCGAATATCTGCTACGGGTTGGATCGATAGAACAATTGCTGCGGCGAGCTTGCGGTATCGCCGAAACGGGCGCGGCAGCGCCCATCCGCTGATCTTGGGGCCGTATACGGCCACGGCGAGCCTGCGCCGGAACTTCTAGGGCGCCACCGTTGCGTGGCACAGTGATCAGATATGCTCAATTTCACCGACATCGCGATTCGTCGCGGACCGCGTCTGCTGTTCTCGGGCGCGACCTTCAACCTGTTCCGGGGCGAGAAGATCGGCATCACCGGCGAGAACGGCAGCGGCAAGTCCACGCTCCTGGAGCTGGTTCGCGGGACGGTGCACCAGGACGCCGGCAACTTCGAGATGCCCGGGAACCTGGTGATGGCGCATGTCTCCCAGGACATCGAGGCCACCGACCAGCCGGCGATCGAGTTCGTGCTCGATGGGGATCCGGAACTTCGCGCCATCGAGGCCCAGATGGCGCTGCGCCACCGAGCGCGATGACGGTGTGCTGCTGGGCACCTTGCACGCGCGCTATGCCGAGGTCGGCGGCTACGATTCGCGGGCGCGCGCCGCCCAGCTGATGCACGGTCTGGGCTTTGATCACACCGAGGACGAGCGGCCGATCCGCACCTTCTCCGGCGGCTGGCGCGTGCGCCTCAACGTGGCGCACGCGCTGATGTGCCGATCCGACCTGCTGCTGCTCGATGAGCCGACCAACCATCTGGACATCGATGCGATCCTGTGGCTGGAGAGCTGGCTGCGCGAGTATCCGGGCACGCTGCTGCTGATCGCCCACGATCGCGAGTTCCTGGACCGGGTCTGCAATCGCATCGTCAACATCGAGCACGCTCAGGCGCACGCGTACCGGGGCAACTACTCGGCCTTCGAGGAGCAGCGCGCCGCCGAACTGGCCGAGCAATCGGCGCTCTACGTGCGCCAGCAGCGCGAGATCCGCCACATGGAATCCTTCGTCGAGCGCTTCCGCGCCCAGGCCACCAAGGCGCGCCAGGCGCAAAGCCGCCTCAAGGCGCTCGAGCGCATGCAGCGCATCGCGCCGGCGCACGTGGACTCGCCGCGTTCGAGTTTTCATTCGCCGAGCCCGCCAAACTGCCGCGACCGCTGCTGGCCATTGACGATCAGAGCGTGGGCTACGGCGGACCGCACGCTCCTGCGCCACGTCAAGTTCACGATCATGCCCGGTGACCGCCTGGCGCTGCTCGGCCACAACGGCGCCGGCAAATCCACCTGCATGAAGCTGCTGGCCGGCGAGCTCGTGGCGCAGAGCGGCACGCGCACCGAGGCGCGCGATCTTAATATCGGCTACTTCGCCCAGCATCAGCTCGAACAGCTCAAGGCGGACGAATCCCCGCTCGAGAACCTGCGCCGCACCGGAGGGGCGCGCGCCAAGCGCCAGACGGAGGCGGAACTGCGCGATTTCCTGGCCACCTTCGGCTTTCGGGGCGATCGGGTGTTCGAGCCCGTGGAACCCTTTTCGGGCGGCGAGAAGGCGCGCCTGGTGCTGGCGCTGGTGACGTACCTGCGCCCGAACCTGCTGTTGCTCGATGAGCCCACCAACCACCTGGACCTGGAGATGCGCCAGGCGCTGAGCGTCGCGCTGCAGGAGTTCCCGGGAGCGGTGGTGCTGGTCTCGCACGACCGGCATCTGCTGAACACGGTGGCCGATGAGCTGATCGTGGTGCACGAGGGGCGCGCCGTGTCCTTCGACGGGGATCTCGACGACTACGCCAACTGGCTCGCCACCGGCGGACCGGTGCGTGCGATCAACAGCGCGCGCGCGGCCGAGAGCCCCGCTCCGGTCCAGGCCCCGGCAGCTGTCTCGGAGAGTGCAGAGCAGCGCAAGCAACGACGGCGCGAGGAAGCGGCGCATCGCAATCGCCTCGGTCCCTTACGAGCCAGCGTACAAAAGCAGGAACTGAAACTCGAGCAGCTCTCCGCGGAACGCGCCGAGCTCGAGCGTGCGCTTACCGCACCGGATCTCTACGTTCCCGCCGCCCGGGCGAAGCTCCAGCAGTTGCTCGAGCGGCAAAAGGAACTCGAGCGGCAAAGCGCCGAGGCCGAGGCGGCGTGGCTTGAAGCGAGCACCCGCCTGGAAACGGCGAGCGCGCAATCCGCGCCGTGAGCCTTAGCCTCAATACGGCCGATTTTCAGGAGGTGTTTCGATCCTCGCACCGCGCGGCCTGCGAGGAGCGCGCGCTGGTGCTCACCGCGCTCGATATCCAAAGCGCGATCCAGAGCGATGGCGTGGACTGGATCCTGGGCGTGCATCCCAAGGAGGCACTGCGCGCCCTGGCGCACCTGCATCAGTACAGGCTCGAGAATGTGCCCTCGCCGCCCGCGCCCGCCGCCCCGAGGATGCACCCGTTCGCCTGGGTCGGGGCTCTGCTGTACGCCCTGGTGCTCCTGGCCGTGGCGCTGGCGATCTCCAATGGCCTGTGGCGCGCCGATGCCTTCGAGATCGGTGCGCTCGATGGTGCGCGCGTGCAGAGCGGACAGTGGTGGCGGCTGTGGACCGCACTGACGCTCCACGTGAGTGCCGAGCACCTGTTTGCCAACCTGGCCGGCGGCGTCTGGTTTGGAATTCTGGCCGCGCGCCAGCTCGGCGTCGGTACCGCCTGGTTCCTGATCGTCACGGGCGCCGCCCTGGCCAATGGACTGGAAGCGCAATGGGCGCCGTCCGGCTACCGTTCGGTGGGCGCCTCCACGGCGGTGTTCACCGCGCTCGGCCTGATGGCCGCGCATTCCTGGCAGATTCGTTTTCCGCTCCGCCAGAGCTGGGCGAAACGATGGGCGCCGCTGGTGGCGGGCACCGTGCTTCTGGGTTGGCTGGGTACGGCAGGCGAGGGGACCGATATCGTCGCACACCTGCTCGGCTTTACCGTCGGTGGCCTGCTGGGGGCCACGGCGGGATTTGTGCCCGTGGAACGCGCCCTGCAACGTGTGCCGCAGTGGCTGAGCGGCCTGTGCGCGCTGGCCGGCATCGTTGTGGCCTGGGCCTGTGCCCTGCGCAGTTAGACCCTTACTCCACCGCAAAGTCCTGCGATCGGCAGGGTAATTGTGCCTCCGGTCCTGCGCGCGTGGCCTATGCTAATCTGACGGCCCAAAAAAGCGCGGGTAAGCTCAGCCGTGGCAGATATTTTTGTTTCCTATTCGCGAGCGGATAAGGAGCGCGTCGCGCCCCTGGTCGCCGCATTGGAAGCGCAAGGCTGGTCGGTCTGGTGGGACCCGGAAATCACCCCGGGCGATGAGTTCGACGCGCTCATTGGCTCCGAACTGGAAGCCGCCCGCGCCGTGGTCGTGGTGTGGACGCGCACTTCGGTCGATTCGCGCTGGGTCAAGGGCGAGGCGCGCGATGCCGCCGATCGGGGCGTACTGGTGCCGGTGCGCTTCGAAGCCGCCCGCTTGCCGATCGACGTGCGCGCGATCCACACCACCGAACTTGACGGCTGGGAAGGGAACCGTGCGAGCGCGCCCTTCAAAGCGCTGTGCGCTGCGCTTGAGGCAAAACTGAAATTATCGGCAAGCAAGGCGAGCGCGCAAGCGCCGAAGGAAAAGCGCCCCGCGGTGGCGATCTGCGTGCTTCCGTTCGCCAACATGAGCGGCGATCCGGAGCAGGAATATTTCAGCGACGGGATCACCGAGGACATCATCACGGATCTTGGCAAGGTCTCGGCACTGTCGATCGTCTCGCGCAACACGGCGTTCTCCTTTAAGGGATCAAACACCGATGTGACCCAGATCGCGCGGCAGACCAAGGCCTCCTATGTCCTGGTCGGGAGCGTGCGCAAGGCCGGCGCGCGGGTTCGGATCACCGCGCAACTGATCAGCGCCGCCAACGACGCCCAGGTCTGGGGCGAGCGTTATGACCGCGATTTGAATGACATCTTCGCGCTCCAGGACGAAATTTCCAAAGCGATCGTGGCGGCCCTGAAGCTGACACTGCTCCCGGAGGAAGAGCAGGCCCTGGAGCAACGCTCCACGACCAATACCGAGGCGTACAAGCTCTACCTGATGGCGCGCCAGTTCTGGCTCCTCGACAACGAGCGAAACAACGAGATCGTCGTTCGCATATGCAATCGTGTGGTCGAGATCGATCCGAACTATGCCCAAGCCTGGGCGACCCTGGCGCTGGCGCAGTGGAACATGTTCTGGCTCGGGGACTCGGGCGATGACGGTGAACGTGCCGCCGCAAAAGCGCTGCGTCTGGATTCCAATCTCGCCGACTCGCATGCGGCCATGGGTGCGGCGCTGCGCAGCAAAGGACTTTTCGAAGAGGGATTTATGTCCTGCCAGAGAGCGCTGCGCCTCGAACCCAATTCCTACGTCGGGCACCGGATCGCGGGCCTGTGCCTCATGGGCCTGCGGCGCTACGACGATGCGATCGGCCATTTCGAACACGCGAGCGCGGCCATGGAATCCGATATCACCGCGGCCTCCTTCGTCTCTCAGTGCTACAAGGCCAAGGGCGACACCGAGCGCATGAAAAGTGCGGCCCGCATGACCCTAGGTCGTATCGAGAAGGTCGTTGCGGACGATCCCGGTCATAGCCGCGCGATCGGACTCGGTGCTTGCATGCTGGCGGATCTGAAGGAGGTCGAACGCGCCAAGGAATGGGTGACGAGGGCCCGCCTGATCGATCCGGACAACGTCAACCTGCATTACAACCTCGCTTGCGCGATGGCCTCGCTCGGGGAGATCGATCTGACCCTGGAAACTCTCGCGGGAGTCGCCGCAAAGCTTTCGCCGGGCATGCTGAGCTGGCTGGAGGCCGACAACGACTTCGAGCCTGTTCGCGAGGAGCCCCGGTTCAAGGTGATGATCGATCAAGTGAAGGCGCGGCTTGCGCAATCTTAAGGACCGGCGGCCTCGCCCCGAAGGCTGACTTAGGCGATAGCCTGGCCGGTCAATGGCCGGGGAGCGTGGCGTGAGGGAGCGCTGCCGGCTCCCTAAGCCATAGCCTCCACCAGGCGCCGCTGGCGTTCCTCGGCCTCGCGCCGCTCCTCCTCGATGTGGGCGAGCACGCCTTCGACATCAGCCGCCTTCTCATCAAATACGAACCTTCCGGTGAGCACTGATTCCGCACTCAGTTCTCCGGCGCCGTAGAGCGCCCAGATCTCGTGAGCGTAGTGGGTCTCGAGGAGCTCGGGCGCGCTGCGGCCGAAAGTCTCGCGCAGGTTGTTGACGTCGCGCTCAAGCATCCGGAAGGCGTTGTTGTTGCTCGAGGCATTCACCGCCTGGGGCAGGTCGATGATGACCGGGCCGGCCTGGTCGACCAGGACGTTGAATTCCGACAGGTCGCCATGGATGAGTCCTGCACCGAGCATCCGTACCACCTGAAAAATCAAAAAGCCGTGCCAGAGGCGCGCCTGTTCGGGGGAAATCACCAAATCGCCCAGGCGCGGTGCCGGATGGCCGTGCTCATCCACCACCAGCTCCATGATCAGCACGCCATCGAACATACCGAAGGGCTTGGGCACGCGCACGCCGGCGCGATCGAGGGTGTAGAGCGCGTCCACCTCGGCGTTCTTCCACTGCGCTTCCTGCAGCTCGCGCCCGTGGCGGCCCCTGTTGCGCAGTGCGCGCTCATCGCGGCTGCCGCGGACCTTGCGCCCCTCCTGGTATTCGGCCAGTCGGTGAAAGCCGCGATGCTGCGCCTCCTTGTAGACCTTGGCGCAACGCAGCTCGCCACCGCAGTCCACGATGAAGACCGAAGCCTCCTTGCCGCTGCGCAATCGGCGGACAACCGAGTCGATGATCCCATCTTCAATCAAGGGTTGCAGAGAACGCGGTGCCTTCATGCCCAATCCGGTCTGGCGCCGGGATTCGGCGGCCGCGCAGCATATCAGGGGCCCGAAGCGAATGCGGGCGCACATCGAGCGATGGAAGATCCGAAGCAATAAGCGCGATGTGCACTGTGCAAAAGCAGCCGCCTGCCGATGGCCGTTGAGGCCAGGGCCACCGGCCCGGCTGGGGTTGCCGGCTTAGGGACCGGCAACCCCAGCGTGACCTGTAGAAACGCCGCGAGAGGGGCGCGGTGCTTCTACAGCGAATTTAAGAACGCGAGCACCTGGCTCTGCTGGGAGGCGGGCAGCGCAAGGTAGGCCTGGCGGATTGCCTCCGCCGGCACCGTGTGACGGGAGACCGCATCCTGCAAGGTGAAGGTCAGCCCATCGTGCATCAGGCGATTACGCGTCCTGAGTCCCAAGAGCGGTGCAGTGGATTTGCCGTCGCATCATTGCAATCTCCTTGACGAATCGTGATTTGAATTCCGCGACACCGTTACATCAGGGAGTGCGGTTTGCAAAAGACGCAGTTAGGAGACGACGCCAAAGCGCGACGATTTGTAGTGCCGCGCAGCAGATTTGTGTGGTTCGAGGAGGGCGGGAAATTAAATGGGCAATGAAGAACTCACGGCCGAATCGCAGAGCTGCGCTGCAAGCGCAGGCGCTGCTCCGCGCGCGTTAATCCAACCCAAAAATGCTCCGAGTTGAGAAATGCTCCGGGCCGTGGGCTCCGCGATGTTGAGCTCTCACGCGCGCCCGCGAATGTGGGCGGGCCCTCGGGGGAGCCCGCCACCCCTCTAAGAGGGCTAGGCGCCCGTCGCGGCGGGTTGGCGGTTTTGGGTGAAATTCAGCATCTCGGCCGCATCAGAGCGGCGCACCCAGTCGCGCATCAACTGGTAGTTCTGCCAGGTGGTGTAGCGCAGGACCTCAGGCTCGCCGGATTCCGGCTGAAACTGCTGAGCTCTGTAGAGCAACCATTCTCGGTAATTCATAATTCACCCTTCGATCGATTTGCCCGGGCGGGCGCGCGGGATGATATTGAACGTCGACGTGCTTGCCTGGCTGTCGGGCCGGCGCGCAACAGCATGTCAGCCGCCTCCGACGATACGCGGCGGGGCTTGAATTTCAGCCCAAAAACGTTGGCGCGACGTAGTTCAGACGGTCGGGTGTCGCCAAATTGCAACGCTAAAAGTGATGGCGCGGATGTTCCGGTGGGCGTTAGCAGGCGATATTGCTTGGACTGGAAACGTCAGCAGGCTGCCGTGCCACCCGTCGGAAACGAGTGAGCACGGAGCCTGTGACGTCAGCGTCGGTTGAGAAGGGCCTTGCAGCCCATCCCTCAGTGGCTAGCTTTTGGGGGTCTGGCGGGCCCGGTCGGCTTCGGCCTGTGCCTTGGCGGCCTTCAGTGCCGCATCCGCCTGATCCTTGCACGCCTTCTGTGCATCGCCTGCCAGGGCTTCGCACTTGGCCAGTGCGATCTTGTTGTCGCCCTTGGCCTTGGTGACGGCCACGTCATAGTTGGCATCGGCCTGGGCCTTGGTCATGTCCTTCTCTTTGTCCGTGACCTTCTCATTCGCGTTGGCCGAGGCCTTATTCACGTCCTCCTGAGCCTCTTCGACGGACTTGCCGGCCGAGGCTTCGGCCTTATCCACCTTCTGTTCGGCGTTTTGCTGCTCTTCGGCCACATTCTTCTGCACGTCTTCCGGGTTCTTGGCCTTGCTGCAGGCTCCCAGAAGAGTGGCCATGGCCACGGTAACGATAGCCAGTGTTACGGTACGCATATTATTAACTCCTAATTTTGGTCCCGACGCTGATAACACCGACTACCTTGCGGGAATCGGCCCTGAAGTATTCAATGCAACTCGCGTGCCAACCCGCGCAGCGCTCTCGACCTCAAAAATAAGGCGCACGCGCCCTCTGGGCACCCGCGATTGGATCGACGGTGAATCTTTTTGGGGTCAGGCACTTGTAAGAAGTTGTGGGACAGACACTGACAGGCCTACGAGGTATTGTCTTATGCGGGGATAGGCAATCTTCGCTGTGCTGCGGCAGGATCGTAGTTAAAAATACACGTGAAGTATTTACACGCAGGATATGTGAAGTGATGACCACTCGATCGAACGGTAGGGCAGCGCTGTCATCCATGTTGGGGGATTCGCCCCAGATGCAGTTCGTGCGCGAGCAGATCCGGCGCGTGGCCCCTACCCAGGCCAGCGTGATGCTGAGCGGGGAGAGTGGGAGCGGCAAGGAGATGGCGGCCCGGGCCGTGCACGAGCAAAGTTCGCGTGCCGATAGACCGTTCGTGGCCATCAATTGCGGCGCGATTGCGCACAGCCTCATCGAAGCGGAACTGTTTGGTCATGAGAAAGGCAGCTTTACCGGCGCCGTCCGCGACCACAGCGGGGTGTTTGAGCGGGCCCATACCGGCACTCTGTTTCTCGACGAGATCGCCGAGATGCCCTGCGACCTGCAGGTGCGCCTTCTGAGAGTGCTCGAGAGCTCGAGGTTCTTCCGTGTCGGCGGCCGCCACGAGATCGAAGTCGACATCCGCGTGATTGCCGCTACCAACCGCTGCCCGTTGCAGGCGGTCAAGGAGCGCGCCTTGCGCGAGGACCTGTTGTACCGGCTGGCGGTGTTTCCGATCGAGTTACCCGCGCTGCGCGAGCGCGGGAGCGATATCGCGCTGCTGGCGAGCCATTTTCTCGACCAGCTGAATGCGAAATCGGGGGCTTCGAAGAAATTCTCGGACGCGTCCATGGTGACGATGCACGCCCACAGCTGGCCGGGCAACGTGCGCGAGCTTCGAAACGCCGTGGAGCGCGCGTACATCCTGGCCGACCAGGTGGTGGAACTGGCCCCGCTTCAGGTCGGGACGCGCGGCTCGGTGCGGCCGACCAAAAGCCCGGGAAACGTGCCCATTGAGGTGGGGATTAACCTCAAAGAGGCGGAACGATCGCTGATCGAGGCCACTCTAGAGCACTTTGAAGGTAATAAAACTCAAACCGCGGTGACCTTAGGCTGCAGCCTTAAGACCTTGTATAACAAGCTTAATGGCTACACCCGTGACACCGCATTTAGCCACAGTTAACATCCGCGGAGGGAAGTGAGATGGCCAAAGTCCTAATTGCAGATGATCACGCGCTGGTACGCGCGGGTCTTCGCCAGTTCCTGGAGCAGGATCCGCAGATCACCGAGATCGGTGAGGCCGTATCCGGATCCAACACGCTCGATATGTTGCGAGCCAAACAGTGGGATTTGCTGCTGCTCGATATCTTCATGCCTGATCGGAGCGGGCTGGATATCCTGGCGCGCGTGCGCGCTTTGCATCCCAATATACGGGTGCTCGTGTTGAGCGGATACCCCGAGCGCCAGTACGCCATCAGCGTGCTCAGATCCGGCGCCAATGGTTTTCTGTCCAAGGAAAGCGCTCCCGAAGAGCTGTCGAAGGCCGTGAAAACGGTGCTGGCGGGACGGCGCTACGTAAGCGCGGCGCTGGCGGATTTCCTGGTCTCCGACCTGGACGCGGATGTGACTAAGCCGCTGCATGCCGCCCTCTCGGAGCGTGAGTTCCAGACGCTGTGCAAGCTGGCGGCCGGTCGCTCGGTTTCGGAAATCGCGGATGAACTGTGCATCAGCGTCAAGACCGTGAGTACTTATCGAAGTCGCATTCTGCAGAAAACCAGTTTTAAGACCAATGCGGATTTGACTTCCTACGCACTTCGGACCGGCCTCATTCAATAGGGGTCGTGTCTATTTCCGAGTGGATGCCGAATCGGCGGTGTGACCGCGCCCTATCAACTCGCCGCCGGTGGCGGCGTACCCTTTAAGACAGTTTCAGGACGGGTGCGCTCACCGTTGTTAAGGCGCGGTACTCAGTGAGCCCGACAATTTAAGATGTGAGCTCATCCCCGCGAGGCTCCCCTGTAGCAACGCATGCTTAGGCCGCAGACGGTCGATAAATCGCGCCGCGCTGTTGAGGGCAGGCATGCGGCCACGGGCGAGCGGAGAGAATGCAGCGACCGTGTCAGCGTGTGAACGGCCCGAATACAACTCCATCTCGACGTGCACTCCATGCCTGACCAGCGCATGGCGCAGCCGCACGGTCTCACGCGGGTTGACCAGACGATCCTCCAGTCCGTGCAACAGCAGGCTCGGCGGAGCCTCGTTATCGACGTGCCAGAGCGGCTGCCAATCATCGCTCCGGTACGGATGCGGGATGATCTGCCGGAAAACGTCGCTCTCGGGTACCGGGGCATACAACCCTGAGAGTCCGACAAACGCTCTGATCCATTGCCGACGGCCACCGGCGGCACGAAGGTATTCGGGTTCGTAGGCAAGCATGGCCGCCAGGTGCGCTCCGACCGAGTGGCCCATCACGACAATCCGGGAGCGATCACCACCCCACTTGTGGGCGTTCTGACGCACCCACACCAGCGCCCGGGCTCCGTCATGGACGAATGAAGGAAACTGGACGGCCGGGTACTTGCGATAGTCGGGCAAGACCGCGACGTACCCGCGCTCTGCGAGCGCGGTACCGATAAATCGATATTCTTCCTTGTGTCCGTCCGTCCATCCCCCGCCGTACCAGAAGACCACTACCGGCCTGTTTTGCAGTTCCGGCAACGCGTAGACATCCAGCGACTGGTCGGGTTCTTTTCCAAACGGAATATTGGGCGTGAGCTGCACCGATGAGAAGCGTGCCGGCAGGTTGCCGATGGCGAATGCCAATTCGTCGCGTGCTGCAGCGAAGCGGTACCTAGCGCGTGTCACAGTGGCGGTGAGCAGACCCATTCTTCTTCTCCACAGAGTGCGGCGGAGCCCGCCGGCCCCGCCGCACTCGAACCCAGTTTTAATTTAAGTTACTAAGAGTTAATTCCTACGAACGCTTCTGCGATCCTGAATTCGGATCCCGCGAGCCTGAGCGGCCGCCATCCGATCCCTGGTTCTGACGGTTCTTGTCAGTCATGACTTGGCCCGTCGGATCCTTTGAGGTGCCGGGCAAGTCGCTACCCTGGCTTTTGCCGCCCATTCCGCTCTGGCCGCCCTGACTGCCCTGGCCGCTCTGGCCCATGCCGCCCTGGCCGCCCTGACTTCCTTGACCGCCCTGTCGGCCCTGGCCGCTCTGGCTGCCCTGGCCGCTCTGGCTGCCCTGACCGCTCTGGCTGCCCTGACCGCTCTGGCTGCCCTGGCCGCTCTGGCTGCCTTGGCCGCTCTGGCTGCCTTGGCCGCTCTGGCTGCCTTGGCCGCTCTGGCTGCCCTGGCCGCTCTGGCTGCCCTGACCGCTCTGGCTGCCGCTGCCTTGGCCGCTCTGGCTGCCCTGATTTCCCTGCGAATTCTGGTTTGTCATGAGATCTCTCCGGTGACGATTGAATGGACTGCTGTCAATAATCGCGCCGCATCGAGACTCAAGCTGTCGGCCCAAGAGTGGACCAACTGTCAGTGCGTACCGACTCGATTCTTTGTTCGGCGACTCATCGCCAAGCTGCACTCTCGAAGGCGTTAGAGCTCATCGTCAATGGGCAGCACCCGCAGAATGTCGTCTTCGAAACCCCGCCACGCGTTGCGTTTGGGTTCATGACTGGTTTCGACCAACCGGTCCCCGTAACGCGTGCTCCAGATCAGTTGCGAGTGGCCGTGCGCATCGGGTCGAAGCGAAACCGTATAGGCGCTGCCGGGCTGCGTCATGGCGTCGTACCGGGCCACGGCCTGCAAGGTCAGTTCGCTGCTGTCGATCAGCAATCCGATCTCCGTATTGAGCCAGGCCGAGCGCTGATCGAAATTCATCGATCCAATAAACAGTTTGCTGCGGTCAAAGGTATAAAGTTTCGCGTGCAGGCCGTAGTTGCCATAACGCGATAGCGCCGCGGATTGACCGCTGCCGCGCGAATTGTCCGGCGCGGCTCGCACCTCGTGCAGTTCGACTCCCGCCTCCAGCATATCGACCCGATGGCGTTGATAGCCGGCGTGAGCGGAAACTTCGGTCGTTGATTCCAGGGAATTGGTCAGGATTCCGACCCGCGCTCCGCGCTGGCGCAGCTCCTTCAGTGTGGCGCTCTCCTCCGGGGTCGGTATGAAGTAGGGCGTGATCATCAGCAGCTCGGATTGCACGCCGTCCACGGCTCGGGCGATAGGCTCGTACATGAATGCGCCCCGCACGCCGTGACCGTGGCGCAGAACCTTCTCGGGCGGGTCGCTGACCACCTGTGCCTTGGCCCACACCACCGGAAGTTCACCATTGAGTATGCCCGCCAGAGGCTGACCGGCAGCGGCATCGCGCAGATACGGGGCCCCGGCGTCCTGGGCTTTTTGATGCGTTTCGGCTAACGCCGCCCGGTAGGCATCAAGCTGCGCTGCGGCGGGCTTGCCGCCTGCGAGCGCTTCCTCCGGGATGGCCAGTGCGCTGTTCCAGAAGCTATCGAAGCTGGCCGATAGACCCTGCACCGTGGGGCCGGACACAAAAACATCATCGTCCGCGTACTGGCCCTGCGGGTCGATCTGAAAGTAACGATCGGCGATGTTTCGGCCGCCGATCAGCGCGCTGGCGTTGTCCACCAGCAGCAGCTTGTTGTGCATGCGGTAGTCAAGACGGTGATGGTGAAATGCAAACTCCACGCCGCGCAGAAACGTCGAATCGCCGCGATAGGAAAACGGGTTGAAGATCCGCACTTCGATATTCGGGTGAGCCGCGAGCAGGCGAATGCGGTTATCGCCGGGCTGCGTGGCTCCATCGTCGGCAAGCAAGCGAACGTGCACACCGCGATCGGCGGCCTGCAGCAAGGCCTCGGTGATGAGCTGGCCGGTCTGATCCAGGTGGTAGATAAAGTACTGCAGATCAAGGGAATGTTCGGCCTGGCCGATGAGCTGCATCCGTACCGTAAAACCGTCCTCGCCCCGGCTCAGGATCCGAAACGCGGAACTGCCCGGGTGCGCCGCTGCGGCGGGCGCAAAGACCTTGGCGATCCGCGTCTCTTGCGGATGCGAGTAAGCGACCGAGGCTTGTTTTGGGGAGCTCGCGCCAGGGGGAAGCGTGGCGCAACCGATGAGCTGCGCGGCGCTAAGGGCCGCGAGAACGCCAATGCGCCGCGCGGCCGGCCCGGCAGGGGAAGAAAAGCGGCGGCGTCCGTGAGCCCGCCTTCATACCGAAATTCCTGGGGAATCGCGATATGAAGGCTAGTGGGGGCGGCGGGCTCAGGACACCGCCGGCTGTTAGTCGTCAGCGCGGACGGTCAGATCGTTCTGCACGCCAACCACATGTTCCGTGGACTGGGCAACGGACACGGCTTTATCGATGTCGGCCTGGCTTTTCGCCGTGCCGCTCAGGTACACCTTGCCGTTCGCATCCGTGTCGACATGAATGTGACCCAGGCTGGTGAAATGTTCCGCAGCCAACTTGGACTTGATCTTCGCGGTGATGGCCGAGTCCTTAACGAAGGTCGTCGGGCTGCGAGCGGTCCACCGTCCCGTCGGGAGGCGGGGTGCTGGCCGCGAAGGCCGGCGCCATCGAGGCGCTAAGTACCAGCGTGGCAATTGCAAGTGTCGTCTTCATAAAACTTTCCTCTTGTCACCTATAGAACATCGTCAAATACAAGGCCCTCAGTTCGGTGTGAACCATGCCGGGTGGTGGCCTGTGACCACCCGTGGCGGAATTAATTTCAGTGCGCGGAGCGCTGCCCGGCACCGGAAAATGAAGCAGGCATCTGCTGCCAGTAGGGCAGCTGCCTGCGCCTCTGGGCGTGGGAGATCCAGCGCCGGATCGTCCACTCGGTCACGCCGAACCGGCTGGCCAGGTCACGCGGGGTATGCCCCGCCTCGGCCAGCTCCAAAACGGCCTCGCGTGTCATCAATCCTTGATTAGCTCGGTTCATGGCACTCTTTCCTCGGGATGTGTTGCGGCTCTAGGCGCGGCGATCTTAGGGGCCGGTCGGAGCGGTGAGCTGCGCGCGGATCTCGCCATCCGGGTGCGCCTTGCTGTGCACATTGATGTACAGGTTTCCTTTCTTCAGCTCGGCGAGCTGGTCGGAGGAAAGCGTCGAACCCTCCGGAACCATCCACTGATCGTCTCCGGATTTCTTGAGCGTGATCACCGGCGGGCCACTGGAGCCCGGAGGTCCCATGTGGATGTGCGCGGCGGTTCCTCGGATGTCCTTGGTCTTCACTCCGCCGCTGACCACGCCGTTGTCATCGACATTAAGCGTGGCTTCTCCGGTGGCCTTTGTGGTCACGGCCGGAGTTTCGAACGCGCCGGTGAGCTGCAAAGTCTGCTGACCGGCTTGGCTCGTCCCCAGTGTCGCCGCCAATATCAGCGCCGCCAGCCATAACAGGGTCGAGGCGAATAGCGAGGTGCGGCTTTTTGTGGAGGTCGCATTCATGAGGTCGCTCCGCTTTCTTCTAGGTACAAATCGACACGAATCTTGGCGTGTAGCTTAGAGATTGGGCTCGCTCCTTGACTGTAAGCAGCGGTTGAAACTGCTGTAAGCCCGTACCGACACCTGCCGCGTTATTGGCAGTTTTGGGTGCCTAGACTGTCGTCGGACGCCGACACTCCATCCGAGTCGATCGCTCCGCTGACCGTGTTTAATCAAGTTGTCCTACAGCGGATTTCCCCCAGCGCAGTTCAGATTATTCCCACGGTTTTTGAGTAGGCGGTTGTCGTAAGAACGAACAAGAAGGGGACTGGACATGGACGGGTTACCGACTGAACTGGTCAAACTTTGTCACCTGGCTTCGATGGCCGAATGTGGCGACCACATGTGGAGCGGACCGGCCATGGGCGTGTGGGCCGCGGTGTGGGTACCGCTCGCAAAGCGCTGGGCAGGCTGGGGAGCGGATCGCCGGTAAACTGTGGAGGCCACTTCTGCTACCAGCGGCGCGATTTCCGCTCAGAGCTGAATAGACCGATCGGTCCAGTTGCTCGCGCCTTGAACTGCGGAATCCGCACATGGGGGTGCTACAGTCCCGCGCCTCGAAACGGGGGTCGCGTCCGAACAACAAGTCGATGGCGCTTAAGCGCTTTACGCTCTCCAGCGACCCGCTATTAAGAAGACGATATTCAGAGGGCGATATTTAAGAAGAGATCTTGTGGGTCCTCCGTGTAGGAGCTACCGTTTGGGCACTTGAATACCGAAGTTCCGGTACCCACCATGGGCTGGGCGTGAGCGCCTATGGCGATCATTACTCGATGCGTCCCGTAGTAAAGAGGGTCGGTCTGCGATGCCTAAAGGGCAAATTCCAGACAACGGTGAGGCCGCTTTGACGGAGCGCCCCAGGGCAACGTCCTATCAGCTCACCGAGGAATATCTGGCCGAAATGGCCGGCGGCAGGCTTTCGGCAATCGTGCACAGTTCCTTTGACGCCATCGTCAGCAAGGATCTGAATGGCATGATCACCAGCTGGAACGAAGCCGCCGAGCGCGTCTTCGGTTACCCGGCGGAGGAGGCCGTCGGCCAGTCGATTCTGATGCTCCTGCCCACCGAGCAGCGGGATGAAGAAGTACGGATCATGGAGCGGATCAAGCGCGGCGAGCGCGTTGAGCCCTACGACACCCGGCGCCGCCGCAAAGACGGGACGATGGTTTGGATCTCAGTCACGATTTCTCCGGTCGTGGATTCCTCGGGGCGGATTGTCGGTGCGTCGAAGATTGCCCGCGACATCACCGAGCGACGCGCGGCCGAGGCCGCGCTGATGGAAAGCGAGGCGCGGGTGCGCCTGGCGACCGAGGCCACCGGGGTCGGCATCTGGCAGTGGCACCTTGCGACCAACAGGATCTTCTGGGACAGCCAGCTCTTCCATATTTACGGCATCGAGCCCACGCCCGATGGTTCGGTGCCTTATCACACCTGGAGCTCCGCCGTCCTGCCCGAGGATCTGCCGCGCAGCGAGACTGCACTGCAGGAAATGATCCAGCGCGTGGGAAGGACAACGCGGGATTTCCGGATCCGACGTCGGAGCGATGGGCAAATCAGGTATATCCATGCCGTCGATACGGTGCGGACCGAC
Organism: uncultured Gammaproteobacteria bacterium; assembly: GCA_963717335.1. Taxonomy (GTDB): domain Bacteria; phylum Pseudomonadota; class Gammaproteobacteria; order Steroidobacterales; family Steroidobacteraceae; genus FEN-1191. Next base: position 255,687 of record CAVQVZ010000004.1, on the reverse strand, counting down.
GCCGACGGGCGGGCCGAATGGGTTATCGGAACGAACCGCGATGTCACAGAGCGCACGGTGATGCAGGAGGCCCTGACCAAGGCCGACCGCCGCAAGGACGAATTCCTGGCCACGCTTGCCCATGAATTGCGAAATCCGCTCGCCCCGATCCGCATGGGCCTGGAGTTGCTCAAGCGCGTTGACCTGTCCAGCACATCGGCCGAACAGACGCGCGCCATGATGGATCGGCAGTTGCGGCAGTTGACTCATCTGGTCGATGAGCTCACGGACGTGAGCCGCATCAGCAGCGGTCGGCTCGACCTGAATAAGACGCCTGTGGCACTGAGTGCGGTGCTGAGCAGTGCGCTGGACAGCAGCCGCGTGCTCATGGACAAGATGGGCCACGAGTTCACCTATATTCCATCCCCCGAAACGCTGACGGTCTACGCGGACCCGGCGCGACTCGCGCAGGTTTTCGTCAACCTGCTCAACAACGCAGCGAAGTACACGCCCAAGGGCGGGAAGGTCCGCCTCAGCGTCGAACGCCAGGGGAATGAGGCGGTTGTGACGATCCGGGATACCGGCATCGGCATTTCGCCCGACGCTTTGCCGTATATCTTCGACATGTTTTCGCAGGTCAAACCCTCTTCGGAGCTCTCACAGGGCGGCTTGGGAATCGGGCTATCGCTGGTCAAGCGGCTGGTCGAGCTGCACGGGGGTACGGTAGAGGGTCGAAGTGCCGGCGAGGGCGCCGGCGCGGAATTTATCGTGCGGCTGGGCCTGTGCGATGCCAATGGGGAGTCCTCCGCGGCATAGCGTAGGCTCCCGAATGACGGGATACCGCTTCTAATGCACTTTGTGCGCCAGCTCTCACAACGGGCGAGTGCCGGAAGTGGCTGGCAGTCCAATCAGATAGGGCCTACGCGAGGGGCCACGATCCGTCTGTACCATCCCCATCAACCGTTACGGTCCCGTCACGAAGGGAGAGCGATATGAAAACCGGTCTGTTGGGAATATTTGCGGACTACGAATCGGCTGAATTGGCTCGGGCCATCTTGCTGGTGAGCGCCTTTCCCATTGATCGGATCACGTTGACGACCCTCTCGGGGCAAGGGTATTCAAGTCCGATTTCGGACGCCCGCGATAAATTCCTGGCCTCGCTCCGCCGCCTGTTCAAGCCGGAGCGCCGCTCCCTTTCCGGGGGAGGGGGGGTGAGTGGCGTCGAGGGAGGCGAGGCTACCGTATCGGCCTGCGCCCACAATCCTGCTGCCGCAGGTCGGATCGCGAGGATCCTGAAAGACTGCGGTGCCACGTATGTGGTGGAGGAGGAAAGTGCCGAGAATCGCAGCGCTCCGGTCACCGACCAAGAAGAGGCGTGGCCCCGCAACCTCTCCCCGGCGGCCTGAAGGACTGAGCGGTAGAGCTAGCCCGCCTGTTCCTCAGGCGTCAGGGCGGAGGTATCTGGGTTCCGGGCAGCGCCCCGTAAGGGGCTGAATCCACCGGCCGTGGCCTCTCGGTGGTGGAAAGACTATTGGTCGTAGCCCCGGTGTCATCCCGCGTCCACTTGCAGGACTCTTTCATCTGGTCGCGACTGGCGCCGTCGTTCTTGGCCGCCTGCATGTGCAGGCATTCCTTCATCGTCAGGTGGGCGCTCGCTTCGATATCGGTTCCCTGCACCTCGGTCGCCAAGACCGGTAAGGAGAGGAAAGAACCACACAGTGCGACTATCAGCGGAGTTCGAAATTTCATGACACGTCCTCCTAAGGAGGCCAATGACCGAAACGGGATCCACTTGAGCCTCAGGGCCATTTAACGAAATTACCGATGGCCGTCCCATCGGCGGAGCCCCCAGTCGCGTGCAGGCGCACGGCTACGTTGAATCAGGTGCGATCGAACCACGCCAGTTGAGCGCTCCGACCGGAGCGCCCGTTATTGCCGCAGCAGCGGACAGGAACCAGGACGAGCGGTTCAGTTCGGCTTGGGCAGCGGAACGTTGTGTTTTTCGGCCAGGTACTGGGCATTCATCCGGGCGCGATCTTCGTCGGAAAAATGTTTGCGGACGTCACGCCAGATGTTGCGTTCCTCTTCCTTGATATGGTGCTCGACAAGCTCCCTCAGTACCTTTCCGGTGGCCTTGTGTTCCGGAGAGCTCGCATCGGCGATGGCGTTGAGTTTCTCGACCGTCGCGGCCGCCCATTTGTGCTCCAGAGCCCCCTCGAAGCCATCAATTTTCGCCTGGGTATCCGACAGGCCTTTCACCGCCTCATAGACGATCTTTTCCTCCGCTACCGAGTGCGGCACGAGTGCTGCGGTGATCTGGCGAACCAGCCCGCGGCGTTCGTTGGCGTCCTCGGAATCCTGGAGGTTCGAGAGCAGTTCCCTGACCTCGTCGTGTTCGTTCTTGAGCGTATCGAGAATGTCGCTTTCGGTGGCGCGATTGTCGGACGGTTTGAGCACATTGACGACTGCTTCTTTCGCGTCCTGAATCTGTTCCTTGAGGCTCATAACAAACTCCTTCGAGCGGTGCCGGGCACCTTAGGCAAGATCGATGGTGGTGGGCGGGTGCGCCACGGCCAGGAGGACCGCATATTCAAAGGCGGCCTCTCTAGAATTCACGCTGATCAGCGGCTCACGCATCCGATCACACAACACTTCCCACCGACCGTTCAGCAGGCCTCGCAGACTGATGTGCAAGGGATCTTCGGTGCGATGAGACGCAGTGCTGCTCGCCATGGGTGTACTCCTTTGGGGATCGACGGGCGCATCTTGTTGCCGGTGGTCAAAACGGTATGCCGGTATGCGGCCCTGCGCGACGTGGGACAGCGCCGACACCACGCCCGTCGCTGACTAGACGACAACGCCGAGCCTCGTGGAGGCTCGAAGGGGAGGCGATTGCTGGGCTTGTCCTACATCAGCACCGCCATGCTCTCCGTAGCATCCGAAACAGCAAGTGTGGGAGCGCACATTCGATGTCGATACGCAATGCCATCGCCTGCGTGGCGGTCAAAGACCTCAAGCCGTCACTGGCCTGGTATGAAAAACTGCTCGGCCGAGGCCCGGATCGTGGCGCAGACACCGAGCTTGCCGAATGGATATTCGAGCAGGGTGGCCGGCTACAATTGCAGCAGGACCCCTCGCGCGCCGGCGGAGGATCGGTCACGCTGGCGGTGGGCAGCCTGGATACCGAAATGCTCCAACTCAACCGATGGGGAATCAGCACCGGGGATGTCATCAGGACCTCCGCGCAGCGGATCCTTGTGATTGAAGATCCTGACGGCAACACGGTATCGCTGGCGGAAATGCTGCTCCCGGCTCCGCGCGAAGGGGTATCGACCGTGGGAGTGAGCGAAGTTACGAAGGGCCCGCATCCGCTTGAACTCGCGCTCGAGAGCATCGCCGCGGAACCCAGGCTCAGCGCGCGCACCGTGACTGATTTTCTCAACAACTTGATTGTTGATCTGGAAGCCTTGCTACGGGCCTCCGAGGAAAACATGACGGGACCCGAGCAGGGCGTCGCCGCGCAGCTGCTGCAGCGCGCGCACATCGTGCGCGACAAGGTCGCGCCGCCCACGATTCCGGCTTAATCTAAAAATCGGCGCTTTGAGATCAAAGGCGCATGTCGAGAATGGCCGATCGCAGAATGGCGGATTCGCTCAGGACCTAGCGCACCTGCGCACCGCGTCGATCAACTCGTAAGGGTCCCCGGATTTGAGCACGTATTCCGTGGCTCCGGCCGCAAGAGCCGCATCCACCAGCGCGGGCAGAGCGTGACCGCTGTAGACCAGGAACCGAGCTCCTGGAACGTCCTTGGCCAGTCGCGGCAAGTAGCTCAGGCTCGATTGTCCTTTCAGATCCAGATCCAGGATGACCACCTGCGGATCGGTCGAGGCGGCCAGTGGGGCGATCCGATCCAATTCCGCGGTCTCCGCCACGCAGCGCATGTCCGATTCTGCATCGATCAACGCGACCATCGTGAATCGAAGGTCTTCGTTGTCCTCCGCGATCATTATTTTTATGGGACCCGGCACGGCGGAAACTTAACAGAAACATCGCATATGCACTGTAGGCGGCACCTTACGTGGCTTAAGGGCACGAACCGACTGCCCTGCCCGCCACATTAGTTCAGCTTGGTAGCCACCCACCGGAGTGCAAAACCAGTTCAGAACTCATCCACCCCATGATTTTCTTCCACGCAAATTGCCCGCTCACCGGGCCCACGCCTGCGCGTCTCCGTAGATTGGGCAAGTCCGGGTGCCGCGTTTTGTCAAATGGCCGGGCGTCGGCCGGGGCGGGATGATGCTGCGCGTCCTTCTGGTCGAGGATTCCAAGTTGCTGGCCGAGCGCGTTCGCGAGGTCCTCGAGCAGGTGCCTGGGGTGGAGGTCGTCGGAACCGCTGACACCGAAGTGGGCGCGGTGGCCATGGCCCGGGCCAACGAAGTGGATGCGATTATCCTGGATCTGCAGCTTAAGCAAGGGACGGGATTTGGCGTGCTGCGGGCGCTGGGAAAAGCCCGACCGGCGGTCATCGTGCTGACGAATTTTTCCCTGCCGATTTTTGCCGAGCGCGCCAGGGAACTCGGGGTGGAGCAGTTCCTGGACAAGGGCATGGGGTTCGAAAAGCTCCCAGCCGCCCTCGCCGCGATCAGGCAGACCCTCAATACGCTGAATTGATTCCGGCGGCGAAAGAAATCCGGGCAACCCGCCGCACAACGCGCGGGAAATTAGCAACACGCCGGCGGTGCCCCCGATCAGCTGAGCTTCTGTCGCGCTCGCTATCCATCGGCGCGTGGGCCAGCCTCAACGGTCCGCGATAGGGGTGGCGTCCCGCATAAATCGTTTCGGGAGGCCTTCTGAGTCTGAATAACCTACCCGGTGAGCCGGTTGGCTCACCGGGTCCAGGTCATAAGGGTTTCCGGCCCTGGATGACGCGTATCAGGATCACAACGATGGCGACGACCAGAAGGACATGGATGAAGCCGCCCAAGGTGTATGAACTCACCATGCCGAGGATCCACAACAGGATCAGCACTACCGCAATTGTTTCTAACACCCCATTCTCCTTATTGGTTGTTCTCGCACTGACGTTCTACCGTTGAAAGCCCGCGATTCCGATCCGCGCTCTCAGGTACTGCCGAGGCGAAGTATCGGCATCGGCCCTCACGTAGGGTATACACGGTTTGCCATAAAGACGGTAGGACAATTCTGACGGCAGAAGCCAAGCATTTATCCCGACAGCGCCTTGGCACGTCTGGGAGACCGAGCCGCGGAGGCCTTGCCCTTGAGGCTGTCAGACTCCCGGATGCTCCGGGTCGTTTTCGACTGCCAGGCGACCGTGCTGGTGGCGAGGGGTTTCATTGGGAACCCCGGACAGAAAGTGGCTGATGACCTGCAGGCCCTCGATGCGCTCAAAGATCACATTCAGGGCGATCATGATCGGGATCCCCAGCAGCATCCCCCAGGTACCCCACAACCAGCTCCAGAACAGCAAAGAAACGAACACGGTAATGGCGTTAAGCTTGCTTACCCTCTGTGTGAGCCACGGCACCAACAGCATGCCGATGATGCCCGTGCTCACCAGGATGCAAAGCACGATGGCCACGACCGGTTCCCAGGTCGCGAATTGGACGTAAGCCACCATCGATACGATGACCAGGAACACCGCCGGGCCCACATAGGGGATCAGGTGCATCAGGGCGCCGCAACAGGCCCAGAATGCCGCGTTTTCCAGGCCCAGGCCGAAGAAAGCGACGCCGACCACCACGCCCAGCAACGCGCTGGTGGCCACTTGGAGGCTCAGGTAACGCTGGATCTGCGTAACGATTTCCGAAAATATCCCCAGAGTGATCTTTCGTTTGCTCATGCTCGGACCGCTCGCTCGCACCAGGGCCAGCCGGAAGCTGTCCCCTGAGATCAGCAGGAAAAAAACCAGCGCCAGCACGACGATGAGCTGTCCGAAGCCGGCCACCGCATTGGCCGTGCCCATCATGATGTAGTCGCGCACGTTGATAGGAGGCTCGGCCGCAGGTGCTGGCGCTCGCGCCACGGGCCGCTGGGGGGCGGCGACCGGGGCGTTGGCCGCCGCCCGTTCGATTTCGGCGGCCGCTCTGTTGAGCTTTTGCAATGCGCCGTCGTGGTTGCGCGCATTGGCGCGCATCGCTTCGCTGAATTTTGCAGTCGCCCGCGGCACGACGTCCAGCACGCGCATGACCTGGGGCTGGAGCGAATCGGCGCCAAAGCCAACCAGCGCGCAGAGCATCAGCAAAATCGCCGCAGCCCCCAAGGGCTGAGGGATGCGGGCACGGTGCCGCAACCAGCGGACCATCGGCGCCAGGGCGCAGGCGGTCATGATGGCAATCATCACCGGAATGAATACGGCTTGGGCCGTGCGCAGAAAATAGATCGTGCTGACGATGGCGAGAATCGCCAGCGAGGTGCTGCGTACATTGAGTGGAGCGCTCAGCCTGTGGACCGGATTGCGGTGGGTCACTGGGGTCCTTATGTGGAGCGGCGGCCTGGGCAGGTGCTCTGTGATATCCGCCAATAATTCTACGACGGGTGTGCGCTCTCCCAGAGGACGCCAGCGCGTTCCACCGTCAGCCGGAACCTACAGTAGTGTTTCTGTTTCCACAGGGCCCTCGTGGAATCAATAACCTCGCGCCGGCCCGCGATCCTCTTGAGAACCGAGGGCGTAGGCGTTCCCACTGGCCAATGTAGGCAATCCCTTGCCCGGAAAGTCGGGATTCGTACCTACTCGCCTGAGGGCAGCAGGCGTCTACTGGAAGCGTGAAGTGTGAAGCTTCGGCCGGAATCAAGCGAAGTCCCACGCTTCAGATTCGCAACGGAGGATTTAACAATGACAATGAATACGGCTGTACAGAGGAACCATCGAATTGTCGTGGGCGCCGGCGTCGCCGTCGTCGCCCTGATCGGGATGGGCGTGGGCGCGGTAAGCATCCACCATCAGGTGCTCGCCAAGCGCGCCGCCAGTGCCTCGTCAGGGTCCTACCCGACGAGCTCCACCCCGCCAGCGAACGCTGCTCAGGATTCGCCTGCTCCGCCGACGACGGCAGAAGGCGCACCCCTGACGGATTCCAACGCGGCCGCAACCGCCGCGGCGCCGACGGCTGAAACGGCGCCGACGACGACCCAGACTCCGCAGACGAGCGCGGCCACGCCAAAGCAGGCGATGCCCAGCAGCACGCCGAAAGCGGAAAAGTCAGCCTCCTCGAGCCCGCCGATCACCGCGACGCACCCGCGAAGCGAACCGGCGGCAGCCACGCCCAGTAAGGACACGGCTGCGGAATCGACCATGGCCAGCGTTCCTTCCGGGCAGGGCGCGATCGCCCCGCTGGCGGCCACCTCAACGGCGGCGGGCGCCGGCGCGTACGATGCCAGCGGCACCGTGAGCACCAATGTGGCCTCCGAGGCGCCTGGTACGAGCAGCGTCGCAGCGGCGGAGACGAGCGGTGAAGTCACCACGACGATGCAGGCACGGGCGGCCGGTGCGGATTCGGTCAATTCGGACCGCATGATTACCAGCGCCGTGCAGTCGCAGATCGCCGCCGATCCGGCCGGTGCGGGCTTGGCCGTTAACACCATCAACGGCGTGGTGATCCTGACCGGTTCAGTCACCTCGGCCGATGCCATCAATCATGTCAAGCAGGCCGCGCAGGAAGTCAAAGACGTCAAGGGTGTCGATGCAACCGCAGTGAGGGTCTCCGGTTCCTGAGCCAGGAACGGGTTGCTTCCAAGATGGGCGAAGGACTGCGGAGTCCTTCGCCCACTTTCATTTTGAGACCACGCAGATCGGCCTACCCGAGAGACCACACGGGCGCTGCTCCAAGCTGAGCGCCTGAATTCGTGAGGGATTCCTCAGGCTGAATAGTGTCGGAACGCTCCTACAGGGGGTCGTTCCTTGGGCCTACAGTTGATTTCTGCTTATCCGGTATGGTCCGGACACGATGGCATCGTAGCGGGCGGCGGCGCTGAAAGATTCGGCCGCTCGTGGGCGATGGGACTGTCGGAATCAGCTCTGTCCCAATTCTCGGTGGTCAAATGAACGAAGTCAGGACGCGGCAGCGCCTCAAACCTTCTGGCGCCCCCACCCTACGCGCGCGCGGCAACGGCCGCGTGCACAAGCCGCAAGAGCCGCCGCTTTGGACCGAAGACTCCCCGGATACGCAAACGCGGCAAATCATCGCCGCGATGGAAGCATTCCGGGACGGTAATTTCAGCGTACGGCTCCCCACGCAGTGGACGAATAACAACGCCCGTTTGGCGGCGGCCTTCAACCAGGCCATCGCCCAGCAGCAACGCATGTCCGAAGAGGTGGCGCGGCTCACCGAATCGGTCGGCAAGCAGGGCCGCCTCCGCCAGCGCATGTCGCTTCCCGGAGGCGTCGGGGGATGGGCGGCCGAGGTGGATGCGGTCAATACGCTGATCGATGATCTGGTGCGCCCGACGACCGAAATTGCGCGCACCATCGGCGCCGTCGCCAAGGGCGATCTGGCCAGTCGATGGAGCTGGAGGTGGACGGTCGCCCGCTCAAGGGCGAATTCCTGCGCTCGGCCAAGCTCGTCAACACCATGATCGAGCAGCTCTCGGTATTCACCTCCGAGGTGACGCGCGTGGCGCGCGAGGTCGGCACCGAGGGCAAGCTCGGCGGACAGGCCCAGGTGAAGGGCGTCTCGGGCGTCTGGAAGGACCTGACGCGATTCGGTCAACCAGATGGCCGGCAACCTCACCGCGCAGGTGCGCAACATCGCCGACGTGACCATCGGCGTCGCCAACGGCGACCTGTCCAAGAAAATCACCGTCGACGTGCGCGGCGAAATCCTGCAGCTCAAGGAAGCCATCAACACGATGGTCGATCAGCTCCGCTCGTTCGCCTCGGAAGTGACGCGCGTGGCGCGCGAAGTCGGCACCGACGGGCGCCTGGGCGGTCAGGCCGTGGTGCCGGGCGTGGCCGGCACCTGGAAGGATCTGACCGATTCGGTCAACGCCATGGCGACCAACCTCACCGCGCAGGTGCGCAACATCGCCACCGTGACCACCGCGGTGGCGCGCGGCGACCTGTCGCGCAAGATCACCGTCGACGTGAAGGGCGAAATCCTCGAGCTGAAGGAAACCATCAACACGATGGTCGATCAGCTCAACGGCTTCGCCGTCCGAAGTGACCCGCGTGGCGCGCGAGGTCGGCACCGAAGGCAAGCTCGGCGGCCAGGCGCAGGTGCCGCGGCGTCGCCGGCACCTGGAAGGATCTCACCGACTCGGTGAACTCGATGGCCTCGAACCTCACCGGCCAGGTCCGCAACATCGCCGACGTGACGACCGCCGTGGCGCGACGGCGACCTGTCCGCGAAGATCACCGTCGATGTGAAGGGCGAGATTCTGGCAGCTGAAGAACACCATCAACACGATGGTCGATCAGCTCAACGGCTTCGCCTCCGAAGTCACGCGCGTGGCGCGCGAGGTCGGCACCGAAGGCAAGCTCGGCGGCCAGGCGGCAGGTGCCGGGCGTCGCCGGCACCTGGAAGGATCTCACCGACAACGTCAACTTCATGGCCTCGAACCTGACCGGCCAGGTCCGCAACATCGCCGACGTGACGACGGCCGTGGCCAACGGTGACCTGTCCAAGAAGATCACCGTCGACGTGAAGGGCGAGATCCTCGAGCTGAAGAACACCATCAACACGATGGTCGATCAGCTCAACGGCTTCGCCTCCGAAGTCACCCGCGTGGCGCGCGAGGTCGGCACCGAAGGCAAGCTCGGCGGCCAGGCGCAGGTGCCGGGCGTGGCCGGCACCTGGAAGGATCTCACCGACAACGTCAACTCCATGGCCTCGAACCTGACCGGCCAGGTCCGCAACATCGCCGACGTGACCACCGCGGTGGCCAACGGCGACCTGTCGCAAGAAAATCACCGTCGACGTGCGGGTGAAATCCTCGAGCTGAAGAACACGATCAACACGATGGTCGATCAGCTCAACGGCTTCGCCTCCGAAGTCACGCGCGTGGCGCGCGAAGTCGGCACCGAAGGGCAAGCTCGGCGGTCAGGCGCAGGTGCCCGGCGTGGCCGGCACCTGGAAGGATCTCACCGACAACGTCAACTCCATGGCGAACAACCTCACCGGCCAGGTGCGCAACATCGCCGACGTGACCACCGCGGTGGCGCAAGGGCGACCTGTCCACGAAGATCACCGTCGACGTGCAGGGCGAAATCCTGGAGCTGAAGAACACCATCAACACGATGGTCGATCAGCTCAACGGCTTCGCCGCGCGAGGTCACGCCGCGTGGCGCGCGAAGTCGGCACCGAAGGCAAGCTCGGCGGCCAGGCGCAGGTGCCCGGCGTCGCCGGCACCTGGAAGGATCTGACCGACAACGTCAACTCCATGGCCTCGAACCTCACCGCTCAGGTCCGCAACATCGCCGAGGTGACCATCGCCGTCGCCAACGGCGATCTTTCCAAGAAGATCACCGTCGACGTGCGCGGCGAAATTCTGGAGCTCAAGGAAACCATCAACACGATGGTCGATCAGCTCCGCTCCTTCGCCGCCGAAGTGAGCCGCGTGGCGCGCGAAGTCGGCACCGACGGCAAGCTCGGCGGCCAGGCGCAGGTGCCCGGCGTCGCCGGCACCTGGAAGGATCTCACCGACAACGTGAATTCCATGGCCTCCAACCTCACCGGCCAGGTCCGCAACATCGCCGACGTGGCGACCGCCATCGCGCGCGGCGACCTGTGCCGCAAGATCACCGTCGACGTGAAGGGCGAGATTCTGCAGCTCAAGGAAACCATCAACACGATGGTCGATCAGCTCTCCGCCTTCGCCTCGGAAGTGACGCGCGTGGCGCGCGAAGTCGGCACCGAGGGCAAGCTCGGCGGTCAGGCCGCGGTGCCCGGCGTGGCCGGCACCTGGAAGGATCTCACCGACAACGTCAACTCCATGGCCTCCAACCTCACCGGCCAGGTTCGCAACATCGCCGAGGTGACCATCGCCGTGGCCAACGGCGATCTTTCCAAGAAGATCACCGTCGACGTGCGCGGTGAGATTCTGCAGCTCAAGGAAACCATCAACACGATGGTCGAGCAGCTCCGTTCCTTCGCCTCGGAAGTCACCCGCGTGGCGCGCGAGGTCGGCACGGAGGGCCGGCTCGGCGTGCAGGCCGTGGTGCCCGGCGTCGCCGGCACCTGGAAGGATCTGACCGACTCGGTCAACACCATGGGCGCCAACCTCACCGCGCAGGTCCGCAACATCGCCGAAGTCACGACCGCCGTCGCGCGCGGCGATCTGAACCGCAAGATCACCGTCGACGTGAAGGGCGAAATCCTGGAGCTGAAGAACACCATCAACACCATGGTCGATCAGCTCAACTCCTTCGCCGGCGAAGTCACGCGCGTGGCGCGCGAAGTCGGCACCGAAGGCAAGCTCGGCGGCCAGGCGCAGGTGCCCGGCGTCGGCGGCACCTGGAAGGATCTCACCGACAACGTCAACTTCATGGCCTCGAACCTGACCGAGCAGGTCCGCGGCATCGTGAAGGTCGTGACCGCGGTGGCCAACGGCAACCTGACGCAGCGCCTCACCGTGCAGGCCAAGGGCGAGGTCGCCGCGCTCGCCGACACCATCAACAACATGACCGACACGCTGGCGACCTTTGCCGATCAGGTGACCAACGTGGCGCGCGAAGTCGGCGTCGAAGGGCGGCTCGGCGGTCAGGCCAACGTCCCGGGCGCCGCCGGCACCTGGAAGGATCTCACCGGCAACGTCAACCTGCTCGCCGCCAACCTCACCACCCAGGTGCGCGCGATCGCCGAGGTCGCCACCGCGGTGACCAAGGGCGATCTGACGCGCTCGATTCAGGTCGAGACGCGCGGCGAAGTGGCCGAGCTGAAGGACAACATCAACACGATGATCTCCAACCTGCGCGAAACCACCGAGAGCAATCGCGAGCAGGACTGGCTGAAGACCAACCTCGCCAAATTCACCGGCATGCTCCAGGGGCAGCGCGAGCTGAGCACGGTCGGCAAGATGCTGCTGACCGAACTGGCGCCGCTGGTCAATGCCCAGCAGGGCACCATCTATCACCTCGACGCGACGTCGAAGACGAGCCAGAGCTGCAGGCTGCTGTCGAGCTACGCCCATGGCGGCGAGGTGAAGCTCACGGAGACGATCGCCCTCGGGCGAGGGCCTCGTCGGCCAGTGCGCGGTCGAAAAGAAGCGCATCCTGCTCACCGACGTGCCGCCGGATTTCATCCCGATCTCCTCCAGCCTGGGCGAAGCGCGCGCAGGTCAGCATCGTCGTGCTGCCGGTGCTGTTCGAAGGGCGAGACCAAGGCGGTCATCGAACTGGCCTCGCTGCAAGCCTTCAGCCCCGGATCACCTGACCTTCCTCGAACAGCTCACCCAGAGCATCGGCGTCGTGTTCAACACGATCGAAGCGACGATGCGCACCGAAGGCCTGCTGACGCAGTCGCAGCAGCTCACCGTCGAACTGCAATCCCGCCAGAGCGAACTGCAGCAGACCAACGAAGAGCTGGGCACCAAGGCGAAGCTGCTCGCCGAGCAGAACGCCGAGGTCGAGCGCAAGAACGCGGAAGTCGAGCAGGCCCGCCGCGCGCTCGAGGAAAAGGCCGCCGAGCTGGCGCTCACCTCGAAGTACAAGTCCGAGTTCCTGGCGAACATGTCGCACGAGCTGCGCACGCCGCTCAATTCGATTCTGATCCTGAGCCAGCAGCTGGCGGAGAATGCGCGCGGCAATCTGTCCGACCAAGCAGGTCGAGTTCTCCCGCAATATCAACTCCTCCGGCTCCGATCTGCTGCACCTGATCAACGACATTCTCGATCTGTCGAAGATCGAATCCGGCACGGTGACCGTGGAGGTCGAGGAAATCTCCTTCGATCGGCTGCGCGAGAACATCGAGCGCAACTTCCGCCACGTGGCCGAGGCCAAGAACCTGCCGTTCGCAGGTGGAGTTCGCCGCCGATCTGCCGCGCTCCATGGACAGCGATCCCAAGCGCCTGCAGCAGATCCTCAAGAACCTGCTGTCGAACGCCGTCAAGTTCACCACGCATGGCCACGTCGAGGTGCGCGTCGCGCTCGCCACCGAGGGCTGGAGCCCGGATCACCCGGTGCTCAGCAAGGCGCGACAGGTGGTCGCCTTTGCGGTCGAGGACACCGGCATCGGCATCGCCCCGGAGAAGCAGCGGCTGATCTTCGAGGCCTTCCAGCAGGCCGATGCCGGCACGTCGCGCAAATACGGCGGCACCGGCCTGGGTCTGGCCATCAGCCGCGAACTGGCGGCGCTGCTGGGCGGCGAAATCAAGCTCGCCAGCGTCCATGGGCGAGGGCAGCACCTTCACGCTCTATCTGCCGCTCCACTACTCCGGGCCCGGACAGCGCAGACCAGCACCGCGGCAGATCCGACGCGCCCGCCGTCGCATCGCGCCCGCAGCTCACGGTCCTGCTGCCGCCGGCGCGCGAAGAGCACATCGAGGACGACCGCGACGCGATCGAGCGAGGGCGATCCGGTGCTGCTCATCATCGAGGATGATCCGCACTACGCGCGCATTCTGCTGGGCCTGGCGCGCGACAAGGGCTTCAAGGGCATCGTCGCCACCAAGGGCGCGCTGGGCCTGTCGCTGGCCCGGCAGTTCCGGCCCAGCGGCCATCTCGCTCGATATCTTCCTGCCCGACATGCTCGGCTGGACGGTGCTCAATCAGCTCAAGCTCGATCCGGCCACGCGCCATATTCCGGTGCAGATCGTCACGCTCGAAGAAGAGCGCCAGCACGGCCTGGCGCACGGTGCCTTCTCCTACCTCGTCAAGGCGCCGACGACCGACGGCCTGGAAGCGGCGCTTCGACCGGATCAAGGACTTCACCGCGCCGCGCACCAAGCGGCTGCTGATCGTCGAGGACAATGACATCGAGCGGCAGTCGATCGTGGAACTGCTCGGCTACGAGGACATCGAAATGGTGGCGGTCGCCACCGGCGCGGAGGCGCTGCGAGCGATGCGCGAGCAGCCCTTCGACTGCGTGGTGCTCGACCTGCGCCTGCCGGACATGACGCGGCTTCGAGCTGCTGGAGAAAATGCACGCCGAGCCGAGCTCTGGCGGACGTGCCGGTGGTGGTCTTCACCGGCAAGGATCTGACGCGCGGACGAGCAGACGCAGCTCAAGGTCGATGGCCAAGAGCATCGTGCTGAAGGACGTCCAGTCGCCCGAGCGGCTGCTGGACGAGACCGCGCTGTTCCTGCATCGCGTGGTCGCGGACCTGCCGGACGAAAAGCAGAAGATGCTGCGAGCGGCTGCACGGCTCCAACGAAGTCCTGCGCGGCCGCAAGGTCCTGGTGGTCGACGACGACGCCCGCAACATCTTCGCCCTGACCTCGCTGCTGGAGAACCAGGACATGGAGGTGATCAGCGCGACCAACGGCCGGCGATGCCATCGAGATCATCCACGAGCACGCCGGATCTGAGCATCGTGCTGATGGACATCATGATGCCGGAGATGGACGGTTACGAGACGATGCGGCGAGATCCGCGAGCTCCCGAAGTTCCGCACCCTGCCGATCCTGGCGCTGACCGCCAAGGCCATGAAGGGTGACCGCGAGAAATGCCTCGAAGCCGGCGCGAGCGACTACATCGCCAAGCCCGTCAATACCGACCAGCTGCTGTCCCTGATGCGAGTGTGGCTGTTCCGATGAGCGCAGGCGTCGAGCAACTCGGTCGCCGCATCCGGCCGCCGACGCGGCGCTGCCGCCCGGCGGCCGAGCGCCGCCGAGGCGGGCACGCTCGGCCGCACGATCGCGGCCGCCGACGATCCGATCAATATCCTGATCGTCGACGACGAGCCGAAGAATCTGACCGTGCTCGAAACCGTGCTGGACGATCCGGGCTATCGGCTGGTCCGGGCCGAATCGGCCGATCAGGCGCTGCTGGCGCTGGTGGCGCGAGGAATTCGCGCTGCTGATCCTCGACATGCAGCATGCCCGGCATGACCGGCTTCGAGCTGGCCCAGATGATCAAGGAGCGCAAGAAGACCGCGCAGATGCCGATCATCTTCCTGACCGCCTACTACAACGAAGACCAGCACGTGCTCGAAGGCTACGGCAGCGGCGCGGTCGACTACCTGCACAAGCCGATCAACGCGACCGTGCTGCGTTCCAAGGTGGCCATCTTCGCCAATCTGTATCGCCAGGCGCGCGAGCTCGAGCGCATCAATCGGCGGCTCGCCGAGGAAGCCGCGGAGCGGCGCGAGGCGCAACGCGAACTGCAGGAACTGAACCGGACGCTCGAACAGCGCGTCAAGGCGCGCACCAAGGACCTGGTCGAACGCACCCGCGTGCTGGAGGCCGCCCAGGAGCAGTTGCGCGCCTCGGCGGTGCAGTTTCAGGCGCTCTCCGATGCGGCGCCCGGATTTATCTGGAGCACCGACGCGCACGGAAGCTTTACCTACATCAGCCGCCGCTTCGAGATCTTTACCGGGTCTGACCCTGGAACAGTTGCGCTCGCAGGGCTGGCAGCAGGTGCTGCACCCCGAGGACCTGGAGGCCGGCCAGCAGAACGTTTCTGTCGGCCATCAGCAATCACTCTCCGCTCAGCGGGCGCGTGCGACTGCGCCGGGCCGACGGCGCCTACCGCTGGATCGAATCCAGTGCGGTGCCGCTCATGGACGAGCAGGCCGAGCGCGGGGAAAGCTTTCGGGGTCTGATCGGCGTGTCCATGGACAGCAGCGACCTGGTCAGTGCCGAGCAGACGCTGCGCGAGGCCGATCAGCGCAAGGACGAGTTTCTGGCCACCCTGGCGCACGAGTTGCGCAATCCGCTGGCCCCGATCCGCAACGCCGTGCAGATTCTGCGCGATCAGTACGCCAGCGCCGACACCCGCAAGCTCCAGGAAATCATCGAGCGCCAGATCGGGCAGATGGCGCGGATGGTCGATGACCTGCTCGATGTGAGCCGCATCAGCCGGGGCAAACTCGAGTTGCGCAAGGACCGGATCACGCTGCAGCAGATCATCCAGGGCGCCGTGGAAACCAGTCGGCCGCTGATCGACCAAAATCATCACCAGCTCGATGTCATCGTCCCCGCCAAGACACTGGTGCTCGATGCGGACCTGACGCGGCTTTCCCAGGTCTTTGCCAACCTGCTCAACAACGCCGCGAAATTCACCGAGCCCTCTGGCCGCATCAAGCTAGTGGCCGAGGAACGGAGCGATGAGGTGGTCGTCTCAGTGATTGACAGCGGCATGGGCATCCCGGCGCGGCAGATGGCGAATCTTTTTGACCTGTTCTCCCAGGGGGAAAGCGAGCGCCGGGGGAGCGGGGGAGGGCTGGGCATCGGCTTGTCGCTCGTCAAGCAGCTGGTCGAGTTGCACCACGGGCGGGTCACGGCCAGCAGCGGCGGGTCCGGCATGGGAAGCGAATTTGCGGTGCATCTGCCACTGGCCCGTGACCAGGCGATGCCCGTGGCTGCGCAGGAAACGGCGGCCGAAAAGCGGGCGCCGGGCGGGAAGCTAAAGATTCTGGTGGTCGATGACAGCGAGGATGCGGCCCTCACTCTGGCAACGCTCCTTGAGCTTTCGGGGTACGAATTGCACGTCGCGCACGACGGCGAGCAGGCCCTCGCTGTGGCCGAGGCGTCGCGCCCCGATGTGGTGCTGCTGGATATCGGACTTCCCAAGATGAGCGGCAATGAAGTCTGCCAGCGCTTCCGACAGGAGGAATGGGGCCGGCAAATGACGGTCATCGCCTTGACCGGCTGGGGTCAGGAGCAGGATCGGCGGCGCACCAAGGAATCAGGCTTTAACCACCATCTGGTCAAGCCCGCCGATCCGGTCGCACTGCTCCAGTTATTGGAGCGGATCAGCGCCTGAGCGCAGTCGCGAGCGCGTCTCTTAGCGCACCAACGGTCGCTTCAGGTGGCGAGCAGTAGAACCGACTCGGGTGATTTTTGCAGGATGGCCGCCGCCACACGTCCAAAGAACAGCGTTTCGCCCGAGCGCGGGGTTACGCCCATCACGATCAGGTCATAGGGCGCACTGCCCAATTCATTCAACAGGGCCCGGGCCGCGTCGGGGCCCTGCGCGGCTCGAGTGCGCACCGTCGTCTGAAAATGCCCGCCCAGTTCGACCACGGCCTTGAGGACCGACTCGCCCTGCCGGCGCGCCCGGTACGAAGTGGCGAAGGTCTGCCGCCAGCGGGACAAAGGCGCCTGCGGATCCACGTAGAGCGCGGTCAGCGTACTGCGGCTCGCGTGCGCGAGTGCGAGCGCCATCTCTGCGGCGCGATTGGAATAGGCGGTTCCCGTCACCGCGAGCAAAATCCGGAGTGATCCGGGGGCGCTCCGGCGCGCGAGTTTCCCACGGGCACTGACGATGGCTGCATGGCCTGCGAACCCCGCCACCAACTCGGCCACCTCTTCATTGATTTCTCCTGCGGCATCCGTGGCCGGATCGATGCCCACCCAGACCAGGTCAAAGCCCTTCTTCGCCTCGAGCCCCACGGCTTCCTGCACTCGTGAGTTTCCGGAGGGCGTCGCGACCTCGATGGCGACGGCCGATCCGGTCGCCGCCACCTCGACCTCCGCAGGGACCTGGGCCTGCCCGGCCGCCTCGGCCACCGCAGGGGCGGCGCCTCCCGCCCCGGCCGCCTTGCTCGCGGTGTGCTTGACCGGAAGCACCGTGGTGGGCATTCCGCGGGCTCCAGCCAGCAGGCCTGCCAGGCGGGAGGCCAGCTGACCGCTCTGGCTCTGATCGACGGCGATCAGGAGGCGCTCGAGTTTCGCGACGTAGCTGCCTTGCTCAAATTCGCGCTGCTCCAGGCGACGCGCCTCATCGCCGGTCAGCGGAATTCTTCGCAACGCCGCGCCCAGCGTCGAGGGCATGACCAGCGTGGTGACGATGGCCATGATCACAATCAGCGTGAAGAGCGTGGGGCTCAACACGCCCATGCTCAAGCCCAGCGTCGCGATGATCACTTCGGTGGATCCCCGGGCGTTCATCCCGCAGCCCACGGCGGTCGATTCGCGCCACGACAGTCCGCCCACGCGACCTCCGGCGAACGCGCCGGCGAATTTTCCCAGCGTGGCCACCAGGATCACGATCAGGGCCCAGCCCAGAATCGATCCATTTCGCAGCAGGCCGAAGTCAGTGCCGAGTCCCGCCAGGCCAAAAAAGACCGGCATGAACAGCGCCGTGATCAGACCGCGTAACTCGCTTTCGATGTGTGAGGTCAATATGGGCGATCGCCCGATCAGCATCCCCGCCACGAACGCGCCCAGAGCGGTGTGGAGACCCAAGCCATCGGTCGTCAGCGCGAACACACCCAGGATCAGAAGGATGACGGTAACCACGGCCAGCTCGGTCTGGAAATGATCGTTGCTCCATCGGATCACAAAGCTCACGGCACGCCCGCCGAGCGTGAAGCTCAGGAGCATAAAGCCGAGCGCGCCCAGCACCGTTCGCCAGAGCACGGCAAAATCAACCGTGCCGTGGCGCGCCAGCCCGAACACCACCGCCAGGATCACCCATCCGAGCGTGTCATCGAGCACCGCCGCGGCCAGCATCACCTGACCCACGCGCCGGTGCGTGAAATCGAGCTGCTTGATGACGGCGGCGACAATCTTCACGGACGAGATTGCCAGAGCGATGCCCAGAAAAAGCGAGGTGAGAAGGCGCGCGCCCGGATTGGCAAGGAGCGTTGCCGGGAGCGCTTGACCCAGCGCAAATCCGCCCGCAAAGGGCAGGGCGATCCCGAAGAAGGTCACCCCCAGCGCGGCGCGCTGGACCCGCTTGACGATCGCAAGGTTGGTCTCCATGCCCGTGAGGAGCAGCAGCATCAAGATGCCCAGCTGCGCTACGCCATCGAGCATCGCTTTTTGGGCCGGTGATGGGGGAAACAACCAGTGTTCGGCCGCCGGCCAGGAGCCCAGCACCGAGGGGCCCAGCAGCACGCCGGCCAACAATTGCCCAATCACGGCGGGCTGCTTGAGCCGATGGGCCACTTCCCCCATCAGCCGGCCCACCAGGAGCAGCGCCACGATTTGGGCGATGAACACGGTGACCACGGCGCCGTTCCCGCTGTGAGTCAAGCGCGGATCCCCGCTCCAGCGGTAGCCCTTTCGGGCTTGGCCTGGTGCAGACGGCCGGCGCAGGCCGACAAAGGCGTGTTTTGCCTCTGGTCTATGACGCGGGCACCGCGTCGGGGAGCGCCACCGCGGAGCGGGCGGGGAAGCGCCACCACAGATAGAGCCACAGTAAGGCGATCATCGGATACATCAGAAAGCTGGCCTCGGTCCCCAGGACTCCGCCGGTCAGCCAGGCCGGACCTGCAAAGCGCACATCGAGCAGGCGACCGACGGGGACCTGGGCCCCGTTGGGAGTGCCGATGATGAACAGCTGCATGTAGTCAAAGGCGATGTGAAAGCCAACGGCGAACCACAAGGTGCCGGTACGCCGCACGCTGTCGCACATCAGCAGGCTCAACGAGACGAGCGTGATGACGTCCCAGATGTTTTCTCCGGCCTTGGTGAAATAATGATCGGCCGCGAAGTTAAGCGCGATGAGGATCGCGGCCGGCCAGAAGCCTACGGCTTTCCAGAGGGTCTGCAGCACGTAGGAGCGGTACCAGAATTCCTCGGCGATCCCGATGACAATATTCGCGGCCAGCCAGCCCAAGGCGGACAGTGCCAGTGCGCTGCCCGTGGTGGCGAGGCCGAGCACCTGCATGCCGCCGAGCAGATACATGCCGAGCGCGACGGCCCCGGCCATGATCACTCCGGTCAGTGCGCCTTCCCAGGTCCGTGATCCGAGCGCGCGGCGGAGCGGCAGCCCGTAGCTGTCGATGCGGCGCCCCTCGTAGCGCGCGAACAGCGCCGTGCAGATCAGCGTAGCGGCCAGAAGTATCAGCTCCCCGAGCGCGATACTGGCGGCGTTCAGGCCCTCGCCGATATGAAACGCGCGCGCGACCGGCTCGTACACGCTCTCCAGCAACGGGATCAGCACCCAATTGCCCAGCGCAAAAAACAGCAGCGCCCGCCAAAGGGGCTGTAGCTTGCGGTCCGGTCCGAACAACCAGCCTGTCTTGCGTGTTGATGTGACCATGGAGGGGCCTTAGGGTCCGTAGCGCCGGTGGAAGATGGCACCCATGATACCAACCCACCGGCAGGCCGAAAGCTCCGCGGCACCTCCACATGAGCGCAAGGGTGAACCTCAGTTGTTCCTCGGGAAGTCCGTGCGGGCGCATCGAAGCGCCGATGATGCGCATCGATGCGCGTGCCTGCACGCAGGGGCACTTTGTTGAAGGGAGGGGGTCTTCAGACTATCCTCTGCGGCCGGCGCGCACCGGCCCTGCAACCGAGAATGGAGCTGCCATGCGGAACAAATTTTTTATTCGTGGATTATCTGCCCTGGCCGTAGGAGTGCTGCTGTCAGCCCCGGTCAGTGCCGCCACCATTTTTGGCACCTTGACCCAGAAAGGCAAACCCATCGCTAAGGCCCACCTGACGCTCAGTTGCGCCGGGCTGGAGGCGCCGGTCGAAACCCAGACCGATGATCGCGGCAGTTACCATTTCTCGTTGAAGGCCAAGGGCAACTGCAAGCTGTCCTACCAGAACGCAGGCGTGCAGGCCCAGGCCGATGTCGTGGTCGATCCCAACCCCACGCAATACGATTTCGATCTGGACACCGGTGCCGCCGGTGCTCGCCTGGTGCGCCGCTAAGCCATGCGACCGGCGTGGCTGAATTCGGAGACCGCCAAGACCATGCTGACGGTATTGGCGATCCCGTTGGCGTTGGCGTACTTGTCGCACCGCTACGAGGAAACCACGGCCAAGAACCAGGCCGCCGATGCGCGGCTTCGGCTGTACACCGAACTGCTCACCTCGCGCGAGCAGGCGGACTCGGGCCTGCGCAAAGACATGTTCGGCAAGGTGCTCGACACTTTTATGACCAAGCGGGATGGAGACATCAGCCAGCAGCTGGTGGAGCTGGAGCTGCTCGCGGCCAACTTCCAGGACTCGCTGAACTTAAGTCCCCTGTTCCGGCAGCTGCGGCGCCAGATCGATGCGCAGTCGCCCAAGGACCGGGCCAGCCTGATGGAACGCCTGGAGAGTGTCGCCAACGACGTCAAGGCCCGGCAGATCGAGGCGCTCGAACTGGTCGGTGCCAAGATGGATGGCACCGTGAATTTTGCGCAGCTCGATGCCGGAACCAGCAAGCCCGTCGTCGACAAGGAATTGGTATTTTCCGATCCCGGCAGCACCGACGCCGGCGCGGGCGGGAATCCGGGCCTCCACAAGCGGCGTTTCCGTGTAGAAGTCTTGGAATGGGATAAGGATCAGCAGCGATTGCTGGTGCAGGTGCACGATGGCGCCAAGCAATGGGTGATTGCCGTCGACCCCTTCGATTTCCCGCTGGTCGACTACACGCGCATCTCCAGCACCGAGCGCTTTACCGTGGCCATGACCTCCTACTCAGATGAATACGCTCAGCTGAAGTTCTTGTACTTTCCCAGTTCCCGGAGCGGTGTGAGCGACAAGCCCTACATCGATCAGGTGTTGGCGAGTCTGCGCCTGGACCATTGAGGTTGGTCATGTCTCGATAAATGTCGGTGTGCGCAACGACGACCCGAGCCGGGCGGGCTCCGAACGCCAAGCGCGGCGCCAAGTCTCGCTCAATACCTGCCCGGGCGGATGTACATTGGCTATCGGTTCTGCCCGCGCCATGCCTGGATCATTCATCTCGCAAATCAATACGGCCAACGATGTACAACCGACTCTACGCCCCCGATTCGAACACTCGCTCGTAAGCCAAGAATGAACGAAACGGATAAGGGGGTGTTCCTAAGCTACGCGTCGGAGGACGCATCGGCCGCGGCGCGCCTCTGCGGCGGGTTGCGCGCTGTCGGAGTCGATGTATGGTTCGATCAGAGCGAGCTGCGCGGTGGCGATGCTTGGGATCACCACATTCGCAACCAGATACGCGACTGCGCGCTCTTTGTTCCAATCGTATCACGCCATACCCAAAGCCGGCCTGAGGGCTATTTTCGTCTCGAGTGGGACCTTGCCGAGCAGCGCAGTCACATGATCACGCGCAGCAAGGCCTTTATCGTCCCGGTGTGCATCGACCAAACATCGGAGCTCAGGGCGGAAGTTCCGGACTCGTTCCTCAAGGCTCAGTGGACCCGATTACCCGAGGGTGCAACCACGCCGGCTTTCTGTGAGCGCATCGTAAGGCTGTTGGCGGGTGATGAGCAGGGCAGAAGGCCCGGGCGCCCAATGCGCGCTGCGACGAGCGCACAGGCCGTTCCGAAGAACAAATCCACTCTGTGGTTGGGTGCCTGCACGGCGCTCGTATTGATCCTCGCCGCCATTGGCTGGCAACTGTGGCGACAGTCGCCTTCTAAAATCGCCCCGCAAATGCCGGTATCGGTCGCCGGCGTGTCGGAAAAGTCCATTGCGGTGCTGCCGTTCGTGGACATGAGCGAGAAGCGTGACCAGGAGTATTTCTCCGACGGCCTCTCGGAAGAACTGATTGACCACCTCTCGCACAACCCGGATCTTAAAGTGATCGCTCGGACCTCATCGTTCGCATTTAAGGGCAGGAACGAAGACATACGAAGCATTGCCCGGACCTTGGGCGTGGCCAACCTCCTTGAGGGAAGCGTCCGCAAGGCCGGCAACCAACTGCGCATCACGGCACAGCTGATTCGTGCGGCCGATGGTGTGGATCTGTGGTCGGAAAGTTACGAGCGCCAGCTTACCGACGTCTTCAAGGTGCAGCAGGAAATCGCGGCAGCGGTCGTCAAGGGGCTGCAGGCCAAACTTCTGCCTGCCGCGCTCGCTCCCCACAGCACGCCACACAACATGGACGCCTACAGCTTGTACCTGCGCGGCCAATACTTCGCGCGCCGCGCGAGCGATGAGGACGTCGCGCAGGGCATCGCGATTCTCAAGCAGGCCATAGCGCTCGAGCCAGACTTCGCCCCCGCGCATTACGAACTCGCAAGTGCCTATCTGTATGTCGCCACGTTCGGCACGGGCGAGAAGGGGACCCGCGAGCGCGCGAGCCAGGAAATTGATCAGGCGTTGAGGCTCGATCCGAACTTGCGATCTGCGCTCAACCTGCGCGCCAACCTTGCCATCGTCAACTGGGATTGGGCCGCCGCCAAAAAGCAGCTCGACGAATTAATTGCGACCGGACCGCACGACTCTGGTGCGCTGCTCCGCAGCGGCCAGCTGGCGCGGGCCTTAGGTCACCCGGAGCAGGCGCTGCCCTATTTCCGCGAGTCTCTGCAGCTCGACCCGTTGTCGGTATTGGGCCACGTTCAGCTGGTCATGCTGCTCGAGGCCATGGGACAGCCCGCGCAGGCCCGCTCGGAGGCCCAGAGCGTTCTGGCCGTCAATCCCATGACGACCAAGGTCCACCTTATCCTCGCGATGCTGGACCTCAAGGCCGGGAATATGGAGGCCGCCAACAGCGCGATCGAAAAGGAGACGGGTGAATATTACCGCCTGGAGGGGCGCTCCATCCTGGCCTATGCGAGCAAGCGCCTAGCGGATTCGGACGCGGCGCTCCAAGAATTGATCAAAAAGTATCACGACACGTCCGCGATTCAGGTCGCACAAGCCTATGCCTACCGCGGCGAGCGCGATAAGGCCTTCGAATGGCTGGACACGGCCTTCACGCAAAAGGACCCGGGGCTGGTCAACGTAAAGACCGACCCGTTGCTGGCCAGCCTGCGCGCGGATCCGCGCTTCGCGAAGTTATTGCGACGGATGAATCTGCCAACGACCTAGGCCGTGGCAGCGCTGCAGGACCGCTGCTGAACGTGGCACATGCGGCGCGGTTTAGTTCCGACCCAGGTAATCCATCTTGCCGAGTTCCACGCCGTTGTGCCTCAGGATGTTGTAGGCCGTGGTGACGTGGAAGTACACGTTGGGCAGCGTATGGTTGCTGAGGTAGGGGAGGCCCTGCATCGACTTGCTGCTGCTGCGCGTCTGCCAGGAAATGATTTTGTCTTCGGTGCCATCAAGCTGCTCCGGCTTGATGGAATTCAGGTACTCGATGGTCTTGTGGATTCGGTCCACCAGCGCCTCAAACGTCGATTCGGTGTGCTCGATCACCGGAGGCTCGTTCCCGGCCAGCCTCGCCACGGCACCGCTCGCCGTGTCGGTGGCGATCTGGACCTGCTTGGTCAGGGGCAGCATGTCCGGGAACAGGCGCGCGCCCAGCAACGCCGCGGGATCTATCTTTCTCGCCTCGGCGTGCGCCGCCCCCTTTTCGATTATGGCCGCGAGATTGGTCAGTGCACGGACGCAGGAAGGCACGGCCGACTGGTACATCGATGATTTCATGGCAGGTCAGTATCCCGTGTGAGTTGGCGACAGAGCTTATGGGTCCGCCATCGTACAGCAGATGCGCTTGACTTAGGTTCGGACCTGAGCGCGACCGCAGTCAATGGCGTGCACCAAAACCTTCTTTCGGGTTTGCCCTGGCCGGTGCGCCGTACACAGAAGTGAGGCGCGCAGTGAACCGGCCCATCGAGCCTCGGCACTTACTCCGTGCCGGCGACCTGCGCGGTGGGGGGGTCGAGGTGGGCCGGCAAAAAAAGACTTCCACTCATTTGAAGGAGACCTCCTATGTACCCAGTTACCGCGCACAAGCGCAGTCCCGCCGTAGTGCTGCTCGCCGTGTCGATGGTGGCCTGCCTGTCGGGCGCCTATGCCCAGGTCGACAGCGTCGCAGCGCATCAATTCTATCGCGCACACGCGCTGGTCTCGGACGGTGCGATACCCGCCGACGTGACTGACCCCAACCTCGTCAACCCGTGGGGTGTGGCGTTCAATCCCAATGCCGTGGTCTGGGTGGCGGACAACGGCACCGGTGTATCGACGCTGTACGACGGCAAAGGCGCGCGCCAGTCGCTCGTAGTGAAGATTCCGCCGGCCAAGATTGGCGACGGGCTGGGTCACCCGACCGGGATCGTCTATAACAGCTCGACGGACTTCGTCGTCAGCAAGGGCGGGAACTCGAGCGCGAGCCTGTTCCTGTTTGCCAGTGAGGACGGATCGATCAGCGGCTGGGCGCCCAGCGTCGACTTGGAACACGCGGTGCGCGCGGCAGACCGCTCGGCGCAAGGCGCCATCTACAAGGGCTTGGCGATAGGCGGCGATGGCACGCGGCACCTGTTATATGCGACCGATTTTCACAACGGGCGGGTCGACGTGTTTGATGCGCAGTTCGTCCGGGTAAACCGGCCGGGCGCATTCGAGGACAACAACCTGCCGGCGCATTTCGCGCCGTTTGGCATTCAGAACGTCAACGGCGACATCGTCGTGACCTACGCCAAGCAGGACAATGAGGCCCACGACAATCTGGACGGTCCGGGACTGGGCATCGTGGACGTTTTCGACGCCCGCGGAAACCTGATCCGGCGCTTGGCTTCCCGAGGACCGCTGAACGCCCCCTGGGGTATAGCTATGGCACCTGCGAGCTTCGGTCGCTTCGGTGGTGCGCTTCTGGTAGGAAATTTCGGTGACGGAACGATCAACGCGTTCGATCCGGTCAGCGGAAACTTCCTGGGCTCACTTAAAGATGCAACGGGCAAGTCCATCCGCTACGAGGGGCTCTGGGGCCTGAGTTTCGGCAACGGCGTGGCGGGCCAGGCCAGCAATGCGTTGTATTTCGCAGCGGGGCCGGACGATGAATCGCACGGTGTGTATGGCGTGATTCGGGCCGCAACTACCCCCTGAGGTGCTTCGGGTGGCGGCCGGCGCGCCATGAGCGCGCCGGCCGGCCCACTCGAGGTTGTGATCGCCGTTACCTGAGATGCTCTGTACCCGAAGTCCCATCGCGCGTCGCGGAGCCAACGGCCTACATACAGCCCTGCAAGGAACCGACTATGGTGTTTGGTGTTGCCGAATGCAGGGGTTCCCCATGAGAAAGTTTCTGGTCCTAAATCTCCTGCCGCGAGCAGTGCTTGATAATTGGAGGAACAGGCCGGCCGATACGAGGAAAGCGGCGGAAGATACCAGGGAGCAGCAATGGCGGGACTGGACCGGCAAAAACAGGGGAATGTTTGTGGATCTGGGGGCCGGGACCGGGAAAACCAAACGGGTCACCGAGTGGGGAATATCCGATGCCAGCAACGAGATCGTGCTCTATTCAATTGTGCATGCCCAATCCCATGACGCCGCGGCACAATCGTTTTTGCGCCATCCGCACTTGCAGATTCGCCACTCCTCCATAGAGATCGTTGATCTGCACGCCCACGCGGTGATCTGACACGCGGCGAAAGCCGTTGTGCCCTAGCGGGTTCGATGACGCAGGAAAGTCACCGAGTTGGTGTGGTCCAAGTCCTCGTCCGCCTCGGTCGGCCACGCGGCCGTTAGGCGTTCCGGTGTATCGCTCACGAATTGGATAATGTCCTGAAGCGGTGCCGGAGCGGCAATCAGGTAGCCCTGCACCTGGATATCGCCGCAATTTTCGAGAGCATCCAGTTGCCCGGGCCGCTCGATGCCTTCTACCGTGACGGTGAGCCCGCGGCTCTGGCAAAGCTGAATGCAGGAGTGCGCAAAGCCGGCCGCGCTCGGGCTGATCTCGATGTCCTTGACCAGGCTCCGGTCCAGTTTGACACGCGTCAGCGGCAGTTCGTCGATCGACTTTAGGGTCGAGTAACCGGTGCCGAAATCATCCAGTGCTACGGCCACGCCACTGCGGCGCAGTTCATGCAGGGTTTCTATGGCACGGCGGCCCGTCTGTAGAGCGCTTTCGGTGAGCTCCACCTCCAGGCACTCCGCGGGGAGCGTGGTGGCCGCCAGCGCCTTGCGCACGCGCTCGAGGAACTGTCCGGCGAGCAATTGTTGAGGTGAGACGTTGATGGCCACCTTGGCCGAAGACCAGCCACTGGCCCGAAGTTCACGTACGGCGTCGAGTGCATTGCGTATCAGCCAGTCGCTCAAGTCAATCAGCAACCCGGCCTGCTCGGCGATTTCGATGAACTCGCCCGCAGTCGCGATGCGCCCGTCCGGACGCTTCCAGCGCAGCAAGGCTTCCACGACGCTGGTGGTCTTGGTGAGCAGGGAAACCTCGGGCTGGAAGTGCAGGAGGAATTCCCCATTTGTTATGGCGTGGCGCAGTGCCTGCTCGGTATGGAAGCGGTGTGATGCGCCGGCCAGCAGCTCGGCGCGATAGACCTGAAAGCCGTTGCGCCCCTTGCCCTTGGCATCGTGCAGTGCCGAGTCCGCGGCCCGCATCAGCGCCTCGACCGAATCGCCGTGCTCGGGAAACAGTGCGATGCCCGCCGTCAGGCTGATCAGCAACTCACGATCATCGACGCGCAGGGGAACCGCGAATTCCCGCAGGATGTGCGCCATAAAGTATTCGACCGACAGGGGCGATTTGACCGTGGATATGACCAGAGTGAACTCGTCTCCACCGAGGCGCGCCAGAAACCCGACCTTTCCGGCAATGTCCAGCAGCCGGTCGGAAATGGCACGCAACACCCGATCGCCAAACTGGTGACCGAGCGTGTCGTTGATGGTCTTGAAATTATCGACGTCCAGGTACAGCAACGCGCACGAGGTCCCGGCCGCTTGCGCGCTGGCAATCGTGCTGTCCAGGCGCACCGCCAGCTCGCGGCGGTTGGGCAGCTCGGTCAGCGGATCGTGGTGGGCGAGAATGCGCAGTTCCTCGGTGCGTTGCGCGATGCGTTCCTCGAGCACGGCCTGGTGCTCGCGCAGCGCCTGCTGCGAGATGTACAGCGCTTCGGCCATGTCATTGAAGGCGCCCGCCAACTCGTCCAGTTCCCGCAGTCCCCCGCGCGGGACGCGCGCTTCCAGGGCACCGCCTCCCAGGCGACGGGTGACATACAGCAAACGGCGGATCGGCGCTGCGATGCCAAAAAGGATCACCAGGGCCGTGAGCACGATGAGGGTGATCGTGCCGATATTGAAGGAGACGATCTGCCTTTCGGTGTGCTCAGCCGCGACGCGGGCGCGCCCGGCGGCGTGCGTGAGCGCCTGCCAGGCGGGACGCTGCAATTCACTTTCGATCACCGAATCCAGATCGCGCGAGGTTTGTTCAAAGCCGGCCAGCGAGTCATCCACGCCCTTTTCAATCGCCAAGAACCGCATCCGCGCGCGCGCCGTCGCACCCAGGTCGTTGGCCATCAGCTCGTACCAGGCTCGTCCGGGCGCGCGCAGGAATTCATCGGCGTGGGCGTGAAGCAGGGCGCGAAAGCTGCTTTCGCTCTCAGCCGCAGCATCCGCCGTGGAAGCGGAGGGCGAGGCAAAGTACATCAGCGTGCTGGTGCGCAGGGCCGCAGCCGCACGGGATAGTTCGGCCAGGGACTTTCGCGTATACACCTGATCGCCCGTCTCAAAACCCTGAGCCGCCATTGCCGCACGGCTGGCCAGCGCGTTCAGTGCGTCTTGCGACGTGCGGCTGTAGCTCGCTCGCTGGCGACAAAGCTCAGCGATCGCCAGGCCCTGGTTTTGGAACGCCTCGAGCCGCGGGCGGAGCTTTGAATCGGTGATTCCAGGTGCCCCGGCCGCCAGAGCGGCGTAGTCATCGTAGGCTGCCAGCAGTGCCGCCCCGGATTCGAGGGCGGCGGCGTCGACCTTTAAGCGCTGGTGCCCTTCGGCGCTGACCTGGTGGCTGTAGGTCGTGAGCGCCTCTTCAAGTTCACGGGTCTTGCGCAGGATCGGTTCGTACTCGCGCTCAACGCTCCCGATGAGCAGGGCCGCTTCGCTGGTGCTCCGATGGGCGACCCGCACCCCGACCGACAGTCCGAGAAACACGATCAGAAAGGCACACGCGAGCACGACGCGAAGGGAGGGTTTCGGAAGCCATTTCGGGGACAGCGCGCCCAGCGCTCCGGCGATCGCGCCAACGCGAGCGCTCAGGGTGTCCGTGGGCCCTGGAATAGCGTGGCTTGAGTGGACCCCGTGCTCGGACAACTAGGCACTCCCTGGGAAGAGGGTTCAAACCTAACGAATTGCTGTACACGGCGGTAAATTGCTGTTTCGAAATGGGAAGTTCATCACCGAGAAAACGGCTTATGTCAATCAAGTGGGCCCCGCCGCTCGGGTTGCGAGAGCGGTGCGGGTTGGAGCCCGGACAGGCATTTTCGATACACTGTCTTGAGGGACTTTCCCGCATCGCCTAAAAAACGCGTTCCCAAATGAAGGTGGTAATGGCAATTCTGTGCATGACGGTACTTGGCGCGCCCGTGAGGGCCGCGGCAACCTGGCAGCTGGCCATCCACGGCGGCGCCGGGGTGGTCGAGCCGGGTTCTCTGACGCCAGAGAAGGAAAAGGCGTATCGGGCCGGCCTCAATGCCGCGCTGGAAGCCGGCGCCCGCGTACTGCGGAGCGGTGGCAGCAGCCTCGATGCCGTTGAGGCCGCGGTGAAGGTGCTCGAGGATGACCCGCTGTTCAACGCCGGCAAGGGTGCGGTGTTTACCGCCGAGGGGCGCAACGAGCTTGATGCCTCGATCATGGACGGGCGCTCGCGGCAGGCCGGTGCGGTGGCCGGGGTCACCCGAACCAAAAATCCGGTGAGCCTCGCGCGCGCGGTCATGGAGAAATCCAAGCATGTGATGCTGGCCGGGCCGGGCGCCGATGCCTTCTCGCTGCAGCAGGGTCTGGAGCAAGTCGATCCCGGTTACTTTCGCACGGAAGAGCGATGGCAACAGTTTTTGCAATGGCGCGACAAGACCGGGGAGGTGATCGATCGCACTCACGCATACGGTACGGTCGGCGCGGTGGCCCTCGATCAGGCCGGTCACCTGGCGGCGGCGACTTCGACCGGGGGCGTCACCGGCAAGCGATGGGGGCGCGTGGGCGATTCACCGATCATCGGCGCGGGCACGTACGCCGAAGACAAAATTTGCGCCGTGTCGGCCACGGGTGATGGCGAGTTTTTTATTCGCGGCTCCGCCGCGCGCCAGATCCGCGACCGCATCGCCTGGCACGGAGAGAATGTGCAATCGGCCGCCGACAACACGATTGCAGACATCGGCCAACTGGGTGGAGAAGGCGCCGTGATCGCCCTGAATGGACAAGGCCAGGTGGCTTTTTCGATGAACAGCGCGGGCATGTACAGAGGCACGATCGGATCGGCCGCAACCGCGCATACGGCCATCTACGCGAGCGAGAAATGAGGGCCTAAAAACAGGGCTAACCCTTTGTAATTCCAAGTTTTTAGGATGGTTATCGTTAGATAACAAAAGCTTCATAAATAGTTCACTTTACAAACCAATTCAAGTGCGTATTATGTCCGCCATGGGTACCGTTGACGTCAAGTTAGCGGTGCCCCTAAGTCGCGGAACAAGACCCCCCCGTTTCCGCGCAATACCTTAGAGCCCCGCTTGCGGGGCTCTTTTTTTGTCCGGCTGATGGCTCGTCTTTTTTCTGGTCGCGGGCATTTTCTTTGTCCGGCGCCGAATTTCCTCGCCTCGCTCCTGCCGCCCTCGTGCTGCGGTTAGACCGAATAGAATCGTGCCGATGACACTTGCCCACGATCACGGCGAGCGCGCGCTGCAGGCGCTGGAAGAGCGCGCGCCGGAGTGCGCGGCCACCTTAAAGGCTGCCCCGACCGACCTGCTGCAGGCCGGCCTCCGCGTGCTCGCCTCGAGCGATTTCGTTCACGACGCGTTGGCGCGCGATGAGCTCTTGCTGCCGCGCCTCCTCAGGGATGGAGCGAGGCAATTTGCGGATCCGTTCTCGGTGCAGGAGGTCGCATCGATCGGCGTCGATGAGTCCCAATTCATCGCCGAGCTTCGTCGCTGGCGGCGCGCGGAACTGGCGCGCATCGCCTGGCGCGATCTGGCCGGATGGTCGAGCCTTGAGCAGACACTGAGCGACCTGAGCAACGCCGCCGATAGCGCGATCCGCGTTGCGCAGGAATTTGCCTGGCGGCAGCTGACCGAGCGCCACGGCGCACCGGCGAGCGAGAACCCGGAGGCCCAGCGCCTGGTGGTTATCGCGATGGGCAAGCTCGGCGGGCAGGAGCTTAATTTTTCCTCCGACATTGACCTGATTTTCCTCTTTGACGCCCACGGGGAGACCACAGGGGAGCGTCCGCAATCGCACGAGGAATTTTTCCTGCGGCTCGGTCAGTTGCTGATCCGGTATCTGGACGCGCCGAGCGTGGAGGGGCGTGCGTTTCGCGTCGACATGCGCCTGCGCCCGTTCGGTGCCAGCGGGCCACTGGCGGTGAGCACGGCGGCGTTCGAGGAGTATCTGGAGCGCCAGGGCCGGGACTGGGAGCGCTACGCGTGGATCAAGGCGCGCGCGGTGACCGGAGAGAAACTCTACGAGCAGGTGTTCCGCTCCAGCGTGCGGCCGTTCGTCTATCGCCGCTACCTGGATTTCGGCGTGTTCGAGGCGTTGCGCGAGATGAAGGGGCTCATTGAGCGGGAGGTGTCGCGGCGCGACCTTCAGGACAACCTCAAGCTCGGGCCGGGCGGGATCCGCGAAATTGAATTCATCGTGCAATCGCTCCAGCTGATTCGCGGGGGAACCGAGCGCCGCCTGCAGAGCAGCTCGCTCCTGCACACGCTCCCGCTTCTGGGCGGCGCGCGCTTGTTGCCGCCGGGGGTCACCGAAGAGCTGTCTTCCGCCTACGAGTTTCTGCGGCGCCTGGAGAACCGATTGCAGATGTACCAGGACCAGCAAACCCACGCGCTGCCCACCGATCCCACCGCGCGCGAGCGCATCGCACTTAGCATGGATTTCGAAGACTGGGGGGCGCTGCGCGTTGCGCTGGATGAGCATCGATCGCGTGTGGCCGCGCACTTTGCGGCGCTGGTGCAGTCCGATGGCGGCGCGCAGCCCAAGGCGGTTTCGCTGGCCAGCTGGCTGGACGGCGAGGAACCGCGCGCGGTACTGGAGGCGCGGCTCCAGGGCCTTAACATGCCGGAGGTCGCGGTTGTGGCCCAGCTCCTGGTGGACCTGCGCGGATCGGCGTGGCCCAAAAGACTGGATGTGGCCGGTCGCAGGCGCCTCAACTCGCTGCTCGGGCAGGTGCTCGAGGAAGTGGCGCCGCTTCCGGACGCCTTGGCGGTGCTGCGACGACTGGTGCGCATCATCGAGGCGATCGGCACCCGCTCGGCTTATTACGCGCTGCTCCTTGAGAATTCGACCGCGCGTCGGCGCTTGATCGAGCTGGCCGGCCACGGGGATTTTCTGATTGCACAGATTGCAGCCCTCCCGTTGCTGCTCGATGAGCTGATCGATGAGCGACTGTACGAGCAGCTACCCTCCCGCGAAGAGCTGGCTGCAGAGCTCAAGGCCCGGCTGGCGGATGTGGAGCCCGGCGATGAGGAGCAGCTGGTCGTGGAGCTGCGTAATTTCCAGCGCGCGGCGCTGTTTCGGGTGGCCATCGCGGACCTGTCGGGCCGATTGCCGCTGATGAATGTGAGCGACCGGCTGACCGAGATTGCCGAGCTGATCATCGAGGCGACCTTGAAGATCAGCTGGGATTTCGTGACCGCGCAATACGGCACGCCGATGTGCGGACAGGGCGAGGAGCGGCGCGCGGTGCGCATCTGTGCGGTCGGATACGGCAAGCTCGGCGGGATCGAGCTGGGCTACAGCTCGGATCTGGACGTGGTGTTTCTGCACGATTCGACCGGAACGGGCCAGGAAACGCAGGGCGCACGCAGCGTCGATAACCAGGTGTTCTTCATTCGTTTCGTGCAGCGCATGGTCCATACCTTGACGATGCACTCGGCCGCCGGACGATTGTACGAAGTGGACATGCGCCTCAGGCCCAGCGGCAAGGGCGGAATGCTGATCACCAGCATCGAGGCCTTCGAGGAATACCAGCAGCGCGAAGCGTGGACCTGGGAACACCAGGCGCTGCTGCACGCGCGCGCGGTGTGCGGGGATGCGAGCCTGCAGCAGCGCTTCTCGGCCATCCGCATGCGCGTGCTCAAGGAGTGCGTCAAGCGCGAGAGCTTGCGCGAGGAAGTGCAGCGCATGCGCCAGCGCATGCGCACCGAGCTGTCGGCGGCGGGGCCTGGGGAATTTGACCTGAAGCAGGATCCCGGGGGCATCGCCGACATCGAGTTCCTGGCGCAGTACTGGGCGCTGCTGTGGGCGGGGAGCTATCCCCCGGTGGCCTGGTTTGCCGACACGATTCGCGAGCTCGAATCGGTGGCCTCGGCCGCGCTCGTCCCCCAGGGCACGATCGATGTGCTCACCGGAGCCTACCGCAGGTACCGCGAGTGCAGCCATCACCGCACGATTGCCGGGCTCACCGCGGTCGTTCCGGAAAGTGATTTCCTCAGCGAACGATCGGCGGTAACGGCGATCTGGCAACGGACGATGCAAGGTATAATGCCGCCATGAGCTCACCCACGGGCCTGGCGCCCGCCAACACGCAGATGGAATACGAGATCACCGAGAAGGATCTGCCCCTGAGCTGCCCGAGCCCGGCGATGGCGCTGTGGAACTCGCACCCGCGCGTGTACCTGCCGATCGAGCAGACCGGCTGGGCCAAATGCGGCTACTGCGGGGCCGAGTACACGCTCAAGGGCTCGACGGCTCAGGCGTACGGGCGGTAGGACTTTTCCTCGATCAGCGCCGAGCCCAGCTTCAGGTTGATGCGTTTCTTGATGGCGGCGCGCTCATCGTTGTTGATGTAGACCGCGCGCGCCAATTCGATAAAGCGCGCTTCAAAGCGTTTCTCGGCTTCCAGGTCCCGGATCAGGTCCTCGACTTCCCAGAGCTTGGCATTGACTTCTTCCAGGGCGCGCTCCTCGCTCGCCACATCGATCCCATCGGGGATCGCCGTGCGCCATTGCTTCTCGAGCAGGCCCAGTTCCAGGCGCACATTGGCCAGTTTCACCGCATCCGAGATGCGCGCCGACTTGATGCGCAGGATCGTGATCTTGTCGAGCAGCTCGCCCGGGGAAATCGGCACCAGGATGTCTTGCATCGATCTATCGTAGCAGGGGGACGGCGCCCGTGGCGCCGCCCGCATTTTTATCTGCGCCCGAGGCGAGCAATTCATCCAGTCGAGCGCAGACCGCCTCGGTCTCGATCAAATCCATGACGCCCGGCACCTCGATGGTTTCGATCCACGGCAGTTCGCTTTCCGGGCGGCCGCGGTACTTCAGGGCGGCCGCGGCGAACCGATCGACGCACCAGTGCTGCGAGAGGTACGGACCGCTCCGCGCGCTGCGCGTGCCGGCCATCAACCCGATCACCGGCGTGCCGACCATGGTGGCCATGTGCGCGGGACCGGAATCCGGCGAGAGCAGCACGGTGGCGCGCGCCAGCAGGGCGAGCAACTGCGGGAGCGTGTCGGTGCCGATGATGTTGCGCACCGGCACATTCACCGCGCCTTCGATCGCCGCTCCCATGGCGCGCTCCTGCTCGCCCGGGCCACCGCACAGCAGCACCTTAAGGCCGTGGCGACGCACGGCGTGATCAATCAGCGCCGCGTAGCGCTCGCTCCTCCAGTTGCGCGCGCTCCAGCGCGAACAGGGGCTCACGATCAGCGTGCGCTGAGCCTCGGGAATGAGTTCCTGCGCCCAGCGTACCGCCGCCTCCGGCACCGGCAGCGCCCACTCCAGGCGCCGCTCCTTGATGCCGATCGCCTCGGTAAATCCAAAGAAGCTGTCCAGGACGTGCTCGCGCGTGCGCGGCGCGATCTTGCGGTTGGTGAACAGCCACTGAAGTTCCCGCGCCCGTGCTCGATCAAAGCCGACGCGCACCCGGGCACGGATCAGCGTGGAGTAAAGGCTCGCGCGGAGCGCGGTCTGCATGTGCAGCAACACATCGAAGCGCCGGCCGCGCAACTGTCGACGCAGCTCCCCGGCTCCCGCGCGCAGGGAGCGCTTGTCTATAATGATAAACTCGACGCCAGGCAGCAGAGCGACCAGGCGCGCCTCGATGCGGCCGACCACCCAGGTGATCGCGGTTTCGGGCCAGGCGTGCTGCAGGGTACGGACGATCGCGACCACATGGGTCACATCGCCGATCGCCGAGAGGCGCAGTAGGCATAAGGTGCGGGGCGGCGTGACCAAATCACTCATGCGAAAGCCGGATCCCCAGTGGCGCGTGTGACCTACATGGCCTTGGGTCCGGAGGTAAAAATCCAGGATTACCAGGGCGGCACGATCCTATATGACAGCTCCAGGGCCAGCAATGCATCGCCCGGGTGGCTCGATCCCTCGTTTTGGGCCGAGCGCGGCACGGTCAGCGCGGCAGAAGGAGGGCGCGGTTCGGCGTACCTGATCGAGGCCGACGCGCGAAGCCTGGTGCTGCGCCATTACCGTCGCGGCGGCCTGATCGCGCCCCTATTCAAGGACCGCTACTTCTGGCGGGGGGCCGAGCGCACGCGCTCCTTTCATGAGTGGAACCTGCTGCACCTGATGTACCGCGCGGGCCTGCCCGTGCCGATGCCGATTGCGGCCGGCTACAAGCGCCACGGTTCTACTTACACCGCCGATCTGCTGGTGGGGCGGATTCCAGCGGTTCGTTCGCTGGCCTCCGCCCTGAAGGCAGGTCCGGTGTCGCTTCCGGTTTGGGTGGCGATCGGCCGGTGCCTTCGAAATTTTCATGCGCACGGCATCTACCACGCGGATCTGAACGCCCACAACATTCTGCTGGGCGAGGAAAGCAACGAGGTCTGGCTCATCGACTTCGACCGCGGGGCGGTGCGACTGCCGGGATGGTGGTCGGATGCCAACCTGGTGCGCCTGCAGCGTTCCTTGCACAAGATCTCGGCCGCGCTCGGCGGAGAGCGCTTCTCGGCTGCCGACTGGCAGGCGCTGGTGCACAGCTATTTTTCCGCCGCGATCGAGTCCCGGCCGCTCCAGGTTCCCGTGGCCGGTTAGAGCGTGCGCGCGCTCTACACTTTCCTCGCCACGCTCGCGCTCCCGTTGGCGAGCCTGGTGATTGCTTGGCGAGGCGTGCGCGAGCGCAGTTACTGGCAGGGCTGGCCCGAACGCTTCGGGCGCGGCGCGGCGCTTCCTGGGTCGGCCCCGGGCTTGTGGGTGCACGCGGTGTCGGTCGGGGAAGTGCAGGCCGCGACTGGGCTGGTCGCGGCCCTCCGTAATGCGTGGCCTGAACGGCCGGTGGTGGTCACAAGCGCCACGCCGACCGGTCGCGCTCGGGCACGCGCCGCCTTTGATGCGAATGTCCAGGCGAGCTATGCGCCCTATGATCTGCCCTGGTGCGTACGAGGGGCCCTACGGCGATTCCGCCCGTCGCTTTTGATCGTCATGGAAACCGAGCTGTGGCCGAACCTGCTGCAGGTCTGCTCCGAGCAGCACGTGCCGGTGATCATCGCCAGCGCTCGCCTTTCGGAGAAAAGCGCTGCGCGCTGGAAGAAATTCTCACCCCTCCTGCAACCCTCACTGGCCTTCAACGTGGCCGTGGCGGCGCAGTCGATCGCCGATGCGCGGCGGTTTGAATCCTTGGGCGTTCCGGCCTCGAGCATCCACGTGACCGGCAATATCAAATTCGATCGCGCGATCGCACCTGCCGCGCGCCTGAACGGACAGGCGCTCCGTGCCCGCTACGCCCCGGCGCGCCGGCTGTGGGTCGCCGGCAGCACACATCCGGGCGAGGAGAAGGCCGTGCTCGCAGCGCACGCGGCGCTGCGCGCCACGCAGGGCGATGCCTTGCTGGTGATTGCCCCGCGCCACCCGGCCCGTTTCGAAGAGGCGGCCAAGCTTATCGAGGCGAGCGGGGAGCCGTGGATACGCTTGAGCAGCGCAGGATCGGTCGATCCAAGAACCGCGGGGCAGGTTTCGGTGTTGCTGCTGGATACCTTGGGTGAGCTTGAGAATTTCTATGCCGCAGCCGACCTCGCCTTTGTGGGCGGAAGCCTGGTGCCGATCGGCGGACACAATCTGCTCGAGCCCGCCGCGCTCGGGGTAGCCACGCTCAGCGGGCCCCACCAGCACAGCGCCCCCGACATCGCGCGCCTGTTGGCGGCGCATCACGCGCTGCTGATCATCGAAAACCAGGCGCAGCTGGCCGCCGAGGTGGTTCGACTGATGGGCGACGCCCCCGAACGCGCGCGCATGGGCGAAGCCGCGCGCGCGGTGGTGTTGGAAAATCAGGGCGCGCTTAAGCGCGTGCTGGCCCTCGTCAGCGAGGAGGAGGCGAGGGTGCCGCGCCGGGTGGCAGCACCTCAGGTCCGCCGGTAGGCGGCGGCGGTCGGGGTGAAGAGACCGGAGCGACGACTCTGGGAGTCGGCGCGGCGGGGGTGGCGGTGCCCGGGGCCGGAGCCACCGGCATCGCCGTGCCGCCAGGGGGAATTCGCGTGGTCGAAGCTCCGCCCGAAGGATTCTGCGGGTTCGGATTGACCGGCATCGGGCTCTGCCCGCTCGGGGCAGCGACGGCCGGGCCCGAGGGAGCCCCAATGCTCGTCGGAACTTCCGGAGGCGGGGGCTGGGGCTGGACCAGCCAGCCATTGATCTGCTGGATCGTGGCGGCATCGAGGTTGCCGGCCGCCAGGCGCAGCGCCACGATGTTGTTCAGGTAACCGTATTTGGCCTGTGAATAATTGGTCTGGGCCTGGACCAGCAGTTCGCGCGAGGAGAGCACGTCGATGGCCGTCTTGGTTCCCACTTCATAGCCCGCCTCGGTGGCCTGGAGCGACACCCGGTTGGATTCGACCGCCTGCTTGAGCGCGCCGACCTGGGCGATCTGGCTGATCACGCCCTGATAGGCGTCGCGGGCCAGCTGCTCGGTCTGGCGGAGCGTGAAGTCATAACCGGACTTGCCGGCATTCCACAGGTACTTGGCCTGACGGACCCGCGACTGCGTGGCACCCGCGCTGAATACGGGGACCGTGATCGCCACCTGCCAGATGATGTCGTTGGTGTTGATAAACCCGAGCGTGTTGCCGGTGAGGCTGCTTCCGGGCTCCCTGATGAATGTGCCCTGGGAGTTGGTGTCCTGAAGGTTCCACGAGCGGGTGGCCGATGCACTGACCGAGGGCAGATGGCCGCCGATCGCGGTGAGATAATTTTCGTGGGCGATGTCCGAGTTCATCCGGCTCGAGATCAGGTTGGCGTTCTGGCTGAGCGCCGCGGTCACCCAGGCGTCCTCGCTGGCAGGTTCGGGCGTCAGCAAGGGCATGCCATCCCCCGGCTCATTCAACCGGGTGTATTTCTCGCCGGTCGTGGCGCGCAGCTGCTCCTCGGCATTGGCCACGATGCGCTTGGCGGCGATGACCGCCGCGGCCGTGCTGTCGCGCGCCGCGCGCGCGATTTGCACGTCGGTCACGGCGATCAGGCCCACTTCGAACCGGCGCTCGGCCTGTTCGAGCTGGCGGGACACCGACTGCAGCGCGCTGGACTGGGCCGCCAGGGTGTCGTTGGCGGCCAGCACCGCGAAG
Organism: uncultured Gammaproteobacteria bacterium; assembly: GCA_963717335.1. Lineage (GTDB taxonomy): Bacteria > Pseudomonadota > Gammaproteobacteria > Steroidobacterales > Steroidobacteraceae > FEN-1191. The sequence goes on along the minus strand of CAVQVZ010000004.1, from coordinate 217,339 downwards.
TACTGCTGGGCCACACGCACGATCAGGTCCTCGCGCGCCGCCAGATAGTTCGCCTCGCCTTGCGCCACGATGGTGTTGGCTTGTTTGAGCGCGATCCATTTGTCCCAGGAGAACAGATTTACCGAGAGGGCCAGATTCCCCAGAATCGGCGTCGCGGCGTTGTCGCTGTTGCGACCGTTCCAGGTCTTGCTGACGTTGGTGTCGAGCGGCAGCATGTCCAGAATCGCCTGCGTGCGGGTCTCCTTCGAGGCCATGTGGAGCGCTTCGGCCTGCTGCATGGTCGGATCGGCGGTGAGTGCGTGGTCATAGACGGTCTGCAGATCGACGGCACTGGGGGCACCGACCGTTTGCACTTCGACGGCGCCCGCGGCACCGCAGGCCGCGATCAGGGGCAGGAGGAGGGACGAGAGGCGATTCATGCGTAATTATCCATGGTTTTCAATAGTCGGGGACATCCGGATCGATGTCTCGGGTCCAGGCGTTGATGCCGCCCGCAAGGTTGCTCACCTTGGCAAAGCCCTGGGCCGCGAGGTACTGGGCCGCCCGCTGGCTGCGGCCACCCGCCTTGCACATGACAATGATCTCGGCATTGGCGTCAAGTTCCTTATGGCGCTCGGGAATTTCGTGCAGCGGGATGGCCACACTGCCCGGGATCGAGGCCAAGGCCACCTCCCAGGGTTCGCGCACATCGAGCAGGCAAAAGGACTCTCGGGCATCCATCTTGGCTTTTAACCCGGCAGGGTCTATCTGGGTTACAGCGTTCATGGGCTCAAAAGCGAAATTGCGGCGGGGAGGGGACATGCTCGAGCGCCTCGATCGAGGTCTCAAACAGCGGCTGCGAGCTAAATTCGTTCGGTCCGCCCCGGCGCAGGAGTCGCGCTTCCATGAGCGGCGCGGTGCCGACCACGGCGAACAATCGCCCGCCGAATTTCAAGGCGCGTTCAAAGCGCGGTACGTACATCGGCAGCGAGCCGGTCAGCACGATGGCATCGTAGGCGGTCTCGCTGTAGAGGGCCGAACCGTCCGCGCAGGTCACCTCGATCCCCTCGACGCCCGCCGCGCGCAGGTTCGCGCGCGCCAGCTCGGCGATCGGGGCGTGGAGTTCCAGGGACTGGACCTGGGCGCCCAAAGCCGCAAGGCAGGCCGACATGTAACCTGATCCGGTACCGATCTCCAGCACCTGATCGCCCGGCTGCACTTCGAGCGCCTGCAATATGCGCCCGACCAGCATGGGCGTGAGCATGCGCTTGCCCAACGGCAGGGGCAGTGCGCATTCGGCATAGGCAAGCGAGGCGTAGGGCGCTGTCACGAACCGTTCGCGTTGCACCGAGTGCATCGCCTCAAGCACCCGTTCATCGAGCACGTCCCAGGTGCGCACTTGCTGGGCGATCATCTGGTCGTTTTCGGCTTCGGGGCTGAACATAGGGGTCGAAACCATCGGCAATCCAATGTGAAGCTTAACTTATTGTGCCTTGCGGCTTCAGCTGTCCGGCAAACTGGCGTGAAAACATCGGTGCAGCTGCGGGGTAACGCCACGATGATATGGTGAATTTGGCCTCCGGTGCGACCGCGCGCTGGGCTATGCTGCGGTAACTTAGATGAGCGGCACCTCGCGAAGGTTTGGTCGCACTCGAGCAGCACAGGACGTCCAGGCACCCCATGTCGAATTTGTTTCTTTTCGGCACGACATTTGCGGTGCTGGTGATCGCAATCGTGGTGGTCCAGACGCTGATGCATCGTCAGCGCCACGCGCTCGAGGAGGTCACGCGCCAGCTCCACCGTATCGCTGTGGGCGGAACGCTCCGCGGGCGCGTTGAGCTCGCGACCGATCAGCGCGAGCTCGCAGCGCTGGTGACCGTGGCCAACCACCTGCTGACGCGCGCGGCGAGCGCCACGCCCGATTCCCAACCCGCCCCGTCCGCACCGGTGAGCGTCCTGGGGGACCAGCTGCACGAGGCCGTGCTGATTCACGGAAGCCGGGGAATTCTTTACGCTAACCCGCAGTTCGCAAACCTGATCGGTGCGCAGCCGGGCGAGCTCATCGGTCGACGCCTCGAAGACCTGGTTCCCCCGGAGTATGCAGAGCTGGTCGGGGAGCACATCCGGCGTCGCTTGAATGATGAGCCGGCCGCTCCGCGCTACGAAGTCGACCTGCTCGGATTGCAAGGACAGCTCGCGCGGCTTGAACTGACCGCCTGGCCGATACAGCACGAAGGACACCGCGCGCTTCTGATCGTCGGGGCTGAGGTGATGCCGACCCAGACCGTGGCGGCGCTCGCGCTGCCTGGCGGCATGCGCTCGCGCGCCCGCTCGGCTCTGATGTCGATGCCCGGCGCCGTGGCGACGCTCGATGCGGCCGGCCGGGTCGAATACCTCAACCCCGCGGCCATCGTGCTGTTGGGCGTGCCCGGCGATGCCCTCATCGGCACGAGTCCCGATCAGCTGGTCGGCAGCGCCAATGAAGCGGACCAGAAATTGCTGGCCGAACTGGTGCAGCAGGCGCTCAGCGCCGGAACGCCCCTCAATCTGGGGCGCCGACCGCTCGGCCTCGGGCAGGGCGTGAACGAGCGCCTGATCGAGGTGATGGTGGCGCCGATGCGCACTGACAGCGGTGATATCGACGGGGCGGTGCTCACGTTCAACGATGTGACCGAGTCGCGCGGCCTGACACGGCAGATTTCCTACCAGGCCGCCCACGATGCGCTCACGGGCCTGGTCAACCGCCGAGAATTCGAGCGCCGGTTGCAGGAGTCGATCGACTCCGCGCGCCGCGGTGACAGCAGCCATGTGCTTTGCTACCTGGACCTGGATCGATTCAAGGCGATCAACGACACCAGCGGACATCAGGCCGGCGACAGCTTGCTGCGCGACATCGCCAAGCTGGTGCGCAGCGCGGTGCGCGACTCGGACACGGTCGGGCGCCTGGGTGGCGATGAATTCGGCATGCTGCTGGTGGGCTGCCCGCTCGATAAGGCACGCCAGATCGCCGATGACGTGTGCGGAAAGGTCGCCGACCACCGCTTCGTCTGGCGCGATCGCATATTCAATGTGGGCGCGAGCATCGGCCTGGTGGAGATCGCAACCGCCGCCGGCAATATCGATGAATTGCTTGCCGCTGCGGATTCGGCCTGCTACCAGGCCAAGCGCCAGGGCGGACATGTGACCGTGTACTCGGCGCGCGATGAAACCTACGCGCGCGAGAGCGGGGAGATCCACTGGCTGCAGCTCCTGCAGGGCGCGCTCAAGGAGCATCGCTTCGAGCTGTATTGCCAGCCGATCGTTGCCGCCTACGGCGATGGCGATGCGGGACCGGCCATGGAAGTGCTGGTGCGCTTGCGCAATGACGCCGGCGAGCAGGTCTCGCCGGTCGATTTCCTGCAGGCGGCCGAACGGTACCGTCTGATGGGGCTGGTGGACCGGCAGGTAGTGCAGACCACGCTCGAGGCGCTCGGTCGCGGCGCGATCGCGTTGCCGAACAACCGCAGCGTCGCCCTGAACATCTCCGGCCAGACGCTCGCGGATGTGCAGTTCCTCGAGTTCGTCGTGGACTGCTTCGATGCGACCGGCGCCAACCCCGCGCAGGTGTGCTTCGAGATCGCCGAGGGCGCGGTGATCGCCAATCTCGATCACGCGCGTCGCTTTATCGGCGTGTTGCACGGCATGGGTTGCCGCTTTGCGCTCGATGACTTCGGGAGCGGTATCGGTTCGTTCTCGAAGCTCAAGCTTCTGGCGGTCGATTACCTGAAGATCGACGGCTCGTTCATGCGCAACCTGGCGCGCGATACCGTCAATCAGGCGATGGTTACGGCCATGATCAAGCTGGCGCGCACGTTGAACTTCAAGGTCATCGCCGAGCAGGTGGAGGATGATTCCTCGGTGGAGGCCGCGCGCCTGATCGGGGTCGATTTCCTGCAAGGCTACGCCCTGGGCCGCCCGGCACCGCTCCCGCTCGCCGCCTGACTCAATCAGGCGTCTCTAGGCGCTTTCCCTGTCCAGCAAAGCACGCTTGCGCGCCACGCCCCAGCGGTAACCCGAGAGCGCCCCGTCCTGGCGCACCACCCGATGACACGGTATCGCCACCGCCAGTGAGTTGGCAGCGCAGGCCTGCGCCACCGCGCGCGTTGCACGCGGCGCGCCGATGGTCCGGGCGATGTCCGCGTAGCTCACGGTCTCACCCGGCGGAATCTTGCGCAGCGCCTCCCAGACCCGCTGCTGGAACGCGGTGCCGCGCACATCCAGCGGGAGCTTTAATCCGATCCGCGGCGAATCGACGAACCGGATCACTTCGGCCACCCGCCGCTCGAAGCGCGCATCGCCTCCCAGAAGGTGGGCGTGCGGGAAGCGGTCCTGCAATTCCTGCAACAGCGCCTCGGGCTCATCGCCCAGCAGGATCGCGCACACGCCCTTGAGACTCTGCGCGACCAGGATCGCGCCGAGCGAGCAATCGCCGATCGCGAAATGGATTTGGGTGCTTGCACCCCCCGCGCGGTACTGGCGCGGGGTCATGCCCAGCAGCTGGTTGGAATCGGCGTAGAAGCGGCCGCCCGAGTTGTAGCCGGCATCCATGATCGCCTGCGTCACGGTGGGCGCGCGCCTGAGCTCACCGCGCACGCGCCGGGCGCGGTGCGCGGTGGCGTAGGCGCGCGGGCTCAGCCCCGTGGTGGCCTTGAACACACGATGAAAGTGATAGGCGCTCATGCCGGCGCGCGCGGCCAGCTCGGAAAGGAGCGGGGGCTGCTCGGCCTTCTTGATGTATTCGCAGATCGCGGCCACCGTGGCCGCGCGCCGGTCGGCGAGCGAGGCGGCGCGCGGGCGGCAACGCTTGCAAGCCCGGAAGCCGGCATGCTCAGCCGCATCGCAGCTGTCAAAGAAGGCAACGTTCTTCGGATTTGCGCGTCGCGAAGGGCAGGAGGGCCGGCAATACACCCCGGTGGTGCGCACGGCGTAAAAGAAGGTGTCATCCGCCCGGGCGTCGCGCGCCAGCACGGCCGCCCAGCGCGGATCCGGATCGGCGGCAGAAGCGATAGGGCTCAGGGATTGCGGGTTGGAGTTCATGGCGCGGGACCTTAAATAGAGTCTGTGACTGTGGCACAGACTTTAGCCCTCGCCCAACGGGCGTACACCCCGGGGCTTGCTATGAATTTTTCCCTTGCTGGATCAGACGCTTGAGTGAGCGGGCGGGTCTCTGATCAGGGGGACTGGCAATGTTCAGGCGAAGGCGGCCACCGTCTCGCGGTTGAAGGGTTCGGCGCTCAGAAGGAGGGCAGGCTCAGACTCGGCGACCGGGGGTTCGATGGCACCGCGGGCAAAGGAGTGCACACTCCGCGCCTTGCGCCCGCGCAGGATCACCCGAAGCACCGCGCGGCTGGGCAGGCACAACTCCCCCTCGTGGTCGCGCAGCGCGCGGAGCGAGCCTAAGTCCACCTGGGCCGTGGTCGTGCCTCCTCCGGCCGGCGACTCATCCCCGATCGTGACCCATTGGTAGCGGCGATGGGCCGCCGCGCGCCGGATGATCTCCCCGGCGTAAAGCGAGGTGACCCAAATCGTGGTCAGCAAAGAAGAGCCGACCGAGGTCTGCTCATGCTCGTGCACCCTGTTCAGGTAATCGTCGATGACGTGCAGGCTCTCGAGGCTGAAATCAAGCTTCGAACGATCGAGCCGGTCGGGCAGCACGATGTCATCGGGCGTTGGCCCGCCCTCGACGAGGAGCCGCTCCATGGTTTCCATGAACAAAGCGATGGCTTCAGCGCGCGTGTCCGCCACGATCCGTCCCCCCTCAAGTAACGTGACACAATTCTGAAATATTTGGGACAGAGTATGGAGGAGCGCCGTCGCCGACAACAAGTCGGCGTACGGCGACACTCCGTGCACTCATGGTTGAATTGTTATTCGCGCTTGATCGTCAGAGCAGTGGCACCAGCAGCAGCGCCACGATGTTGATGATCTTGATCAGCGGATTGATCGCAGGACCTGCCGTGTCCTTGTAAGGATCGCCGACCGTGTCGCCTGTGACCGCGGCCTTGTGCGCCTCGGAACCCTTGCCGCCGAAGTGACCCTCTTCGATGTATTTCTTGGCGTTGTCCCAGGCACCGCCGCCCGGTGCACATCGAGATTGCCACGAACAATCCGGTGACGATCGTGCCGATCAGCAATCCGCCGAGCGCCTTGATGCCCTCGCCCGGACCCATCAGCGCGTTGATGCCGAAGGCCACGACGATGGGCACCAGGATCGGCAGGAGCGAGGGGATGACCATTTCCTTGATGGCGGCCCGCGTCAGCAGGTCCACCGCCTTGGAATAATCGGGCTTGCCGGTGCCCTCCATGATGCCCGGGATTTCGCGGAACTGGCGGCGCACCTCGGTGACCACCGAGCCGGCCGCGCGACCGACGGCCTCCATCGCCATGGAGCCGAACAGGTACGGCACCATGCCCCCTAGGAACAATCCGATGATCACGGCCGGATCCGACAGCGAGAATCCGACCATGACGCGGCCCGGCGCCGGTCAGGTGCGTCTCGAGATTGTGGGTGTAGTCGGCGAACAGCACCAGCGCGGCAAGACCGGCCGAGCCGATCGCGTAACCCTTGGTCACGGCCTTGGTGGTGTTGCCCACCGCATCGAGCGGATCGGTGATGTCGCGCACCCGCTTATCGAGCCCGGCCATCTCGGCGATGCCCCCGGCGTTGTCGGTGATCGGACCGTAGGCATCGAGGGCCACGATCATGCCGGTCAGTGACAGCATCGCGGTTGCGGCGATCGCGATGCCGTAGAGCCCGGCCAGCGCGTTGGCGGCAAAGATCGCCGCACACACGGCAATGACCGGAAGCGCGGTCGATTTCATCGACACGCCGAGCCCGGCGATCATGTTGGTGGCATGCCCGGTCTGCGAGGCGGCCGCGACCAGCTGCACGGGCTTGTACTCGGTGGCCGTGTAGTACTCGGTGATCACGATCAGCACCGCGGTCAGTGCCAGTCCCACCAGCTCGCAGCCGAACATCGCCTTGAAGTTGGCGGGCATGATCTGCTGGGTGATAAACCAGAACAGCACCGCCGAGATGAGGCCCGCGACGATCACGCCCTTGTAGAGCGCGTTCATGATCTTGCCGCCCTCGGAGGTCTTCACGAAGAACGTGCCGATGATCGAGGAGACAATCGAGGCGGAACCCAGCGCCAGCGGAAATACGATCGCGGTCATGCCCGCTTCCTTGAGAAGGAGCCCGCCCAGCAGCATGGTGGCCACGATGGTCACCGCGTAGGTCTCGAACAGGTCGGCGGCCATGCCCGCGCAATCCCCGACGTTGTCTCCGACGTTATCGGCGATCACGGCAGGATTGCGTGGATCGTCCTCCGGGATGCCCGCTTCGACCTTACCGACCAGATCGGCACCGACATCCGCACCCTTGGTGAATATGCCACCGCCCAAGCGCGCGAAAATCGAGATCAGCGAGCCGCCAAAGGCCAGGCCCACCAGCGAGTGGAGAGCCGCCTCATCCCCGATCGGCCGCGCACCGCCAGAAAGTAACCGGCCACGCCCAGGAGGCCTAGGCCCACCACCAGCATGCCGGTGATCGCCCCGCCGCGGAATGCGACCTGAAGGGCGGCGTTGAGCCCCGAATGCGCCGCCTGCGCGGTGCGCACGTTGGCGCGCACCGAGATGTTCATGCCGATGTAGCCGGCCAGGCCCGAGAACACCGCACCGACGGCAAAGCCCCCGGCCGTGGGCCAGCCCTAGGCCCACCACAGCACGACGAACAGCACCACGCCGACCATCGCGATGGTGCTGTACTGGCGGTTCAGGTAGGCCTTGGCCCCGGCCTGAATGGCCGCTGCGATCTCCTGCATGCGCTCGGAACCCGCATCGAGCCGCAGGATCGAGAGCATCGACAGCACGCCATAGGCGACGGCGAGCGCGCCCGCGATGACAGCCAGCCACAGCCAATTAGCGGCATCCATGAAAACCTCCGGAATTCAATAACTTCTGGTTAATTTTGGGCCCTGCGAACCCCCGTCTGGGGGCTCCCTTGCAGGGGCGCGCAATATACCACAGGGTCGCCGCCGTTGCCGGGGCGCGCAGGGCTCCGTCCGCCTAGTCCCGCTTGGGTCGCTCGCGCCGCGCGCCGCTCGAGCATGTGGTCGAGCGAGATCCGGCCCGGGCCGAACACCATCACCACCAGCAGCATGTAGCCCCACAGGAAGTGATCATCGAGGGCCGCTTCGTAGCCCTCGGCGAACAGCACCTGCCGGTAGGAAATCACCGCCATCGTGTTGACGAAGAAGGTGCCCAGCGCGCCCAAGCCGCGTCAACAGCCCGAGGTACAGCAGGATCGGAAACCCAGCTCGCCGCAGGTGCCCATGACCGCTGCGACGTCGGGCGGGAGGAGCGGGACGTGGTATTCGTCGCGGAACAGCCCGAGGGTCGTGTCCCAGGAGGTGAGCTTGATCCAGCCTGATTTGGTGAACTGCCAGCCGACGTACAGCCGCGTCGCCAGCAGCAGCAGCGAGTGCAGGCGGAGAAGGGCCCGTGGCCGAGCCGACATGGGCCCGGGTCAAGGTGAAAAAGGATTTTCACGCTCGATGCCCCCGCATGGCAGACCAATCCCTGCCCGTTCGGGGCCGACGTATACCACAGTACCGCCGCGGCGACTTCCCCGGCTTCGCGACGGAAGCCGGGCTTAAGCGGGCATGGCGGCTGCGAACTTCCTTGACGCCACAGAGCAGGCCGCGCCGATGCGCTAGATCCGGGCCAGACGTGTCCTCTGCCAGCCGCCGCCGTGTGGGATAAACGTGACCCGGTTGACGCTCCCGGAGTGGTGGGTCCTGCATCAAGAAGACCGTCACCTCCTGGCTCGCCGATTACGCGCCGAGCATGGGCGCCGCGCTTTCCTACTACACCGTGTTCTCGATGGCGCCGACCCTGCTGATCGTGATCTCGGTGGCCGGCCTGATCTTCGGGCCCGACGCGGTGCGAGGCGAAATCTTCGCGCAGCTCAGCGACCTGATGGGACCGGTGGCCGCGGTGACGATCCAGCAGGTGCTGGCCAACCTGCACCAGCCCAACGGGGTGGCCGGAACGATCATCGGGACGATCCTCGTGCTGGCCGGTGCGACTTCGGTGTTCGGTGAGCTGCAGAACGCGCTCGATCGGATCTGGCGTGCCACGGCGGCCGAGTCGGCCGGCATCTTCAGCCTGATCCGCGCGCGGCTCGTGTCCTTCGGCATGATCCTCGGCATCGCCTTCCTGCTGATCGTCTCGCTGGTGCTGAGTGCCGCGATCGCCGGCGCTCGGTCAATGGTGGGCCGGAGCGTTCGGGCGCTGGGAGCTGCTGGCCCAGACCGTCAATGCGATGGTCGGTTTTGTCATCACGATGGTGTCCTTCGCCGCGATCTACCGCTATCATTCCGCGGGTAACGGTCCGCTGGACGGACGTGTGGTTGGGAGCGTTGGTGACGGCGGTGCTGTTTACGTCGGACGATTCCTGATCAGCATCTACATCGGCAAGACCGCGCATTGCCTCGGTGTTCGGAGCGGCCGGCTCGCTCGTGGTCGTGTTCGTGTGGGTGTACTACTCGGCGCAGATCTTTCTGCTGGGCGCGGAGTTTACGCGCGTGTACGCCCTGAACGTACGGATCGCTCCGCGGAGCTCGACACCGAGGCCGCCGAGCGGCGAGGATCGCACGTGCCGCACCGAGAGGTTAAGATCGGCGCATCCCGTCCGGTAAGTGATCCCATGAGCCGTCCGCCGTTGCCGCCCTACACCGCGCAGAGCGCCGCGCAGAAGGTGCGCCTGGCCGAGGATGCCTGGAACAGCCGCGATCCCGCGCGGGTCGCGCTGGCCTACACGCCCGACAGCCAGTGGCGAAACCGGAGCGAGTTCCTGCAGGGACGCGACGGCGATCGAGCAGTTCCTCAGGCGCAAGTGGGAGCGCGAGCTCGACTATCGGCTGATCAAGGAGCTGTGGGCGTGTTCCGGCGCACTCGGATCGCCGTGCGCTTCGCCTACGAGTGGCACGACGAGGGCGGTCAGTGGTATCGGAGCTACGGGAACGAGAACTGGGAATTCGACGAGCAGGGCCTGATGAGCCGGCGCATTGCCAGCATCAACGACCTGCCGATCGCCGATGGCCGAGCGCAAGTATCCACTGGGCTTTCGGGCCGCGGCCCGCCGATCACCCCTCCTTGAGCGAGCTGGGACTCTAAGATTTTCCGGTGAGTGCGGCCCCAAGGCACAGGCGGCACGGCGTGGCGCGCGTGATCTCAAAATCGGGTATCGCCTCGCGAAGCGAGGCGACGCGCTGGGTGCTGGAAGGCCGGGTGCAGTTGAACGGTCGGGTGGTGCGCGATGCCGAATCGCCGGTGCGCGAGGGCGTGGATAAGATCCAGATCGAGGGCCGGGCGCTCACCGCAATCGCGCGCCAGGTGCTGATGCTGAATAAGCCCAGGGGTCTTCTGACCACCACCCGTGACGAGCGCGGGCGCGAGACCGTATACCGGTGCCTGGCAGGTGCCGATCTTCCGTGGCTCGCACCGGTGGGGCGCCTGGACAAAGCGAGCGAGGGGCTCTTGCTGTTCAGCAACGATCCGGCCTGGGCCGCGCGCATCACCGATCCTCTGACCGGCCCCGATAAGACCTATCACGTGCAGATCGATCAGGTGCCCGGTGCGCTGCTGCTTAAAAAATTGCAAGCCGGCGCCGTGCTCGAGGGCGAGCGGCTTGCCGCCAAAACGGTGCGCTGCCTTCGGGCCGGGACTAAGCACGCCTGGCTTGAGATCGTGTTGCGCGAGGGTCGCAACCGGCACATCCGGCGCTTGCTCGCGCACTTTGGCATCTCGGTCCTGCGCCTGGTCCGGGTCAGGATCGGCGAGCTTTCGCTCGGCGATCTGCCGAAGGAACGCTGGCGGATGCTCAGCGAACTTGAGATCGCCGCGCTTTCCTCCCCGAGCTGATCGAGCCATCGAGTGAACGTGGGCGCAGGTCGCGACCGTCCCGCGAGATCTCAGCCACGCACAGGGCCGTGCCGGTATGGACAGCGACCGGGCGTTGCGGGTAATTTCGCCCGGGCAGGATTGCCTCGTCCTTCGGAAAAATAATCATGAAAACCTCCGCCTGCCGGGCCTGCGCAATACTCGCAATACTCGTGATCGGCGCCGCCTCATCCGCGTGGGCCCTCACCCCGGGGCCTCTCCCGCCGGCACCCGACCAGCGACTGGGGCGCGAGATCCTGAAGGAACTCGTCGAGACCAACACGACGCATGCGTACGGGTCGACGGGCCTTGCCAGGGCCATCGAGCAGCGCTTGCTGGAAGCCGGCTTTTCATCGGCCGATGTTGTGGTCATCGCCCCTGCGGATCATCCGACCAAGGGAAACGTTGTCGTTCGCTTTCGGGGCAAGGGAGCCGCGAAACCGGTGCTGTTTCTTGGTCATCTGGACGTCGTAGAGGCCAAACGCGAGGATTGGTCCGTCGATCCGTTTCGCCTCACTCAACAGGAGGGTTTTTTCTACGGGCGCGGCACGATCGATATGAAGAACGGTGACGCGGCCCTGCTCGAAACACTGATCCGGTTAAAGCGCGAGGCCTTTGTCCCGGAGCGCGACATTATCTGCGCTTTTACGGCCGATGAGGAACCGGGAGGTGATGCGAACGGTCCCGATTTCTTGCTCAAGAGTCATCGTGAATTGATCGATGCGGACATGGCCGTCAATCTTGACGGGAACGGCGCGGTCCTGAAAGACGGCGAGAGATTCTACTTTCGAGTATTTACGAGTGAGAAGACCTACGTGACCTACACCATCGAGGCCACGAGCGCCGGCGGCCACGGCTCATTGCCCGGACCGGACAACGCCATATATCGGATTGCAGATGCCCTCAGTCGCTTGGAGGCGTACCGCTTTCCAGTGACGCTCACGCCCACGACACGCGCCAGCTTCGCGCAACTGGCCAAGCTCTCACCGGCCACAGACAGCGCCGACATGCGCGCCCTGCTGGCCGATCCACCGGATCCTGCGGCCGCCGAGCGTCTCAGTAAGAACGTGGCCCTCAACGCGCAGCTGCGCACCACGTGTGTGGCAACCCTGATCTCCGGAGGCCACGCCGAAAATGCCCTGCCGCAGCGCGCGAAGGCGACGATCCAGTGCCGGATGATGCCCAGTGATAGCGCGGAGAATGTTCAGGCCACGCTCAGGCGCGTGCTTGATGATGCAAAGATCACTCTAACGATGGATACGCCGCCGGTCCTGAGCCCCGAGTCCGCCTTGACCCCGCAACTTAAGGCAAAGATCGAGGCCGTCGTGCATTCGATGTGGCCGGGCGTGCCCGTCGTGCCGGTCATGGCGACATGGTTTACCGACGACAGGCATACGCGTAGCGCAGGCATCCCCAGCTTCGACCTCAGCGGAAATTGGTCCGACATCGATGAAAATCGTGCGCATGGGAAAGACGAGCGGGTAGGGATGCGGGCTTTCGACGAAAGCGTTGAATACACCTATCGTCTCGTCAAGGCCTTAAGCCACGCCCGGTGAGTGCGCCCTGGGTTCCTTAAGGATGCTCGACCTCGGCGTGGATTTTTTCACTGCCGCGCCAGGAACAGTCCCGCCCCCATGATGATCGCCGCACCGAGCAGCGTGTAATGATCGGGCGTGGTGTCGCCAGATGATGCGGTCCAGGCCCAGCGACCAGATCAGCGAGGTGTATTCGAACGGTGCGATCGCCGAGACCTCGCCGTGGCGGAACGCGTACGTCACGCCCCACTGGCCGCAAAAACCGGTCAGCCCGACGCCGCTGATCAGCCACGCATCCTGCGCGCGGATGGCCTGCCAGTGCGGCCAGGCCAGCAGCGTCGAGCCGAGGGCGAGCATCGAGATCAGCCAGAACATCAGGCTTTCCATCGAATCGGTGCGTCCGAGGATCCGCACCGCGATCGCCGAGAAGGTGTAGCAGCACCGCCGAGGCGATGACCGCCAGCCCGGCGAGCGTGAACACGCCCGCACCGGTCGGCCGCAGCACGATCAGCACGCCGAGTCATGCCGACGCCAATCGCGAGCCAGCGCGCCTTGCCCACGCGCTCGCCCAGCAGCGGCACCGACAGTGCCGTGATCAGGAGCGGCGCGACGTAGAAGATCGTGTAGGTCTCGGTGAGCGCCAGGTGGCGCAGTCCGATCACGAAGGTCACCAGCATCACCATCGCGAGCACGCCGCGCAGCAGGTGCAGCGGCCAGCGAACCTTGAGCATGGCCGCGAACGAACTTCGCCACGCCACGTAGAGCGTAAACGAACGGCAGGGAGCTTAAGCTCCGGAGCGCGGTCACCTGCATCGGCGGGTAGTATTGCGAGAGCAGCTTCATGCCCGCGTCCATGACCGTGAACAGCGCCGCGGCCGAGACCATCACCAGGATGGCCGGCAGATTCTTGTTGGCGCTCACACGTCGATGCGAAGTGTGCCGGTCATGACCGGCGCGCAGCGTCCGCCCACGCGCACGGAGGTGACCTTCCCGGCGCGCTTGGCCGTGACACCGAACAGTGTGCTCGGCCGACCCATGTCATCGCCCTGGTGCACCCGCCAGCGCCGTTCGAGATCGGACACCCGCTCCAGGTGGGCGAGGAGCGCGAGGGTCGAGGCGGTCGCACTCCCGGTGGCCGGATCCTCCGGGATCCCATCCAGAGGCGCGTACATGCGCGCGTGCAGCACGCCGGACTCTCCATCGTCCTGATCACGCACGTAGGCAAAAATCGCATCGACCCCGATTCCGGGCAGGAATTTCTCGTGCGCGCTCAGATCCGGCCGGGATTGGCTCAGCGCCTCGCGCGAAGTGAGTTCGGCGATCAGAAAGGGCAGGCCCACCGAGGCGACCATGGGGGCGTGCACGGCGGTGGCGATGTCCGAGTCCGGGAGCCATCAGGCACGCGGCGGCGATGCTCGGGGCGACCGTGGCGCCGCGGCTTAGGGGTTCGGGCGCGGTCGAGTTCTGCCCCGGTGATCGCGTTACCGTCCCTAAGGATCCGCACCGGCACGATTCCGGCGCCTTCCTCGAACTCGAAACGCTCGGGAATCGCCTTGCCCTCGGCCGCCAGGAGCTGCGCGAGCACGAAGGCCGTGCCCACGTTCGGGTGGCCCGCGAACGGCACTTCCGAGCGCGGCGTGAAGATGCGCACCTGCGCGGTGTGGTTCGGATCGCGCGCCGGCAGCACGAAGGTGCTCTCGGCATAGTTGAACTCCGCGGCGATCGATTGCATCTGAGCGCCGCTCAGTTCCAGCGCATCCAGCACCACGGCCAGGGGATTGCCGCCGAACATGCGCTCGGTAAATACGTCCACGGTCCGGTAGCGCCGCTCCATACTCCCCCCTCCCAATACGCCAGCTACTTCAGGCTGAAGGTTCCCTTGAGCCGCCGGCGCACGCCCTTGCCCCGCAGTTTGGCGTACTCGGGCAGGCCATTCTCGTACGGCGGGTAGTCTTCGCCGCCGATCAGCGGCTCGAGATAGCGCCGGCAGGCGCCCGTGATGCCGAAGCCGTCGGCGGTGATGAAATGGCGCGGCACGGTTTTTTCGACGTTCGGCCACCGCATCGAGCGGCACCGGCACGATCGCTCCAGCGGTACGGCTTGGAGGACAATCGCTTGATGCCCGGCATCACGCCGTTCTTTCCGGCAATCGCGTACTCCACCGCCGCCTTGCCCACCGCGTAGGCCTGCTCGACATCGACGCGCGAGGCCACGTGCCGTGCCGCGCGCTGCAGGTAATCGGCCACCGCCCAGTGAAACTTGTAGCCGTGCGCCTCGCGCACCATGTTGGCGACCACCGGACCGACGCCCCCCAGCTGCGTGTGGCCGAAGGCATCCTTGGTTCCCGCCTCGGCCAGGAACTTGCCCTCGCCGTAGTTCGCGCCCTCCGAGACCACGATCACGCAGTAGCCAAAGTCCGTCACGCATTCCTTGACGCGCGCGAGGAACGCGCTCCTTGTCGAAGGCGATCTCCGGGAACAGGATGATGTGCGGCGCATCGCCGCGCTTGCGGCCCGCCAGCCCTCCGGCGGCGGCAATCCAGCCGGCGTGCCGGCCCATGACCTCGAGCACGAACACCTTGGTCGAGGTGCGCGCCATCGAGCGCCACATCGAGCGCGCCCTCGAGCGTGGAGATCGCGATGTACTTGGCGACCGATCCGAAGCCCGGGCAGCAATCGGTGTGCGGCAAATCGTTGTCGACCGTCTTGGGGATGCCCAGGCAAGCGATCGGGTAGCCGAGCTGGGAGGCGATCTGGGAGACCTTGTGGGCGGTGTCCATCGAGTCATTGCCGCCGTTGTAGAAGAAGTAGCCGATGTCGTGCGCCTTGAACACATCGATCAGGCGCTCGTACTCGGCGCGATTCTCCTCCAGCCCCTTGAGCTTGAAGCGCGCCGAGCCGAAGGCGCCGGCCGGCGTGTGGCGAAGCGCGCGGATCGTGGCCGCGATCCTCGGCACCCACATCGATCAGATCCTCGGTCAGGATGCCCACGATGCCATCGCGCCCTGCGTAGATGCGCTTGATCGCGCGGGAGCGCAGCGCGGTCTCGATGACCCCGCAGGCCGAGGCGTTGATGACGGCGGTGACACCACCGGACTGGGCGTAGACGGCATTGCGGGCAGCGGGCTGCGACATGACGGATCAGGCTCCGGGCGTGGGGGAATTCGGGCCCGGAAGGATAGCCGAAGGCGGCACCGGGCGGCAGCGGGTGTTTGACCCTGATTAGGCGCACCGGTACCTTGTCGCAGATGCGTATCGTCCTCCTCGGCGCGCCCGGCTCGGGCAAAGGCACTCAGGCGCAGCGACTGGTCGCGCACCTGGGGATTCCTCAGATCTCAACCGGCGATCTGCTGCGCTCGGCCGTGGCCCGCGGGACCGCCCTGGGATTGCGCGCCAAGGCGGCCATGGACGCGGGCGCGCTGGTGGCCGATGAGATCGTGATCGGCATCATCCGCGAGCGGCTCAAGGAGCCGGACGCCGCGGGCGGCTACGTGCTGGATGGCTTTCCGCGCAACCTCGCCCAGGCCGAGGAACTGGCCAAGATGCTCAAGGGCATCAACGCGCCGCTCGATGCGGTCGTGGAGTTCAATGTCGATTACGCCGAAATCGCCCGCCGAATCGCCGGGCGCCGGAGCTGTCCGACCTGCGGCACGATCTACAATGTCCATGATGAGGCCACGCGTGCCATTACGCATTGCCGCAATTGCGAGGCGGCCCCGCTCCTGGTGCAGCGTCCGGACGACAACGAGCAGACCGTCGCGCGGCGCCTTGCCGTCTATGACGAGCAGACCCGCCCGCTGATCGAGCATTACCGCAGGCAGGGCCTGCTGCGCTCGATCGATGCGATGGGCACCGTAGGTGAGGTCGAGTCACGGCTTCGCGCCGTGTTGCCGAAGTCTCCCACGCCCGCCCGGGCCTAAAGCGCCTTGAGCAGTTCCTCGCCGACCGCGGCCCGGCGCCAGCCGCTCAGGGCGGACCCATCGCGGTGGCCTGCGGCCAGGCGTTCCATGTCGCGCCGCGTGGCCAGCAGTTCCGGGGCGAGCTGAAGTTCATTCCCGATCCGCCGCGTGATGTCCGAGAGGCGCTGCACCTTCTCGAGATGCTCCGGATCGGGCCGGCGGCGCTGCGGGAGCGGCGCGGGCGGCACGGGCACGGCGGCCGCGCTGATCAGTTCCAGCAACTGCGCGCCACTGTTCTCGCGAATGCCCTCGGGCAGCTCGCTCAAGCGCTCCAGTGCCGCCCGGTCGCGCGGCACCTGGAACACGATGTCGCGAAGCGCCGCATCCGGCAGGATCCAGCCGCGGGGGCGGTTCGACTGTATCGCGCGCTGCTCGCGCCACGCGGCCAGCGCGCGTGCCAGGCGCTGACGGTCCGGATCAAGCTCGGCGAAGGCCTTGAAGCGAAGCCAGGCCTGGTCCGGATCGATCGCAAAGGAATCATTGCCAAGTCTGCGCCATCTCCTCCTCGAACCATGCTTCTCGCCCGAGTTGCCCGAGCCGCTCGGCGAGCTTCTCGCGGAGAGGCGGCAGGTAGCGCACATCATCGAGCGCGTAGTCCAGCTGGGCGGCCGATAGCGGTCGGCGCGACCAGTCGGTGCGGGTCTGGTTCTTGTGCAGCTGGATGCCGAGGATCTCGCGCACCAGTTCCGCGTAACCGACCTGGGCGGAAAAGCCGACCAGGGCGGCGGCCACCTGCGTGTCGAAGATGTTGCTGACCGCACCGACCGTAGGAGCGAGCACTTCCAGATCCTGGCGCGCGGCGTGCACGATCTTGCAAGGGTGGCTTCCGCCCAACAGCGGGCGCAGCGCATCGAGGCGGGGGAGTGCGAGCGGGTCGATGCACACCGCGAGCTCTTCGCTGGCGATCTGCACCAGGCACAACTGCGCAAAGTAGGTGCGCTCGCGCATGAATTCGGTATCAAGACCGAGCACGCGGCCGCGGGCGAGGATTGCAAGCGCGGATTCAAGCGCCGCCGGATCGGAGATCGGTGTAGACAAAGTTGCGCTTGCAGCTCCCTGTAACCTGCCCCTGCACACGCTCGCGCGCGAGGCGCGCGTGTACAATCGGCACGATTATGCACGTTCACATCGTCGGAATCTGCGGTACTTTTATGGGCGGTGTGGCCGCCATCGCACGGGCCGCCGGCCACCGGGTGAGCGGTTCGGACCGCAACGTGTACCCGCCGATGAGCACGCAGCTGGCCGCTCTTGGCATTGAACTGAGCGATGGCTTTGGCGCCGAGCAGCTCAGCCCGCGCCCCGATGTCGTCGTGGTCGGCAATGTCTGCACGCGCGGCATGCCGGTGATCGAAGCGCTGCTGGAAAGCGGCATTCCCTACACCTCCGGGCCCGAGTGGCTGGCGCGCGAGGTGCTCGCCGAGCGCTGGGTGCTCGCGGTGGCCGGCACGCACGGCAAGACGAGCACCGCGGCGATGCTGGCCTGGATACTGGAGGATGCGGGCCTCGCGCCCGGGTTCCTGATCGGTGGGATTCCGGGCAACTTCAGGGAGAGCGCGCGAATCGGCGAGCTGCCCTTCTTCGTGATCGAAGCGGACGAGTACGACACCGCCTTCTTCGACAAGCGCGCCAAGTTCGTCCACTACCGGCCGCGCACGCTGGTGCTCAACAACCTCGAGTTCGATCATGCCGACATCTATCCGGACCTGGCCGCCATCGAGCGCCAGTTCCATCACCTGATCCGTACCGTCCCCGGCAGCGGGCGGCTCCTGGTCAACGGGCGCGATGAGAACCTGGCGCGCGTGCTCACGCTCGGGTGCTGGAGCGAGGTGGAGCGTTTCTCGCGCGAGGGCGCCGAATCGGGCGCGGACAGCGCGCCGCAGTGGAGCGCGGAACTCGCCGCCGGCGAGGACGGCTCGGAATTCGCGGTGCGCCTGGGCGAGGAGCTATGCGGGACCGTGCGATGGCCGCTGATAGGCTTGCACAACGTCGATAACGCGCTGGCGGCGATCGGCGCCGCGCGCCACGCGGGCGTGCCGCCCGTGCGCGCCTGCGCGGCGCTGGGTGATTTTGCCGGCGTGCGCCGGCGCATGGAACTGCGCGGCACGGTGGCGGGCGTCAAGGTCTATGACGACTTCGCGCATCACCCCACGGCCATTGCGACCACGCTCGAGGGCCTTCGACGACGGGTGGGCGCTGAACGGATCGTTGCGGTTCTCGAACCGCGCTCGCACACGCATGCGCTTGGGCACCCACCGCGACACGCTGGCCGAATCTCTGCGTGGGGCCGACAGCGTGTGGTTGTACGCGCCTCCGGACCTAGGCTGGGACGCCGCGGGCTCGCTCGGGCCGATCCAGGACAAGGCGCACGTGGCGCATGATCTGGAGGCGCTGATTGCGGGCCTGAGCCTCGAGCTGCGCAGCGGGGATCACGCGCTGCTGATGAGCAACGGGGGCTTCGGCGGCCTGCACGAACGGTTGCTCAAGAGCCTGGCCGCGCGCCCCTCCCATGGTTGAGCTGCCGCTGTTTCCTCTGAACACGGTGCTGTTCCCCGGGGGTCTTCTGCCGCTTCGGATCTTTGAGCCGCGTTATCTGGACATGGTGGGCCGCTGCATGCGCGAGGGCACCGATTTCGGGGTGGTGCTGATCGTCGAGGGGGAGGAGAGCGGGGCGGTTGCGTCCATGGCCGGGGTCGGCACCGGCGCGCGGGTGGTCGATTTCAGCCGCCTGCCCGACGGATTGCTCGGAGTGATGTGCCGCGGCTCGAGGCGCTTCCGGCTGCTCAAGCATGGCGTGCAGTCCGATGGGCTTCGCGTGGGCGAGATCGAGTGGCTGGCCGAGACCGGGCCGGATGCGATCGCCGAGGAACACCGCCCGCTCGCCCTGGTGCTCCGGCGCGTATTGCAGGAGCTCGGCGATACCGCGCGGCACCTGGATGCGGACTTTGATGATGCGGACTGGGTGTCCAACCGGCTGGCGGAATTCTTGCCCCTCGAGCGCAGCGACCAGCAGGCGTTGCTGGAACTGGGCGATGCCCAGGAACGGATGCGGCGGCTCGCGCCGCTGATCGAGGTCGCGGCGAATTCAGCCCACTGAAGTCGTGCGGGTCGCCCGGGCAGTGCTCTCGGCCTAGCGCTTTAGTCTACGGCGCGGCCTTCTTTAAATAGAGGCTCGCCACGCCATGGGCGATCCGGCCCGGCTTGGCGCCCTCCAGATTGGTGAGCACGACCACGGTGAGCCCGTCATCGACGTAACGGGAAATCTGGGTCTCGAAACCCTGCCAGGCCCCGCCGTGCTCGATGAGCCGGTGGCCCTTTTCTCCTTCGACGAACCAGCCAAAGCCGTAGTGCCCGGAATTGGGCTTCCCGTCGCGGAGCGGCGCGACGGTCCACATCTGCTCCAGGCTCGAGCGTTTGAGCAGTTTCTCGGTGTAGAGCGCGGCATCCCACTTGGCCAGGTCCAGGATCGAGAAATACAACGCGCCGTCGGCCGTCGTATTGAGCGTGGGGGAGACCCATTCCTGGTTCTTCAGCTGGCCCTGCACCAGCCGGTAGCCGGCCGAACGATTCGGAACGATATCCTCCTCGCTCATGACCCGGGTGGTGCTCATGCCCAGGGGCCGAAAGATCCGCTGCTGCAGGAAGTCGCCGTAGAACTGGCCGGTCACCTTATGAATCAGCACCCCGAGCGTCAGGAACCCGAGGTTGCTGTAGCCCAGCTGGTGCCCGGCGGGTAGGCGAGCGGAATGGACTCGACGATCTTGAGCAGATCCTCCTCGGTGTAGTCCTTGCGCATGTCGAAGTCTTTGGGATAGTCGGTAAAGCCTGCCGTGTGGCTCAGCAGTTCCCGCACCGTCACCTGCTTCCAGGACGAGGGCGCGTCCGGAAAATATTTGGTCAGTGGATCCTCGAGCCCGACTTTGCCGGCCTCCACCAGCATCATGACCGCCGTCGCGGTGAACTGCTTGCCGACCGAGCCGGACTGGAAAATGGATTCCGGCTTGGCACTGACATTCAATTCGACGTTCGAAAGGCCGTAGCCTTCCGATCGGATCGGTTTGCCGTTCTTGGAAACCAGCAGCGTCAGGCCCGGAATGTGCTGCTGCAGCATTTCGGCGCGCACCAGTTTCGCCACCTCATCGGGCGGAGCACTGGCCGCAATCAGCGGCATTGAAAAAATAAAGCCGAAAACAAGAACCGCAGACCGCCGGTAGTTCATGCCATCCCCCGTGAAAACCTAGTGCGTTGTTCGAGTGAGTCGCAATCGACTTTGAGAGCCTACCTGAAGTGGCCAATGAGCGCTTCGCAGGCTGCTCGGTTCGTTTCCCCGTACTCAGGGGTGGGGATCCGGGTGCACATTGCGACCCACGCAGTCGGGGGTTCATCTTTCTGCCATCGAGTGGTGAGCGAAACTCGCCGCAATGCATCGCCTCGCACTGCGCGCCGCGGACTCTCGAGAGTCCGGCAAGGATCGCGTCCGATATGCACGGAAGAGTTGCTCTCGCGTGTCCATCCTCGGGATCCCGACGGCAATTTCCAACGAATGATGAAAAAAGAATCGCTTAGGCACGCAAACTAAATTCGCTCGCGAACTCGATGCTTCCTGTTTGAGCAATGCAATGGGTAGAACTACTCCATTCGATGAAATAAAAATCGCGAGAAGTACCTAGTTTTGCTCTTGCGCGCGCACTGCAGCCGAAATTAAATGTGTGTAACCGGTCACAGTATTCCGCGTTTCAGTTACACAATTGCCACACAGCGCTAGTCATATAATGAGCGCACAAAATCCAGTGGGGGGATCACATGTACTTCTTGCGCCTTGCGTGTCGTTCCGCTGCGGACGTCACGCATGCGATGCTGCAGCTCTTCCGAAAATCCAACACGAGTCGCGATGACTCGATCCAACCGATAGCACGCCTGCGGGCAACGCCGCACCGCGCACTATTCTGGCCCGCCGCCACGACGCTGGTCCTGGCCGCTTCCTACGCGGGCGCGCAAACTTCATTCACCGATGCCACGGCTGGCTCGGGCGTCGAGCACTTCAGCGAAACCTACGGCGCATCGTGGGGCGATGTGAACGGCGATGGTCTGCCGGACCTGTTCGTAAGCAACCACCGCACGATGAAGAGCCTGTTCCAGAATAAAGGAAACGGGATCTTTGTCGACGTGGGCTCGAAAACTCCGACCTGGGCCAACCGGCCCGGGGCCGACACCCACGGCGCGTCCTGGGCTGATTTCAACAACGACGGCACGCAGGACCTGCTGGTGAGTCTGGGCACCGGGAATCCGAGTGAGTGGTTCGTGAATCAGAACGGCAAGCTCAACTTTGAAACGATCGGCTCTGGACTTGACCTTTCGAACCTCGGCGGCCGGCTGCCTGTCTGGCTCGACTACGATAACGACCACCGGCTGGACGTGTTGGTCGCCCAGTACGGCGGGGTGGCGAAGTTGTTCCACCAAAACAAGGATTCCACGTTCACCGAATCGAGCGCGTCCGCCAAATTGCTGTGCCTACGCTTCCACTACGCGCAGCTGGTGGATGTGAACGGGGACGGCCGGCTGGATGTGCTGTGCCCGGATGAGGCGACATTCCCTCAGAAAATCTACGACACCTCGAGCTTCCCATGGAAGAAAATCTTCGATGCCTCCAAACCGGCGGCCTTCATGCCGGTGGTCCAGCACGTGGTGGACTCGGCAATTGCGGATTTCGACAATGACGGGCGCATGGACATGTTCGTCCTCGGTGGCGAACAAAATCGCCCCTCATCGGTGGTCCAAGGAGGCACGAACCGGATCGAGGCCCTGCTGGCCGGCGGCAGCAAAGGCTTTAAATTCGTAAGTAATGGCACCGTCACCTTCACGATCGACTGGAACAAGGCGGTCGAAGGCGGGGGAACCGACATCCAGAAGATACAGATCGGCTCGAAGGGGACCCATCCGAAGTCCACGACCTTCACTCTGGATCCCAGCAGTTCCTCCGTGTGGGGCATGCCTCCGGCGCCAACCTCTGTGTCCGCATTGCCACTCATGCAAATCGGATACGACCAGACCGCGCACCGCTGGACGCTGGCGATCGTCACCAAACTCACGGAGACCAGCCCGAGCATATTCAGCCAGGGTTACATGCAGGTCTTCGCCACCGCACCGATCACGGCTCTCCAGTCCACGGGCCTCTGGCCCACCGACCTTCCGGGCCGCCCGACCCTGCTGATGAACCACAACGGCACCTACGTCGACCAGACGGTGGCCGCGCACCTCGATGCCCAGATCCAATGCGGGAGCGTGACCGCGGGTGACTTTGACAACGACATGTATGTGGATCTCTACCTGGCCTGCCGCACGGGCGCCAGCAACATCGCCAACATCCTTTACCACAACAACGGCAACGGCACCTTTACGGCTATTCCTAATGCGGGCGGCGCACAAGGAGTGATGGGACTGGCCATTGCCGACGGCGCGGGTACGGCCGACTCTGCGGTCTCAGGCGATTACGACGAGGACGGATTCCTGGACCTGTTTGTCACCAACGGCTTTAACCTGCAGCCCAGATACATCGGCGGCCCCAACCAGCTGTTCCACAACAAGGGCAATGGCAATCACTGGATAGAGCTGGACCTGGTCGGCGTAAATTCCGACCGCGACGCCACAGGCGCGCGCGTCTACGCCACCGCCTCGGGCGTGACGCAATTCCGTGCGCAGGACGGGCGATACCATCGCTGGTCGCAGGACTCCAGGCGCATCCACTTCGGATTGGCTGGCGCAAACAACGTTTCGCTCACCATCAAGTGGCCGGGCGGTGCGACGCAAACCTTCCCGAATGTGGCCGCCAACAAGTTGTATAGGGTCACTGAAGGCGGAACGCCGACGCCAGAGTGAAATCAGGCCTCCTGACAAAGGCCATTTTCGCCGCTGGTCAGCCGCCGGCGGCGCGCTGACTGGACTGCGCACTCAGATCGGGCGCCACACGCAGCACCTCCGTGTCAATCGTGCCATCGGCGCGAAGTGTCAATCGCCGATAGGCGGGCGGCGCCGGGTCGATCGCAAAGTGGTCCGAATGCGGCAGGAATTGCGCGCAGGTCGAGGGAGTGGCCAGGAGCCGCACGCCCTTGCGCCGCGAATCGTGGCTCTGGTGCACGTGGCCCCAGACAATGGCGCGCACGCACGCGTACCGATCCGTGACGGCGAAGAAATCCTCTGGGTTCCTCAGCGCCACCGAATCTATCCAGCGACTGCCCATCGGCAAGGGATGATGATGGAGTGCTATGAGGACCTGGCGATCACCGGCCGTGGCGAGCGCGCTATCCAGCCGGGCCAGTTCCGCGGCGCTCAGATGGCCGTGCGCCTTCCCCGGCACGCAGCTGTCGAGCATGATGATGCGCCAGGACCCCAGATCATGGTGGCCGCCTACCGAAAAGGGCGGCTGGTCGAGTTCACGGAGCATGATCTTGAGGATCGTCATGGTTGCCCGGCAGGCACCATACGGGTTTGCCGAGATTCCCCATAAGTTCGCGCACCGCTCCGTAGCCGCGGGCATCATCGTTAACTAAGTCCCCGGTCAGCAGGATCGCCGCGGCATTGCCGTGGTGCGCCGCCGCGTGATCCAGCACCGATTCGAGCGAGCGGCGCGTGATAACGCCGCGAAGCGCCCCGTCGGCGGGTCCGAACAAGTGCGGGTCGGAGATCTGCAGCAGACGAAGCTCTGAACTCATGTGCGTCATGTTACCGCGCACGCGCATCGCTTCAGGTGAACTACTTCTGATTCACGCAAATCGCGCCGGCGCCGGCGGCCGACCTGCTCCACAGTTTCTTCAGCTGTGGCATTCAGATGTAAAACCCGCCGGCGTCACTGTCGCCGATCCGCGCCATGCGACCTAATGCTGCCGTCCGATTCCTACACAGTTCGCCTAATAACGATAGTGATCGGGCTTATACGGTCCCTGCTTTTCCACGCCGATGTAGCGTGCCTGCGCATCGCTCAAGGAGCTGAGCTCGGCATTGAGCTTGACCAGCTGGAGACGCGCGACTTTCTCGTCCAGGTGCTTGGGCAACACGTGCACGCCGACCTTGTAGCGCTCGTGGTGACTCCAAAGCTCGATCTGCGCCAGCACCTGGTTGGCAAAGGAGCTGCTCATCACATAACTGGGGTGGCCGGTGCCGCAGCCCAGGTTGACCAGTCGCCCCTCGGCCAGAAGGATGATGCGCTTGCCGTCCGGAAATATGACATGGTCGACCTGCGGCTTGATGTTCTCCCACTTGTACTGCTTGAGGGAGGCGCAGTCGATCTCGTTGTCGAAGTGGCCGATGTTGCACACGATGGCGTTGTTCTTCATGCGACTCATGTGCTGGTGCGTGAGCACGTGGAAGTTGCCGGTCGCGGTCACGAAGATATCGGCCTTGTCGGCCGCATAATCCATGGTGACGACGCGATACCCCTCCATCGCCGCCTGCAACGCGCAGATCGGATCGATCTCGGTGACCCAGACCTGGGCCGAAAGGGCCCGCAGTGCGCTGGCCGAGCCCTTGCCGACATCCCCGTACCCGGCGATCACGGCCACCTTGCCGGCGACCATCACATCGGTCGCGCGCTTGATGCCATCGACCAGCGATTCGCGGCAGCCGTAGAGATTGTCGAACTTGCTCTTGGTGACCGAGTCGTTGACGTTGATGGCCGGGAAGGCCAGTTCCTTGTCGCGCGCCATCTGGTAGAGGCGCTTCACGCCGGTGGTGGTCTCCTCCGATACGCCACGAATCGCCTTGAGGCGTTCCGAGTACCAGCGGGGATCGCGCTTGAGGGTCGCGGTAATGGAGGCGAAGAGTGCGGTCTCCTCTTCGCTGGTGGGATTGTGCAGCACGCTGGCATCGCTCTCGGCGCGGCTCCCCAGGTGCAGCAGCAAGGTCGCATCGCCCCCATCGTCCAGGATCAGATTCGCGTAGGCGCCGTTGGGCCACTCGAAGATCCGGTGCGTGAATTCCCAGTACTGCTCGAGCGATTCGCCCTTATAGGCGTAGACCGCCGTGCCACTGGCGGCGATCGCCGCGGCCGCATGATCCTGGGTGGAGAAGATATTGCACGAGCACCAGCGCACCTCGGCCCCGAGCGCCTGGAGCGTCTCGATGAGCACGGCGGTCTGGATGGTCATGTGGAGCGAACCGCTGATGCGCGCGCCGCGCAACGGCTGCTGCGATTTGAACTCCTCGCGGATGGCCATCAGGCCGGGCATTTCCGTCTCGGCGATGGCGATTTCTTTACGGCCCCAGTCGGCGAGCTTGAGGTCTGCGACGCGAAAGTCGCGATTCTCGGCAATGGGTTTGACAGTGGCATTCATGGCGTCTCCAACTCCTTTGTAACTTTAGGGTTGTGAGCGCCGTTGGCTCCGTAGCCACGGTGCATCAAGCCTGGCACAGCTCACCGCCTCGCGCGGTGTGCCCTGTCGCAACGCTCCTTGACGCACCGGCGTGCCGCAGGGCAGCACGTCGTGGAACAAATTATACCTTATTTCTTGGGATACCGGCCCGCCCGACGCGCCATCGAGCGGCCGGAGGCCGCCAGCGCCTCGGCCCGGTCGGTGCGCTCCCAGGTGAACTCCTCTTCCTTGCGCCCGAAGTGGCCGTAAGCGGCGGTTTTCTTGTAGATCGGGCGCGTCAGATCGAGCATGACACGCAGTCCATAGGGCGTGAGGTCGAAGTGGCGCCGCACCAGCTCGGTCAGCTGCTCGCGCGAGAGCGCGCTGGTGCCGAAGGCATCGACCATGACGGAAGTGGGCTCGGCCACGCCGATGGCGTAGGACACCTGCACCTCGCACCGCGCGGCCAGTCCCGCGGCGACCAGGTTCTTGGCCACGTAGCGTGCCGCGTAAGCGGCCGACCGATCGACCTTGGAGGGGTCCTTGCCCGAGAAGGCACCGCCCCCGTGGCGCGCGAAGCCGCCATAGGTGTCGACGATGATCTTGCGCCCCGTCAGGCCGCAATCGCCCACCGGGCCTCCGACCACAAAACGCCCGGTCGGATTGATGTGGTACTGGGTGCGCTTCTTGAGCCAGCGCTTGGGCAGCACCGGCTCGATGATCTCCTCCATCACCGCCTCGCGCAGTTTCTTGGTGGACACCTCCGGGCTGTGCTGCGTGGACAGCACCACCGCCTCGATGCCCACCGGGCGATCATTTTCGTATTGCAGCGTGATCTGGCTCTTGGCATCGGGACGGAGCCAATCGAGCTTGCCGCGCTTGCGCACGTCCGCCTGGCGCTTGACGAGGCGGTGGGCGAGGGTGATCGGCGCGGGCATGAGCACGTCGGTTTCGTTGGTGGCGTAGCCGAACATCAATCCCTGATCCCCCGCCCCCTGCTTGCGCTTGGATCTTGCGATCGACCCCCATGGCGATATCCGGGGACTGCTTGCCGATGATATTGACCACCCCGCAACTGGCCCCGTCAAAGCCCATCTCCGAGCTGTCGTAGCCAATCTCGAGCACGGTATCGCGCACCAGTTTTTCAAGGTCGATCCAGGCCGAGGTGGTCACCTCGCCCGCCACGACCACCACGCCGGTCTTGATCAGCGTCTCGCAGGCCACGCGCCCGCCCGGATCGACCTCCAGGATGGCATCGAGCACCGCGTCTGAGATCTGGTCGGCGACCTTGTCCGGGTGGCCCTCGGAAACCGACTCGGAGGTGAACAGGAAACTGTTGGCCATCGGGGATCCTGGCGTAAGGTGGCAAAGGCTTGGGAACGCACAGTATACCGGTAGGGCACCGGCCCATTTCCATAGGGGCGTTTTCTGATTGAATTTGCCCTCTTCCCCGTGGACAATGCGCGCCCCTTCAGCACGCTAGCCGCACTCCCCCAAGGCCCCCATGCCCACCCGCCGCGAGCTCGCCAACGTCATCCGCGTCCTGGCCATGGACGCCGTTCAACAGGCCAACTCAGGCCACCCGGGCGCGCCGATGGGCATGGCCGACATGGCCGAGGTGCTGTGGCGCGAATTTCTCAAGCACAACCCGGCCAACCCGCACTGGTGGGACCGCGACCGCTTCGTGCTCTCCAACGGGCACGCCTCGATGCTGCTGTATGCCGTGCTGCACCTTCGCGGCTATCCGCTCGCGATGGATGAGCTGCAAGCATTTTCGCCAGCTCGGCAGCCGGACCGCCGGGCCACCCGGAGCACGAGCTCGGCATCGGGATCGAGACCACCACCGGCCCGCTCGGGCAGGGCGTGGCCAACGCGGTCGGATTTGCGCTCGCCGAGAAGGTGCTCGCCTCGCAATTTAATAAGCCCGGTCTTGAGATCGTCGATCACCACACCTACGTGTTCGCGGGCGACGGGTGCCTGATGGAGGGCATCTCGCACGAGGCCGCCTCGCTCGCCGGGACTTTGGCGCTCGGCAAGCTGATCTGCCTGTACGACGAGAACGGGATATCGATCGACGGCAAGGTGGACGGGCTGGTTCCGCGACGACACGGCCAAGCGCTTCGAAGCCTACGGCTGGCAGGTCATTGCCGACGTCGACGGGCAGGACGGCGAGTCGGTGGCGCAGGGCGATCCGCGCCGCGAAGGCGGAAACCGCGCGCCCCTCGCTGATCTGCTGCCACACCGAGATCGGCTATCCCTCCCCGGGCCGCGGGGGCACCGCCAAGGCCCACGGCGAACCGCTCGGTGCCGAGGAAGTCTCCGCGGTCCGCAAGATCCTCGATTGGTCAGAGCCCCCCTTCGTGGTGCCCGCGCCCCTTCGCGAGGCCTGGAACGGGGAGGCGGCGGGCGCGGGCCGCGGAGCAGAAATGGCAGGACCTGTTTGCCCGCTACCAGGCGGCGCACCCGGAGCTCGCCGCCGAGTTCGTGCGGCGCATGCAAATGCAGCTGCCCGCGCAATGGTCTTCGATCAAAGCCCAGTGCGTGGCCGCCGCCGCGGCCACCAGCGGCGCCGGAGGCGACGCGCAAGTCCTCCCAGAACATGCTCGATGTGCTGTGCCCGGCGCTGCCTGAACTGTTCGGCGGTTCGGCGGACCTGACCGGATCGAACAACACGCTGAGCAAGAAGGCCCGCGTGATCACGCCGGAGGATTTCTCAGGCAGCTACCTGCACTATGGCGTGCGCGAATTCGGCATGACCGCGATGATGAACGCCATCTCGCTCCATGGCGGGTTCATTCCCTTCGGCGGCACGTTCCTGACCTTCTCCGATTACGCGCGCAACGCCGTGCGGCTCGCGGCCCTGATGCGCCAGCGCGTGATCCTGGTCTACTCGCACGATTCGATCGGCCTGGGCGAGGACGGGCCCACGCACCAGCCCATCGAGCATCTCTCGAGCCTGCGCCTGATGCCGCACCTGCACCTGTGGCGGCCGGCCGATGCGCTCGAGACCGCGGTGGCCTGGGGTGCGGTGATCGAGCGGACCGATGGGCCGAGCTGCCTGGTGCTGACGCGCCAGAACCTGGCCCAGCTCGCCACCGCGATCGCCCCCGAGCAGATCGCGCGCGGCGGCTTACGTGCTGCTGCGATTGTCAGGACACGCCAGAACTGATCGTCATCGCCACCGGTTCGGAAGTCGGTGTGGCGTTCGAGGCCGTCAAGGCGGCCCAGGCCAAGGGCAGGCGCGTGCGGCTGGTGTCGATGCCGTGCACGGAAGTCTTCGATGCGCAGGATCTGGCCTGGCGCGAGTCGGTATTGCCCTCCAAGGTCACCCGGCGCCTGGCGATCGAGGCGGGCGCGACCGGATTGTGGTGGCGCTATGTGGGGAGCGAGGGACGCGTGCTGGGGATCGATGAATTTGGCGCCTCCGGCAAGGGCCCGGACCTGTTCAAGAAATATGGGTTCGGTACCGATAATGTCACCAAGGTGGTACTAGAATCCCTGCCCTGAATCCGAGCGGGTTTCCGGTCGGCCGGTTTTTTTCAAAGGAGCTTCCATGGCAGTGAAGGTGGGCATCAATGGCTACGGTCGGATCGGGCGCAACGTGCTGCGGGCGTTGTACGAGAGCGGCCGGCAGCACGAGCTGCAGATCGTGGCCATCAACGATCTGTGCGATGCGCAGAGCAACGCGCACCTGACGCAGTACGACACCGCGCACGGGAAGTTTAGCGGCAAGGTCAGTGTCGAGGGCGATTCGCTGCTCGTCAACGGCGATCGGATCAAGGTCACCGCCAAGCGCGATCCGGCCCAGGTGCCCTGGGGCGCGATGGGCGCGGAGTTCGTGCTCGAGTGCACCGGCTTCTTCTCCACCAAGGCCGATGCGAGCAAGCATCTGGCGGGCGGGGCCAAGAAGGTGCTGATCTCGGCCCCCGGCGGCAAGGACGTCGATGCGACGATCGTCTACGGGGTCAACCATGGCGTGCTCAAGTCGACCCACACGGTGGTCTCCAACGCCTCGTGCACCACCAATTGCCTCGCCCCGCTCGCCCAGGTGCTCAACGATGGGATCGGCATCCACGCGGGCCTCATGACCACCGTGCACTCCTATACCAACGATCAGCGCCTGACCGATGTCTACCATGAGGACATCCGGCGCGCGCGCTCGGCGACCATGTCGATGATCCCGACCAAGACCGGGGCGGCCGCGGCGGTCGGGCTGGTGCTGCCGGAACTGAAGGGCAGGCTCGATGGGTTCGCGATCCGCGTGCCCACGATCAACGTGTCCCTGGTGGACCTCACCTTCACCCCGAAGCGCGCCACCACGATCGAGGAGATCAACGAGCTGGTGCGCGCGGCGGCCAACGGGCGACTCAAAGGGATCCTTGCCTACACCGAGGCGCCGCTGGTGTCGGTCGATTACAACCACGACCCGGCCTCATCGACCTACGATGCGACCATGACCAAGATCATCGACGGGAATCTCGTCAAGGTCTGTTCCTGGTACGACAACGAGTGGGGCTTCTCCAACCGCATGCTCGATACCACGCTCGCCTGGTCGCAGGCGGCCTGAAGCGATGCGCAGCAACGGCATGGCCGCACCGCTCCGCATGACGGACGTGGACCTGGCAGGCAAGCGGGTACTGATCCGGGAAGACCTGAACGTTCCGATCAAGGCCGGCAAGGTGACGAGCGATGCGCGAATCCGCGCCTCGCTCCCGACCATCCAGCTGGCGCTGGAGAAAAATGCCCGCGTACTGATCCTCTCGCACCTGGGACGGCCCAAAGAGGGCAAGTTCGAGCCGGAGTTTTCCCTGGCGCCCGTGGCCGCGCGGCTCTCCGAACTGCTCGGCCGGCCGGTACCGCTCATCAAGGACTGGCTCGATGGCGTGGACTGCGCGCCCGGCACCGCCGTGCTGTGCGAAAACGTGCGCTACAACCCGGGCGAGAAGGCGGACGATGAGGCGCTCTCGCGCCGCATGGCCAAATTGTGCGACGTGTACGTGATGGACGCCTTCGGTACCGCGCATCGGGCCGAGTGCAGCACCCACGGTGTGGGCCGCTACGCGCCGGTGGCCTGCGCAGGCCCGCTGCTGGTGGCCGAGCTCGACGCTCTCGAGCGCGCGCTGCTCAAGCCCGCCCGCCCGCTGGTGGCCATCGTGGCCGGCTCCAAGGTGTCCAGCAAGCTCACGGTGCTCGGCGCGTTGCTCGAGAAGGTCGATAAGCTCATCGTCGGGGGCGGCATCGCCAACACCTTCCTGGCGGCCACCGGAGTGCAGGTGGGCAAGTCGCTGTGCGAGACCGAGATGCTCGATATCGCCCGGAGCCTGATCGCGCGCGCGCACGCGCGAGGCGCGGAAATCCCGCTGCCCACGGACGTGGTCGTGGGGCGCGAGTTCGCGGCCACCGCGCACGCGGACGTGCGCCCCGTCGGAGCGGTCAAGGCCGATGAGATGATCCTGGACATCGGACCGGACACCGCCGAGCACCTGGCCGGGTTGATCAAGGGCGCGGGCACGGTGCTTTGGAACGGGCCGGTCGGCGTGTTCGAATTCGAGCAGTTCGGCGAGGGCACCAAGGCGATTGCCGATGCGATCGCCAGCAGCGGCGCCTATTCGCTCGCCGGGGGCGGCGATACACTGGCGGCGATCGAGAAGTACGGGGTCGCCGACGGGATTTCCTATATCTCAACCGGCGGCGGAGCGTTCCTCGAGTTCGTCGAGGGCAAGACACTGCCGGCCGTCGCCATGCTGCAGGAGCGCGCCGGACAAAGCCAGGAACGATGGATACAGGGCGCCGCACAAAGATAGTGGCCACGCTCGGTCCTGCCACGCAGGACCGAAGCGTGATCGCCGCGATGGTCGATGCGGGGCTCGATGTCGCGCGCGTCAACTTTTCGCACGGAAGCCGCGCCTCCCAGCGCGCCGCCGTCGAGGGAGTGCGCGCCGCCGCGCAGGCCGCCGGGCGCAACGTCGGAGTGCTCGCCGATCTGGCCGGCCCCAAGATCCGGATCGAAAGCTTCGCGGCGGGCAGCGTGCATCTGATCGAGGGCGCCCCCTTCGCGCTCGACACCGCGCTCGATGCCAACGCGGGCAACATCAACGAGGTCGGTTGCGCCTACCAGGGCCTGCCCGGGGATGTGCATTCCGGCGATAACCTGCTGCTGGCGGATGGCCAGATCGTGCTCTCCGTCGAGCGCGTCAAGGGAAGCCGCATCGAGTGCGTGGTGCGCGTGGGCGGGGAGCTCTCCAACCGCAAGGGTTTGAACCGACAGGGCGGAGGCATCTCGGCCCCGGCGCTGACCGACAAGGACATTGCCGATATCCAGTACGCGGTCGAGCTGGGGATCGATTACCTGGCCGTATCCTTTGCGCGCGACGCGGAGGACATCCGCCGTGCGCAGAGCGAGCTTCGAAAATGGCGCGGCGAGGCGCGCGTGGTCGCCAAGATCGAGCGCCACGAGGCGCTCGATAACCTGGCCGGGATCCTGGCCGTGACCGATGCGGTGATGGTGGCGCGCGGGGATCTGGGCGTGGAGATGGGGTACGCTGAGCTGACCGGATTGCAAAAAACCATCATCCGCCAGTCTCTGGCCCGCAACCGCGTTGTGATCACCGCCACGCAGATGATGGAATCGATGATCCAGAACCCGCTCCCGACCCGCGCGGAAGTGAGCGATGTGGCCAATGCGGTACTGGACGGGACCGACGCGGTGATGCTCTCGGCCGAGACCGCGGCCGGTAAGTACCCGGTCAAGGCCGTGCAGGCGATGGCCGATGTGATCCGGGGCGCGGAGAAATACCAGCTCGGCGTATCGCATCGCTCGGCGCGCGCCGAGGACGAGTTCAGCAACACCGAAGAGGCGATCTCGCGCGCGGTGATGTACACCGCCAATCATATGCGGGTGCGCGCCATCGTGGCGTTGACCGAGTCGGGCCTCACGCCGTTGTGGATGAGCCGGATCCGCGCCGACATCCCCATCTACGCCTTTACCCGGCATCAGGCCACGCGCCGGCGCGTGACGCTGTACCGGGGCGTGTACGCTGTGCCCTTCGACATCACCAGCACCAATGCTCAGGAACTCTACCAGGCGATCTTCGAGCAGCTCCTCGAACAGCGCCTGGTCGAGGTGGACGATCTTCTGATACTGACCAAGGGTGAGCTCACCGGGGTGTCGGGCGGGACGAATTCCATGCAAGTCGTGCGGGTCACCCGCAAATAAAAAATGACAGGGGGGCGGATCATGAGAGCAGTGGGGATGACCTCGATCGCGGCGTTGCTGGTGGCTGTGGGCCTGCCGGTGCACGCCGCCGCCGATGACGGAGAAGCGAGCTTTCGTGCCCTCTACAAGGAGCTGGTGGAGACCAACACCACCCTGTCGGCCGGCAGCTGCACGCTCGCCGCCGAGCGCATGGCCGCGCACCTGAAGGCCGCCGGCTTTGCCGACAGCGACCTGCACCTGTATACGGCCCCCGACCATCCCAAGGAGGGCGGACTGGTGGCGGTGTTTCCCGGGCGCGATCCGAAAGCCAAGGCGATCCTGCTGCTCGCGCACATCGACGTGGTCGAGGCCAAGCGCGAGGACTGGACGCGCGATCCCTTCACGCTGGTCGAGGAGAACGGCAACTTCTACGCGCGCGGCGCCAGCGACGACAAGGCGATGGCCGCGATCTGGGTCGACACGCTGATGCGGCTTAGCGCCGAGAAGAAGCGCCCGCGGCGGACCATCAAGATGGCGCTGACCTGCGGTGAGGAGACAGCCGGCGCGTTCAACGGCGCGCAGTGGCTCAGCACCAACCAGCGCGAGCTGATCGATGCGGCCTTTGCGCTCAACGAGGGCGCCTGGGGCGAGCTGGACGAGCAGGGACACCGGGTACTGCTGCAGGTCCAGTCGGGCGAGAAGACTCCCAGAACTATCGGCTGGAGGTGACCAACCCCGGCGGGCACAGCTCGCGACCGGTCAAGGAAAACGCGATCTATCGGCTGGCCGCCGCGCTCACGCGCGTGTCCGCTTATGATTTTCCGCCGCAGTTCAACGACGCGAATCGCGCCTACTTCACGGCCATGGCGCCGCTTCAGGCGGCCAAGGGCGAATCGGCCGTGGCCACGGCCATGTCGGCTTTCGTCAAGGATCCGAACGATGCGAGCGCGATCGCGCTGGTCTCGGGGAAGGATCCGAGCTGGAATGCGATGATGCGGACCACCTGCGTGGCCACCATGCTCGATGGCGGTCATGCGACCAATGCCTTGCCGCAACGCGCCGGCGCGATCGTCAACTGCCGGATCTTTCCCGGCGTTTCCCAGGAGAGCATCCGCTCGCGCCTTGAGGAAATCGTCGCCGATCCGAAGGTCAAGGTCACGACCCTTGAAATCCGCGGGCCCAGTTCCCCACCGCCCCCGCTGACCCCTGCGATCCTCGAGCCGGTGAAAAAACTGGCCGCCGAGTACTGGCCCGGTCTCCCGGTGGTGCCGATCCTGCAGTCGGGCGCCACGGACGGGCAGTTCCTCAACGCCGCCGGCATTCCCACCTACGGCATCAACGCCACGTTCTCGGGTCCGGACCTGGGGCACGTGCACGGGCTCAACGAGTACATCAACGTGAACTCGCTGATGCAGGACCGCCAGTTCATGTACCGCCTGATCAAGATCTACGCCGAGCAGCCCTGACTCGTACCTAGGTGGACTTCGACACGCGGCTCCCCGTGAGGGAGCCGCCCATGAGGGCTACCAGGGAGTTCGGCTCCTTCGCGAGACAGGAATTTCCCGTTCTGTTCAGGCTTGAGTTGTTCGATCGTGACCACCATCGAGTGCGCGCTCTGGGCCGGTGTGAGCACCGGGGTGCTGATGGGCTTGCCGGCTTTGGCCGTGTAGTCGCGGATGTAGCGCTGCAGATCCGTATCCACCGCTCCCGGAGAAAGCAGCACGGTAATCACCGACCGAGGCCCCACCTCGAGTGCAAACTGCCGCAGGCCCATGTTCAAGGCCGCCTTGCTCATGGAGTAGAAATACTGTCTTGGATAGCCGGCGGCGTCGACTTTCTCAATCGTGGCGATCGAGCCGTAACCGCTGCTCATGCCGATAATCTTGCGCTGCTTGCTGGCCGCGACCGACTCGAGGAAAGCGGCCGAAACGCGCAACGGTGCGTAGCTGTTGACGCGCAGCACGCGGCTAAAATCCTCAGGATCGAACTTGGCCAGCGCCTGGCCTTCGATACCGCTGGTCACTCCAGCGTTGTTGACCAGGGCATCGATGGGCTGACCTTTGAGTTTGGCAGCCAAGGCGTCTATCGCCGCATCGTCGCTTACGTCGAGTTTCTCGATGCTGACCGCGGGATGATCATGCGCAAAGGCGGCCAGCTCGGTGGCCTTGGCGGGATCTCGGCAGGTCGCAATGACACGCCACCCCCGGCTGGCGAATTCGCGCGTAAGCGCTAGACCGATGCCGCGATCTGAGCCGGTGATGAGCGCGGTGCCCGGATTCGGCGCCGGATCGGGGGCCGCGGGTGCGTCGGCAGCGAAGCTGCAAACCGCCGAGCCGAGAAGACAGCAAAACAACCAAATCTTCATAAACGCCGCCCTTGCGAATTGTGACGCCACTAGGTTCCGGTAAGCCCTGCGTCCTATTCTAGCCTCGCAAAGATCTGGGCGTATAAGCCCGCACGCCGTTCAATGCAGCTGGCTCGCGGCATACAGGCGACGGGTGATCTCAGCCATCACCGCCGCGGCATCCTCAGGCTTGGCAAATCCGCGCGTCAGTATGACGAGGACGAACGGGTGCGGGGCAAACACGATCGCGGCGTCGTGTTCGATCCCGGTGATCTCACCGGTCTTGTGCGCCACCCGCGTTGCCGGGAGGAAGTCCGGCAGGGATGTCCTCATTGAAGGCCTGGCGCTCGAGTACCGCCAACATCTTCGCCGAGGAATCGGCATCAACGGCCTGGCCTCGGGCGATCGCTTCCATGAGTTGTGACAGCGCGAGTGCGGTGGTGGTGTTGTTGAGCCCCTTGTCAAAGGCTTTCTGGTCCTCAAGCCCGCGCAGAACGTTCATGCCGTCCGCGCCCAGGGCGTGGACGGTGAGGCGGATGTTTTCGACCCCGAGCTTTTCCATCAGCAGATTGGTGGCGAGATTGCTGCTCACCGTGATCATCAGTTCGCTGAGCTGCTCGAGGGTACGGGTTTCGCCGACCGCCTTGTAGAGCTCGGTTTCCGAGTCGTCCCCGGGATCAAGGGCGTAGGGGGAACCATCAGCGAGGCTGCGAAATTGATTTTTTACCCTGAGCGTATCGGCGAGCCTGATCCTGCCTTCCTGAACCTGATGGTGCAGCTCGATCAGGACCGGTACTTTCATGGTGCTGGCCGCGTGGAAGCTCTCATCGGCGCGCCGCAGCCATTGCGCCTGGCCGTCGAGGGTTCGAAACACCACCGCGATGTCTGCGCCGCTTTTTTGTATGACCGATTCGATGCCGGGAATTGCGTTGGCGAGCTCCGCATCCGGCGCGGCGGGGACAGCGTAACGGTACCCACCCAGCAGGCAGCCCCACAGAACCGAGAGTGTCATCAGCCGGGTCATTTCATCGCCCCCGATGAGCGTGCATTGCCGAGTGCGCAACTACTGGTACGGCGCGTTCTGCGACCGTAAGAGCCTATCTAAATTCTTCCTGAATGCGGTCGGCGCTCTGTCTTTGGGCGCGCAGCTCAGGGATTACTGGCAGGCCGTGCCGTGATCGGGGTGGAAACCCTGCGCCTTGGCGTCCGATTCGGACATGTAGGCGCCATTTTGGGTCTTGCCGTACCACTTGTCCGACGGGCAGTGGTAAGTCTGGGTGTCCTTGTTGGCCCAGACCTTCACGGAGCCGGCGCCGTACCAATCCTTCACGCCCTTGTGGCTGCTGCAGGCGCCCTGCTTGGTGGCACTCGATGAGAAGGTGCCATCCTTGCACGTGGCGGTCGTGCCCGCGGGAGCGCCTACCGGCGCCTGGGCCCCGCACGCGCTGGCCCAAAGGAGCGAGGTCAACAGGGTGATCGCGATCGGTCGAGTCATGCGGGTGCTCCTTGTACTGAACGTAATGCGGTCACACATCGAGGCGTTGCTCGCAGCTGCCTCGCCAGCTCCGGCCGGAAACGAGAGGTCCATTCATGCCGAACCGCGGCGGATTGCGGTTATCTTATGCTTGTGGAGCCGAATCCGTCACTGCATCCGAGGATGAGCGTCGGCGGCACCGTCGGGCTGGTCCTGCCCGGGGGTGGCGCACGCGCGGCTTATCAGGTCGGCGTATTGCGCGCGATCGCCGACATGCTGCCCGGGGCGCCCAATCCGTTCCCGGTCATCGTCGGCACCTCGGCGGGCGCCGTGTCGGCCGCCGTGCTGGCCACGGAAGCCTTCCGCTGGCACCGCGCGGTCGACTCGCTGTGCCGGGTGTGGTCCGAGATTTCACGTGCAGCAGGTGTTTGAGGCCAACGCCTTGAGCATGCTGCGATCGGGACTGCGCTGGGGCCTGTCCTTGATGTCGGGGGGATTGCTGATGCCCCCTCCGCAGGCGCTGTTCGACAACGCGCCGCTCCGACGGCTCCTCAAGCGCAACATTCGCTGGGAGCACCTGCGCACCAGCGTCAACCGGGGCGCGTTGCGGGCCCTCGCGCTGTGCGCCACCAGCTACAGTACCGCGGCCTCGGTCGCGTTCTTCGATGGCACGCCGGAACTTCAGGCCTGGGACCGCCACCAGCGGGTCGGGCGCCGCGAGAAGCTGACGCTCGATCATCTGATGGCCAGCATGGGCGTGCCGTTCCTGTTCCCCCCGGTCCTGCTGGACGGGGAATATTACGGGGACGGGGCGCAGCGCCAGCTCTGGCCGCTGAGCCCCGCGATCCACCTGGGAGCCGATCGGCTGCTGATCATCGGTGTGCGTTCCGAGTACGGCGCGGGCGTGAACACGCGCCCGCGCACTGTCGCCCAGCCGCCCACGCCCGGGCAGCTTTTCGGGTACATGCTCGATACGCTGTTTATGGATCAGATATACGCCAACGCCGAGCACATCGCGCGGCTCAACCAGGTGGCCGAGGTCGCGCCGCTGGCGGTTCCCGGAGTCCACAAGGTCGGCACGCTGATGATCGCCCCGAGCGAGGACCTGAGGGTGATCGCCACGCGGCATGTCAAGAGCCTGCCGCGGAGCCTTCGGGCGCTGTTTCGGGTGATGGGTGCGCGCGGCACGGCCGGTGCGCAGCTGGCCAGTTACCTGATGTTCGAGTCCAGCTTTACCTGCGAGATCATGGCGCTCGGTCAGCGCGATGCCATGGCGCAGCGCGAGGAGCTGGTGGAGTTTCTGTGCGGGGACCAGCTGACCAACACCATCCGCATGCCGGTGATGCATCCTTGAACATCGTGTATCGGACCGATGTCGGGCGGATCTGCCCGGGGTGTCGTCGTCCGATCGCGCAATGCGCCTGCAAGGACACACGCGGCAGGAGCGTGCGTCCGGCGAAAGGTGCCGTGCGCGTCTCGCGCGTGACGGCCGGCCGTGGCGGCAAGGCGGTGTCGGTCATCACCGGCCTGCCACTGGATGAGGCGGGGCTCGCCGCGCTCGCGAAGGAACTCAAGCAGCGCTGCGGCTCAGGGGGAACGGTGCGCGAGGGTGCGATCGAAATCCAGGGCGAGCATCGCGATACGCTGGTCGCGGAACTCGCCAAGCGCGGTTACCCCGCGCGCCGTGCCGGCGGATAAAAAAACTGTCGGCGCAGGATCAGCGCACCGCCACGGCTTTGGGAAAATGCCAGGTGTCCTTGAGGATCTCCCGGCGCGGACGGTACAGGCGCACTACGTAATTCCAGCCCGCAGGGGTGATAAGGCAGTTCACGCTTCCGGCGCTGCAGCCGCCGAACTGGATCGTTATCGATCCGTCCTTGTTCGGTTGGGCGGTCAGATTGTTCAGCGAGTAGCTGTCCCGCGCGTTCTTTTCGAAAAAGCCCCGCGCGTTGTACACGCTGATGGACCAGAAGCCATCGACCGGGGCGTCCCTGACGGTCAGGCGATGGACCGTCTTGCCGTCATTTTTTTCCGGCACCACCGACTCGTACACCGCCGCCTCGCGCGGGTTGCCACCCCAGCCGGCCGCCGTGAACAGCAGGTGCTCGATCGGATCGACCTGCGAGCGCGCCCCGAACCGCTCAGCGTGGCTGGTGCCATTGTTCATCGCCAGAAAAAGGATCGCCTGGCGGAGCTGATCGCGCGCGGCACTGTCCCAGTTGGGGATCTCAAAGCGCCCGATCGCGGCCTGTTTGATCTTGATCAGGTCCTGCGCCGCATTCGCGGCTTTGAGGTCGGCCG
Organism: uncultured Gammaproteobacteria bacterium; assembly: GCA_963717335.1. Classification (GTDB taxonomy): domain Bacteria; phylum Pseudomonadota; class Gammaproteobacteria; order Steroidobacterales; family Steroidobacteraceae; genus FEN-1191. The sequence continues at coordinate 178,229 of CAVQVZ010000004.1, read as the reverse complement.
CATCGGTGGGGTTGGCGAGCGTGCGTACCGACGAGCATCACGTAACGCGTGCCGACCTGGGCGCGCGTATAGGTATGGCTGGCCGGCGCGTACAGCACCGGCTGGCTGTAGTGATCCTCATCGATGGCCAGGAGCGACATGAACCGCTTTGCCGGTGCTCGGCAGCGTTACGCTCACCGGCCCGGCGTCCAGATCGAACACCCCTTGCGAATAGAGGGTGTCGCGGTTCATGCGGATCACATCCTGGCTTGTCGATCGCCACCGGTTCGCGGTGATGCACGAGCTTGCCGAACCCTCCGACCGCGACCGCCTTGGCAAAGTACATGTCGCTCTCGGCGCGGGCGAAGTTCTGCACGGTTACCGGAACCACCGGTCGAGCCGCGGCCTTGGATGGTGCCGGCGCCGTCGTGGCAAAGGCGAAAGCCGTGAGCGCAGGCGCTGCCAGCAACAGCATTATTGATGGCCTGTTCATTGGGTGTCCTCCGTGATTTCGTGTCACCGACGCTGCTTGTACTGCGGGTAGCACGTGTAGAACTTCGGACTAGACCTGCGCAGACGCAGGGAGATATGAGCAAGAATTGCGCCGCCAACGGCGCTGATCTGCTCGTGTCGTCAGAAACACGCTGGCGTTCGAAGATCCTGTCGCCATAGGGCGCCTATCTGGGACTGGTTGCAGCACCAAGTCATGTGTCACCAGAGTCGGAGAACTGGTACCCGACCTTGTTCGGCAATTTTGGTACAGCGATGGCCGGCTAACGTTGCGAACCCCGCCGATCTTAGTAAAAGGAACAGCTCAGATAACAGAGTTGACTTTCGAGCGTGTGAAAGATTCGAGCTAAACACTGTCTTGGGTCGCGTGGGTCTTGTGGCAAAGCACCGATCCGCAGACGCACCCTCCCGCGTGAGTGTCCGTCATATTTCCCATCCCCAGGCCCCTGGGCTAGTTCGCGTTCGGGAGCGCGGCGTGGCGGACTTTGACGCCCGGCTGCATGTGCGCAAATTGCTCGGCCAGACGCTCGACGATGTAGACGGAACGGTGCTGCCCGCCCGTGCAGCCGACCGCAACGGTCAGGTATTGGCGCGAGCTGGCGTAGTAGGCCGGAATGCGCGCGTTCATGAACTTGACGATGTCCTCGATAAACTCGCGCACCCCGGGCTGCGCCTCCAGAAAGCGCACCACCGGCGCATCGCGTCCGGTCAGCGGGCGAAGAGCGCTCTCCCAGTAGGGGTTCGGGAGGGTGCGCGCGTCGAACACAAAATCCGCATCGCCCGGGATGCCGTGCTTGAAGCCAAAGGACTCAAACTGCATCGACAACCGTTCCGGAGAGCGCGGATCCACGCGCCGGTTGATCAGCTCGCGCAGCTGGTGGACGCTCATGCGCGAGGTGTCGATGACCTGATCGGCGATGTCCGCGATCGGCTCGAGCAACCGGCGTTCGCTCCCGATCGCCTCGCGCAGCGTCTCGCCCTGGCGCCCGAGCGGATGGGCGCGGCGCGTCTCGGCGAAGCGCCGCAGCAGCTCCTGGTCTTCGGCCACCAGGAACAGCACCTCGCAGTCGATGGCGCTGCGCTTGAGCTCGTCGATCAGCGTGGGCACCAGCCCGAAATCCGCATCGCTGTTGCGCGCGTCCAGCCCGATGGCGGTGCGCGCGTAGAGCTTCTCGTTGCTGCGCACCGTGTAGGAGATGAACGGCTTGAGCATCGCCGCCGGAATGTTGTCGATGCAGTAGTAGCCCAGGTCCTCGAGCATGTGCAGGGCCACGCTCTTGCCGGCGCCCGACAGGCCACTCAGGATGATGATCTGCATGCGGTAAGTGGCGTGCGGCGCGGCTCTAGATGCGCGCGCCCTTTTGCGCCTCGGCGGCGTGGTGATCGGTGATCTTTTCCTTGTGCTTGCGCACCAGGCGCTCGAGTTTGTCAGTCAGCGCGTCGATGGCCGCGTACATGTTCAAATCCTCGGCCAGCGCGTGCACGGTTTCCCCGCGCAGGTGAAGAGTCGTTTCGGCCCGTTGCATGAGTTTTTCAACCGTCAGCACGCAGTGCGCATCCATCAGGTGATCGGAATGGCGCACCAGGCGCTCGAGTTTTTTCTCGACGTAGCTTCGCAGTGCGGCGGTGATCTCGACATGGTGGCCGGTGACGCTCAGTTGCATGGGCTACTCCTTTAAAGAAGATCTTCATTTTTCGATCGGCTGTTCGCATGTTCTTAAGACACGTGTACGGTGTTCCTGCCGGCCTCCCGGCGGCGTTCGTTGGAGGGGGCGAGCCCCAGGGCCTCGCGGTATTTGGCGACCGTGCGGCGCGCGACCGTGACGCCCGCCTCGGCGAGCAGCTCGACGATGCGGCTGTCGCTCAGCGGACTGTTCGGGTCCTCCTCGCGGATCAGCTTCTTGATCTTGGCGCGGATCGCGGTCGAGGAGGTGGCACCGCCCCCATCCGCCGCCTCGACCTGGCTGGAGAAGAAATAGCGCATCTCGAACACGCCCCGCGGCGTGTGCATGTACTTGCCCGAGGTGATGCGCGAGACGGTCGATTCGTGCATCTCGATCGCCGCGGCGATATCGCGCAGGATCATCGGTTGCATGTGTTCCTCGCCCTGCTCAAGAAACGCGTGCTGGCGGGCCACGATCGAGCGGGCCACCTTCGCCAGGGTGTCGTTGCGGATCTCCAGGCTCCTGAGGAGCCAGCGCGCCTCCTGGAGCTGGGTGCGCATGGTGGCGTGTTCGGCGCCGCGTCCGATCAGCTGGGCGTAGCCCTGGTTGAGGCGCACCCGCGGCACGGTGGCCGCATTCAGCTCCACCGACCAGCCGCGCGCGGTGCGCCGCACGAACACGTCCGGGATCACGTACTCGGCCGCTTCCGTGGTGATGACCGAGCCGGGGCGGGGATGACAGGCGCGCACCAGGGCGAGGGCCTGTTCCAGCTCGGTGTCGGTGGCGCGAAGCTCCCGGCGGAGCGTGGCGAAATCGCGGTTGGCCACCTTGTCCAGGTGATTGAGGGCCAGGAGCCGCGCGGTGGCCAGCCCCGGGGTGGCCGGATCGAGGAGCCCCAGCTGCAGGCTCAGGCATTCACTGACGCTGCGCGCGCCCACGCCGACCGGATCGAGCCCCTGCACGTTCGAGAGCACCGCCGTGAGCTCCGCCTCGCTCGCCTCGATCTCGGGAAGGAGCGAGGCGCGCACTTCCTCGAGCGCATCGGCGAGGTAGCCGTCGTCGTTGATCGCATCGATCAGCGCGCGCCCGATGGTCTGCTCGCGGGCATTGAGCTGCAGCAGGTCAAGCTGCCAGAGCAGGTGCTCCCGGAGCGTGCGGTCCGTGGTCCCGGCCAGCTCCTGCACCCGCTCATCGTCCCCCGGGTTCCAGGGGTTCTCGGCCGGGCCTGCGCCCGAATCGCCCCAGGCCTCATCGATGACCTGGACGTCCGGTTCCGGGGTCGGCGGGCGAGCTCTCGCCGCCCATTTCGGTGGTGGCCAGCGGCTGGAAGGTGGCCGTGTCGGTGTCCTCCTCCAGCTCGAGCATGACGTTGCTCTCCAGCGCCTCGCGGATGTGCGCCTGCAACTCGATGGTCGGAAGCTGCAACAGGCGGATCGCCTGCTGGAGCTGCGGCGTCATCGTCAGCGACTGACCCAGGCGGAGCTGGAGGGACGCTTTGAGCAATATACGAGCCTGATTACGTCTTAAAGCTGAAAAGTCTCGCCCAAGTACACCTCACGGACCTGTGGGTTGGCAAGCACTTGTTCCGCAGAACCGGAAGCGATTACAGTGCCCCGGTTGACGATGTAGGCGCGGTTACAAACACCCAGCGTCTCGCGCACATTATGGTCGGTGATGAACACGCCGATCCCTCGGCCGGCCAGGTCGCGGATGATGTGCTGGATGTCGGCGACCGCCAGCGGATCGACGCCCGCAAAGGGCTCATCGAGCAGGATGAACCGCGGTGAGGCCGCCAGCGCGCGGGCAATCTCGACCCGCCGCCGCTCCCCTCCGGACAACGACATGCCCAGCGTGCTGCCGACGTGGGCGATGTGGAGCTGGCCGAGCAGTTCCTTGCAGCGCCGGTGCCGCTCGGTGCGATCGATCTTGGGCACCAGCTCCAGGATCGCCATGATGTTCTCGGCCGCGGTGAGCCGGCGGAACACGGAGGCTTCCTGCGGCAGGTAGCCCAGACCCAATCGCGCCCGCTGGTCGATGCCGAGCGGGGTGAGGTCCTGATCATCCAGCCGGATGGTGCCCGCATCCGCCCGCACCAGCCCCGAGATCATGTAGAAGGCCGTGGTCTTGCCCGCCCCGTTGGGACCTAAGAGCCCGACCACCTCCCCGGTATTGATCTCGAGGGAAAGGTTCTGCACCACCGCCCGGGAGCCATACGACTTGCTCAGTTGCGTTGCGGTAAGCGTACTCACGAGGAGCCCGACGCCCAGGGAGCGGCCTTCGGGACGATGACCGGGTTCGCCGGCGGGTTCGGGTTGGGCGCCGCCGCCGGAGCGGCCGCCGGGGCGGGCGCCGGGGCGCTCGCGGGGGCCTGGCCCGGTGCGGCCTGGGCGGTGCGCCCGGCTTGCAGCCCCGCTGGAAGGTTCCCCGGACGCGCTCCCGGCTCTGCCCTGCGGCCGGCTCGATGCTCTTGAGGCTCTTTTGCGCCAGGTTGTAGACAAAGCCGGTCCCGTGGATTTCCTTGCAGCCGTCGTACAGCTGCACATCGCCCACCATGCGCACCTCACCGCCCCCCTGACTCTCGTAGTCGATCGTCTTGGCGCTCCCGTGCACGTTCGTGACACTGGCGCCGGGCTTGGCCGTCATGGCCGCGCTTTCCTCGAAGGTCGCCGGCGCGCCGCGGAAGGTGGCCGCACTCAGATCTCCCTTCTTGATGTGCACGGTGGCGTTGTCGGATTCCAGTTTGCCCTGCGCGAGGCGCGAGGTGACCCCGCCCGAAAGGTTCCAGGTGCTGTCGGTGAAGTCGATCGAGGGCGTTTCGGCATGCTGCGCGCGCACCAGCAGCGGACTGCCGCCCTGGTAGAGCACCACATCGTTGAGCAGCACCTTATCGCTCCGGTACTCGACATCGTCGGCCGCGCACAGGCAAAGGTTGCCGACCTCGCACACCGGCCAGCTGGCCTGGTTCGAGGAATCGCAATCGCCCTGGGCCGCCTCGGCGCACCGGAGCGGGGCGAGCACCAGCAGGAGCGCGGCAAGGCGCAGGCTCTGGTGAACGGATCGGGCGCGGCTAGTCATCGTCGACGGATCTTCTTGCCGCTCCGGGTGAATTCGCCATAGACGGGCGATAATAATCTCAGGTGGTCGGTCTGCATATCGGCGTGCAGGCCCTGGGACCACAATCGATTCGATCCCCAGTCCATCGTCACCGGATCGGTCGTGTCGGCGCGGCGCGTCTGCATGTCGACATTCAGGCTGGCGGTGTGGATGTGAATCGGCTGGGCGTCGGGGCGCTGCGCCCTGCGCGTAGACATCGCCCGATCAGGCTGATCTGCTGTGCGGTGGGCGGCAGCACGCCGGTCTTCGCATTGAGCGTCCACACCGTGGTGCCCTGGTACTCGAACTGCGGTGAGCTCAGTTCGATATCGGAGGTGGGGCCGGGTTGCGCGATGCGCTCGGCGCGCAGCCGGTAGAGCGGCTGGCCGTCAGTGTCGGTCTCGAACAGCAGCGCGCCGGTGGCGACGTAGCCAGGCTCCGGTGCGTGGTCGGTCCCGTGGGTCTGGGTTGTCGGTGACTTCTTCGCGCGGCGAGCGCCACAGCCACATCACCAGTGCGACGGCGAAGGCCAACAGCAGCCAGGAGCGGCGCATCGGGGTCGTCCTTCAGCGCCGCGCGCGCGCGCGCGCGGCCAGCAGCCAGTCACAGACCTCGCGCACGCAGCCCGCGCCGCCGGGCAAGCGCGTACGGCGGTGCGCGGCGCGCTTGGCATCGGCGTGCGCATCGGCCACCGCCACGGCCAGGCCCACCTGGCGCATCATCGACACATCGAGCGTGTCATCGCCGATGCAGGCGCACTCGCGCGCCGGGATCCGAAGGCGCGCGATCAGCGCGGAGAAGGCCGCGCCCTTATCCGCCATGCCCTGCTGCACTTCGCGGATCCCCAGATCCAGACAGCGTCGCGCCACCGCCTCGGAACTGCGCCCCGAGATCAGCGCGATCATGACCCCGGAGGCCGCGAGCGTGCGGATGCCGTAGCCGTCGCGCACGTGAAAGACTTTCTCGCGCTCGCCGTCCGGTCCGTATCGCAATCGACCGTCGGTGAGCACGCCGTCCACGTCCAGCACCAGCAGGCGGATGGCGGCCAGCGCGCGTGGAGCGGCGCGCCATGCGCTCTACACCACGCCCGCGCGCATCAGATCGTGCACGTTCGAGCGCACCGATCAGGCGGCGCTGCGCATCGACCACCAGCAGCGCGGTGACGCGGTGCGTCTCCATCAGCAGGCGGCGGCGGCGGCCAGATCGCAGCGGGCCCACGGTGCGCGCTTCGGCGGTCATGGCCTGGCGCATCGTGCGTGGTGTGCAGGTCGGTGTGCCGATCGAGCGCGCGGCGCAGGTCCCCGTCGGTAAACACACCGAGCACCTTGTCCTCGCCGTCGACGATCGCGGTCAGCCCTAAGCCCTTGGCGCTCATTTCGACCAGGCCGGCGGCCAGGCGCGTGTCCGGGCTCACGCGCGGGATCGCCGTGCCCGTGCGCATGATGTTCTCCACGTGCAGCAGCAGGCGCCGGCCGAGCGTGCCGCCCGGATGGCGGCGCGCGAACTCCTCGGCGGAAAAGCCGCGCGCCTCGAGCACCGCGACCGCGAGCGCATCGCCCATCGCAAGCGCCGTGGTGGTGCTGGTGGTCGGGGCGAGGTTGTGCGGGCAGGCCTCCTGCTCGACGCTCACATCGAGGACGATGTCGGCGGCGTGCGCGAGCGAGGAATCGAGGCGCCCGGTGAGCACGATCAAGCGGCACGCCGAGGCGCTTGACGTGCGGGATCAGCAACAGGATTTCGGCGGTCTCGCCCGAGTTGGACAGCGCCAGCAGCAGGTCGGGCGCGTGATCATGCCCAGAGTCCCCGTGCCCGGCCTCGGCCGGATGCAGGAAGAAGGCGGGCGTGCCGGTGCTGGCGAGCGTGGCGGCGATCTTTCCGGCGATGTGGCCCGACTTGCCCATGCCGCTGACGATGACGCGGCCCTCGCAGGCCAAAAGCGCCCGGCAGGCGGCGGCAAAGTGCGCATCGAGGCGGCTGTTGAGCGCGGCGATCCCGGCCTGTTCGCTGGCCAGGGTGCGCCGCGCCGTGGCCAGCAGGGCAGAGTCCTCGAGCGGGCTGGCGGCAACCTTGCGCATCGGCGTTCATGATAGCGCGCCGCCGCGGTAATGTAAGATGCGCGCCAGGCTTCCCCCGAAGAGCGCCCGAAGCACATGCACCCCGCCCAAGTCGCTGAGCTGATTCGCGCCGCGATGCGCGATGCCGATGTCACCGTCGATTCCCCCGACCAGACGCATTTCACCGCGCGCATCGTCAGTGAGCAGTTCGAAGGGCTGCGCGGCGTGGCGCGCCACCAGCTCGTCTACCGCGCGCTCGGGGAGCGGGTCGGGCGCGAGATACACGCGCTGTCCATCGAGGCCCTGACCCCGCAGGAGCACTCACAGCGCGCGGGTCCGGCCGAGCCGGGGCATGGATAAACTCCAGATCACCGGCGGCGTGCGCCTGGATGGCGAGATCCGCGTCTCCGGTGCCAAGAACGCCACGCTCCCGGTCCTGGCGGCGGCGCTCCTGGCCGACGGGCCGGTCAACATCGGCAACGTCCCGCATCTGCACGATGTCACCACGATGATCGAGCTGCTGGCGCGCATGGGCGTGACGGTCACGCTCGATGAGCGCATGCGCATCGAGGTCGATCCGTCCTCGATCAAGGAATGCTTCGCGCCCTACGAACTGGTCAAGACCATGCGCGCCTCGATCCTGGTGCTGGGTCCGCTGGTGGCGCGCTACGGGCGCGCCGACGTCTCGCTCCCGGGCGGCTGCGCGATCGGCGCGCGTCCGGTCAACATCCACGTCGCCGGCCTCCAGGCCATGGGCGCGGACATCCACATCGAGGGCGGCTACATCCGCGCGCGCGCCGACCGCCTGCACGGCGCGCACCTGGTGCTCGACACGGTGACGGTCACCGGCACCGAAAATCTGATGATGGCCGCGGCCCTGGCCGAGGGGGAGACCGTGATCGAGAACGCCGCGCGCGAGCCCGAAGTGGTCGACGTGGCGAACTTCCTGATCGCGATGGGCGCGCAGATCCAGGGCGCCGGGACCGACAAGATCGTCATCCAGGGCGTCAAGTCACTGCACGGCACCCGCTACGAGGTGCTGCCCGACCGGATCGAGGCGGGCACCTACCTGGTGGCCGCCGCGATCACCGGCGGCCGCATCCGCCTCAAGAACGCCCGGCCCGATCACCTGGACGCGGTGCTCGCCAAGCTCGCCGAGGCGGGCGCCAAGGTGCAGACCGGCACCGACTGGGTCGAGCTGGACATGGGCGGGCGCCGGCCCGCGCTCGGTCGACGTGCGCACCGCGCCGTACCCGGCGTTTCCGACCGACATGCAGGCGCAGTTCGCCGCGCTCGACACGGTCGCCGAGCGGCGTGGGCACGGTGGTCGAGACCATCTTCGAGAATCGCTTCATGCACATGCTGGAGATGCGCCGCATGGGCGCGGAGATCCGCCTCGAGGGCAACACCGCCATCATTCACGGGCGTCGCGGAACTCACCGCGGCGCCGGTGATGGCCACCGACCTGCGCGCCTCGGCGAGCCTGGTGCTGGCGGGCCTGGTGGCGAAGGGGCGCACCGACATCGAGCGCATCTACCACATCGATCGCGGCTACGAGGCGATCGAGGAAAAACTCGCGCAGGTCGGGGCGCAGATCCGGCGCGTGCCGAACTGAGCAAGGCGCGCTTGCGCCTAGACCTGGCTTGGCCGCTCCACGACCTTGCATTGAACCTCCTGCACCTTGAGGCCGCGCTGCACGCGCAGCTGCACCGTGCCGCCCGGCTTGTGGCTGGCGAGCTGCGCCATCGCCTCCTGCGCGCTGTGCAGCTCGTGCCCGTCGATGGCCAGCGAGAATATCCCCGGCCCGCAATCCCGCATTGGCCGCCGGGCCGTTCGCGTACAGGTTGGTGATCACCACGCCGCCGCGCGCCAGGCCGTACTCGGCCGCCTGCTCGTCGCTGAAATCATCGGCGATGATGCCGCTCCAGCCGCGCACCACGTGGCCATGGGCGATGATGTCGCGCATCACCCCGCGCGCCAGGTTGACCGGAATGGCAAAGCCGATGCCCTCGACGCCGGTGGCGTCCATGTTCTTGGCGATCACCGCGGTATTGATCCCGACCAGCTCGCCGGCCGCATTGATCAGCGCGCCGCCGGAATTGCCCTCGTTGATCGCCGCATCGGTCTGGATGAAATTCTCGAAGGTGGCCACGCCCAGCTGCTTGCGATCGATGGCGCTGACGATGCCGTGGGTCACGGTCTGCTGCAGTCCCAAGGGATTGCCGATCGCCAGCACCTCATCGCCCACCTGCAGCCGGTCGGAGCGGCCCAGGCTCATCACCGGCAGCTTGGTCAGCTCCACCGACAGCAGCGCCAGGTCCGTGTCCGGATCGCGGCCGACCACCTTCGCCACGGCGCTGCGACCGTCGGCGAGCTGCACCTTGATGGAGGTGGCGTTGGCGATCACGTGATTGTTGGTGATGATGTGGCCGCTCTCATCCACGATCACGCCCGAGCCGAGCGCGCGCTGCACGCGCTGCTGGAAGCGCGGCCCGTACTGGCCGAACAGCCGCTCGAAGGAATTGGGCTGCACCTGCTCGGTGACCACGCGCGCGGTATAGATGTTGACCACGGCCGGCGCCGCGCGGTGCACGGCGCCGGCGAAGGAGTGCAGGGCGATGCCGATGTCGGCGCTCTTGTTGCGCTCGGGAGCATCGGGGCTCGCCGCCGTGGCCAGCGGCGCGGCCGCCGGAGGCGTGGTGCTGGCAGCGACCGCAGCGGCGCTGCACGGTGCGCGTGCGCACCAGCAGCTCGGGCTTGAAGAACACCACCAGGAAGGCCAGTGCCAGGCCGCCGACGGTGGCGCCGATCAGAAACACCAGGCCCAGGCCGAGTTTTCGCAGACTCATTCCGACTCCTCGAAGTATGCCGCGCATTCTCGCGCGCCCTGCAGCGCGCGCGGCTCCCCGGACGCCATGGCGGGATGTGTATAATGCGACACTTCCCGGGACAATCGTGAGCCTCGCCTTAAAGCCCGCCTTGCGAGAAGCGGACCCAAAGTGACGGCCAAAGGCAGCGGAGTAGCGACAGATGACGGATGCCGTAGCGACGGGCGAACACAGCGAAGTGGACCAGGGACGACGGAAATTCCTGACCGTGGCCACCAGCGCCACGGCCGCGGCCGGGGCCGTGTTTGCGATCACTCCGTTCATCGCCAGCTGGGAGCCCTCCGAGCGCGCGCGCGCGCTGGGCGCGCCGGTGACGGTGGACTTAAGCAAGCTCGATGTGGGCCAGATGGTCACCTACGTCTGGCGCCGCCAACCGATCTACATCTTCAAGCGCTCCCCGCAGATGGTCGCGAGCCTCGCCGGCGCACGACGCGCGGCTCAAGGATCCCAAGTCCAAGGAGTCCGACCAGCCCGCCTACGCGCTCAACGAGCGCCGCTCGCGACGCGCGGACATCGCGGTGCTGATCGCCACCTGCACGCACCTGGGGTGCCTGCCGAAGCAGCACTTCGATCCGGGCGATGCGGTGCTCGGCACCGACTGGCCGGGCGGTTTCCTGTGCCCCTGCCACGGCTCGCGCTTTGACATGGCCGGGCGGGTGTTTAACGGCTCGCCGGCCTCCGACGAACCTGCGCATCCCGCCGTACAGCTTTCCCAACGAGAACACGCTGATCATCGGTCAGGATGAGCACAGCGGCCAAGGAGCGGCCTGATGGCGACACCAGGACGTGTCCGTATACGCCGGGCTTCTGGGGCTGGCTCAACAAGCGCCTGCCGGTGCAGAAATTCGTGCGCGAGCAGCTGCTCGAGTACTACGCGCCGAAGAATTTCAACGTCTGGTACTTCTTCGGCTCCCTCGCGCTGGTGGTGCTGGTGATGCAGCTGTTCACCGGCATCTTCCTGACCATGTTCTACAAGGTCGGCGACACCTCGGCGTTCGACTCGGTCGAATACATCATGCGCGAGGTCGACTACGGCTGGCTGATCCGCTACCTGCACACCACCGGCGCCTCGGCGTTCTTCATCGTGATCTACCTGCACATGTACCGCGCGCTGATGTACGGCTCGTACAAGGCGCCGCGCGAGCTGCTGTGGCTGTTCGGCATGTTCATCTACCTGGCGCTGATGGCCGAGGCGTTTATGGGCTACGTGCTGCCGTGGGGCAACATGTCCTACTGGGCCGCGCAGGTGATCATCAACCTGTTCAGCACCATCCCGGTCGTCGGGCCGGGCGCTGGTGGAATGGATCCGCGGCGACTACGGCGTGGCCGATGCCACCGTCGACCGCTTCTTCGCGCTGCACGTGGTGGCGATCCCGCTGGTGCTGCTGCTGCTGGTCGCACTGCACCTGATGGCGCTGCGCCAGGTGGGTTCCAACAATCCCGACGGCATCGAGATCAAGGACCGGCGCGGGCCGGACGGCAAACCGCTCGACGGCATTCCCTTCCATCCCTATTACACCGTCAAGGACGTGGTCGGGATCGGTCTTTTCCTGACGCTGTTTGCGATCGTCGCCTTCTTCGTCCCGACCTTCGGGAACCTGTTCATGGAAGAGGCCGAACTTCGAGCCCGCCAATCCGCTCTCCACGCCCGAGCCGATCGCGCCCTCCTGGTACTTCACCCCGTACTACGCGATCCTGCGCGCGGTGCCCAACCAGCGCCTGGGCGCGTTGCTGCTGCTGGTCGCGGTGCTGGCCTTCTTCTTCCTGCCCTGGCTCGATCGCTCCCCGGTCAGGTCGGTGCGTTACCGGGGCCTGCTGTTCCGAGGGTTCCTGGCGCTCTTTACCGTCTCGTTCCTGACGCTGATGTATCTGGGGCTCAAGCCCGCCACGGGCGCTTACGTGACCGCGGCGCGTGTGGCCGCGATCGGCTACTTTGCGTTCTTCCTGCTGATGCCCTGGTACTCGCGCGCCGACCGCACCAAACCTGTTCCTGAGAGAGTGCGCTTCCATGCGTAATTCCGCCCTGGCCATTCTCGTGCTGGGTCTCGCCCAGTGGATGCAGAGCGCCTGCGCGGCCGAAGAGCACGCCGCGCCCGTGGACTGGCAGGCATGGACGGCAGGGAACGAGGTGTCCAATACCGACTCGCTCCAGCGCGGTGCGCGCAACTTCGTCGCCTATTGCTCGGGATGCCATTCGCTCAAGTACATGCGCTACTCGCGCATGGCCAAGGACCTGAAGATTCCGACCGAGCAGCTCAAGAGCTACCTGCTTCCGCCGGGCGCGACGCCCGCCGATTACTTCCAGGCCAGCATCGCCCCGGCCGATGCGGTGGCCTGGTTCGGGCAAGGAGCCGCCCGACCTGTCGCTGATCGCGCGATCCCGGGGGCCCGATAAGATCTACCGGTTCCTCAAGACCTTCTACCTGGATCCTTCCCGGCCCACGCGCACCAACAACCTGGTGCTCAACAATCCGGCCATGCCCGCGGTGCTCTCGGATCTGGAAGGCGTCAAGGCGGCGGTCTTTAAGGGCAAGCAATTCGATCATTTCGTGACCGTGAGCCCGGGGCAGCTCAGCGCCGCGCAGTACGACGGCTTCGTGCGCGACATCGTCAATTTCCTCGACTATGCCGGCGAACCGGCGCAGGTCGATCGGCGCAGCATCGGCGTGTGGGTGGTGCTGTTCCTGCTTCTGTTCACGTGGATGGCGTGGCAGCTCAAGAAGGAATACTGGAAGGACGTCCATTAATTTTGCGGGCGCGAGCTTAAGGCCGCGCCGGCAGCAGGATCCCAAGTAAAGTTATGGCTAGCCGACGTTCGGTCATGACTCTGTTTTCCGCTCCCGACGAGCCCCAGAGTCATCGGGTGCGCGTCGTGCTGGCCGAAAAAGCCAACGAGATCGACATCATCAGCGTGGTGCCGGGCCGCTACCCCGAGGACCTGCTCGACCTGAACCCCTACCGGAGCCTGCCGACGCTGGTCGATCGCGACCTGGTGCTCTACGACGCGCGCGTGATCATCGATTACCTGGACGAGCGCTTTCCGCACCCGCCGCTGATGCCGGTCGATCCGGTGCTGCGCGCGCAATTTCGGCTGGCGATGTACCGCGTCGAACGCGATTGGTACGGGCTGGCCGAACAGATCGAGCGCGAGGCGGACCGCAAGAGCCAGGCCAAGTTCAAGAAGGAACTGCTCGACAGCATGCTCGAGAGCGCGGACCTGTTCAAGATCAAGCCGTTCTTTCTGAGCGACGAGTTCTCGGTGGTCGATGCCACGATCGCCCCGATGATCTGGCGCATGCGCCGCTACGAGATCGAGCTGCCGCCCCACGCGCAGGCGATGGCCAAGTACGTGGCCACGATCATGGCGCGCCCCTCGATGCGCGCCAGCCTTTCGGAGGTCGAGATCGAAAGGGGAACCAACCCTTGAGCGCGCCTGAGGATGCCGGCACCGGCCTCTCGCGCCGCCCGTACCTGCTGCGCGCGATGCACGAGTGGATGGGGGATGCCGGATTTACCCCGCACATCATCGTCGATGCGGGACGGAGCGGCGTGGAAGTGCCCAACGCCTACATCAAGGACGGCAAGATCGTCCTGAACGTCTCGCTCAACGCCACGCAGCGCCTGCAGCTGCTCAACACCGGCATCGAGTTCGACGCCCGCTTCGCCGGTGTCGTGCACCACGTGCGCGTGCCGATGGCCGCGGTGCTCGGCATCTACGCGCGCGAAACGGGCGAGGGCATGGTGTTCAACGAAAGCGAGCCCGACGCGCCCCCGCCGGCCGAGGCAGGGTCGAGTGCCACGCCCGTCAAGGGTGAATTGCGCCGCGCAAAACTCACGGTGGTGAAGTAGCCTGCCGCGCTCCCGCGGCAGGCGCCGAGCGATTAGTCCTTCCGGATCGCCAAACTCGCGGAGTTTCTCTTAAGCATGGACCGCCGCAAGCCGGGCACATTTCTGAGGCCGGAGCAGTGTCCGCAGTCCGGACGCGAACGCATGATCCTGCCCCAGCCGGTCGCGCTGGTGGGTAAGCAAGACGACAATATTGAGGCCGGGATGCTCAGGCACATGCGCGAGGCCGGCGCCGTGTTCATGATGGGACAAAATCCGAAGCTCCCCGTGATGCCGGAGCGACCCACGCTCCTGGATTTCTTTCACTACCGCTTCTCCGATATCGCATTCATGCATCTGCTGCAGTGTGCGAAGCTCGCGCTCGATGCGGGCCAGGAAGAGAAGATCGTGATGGCCTGCCTCCTGCATGACATCTCCAACGGCGCTCTGCTTCGCACCGATCACGGCTACTGGTCCGCGCAGATGATTGCCCCTTATGTGAGCGAGGAGATCGCCTGGGCGGTGAAATTCCACCAGGCGCTGCGCTACTTCGCCGACGACTCGGTGGGCTTTAAGTATCCGGACTCGTACAACGCGTTCTTCGGCGCCGATTACCGGCCGCTTGAGTACCTGCAACGGGCCCACCGGGAGGCCCGGCAGCACCGCTGGTACATGAGCTCGCGACTGATCACGATCTACGACGTCTACAGCTTTCAGGACGGGTGGGACGTGGACCCGGAGCAGTTCACGGATCTGATCGCGAGGAACTTCAAGCAACCGGAGGAGGGCCTGGGCTTTGATGATTCGCCCGTGGCGCACATGTGGCGCACGATGATCTGGCCCCACAATTTCCTGTAACCCTCACCAAGGGTGCTGTTTTGCGAAGGTGCCTGGCGCCCGCGTCGGCGATCTGTCGGTTTATTCGCTCCGGGGCGTCGGGGCGGCGAGCAGCTGCGGTTCGCCGCTCCGGTTGATCTTCGCCCAGGCCGGTTCACGATGGATCCGACCGTCGGTGCCGAGCGTCAGATCACCGGTGAGGCCCGCCACGTGCAGCGGATGGCCGCTCCGTCCGGACGCGACCAGCGCAATCGCGAGCTGGCAGGCGTCATAGCCGAAGGCGTACAGCCCCGATTGCCACACCGTGTTCTCGCCCGATTGGCTGGCCAGGTTCGCACGGAGCGCTGAGGCGGGGCCGCTGTCGGGCACCAGCCAGGGCATCGCCGGAACGATCAGGCCGTCCAGATCCTGATTGGCCACTCCCCCATCGCTCGCGTAGGCGTCGCTGGTCGCATAGACCGGCACATCGCCCGCGTACTGGAAGCGCAGTTGCGGCCTGAGCAAGCGCGCCGCGGCCGCTTGCGCCGGCACGAAGATGAAGTTGATGTCCGTGCGGCCGCGCGGCTCGAACTCAAATTTCTGGCCCAGCACCGCCTGCAACCGGAGCCGGCGCGCGTAACTCTGATCCGTCCCCAGCACCATCCGAATCGGGGTGGCGAAATCGTGTTCGGACGGGTCGTAGACGGACTCGGCCAGCAGTGTTCCGCCCCCCGAGAGCAGTTCCTGCTTGAAGGCCGCCATCACGCGCGTCCCCCATTCACCGGTGGGCGCCAGGGCCACCCCGCGCTTCTGGCCGGCGGCCAGAAGTCGCAGTGCCACCTCGCGCGCCTCCTCCTCGGGGGAGAGCGCGAACTGGCTCATCCCTGAGGGCGCGGCGCGACCGGCGCTGAGGAAATTCAAGGCCAGCATCGGCACGCCCGGGGAGGAGGCCGCGGCGATGTCCACTTCCTGGCGCGTGAGGGGCCCGACGACAAAGTCCGCCCCTTCGCCGCGCGCCGCGCGCAAGGCCTCATCGACCGTGACCACGCCGGTGTCGTACACCTGCACCTGCGGGCGGGACTCGGCGGGCAACTGCTGCAGGGCGTAATCAAAGCCCGCGTGGATCGTGGCCGCATAGCCGGCGGCCTGGCCGCTGATCGGCAGCAGCAGGCCGATTTTGCGCAGCTGCGATACCACCGGCAAAGGCGAGGGGATCGCGCCGGCCAGAAGCTCGGTGGCCGGGTGGTTCGGGTACCGCGCGCGCCAGCGCGCCGCTTCGGCCCCTCCGTTGAGCGAGGCGCCCCCTCCGGTCCCTGCGATGGCGCCCAGATCAAGCCACCCACGCACGATCGGATCCTGGCTCGATTCAGGCTCGAGCTTGACGCCCCGGCCGCGCGCATCGCGCAGGAGCGAGAGCAGATCCGACCTTAGGGCGCGCAGCTCCGTCGCATTCGCGGCGAGTCGCTCGGCCGACATTTCCGCACGCACGCCATCAACCGGCCGGCCGGCGGAAAGTGCGATGCGCATGCGGCTGGCAAAATACTGCGGGGCGAGCGGGGTGCCGGTGGGCTCAGGGATCGCGCTGATCTTCTGCCACGCGCGCTGCCCCTGGCCGTTGGCGAGGTCGATGTCCGCCTCGATGATCCGCCGCTCGGTGACCTGCAAGGGGCTCAGGTTCCCCGAAATGGCGCGGAGGTTGCGCGCCGCATCGGCCGCTCGTCCCGCCTGGAGCCAGGCGCGCGCCGCCTGCAACTGGAGGCCCGGCTGGTCGGCCGGAGCCGCGCGGCGCGCGGCTTCCTCCAGGTTGGCCGCGGCGCGCTCGCTCCCGTTGTTCGGTGCCGGCGCGGCAGCGCCGCCCTCCGGCGGTGGCGGGGCGCCGCCCGGAAAGCTGGCCTTCGGGAAGCTCGAACAGGCCGCCAGTGCGCACAGTGCGGCGAGCGCGGTCAGCGGAAGCAGGCCGCGCGCAGGGAATTGGCCGGGAAGGACGTGTTTGCATCGGAGGCACCGCGCCCGTCAAGCTAGGCGATCAAAACGTGTTCAGGAGATTATAGTGGCTGGCGGTGCGGGCAGGCTCGATGTCGTGGCGACGCCGATTGGCAACATCGCCGATCTGAGCCCGCGCGCCATCGAGAGCCTCGAGTGCCGCCGATCTGGTGCTGGCCGAGGACACGCGGCACACCGCCGCCTTGCTCAGCGCCTGCGGAATCGCCCGGCCCCTGCTCTCGCTGCACGATCACAACGAAAGCAGCCGCCTCGCCTCGCTCCTGGCGCGGCTCCAGGGCGGTGAAATCATGGCGCTGGTCTCCGATGCGGGGACCCCTTTGCTGTCGGATCCTGGTTTCCTGCTGGTGCGGGCGGCTGCGGCTGCGGGCATCGCGGTGCGCGCGATTCCCGGGCCTTCGGCCGTGACAGCCGCCCTGGCGGTGGCCGGGCTCCCCACCGATCGGTTCGTATTCGAGGGTTTCCTGCCGGCACGGGCTGGCGAGCGGCAGGCCGCCTTGGGCCGCCTGGCGGTGGAAGCGCGCACGATGGTGCTGTTTGAGGCCCCGCACCGGATCGCCAAGACCTTGGAGCAGATGGCCGCCGCATTCGGCCCCGGGCGCGCCGCGGTGATCGCGCGCGAGCTGACCAAGGTGTTCGAGACCGTCTATCGCGGGACCCTGGCGGAACTGGCCGAGCGCGCGCGCGCAGGAGAAGGATTTCGCGCGCGGGGAAATCACCATCGTGGTGGCCGGAGCCCCGGCCTCGGCGGAGGGGGACCCACAGCTCATGGCTCGCGCCCTGGCGCTCCTTTTGAAGGATCTGCCTCCGGCGCGGGCGGCGGCCGTGGCCGCGCAGCTCTCCGGAGTGCCCCGGGCGATGGCCTACGAACAGGCCCTCAAGCTCACGCGCAATAAGGGTGCAGAGCCGGACTAGAGCCCGTATCGTGGGTGACTGGAGAGCCGGCCAGGCAATCGCTGTTTCCAAGGGGGGCCTTTCGGGGCCTTCGGCGGGGATGGAGGAAAGTCCGGGCTCGGCGGGTCGAGGTGCCAGGTAACGCCTGGGGGGCGCGAGCCCACGGAAAGTGCAACAGAAAGCAAACCGCCGAAGCGCCGAAAGGCGCTGGTAAGGGTGAAAGGGTGCGGTAAGAGCGCACCGCGTAGGTGGTAACACCGACGGCACGGCAAACCCCACCTGGAGCAAGGCCAAATAGGGAAGTCGCGGTGGCAACACCGCAGCGCCAGACCTGCGCGTGCTTCCGGGTAGGCCGCTTGAGTTCCACGGCGACGTGGTTCCCAGAGGAATGATTGCCCACGACAGAACCCGGCTTATCGGCCGGCTCTCCTTCTTTGAGGTGTTCTCTTGATATGCCGCTCCAGATGCCCTCGAGCGATCTCCGCGAAGCCCTCTTGCAGGATGGCGGCTCCGGCCGTACGACACTGAGGGAAATTCGGCTTTCGCCTACAGCAATTATCGGGTTCCGTATTGACTCTATCCCCTAGGGGCCGCTTCGCAATTGAAACGAGCGATGCAATGCGTTTAAGCCAACGGCATGACTGATCCGGCGCTTCCGAACCGCCCGGCCACTGGACATTCAGCGCCACCCGGCCGGCATTCGGGCCAAGCGCCTGCAGGCTCGATCTCTGAACAGGTCGCTCAGAACGTCCAGGATATTGGCGCGCTGCAGCGGCGTGAGCAGGACAATGTCACCGCCCCACAGCGGCGAATCGAGAGGCTGGGCCGCCTCATCGGCACGACAGCGTACCTGGCGGGCCTCTTAGGGTTTTGCGCAGTCTGGATCCTCATCAATACCACTCCATTTGACGGCTTTGAGCCCTTCGATCCCCCGCCATTCCCGCGTCTGGAGGGATTGCTGACCCTGCTGGCGCTGATCACGACCACCGTGGTGCTGATTGGCCAGAACCGGCAGGCCAGACTTGAACAGCAGCACGCGCATCTGGACCTGCAAGTGAACCTTCTGACCGAACAGAAGGTGACCAAGCTCATCAATCTGATCGAGGAACTAAGACGCGACCTGCCGATGGTCAAGGATCGCCCGGACGAGCATGCGGCCGTGCTGCAGCAGGGTGCCGATACCGAGCAAGTGGTATCCGCCATCGAAAACGTTGGCTTGCTGACCGAGCCTGATTAGCGATTGCGTCTTACAGATGAGCGAAGCTGAGCCCTCTAGGCTGGGATTCCTTATCTGTTGCAGAGCCCTTCAGGCTCTTTGAGGAACTGCCATGTCGACACCGCAAGAGCTGGAAAGAAAACTGTGGAAGGCGCTGGGCTCGGATCGAGTCGTGATGATCGGACTTGACGGCGCGGAGGGAGGCCACACCCGACCCATGACTGCACAAATCGAGGGCGAGAAGGGCCCGCTGTGGTTCTTTACGGGCAAGGACAATCAGATCGTCCAACGCCTGCCCACTGCGCAGCGCGCCACCGCGACTTTTACCGCCAAGGGGCACGATCTGTTCGCCAGCCTGCAAGGGATGCTCACCCTGCGCAATGATCGGGCCACGATCGATCGGCTCTGGAATCGCTTCGTCGCGGCCTGGTACGAGGGTGGCAAGGACGATCCGAATCTTGCGCTGTTGCGATTCGACGCCTCGCACGCCGAGATCTGGGAGAACGAAAACAGCCTCATTGCAGGTGTTAAAGTCCTGTTCGGTGCGGATCCGAAAAAGGACGCTCAGGACAAAGTGGCCCACGTGAGTCTGCAGCGGTAGCCAAGCGGGCTCCGCTCCGGTTCCGACTCGTAGATTCCTGTACGCGCCATTTGCGGAAAGCCCGCTTTGTCCGGGAAAACCGGTTTTTCTAAGGAGAAATCATGCGGGTTTTCAAGAGCACGGAAGCAGCTAAGCGGTTCGGAGCCATTCAGCGAATGGTGCAAACGGAGCCCGTCTGCGTGCAAGCTCACGGTCGTGCGCGATCAGTCATGATCCAAAATCCGGGGCCGCACCGGATTAGCTAACTCCGCCAACCCCTGAACGCCGCTTTGCCCCCGCTCTGATCGGTGTCACCTGTCACCTTCGGGTGTTTTTTGCCTTCCTTGCAATTCTTCAGTCGCAAAATGCGCGAAGCGATTCGGATTTGAAGGACGGCACGCGATTTGGCCAGCTGCTTCACAATTTTTTTTACTCACTCTAAATGGAGGTTCTTCAAGCAACTGTTTGATCAATATGAGGATCGCCGGAAATCACTCGCCCACACCTCCGCGTAGCGGTCCGTTTCGAGCGTAAGTCTTTGTGGGATAGGAATAATTTCACCGTAAAACCATTGACACCTGTGCCGGTCGATTCCTATAGTGGCGCCAAGTGGGAAAAAGTGGGGGGAGATGGGCGAATTTGCCTGTCAAACACGTGTTTCGCGGCGCAACAAAGCTCACGGTGGACGACAAAGGTCGGTTGGTCATGCCAACCCGCCATCGAGAGCGGCTGCGCGAGCAATGTGGTGGCCAGCTGGTCGTCACCATCGACGTCAAATTTCCCTGCCTGCTGATCTACCCGCTGCCCGAATGGGAGCAGATCGAGCGCAAGCTCATGGCGCTGCCCACCTTCCAGCCCCAGGCCCGCCGCCTCCAGCAACTGATGGTCGGTCACGCGACCGACCTTGAGCTCGACGGCCACGGCCGGCTCCTGCTGCCCGCGGAACTGCGCGAATTCGCAGGCCTCCAGCGTCACGCGATGCTGGTCGGACAGGGCGGGCGCTTCGAACTGTGGGACGAAGCGCGCTGGATGGAACGGCGCGATGTCTGGCTCAAGAGCGACGACTCGACCGGGACCCTCTCGGCCGATCTCGATTCACTGTCGCTCTAGAGGCTGCAGGTCAGGTGCGCCAGGGCGGGGAGTTTGGATGAGCACAAACCGGTGCTTGTCGATCAGGTGCTTGCAGCTCTTGCCGTGCGGCCGGATGGCCACTACGTCGACGCGACCTTCGGCCGCGGCGGCCACAGCGGGCGCATCCTCGCCGCCCTCGGACCGCAAGGACGCCTCATCGCAATCGACCGCGATCGCGAGGCCATCGCGGCGGGTCGCGCGCGCTTCGCATCGGAAGGGCGTATTACGTTTGTGCATGGAGCCTTTGGCGAGCTGGCGGCGCTGCTGCGCGCGGCGGACCCGGCCAGCGCCTGTACGACGGCATCCTCATCGACTGCGGCGTCTCCTCGCCGCAACTCGACAATGCGGCGCGCGGCTTTAGCTTCCAGAAGGACGGCCCGCTCGACATGCGCATGGATCCGCAGCGCGGCGAACCCGTCAGCGACTGGCTCGCTCGGGCCACGTTCGAGGAAATGCGAAACGTGATCGCCAGCTTCGGACAGGAACGATTCGCACGCCGCATCGCAAGCGCCATCGAGCGTGAGCGCGCGCAGTGCGCCGCTGACGCGCACCGCGCAGCTCGCCGCGCTGATCCAGCGCGCCGTGCCGATGCGCGAGCCCGGCAAGCATCCGGCGACCCGCACCTTCCAGGCGCTGCGGATGATGATCAACGACGAGCTCGGTCAGCTGCAAGCGCGCGCTGGAGCAATCGCTCCGAACCTGCTGGCGATCGGCGGGCGTCTGGCGGTGATCAGCTTCCATTCCCTCGAGGACGGCGTGGTGCGCGATTTTTTCGATGAGCACAGCAACGTTGATCCGTTGCTGGCTCGACTACCGGTAGATTCCTGCCACTGCCTTGCCGCGACTGCGGCGCATCGGGCGCAAGCAACGCGCCAGCGCCGACGAAGTGGCCTTAAATCCGCGCGCGCGCAGCGCCTTGCTGCGCGTCGCGGAATTTCTTGGGCCGGTGGCGCGGTGACACCAATGCCGCGTAAGCGCGCTGTGGCGTGGCGATGACGCTGCTGTGGGCCGAGCGTGCTCGGCTCGGCCACCGGCGCGATCTACTGCAAGCATCGCGCGCGCGAGCTGTTCGTCGAGCTCGAGCATCTCAACAGCGGGCGCGATGAGCTCGAGGCGGAGTGGGGGCGG
Organism: uncultured Gammaproteobacteria bacterium; assembly: GCA_963717335.1. Lineage (GTDB taxonomy): Bacteria > Pseudomonadota > Gammaproteobacteria > Steroidobacterales > Steroidobacteraceae > FEN-1191. The sequence continues at coordinate 156,450 of CAVQVZ010000004.1, read as the reverse complement.
CTCCAGATCGAGCAAAGCTTCTGGTCCACCTACGCCTACGTCGAGAACGTCGCCAGCACCAAACTGCAGATGCGCATTCCCGCCTCGAACGAAGTCGAGATTCCGACTCCATGAGCCGGTTGGGCTCGATGCGCAAGAGCGCGCACGCGCGCACGGATCGGAGCGCCCGGCCGATTTCATTTCGCATGCGCCTGGGCGTGGTGTTTCTTCCTGATGCTGGCGATCGGCGCCGCACTGGTCGGGCGTGCCGTGCAACTGCAGCTGGTGCAGCACCGGTTCCTGGCGAGTCGAGGGCGCGGCGCGCTTTACGCGCGTCGCAGCGATCGTCGCGCACCGCGGCACGATCACCGATCGCTTCGGTGAGCCGCTTGCGGTAAGCACGCCGGTCGATTCGGTGTGGGTCAACCCGCGCACAGCTTTCGGGCAACACCGAGCAGCTCCCGCGCCTGGCCAAGGCGATCAACGTGGACCTGCACGATCTGGTCGGGCGCGTGAGCACCGGCCAGGACCGCGAATTCATGTACCTCGCGCGCGGGCTCCAGCCGGCCGACGCGCGCAAGGTCCGACAGCTCCAGATCAACGGCGTGAACCTGGCGCGCGAATACCGCCGCTACTATCCGGCGGGCGAGGTGACCGGGCATCTGCTCGGCTTTACCGACGTGGACGACACCGGCCAGGAGGGCGCGGAGCTCGCCTTCGACAACTGGCTCGGCGGCGAGGACGGTGCAAAGCGCGTCATCCAGGACAGCCAGGGGAATCACGTCGAGGACGTCGAGAGCATTCGCGCCGTGCGCCCGGGCCGCGAGCTCAAGCTCAGCATCGACCTGCGCATCCAGTACCTGGCCTATCGCGAGCTGAAAGCGGCGATCCGCGACAATCGCGCCCACTCCGGTTCGGTCGTCGTCCTGGACGTGCGCACCGGCGAAGTGCTCGCCATGGTCAACCAGCCGGCCTTCAACCCCAATGACCGTCATCAGCTCAATCCCGCGCAGTACCGCAACCGCGCCGCCACCGATCTGTTCGAGCCCGGCTCGAGCATCAAACCCTTCTTCGTCGCCGCGGGCCTGGCCTCGGGCCGTTACCAGGCCGACAGCATCATCGACACCAGCCCGGGCTACATCCAGGTCGGCACCTCGATGATCCACGACGAGCACAACTTTGGTTCCGATCCCGCTGGCCACGGTGCTGGCGTTCTCATCCAACGTCGGCATGGCGCATCTGGCGCTCTCGCTCGAGCCCAAGCAGATCTGGAGCACGCTCGATGCGCTCGGCTTTGGCCAGGTCACCTCGAGCGGGTTTCCGGGCGAGTCGGCCGGCCAGCTGTCCAACTACTCCCACTGGCGCAGCGTCCTGATCGGCAACATGTCGCACGGCTATGGCCTGTCGGTGACTCCGCTCCAGCTCGCGCAGGCCTACGCCACGCTCGGCGCGCTGGGGTTGCGTCGCCCGGTCTCGATGTTGCGAATGGACGGGCCCGTGGCGGGCAATCGCGTGCTGGCGGGCCCCGTGTGCGCCTCCCTTCTGCACCTGCTCGAGTCGGTGATCACGATGCCGGGGGCGACCGGAAAGCTGGCCGCGATTCCCGGCTACCGCATCGCCGGCAAGACCGGCACCGCGTGGAAGGCGGAGGGCGGAGGCTATTCGCAGAACCGTTACGTCGCGGTGTTCGGAGGGGTGGCGCCGGTGAGCAACCCCAGGCTCGCCGCCGTGGTGGTGATCGATGAGCCCAGCGCGGGCAAGTATTACGGAGGCGATGTCTCCGCACCGGTGTTCTCCGCGGTGGTCGGCGGCGCGTTGCGATTGCTCGGCGTGCCCCCGGATGCAAGCAGCGCCCACCCGGCGCCCGGCGCGGTCAATTCCGGGACCCAGGTGGCGCGTCGATGAACTTGCACGCAACGCAGGGGGTCTCCGAGCCGGTCTGGCGTCCGCTCAAGGCATTGCTGGGCGGCGGGATCGAGGTGCCCGACGATGTCGAAGTCTCGGACCTCACGCTCGACAGCCGCCAGGTGCGCCAGGGAGCCGCTTTTCTCGCCTGTCGCGGACGGAGCCGCCATGGACTTGATTTCGCGCGCGCCGCGGTCGATGCCGGCGCGCGCGCGGTCCTGTGGGAACCGGCTCCCGGCGTCAACGCGCCGCAGTTGCCGGCCTCCGTGCTGGTGGTGGCGGTGCCGGAACTGTCCTCCCAGGCCGGCTTTATCGCCGATCGGTTTTTTGGGGCGCCCTTCCGCGCGAGCTGGCGGTCACCGGCATCACCGGAACCAACGGCAAGACCACCTGCGCCTGGCTCCTTGCCGCAGCGCTGAGCTGCCAGCGGGCGTCCCTGCGCCTACCTGGGCACACTCGGCGTGGGACTGCCCGGGCAGGTGATCGCAAGCACGCTCACCACACCCGATGCAGTGAGCCTGCACCGCGCAGCTCGCACAGCTCCGCGATGAGGGCGCGCTCGCCGTGGCGATGGAAGTTTCATCGCACGCGCTCGATCAGCACCGTTGCGCGGGCGTGCGCTTCCATGTGGCGGTGTTCACGAACCTCAGCCGCGATCATCTGGACTATCACGGCGAGTCTGAAAAATTACGCGGCCGCGAAGAGCAAGCTGTTTGAATGGCCCACCTTGAGCGCCCGGGTCATCAACGTCGATGACCCGCTGGGCCTGGAGCTGGCCGCACGCGCGCCGCCCGCCGAGTTGCTGATCGTGACCGGCCGGCGCACCGATCCGGCCGAGCGCGTGCCCGGGGCGCGCTACATCCGGGCGCTGCACAGTGCCCATCAGCCCCAGGGACTTGAGATCACCCTCAACACCAGCTGGGGCCCGGCGCTACTGCGCAGTCCCGCTGATCGGGGATTTCAATGTGGACAATCTGCTGACCGTGCTGGGCGTGCTGCTGGCCAACGGCATGGCGCTCGATCAGGCCTGCCGGCGCCCTTGCGAGCTGCCAGGCGCCGCCCGGACGCATGCAGGTGGTCGGCGGCGGTGAGCTGCCGCTCGCGATCGTCGATTACGCGCACACGCCCGATGCGCTCGATAACGCGTTGCGCGCGGCGCGCGCGCACTGCGCCGGACGCCTGCTGTGCGTGTTCGGGTGCGGCGGCGATCGCGATCGCGGCAAGCGCCCGCTGATGGGCGCAGGTCGCCGAGACGCTCGCCGATGCGCTCTACATCACCGACGACAATCCGCGCGGCGAGGATCCCGAGCGCATCGTCGCCGACATTCTCGGCGGCCTTCGCCATCCGGAGCGCGCGCACGTCGAGCACGATCGCGGCCGCGGCGATCGGCGCAGCGATGAGCGCGGCGGTCGCGGGCGATGTGGTGCTGGTGGCCGGCAAGGGACACGAGGACTACCAGCTGACCGGGGCGAACGGCGCGCGTTCAGCGACCTGGCGCAGGTGCGCGCGGCCCTGGACGCGCGGAGCGGCGGCATGAAGCGCACGCTCGCGCAGTTTGCGGCCGTGTGCGGCGGGCGCCTGCAGGGCGCCGACGCCGAATTTGCCGAGGTGCTGATCGACTCGCGCAAGCTTCGCGCGCGGCGACCTGTTCCTGGCGCTGCCCGGCGAGCATACCGACGGCCACGAATTCGTCGGCGGCCGCCGCGGCATTGGGCGCGGTGGGCGCGGTCGTGAGCCGCAAGATCGATGTCGCGATTCCGCAGGTGCTGGTCGCCGATGTCGGCGCGCGCGCTGGGCCTGGCCGGCGGCGCCTGGCGCGCGGCGTTTGACGCGCCGGTGCTGGGTGTGGCCGGGAGCAACGGCAAGACCACGACCAAGGAAATGCTCAGCGCCATCCTCGCGCAGCGCGGCGAGTGCCTGGCGACGAAGCGGCAACCTGAACAATCATCTCGGCGTACCGCTCACGCTGCTTCGTCTGCATGAGCGGATATAAGAGCGCGGTGATCGAGATGGGCGCCAACCGGGCCGGCGAGATGGCCGAGCTGGTGCGCCTGGCGCGCCCCGATGTGGGGCTGATCACCAACGCCGGCGCCGAACACCTGGAAGGGTTTGGGAGCCTCGAGGGGTCGCGCAGCGCCGAGGGCGAGATGGTGGCGGAGCTCGAGCCGAGCGGCACGGCGATCATCAACGCCGACGACACCTACGCTCCGTTGTGGCGCGAGCTGACGCGCGCGCGCGTGATCACCTTTGGCCTCGGCCGCGGACGCGGGCGTGCGAGCGCTTTCGCTCCGTCTCGATGTCGGACGCGGAGGGGTTCATGACGCGCTTTGATCTGAAGTGTGCGCTGGGCACCGCGCCGGTGGCCCTCGCCCTGGCCGGGCGGCACAACGTTTACAACGCGCTGGCCGCCGCCGCCGCCGCCATGGCCGCGGGCGCGACGCTGGCTGAGGTCGCCGAAGGTCTGGGGAGCGTGCGCTCGGTCGCCGGACGATTGCAGTTCCGCCCGCTCCCCGGAGGCGCGTGGCTGATCGATGACACCTACAACGCCAATCCCAGTTCGGCGCACGCGGCCCTCGAAGTGCTCGCCGATCTGCCGGGGCGTCGCTGGCTGGTGCTAGGGCGACATGGCCGAGCTCGGGCGCTTCGCCGCGGCCAGTCACCGCGAGATGGGCACGCTGGCGCGCTCGCCTTGGCGTCGAGCGCCTCTATACCTTCGGTCCGCTCGCGGCCCTGGCGGCCGAGAGCTTCGGGGCGGGCGCCGAGGCCTACACCGACATGGACGCGCTGGTGCGCGCCTTTGGCGGCGCGCTGCCCGATGAGGTGCGATTGCTCGTCAAGGGATCGCGCGTCAACCGGCTCGAGCGGCTGGTCGCCGCCCTCACCGGCGCGCCCGCGGCGCGGCAGGCGGGCTGATGCTGTTCTGGGCCGCCAAGCATCTGTCCGTGCACTACTCGGTGTTCAACGTGTTTTCCTACCTGACGTTGCGATCGATCCTCGCGGCGATGTCGGCCATGGCCATCGCGCTTATCGCCGGGCCCTATATGATCGCGCGCCTGGCGCGCTACCAGATCGGCCAGGTGGTGCGCGATGACGGCCCGCGATCGCACCTGCCCAAGGCCGGCACCCCGACCATGGGCGGGATGCTGATCATCTTCGCGGTCGTGGTGACCACCACGCTGTGGGGCGATCTGGTCAATCGCTTCGTGCTGATCGCCCTGGGCATCACGCTCGGCTACGGGCTGATCGGCTTCTACGACGATTACCTCAAGCTCGTGGTCGGCAACTCGCGCGGGCTGGTCGCGCGCTGGAAGTATTTCTGGCAGTCGGTGCTCGGGCCTGGCCGCGGGCATCCTGCTGTACCGGCTGGCGCACACCGCCACGGTGGCGGCCTTTCACGTGCCGTTCTTTAAGAGCGTGGCCTGGCCGTTGGGCGCGGTCGGGTTCGTGGTGCTCGGCTACCTGATGATCGTCGGCATGAGCAACGCGGTCAATCTCACCGACGGGCTCGATGGCCTGGCGATCGGGCCGACGGTGATGGTGGCCGGGGCGCTGGCGATCTTTGCCTACCTCACCGGCAATGCGGTGTTCGCCAACTATCTTCAGATCACCGCCGTTCCCGGCGCGGGCGAGCTGGCCGTGTTCTGCAGCGCGATCGTGGGTGCGGGACTGGGGTTCCTGTGGTTTAACGCCTACCCGGCGCAGGTTTTTATGGGCGACATCGGCGCCCTCGCGCTCGGCGCCGCGCTCGGGTGCGTGGGTTTTATCGTGCGCCAGGAGATCGTCACGCTCGCTGATGGGCGGCATCTTCGTGCTCGAGACGGCCTCGGTCATCCTGCAGGTCGCCTCCTTCAAGATGACCGGCAAGCGCATCTTCCGGATGGCGCCGCTCCACCACCACTTCGAGCTCAAGGGCTGGGCCGAGCCGAAGATCATCGTGCGATTCTGGATCATCAGCATCCTGCTGGTGCTCGCAGGACTCGCCACCCTGAAGCTGCGATGAGCAGCGCAACCCACAGCGCGCCGCGCACCGTGGTGGTGGGCCTCGGGCGGACCGGCCTGTCGGTGGTGCGTTACCTGCGTGCGCACGGCGCCGAGGTGGCCGTGGCCGACACGCGCGCGGCGCCGCCCGGCGCTGCCGGAACTGCGTGCGCTGGCCCCCGAGGTGACGGTGAGCACCGGTGGGCTGGATGCCCGACTGCTCGAGGGCGCCGATGCGATCGTGGTCTCCCCGGGCCTGGCCGCGCGCGGTGCGTTCTTCGATGCGGCGCGCGCGCGCGGCGTGCCGGTGTTCGGCGATATCGAACTGTTTGCGCGCGCGGTGCGCGCACCGGTGGTCGGCATCACCGGCACCAACGGCAAGAGCACCGTGACCACGCTGATCGGATTGATGGCCGAGCGCTCCGGCCGGCGCACGCGTGTGGGCGGGAACCTGGGCGAGCCGGCCCTCGAGCTGCTGGAGGAGGGCGTCGAACTGTACGTGCTGGAACTTTCAAGCTACCAGCTCGACACCACCGAGTCCCTGACGCTCGCGGCGGCCACCGTGCTGAACGTGAGCGCCGATCATCTGCGACCGCTACGCGACCCTGGAAGACTACGCGGCTTCCAAGGCGCGCATTTTCCGACGCTGCGGGACCGCGGTGCTCAACGCCGATGATCCGAACGTCGCCGCGATGGGGACGCTCGCGCACCGCCGCTTGCGCTTCTCGCTCGATGAGGCGAGCGGCGCGGAGTACCGCTTGGCTACGCCATGCCGGTCGCGAGTGGCTCTCGCGCGGTGAGGAGCGCCTGCTGGCGCTCGAGGAGATGAAGCTGGCCGGCCGCCACAACGCCGCCAACGCGCTCGCCGCCCTGGCGCTCGGCGAGGCGCTGGATCTTCCGCGGCCGGCGATGCTCGAGGTGCTGCGCGAGTTCCCGGGACTCCCGCACCGCACCGAGTGGGTGGCCGACATCGCGCGGGGTGCGCTACGTCGATGATTCGAAGGGCACCAACGTCGGGGCGACGGTCGCCGCGGTCTCCGGCTTTGCCGGCCCGCTGCTGCTGATCGCCGGGGGCGAGGGCAAGGGACAGGATTTCAGACCCGCTGGCCGCGGCGCTTCGCGGCAAGGTGCGGCGCGCGCTTGCTGATCGGGCGCGACGCGCGCCTGATCGGTGCCGCGCTCGAAGGAAGCTGCCCGATCGATTACTGCGCGACGCTGGAGGCGGCGGTCGCAGCAGGCCGCGCAGCACGCCGCGCGGGCGACACCGTGCTGCTCTCGCCGGCCTGCGCGAGCTTCGACATGTTCCGCGACTACGCGCACCGCGGCGAAGTGTTCGCGGCCGCCGTGCGGGGGCTGAGGCCGTGAACGAGCTGGCCCCACCGCTGCACCGCTCGGCCGAGCGCGGAGCGCTCCTGCGCCTGGATCCGCTGATCCTGCTGCTGGTCGCCGCCATCCTGCTGCTCGGACTGGTGATGGTGACTTCCGCCTCGGTCAGCACCGCGGCGCACGAGAGCGGGGATCCGTTCGCCTATCTCGAGCGCCAGCTGGTGATCGTCGCCACGGGCCTTGCGCTGGCCGGTGCCGTGTTCCTGGTCCCGATCGCGGTCATCGAGCGCATCGCGCCGGCCCTGCTGATCGCCGCCGGCGTGCTGCTGGTGCTGGTACTGATTCCAGGGCTCGGCCACGTGGTCAATGGCGGTCGCCGCTGGCTGCGCTTTCCCGGGCATTAACTTCCAGGTGTCCGAAGCCGCGCGCGTGCTGGCGCTGATCTACATCGCGCAGTACTGCGTTCGTTTCGAGACGGCGCTGCGCGGCAGCATCGGCGGGCTGATCAGGCCGCTTGGGACTTCTGGTGGTCCTGGGCGCGCTCCTGCTGGCCGAGCCTGACCTGGGCGCGGCGACCGTGCTGTTCGTGACCGGCTTTGGGCTCCTGTTCCTGGCCGGCGCGCAGCTGCGCTGGGTGGTGGTGGCGGTGCTGGGCGCGAGTGCGGCGATGTCGGCGCTGGTGATGTTCTCCGAGTTACCGCATGCGTCGCGTCACCGGCTTCCTCAACCCCTGGGCCGATCCCGTACAACACCGGCTTCCAGCTCACGCAGTCCCTGATCGCCATCGGCCGCGGCGAATGGTTCGGCGTGGGCCTCGGCGCGAGCGTGCAGAAACTGTTCTACCTGCCCGAAGCCCACAACGACTTCCTGTTCGCGGTGCTGGCCGAGGAACTGGGCCTGGCCGGCGTGGTGCTGACGCTCGGCCTGTTCCTGGCCTTGGCCTGGCGCGTGTTCGCGCTCGCGCGGCGCGCCCACGATGCCAACATGAAATTCCACGCCTACCTCGCCTCGGGATTCGGCCTGTGGTTGCTGGTGCAGGCGTTCGTCAACATCGGCGTGAACATGGGGGTGCTCCCGACCAAGGGCCTGACGCTCCCGCTGATGAGCTACGGGCGCAGCAGCATGCTGGTCGCGCTCGCCTGGCTCGGGCTGATCCTGCGCGTGCATCACGAAGTGGCCCTCGGTGCGCGTGGCGCCGCCCGCGGGCGGCTGACGTGAGTGCGCCGGTGGCCCTGATCATGGCAGGCGGCACCGGCGGACACGTGTTCCCGGCGCTCGCCCTGGCGCGCGAGCTGCGCACGCGCTCCTGGCAGATCGTATGGCTCGGCACGCACGCGGGAATCGAGGCGCGCCTGGTGCCGGCCGAGAACATTCCGATCGAGTGGCTGAGCGTCTGCGGGGCTGCGCGGCAAGAACCTGCTGACCTGGCTCGCCGCACCGCTGCGCCTGATCCAATCGCTGTTCGAGGCGCTCGCGATCATTCGCCGCCACCGGCCCACCGTGGTCGTGGGGCTGGGCGGTTACGTGTCGGGCCCCGGGGGCGTGGCCGCGTGGCTCGCGCGCCGCCCGCTCCTGATCCACGAGCAAAACGCGATCGCAGGATTTACCAACCGCTGCCTGGCGCGCCTGGCGCGCGAGGTCTACACCGCCTTTCCGGGCGCGTTCGGGAGCGGCGTGGTCGCGCACCAGATCGGCAACCCCGTGCGCACCGACATCGCCTCGCTCCCGCCGCCTGCGGTGCGCTTTGCCTACCGGAGCGGAGCGATCCGAATTCTGGTGGTCGGCGGAAGCCAGGGCGCTGCGCGGCTCAACAGCGTCGTGCCGCACGCGCTGGCGCGGCTGGCCGGCAACATCCGGGTCGAGGTGCGTCATCAGGCCGGCGCAGCGCTGGGAGGAGGGCGCGCGCCGCGCCTACGCCGCCGCGCTCGTGCCAGGCGGAAGTCACACCTTTCATCGACGACATGGCCGAAGCCTACGGCTGGGCGGACCTGGTGATCTGCCGCGCCGGCGCGCTCACGGTGTCCGAGCTGGCCTGCGCCGGGGTCGGGGCGATCCTGGTGCCGTTCCCGGCGGCCGTGGATGATCACCAGACCTACAACGCGCAGGTGTCCACCGCCGAGGGCGCTGCGATCCTGATCAGCGATCGGGAACTGACCGCCGAGCGGCTGGCCACCGAGCTCACGGCGCTGTGCGCGGGCCGCGGGCGGCTGATCGCGATGGCCGAGCGCGCGCGGCTCCTGGCGCAGCCTCGCGCCGCCTCGGATCTGGCGGCCGCCTGCGTGCAATTTGCCGGAGCCGCCGCATGAACCATGCGCATGCGCCGCATCGGCACCATCCACTTCGTCGGCATCGGCGGGAGCGGCATGGGCGGCATCGCCGAGGTGCTGCTCAATCTGGGCTACAAGGTGCAGGGCTCGGACCTCAAGGCGAACGCGGTCACCGCGCACCTCAAGGCAGCTCGGCGCGCGCATCGACATCGGTCATCGCCCGGAGAACGTCGAGGGGGCCGATGTCGTGGTCACATCGAGCGCGGTGGCGAGCCGACAACCCCGAAGTGCGCGCGGCCCTGCGCCGGCGCGTGCCGGTGGTGCCGCGCGCCGAGATGCTCGGGGAGCTGATGCGCTTCCGCCAGTCGATCGCAGTCGCCGGCACGCACGGCAAGACCACGACCACGAGCCTGGTGGCGAGCGTGCTGGCCGAGGGCGGTGTCGGATCCGACCTTCGTGATCGGCGGGCGTCTCAAGAGCGCCGGGAGCAATGCGAGGCTCGGCACCGGGCGGTACCTGGTGGCCGAGGCCGATGAGAGCGATGCCTCCTTCCTGCACCTGCAGCCGACGATCGCGATCGTCACCAACATCGACAACGACCATCTGGGCACGCACGGGGGCGACTTCGCGCGCCTGTGCGACAGCTTCGTGAGCTTCCTGCACAACCTGCCCTTCTACGGGCTGGCGGTGCTGTGCCAGGACGATGAGAACCTGCAGCGCATCCTGCCGCGCGTCGGCCGCCCGGTGCTGACCTACGGCCTGAGCGAAGCGGCCGACGTGCGCGCCCTCGACATCCGCCGCGAGCGGATGCGGACGCTGTTCAACGTGGCGCGGCGCGGACGGAGCGAGGCGCTGGCGGTGACGCTCAACATGACCGGATTGCACAACGTGCGAAATTCGCTGGCGGCGATCGCGGTCGGCAGCGAACTCGAAATCGAGGACGCGGCCATCGTGCGCGCGCTGGCCGGCTTCGAGGGCATCGAACGGCGCATGCAGTGGCTGGGCGAGGTGCAGACCGTCCACGGCAAGATCAACTTCGTCGATGACTACGGCCACCATCCGACCGAGATCGCCGCCACGCTCGATGCCCTGCGCCAGGCCTGGCCCGGCCGGCGCCTGGTGCTCGCGTTCCAGCCGCACCGCTACACGCGCACCCGCGACCTGCTCGATGACTTCGCCAACGTGCTCACCGGCTTCGACGTGCTGCTGATCACCGAGGTGTACGCGGCGGGCGAGGCGCCGATCAAGGGCGCGGATGGCCGGGCGATCTGCCGCGCGATCCGCAGCCGCGGCAAGCTCGAGCCGGTGTTCGTCAATCGCGTCGAGAACATCGGCACCGCACTCCGCGACGTGCTGCGCGACGGGGACGTCGTGGTCACGATGGGCGCCGGGCACATCGGTGCGGTGGCCCACGAGCTGCTCATCCGGCTGGCCGCCCCGCGCGCGGTGGAGACGCCGACCGTGAACCTGGCCGTGTCCGATCAGTTCAGCGCGCGCATCCGCCGGAACGAGCCGATGTCCAAGCACACCTCCTGGCGCGTGGGAGGGCCGGCGGACCTGTTCTTCACGCCCGCACGATCGGGCCGATCTCGCCGCTTCCTTCGGCGAGCTTCCGCCGGATTCGCCGATCCTGTGGGTGGGCCTGGGGAGCAACCTGCTGGTGCGCGATGGCGGGATCCGCGGCGTCGTGATCTGCACCTACGGGGCCCTGACGCGCCTTGAGCACCGCGAAGCGCAGCTGGTGTACTGCGAGGCGGGCGTGCCCTGTCCGCGCGTGACGCGCGCCTGCGCCAGCTGGGGTCTGGGGCACGCGGAATTTTTTGCCGGCATTCCCGGCACGATGGGCGGCGCGCTGGCGATGAATGCGGGCGCCTACGGCGGTGAGACCTGGAGCTACGTGCGTGCGGTGGACGTCATCGCGCGCAACGGCACCTGCCGGACGCGCGCGGCGAGCGAGTACCAGGTGGGTTACCGGCACGTGGCCGCGCCGGCCAACGATGAATGGTTCCTGGCCGCGGAACTCGAGTTCACTCCCGCCGATCCGGCCAACGCCGGCGAAGTGCGGCGCCTCGCGCAACGGCGCAAGCTCACCCAGCCGCTGGGCGAGAGAAGCTGCGGCTCGGTGTTTACGAACCCGCCCGGCGATCACGCCGCGCGGCTGATCGAGGCGGCGGACCTGAAGGGTTTCCGGATCGGTGGGGCGGCGGTCTCCGAGAAGCACGCGAACTTCATCCTCAACGAGGGCGGGCGCCACGGGCGCAGGATCTCGAGGAGCTGATCGCGCACGTGCGCGCGAACGTGCTGCGCGTGCACGGCATCGATCTGGTGCCCGAAGTGCGCATCGTCGGGGAGACGCGCCTGATGCACCTTCGACACGACCCGAACAACCAGCGGCGCGTGAGCAACGCCAAGGACTTTGGCCGCGTCGCGGTGCTGCTGGGCGGCGCCTCCACCGAGCGCGAAGTCTCGCTCCTTTCAGCGGCAAGGACGTGCTCGCGGCCCTCAAGAGCCGCGGCGTCGATGCGCACGGCTTTGATCCGGCCGAGCGCGACCTGACGGAATTGCGCGACGAAGGGTTTGAGCGTGCCTGGATCGCTCTGCACGGCCCGGGCGGCGAGGACGGCACCGTGCAGGGCGCGCTCGAATTCCTCGGCATCCCCTACACCGGGAGCGGGGTCACCGGATCGGCGATCGCGATGGACAAGCTTCGCACCAAGCGCCTGGCGGCCGCGGTCGGCGTGCCGACGCCCGAGTTCGTGGTGCTGCGGAGCGAGGCGGATCTGGCTGTGGCGCTCAAGCGACTCAAGGTCCCGATGATCGTCAAGCCCGCCTCGCAAGGATCGAGCGTCGGCATGACGCGCGTCGAGAAGCGCCGAGGAACTGCCCGCCGCCTGGCGCGCGGCGACCCAGCACGAACCGGTCGCCTTCGCCGAACCCTGGATCACGGGCGGGCGAGTACACCGTCTCGATCCTGCAGGGCGCCGCGCTCCCCTCGATCCGCATCGAGACGCCGCGCACGTTCTACGACTACGAGGCCAAGTACCTGCGCAATGACACGGTCAAGACCTGCCCCTCGGGCCTGAGCGCCGCGGCCGAGCGGCAGCTCGCGCAGCTCTCGCTGGCGGCCTTCGAGGCCTGCGCCGCCGAGGGCTGGGGACGGGCGGATTTCATGATGGACGCCGCAGGGCCATCCGCTGCCTGCTCGAGGTCAACACCGTGCCCGGGCATGACCGATCACAGCCTCGTGCCGATGGCCGCGCGCGTGGCGGGCCTGGATTTCGGCGAGCTGGTGTGGCGGATCCTCGAGACCAGCCTGGTGCGCACGCCATGCTAGGCCGCACCCGCAACGTGCGCCGCCGCGCCGAGAGATGCCGAGCGCTGGCAGTTCTCTGGAGCTCCCGTGGCGCCGGATCGGCACCATCGGCGCGTGCGGTGCTCGGCGCCGGCGCGCTCGCCGCCGGCGCTGCTGCTGTTCATGAACCAGCCGATCGAGCGCATCCGCGTCGACGGGCAGTTCCAGCACCTGACCGCGCAGGATGTGGAAAAAGCCGTGCGCGCGCAGCTGCACGGCGCAGGACTGGTCAGCGTGCGACTCGACGACGTGCGCCGCGCACTGCGGCTTGCTCCCGTGGGTCGAGGCGGCGACCGTGCAGCGCAGCTGGCCGCGCGGACTTACCGTCACGGTCATCGAGCAGCAGGCCGTGGCGCGCTGGAACAGCACCGACCTGGTCAACTCGCACGGCGATGTGTTCTACGGCAACTCGCGCTTCGTGCCGCCCGAACTTCCGCAACTGGCCGGTCCACCCGGCACCGAATCGGACGTGGTGGCGCGCTACCTCGCCGTGCAGGGGCGGATCGTGGAATCGGGCGTGCGGCTGACGGCCCTGAGGCTCGATGCGCGCGGGGCCTGGGAGCTGGAACTGGACGATGGGGTCTCGGTGCGCTTCGGGCGGCGCCAGGTCGATGAGCGCTTCGAGCGGTTCCTGACCGTGGCGCTGCGCGTGGTGTGCCAGCGCGCGGCCGACATTGCCTACGTCGACATGCGCTACACCAATGGATTTGCGGTCGGCTGGCGGAGCGCGAGCGCCGCGCGCGCCCGCGGACAGACATGGACAGGAAGGTAAAGCGGATGGCTAAGCGTTCCGATCGGACCCTGGTGGTCGGCCTGGATATCGGCACCTCGAAAGTGGTGGCCCTGGTCGGTGAGCTGACCAGCGATGGGGCGATCGAGCTGATCGGCTTGGGCTCGCAGCCCTCGCGCGGCCTGAAGAAGGGCGTGGTGGTCAACATCGAATCGACCGTGCAGTCGATCCAGCGCGCGGTCGAGGAAGCCGAGCTGATGGCCGGCTGCGAGATCAACGCGGTCTACGCCGGCATCGCCGGCAGCCACATCCGGAGCCTCAATTCGCACGGCGTGGTCGGGATCCGCGATCGCGAGGTCACCGCCTGCGGACGTCGAGCACGTGATCGAGGCGGCCAAGGCGGTGGCGATCCCGGCCGACCAGCGGATCCTGCACGTGCTGCCGCAGGAATTCATCATCGACGGCCAGGAGGGGATCCGCGACCCGATCGGCATGTCGGGCGTGCGCCTGGAGGCCAAGGTGCACATCGTCACCGGCGCCGACAGCGCCGCGCAGAACATCATCAAGTGCGTGCAGCGCTGCGGGCTGGTGGTCGAGGACATCGTGCTCGAGCAGCTGGCCTCGAGCTTTGCGGTGCTGACCGACGACGAGAAGGAGCTGGGCGTGTGCATCGTCGATGTGGGCGGGGGCACCACCGACATCGCGGTGTTCTCGGGCGGGGCGATCCGCCACACCGCGGTGATCCCGATCGCCGGCGACCAGGTGACCAACGACATCGCCGTATCGATGCGCACGCCGACCCAGTACGCCGAGGACATCAAGGTGCGCTTTGCCTGCGCGCTCTCGCAGCTGGCCAATCCCGACGAGAGCATCGAGGTGCCCAGCGTCGGGGACCGGCCCGGCGCGCCGCCTGGCGCGCCAGACACTCGCCGAGGTGGTCGAGCCGCGGTACGAGGAGCTGTTCAACCTGATCCGCGAGGAACTGCGACGCAGCGGGTTCGAGGAAATCATCGCCGCCGGGCCTGGTGCTGACCGGCGGAAGCGCGCGCATGGAAGGGGCGATCGAGCTGGCCGAGGAAATATTCCACGTGCCGGTGCGCTTAGGGTTCCCCCAGCAGGTGCGCGGGCTCGCCGATGCGGTTCGCAACCCCATTTATTCCACCGCCGTGGGACTTTTGCTGTACGCGCGCGAGAACGCCGCGCCCCTGGCGCGCAGCGCGCTGCTCGGGGGCACGGCCGGGGCCGCGCTCGGGCGCATGCGGCAATGGTTCCAGGGACATTTTTAGCTGTATTTCCGTTCAACCGACCAAGAAGGAGCTGACACTCATGTTTGAACTAATGGATGCCTACAGCCAGAGCGCTGTGATCAAGGTGATAGGCGTGGGCGGGGGCGGCGGCAACGCGGTCTCGCACATGGTGACCTCGGGCATAGAAGGTGTGGATTTTATCTGCATCAACACCGACGCCCAGGCGCTGAAGTCCTCGAAGGTCAAGACCCAGCTGCAGATCGGCAGCAACATCACCAAGGGACTGGGCGCGGGCGCCGATCCGGAAGTCGGAAGGCAGGCCGCGGTCGAGGACCGCGACCGGATCGTCGAGCTGATCACCGGATGCGACATGCTGTTCATCACCGCGGGGATGGGCGGTGGAACCGGAACCGGCGCGGCCCCGGTGGTCGCGCAGCTGGCGCGCGAACTGGGGATCCTCACGGTCGCTGTGGTCACCCGCCCGTTTGAGATGGAAGGCAGCAAGCGCGGCATGATCGCCGGGCACGGGATCGGTGAGCTGACCAAGAGCGTGGACTCGCTGATCACGATCCCGAACCAGAAGCTCCTGACGGTGCTCGGTCCGACCACCACGCTGCTCGATGCGTTCAAGTCCGCCAACCAGGTGCTGCAGGGCGCCGTCCAGGGCATCGCCGAACTGATCACGCGCCCGGGGCTCATCAACGTGGACTTCGCCGACGTGCGCACCGTGATGTCGGAGACCGGCATGGCGATGATGGGCAGCGGCATGGCGAGCGGCGAGGGCCGATCGCGCACCGCCGCCGAGGCGGCCGTGTCCTCACCGCTCCTTGAGGACATCAGCCTCTCGGGCGCCCACGGGATCCTGGTCAACATCACCGCGGGCCTTGACCTGGCGATCGGTGAGTTCGAAGAGGTCGGGCGCATCGTCAAGGAGTTCGCCTCGGACGATGCCACCGTGGTGGTCGGTACGGTAATCGATCCGGAAATGAGCAATGAGCTGCGCGTGACCGTGGTGGCCACCGGGCTGGGCTCGCCCCACATGGTGACGCGCGCCACGCCCACCAGCAATCGCGAGAGCCGCGAGAGCCGCGAGAGCCTCGCGACCCGCCGTGAACTTCCGAGCATCCGGGCCGTGAAGAGCGCGCCGATGACCGCGCACGACTACGCGAGCCTGGACCGGCCGACGGTGCAGCGTCAGCGGGCCGTCGGCGATGGGCTGCGTCCGGAAGCCGCGGTGATGCCGGCCGAGGAGATGCTGGACATACCCGCCTTCCTCCGCCGGCAGGCCGACTGATGGCCGCGCTCGTGCAGGGATGCAGGACACCGCCACCGCAGGACTCCGGCTCGGGCCGGAGCTGCGGGCGGCGGCGGTTGCGTGTAGGAATCGGCCCGCCGCAGCGCGCGGCGAAGCGCTCTTGCTTGGAGTGTGCTTCGCCGCATTAGTTTCCGGCGCGCGATCGGGGCGGTGTCTTATGCTCAGGCGCAGGCGCGTGCGGGCCGTGTGAGTTCGCGCCAGCGCTCGTGGGTTGCGATGCCCCCGTACCGCGTGGCTGTGGTACGGTAACGCCCATGGTAGGACAGCGCACAATCCGCAACAGCATCCGCGCCACGGGCGTGGGACTGCACACCGGGCGTCGTGTCCTGATGACGGTCAGGCCAGGCCTTCCCGATACCGGCATCGTGTTTCAGCGCACCGACCTGCGTGGGTGCTCCCGACATTCCGGCCCGGGCCTCGAATGTTGGTGAGACGAACCTCGGCACCACGCTGGTCCAGGGAGAGGCCAAGGTCTCGACCGTGGAGCACTTGCTGTCCGCCTTCGCAGGTCTTGGCATCGACAATGCGCGCATCGAGGTCAATGCCCCGGAAGTGCCGATCATGGACGGGAGCGCCGGCCCGTTTGTGTTCCTGCTCCAGTCGGCCGGAATCGAAGAGCAGAAAGTCCCCAAGCGCTTTACGCGCATCAAGCGCACGGTGCGCGTGGAGGACGGCGATAAGTGGGCGCAGTTTGATCCCTACGAGGGCTTCAAGGTCAATTTCGAGATCGAATTCGACCATCCGATTTTCAAGCGCCGCATGCAGCGGGCGACGATGGATTTTTCCACCACTTCGTTCCTCAAGGAAATCAGCCGCGCGCGGACCTTCGGGTTTATGCGCGATTTGGAGATGCTGCGCTCCCATAACCTCGCCCTCGGCGGCACGCTCGATAATGCGATCGTGCTCGATGACTCCAAGGTCCTGAACGAGGGCGGGCTCCGCTACGAGGACGAGTTCGTCAAGCACAAGATCCTCGATGCGATCGGCGATCTGTACCTGCTGGGCCACAGCCTGATCGGTGAATTCAGCGGCCACAAATCCGGCCACGGCCTCAACAACCGGCTGCTGCGCGCACTGCAGGCCGAGCCCGCCGCGTGGGAGGAAGTGGTGTTCGAACGGCCCGACCAGGCGCCGATTTCCTACGTGCAGGCGCTGACGATCCCCAACACCGCGCTCGCCTCCTAACTAAATAGTCGACCGGTTCACTTTTATTTCGCTCCACCGCCGACTGCGGTATGACCCGCACCCGCACTTTTACAATATCGGGCGCGCGTTCCTGAAGCGTTTCCATAATCGGATCGAGCGCGTAGCGCAAGCCGGGCGCTCCAGGCGGCCGAAGTGGCCAGCAGCGTCAGTTCCTCGCCGTTGCGCACCACATTGACGATCGACCCGCGCAGCTCATCAGGCAAGCGGTGCTCGAAACCATTCGAGCCATTCGCTGCTGCTGGGTGCGAATCTGCTTGAGGCTTTGCAGCCAGCCGTGTTCTTTCATAATCCCGGCCACGCTTTGCGTGGGCGTGCGCACGAGTTTTCGTGCGCGTCTGTAGGTGGGACTGCCTCCCTTTTTTCCGTTTGTCTTCTTGTCTTGAGTGGGGTTCTTCGGCATAGTCGTGTGCATCGAACTAAGAGCCAGCTCCGCCTGTCATAAGGCGGACCAGCAAGCCACCAGGAACATCGCGGGAGCGCCATGATAACCGGCCCATCGACTGTGCAGCTCGCCGCGCGAACAGCCCTCCGGTACGGGGCCGCCGCGTGAACCTGATTTTATTTTCGCCTCGCCAGGGCCGGGCGCGGCATCTGAACCTGTCGCATCCGCTGACCGTCACGCTCCTATCGATCGCCTCGCTCGCGGTGCTCGCCGGAGTCTTTGCGCTCGGGGTCAAGGCGGGCGTGCAGGGCGCGGGTTTCGGCGCACTCGGGGGCAAGTCGGGCGTCGCCGAGGAACGCGCGGAACTCTCGCAGCTTAAGGTCCACCTGCAGGAGGGCATCGACGGGCTGGCCTTGAAGATGGGCATGCTCAACGCGCACCTGGTTCGTCTCAACGCGCTCGGCAAACGCCTCACCCAGATGGCCAACCTGAGCAGCCGCGAATTCGATTTTGATCACGACCCGCCCCTGGGTGGACCGGAGACCGAAAGCACCGGCCGCGGGGCGGACGTGCCGGACCTCTCGGCGATGATCACGCAGTTTGACCGCAGTCTTGATTTCAGGACCGCGCAGTTCTCGGCGCTCGAGTACGTGCTGCTCGGTCGGCAGTTGTCGGCGGAGATCCGCCCGCAGGGCAAACCGGTGATGGCCGGCTACATCTCCTCGTACTTCGGCGAACGCATGGACCCATTCAACGGCGAGGAGGCCTTTCACAAGGGCCTGGATTTCGCCAGCGGAGCGGGGACCGATGTGCTGGCCGTGGCGCAGGGCGTGGTGACCTGGGCCGGACCCCGCGAGGGCTACGGCATTCTGGTTGAAATCAATCACGGCAACGGCTACATCACCCGCTACGCGCACAATTCGCGCGTCTCGGTGGCGCGAGGGGACACCGTGGAGCGCGGCCAGGCGATCGCGGTGGTCGGGTCCACCGGCCGCTCGACCGGACCGCACGTTCACTTCGAAGTGATGCGGGATGGACGGCAAATCGATCCGATGGCGTATATCGGCCATTAGCCCGCGGCGCCGAGCGGCGCACCGCGAAATACAAATCTACCTCTGATCCGTCCGGGCATCGCCCCGGCATTCCTGCGCCGTCACAACAGAGCCTAGGACCTGGCGGATCGGCGATCCGGTGGGAAGCCCTCAAAGACGCTGCGACCCACAGGCATCCGAATTAAGATTGACCCCCGGTCGGTGGAAAAAGCCAAGTACAGCGAGGCATGCAAGTACGCGCCGAACTGGGCCGAGCTCAAAAAAACCGCGGGCGCAGCACAACGGGTCACTTAACCACTCTTGCTCCATCTGCTCGACAACATCTTCTGGAACACGCTCACCGGTCCGCACGCCAAGTTCGCGACCGGTGCAGGCCAGGCGCGCCGCTACGCGCCGGGCTTCTCTCCGATCCTGGGCTTCGCCGATCTAAAAAATCCGGACTTCCCGTCCCTGACGCCCTACTGCACTCCCGGGGAGCGCTTCTACTGCAGCGGCTGGTCGGGTCCGATGCCGGCCGGGTGGCGCCTTGAGCTCGAGGCCATGATTCTTTGCATGGCGCGTGAAATTCAAAGGCCCGTCTCCGACGACGCCTTCGAGGCCATCCCTCTGGGACCCCAGCACGCGGCGCAGGCCGTGGGGCTCGCGACGCTGACGAATCCGGGGCCGTTCGGACTGCGCACCATCGAGCTGGGCGATTACTTTGGCTACTTCAGGGGCGGGCACCTGATCGCCATGGCCGGTGAGCGCATGCACGCCGGCTCGCTTCGCGAAGTCAGTGGCGTGTGCACCCATCCGGACCACCAGGGCAAAGGCTACGCGCGTCTCCTTATGAACAAGGTCATCTCCCACCAGCTGCGGCGGGCGCAGATTCCGTTTCTCCATGTGCTGAGCAGCAACGAGCGCGCCCGCGAACTCTACGAGCGCTTAGGGTTTAGCGATTACCGGGAGACCCTTCTGCGGGTGATCTCCCCGATCTAAAGCGGGCCGGGCGGCCACCCCTTGTCCTGCAGTCCCTGGGCCCCATACACGGGGAGGACCCTTAAGCTCGCCGGCCTTCGCTCGAACGAATTCCTCCCTGCGCCATCTATCCGTACAATGCGCGGTTCCGCAGCGTGGCCCCGAAGGCGAAATGATAGGGCCACTCTATTGATTCTAAAGGATTTTTTACGTGCTTAAGGCCCTGACCAAAGTGTTCGGGAGCCGCAATGAGCGGCTCGTCAAAGGCTACGGGCGCGCCGTGCGCGCCTCCGCGGCCCTCGAGGCGAAGATTTCCGCACTCAGCGACGAGGAGATGCGGGCCAAGACCTTTGAGTTCCGCACCAAGCTGGCCGCCGGCGTGCCGCTCGAGAGCCTGCAGCCCGAAGCCTTCGCTCTGGTGCGCGAGGCGGCCAAGCGCGTGCTCAAGATGCGCCACTTCGACGTGCAGCTGATCGGCGGCCTGGCGCTGCATGAGGGCAAGATCGCCGAGATGCGGACCGGAGAGGGCAAGACGCTGGTGGCCACGCTCCCGGCGTACCTCAATGCGCTGAGCGGGCAGGGCGTGCACGTGGTCACGGTCAATGAGTACCTGGCGCAGCGCGATGCCGACTGGATGGGCCCGGTCTACAAGTTCCTCGGGCTCACGGTGGGCGTCATCAAGAGCCAGCAGGACTCCTCCGAGAAGCGCGCCGCGTACGCCTGCGATATCACCTTCGGCACCAACAACGAATTCGGATTCGATTACCTGCGCGATAACCTCGCGTTCCGTCTCGAGGACCGCGTGCAGCGCCCCCTGTCCTACGCGATCATCGACGAGGTCGACTCGATCCTGATCGATGAGGCGCGCACCCCGCTGATCATCTCGGGGCCCGCCGAAGAGAGCACCGAGGTCTACCAGCGCATCAACCTGCTGGTGCCGCGGCTCAAGCGTCAGGAAGTCGAGGACGGGCCCGGGGATTTCTCGGTCGATGAGAAGGGCAAGCAGGTCCACCTGACCGAAGACGGACATGAGCGCGTCGAGCAGCTGATGCTCGAGTCCACGCTGCTGCGCGAGGGCGAGAGCCTGTACGACGCGGCCAACGTGCGATTGATGCACCACCTGAACGCGGCGCTGCGCGCGCACGCGATCTACAAGCGCGATGTGGAGTACATCGTGCGGAACGGGGAAGTGATCATCGTCGATGAGTTTACCGGCCGTACCATGATCGGCCGGCGCTGGTCCGATGGCCTGCACCAGGCGGTGGAGGCCAAGGAAGGGGTGCGGGTGCGCGAGGAGAACCAGACCGTCGCCTCGATCACCTTCCAGAACTACTTCCGCCTCTACAAGAAGCTCGCCGGCATGACCGGCACCGCCGATACCGAGGCGCCCGAGTTCCTGCAGATCTACGGGCTCGAAGTGGTGGTGATTCCCACGCACCGTCCGATGATCCGCAAGGACAGCGCCGATTTCGTCTACCTGACGCAGCAGGACAAGTTCGAGGCGATCATCGCCGACATCCGCGATTGCGTCGCCCGCATGCAGCCGGTCCTGGTGGGCACGACCTCGATCGAGACCTCCGAGTTTCTGGCAGGGCTCCTGCAGAAGGAGAAGATCGCCCACAACGTGCTCAACGCCAAGCAGCACGAGCGCGAGGCGCACGTGGTGGCCAACGCCGGGCGCCCGGGGACCGTGACCATCGCCACCAACATGGCCGGGCGCGGCACCGACATCGTGCTGGGCGGGAGCCTCGAGGCCGAGCTCAATGCGCTGCCGGCCGAGACCGATACGGCCGCGCGCGAGCGGGTGCGCGAGCTCTGGCAGGAACGGCACGAGGCGGTGGTCGCCGCCGGGGGCCTGCACATCATCGGCACCGAGCGCCACGAGTCGCGGCGCATCGACAACCAGCTGCGCGGCCGCTCCGGCCGGCAGGGGGATCCGGGCTCGAGCCGCTTCTACCTGTCGATGGAAGACAACCTGATGCGCATCTTCGGCGATCCGGCGCGCACCAAGCGCTGGTTGCAGATGGCGGGCATGAAGAGCGGGGAAGTGATCGAGAGCGGGATGCTCACGCGCCAGATCGAGAAGGCCCAGCGCAAGGTCGAGGCGCACAACTTCGATATCCGCAAGCAACTGCTCCTGTTCGATGACGTCGCCAACGATCAGCGCAAGGTGGTCTACCACCAGCGCACCGAGATCCTGGGCACCGAGGACTTGAGCGAGGCGGTCCGAGGGATGTACGAGGAAGCGGTGCGCGGCCTGGTCGATGCGCACCTGCCGGTGGGCAGCGCTCCGCAGTCCTGGGACCTCAATGCGCTGAACGAAGCCCTGCAGCGCGACTTCGGCTGCGCGGTGGATGTGGCCGGGTGGCTCGCCGCCGACCCGCAGCTGGAAGATGGCACGGTGCGCGCCCGCGTGGTGCAGGCGGTGCAGGATTCTTACCAGCTCAAGGTCGAGCGCATCGGTCCTGAGCTGATGCGCCACATCGAGCGCGATGTGGTGCTGCGCCAGCTCGACACGCACTGGCGCGATCACCTGGCCGCGATGGATTACCTGCGCCAGGGGATCCATCTGCGCGGCTACGCGCAGAAGGATTATCGCTACGAGTACAAGCGCGAGGCCTTCGAGCTGTTCACCGCCATGCTCGGGCGCGTCAAGTACGACGTGGCCGCGCAGATGAGCAAGCTCGAGGTCCGCACCCAGGAGCAGATCGATCGCGAGGAGGCCGAGCGGCGCGAACGACTGATGAGAGCCCTCCAGGCGCAGCACGCCGAGGTGCCCGCCACCCTCACTCAGGACCTGCCGGCCGAGGGGGAGGCGGCCGCGTTGGCCGGCGCCGCTCCCGGAGCGATGGGCATGGAAGGCGCATCGGGCACTCCGTTCGTGCGCGGGGACCGCAAGATCGGGCGCAACGAGCCTTGCCCGTGCGGGTCGGGACGCAAGTACAAGCAATGTCACGGCTTGCTGGAGTCGTAGGAAAACCCACGATACGCGTGGTCGCCGCGGTGATCTATGATCCCGAAGGACGGGTGCTGGTCGCGCAGCGCCCGGCCGGCAAGAGCCTGGCCGGATGCTGGGAATTCCCGGGCGGCAAGATCGAGCCCGAGGAGAACGGCCAGGCGGCGCTGCAGCGCGAACTGCTCGAGGAACTCGGGATCCGCGCCAGCGCGCTGCGGCCCGTGTTCGAACTGAGGCACGAGTATCCGGAGCGCCACGTGGAGCTGTCGGTCTGGGAAGTGGATCGATACACGGGCGTGCCGGAGGGATTGGAGGGACAGGAGCTGCGCTGGGAACGGCCCGCAGGGCTTCGTTCGATCGGGATGCTGCCGGCGGACCTTCCGATCATTGATTGGCTGGAGAGTGATTAAAAATCAACCGAGGATCAGACGATGGCCCAGGAACCCGCGTTGCCCGACATTCAGGTGGATCGCGATGCGCTGTATCGCGAGGACATGTTCACCGATCGCAAGGCCGGCACGATACGCCGCCTCACACCGGTCGACGCCCAGGGCGAGCCGGATGCTTCACGCCCCGTTTTGTATTCGGGTCAGACCCAGTTGCTGACCCCGGGCGGTGTGCTGCCCCTGTCCTTTGACATCGAGGCGAGCTCGCTCGCCGATGCGGTGGCCCGGTTCCCCGCCGCCGTTCACGCAGCGCTCGAGCAGGCGATCGAGGAGGCGCGAGAGTACCGGCGCGAGAGTTCCTCGCGCATCGTGGTGCCCGAAATCGGCGCAGGCGGTGCGATCCCGGGAGGCGGGAAGATCAAGCTGTAACGGGCGGAAGTCCCAGGTCGCGCGCGACCGCGGCGTGCACCACGCGGCCGTTGACGACATTAAGTCCCGCCTTGAGGCCCGGATCGTCGGCGAGCGCCTGTTGCCAGCCCTTGTCGGCCAGCGCCTTCACGTACGGGAGCGTCGCGTTGTTCAGCGCCAGCGCCGAGCTCCGTGCCACGGCCCCGGGCATGTTGGTGACGCAATAGTGCGTGACCCCGTGCAGCACGTAGACCGGGTCGGCGTGCGTGGTCGGGCGGCTGGTGGCAAAGCACCCGCCCTGGTCGATCGCGATGTCCACGACCACCGAGCCGGCACGCATGCGCTTGATCATCGCCTCGGTGACCAGCTTCGGGGCGGCGGCTCCCGGCACCAGCACCGCGCCGATCACCAGGTCGGCCTCGCTCACGGCGCGCTCGATGGATTCGGCGGTGGAGAAAATCGTATTCACGGCGCCGTGAAACTGCACATCCAGAGCCCGCAGGCGCGGAAGCGATCGATCGATCACCGTGACCTCGGCGCGAAGGCCGTGTGCCATCTCCACGGCCGAGGTTCCGGCCACGCCACCGCCGATGACCACGACCTTGCCGCGGGGAACTCCGGCCACCCCGCCGAGCAGCACGCCGCGGCCGCCCTGCGCCTTTTGCAGGTAGTACGCGCCCACCTGCACCGACATGCGGCCGGCCACCTCGCTCATCGGCACCAGCAGCGGCAGGGAGCCGTCGCGCGCGGTGACGGTCTCGTAGGCGATCGCGATCGCGTTGGATTTCATCAGCGCCTGGGTCTGGGCGAGGTCCGCGGCCAGGTGCAGATAGGTGAACAGCACCTGACCCGGACGCAGCATCGCGCACTCGGCCAGCTGCGGCTCCTTGACCTTGACCACCATGTCGGAGCCGGAGAACACCAGCTCGGCGCTCGGCGCCACTTCCGCGCCGGCGCTGCGGTAGTCCTCATCGCTCGAACCCACCCCTGTGCCTGCGCCCGTCTGCACCGTGACCGTGTGTCCGGCCTGGACCAGTTCGCGCACTGAGGCGGGCATGAGCCCGACCCGGTATTCGTGGATCTTGATTTCTGCAGGTACGCCAATGCGCATGGGGAGGATCTCCGGCGTGAAGCGGGGGCGATTTTATTCGCTATTTTCGCCGGCGGCCATGGCGGGGGATTGCAAAATGCGCACCTGATGGGTATAAAACTGGCAGAAAGAACCATTTATCGGGGCTTTTGTAGCAGATCATGCCGCTCGATCCCAAAGACAAAGCCATCCTCGCAGCGCTCCAGGCCGACGGGAGTCTGGCCAACGCGGCACTCGCCGAGCGCGTGGATCTGTCGGAGTCCACCTGCCTTCGGCGCGTCAAGATGCTCGAGCAATCGGGGGTGATCGAGCGATACACCGCGGTGCTCAATGCACTGAAGGTCGGCATGAGCGTGAGCTTCCTGGTGCGCATCACGCTCAAGGGACAGACGGACCGGGATTTGGGCGCCTTCGAGCAGGCGGTGTGCCGCGTGCCGGAAGTGGCCGAGTGCTATCTGACGACCGGGCAGGCGGACTACATGCTGCGCGTGGTCGCCCGAAGCGCGACCGACTTCGAGCGCCTGCACAGCAAGGTGCTCACCAAGCTACCGGGCGTCGCGCGCGTGGATTCGAGCTTCGTGCTGCGCGCCGTGGTCAAGCAGGCGGGTCTCCCTCTGGACTAGCTCGACCCGCATCGCCCGGGATCTCATCGGCCGGTTCACCGGGGATGGCCCGGTCATTGGCCAGCCACGCGCCCAAATCCACCATCTTGCAGCGCTCGCTGCAGAACGGGCGCCACGGAAAATCACTGTTCCAGGAAATCTCGCGCTTGCAGGTCGGGCACTCGTAGCGCTTGGGGGCGTTCATGCGCGCGACCCTTTCCTCAAGGACAGCACGTCAACGTGAAGGGCACGTCCACATCGGTCTGCTTGGGGCGGTTGTCAATGTCGGTCCACTCCAGAAATCGCATGCTGCAGCGATAGTGGCTTCCGCTGATCTCCGGATACAGCGCCGCGCCCGCCGGCAAGGTGACGCGCAGCAGCTGGTAGGGCGTCTCGCGATCGAAATTGATATTGAACACCCCGCCGCGCGCCAGCTCGGCGGTCGAGCGTCCGTTCTGCCGGGTAAGCCACAGGAGCTCCGCGATGGCATCGCACAGCGGACGCAGGAGTCCCTGCCAGCGCACGAATGTGGCCATGCGCACCGCATCGGACTGGTTGAGCCAGAAATAATAATCGGGCAGGTCGAACTCGCAGGTCCCTCCCGGTATGGCGCTGCGGTGCTTGATGGCCGCAAGGAACTCCGAGTCCCGGAGCGGCTGGAGCCAGGCCACTCCCGCCGCCGACAGGTCCGCACGCAGGCGCAGAAGATTGCTCATCAGCGCCCTAAGGCGTGTCCCATCGATCCCCGGATGGTTCTGGTATTCGTGCAATTTCGCCAGGTGCCGCTCCAGGTCCTTGAGCACATCGCTCCGTACATCGCCGCGTGTGGCGATGGCCAGCATGTCCAGCAGGCTCGCCATGGCCGCACGGCTCCCCCAGCTGCTGGCCTTGTCGTTGTGATAGAGCGATTGGCTGTAGAGGAAATCCAGGCGCAGGAACGTTCGCAGCCGCTCGTTCAGGGGCTGCTCGAACACGGTGGGGTCGGCCCCCGGCAAACGGGCGGTGCTCGGCTGGATCTCGTTCATGGCCGTATTGTGCTTGAGCCCGCCCGGGTGTGAAAGCGCCATGTCAGGCGCCCCGCGCCAGTTCCAGGTACTTCTCGTGCAGCTCGCGCACGCGCGGGCGCAGCATGTCAGGCGAGCCGTCGTTGAAGATCGTGTCATCGGCCAGCGCCTGGCGCGCGGCGCGCGAGGCCTGGGCGCCAAGGGCCGCTTCGATCGTGGCCTCAGCGCTCCCGTCGCGCTGCGCCAGGCGTTCCCGTTGTAGGCGCTCCTCGCTGTCCACGAGCAGCACCCGGTCGTATTCCTGCGCGCGCTTGCTTTCGGCCAGCAGCGGCACCACCGTGATCACGTAGGGCGAGCGCACGGCCGCTTCCAGTTCGGCGGCGCGGGCACGGATCGCCGGATGGAGGATCGATTCGAGGCTGGCGCGCGCGCGCGCGTCGCGAAAGATGATCTCGCGAAGTGCGCGCCGATCAAGGCTTCCATCCTCGCGCCGCACGGTCGCTCCGAAGCGTTCGAATACCTGCGCGAGCCGCGCGCTGCCCGGTGCGATCACTTCGCGGGCGATCAGGTCCATGTCGACAATCGGCACGCCGAGCTCTGCAAAAAGTTGCGCCACGGTGCTCTTGCCGCTGGCGATCCCGCCCGTCAGTGCAACGCGCATCGGTGTGCTGCCGGCCATAGGGAAGTGTAGCGATCAATGCCGGGCGTACAACCCCAGGTAAGACTCGACCCACTGCGGGCCCCACATCATCGCCAGCCATCCGGCCGCAGCCAGGAACGGGCCGAAGGGTATAGGAACGCCGCGCCCGCGACGGCCTAGGACGATCAGCGCGATGCCCACGACCGCGCCCACCGCGGCCGAACACAGCACGATCGGCAAGAGCATGTGCCAGCCGAGCCAGGCTCCGAGCGCGGCGAGCAGTTTGAAGTCCCCATAGCCCATGCCTTCCTTGCCGGTGCACAGGCGGAACAGGTGATACACGCTCCACAGGCTCAAGTACCCGGCGGCCGCCCCGATGATCGACTCGCTCGGGGCAACCGGCAGACTGGTTGAAGTGAGCGCATTCCAGCTCAACGAGGCCAGTAACCCGCCCCACAGCAGAGGAAGCGTCAAGGAGTCGGGGAGCAATTGATGATCAAGGTCGATGCCGGTCAATGCGATCAGGAACCAGGTGACCAGCAGCGCATGAGCGCCCGGCGCGCTCGCCCCGAACCTCCATATCACCGCGGCGCTCAGCACCCCGCAGAGCAACTCGATCAACGGATAGCGCGCGCTGATGGGCGCCTTGCAGCTCGCACAGCGCCCGCGCAGCAGCAGCCAGCTGAGAATCGGGATGTTCTGCCAGGCAGTGATGGGCGCACGGCAGGCGGGGCAGGCCGAGCGCGGCACCATGAGATTGTAGGGTCCGGTGGCGCTGCGCGCTGAGGCGGGCGCATCGCCCTGGGAGGCGAGTTCGGCGCGCTTGCTCGCGCCACTGCCGCTCCATCATGACCGGCAGCCGATGGATGACGACGTTCAGGAAACTGCCCACCAGCAGCCCCAGCACGAGACTCAAGGTGACCCAGTACGCGGGCCCGAGTTCTGGCAGGCCCGGCACCGCGGAACTTAAACGACCGCGCCGAGCTTGAAGATCGGCAGGTACATCGCGATGACCAGGCCGCCGACCAGCACGCCCAGGATCGCCATGATCAGCGGCTCGAGCAGGCTCGACATGCTGTCGACCGCGTTGTCGACGTCCTCCTCGTAGAAGCTCGCGACCTTGCCCGACATGGTATCGAGCGAGCCCGATTCCTCGCCGACCGCGATCATCTGCACCACCATGTTCGGGAACAAGCCGGTGTTCTCCATCGCGCGCTGCAGGCGCTGGCCGGTCGCCACCTCATCGCGCACCTTCATGGTGGCATCCTCGTAGACGATGTTGCCGGTCGCGCCGGCCACCGATTCGAGCGCCTCGACCAGCGGCACGCCGGCCTGCGAACATCGTCGAGAGCGTGCGCGCGAAGCGCGCGATCGCCGCCTTGTTGAGGATCGGCCCGATGATCGGGAACTTCAGCATCATGCGGTCGAGGAATTCGCGCGTCTTGCGCGAGCGCTTGTAGGTGTAGAGGAAGAACCACACGCCCGCGCCCACCACCGTCAGGATGTAGATGCCCTTGGCCTGGATGAAGCGCGACAGGTTGATCACCATCTGCGTGAAGGCCGGCAGGTCCGCGCCGAACCCCTTGAACAGGCTCTCGAACTGCGGGATCACGAAGATCAGCAGGATGGTCGTGACCACCAGCGCCACCACCAGCACGGCGGCCGGGTAGAACAAGGCCTTCTTGACCTTCTTCTTGATGGCTTCGGTCTTTTCCTTGTAGGTGGCGATCTTGTCGAGGAGCGACTCGAGCGCACCGGCCTGCTCGCCGGCCTCGGTCAGATTGACGTACAGGTCATCGAAGTACAGCGGGTGCTTGCCCAGCGCCTCGTGCAGCGAGGTGCCGCCTTCGATGTCGGCCTTGATCTCCATGAGCAGCTTCTGCATCGAGGGCTTGTCGTGGCCGGCGCCGATGATCTCGAACGCCTGCACCAGCGGAATGCCCGCTCCCAGCATCGTGGCCAGCTGGCGCGCGAAAATGGCGATGTCCCCGGCGTTGACCTTGCCGCCCTTGCGCGAGGCGCCGGACTGTTTCTTGATGCGCGTGGCGGCGATGCCCTGGCGGCGCAGCTCGCCGCGCACGGCCTGCTCGTTCTGGGCCACGGTGCGGCCCTTGACCTTCTGGCCCTTGCGATCACGGCCTTCCCAACTGAAGGGCATGTCGCGCTTGATGGAACGGATTGCGGTGCTAGCTTGGGCCATAGTGCTTACTCAATCGTTACGCTGTTGACTTCGTCGATACTGGTGACGCCGGCCTTGACCTTCTCGAGACCGGCGCGCCGCAGGTCCCAGACGCCTTCCTTGGTCGCCTGGTCGTTGATGTCGATGGCGTTGCCGCCGGCCATGATGATGCGGCCGATCGACTCGGTGACTTGCATGACCTGATAGAGGCCCGCGCGGCCCTTGTAGCCATCGGTGCAGTTGGAGCATCCCTTGCGGTCCGTAAATCTTGAGGCCCGGGATCTCCTCTTCCGTGAAGCCTTCCTTGCGCAGCGCCTCGGCCGGGATGTCGACCAGCTGCTTGCAGCTCGAGCACAGGCGGCGCGTGAGGCGCTGGGCGATGATCAGGCTCACCGAGGTCGCGATCGCGTAGGGCTTGACGCCCATGTCGATCAGGCGCGTCAGGGTCTGCGGCGCGTCGTTGGTGTGCAGCGTCGAGAGCACCAAGTGTCCGGTCTGCGCGGCCTTGATCGCGATCTCGGCGGTTTCCAGGTCGCGGATTTCGCCGACCATGACCACGTCCGGGTCCTGGCGCAGGAACGCGCGCAGCGCGGAGGCGAAGGTCAGGCCGACCTTGTTGTTGACGTTGACCTGGTTGACGCCGGGCAGGTTGATTTCCGCCGGGTCCTCGGCGGTCGAGATGTTGGTGTCTTCCTTGTTGAGGATGTTGCAGGCCCGTGTACAGCGACACGGTCTTGCCGCTGCCGGTGGGGCCGGTCACCAGGATCATGCCCTGGGGCTTGGCCAGGTGCTTGAGGTAGAGCTCCTTCTGGAGCGGCTCGTAGCCGAGCGCGTCGATGCCGAGCATCGCCTGCGAGGAGTCGAGAATACGCAGCACGATCTTCTCGCCGAACAGCGTCGGGCAGGTGCTGACGCGAAAGTCGATGGCGCGGGTCTTCGACAGCTCGCATCTTGATGCGGCCGTCCTGCGGCACGCGGCGCTCGGCGATGTCGAGGCGCGACATGACCTTGAGGCGCGCGACGATCTTGCCGGCCAGCTGCACCGGCGGCTGGGCGATTTCCTTCAGCATGCCGTCGATGCGCAAGCGCATGCGGAACATCTTTTCGTAGGGCTCGAAGTGGATGTCCGAGGCGCCGCGGCGGATGGCATCGAGCATGATCTTGTTGACGAAGCGCACGATCGGGCGCGTCTTCGACGTCGTCGCGGCGAGACTTCCGCGCCTCGATGTCCTCGTCGCCGCCGCCGACCTCGAGCGCGTCGAGATCGACCCCTCATCGTCGCCGAGGCTGGGCATCGCGGTGTCGGCCTGCTCCATCGCCTTGTCGACGAGCTTCTGCAGCTTGTCGTCTTCGACCACGATCGCATCGACGCCCAGGCCGGTCTGGAACTTGATCTCATCGATGGCGTGCAGGTTGGTCGGATCGGCGACGCCCGAGGAACAGTCGCTTGCCGCGCTTGAACAGCGGCAGCACGCGATGCTTGGCCAGCAGCTTGTCGGAGACCGCCTTGACGGTGTCCAGGTCGACGGTCAGCGAGTCCAGGTCGAACAGCGGCACGCCGATATTCGGTCGATGCGGCGTTGGCAATGTCACGGGCCGTGGCCGCGCCCGAGGCGATGAGCTGGGTGACGAAGCTGGTGCGCTTCTCGCTCGCCTGTGTCAGGGCCGCGCGCATGCCGGTCTCGTTGACCACCCCGTCCTGCACCAGGCGCTGCGGCAGGCCGCCCAGCCCGCTGCGGGCCGGGCTCACGGCGTAAAGAAGCGTTGTCATTCATGAGCTTATGAGCGACCCCGGGGGTGTGCAAACACTAGTCTATCCGAGAAGAACCGACTATCAATGTCAAATGCTTGGCGATATTTGCATAGATGAGAGCCCGACAGGGTGACGGGCTTCCCAAAAGAAGAAGCCCCTCGCAGGAGGGGCTTTTTCAAGGTCCAAGGAAGGTCCGTCGGGGAGGATTACGGACGGCAGTTCGCCGGCCGGTGCTTGGCCAGGAGCGAGGAGGCGCCCGCGGCCGAACCCGTCGCAATCGTCAAGGTACCCGGCATGACGTGATCGCCGCACTGCCAGGAGATGTCCTTGTTCGCGCTCGTGTACGGGGTGAGGGTCATCGTCTTGCCGGCGATCGCCGTGGCCTGGTTGCCGTAGGTGATCGTGATCTGGCCACCGGTACCCACGGCCACGCCCGTCACGTACTTGCCGTTGATGTTGGTCGCCACGTCCAAGCCCGCCGTGGCGTTGGTCGCCGGCCAGGCACTGGTTCGAGGCAAAGGTCTCGGCCACGGCCGTCTTAGCGGCGGCGGCCAGGTTCAGGCCTTCCGTCACCTGCGCGCGGACCGTGTAGTCCTGGTAGGCCGGGATCGCGATCGCGGCCAAGATGCCGATGATCGCCACAACGATCATCAACTCAATGAGGGTAAAACCTTTTTGAACCGACTTCATGACGTACCTTCCTCGTGTCTGTTCGCGCGCATGCGCCATCGTTGATGAACAATTCTTCACGAGAGTGGCCGCAAGATACCGGACACCGTTCTCGTTTTTGCGAGCCCAACGGGGCCCGCCGGACAGATCTGCCAACTCGACCACACTGCCGTTTTGGCTGATTTTCGCCGCCGAAAGCCCACTCGCCTGATCCTCACAGCGCCCGCTCCGCGCGACGCTGCCCCCTGAAAAGAGAAGCCCCTCGGCTGAGGGGCTTCTCTACGATCTCATCAGGGTCGAGACCGCTCAGGCATTACGGACGGCAGTTCGCCGGCCGGTGCTTGGCCAGGAGCGAGGAGGCGCCCGCGGCCGAACCCGTCGCAATCGTCAAGGTACCCGGCATGACGTGGTCGCCGCACTGCCAGGACACGTCGTTGTTCGCGCTCGTGTACGGGGTGAGGGTCATCGTCTTACCGGCGATCGCCGTGGCCTGGTTGCCGTAGGTGATCGTGATCTGGCCACCGGTACCGACGGCCACGCCCGTCACGTACTTGCCGTTGATGTTGGTCGCCACGTCCAAGCCCGCCGTGGCGTTGGTCGCCGGCCAGGACTGGTTCGAGGCAAAGGACTCGGCCACGGCCGTCTTAGCGGCGGCGGCCAGGTTCAGGCCTTCCGTCACCTGCGCGCGGACCGTGTAGTCCTGGTAGGCCGGGATCGCGATCGCGGCCAAGATGCCGATGATCGCCACAACGATCATCAACTCAATGAGGGTAAAACCTTTTTGAACCGACTTCATAAATGCTCCTGAGAGTTAAGGGAAACAATCCATGGCCTACACCATCGTGACCCAAGACAAAGCAATTGCCGTGCCAACAGCGCCAGATTCCCGTAACCTGTTGTTTATGAAGCCAAATCAGAAAATAGGCCGCCCGATTTATACCTATTGACCGGCTGTTTCCACCGACACAATCGGTCGCGGAGCGTCACATTGCGACACATTGCGGCAGCCGCCGTAGGACAGGCAGCAGGGGCGGAACACTATTCAATGCCCAGTTTTTTGACCTTGTACCGCAGCGCCCTAAAGCTCATGCCCAGCAGGCGCGCCGCGGCCGTCTTGTTGTAGCGGGTCTGCTCCAGCGCCTTGAGGATCGCATCGCGCTCGATGTGCTCGAGCTGACCGCCCAGGTCCGCGCCCACGGCGAGCGCGGAGGGGAAACTGGCGCCCGGGGACGGCAGCGCCTCGGCGCTCGCGGTGGCCGGGCGGAGCTGAAGATCCTCCACGCCGATGCGCTTGCCCGCGCACAAGGTCAGGGCCCGCTCGAGGATATTTTCCAGCTCCCGGACGTTACCCGGAAAAGCATAGCCCTGCAGGGCCGTCAGCGCATCGGCGCCCAGCTCCGGGGCGTCACCCGCCAGGCGTCGCCCCAGGCGGCGGAGCATCGATGCGGCCAGTTCCGGAATGTCGCCCGCGTGATCGCGGAGCGCGGGAACCTTAATTTCAATCACGTTGATGCGGTAGTACAAATCCTCACGGAAGCGCCCCGCGGCCACCAGTGCGCTTAAGTTCTTGTGCGTGGCCGACAACACGCGCACATCGATCGGCTGCTCGTGCTGCTCGCCGATCGGGCGCACCGTTTTCTCCTGGATCACGCGCAGCAGCTTGACCTGCATGTGCAGCGGGAGATCGGCGACCTCATCGAGAAACAGCGTGCCGCCCTCGGCGCTCTGCACCAGCCCGCGCTTGTCGGCGACCGCGCCGGTAAAGCTGCCGCGCTTGTGTCCGAAGAGTTCACTTTCCATCAGCTCGGTGGGTATCGCCCCGCAGTTCACGGCGATAAAGGGTCCCGTAGCGCGCGCGCCGCCTTCGTGGATGAGCCGGGCAACCAGTTCCTTGCCGGTTCCCGATTCGCCCGTGATGTGCACCGGCGCCTGGCTACGCGCCACGCGCGCAATGAGCGCGCGCAGCGCTTCCATCCCCGAGGAGTTGCCGAGCAGCAGCGGGCCGGCGCGCGTGACGGTGTGATCGGCCTCTCCGAGGCGGATCGCCACCGCGACGAGGCGACGCAGCACGCCCAGGTCCAGCGGCTTGGAGACAAAATCAAAGGCTCCGGCCTTGAGCGCGCGCACCGCCGTTTCCACGTTCCCGTGGGCGGTAATCACCGCCACCGGGAGCTGGGGCTGGTTCTGCTCGATCCAGGCCACCAGGTCCAACCCGTCCCCGTCGGGCAATCGCATGTCGGTGAGGCACAGTTCGAAGCGACGCTGGCCCAGGAGCTCGCGCGCCGAGGCGAGATTTCCGGCCGAGGCCGTGGCCAGCTGCATGCGCTCGAGCGTGAGGGTGACCAGCTCGACCAGGTCCGGTTCGTCATCGACGATCAGAACGGTGGGTTTGGTCATGGCATTAGTTTAAAAAAAAACTTCGGTGAAGAGGACCATCAGTGCCCCCGCACGGCGGGCAGCTCGGCGGTGGCCCAGCGCGCCGGATCGGCGAACACCAGGCGGAAAAGACTCCCGCCGCCCTTGCGAGGCTCATACAGGAGCGTTGCAGCATTGATCTCCGCCAGCTCGCGCGCCAGGAACAGGCCTAAGCCCGTGCCGCCCTCCCCGCGCGTGTAGAAGGGTTCGAAGATGCGCTCCACGTCGGCGGCCGCCACGCCCGCGCCGCGATCGGAGACCTCCAGGCACACCCTTCCGTAACGGGCCACGCGCACCAGCCGGAGCTCGACGAGGGCCTCGCCGTCGGAGGTCCGCCCGTGTCGAAAGGCGTTTTCGCACAGATTCCACATGATCTGGTGCAGCTGGCTCGGATCGACCTGCGCCTCGAGCTCGGCTGAGCCGAGGTGGAGCTTGAATCGGGAGGGCTCGCGCTGCGTGGTCTGGCAAAATTCGTCCCTGAAGCGTTCGCACCAGGGCGCGAGCGCGATGCGCTCGGGCCGCGGCGGCTCGCGGCGCGACAGGCGCAGCACGTTATCGACAATGGCGCTGACGCGCTGAGCGTTGCTGCGCATGATCTCGGTCATGCGCAGCTCTTCGGACCCCAGACCCTTGGCCTCGCCCAGGAGCTGCGCGGCGTGGCTCATCGCGCCGACCGGATTTCTGATCTCGTGCGCAATGCTGGCGGTGAGCCGGCCGAGCGCGGCGAGCTTGGATTGCTGCACGCGCGCGGCCAGCGTGCCGGTGTCCTCGAGGAAGATAAGCACGGGCAAGGGCGCGGCGACGCCCAGAGGCGCAAAGTGCGGCTCGATGACGCGCACCCCATCGGCGGCCGCAAAGGTGCCGGGGGTGCCCTCGGCCGTCTGGGCCTCGGCCGAGCCGCGCCACATCATCAGCAGGTACAGCAGGCGCGGTGAGACCTCGCCCAGCAGCGCGTCGGGCACTGCGACGGCATCGCCGAGCATCTCGGCGGCCGACTCATTGATCAGGCGGATTCGATCGGTCGGGTCGACCACCAGGATGCTCTCACGGAGCCGTTGCACGATGTACTGGGAGAGCTGCGCCATGTTGGCCAGGTCCACTTCGCGCTGCCGCACCTGCGCTTCGCTCTCGCGCAAACGCTTGGCCACGGGCCAGGCGGTGGCGGCGACCAGGAACACGATCGCGCCCATGATGCCCGCGAGCGGGTAGTCGTTGACGGTGCTAAAGCCCTCGGCCTGGCTGGCAATCTGCTGCACCAGGATGGCAAGGGCGGCCATCGCGGCGATCACCAGCCCTTCGCGGCCGACCGCGAGCAGTGCCATGGAGCCCACCGGGATCACCAGCAGCATGGCGAGATTGCTGGCCACGCCGCCGCTGGCATAGGTGAGCACCGCCACGGCGTAGGCGTCGACCGAGGCGTGCGTGAGCACCAGCGAGCGGCGCCCCGGCCAGAATCGGCGCCCGGCCAGTGCCAGGAGCACCGCCAGCACAAAATAAGTGAGTAGCGCCAAGCGGAACACACGCGGCGCGGCGCTGCCGAACACCGTCGCGGGTTGAGTGCCGGCGTAGAGGGCCACCAGCACCAGCACGGCCAGCAGGCGGTACAGGTTGGTCAGGCCGACGATGCGCCAGGCGAGATCGGCGTCGCCGAGCTTTCGCCTCGTCATCATCTCCGAGATTGCACTCATGGCCGCACGGTAGCATCCGAGGCGGCTTTCCGCGACAATTCCAACCCGCAATTCCTCCGGCCACCTGATGTACCTGCACGAATACCAATCGAAGAAAATATTAGCGAGCTACGGCGTCCCAGTTCCGGAAGGTCTGGTGGCCGCCAACCCCGAGGAAGCCGAAGCCGCCGCGCGCGCTCTCGGCGGTGAGGCCTGGGTCATCAAGGCCCAGGTGCACGCGGGCGGCCGCGGCAAGGCCGGGGGCGTCAAGCTGGTGCGCGAACTTGCGGGCGTGGGTGCGGCCGCCGCCGCGATGCTCGGCCAGCGCCTGGTGACCAAGCAAACCGGCGCCTCGGGGCTGCCCATCCAGAAGGTCTACGTGGAGGCGGGCTCCGAGATTGAGCGGGAGCTTTACTTGAGCCTGACGCTCAACCGCGAGCGCGGCCGAATCGCGGTGGTCGCCTCCAGCGCCGGAGGC
This sequence comes from uncultured Gammaproteobacteria bacterium, assembly GCA_963717335.1. GTDB lineage: Bacteria > Pseudomonadota > Gammaproteobacteria > Steroidobacterales > Steroidobacteraceae > FEN-1191. Next base: position 120,506 of record CAVQVZ010000004.1, on the reverse strand, counting down.
ATGGACATCGAGCAGGTGGCGCACGACACGCCGGAGAAAATACTCTCGGTCGCGGTGCACCCGGCCGCGGGACTGCAGCCCTGGCAGTGCCGGCAGCTCGGTTTTGGATTGGGGCTCAAGGGCGATCAGCTCAGCGAGCTCCAATCGATCCTCTCGGCGCTCTACCGCCTGTACCTGGACAAGGACGCGAGCCTGATCGAGATCAATCCGCTGATCGTGACGCGCCAGGGAAAGCTCGTGGCGCTGGATTGCAAGCTCGACATCGAGGCCAATGCGCTGTTTCGCCAGCCGGACATGGCCGCGCTCCGTGACCTGGAGCAGGAAGATCCGGCCGAACGCATCGCCAGCGAGCACGATCTGAACTACGTTTCACTCGACGGGGACATTGCCTGCATGGTCAACGGCGCGGGCCTGGCCATGGCGACGATGGACCTGATCAAGTTACAGGGCGGTGCGCCGGCGAACTTCCTGGACGTGGGCGGGGGCGCCACCGCACAGCGCGTGACGGCCGCCTTCGAGCTTATTCTTTCCAACCCGAAGGTGCGCGCGATCCTGGTCAACATCTTTGGGGGCATCGTGCGCTGCGATCTGATCGCCGAGGGCATCATCAATGCGGTGCGCGATGTGGGTGTGCGCGTGCCGGTGGTGGTGCGGCTGGAAGGGACCAACGCCGAGGCGGCCCGGGCCAAGCTGGCCGCGGGCTCGCTTGCCATTACAGCGGCCAGCGATCTGACCGATGCCGCGCGCAAGGTGGTGGCGGCCGCCCGCTCGGGCGGCGCGCGGGGCGGATCATGAGCATCCTGGTCAACAAGCGCACGGCGGTGATCTGCCAGGGAATTACCGGCCGGCAGGGAAGTTTTCACACCGAGCAGAGCATCGCCTACGGCACTCGCATGGTCGCTGGGGTGACTCCGGGACGGGGCGGGGAGCGCCACCTGGGCCTTCCCGTGTTCGACACGGTGCGCGATGCGGTGCGCGAGACGGGAGCCACCGCGAGCGTCATCTACGTGCCCGCGCCCTTTGCGGCCGACGGCATACTGGAGGCCGCCGATGCCGGCATCGAGCTGATCGTTTGCATCACCGAAGGCGTGCCGGTCAATGACATGATCAAGGTCAAGGCCGCCCTTGCGGGGACCGGTGCGCGCCTGATCGGCCCCAATTGTCCGGGCGTGATCACGCCGGGCGAATGCAAGATCGGCATCATGCCCGGCTTCATACACAAGCGCGGTTGCGTCGGCATCGTCTCGCGTTCGGGAACCCTGACCTACGAGGCGGTGTTTCAGACCACCAACAACGGCTTAGGCCAGAGCAGCTGCGTGGGGATCGGCGGGGACCCGGTGCGCGGCATGAATTTTATCGACGTCATCGAGCTCTTCGAGCGCGACCCGCAGACCGAGGGCATCGTGATGGTCGGGGAGATCGGCGGGAGCGATGAGGAGGCCGCCGCCGAGCACATCCGCCGTTTCGTCAAGAAGCCGGTCGTGGCCTACATCGCCGGAGTGACCGCTCCCGCGGGCAAACGCATGGGCCACGCCGGTGCGGTGGTGGCCGGAGGCAAGGGCACGGCGGCCGACAAGTTCAAAGCGCTCGAGGCCGCCGGCGTGCGCACGGTGCACTCACCGGCCGATCTGGGCAGCGCCATGCGCGCGGCGCTCCGTCGGGTCCGTGCGGCACGCACCCGGCAGGCCGCCATCCGTCCGCGCGGGAAACTCAGGCAAGCCCCGGCACGCGCCAAGTCCGCGAAAGGCCGCAACAAGAAATCACAGCCTAAGCGAGCGAGCGCCAAGAAACCAAAACCGAAGCGCGCGCTTAAACGAAGTGCCGGCGCCGCCCAGCGCAGCAGCGCGCGGCGCCGCACGCGGGCGCGTCGCTGAAAAAAAGCGCACTCGCGCCGGAGCCTGATTGAATTCCACCGAACCGCTGATCCTCGCGCTGGCGCAGATCAACCTGCTGGTGGGCGATGTGCAGGGCAACCTCGCGCGCACGCTCCGTGAAGCGGTGCGCGCGCGTGCCGAGCTCGGCGCCGATCTGGTGCTGTATCCGGAACTGACCCTTTCCGGTTATCCGCCCGAGGACCTGTTGTTTCACCGGGGCCTGCGCGCGCAGATCGAGCGGGCGCTAAAGGGCTTGGTCGAGGCGCCTCAAGGGATCGGACTGGTGCTCGGGTTTCCCGAGTATGAGGGAAGCGAGATCTACAACAGCGGCGCGGTGTACCGCGACGGGGAGCGCCTGGCCCTCACGCGCAAGTCCTGCCTGCCCAACTATCGGGTGTTCGATGAGAAGCGCTACTTCACCGCCGGGGAGGATCCGGCCGTGTTCGAATGCAAGGGCATCAAGCTGGGCCTTCTGGTGTGCGAGGACCTGTGGGAGCCGCCTCCCGCGCGCCGTGCCCGCGAGTTGGGCGCCGAGGTGCTGCTGGTGATCAATGCCTCGCCCTTCGAGATGAACCGCCAGCGCGATCGCGAGCGCGTGGCGCGCGAGCGCATCAGCGAATGCGGCCTGCCGATGGTCTACGTCAACCTGTGCGGGGGACAGGACGAGCTGGTGTTCGATGGCAACTCGTTCGTCATGGACGCCCAGGGCGAGCTGACCTTCCGCGCCCCGGCCTACACCGAGGGCCTCTATGCGGTGAAATTCGAGCGGCGCGCGGGTCGGGTCGTACCGGTCCCTGGCCCGATTGCCCCCGAGCTGGATGTGGAAGCCAGTGTCTATGAGGCCCTGGTGCTCGGAGTGCGCGACTACGTCAACAAGCACGGTTTTCCGGGCGTGGTGATGGGCCTGTCGGGAGGCGTGGATTCGGCCCTGACGCTGGTCATTGCGGTGGACGCGCTGGGCGCCGAGCGCGTGCAGGCGGTCATGATGCCCTCGCGCTACACCTCGCAGATGAGCAAGGACGATGCGCTCACCCAGGCGCGCTCGCTCGGCGTGCAGATCAGCTCGATCCCGATCGAGGGGCTGTTCGAAGCGGCCCTGGCCGCACTGGCCTCCGAATTTGCGGGCCGCGCACCGGACACCACCGAGGAGAATATCCAGGCGCGCGTGCGCGGCCTGCTGTTGATGGCGATTTCCAACAAGACCGGGCGCATGCTGCTGACGACCGGCAACAAGAGCGAAATGGCGGTGGGCTACGCGACGCTGTACGGGGACATGAACGGCGGGTTCGCGCCGATCAAGGACTGCAGCAAGCTCCTGGTCTACCGGCTCGCCCACTACCGCAACGCCAAGGCGGGCGCGGCGGGACCTGTGATACCGCGGCGGGTGATCGAGCGCGAGCCGAGCGCCGAGCTTCGCCATGACCAGAAGGACACCGACTCGCTCCCGCCCTACTCGGTGCTCGATCCGATCCTGGAGGCGTTTATCGAAGAGGACCTCTCGGTCGATGAGATCTGCGCGCGGGGCTTCGAGCGCGCGGTGGTCACGCGCATCCTCAACCTGGTCCAACGCAACGAGTACAAGCGCCGTCAGGCACCGCCCGGGGTCCGCGTCAGCCGCCGGGCCTTCGGCCGGGACTGGCGCTATCCGATCACCAGCGGCTACCGGCGCTGACCGTCCCTACCAGAAGTGCCACCACTTTTTCTTGGGCCCGTTCTGCGCGCTTGATTGCTGGTAGTTGGTTTCGTAGACCTTCTCGACGTTGGACTGCAGGTCGGGGTTGCCGAGCTTCCGATAGCTCTCGATCATGATGCCCAGCCCGTCCTTGACCGCCGGGGCCCCATCGTACAGCTCGATCATGTGGAGCGAACGGTCCGCGGCGGCCACATAGGCGCCGCGCCGCAGATAATAACGGGCGACGTTGATCTCGTACTCGGCCAGACGGTTGCGCAGGTAAATGAGGCGCAGCTGCGCATCGTGCGCATACTCGCTCTTGGGGTACTGCTTGACCACGGTGCTGAAAGCCATGATCGCCGTGTTCAGGTCCACCGGTGGGCGCTTGGCGGTATCGACACCGAGCCAGCGCTCGATCTTCCAGGGGGTGTCCTCGTAGTCGATCAGCCCCTTCATGTACCAGGCGTAATCGACCCTGGGGTGGGTGGGGTTCTCGCGCAGGAACTGATCGGCCGCATCCTTGGCAGATTCCTTCTCGCCCTTGCGGTAGTAGACGCAGATCAGGTCCAGGCGCGCCTGGCGCGTCTCGTCCGAGAAGGGATAGCGTGAGGTCAGGGCCTCGTACTGCTTGACCGCCGACTCGTAATCGTTGTCTTCGAGGGACTTGCGCGCATCGTGGTACAGACTCTGGGCCGTAAAGCGGTCGAACTCACGCTTCTTGGCGCTCTGGCAGGCGCTTAAGGAGGCGAGCAGGCCCACCAGCAGCACGACCGAAAGCAGGGCCGGCGCTCGCGCGGAGCTGCGGGCGGGGAGGGGACTGACAGTCACGATGTATCCTAAGGGGGCGAAAACGCCAGTATAACGAATTAAGTTCTTAGCACCTGCGACCGCCCCATGCCCACCAAGTTCCGCATCCATGAGCTCCAGGTGCCCGCCGATGCGGCCGGTGAGCGTTTTGATGCCGTGCTGGCCGTGCTCCTGCCGCAGTACTCGCGCGCGCGCCTGCAGCGCTGGATCAGCGCGGGCGCGGTGCTTCTGGCCGGCCGTGCGGTGCGTCCGCGCCATCGCCTCAGCGGAGGGGAGAGCGTGCGCGTGCAGGCGGAATTCACACCCGATGAGAGCGTGGGGCCTGAGAGCATCGCACTCAGTATCGTGTTCGAGGACGAGGCCTTGCTGGTGCTCGATAAGCCCGCGGGCCTGGTCGTGCATCCCGGGGCGGGGAACCGCGAACATACCCTGCAAAACGCCCTGCTGGCGCACGATCCGGCGCTTTCGCTGGTCCCGCGCGCGGGCCTGATCCACCGGCTGGACAAGGACACGAGCGGGCTGCTGGTGGTGGCGCGCACGCCCGAGACCCACACCGCGCTGGTGGCGCAGCTCCAGCGCCGCGAAATCCAGCGCGGGTACCTGGCCCTGGTGCTGGGCCGGCCCACGGGCGGTGCCACGATCGATGAGCCCATTGGCCGGCACCGTTCGGTGCGCACGCGCATGGCGGTGCGGCGCGACGGTCGCGAGGCGGTGACCCATTACCGGATCGAGGAGCGTTTCCGGGCCCACACGCTGTTGCGCGTCCAGCTCGAGACCGGCCGCACGCACCAGATTCGCGTGCACCTTTCGCACGTCGGGTATCCGATCGTCGGGGACGGGGTCTATGGGGGCCGGCGCCGGCAGGTCGCGGGGGCGGGTGAGGAGCTGCGCGCAGCGCTGCAGCGGTTTCGCCGCCAGGCCCTGCACGCGCAGCGCCTGGCCTTCGATCACCCGATCAGCGGCCGGCACCGCACCTTCGAGGCGCCGCTCCCGGAGGATTTCCGCGCGCTCGTGGCGGTGCTTCGCGAGGATGCCGGAGACTTGAGCTGATGAGCGTGGGGCTGATCACGCCGAGCTGGAATGCGCCGCCCACGGTTCGCGCGGCCTGCACGCTTCGAACCGGCGGTGTCAGTGCGGCGCCGTACGAGAGCCTCAACCTGGGCACGCACGTGGGCGATGATCCGGCGGCGGTCGCGGAGAATCGAAGGCGCGTGAGCGCGGCGCTGGCGCTCCCGCGTGAGCCCCTTTGGCTCGAGCAGGTCCATGGCACGCGCATCGTCGATGCGGACCGGGATACCGACCCGCGCGCCGCAGACGGCGCGGTCACGCGCGAGCGAGGGCGCGTGCTCGCGATCCAGGTGGCCGATTGCCTGCCGGTGCTGCTCGCCAGTGCCGATGGGACGGTAGTGGCCGCCGCGCACGCCGGATGGCGCGGGCTCGCGGCGGGCGTGCTGGAAGCGGCCATCGCCTCGATGCGCAGCGCACCGGGGCAGGTCTTCGCCTGGCTCGGGCCCGCCATTGGCCCGGCTCACTTTGAGGTGGGCGAGGAAGTGCGCGCGGCGTTTGTGGCGCAGGATCCGCGCGCATCGGACGGGTTTGTGCCCAACGCGCGCGGGCGCTGGCAATGCGATCTGCGGCAACTGGCCAGGGCGCGTCTTGAAGGCTTGGGTGTGCGCGAGGTGAGCGGCGCGGCGCTTTGCACCTATGCGGCCCAGGATCGCTGCTTCTCCTACAGGCGCGAGTCGCGCACCGGGCGCATGGCCGCGCTCATCTGGCGCTCCTGAGCCCTTAAAGTACGCGTGCTAGAGTGGCCTTCATGCCCACGCTCGCCTGGATAGTTCTTGCGACGCTCTTTGGGGGCCTGCTCAGCGCCGCCCTGGCGGGCCTGTTCTTGAGCTTTCCGGCCACACGGCGCGCCAAGCTTTTGCCGCACCTGATCAGCTTCGCCACCGGCGCCATGCTGGCGGCCGCGCTTTTGGGGTTGCTCCCGGAAGCCATTGCCGCGGTGGGGCCCGGACGGGTCGAGGGGATCGGCGCGGCGCTCCTGGGCGGAATTGCGCTGTTTTTCATCCTTGAGAAACTGGTGCTCTGGCGCCATTGCCATACCGAGGACTGCGAGAGCCACCAGGTGCCGGCGATCGAGCACCGCGACCGAGCGGCCGGCTGGATCGTTCTGATCGGCGATGGCGTGCACAACGGCTTTGACGGGGTGCTGATCGCCGCGGCGTTCCTGACCGACGTGCGCCTGGGGATCCTGACGACCATCGCCATCACCGCGCACGAAATACCCCAGGAACTGGGCGATCTGGCCGTCCTTCTGCACGCGGGCATGAAGCCGATGCGCGCCTTGTTCTTCAATACGGCCAGCAGCCTGACCTCGATCCTGGGCGGGCTGGCGGGCTACTTCGCCCTCAAGGGCACGCTCGATATCCTGCCCTACGCGATCTCGGTGGCGGCCGCATCGCTGATCTACGTGGCGGTGGCGGACCTGATCCCGGGCCTGCACCGGCGCGTGGACCCGGCCGGAAGCGCCATGCAGGTGCTGCTCATCGGTGCCGGGGTGGCCACCATCGCGGTGGCTGAAGTGGTTCTCGGCTAGCGGGAAGGGGAAGCTGGATGCGGCGGTTGAAATCCTCACCCCGCGACCTCAGATTAGCGCTAATTCCGTAGCGAAACCCCCAGGTCTTACCCCGATGCGAATGGACAAGCTCACGAGTCGCTTCCAGGCGGCGCTGGCCGATGCCCAGTCTTTGTGCGTCGGCCGGGACAATCAATTCATCGAACCGGCCCACGTGTTGCTGGCGATGCTCGACGCGCAGGGCGGGGGCGCCGCACCGCTCCTGCTCAAGGCGGGTGCCGACGTCAACCGCCTGCGCACGCTCCTCAATGCGGAACTGGACCGGCTCCCCAAGGTGGAAGGGACCCCGGGCGAGGTCCACGTCTCCAACGATCTGAACCGGCTGCTCAACGTCGCCGACAAGCTCGCGCAGCAGCGCGGGGACCAGTACATCTCGAGCGAGTTGTTCCTGCTGGCGGCCTTCGAGGACAAGGGGACGCTGGCGAAGCTGTTCAAGGAAAGCCGGATACAGAAGGCGGCCGTGAGCCGGGCCATCGATGAGGTGCGCGGTGGCGAGACGGTCAAGGACGCCGGTGCCGAGGAGCAGCGCCAGGCGCTGGAAAAATACACGGTCGATCTGACCGCGCGCGCCAGTTCCGGAAAGCTCGATCCGGTGATCGGACGGGACGATGAGATCCGTCGCACGATCCAGGTGCTGCAGCGGCGCACCAAGAACAACCCCGTGCTGATCGGGGAGCCCGGCGTGGGCAAGACCGCGATTGTCGAGGGCCTGGCCCAGCGCATCGTCAACGGCGAGGTGCCCGAGGGCCTGAAGGACAAGCGCATCCTGGCGCTCGATATGGGCGCGCTGATCGCCGGGGCCAAGTTTCGCGGCGAGTTCGAGGAGCGGCTCAAGGGCGTGCTCACCGATCTGGCCAAGCAGGAAGGCCAGGTGATCCTCTTTATCGACGAGCTGCACACCGTGGTCGGCGCCGGCAAGGCCGAGGGCTCGATGGATGCGGGCAACATGCTCAAGCCCGCGCTGGCGCGCGGCGAGCTGCATTGCGTAGGCGCCACCACGCTCGATGAGTACCGCAAGTACATCGAGAAGGACGCGGCTCTGGAGCGGCGCTTCCAGAAGGTGCTGGTCAATGAGCCCACGGTGGAGGACACCATCGCGATCCTGCGCGGACTGCAGGAGCGCTACGAGGTGCATCACGGCGTGGACATCACCGATCCGGCCATCGTCGCTGCCGCCACGCTCTCGCACCGCTACATCGCCGATCGACAGCTTCCGGACAAGGCGATCGATTTGATCGATGAGGCCGGTGCCCGCATCCGCATGGAAATCGATTCCAAGCCCGAGGCGCTCGACCGCCTCGACCGGCGCATCATCCAGCTCAAGATCGAGCAGATGGCGCTCAAGAAGGAGCACGACGAGGCCACAAAAAAGCGCCTGGCGGCCCTTGAGGAGGTGCTGGCCGCATTGGAGAAGGAATCGGCCGATCTGGAAGAGATCTGGAAGGCCGAAAAGGCCACGCTGCAGGGCGGGGCGGCCATCAAGGAGGAACTCGAAGCCCTCAAGGTGGAGATGGAAGCGGCGCGACGGCGCGGGGACTTGGGCAAGGTCGCCGAGCTCCAGTACGGCAAGGTGCCCGCTCTGGAAAAGCGCCTCATCGAGGCGCAGGCCGCCGAGAGCAAGGACACGCAGCTGGTACGGAACAAGGTCACCGAGGAGGAAATCGCCGAGGTGGTTTCCAAGTGGACCGGAATCCCGGTCTCCAAGATGCTCGAGGGCGAGAAAGAGAAACTGCTGCGCATGGAAGAGGCGCTGGCCAAGCGCGTGGTCGGCCAGGAAGAGGCCGTGCGCATCGTCTCCAATGCCATCCGCCGCTCGCGTGCCGGGCTGGCCGATCCTCGCCGCCCGAATGGCTCGTTCCTGTTCCTCGGACCCACGGGCGTGGGCAAGACCGAGTTGTGCAAGGCGCTCGCCGAGTTCCTGTTCGACACCGAGGATGCGATGGTGCGCATCGACATGTCCGAATTCATGGAGAAGCACTCGGTCGCCCGCCTGATCGGCGCGCCGCCCGGATACGTCGGCTACGAGGAGGGCGGATACCTGACCGAGGCCGTGCGCCGCCGACCCTACGCGGTGATCCTGCTCGATGAGGTCGAGAAGGCGCATCCGGATGTCTTCAATGTGCTGTTGCAGGTGCTCGATGACGGACGGCTCACCGACGGGCAGGGTCGCACGGTCGATTTCCGCAACGCGGTCATCGTCATGACCTCCAACCTCGGCTCGAATGTCATCCACGAGCTCGCGGGCGAGGGCAACTACCAGCGCATGAAGAGCGCGGTGATGGAAATCGTCCAGCAGAACTTCAAGCCCGAGTTCATCAACCGGATCGATGACATCGTGGTGTTCCACCCGCTGGGCACCGAACAGATCCGCGCCATCGTCGATATCCAGCTCGGGCTCCTGCGCAAGAGGCTCCTGGAGCGCGATCTGCAGCTCGAGCTCGACAAGGCGGCGCTCGATACGCTGGGCGAGGCCGGGTTCGATCCGGTCTACGGCGCGCGGCCGCTCAAGCGCGCCATCCAGCAGCAGATCGAAAACCCGCTCGCGCAGAGCATTCTGGCAGGCGCCTTCCTGCCGGGCGATCGGATCCACGTGGGCGTCGAAAAGGGTGTGCTGCACTTCTCCAAGGTGCGCTGAAGGCGAGGCCTCGCTCGCGCCGACACGCGGCGCGCGCAACGCCCTATAATCTGCGCCGGGGAGTCAATAGGTGCCGCGGTTATGCCCTTCTACGAGTACGAATGTCCGAGTTGCCGGTATTACCTGGAAGTGCTCCAGAAAATCAGCGACAAGCCGATAAAAAAGTGCCCCTCGTGCGGCAAGACCGGCTTTAAACGCCTGGTCTCCGCCCCGGTGTTCAGGCTCAAGGGCTCGGGCTGGTACGAGACGGATTTCAAGTCCGACAAGGAAGGGCAGCGGAATCTGGCCGCCGCTGACCCCAAGGAAGCCAAAACCGAGGCGCCTGCGGCCAAGACGGGCGATGAGAAAAGCGCCAAGCCCGAGGCGGCAAGTAGCGCCGAGAGTGGAAAGTCTGAAACGGCGGCCCCGGCCGACAAGAAGGTCAAGGACGCCAAGCCAACCCCAGCGCCGGCCCGGAGCGGAACCGCCCGGCGCACGATCAAGCGGCCCGCCGCCCGCGCCGCACGCAAGAGCTCCCGTACCGCCAAGCGCGGGAGCCGACGACGGTGAATGAGCCGGCCGCCGCGGTCGCGAAGCGACCCGGGACCCTGATGCGCGCGCTGCGCCGCTACCTGATCAATGGTCTTTTGATCTGGGTGCCGGTCTTGGTGACCGTGCTGGTGGTGAACTTCATCCTGCAGATCATGGACCGGACCTTGCTGGTCCTGCCGCGGTCGCTACGACCCGATGAGCTGCTCGGATGGCACATCCCGGGGCTCGGCGCGGTGCTGGGGGTATTGATCGTGCTGCTCACCGGGCTTCTGGTCACCAACTTTATCGGCCAGGCGCTGGTGGCGATCGGTGAGGACCTGCTCGAGCGCATTCCGTTCGTGCGGGCCCTGTACAGCGGCGTGAAGAGTTTTTCCGAAACGGTGCTCTCGACCAGCGGCAACTCGTTCAAGAAGGTGCTGCTGGTGGAGTACCCGCGCGCTGGCCTGTGGACGATCGGCTTTCAGACCACCGATAATCTGCCGGAAATCAACGCCCACCTGGGCGAGCCGCAGGTGTGCGTGTTCATCCCGACCACGCCCAACCCGACCTCGGGCTTCATTGTCTTCGTGCCGCGCTCCCAGTGCATCGAGCTGGACATGCACGTGGAGACGGCCATGAAGATGATCGTGACGCTCGGTGTCGTGGGTCCGACCACGCCAGCGCAGGCGGCGATTGCGCCGCTGCGCGCTGCCCCGTAACATCGCGCGCCCTTCCCCAAAGGTGATGCGGATGATGCGGACACACTACTGCGGACAGATCAGCGCGAGCCTGGTCGGGCAGAAGGTCGCGGTGGCCGGCTGGGTGCACCGGCGGCGCGATCACGGCGGGGTGATCTTTGTCGATCTGCGCGATCGCGAGGGTCTGGTGCAGGTGGTCTGCAATCCGGATGCCGCCGAGGTGTTCGCGAGCGCCGAGAAGCTCCGCAACGAATTCGTGGTGCGCGTTGCCGGGACGGTGCGCGCGCGCCCTGCCGGGACCACCAACGCGAATCTTGCCACCGGTGAGGTGGAGATCCTCGCCACCGAAGTGGAAATCCTCAATCGCGCCGACCCGTTGCCGTTCCAGCTCGATGAACAGGTCAGCGAGGAGGTGCGGCTGCGCTATCGCTACGTCGATCTGCGGCGGGAAGTGATGAGCCAGCGCCTGCGCCTGCGCCATGCGATCACCCGATCGATGCGCGCCTTCCTGGATGCGCACGACTTTATCGACATCGAAACCCCGATGCTGTCCAAGGCCACGCCCGAGGGCGCGCGCGATTACCTGGTGCCCAGTCGCACGCACCCCGGGAAGTTCTTCGCACTCCCGCAATCCCCGCAGATCTACAAGCAGCTGCTGATGATCAGCGGCTTCGAGCGCTACTACCAGATCGTGCGCTGCTTTCGCGACGAGGACCTGCGCGCCGATCGGCAGCCCGAGTTCACCCAGCTGGACATCGAGACCAGCTTCCTCTCGGAGGGGCAGATCACCGAGCTGATGGAAGCGCTGGTGCGCCAGCTGTTCCGCGACGTGCTCAAGCAGGAACTGCCCGATCCGTTTCCGCGCATGACCTACCAGGAGGCGCTGCGCCGCTACGGGTCGGACAAGCCCGATCTTCGCATTGCGCTGGAGCTGGTGGATGTGGCCGACCTGGTGGCCGGCTCGCAATTCAAGGTGTTCGCAGGACCGGCCCAGGATCCGAGCGGACGGGTGGCGGCCTTGCGCGTGCCCGGCGGCGCTTCGCTCCCGCGCTCGCAGATCGATGAGTACACCGCCTATGTGGCGCGCTACGGCGCGCGCGGGCTCGCTTACCTCAAGGTCAACGAACGCGCCAAGGGTCGCGAGGGCCTGCAATCCCCGATCATCAAGTTTCTCGACGATGAGGCGATCTTAGGGATCCTCGAGCGGGTCGGCGCGGCCGACGGCGATCTGGTGTTCTTCGGTGCCGACCGGGCCAGCATCGTCAACGATTCCCTGGGGGCCTTGCGGCTCAAGGTCGGACAGGATCTGAAGATCGTATCGAGCGGGTGGCGCCCGCTCTGGGTCGTGGATTTTCCAATGTTCGAGTACGACGCCGAGGCCAAGCGTTGGGTCGCCATGCATCACCCCTTCACCTCGCCCAAGCACCCGGACGCGCAGGCGCTGAGCGCTGGTCCCGAACGCGCGCTCGCCCAGGCTTACGATCTGGTGCTCAACGGGTCCGAGGTCGGTGGCGGCTCGGTCCGCATTCACCGCCAGGAGCTCCAGTCGGCGGTGTTCGAGCTGCTCGGGATCGGCGAGGAGGAGGCGCGCTCGAAGTTTGGATTCCTGCTCGATGCCTTGCGCTTCGGCGCACCACCCCACGGGGGGATCGCCTTCGGGCTCGATCGGCTGGCCATGCTGATGGCGGGGGCTGAAAGCATCCGCGACGTCATCGCGTTTCCCAAGACCCAGACCGCGGCCTGCCTGCTCACCGAGGCGCCGACCGAGGTCAGCGAACAGCAGCTGCGCGAACTGCACATCCGCGTGCGCCAGCCTCCAACCTCGTAGGGACGTGACCTACCCGGCATGAACGCCGCCGTCGTCTACGTGCACGGGCTGTGGTTTTCGGGTCACGAGGCCTTCGTGCTGCGCCGGCGCCTGGAGAAGGAGCGAGGCTATGCGTGGCGGGTGTTCAGCTACGCCTCCACGCTTCTTTCGATGGATCAAATTGCCGACGCGTTGAGCGCGTATATCGGCGAGATCGACGCGCCATGCGTCCATCTGCTGGGCCACAGCCTGGGCGGTATTGCGATCCTGCGCTGCCTGGAGCGTCACCCTGAGCAACCGCCCGGCCGCGTGGTGCTCATGGGAACTCCGAGCATGGCCAGCCAGGCCGCCACGGCGCTGGCGCGCTTCAGGTTCGGCCGCGCCATGCTCGGTGAGGGCGCGGCGCGTGAGCTGCTGCACAGCCACCAGCGCCGATGGTCGCATGAGCGCCAGATCGGCATCATCGCCGGCACACAGTCCTTGAGCTTTGGGAGGCTGGTGGTGAACTTCGATGAACCGAACGATGGAACCGTGGCGGTCTCCGAAACCCGATTACCGGGTGCGAGCGCGCATCTGACGCTGCCGGTGAGCCATTCGGGCATGCTGCTGTCGGCACGGGTCGCCCACGAGGCGGGGCAATTCTTCGAGCACGGACGTTTCGGCGGCTAAGCGGTCGATGGGAACATGAAGCTGCACGCGGCGGCCCTTAGGGCATTTACCGCCTCTATATATAGAGTCCCCCGCCGGCCCCTCAGCGGTGGGTAGCGCCGCACGTCAGGCTACTTGGGGAGGACGCCTGAGGGTGCTGCCTCATGCCATCGCGAGCGGTGGGTCCTGAACGCCATCACCATCCGGCCTGTCACCGCCGAGGATCGGGCCGGGATCCTCAAGATCAACGCCCGATGCCTACCGGCGGTCGCAGCGCTGGACCTGCGCGAGCTTGAGCGCCTTCTTCATCTTTGCGCCGCGCATCGCGTGGCCGTGGCCAGTGACGGAGCCGTCGTTGGATACATGCTGGTCTTTGATGGGCGGTGCGCTTATGACGGTGAGGAATTCCAATATTTTCTCTCCCGGCTCAAGGAGCCTTTCCTGTATGTCGATCAGATCGCCGTTGACCCGGATCGAAGCCGAGCCGGTGTGGGCCGGGCGTTGTATGGATCGCTGCTCGAGCTCGCCCGATCGCAGCAGATCAAGTGCCTGTGCTGCGAGGTCAACACCACACCGCCCAATCCCGCATCGGTGGACTTTCATCGCACCCTCGGGTTCTCGCCCGTCGGCAATGGCGATACACTGGATGGACGGCGCGTCGCGTTCCTGATGAGGAACGTCTGACGGGCGCCTTCATCTTAAGGAATCCATAATGAAAAAAATCAAGCTGTTCGCTGTAGCGGCCGTTTCACTGTGCGCAGTCAGCCGCGTTTGGGCCAGCGAAGTGACCGTGGTGAGCGGCGTGCTCGGACCGGAAGGCCCGCTGTACGTGGATGGAACGCTGTACTACGTCGGCTGGATTTCCAGCACGCTCTCCAAGTGGGACGGCGTGACCAGCACGGTTCTGAACTCTGCGCCACACTGCGGCCATAACGGCCTGGCATTGACTCCGCGCAAGACCCTGCTGGTCGCCTGCGATGAGCAGGGGGCGATCATGGAAGTGGACCTTACGGGAAAACAGATCCGCCGTTGGGACACCGACAGCCTGGGCCAAAAGATGGACGGGGGCATCAACGATGTGGTGGTCGCGGCCAATGGCGGTGCGTACGCGACGCTGTCCGGTCCCTTCGATGATCCTCCGGTCGCCGTGGTGGGCAAGGTCCTGTACCTCGCTCCGGGAGCCAAGCAATGGGTCGAGGTCACCGGCGATCTGAACTATGCCAACGGGATTGGAATATCACCCGACCAGAAGACGCTCTATGTGTGCGAGACGGTGGGCAATTCCATCAAGAAATTCACCATCAAGCCCGACGGCACGCTGGGACGCCGTGCCAACTTCGCGCAGCTCAACCTGCTCGTCAAGGACAAGGTTCGGTCCTGGTGGCTCGGCCCGGACAGCCTGAAGGTCGACAAGCAGGGCAATGTCTACGTGGCGCAATTCTCCGGCGGCAAGGTCCTGAAGATCTCCCCGCAAGGAAAGCTCCTGCACGTATTTGAAATCGCGGCGGGCGATGGCACCACCAACGTCGCATTCGATCCGGGGGAAAAAAACCTGTTTGTCAGCGTGGTCAAGGACCCTCGCGACCCGAAAGCCAAGGGAAGCATCGTCAAGATCCCGAACGTCCCGTAATCGGTGCCCTGCCGCACATGCCCTCCAGGCCGGCGTTCGGCGCACCGTGCGTGACCCCGTCAGCGGCATGAGTTTTCGCGCCACCCGGCACGTGCAGACCCTGATCATCGGCGGCGGTGCCGTGGGCACGGCGCTCGCCTATCATCTCTCGCGCGAGGGCAAGAAGGACGTGCTGCTGGTCGAGAAGGACCGCCTCACGCACGGCTGCACCTGGCACGCGGCCGGCCTGGTCGGGCAGCTCCGCGGCAAGAAGAACCTGACGCGGTTGATGCAGAACTCCGTTGCGCTCTTCGATCGCCTGGAAGCCGAGACCGGGCAGGCGATTTCCTGGAATAAAGTCGGGAGCCTGCGCCTGGCCTCAAGTGCGGCGCGCTGGAGCGAAATCCGCCGCTCGATGGGCCAGGCGCGCAGTTTCGGAGTGGAATGCCACGCGCTCTCGGCGCTCGAGGCCCAGCAGCGCTTCCCGTATATCAGCACTGTGGGAATAGAAGGTGCGGCGTTCATCCCGGGTGATGGGTACATCGATCCGTATTCACTGACCATGGCCTACGCCAAGGGGGCGCGCCAGCAGGGCGCGAAGATTGAGGAAGGCGTGTGCGTCGAGCAGATCGTGCTCGAAGGACGGCGCGTGGTGGGCGTTGTGACCGGCGCTGGAAATATTGGCTGCGAAACCCTGGTCAACTGCGCCGGCCTGTGGGCCAAACGCGTCGGGCGCCTGGCGGGCGTGGACCTGGCCACCAGCGTGGTCGAACACCAGTACTTCCTGACCGAGAAGAAACTTAAGCTCGATGCCGGGCTCACGACGCTGCGCGACCCGGACAAGAATTTCTACCTCAAGCCCGACACCGGCGCCTTTGCCATCGGGGGCTGGGAAGACGGAACCCGCGGATTCCATCGCGGCCTGCCGCCCTGGTCGTTCGCGCGTGAATTGCTGCCGGCGAACATGGACCGGCTCGAGCGCTTTGCCCATCCGGCCGCCGAAAGATTACCGGTGCTCAATGAGATCGGCCTGCAATCGGTGATCAACGGGCCCATCCCGGTGTCGGCCGATGGTGAGCCGCTGATGGGTCTGGCCCCGGGACTGGACAACTTTTATGTCGCCTGTGGGTTTACCGCAGGCATCGCCGCTTCCGGCGGGGCGGGCCTGGCGCTCAGCAACCTGATCGTGCACGGCGATGCGGGCATGGACCTGTGGCCCTTCGACGTGCGGCGATTTACCGAGGCGCAGGCCCAGCCTCGTTATCTGGAGAAGCGCGCCATTGAGGCTTACGGGGCCTATTACAAAATCCACTGGCCGCTCGAGGAGGCGCATGCGGCGCGGAACCTGCGCCGATCGCCGATCCACGAACGACTCGCGCAGGCCGGTGCGGTGTTCGGATCGAAAGCCGGATGGGAGCGGCCCAACTGGTTCGCGCCAGATGGGATGAGCGCGCGCGATGAGCCTTCCTTCGAGGACAAGCCCAACTGGTTCGGCGCGGTGGCCGAGGAAGTGCGCGCGATACGCGAGCGCGCCGCACTGATTGACCAGACCTCGTTTGCCAAATTCGAGATCACCGGGCCGGGCACCGAGCGCGCGTTGCAGTTCATCGCGGCCAATGACCTGGGCGGGCCTCCCGGCAAGGCGGTCTATACGCAGCTGTGCAACGAGCGGGGAGGGATCGAAGCGGACGTGACGCTCATCCATGAGGCCGCCGATCATTTTTACCTGATCACGGGCGCAGCGTTCGGGGTGCACGATGCGGGTTGGGTGAGCCGGCATCTGCCGCCCGGCGTCACGCTGCGCGAGGTCACCAACAGCCTCGCGGTGCTCAATCTGTGCGGGCCGCGCTCGCGCGAGATCCTGCAAAGCCTTTCCGATGAGGACCTGTCCAACGCGGCGTTGCCTTTTCGCGCTGCCCGGCGCATCGATCTTGCCGATGCCCGCGTCCTTGCCGTGCGCATCGGCTACGTGGGCGAACTCGGCTACGAGCTGTACGTGCCGCAGGAATTCGCAGGCAGCCTGTTCGATGCGCTGTGGGTGGCCGGAAAACCCTTTGGCCTCGCCCACGCGGGGTACCGTGCGATCGAATCGGCCCGGCTGGAAAAGGGCTACCTGTACTGGTCAGGCGATATTTCCCCCGACTACAACCCATACGAGGCGGGACTCGGGTTTTGCGTGGCGCTCGACAAGACGCAGTTTCTGGGGCGTGAGGCGCTGCGCAAGCTTAAGGCCGAGGGCGCTGCCCGGCAGCTCGCCTCCTTCACGGTCGAAGGTTTTGTGCCCTTGCACGGGGGCGAGGCCATCGTGCATCAGGGGGCGGTCGTGGCATCGAGCACGAGCGCCGGTTACGGGCACACGCTCGGCCGGTCCATCGCCTTGGGATACCTGCCCGCTGCCCTGGCTGGGCAGAAGGAGTTTTCCATCGAGGCCTTTGGCAAGAGTTACGCGGCGCGGCGCGGGGCGCGCTGCCTGTACGACCCGGCCATGGAGCGGCTCCGGTCTTGAGCGCGGACGATCAGGGCATCGCCCGGGCGCGGGGGATACTCGCCGGGCTCGAACTTTTTTCAGGCATCGAGCCCTCAGAACTCTCGGTCACCCGCCTAGGGGGACTCACCAACCTGGTTTTTCGCATCGACCACGGCCCGCACCACTACGTGCTGCGAGTGCCCGGCCGGGGCACCGAGGAATATATCAACCGTGTCCATGAGGCGCATGCGGCGCGGGAAGCGGCGAGAGTGCAGGTCAGCCCGGCGGTGCTGCACTTCGATACGCGATCGGGCGTGATGGTATCGCGCCTGGTCGAACAGGCGGTGACCATGACGCCGGCCAACTTTGGCGCGCGTGATGGCGCACCCGCCCGGGCCGGGGCCGTCCTGCGGCAGTTGCATCACTCGGATGCGGTATTCCGCTTTCGATTCGAGCTGTTTGCGATGATCGATGAGTACCTGCGGGTGCTGGCGGGCAAGGACACGCCGCTCCCTCCGGGCTATCACGAGTTGGTCAAGGAAGCTGGTGCGGTTCGCGCCGCGCTTAACGCCCGGGAGCTGCCTTGCGCGGCGTGCCATTGCGATCCGCTGTGCGAGAACTTTCTGGACGTGGGCGATCGCATGTGGATGGTGGACTGGGAATACTCCGGCATGAACGATCCGCTGTGGGACCTGGGCGATCTTTCGGTCGAAGGGCGGCTTTAGCGCGGCGCAGGACGAACAGATGATGCGAGCTTACTTTGGAGGGGAGGCGCGGCCGGAGGAGCGGGGTCGGATCGTGATCTACAAGGCGATGTGCGATCTGCTCTGGACACTCTGGGGGCTGATCCAGCACGCCAACCAGAATCCGGTCGATGATTTCTGGGCTTATTCACTCCAGCGGTTCGAGCGCTGCAAGGCGCTGATGGCCGAGCCGGAATTCTCCCGCCACCTGTCCAGCGTGCGTGGCGGATGATTTTTTCACTCGTGCCCACCTCCCGGTGGCCTGCTACGGCGCGCCCATCGATCGCCAGATGGCGCCGGTGCTAGCGGTGGGCCTAGATTCGGGCCTGTCGGGACGGTCGGCGCGGGCGGTCATCGAGCAGATCCGCCGCGGTGAATTGCCCGCGGAGCACTATGCGAGGCACGTGCTGGATCGGTGCGAGGCGAGAAAAGCACTCAATACCCTGATCAGCATCGATCCGGCGCAGGTGCTGCGGGCGGCGCGCGAGGCGGATCTGCTCCGGCGCGGCGGCGCGCCGCTCGGCAGGCTCCACGGGCTGCCCGTCCCGGTCAAGGACAGCATCAATACCGCGCGCCTGCCGACCACATCGGGCACCGGCGCGTTGCGCAATTTTGTGCCGGACTCTGATGCGCCCATCATTCGCCAGCTGACCGCGCAGGGCGGCATCGTGCTGGGCAAAACCAACCTGATGGAAATGTCGCTGGGCTGGACCAGCAACAACAAGCATTTCGGCGCGGTGCGCAACCCCTACGATGTCTCGCGCATTCCTGGCGGAAGCAGCGGCGGCTCAGCCGCCGCGGTGGCGGGAGGCATTGTGCCGCTCGCAATCGGCGAGGACACGCTGGGTTCGATCCGCGTGCCCGCCGCGCTGTGCGGCGTGTGCGGTCTGCGCCCCACGGTGGGCCGGTATCCCAGCGCCGGGGTCATGCCGATCACGCCGCGCTGGGACGCGCCCGGGCCGCTCGGGCGCCAGGTCGATGATCTGGTGCTTTTCGATCAGGCCATGACCGGGCGCGATGCGCCCCTTCGCGCCGCGCCGCTGGCCGGCACCCGTATCGCCGTGCCGCCCGAATATCTGCTCGGCTTAGATCCGGAGGTCGAGCGAGTGTTCGAGGCGGCCATGGAAAGGCTGGAGAAGGCCGGGGCCACGCGGGTGCGCGCCTTCCTCCCCGAGGTGCTGCAGGGCGCGCGCAAGGTGGTAGCGGCCATCCAGTCCTTTGAGATCGTCGCCCACCAGAGCCGGTATCTGCAGGAGTCGGGCAGTACGGTAAGGATGGACGAGATGATCGCGGGCATGAGTTCCGTCCTGCAAAAGCGCTACCACAGTGACTTTCTGCCCGGCGGCGCCCATGCGATCAGTGAACAGACGTACGAGGGGCTTCTGACTCGCCTCGCGCAGATGCGCAGCGCCATGCGTGCCTACTTCGCCGAGCACAGGATCACGGCGCTCGCCACTCCGCCGACGCTGAGCGCCGCAACTCCCATCGGAGACGATGTCGATACCGATCTGCTCGGTACCAGGGTTCCACTCTATGAGGTCATGGCGCGCAATGTCGGGCACGGCAGTGCCGTGGGAATGCCCTGCCTGGTGATCCCGGCGGGCCTGAGTCGCGCCAACCTTCCCGTCGGCGTCAGCTTTGACATGCTGCCGGGCCAGGATGAGCAGTTGCTGGCGCTGGGGCTGAGCCTGGAGCAGCTGCTAGGCCGCATTCCTCCGCCGCCGGATTCGCCCGCCGAGTGAAGCTCTCTAGTAGGCCGATGCGGTCAACGGGATATCGGCGCGTTTCCAGGCGGTCACAAATTGCTGCGCGTACTGGCTCGACTCCTTCGCCTTGCCTTGCGACTTGAGTGCCGCGCTAAGCCCATAGAGCGACCATCCATTGCCGGGATTGAGCCGGAGGTCTTCTCGGTACACCGCCTCGGCCTCCCCCGCCTTGCCATCGCGCAGGAGTTGCGCGCCGAGCAGGTGGCGCACCGGGAAGAACCAGTCCTTCGGTTCGTTGTACGCGAGCTTGTCTTCCGCCTGTACCGCCTGCTTGAGCGCCGTCTCGGCTGCATCCGGATGTCCTTCGGACCCGGCGATGCGCGCCTGCACGATCAGGGCCCCGAGGTTGAGCACGTCGCGGGCCGTGTTGTTGGCCGCCGGACTGTCGGCCGGGACGGTATTGATGAGTGTTTGCAGCTGCGCCAGCGTGGAGTGCGCCTCATCGAGCCGATTGCGGGCTGCGAGCGACAGTGCGCGGGCGTAGAGGTAGCCTCCGGTGAGGGATTGGAATTTTGGGTTGGGCGGAGCCATCGCGAGGATCTCATCCCACAGTCCGAAGCGCGCGCGCGCGGTATACGACTCGGCCAGGTACCAATCGGCGCCGGGCATGACCGAAAGCATTTCTTCCGGGACCACGCGGCGCGCGCTGTCTACGGCCTCGAGGGTTTCGGCGCGTCGCCCCTCCATCGCGGCCGAGGCGGCCAGGAACTGATAGTTGTGGGCGCTGTACATCATGTAGTAATCGAGCGGCCGGGTGAGACCGACGTAATTTTGATCGGCCAAAGCACCGCGCCGATTGGCCTCGGCCGCATCCTCGTACCGCCCGACCCGCTGCATGATGTGGGCGGGCATATGCACCAGGTGTCCGGCCGCGGGCATCATGCTGCGCAAGCGCTCGGCGGCGGCCAGCGCTTTCTCAGGATGAGGGGAAGCTTCCAGCGTGTGCACGTAGTAATGATTGGCGCCAGGGTGCGAGGGATCTTTGGCCAGCACCGCCTCGAGCGTCGCGACGATCTGATCGGTTCCGGGCGCCGCGTTGCCCTCGGTGCTCCAGAGCTTCCAGGCGTTCACGTTCATCAGGGACTCGGCGTACAAAGTCTGCACGTCGAGATCCTGCGGAAACTGCTGCGCCACGCGCTGCATCGACGCCGCGTAGGCCGCCAGTACCGGCTGCAGCTCGGGCATGAACAACGGCTTGGCCGAGGGGTAGCGCTTATCGAGCGCTGCGATCAGTGCCTGTTCGACAGGCGAGGCGTGCGCCAGGTGCGAGTGCGCGAGGCCTAAGGCTTCGAAGGCCACCTTCGCGCGTTCCTCGAACAGGACGGGCAGGTTGTAGTTGGGTCCGACGGTCAGCGACACGCCCCAGTAGCACGCGGCGCAGTCCGGATCGAGCGCGGCAGCCTTGGCGAAAGATCGGGTGGCCTCGTCATGATTGAAGGCCCACATCAACCGAAGTCCCTGATCGAAGTACTTCTGCGCCTCGGGATTCGATGTCGCGATCGCCCGGTGGTAATCGCCGAGCCCTTCGAAGAGCATCGCGCCGCGCGCCCAGTCCGCCACCGTCGCAGGCGCGCGCGGCATGAGGGCGGGCGGCATCGCGCTCATGGCCTGGGTCTGAGCGGTGTTGGAGTGTGCAGGCGCGGGGGGCGGTGACAGATCGCATCCGCTCAAAATCGCCACCCAGGTCGCCAAAAGTATCCGTTTCATATGAGTGTCCCCCCGCGAATCTGGGCTGACGGCTCGCCCCTCGCTGGTCGCGGAGAATATCAATCCAAAGCGGTTTTTGGCTACGAGAGGTGGAGGGGGAGCGCCCGGCGATTCAGCTCTGGCGGCGGCCCTTGAGTTCATAAAGGAGTGCGAGTGCCTGCCGCGGCGTCAGCGCGTCGGGTTCGATCTGTGCGAGTTTGAGCTCCAGCTCGCTCACCGCCGGGGTCGGTGCGGGGAGCAACGGCAATTGGGCTTGTCCGTTGATATTTCCCGGCGGCGGGTGGTGCGCGCCGCCCTCGCGCGTGCTCTCAAGTTCTGCCAGATACGCGCGGGCCCGCGCGATGACGCTCGCAGGCACGCCGGCCAGCTGCGCCACGGCGAGCCCGTAGCTGCGATTGGCCGGCCCAGGGCGAACGGCGTGCAGGAACACGAGTGAATCACCGTGTTCCGTGGCGTCCAGGTGGACGTTGGCGCAACCCTCAAGCTCCGCGCCCAGCGCGGTCAGTTCGAAATAGTGCGTCGCGAATAACGCGAACGCCCTCACTTCGGTGGCCAGGTGTCGTGCCACGGCCCAGGCCAGCGACAGGCCGTCAAAGGTGCTGGTGCCGCGCCCGATCTCGTCCATCAGCACCAGGCTCCGGGCCGTCGCGTTGTGCAGGATGTTGGCCGTCTCGGTCATTTCGACCATGAAGGTCGAGCGGCCCCCGGCCAGGTCGTCCCCGGCACCAATGCGCGTGTAGATACGATCCAGCGGGCCGATGCGCGCGCGCGCCGCGGGCACGTAACTGCCGATATGCGCAAGGACCACAATGAGCGCGGTCTGGCGCATGTAGGTGGACTTGCCGCCCATGTTCGGTCCGGTGATCACCAGCATGCGGCGCGCCGCGCCCAACTCCAGATCGTTGGGCACGAAAGGTGATTCGCTGTAGCGTTCAACGACCGGGTGTCGCGCACCCTCGAGCACCAGGCAAGGCTCATCGACCAGTTCAGGCTCGCTCCAGTCAAGGGTCACGGCACGTTCCGCGAGGCAGACCAAGGCGTCGATTTCAGCGAGCGCCATGGCGGTGGACTGGAGCGGGCCCAAAGCGCCGATCAGGAGCGTGAGCAAAGCCTCGAACAGTTCCTTCTCGCGCGCCAGGGCCCGTTCGCGCGCACCGAGGACCCGATCCTCGAAACTCTTGAGCTCCGGGGTGATAAAGCGCTCGGCGGACTTGACCGTCTGCCGCCGCAGGTACTCGGTCGGGACCTGCTGCGCCTGCGAGCGGGGTATCTCGATGTAAAAGCCCTGAACCCGATTGTAGCCAAGCTTAAGTCCCGGCAGCCCCGTGCGTGCGCGCTCGCGCTGCTCGAGATCGAGCAGGTACTCGTCGGTGTGCGTGGCGATGCTTCGCAACTCGTCCAGTTCAGCGTCGTAACCGGCGGCGATCACATTGCCGTCGCGCAGAAACACCGGAGGTTCGAGGCTGATCGCCTGGTCCAGAAGTGTGCGCTCGATGGCGTGATCGGCGGTATCGGCGTGCAGCCGCTGTAGGAGTGGTGCGTCGATTTGGGAAAGCGCCGCGCGGAGCGGGGGCAGTTCCGCCAGCGCATTACGGAGCTGCACCAGATCGCGGGGCCGGGCGCTGCGCAGGGCGACGCGCGCCAGCACCCGTTCGAGATCCCCGACGGCGCACAGCAATTTCTGCATGGGCTGGTAGGCGTGCGCCGCGGCCAACGCACCGATCGCCTGGTAGCGCTGCCGCAGCACCAGGCGGTTGGTGATGGGCCGGCCGAGCCAGCGTCGCAGCGCACGCGCACCCATGCCGGTGACGGTTGTATCGAGCACGGCCAGAAGCGTGGCGGCCTCGTTCCCGGTCAGGCTCGATTCCAGTTCGAGGTTGCGTCGCGTAGAAGCATCGATCGCGAGCGCCGCGCCCGATTCTTCGACCTGTAGAGCGCGAATATGGGGCAGGGCGGTACGCTGCGTGTCGCGCACGTACTGGAGCAGTGCCCCGGCGGCGCCGATCGCGAGCGGCAGCACGTCGGCCCCGAACCCGCGCAGATCCAGGGTCCCCAGCTGGTCCGTAAGCAAGCGCGAGGCACTGGCCAGATCGAAGTGCCACGGGGCGCGTTCTCGGATCACAAGCGAACCGCCGCCCGGGGACGATCCTTCCTTCGTCTGTCCTTCGCGCACCAGTAACTCGGCCGGCCGCAGGCGTTCCAGTTCGGCGGCGAGCGTTGCCGGCCCGGTTGCCTCCAACACGCTGAAACGGCCGGAACTGAGCTCGAGCCACGCCAGGCCAAAGCGCTCGCGCTCTCGCAACAGCGCCGCCAACAAGGTGGGGCGGGTTTTTTCCAGCAACGAGTCCTCAGTTACCGTGCCGGGCGTGATGACGCGCACGACCTGACGCTCGACCGGGCCCTTGGATTTCGCCGGATCACCGATTTGCTCGCAGACCGCCACCGACTCTCCGCGTCGCAAGAGTCTTCCGAGATATCCCTCGACGCTGTGCACCGGAACCCCGGCCATGGGGATGGGCTCCCCTGCGGACTGGCCTCGGGTGGTCAGCGCGATATCCAGGAGTGCCGAGGCCCGGCGCGCGTCATCGTAAAACAGTTCGTAGAAATCCCCCATTCGATAGAGCAGCAAGGCGTCGGGATGCTGGGCCTTGAGGCGCAAGTACTGCTGCATGACGGGCGTGTGACCTAACATACTGTTCTCATTGTTATTTACTGGCATTGTCAATTAGACGTCTGGTATTTATTGGTCACAGTAGCAGCCCTTGCCCATCGCCGAACCAGTCTATCTAACGCACGTCCACGGCACACGCCGTTTGAGTGCGACACATATACCGTCGAACCGCGTTTCCTGACGATCGGATGGCCGCTGTCGGCCCGTTTGAGACATTCGAGCGTACAAAATCACATCCGCAAAACCGCTTTTCGCTTAGTCTAACGACGAGGCTGCACATGGACCGATTGTTCCATGAGGGGTGAGCAGGCGGACAAGCTCCTATCGGGCGCGCAGATCTCGCATCCGGCCGCGTTTGTACCAGTGGGAGAATGCTCGAAGATGAACAGAATCCGTCGCAAGCTTTTGCTCACCCTTGGGGCCACAGGAGGGGCATTGACCCTCGGCCCGATTTCGTACGCGTCCGACCAGATCGCTCCGTTGCATCCGAGGCGTTTCAAGTTCGTGCACATCGACGTCTTTACATCGCAGCCTCTGCTCGGAAATCCGCTCGATGTGGTCTTAGACGCTCGAGGGATGAGCGACGCGGAAATGCTCGCTGTCACGCGCGAGACGTACCTCAACGAAGCTACCTTCGTCTTCCCGCGAGACCCCGCCACCGAACGTGAACATGGCATCAGCGTCCGGATCTTTACGCCTGATGGGGAAGTTCCGTTTGCGGGCCACCCGACGCTGGGGACGGCCACCGTGTTGCGAAACTCTCGCCTAGCGTCGAAGTCTTCGAGCGCTTCATCGACAGAGAGCCTCGCTGAGATCTCCCTCGATCTAAAGGTGGGGAAGGTCCCCGTTGCGTTCTTGACAGACAGTTCGGGACACGCGTTCGGTGAAATGCGGCAAGTGGCACCTAAGTTCGGCGTATTTCACGACAAGGAGACCGTTGCGCAGTTGCACAATTTGGTTACCGATGACATCGCAGACTACGGTCCGATTCAAACGGTCTCCACCGGCTTGCCATTCGCTATCGTGCCACTCAAGCACTTGGCCTCCTTGCAGTCTCTCCGCGTAAATGCGGAGAAGATGGACTCGTACGTCGCAAAGCAGGAGCCCAATTTCGGGTTCTATTACGTGACCCGCGATTCCGTTGAATCCGACGCGGCACTCCGGGCGAGGTGTGTTTACGTCGGCGGCGAGGACGCTGCGACAGGGTCCGCTGCCGGGTGCACCGCAGCTTGGCTGGTGCGCTATGGTGCCGCGGCTCCGGAGCAGTCGGTTCACATCAGGCAGGGCGTCGAAATGAAGCGAACCAGCGATATCTTCGTGCGTGCGAGCCGAGACGGCGACAAGATCGTGAATGTTCGCGTGGGCGGTTACGCCGTGCAGACGATGGAGGGCGAAATCATTTTGTGATGCGCTTTGATGGGGACGATTAGTGCAAATGATTGAGTACTGTAAACAGAAGGCCTCGGTAATAGATCCGATCGCTGCTGTAGCAAAAAATGGTAGCAGTCCTGATCTCAAGCGCCATGCATAAATGACGTAAGCGCCGATATGCGTTACGTGCCCACGGTCTTCCTTCGCCCTGCCACTTCGTCACGAAGAGGCCTACACCTTTCCGAAATCGGATAGCCGGTACAAAGCATATAAGCCGCTCGTTAGACCATCAGAAGTCGGCCGTCAGTGTCAACGCAAAGCTGCGGCCACGTGTGCTCAGCACGTGCCCGGTCGAGTCAATCGTCATGGCGTCCGAGTCGCCAAAATCGCCGGCGTCAAAGCGCGCCTCTCCTGGATGACCGAACAGCCGGAACGCATAGCGCACCGTAAACGAAACTTGCGAGTACGGGGGAAGCTGAACGGTGTCGTTCGAGGTCGCGGGGCGCGCCGAATTGCCCGACCAGCCGAGACTCAGCGACCAGGGTTTCCAGCTGGGCGGCGCATAATCAAAATTGGCGTTCAGTACCAAGGGCACCGTGCCTAGCGGTGTGCCCTGCACGCCAGAAACATCGCCCGGGGCGGCTAGTACTTGCGCTTGCAGCCACACGCCTCCCAGCACCGCAACCAAACCCTGACCGGTGTTGATCTGTGCAGAGGCTTCGAGGCCGCGGTGGCGGATCTGCCCCAACTGGGTATAGACATTTGCGGCGTCAAGATTGAAGTACGCCTTGTTTACCTCGAAAGCGCCCAGCAGGAACTGCGCGCCCGGTCCCGGCGCGTAGCGCAGACCCGCGTCGACCTGCCAGGTGGTCGTGGCTGGTGGAGATTCACCGCGGTTCTGAGCGTTCGCGGGCGCCAGTGCCGAGTCCTCCAGTCCCCGCGTGTAGCTCCCATACAGCAAGACCTTCGTGCCCGGGCTCAGCGTAAATCGGAGCGTCGGAAGCAATGGATCCGCTTTGTCCGTAGCGGTGGGGACATTAGGCGCGTCAACGGAACGTTGATACTTCACTTTCTGCACGCCGACGCCGACCGATCCTCTACCCGGCCACAACTCGTCCAGTGAGAGCCCCAGACCGTATTGGTCTACGCGATCGGTGCTGCCGGCTGTAAAGTTCACTGGCGGCTGGGCCAGTGGGGCAAAATCGTCGATGCTTACTCGGCGTGGATAGGTAGTAATCGAGTCACCGCCGAAGGTACGGGACGAGCCCCGGCCGCGCACGCTCATCGTCCAAACGCTGGTGCGCGTGCCGTCATCGGTCCGATAGGCCGCGCGAATCTCTCCCGAGGTCGATCGCGCATCGAGCGGCGGCGTCACGTCAATTTCATGGACCACGGTGCGGTCCAGGCCCAAATCCAGAAACAAGTCGTTCCAATTCGATGGATTGTCACGTACCGAGCGAAAGATTCCGGCGGCCAGCGACCAAGGCCCGTTGGTCGTGGTTCTTAGGATCGCTCCGGCATTCAGGTCATGCCACGCCCAGCGAGTCCAGTCCTGGGTTGGCAGACGCATCTGGCGAAACGTGGGTATACCCTCAACGCCCGCGGTGTATACAAGCGGCAGCTCGTTGTGCTCATCGCCGCGAGTCGTACCCCCGAACGCGATCAATTCCAAATTGTGGGACAACCTTCCCCGGACAATCAATCCTGTGTCGTTGAGCTGCGCAGTGCGCGCAAATTCGAAGTCGGAATTCAGGTGGCGATGGAAGCATAGGCTCACGGCAACGGGCTGGTTCGCGCTGCCGTAGTGCCCATCCAGCTCCATCCCGGAACCGGTAAACGGTCCTCGAGACATCACCACGCTGGTCAGGTTTGCCGAACCCGGCAGACGCAACGAGTAATCGGCGATGCCGGTGGGCGCTGGGAAATCAAACTTCTGTGCAGCGAGCCCGACCCGAATCGTAGTCCCCCCAACCAGGCAATTGTCGGCGTCGTAGGTCTGCTGATCAAAATACAAGCCTTCGATGCGGAGATTGCCAGCTTGGCTCGGACTGAATCCGCGCACATTTTGCACGTCGTACAGACCTATGGTTTGCGAGCCCACCTTAGTGCCAAAGGCGTCTTCCGCTGCCGTAACGGGATTCTCATTGACCCGCTGCGCGCTGGCCATAGACGGCAATAGCAGTACGCTCATTAAGCAGCGGCGCCATGTCTGAACATTAAAGCTCATGCGTCGTCCGCTGTATGACTGCCAATGCAATTCATAATTAACGCAGTCAGCGCGACCCCCGGCGGCAGTAAAGCCCGTGCGCAATCAAGTTGCAGATTGCCGGATAATAGCCGGGCCCGGTGGTAGCAAAACGGTAGCAAGGCCACTGAGGCGAAAGCGCAGGAAAGAGTTGGCGCGCAAGATTCGAACTTCCGAGCTTCTGGTTCGTAGACGGAGGGCTCAGCAGCGGCCAACGGTCTGGCTGCCTTTGTCTAAAACTGAAATGCAGTGATTCAATTGCATTTGTTTCCCCTTAACTGACCAAATCTTTGTAGACACCTGCGCTTTGCCTTGCGTGCTACAGTGGCTTAGGTACTTATGGCTAACATACTGCTGCATAACGGGCGTGTGACCTAACATACTGTTCTCATTGTTATTTACTGGACTGTCAATTAGACGCCTGGTATATCTTGGTCACAGTTGAAGCCCTTGTGAATCGCCAAACCAGTCTATCTACCGCACGTCCACGGCACACGCCGTTTCAGTGCGGCACATATACCTCCGAAGCGCGTTCGGTCACTGACGACGCAGAAATAGCCGTCCAGAAGCAGACGCTCGCGGCTTCGGGTAGGCTACATGGACATTACCGAAGAGCCTGTGCATGGCCGATCGATCTGAATCAGAGACTCCCACCGACTAACAATGAGCCGGCACCCGGTGCGTTCATCACTTACGCCTCGCAAGACCGGCACGTAGCCGACGCAGTGTGCCGGGCGCTGGAGCGCGCCGAAGCGAACGCCGGAAGCTTCCGGTACGCTATGGGCATAAGCTTCCATGGTGGAGAAGGACAACATGTTCGCAAATCACGCGACAATTGCTGGCAATGGGGCCGGGCGAGCCCGACTTGGGTTTGCGGCTTTTGCGCTCATCAGCGTTTTTGGCAGTGCGATTCCTTTAACAGCTTACCCTGCAGATTCAAAAGCGCCGAAGCCCGCGCTCAAAATCTATATATCGGTGGACATGGAAGGTGTGGCAGGTGCAGTCACGGCCGACCAGTTGCTTCCTGGCGGATTTGAGTACGAACGATTCCGGCGTTTCATGACAGATGAGGCGCTTGCGGCTGTTCGAGGTGCCAAGGCGGCGGGCGCCACGGAGGTCGTTGTCAGCGATTCGCATGGAAACGGCGAGAATCTGCTGATCGAAATGTTTCCGAAAGATGTACGAATCGTTCGTTCGTGGCCGCGTCACGGCGAAATGATGGCGGGTCTTGATCCTAGCTTCGCGGCCGCTGTATTCGTCGGCTACCACGCCTCCACGACGAACCCCAAAGGCGTGCGCGCTCATACTATTTCGAGCGCCCATTTCACGAGGGTCGCTCTCAATGGAACTGCGGTGACCGAATCGGAATTGAACGCTGCATATGCCGGCGCGCTTGGCGTCCCTATCGTATTCATTTCTGGCGACGATGCTGCGGTCAACGAGGTCACGATGCGCCTGGGCAGCATGGAGACTGTGATCACCAAAAAAAGCCTAGGGTTTCATTCGGCAGACTCGATCACGCCGGCCGCCGCGTGCGATCAGATTTACCAGGGTGTGCTCGCGGCCGTATCGCATCGGGAGGAGCGAAAGCCTTATGTGCTTCAGACACCCATCACGTTGGAAGTTTCCTTTAAGAGCTACACGTCCGCTGAAATAGTGAGCTACCTGCGCTCGGTAGAGCGCTCGGATGCTCATTCGATTCGCTATGTGGGTAAAGACATGGCGGAAATCATGGATTTCATTGTCTTTTTGAATTACTACAATCCCGATATGACGCCATAATTTCAAAGGGATGCCTGAAATGGACCGCGTTAGATCCCCTGGATATCAGCCGCGTGACCGCCTCGCTGCGCGCAGCAATCCCCTTACGATTCCTGTCATCCCAAAGTTCCGTTGGCAAGCGTCAACAGTGGCTCAATAGCGCTCGCGCTAGGCCCCTAAAATTGGCGCGCGTCAAGAGATTAGGGCTTCCGACCCTCTGATTCGTAGAGGGCCGCCTTAGCAACGGTTTGTGGTCCATCTGCGCTGTCTAAAACTGAAATGCAGCGATCTGACCGAATGGCTTTTAATTCCCCCTATCTGACCGAATCGTATTAGACATCTACGCTTCGCCTTGTTTGTTAGATCAGTGGCTTGGGGTTAATGAGTAACGTACTGCTGCATAACGGGCGTGTGGCCTAACACATTGTTGTCACTGTTATTTCGCATTCGATGAGGTGTCTAATCTCGGGTCCATTCACATCGGGAGTTTCTGTTGGCTTCAGCCACGCGGGCGTTGGCCTAACTGCATCACCACTCAGCTCGGAAACTTCAACTTCCGCTCGATCGCCTGGAAACGCGGCTCTTGGCGCAAGGGATCCAGAAGCGGATCTGTCTTTAGGTTTTCCAGGCCAGAATCACGGAGCCGCAGCGCGGTGTCGAGCCATTCGAGGGCCTTCGAAATATCGCCCCGTTGCGCGTAGATCCCCGCGTATTGGTAGGCCATGACATCGCCATAGGCTGCTTTCAGTTTCGAAAGCTCGGCTTCCGCGTCCGCGTGCCGACCGAGCTTGTAGTACGTAACCGCCAGGCACAATTGATTCCCCGGATAGTCCCGATTGGTCTCGCATGAGGCGCGTGTGCTCTGAAGGCAAGCTTCCATTCAAGCCGAAAGTATCCCTCGCGGCGCTCGTGCGTGGTGTGCGAGATGACCGGGAGGAACAGGGCGCAGGTCTTGATTTGCTTGCGGATCGACTGGTCCCAGGCGTCCCCACCCCGCAACTCGCTCTGGTCGAACCAGACCTCGATTCCGCCAGCGCGCAGGGCCTCGCAAATCTTCCGAGCCGCTTCCGCATCCTGCGAGGCATAGCTAAGAAATACGGCGCGTGAATGCTGAGTCATCGGCAGAAGCACCCCAGGGGAGGTCTTCTTGCCCCCTCCGCTTGTGGAAGCTTAGCTGATGCGGCCAAGGATGGCCGAGCTGGGTTGCCGGCGACGGGCGCGGTGGCACTGGCTAACAATCCATTTTCTCTTGTCTAAAACTGAATGGCAGTGATCGGATCGCAATGGCAATCGAGTAACCAGATCTGACCGAATCTATTTAGACATCTGCGCTGTGTCCCGCGTACTAGATCAGTGGGTTAGGTATTGAAGATTCATATACTGCTGCATAACGGGCGTATGTCCTAACGCATTGTTCTCGCTTTTATGTTTTGCACTATCAATTTAGAGGTCTGGTCTCTATTTATCAAAAGTGCAGCGCTTGCTAGTGGTAAAACCAGTTGCGTTTAACTCCACAATCCGAAGTATCACGCCGGATGGATTGGTCAGCACGGTCGTCGGGGTGCCGAATCAAGCCGGTTTTGCTGTAGGGGTGCCGCCTGGTCTGCTAGGAAACCCGAATGGAGTAGTGATTGTTGGTTCATCGCTCTACATCACCCTGTTTGCTGTCGTCCAAGACGTCCGGTAGGTTGTTGTACCGGCATATTGATCTGTCCGGAAGTTGCCAGCCGCGTCCGGCAACGGATCAATAGCAGTCGCGCTAAGCTGTTGAAAATTGGCGTGCCTGCCGTGCAACTTCATGGCCCTGATCTTGAGCTCGGGACGGCCACACGTCAAAAAGCCTGCGCGCAGAGCCTGAAGGTAAGTGGGGTGCAGGAATAACTTTTCACGTCCGTATTTTTGTTCCGTCAAAAGTCCTACTGTTACAAGAGCCTTGAGGTACCTAGACGCTGTCTCCCGTTTAGCAATGCCAGCGTCAATGACATCTTCAATCCTGCAGTAAGGTTGTTGGAACAACACTTCCACCAATTCACGACTGTAGATCTTGGGCAATCTCTTGCGAATTGTCGCCGCTGTGCCTTCCATCAGATT
The DNA here is from genome assembly GCA_963717335.1 of uncultured Gammaproteobacteria bacterium. Taxonomy (GTDB): domain Bacteria; phylum Pseudomonadota; class Gammaproteobacteria; order Steroidobacterales; family Steroidobacteraceae; genus FEN-1191. Next base: position 88,786 of record CAVQVZ010000004.1, on the reverse strand, counting down.
CCGGATCACGTCGATTCGTGCGTGAGTCCACCGCGCTGTTTCAAGCACCGCTTTGCTGACAAAAAGAAGCCAAGGCTCCCATTCTTTATCGCGCGTAACTGCCAGCAGCAAACGGTAATAGTCGATTCTGTGGCGAATAATATAGCCGGAAAGGTAGAGAACAGGCTGGTCCAGGAGACCTGCCTGTATCAGCATAAGCAGGTTCAGTACGCGTCCTGTCCGTCCGTTTCCGTCTGGGAAAGGGTGGATGGCTTCAAATTGATAGTGAGCGGCTGCCATTCGAATCAGGGGATCAACGGTGCCGTGTTCGTGTATGAAATGCTCCCAGTTCGCAAGTTTCTCGCGAATAAGTGCTTCGCCAACCGGTGGCGTGTAAATCACCTCTCCAGTGTGATCGTTCGCCAGCTTCGTGCCAGGAAGTCGCCGGACCTGCATCTGCACATCCTTGATGGTGCTGCAAACCTCTATGGCAGTAGCGGTCGAAAGCGGTCGCCGCTTAATGGACTCAAATCCCTGTCGCAAAGCGGTCCGATAGCGAAGCGCCTCCTTGGTCGCCGCGTCAGCCCCGCGTTCGTCCAGCTGGGCAAAGCGAAACAAGGCGTCGGTGGTCGTAACTATATTTTCGATTTCGGAACTTGCTTGTGCCTCAAGCAGTGGAATTGTGTTTATTAATACCGTCGGGTTCGGGATGAGCAGTGTGGCCTGCTTCAACGCCGCAAGGGCCGCACGAGCCTCGATGCAGGCTTTGAGCACAGATTTGGTTTCGATCTCGGGTCCGGGCGGTAGCAACGGGAGATCGTTGTAGGGCTGATTGGGCTGGAAGGGCATATATCTACAATACTACGTTTTATAGATATATCTTCTGGTTGTGTTTACGGCGTCGATACGTTCGGAGAATACCTCTTCATTTTAAGCAATTATCGATATATATACCTATTAGTATTAAAGGAAAAACGTGAGTATACCAATTAGCAAATTCTGTATACACTCATGTTCAAATACTCACAAGCATCAGTAGAGAAAGGTACATGACCCGTAATAGTTTTCGAGCGGCTGTCAGCGCGGCCTGCGACAGGTTCATAGAGTCACCCACGAAATCGAATCAGGACGCGTTTAATCAAGCTGCCGACACCTACCGCGAATCGTGGATCGAGAGCCAAAGTCGGACCGCACCGCCCTCACCAGCGTTGATTCCCGGTTCCACGGAACCGCCAACCACCTACGACGAGCGTCATCGAACAAAGGAGCGTCTCATGGACGGGGTTCCCGTCCACCTGGCGCTGCAGCAACGCACGAGCACGCGCGACGCAGCCACTTACTGGGTACTGAGCTGGCGCGCAAAACTCTCCAAGACAGGCCCGAACCGACGCTTCTATTTGTCCGGCGGCAACTACTGGTCACTCCCCGTGGAAGTAGTGATGGAAATCGTCGATGAGATCACAAAGCTTGGCTGCTTGGCCGAACAGTACTTCGACCAACGTGTGCGCAATTTCACGCCAAGAGTTAAATCCTCCACCGAGCTCACGGAGACTGAAAAGTCAGAATGGATCGCACGTATTCTGGCGCCAGGCGAAGACTGGGGCTCAACTCCATTTTTTGTTGCCGTGAGCGACCCCAATGAGCACTGGTGGAAGGTGATGATCATCAATCCGGAAACCCGACTCGCAACATTTCGCTCAATTACCAACGACGCGGATTACATGCCCAAGAAAATCCTACGTCCACTATCAGAATGGTTCCTCGACAATTCGATGATGGATGCGAACGTTCAACAAATGCTTATCTTCCGGGAGCAGCTTAAGCGTTGGCACCAGTCAGAGTAGGAATTCCAGAAAACTCCCGCAACTGCATGGCTTCGGTAGAGGGCGAGTTAGTAACGCGGTCGGAATCGACTACGGTGCGCGCTGTTTTCGCGATCCTCTCCAATCGACGGCCTAAGAACCTGTTTTTATTACCAATTTGACGGCCTGCCTGGCCGATATTGATCCAGGGATTGCCTGGCGCCCCAAACGTTCTCCGCTCTGCACGAGCTGCCAACTGGCCAGAAGTAATAACTGTTGATATAATATCAACTGATATAAATATCGTCCGGAGCCCCGATGCATCGCCCGCAAAACCTTGGCTTCCTGCTCAAAGAAGTGAGCCGCCGCTACGTGGCGCGTTTCGAAGCGCACGCACGCGCCATTTCACTCACGTTGATGCAATGCAAGGTGCTGGTGCATCTGGAGCGCACCGAGGGCGCGAGTCAGGCGCGGCTGGCGGAAATCACTGAAATGGAACCGATGATGATGGTGCGTCTCCTCAATCGCATGGAAGCGGAAAAACTCATCGAGCGGCGGAGCGATCCGGCGGACCGACGGGCCCGCAAACTGTATCTCACGCCCAAGGCGAAGCCTTTGCTGGAGGAGGTGTGGCGCCTGGCCACGTTGGTGCGCGGGGAAACGTTCACCGATGTGCCGAAGGCGGATCGCGAGGTGTTTGCGAGGGTGCTCGAAAAGGCGCACGCCAATCTTTGCGCGCTCGATCGCGACCCGATCGAGCAAAGCGCGATCACACGCAAGCCTCGCGCTCGTATCCCACGTGCGGCGTCCGGCTAAAGGAAAGATCATGAGCAGTACCGAAGATTCCCCCGGCTTGCCCCCGACGCCTGCCGCCTCCGCCCCACCGGCGCCGCCCGTGGCTCCGCCCACGCGGCTCCAGCGGCTGCGCCGGCCGCTGATGATCTTTGGCCCGCTCGTGGTGGTGTGCCTGGCGCTCTATTTCTATCTCACCGGCGGGCGGCACCAGTCGACCGAACGACGCCTACGTGCAGGCGGCGCGCGTGGCGATCAGCACCAACGTCGCCGGACGCGTGATCGAGCTCGCGGTGCGCGACAACCAGTCGGTGCACCGCGGCGACGTGCTGTTCCGGCTCGACGACGCGCCGTTCCGCATCGCGGTGCGCGAAGCGCAGGCGCAGCTCGCCGCGGCGCGCTGCAGGTCGAATCGCTCAAGGCGAACTACCGCCAGCGCAGCTCGCAGACCACAGCGGCCCGCGAGGCCTTCGCCTTCCAGCAGAGCGAGCTGGCGCGTCAGCGCAAGCTTCTCGCCTCGGGCATCGCCTCGCAGGCCGCGGTCGATCGCGCGACGCACGCGCTGGACGATGCGCGCGGCGCGCTGGCCACCGCGCAGCAGGAGACCGGCGCGGTCGTGGCGCAGCTCGGCGGCAATCCCGAACATCGCGCCGCGAGCATCATCCCTCGGTGCAGCCGGCGCAGGCGGCGCTCGACCGGGCGCAGCTCGATCTTTCGTACACGCAGGTGCACGCGCCCGGCCGACGGCGTGGTGACGCGCGTCGAGCAGCTCCAGGTGGGCAGCTACGTCGACGCCGCACACCCCGGTGTTCGCGCTGGTGTCGACGGGCGACGTCTGGATCGAGGCGAACTTCAAGGAAGACCAGCTCGCGCACATGCGCGTCGGTCAGGAGGCGAGCGTCAAGATCGACAGCTATCCCGGGCGGCACTTCCGAGGGCGCGTGGCGAGCGTGAGCCCGGGCACCGGCTCGCAGTTCTCGGTGCTGCCGCCCGAGAACGCCACCGGCAACTGGGTCAAGGTCGTGCAGCGCCTGCCGGTGCGCATCGAGTTGAAGGAGGCGGACCGCGATATCGCGCTGCACGCGGGCCTGAGCGCGAGCGTGGATGTCGATACGCGCTGGCAGCGCCATCTGTTCCGTGCCGCCGCGCTGGAGCCGCCGCGCGGCGCCTGAGGCCCTCGCGCGCCGATGAGCCCGGTCGAGACAGCGGGGGCAGCGCCCGGGAGGCGCCGCATCGCGGGCTCATCACCTGTCCGTGATGCTGGCCTCGATCATGCAGGCGCTCGACAACACGATCGCCAACGTCGCGCTGCCGCGCATCCAGGGCTCGCTGTCGGCACGCAGGACCAGATGACCTGGGTGCTGACCTCCTACATCGTCGCCGCCGCCATCATGACGCCGCTCAGCGGCTGGCTGGCCGGGCAGGTCGGCCGCAAGGCGCGTGTTCCTGTTCTCGGTGGTCGGCTTCACGCTCGCCTCGGCGCTGTGCGGCCTCGCGCAGTCGCTGCCGCGAGATCGTCATCGCGCGGCTGCTGCAGGGCCTATGCGGCGCGGCGCTGATCCCGATGTCGCAGGCGGTGCTGCTCGACATCAACCCGCCAGCACGCCACGGCCGAGCCATGGCGATCTGGGTCATGGGCGTGACCATCGGCCCGATCCTCGGTCCGGCGCTCGGCGGCTGGCTCACCGAGAACTACAACTGGCGCTGGGTGTTCTACATCAACGTGCCGTTCGGCATCCTGTGCTTTCCTCGGCATCCCCGCGTTCATGCCCGAACGACGCTGCGCCGCTCGCGCTTCGACTTCTTCGGCTTCGCCACGCTGAGCCTCGCCATCGGCGCGCTGCAGCTGATGCTCGACCGCGGCCAGCCCAAGGACTGGTTCAACTCGCCGGAAATCTGGATCGACGCGATCATCGCGGCCTTGCGCTCTACCTGTTCGTCGTGCACATGCTGACGACGACCAAGCACACCGTTCGTCAGTCCGGCCCTGTTCAAGGACCGCAACTTCGTCACCGGCAACGTCTTCATCTTCGTCGTCGGCGTCGTGCTGTTCGCGACGCTCGCGCTGCTGCCGCCGCTGCTGCAGGACCTGATGGACTATCCGGTCGTGTTCACGGGCCTGGTCACCGCGCCGCGCGGCATCGGCACGCTCGCTGCGATGTTCATCGTCGGCCGCCTGATGGGCAGGGTCGACATGCGCGCTGATCATCGCCGCCGGCTTTGCGCTGACCGGCGTCTCGCTCTGGCAGATGACCGACTTCTACCTGCAGATGGACAGCGGCGGCGGTCGTCTGGTCGGGCTGCTGCAGGGCCTCGGCACCGGCTTCGTCTACGTGCCCCTCTGCGGCGATGACCTTCGCCACGCTGGCGCCGCAGTTGCGCAACGAAGGCACGGCGATGTTCAGCCTGATGCGCAACATCGGCAGCAGCATCGGCATCTCGGCGTGGCGACGCTGCTGACCCGCAACACGCAGATCATGCACGCGCGCCTGGCCGAGCACGTCACGCCCTTCGCGGACGGGCTCGCGCAGGCGGTGCCTGGCGGCCTCCGGACTGCACGCCGGCGCGCTCGCTGCAATCAATGCCGAGGTCAACCGCCAGGCGGCGATGATCGCCTACAACAACGACTTCAAGCTGATGCTGGTCCTCACGCTGTGCGCGATGCCGCTGGTGCTGCTGCTGCGCGCCGCGCGTCAGAAAGCGGTGCGGCGCCGATGCCGGTGGTGGTCGAATGATCACGCGCGCCAAGTCCCTGCGTGCGGCGCTCGCCGGCGCTGCTGCCTGGCCACCGCGGGCTGCGCCTCGGGTCCGGATCTTCGAGCGCCCGGATCCCGCCGGCCGCCGAAGACGTACACGCGCCGAACCGTCGGCGCTCGAGACGCGGCGCGGGGCGGATGAGCCGGTGCAGCGCCTGGCTGGCGGGGCGCTCGACCCGCGCGCGCAGTGGTGGACGCGTTCCAGTCGCCGGCGCTCGATCAGCTGGTCGACGGGCGCTGGCGGGCAACCAGACCGCTCGCCGCGGCCGCAGCGGCGCTGGAGCAGGCGGAGGAGCTCGCCGGGCGCGCAGGGCCGGCACGCTCTTCCGCAGGTCGGCCTGCGACGGGGCATCGGCCGGCAGAAATACGGCGCGCAGTTCCTGGGCTCGCTCGCCCAAGCCGCCGCCGTTCACCTACTTCGCGGTCGGCCCGACGGTCAGCTACGCGCTCGACTACACCGGCGGCATCGCCGCGGCGTCGAGCAGCAGCGCGCGCTCGCCGACTATCGCGGCACCAGCTGGCTGCCGCGCACCTCGCCGTCAGCGGCAACGCCGTCGTCCAGGCGCTCCAGATCGCCTCGCTCCAGGCCCAGATCGCCACCGTCGAGGAGCTCCTCGAACGGGATCGCGAAACCTGAAGCTCGTGCAGCAGGCGTTCGAGGCCGGTTCGGTCTCGCGGCTCGACATCGTCAGCGCGCAGAGCCAGCTCGCCAGCGACACGACGCAGCTGCCGCCGCTGCGCGAAGCGCTCGGCGTTGCCGAGCACGCGCTCGCCGTGATCCTCGGCGGCCGCCGCCCGGCGACGGCGGCGCTGCCCGAGTTCGACCTGCGGCGCATCACGCTGCCCGCCGAGCTGCCGCTTGAGCGTGCCTTCGGAGCTGGCGCACCGCCGGCCCGACATCCTGGCCGCCGAAGCGCAGCTGCACGCCGCGACCGCCGCGGTCGGCGTCGCGCAACGCCAACCTGTATCCGCACATCACGCTTACCGCCTCGACGGGCAGCAGGCGACCGGGCGGCGGACCTGTTCGATCCGCGCGAGCAACGTCTGGAGCTTGACCGCCGCGCTGGTCGCGCCGCTGTTCGACGGCGGCACGCTGCGCGCGGAGCAGCGCGCCGTCGTCGCGGCGCTGCACGCCAGCGCCGCCAACTACCGAGCAGACGGTGCTCGAGGCGTTCGGCCAGGTCGCCAACGCTTGCAGGCGCTCGATCACGACGCCGAGCAGCTCCAGGCGCAGTCGCACGCCCAGCGCGCGGCCGGCCAACCGCGATCTGACGCGCAGGCGCTACGACGAGGGCAACGTCGGCGTGCTGCAGGTGCTCGACGCGGAGCGGCGCTACCAGCAGGCGCGCCTCGGCTACGTGCGCGCCCAGGCGCAGCGCTATCTGGACACCGCGCAGCTGTTCCTCGCACTCGGTTCGGGGATTGGCGCGCCGGCCTCCGCGACGACCGCGCTGCAGAACCCGGCCAAGTGAGCCGCCGACCTTAAGGCTCGCATTCGTTCACCCGTGGCGATCGAAACGCCGGACACATATTTCATGACAAAGAACCGCCTGCTTTCATTTTCCTGGTCGCTCAGCTGTGTCGCGGCCCTGATCGGCAACCCGATCGCCCGGTCCGCCGAACCTCAAGAGGCCGTGCACGATTGCCTGGCGACGAAGGTGCAGACGGCCCCTGACACGGCCACGGTCGCGGAGCTGCGCGAGTCATGCACCAAGGAGCTGAGCGCAGGCGCGCCTCCAATGGTCGAAGCCCAGGAGTCCTTGGCCAAGAGGCGGCTCCGGGAGGAAATCCACACCGAGCAGAATCCCTATCTGCTGACCGCCTACAAGCAGAATTACATTCTGCCCTGGAGCTATGTCACCGAACAAAATCCCATCTACAGCGAAAACGGCCTGTACGTAAACCATGCCGAGGCGAAATTCCAGTTCAGCTTCCGCTTCCCGCTGAGCTCCAGGGACCTGTTCGTCAAGGGGGACGGTCTGGATCTCGCTTACACGCAAAAGTCCTTCTGGCAGGTGTACAACTCCGACTCGTCGCCGTTTCGCGAGACCAACTACAACCCGGAAATCTTCTACACCATGCCCCTCTCGTTCCGCCCGTTCGGCGCCGACACCGCGCTGCGCTTCGGATTGGAGCATGAGTCCAACGGCCGCGGCATCATCGGTGGGGTCCTCCTCAGTCGCAGCTGGAACCGCGCCTATGCCAATCTGATCTACGCGAAGGACAACTACATGATCTCGGTGCGTCCGTGGTACCGGTTTCCGGAGAAGGCGAAAACCTCCCCGACCGACCCGAGCGGCGATGACAACCCGGACATCGAGAAATACCTCGGTTACTTCGACCTCACGGCCGCGCTGCAATACCGGAAGCTCGAGTTCTCGCTGCTGGCGCGCAACAACCTGCGCACCAACGAAAACCACGGGGCGATCGAGCTGGGCATGAGCTTTCCGATGTACCACAAGATTCGCGGCTACGCGCAATTCTTCAACGGTTACGGGGAGAGCCTTATCGACTACAACCACAACATCAACCGCATTGGCGTCGGGATTTTGCTGACCGACATTCTCTAGGCCCGGTGAGGTACCCTCCAGAACGGCGATGGTCGGCCTCCTAGAGAGGACCCGGCTTAGGGATAACAGAGTCCCCAAAGGCGCCCTTTGGGGCACCCATGGCCGAAGTGGACGAGGCGAATAAGCTTGGGCGGGGGAGTGGTATGGGCCAGAGCACACCATCGACTACAGAAACTCTGGCGCTGGAGGTCGGCCGCGTGTTCCTGCGGGCGGGACTTCGGGCGGTGACCGCCGAATCCTGCACGGGCGGTGCGCTCGCCAAGGCCTTGACGAACATCCCGGGCAGCTCGCAGTGGTTCGAGCGGGGGTACGTGACCTACTCCAATGAGGCCAAGAAGCAGGATCTGGGCGTGGAGACGGCCGCCCTGGAATCCCACGGAGCCGTCAGCAAGGTGGTCGCCGAGCAGATGGCGGCGGGAGCCCTGCGGGTGAGCGGGAGCGATGTTGCGGTGGCCATCACCGGCATTGCCGGCCCGGATGGAGGCAGCCTGGAAAAGCCGGTGGGTCTGGTGTACCTGGCGATTGCGCGCCGAGGAAGTGCGGTAAGCGTGCGGCGGGAGCTCTTCGCGGGGGATCGCGCGGCCGTGCGCGCGGCCGCCGTGGACGCGGCGCTGCGGCTCCTGGCGCGCGTCGCCGAGGCGGATCAGATTTAGGGGCAAATCGCCGCGATTTACATCCCCGCGTGGGCGCTCCGATATGGGATAATTGACCGCATATCAACAGAGGTGGCCGCACGCTATGGAAGACAATCGCAAGAAGGCGCTCACAGCCGCACTGAGCCAGATCGAGAAGCAGTTCGGCAAGGGCTCGGTCATGCGACTGGGCGACGCGCCGGCCATCTACGACGTCGAGGCGGTGTCCACCGGCTCGCTGGGACTGGACATCGCGCTGGGCGTCGGCGGCCTGCCGCGCGGGCGCGTGGTCGAAATCTACGGTCCGGAGTCCTCCGGCAAGACCACGCTGACCCTTGCGGTCGTCGCCGAAGTGCAAAAGCGCGGCGGCACCGCCGCGTTCGTCGACGCCGAGCACGCGCTCGATCCGTCCTACGCCGAGAAGCTGGGCGTCAACATCAAGGACCTGCTGGTGTCGCAGCCCGACACCGGCGAGCAGGCGCTCGAGATCACCGACATGCTGGTGCGCTCGGGCGCGGTCGACGTCGTGGTCATCGACTCGGTGGCGGCGCTCACGCCGAAGGCGGAGATCGAGGGCGAGATGGGCGAGCTGCAGATGGGCTTGCACGCGCGCCTGATGTCGCAGGCGCTGCGCAAGCTCACCGGCAACATCAAGCGCTCCAACACCATCGTCATCTTCATCAACCAGATCCGCATGAAGATCGGCGTGATGTTCGGCAATCCCGAAACCACCACCGGCGGTAACGCGCTCAAGTTCTACGCCTCGGTGCGCCTGGATATCCGCCGCATCGGTGCGATCAAGAACGGCGAGGAAGTGGTCGGCAACGAGACCCGCGTCAAAGTGGTCAAGAACAAGGTCGCGCCGCCGTTCCGCGAGGCCGAGTTCGAGATCATGTACGGGCACGGCATTTCGCACGAAGGCGAGATCATCGAGATCGGATCGAACCACGGCATCATCGAGAAATCCGGCTCCTGGTACAGCTACAAGGGCGAGCGTATCGGTCAGGGCAAGGAAAACGCGCGCCTGTTCCTGCAGGGGCACAAGGAAATTGCGCAGGAGATCGAAGACCAGATCCGCGCCAAACTGCTGCCCGTCCAAGCAACGTGCCGAGCCTGAGGAAAAGAGCGCCTAGGCGATCCCCGGCCGCCGACCCGAAGGACGCCGCAGCCGCCGAACTGGCCGCCGTCGCACTCGCTGGCGCGCCGCGATTTTGCCGGCGGCGAGCTGCGCCGCGAAGTTGCGCGAGCGCGGCTTCGAGGCGGCCATGGTCGAGGACCTGATCGGGCGTTTGCGCGCCCGAGGGCTGCTCAACGATGAGCGCTATGCCGGGCACTTCGTGCAATACCACGCGCGCGCGGCCAGGGCCCGGTACGGATCCGCCGCGATCTTGAAGCGGTGGGCGTCGATCCGGCGCTGATCGACGCAGCGCTCGGGTCGGTGGCCGACTGGGCGGGACTGGCGCGCGAGGTGCGCCGCCGCCGCTTCGGGGCCGCCGCCCCGAAGGTGTGGCGGGAGAAGGGCCGCCAGGCCCGATTTTTGCAATACCGTGGCTTTTCCAACGATCATATCCGCACTGCCCTCGGGCCCGATTTTGAAGTGGATGCATGAGCGCGAATAAAAAACCGCCCTATATGAGCGCCACGGAAGTCCGTCGCGCTTTTCTGGAGTTTTTCCAGGAACGCGGGCACACCGTCGTGCCGTCCAGCTTCGCTCGTGCCCGGGAACGATCCGACGCTGCTGTTCACCAACGCCGGCATGGTCCAGTTCAAGGACGTGTTCCTCGGCAAGGAGAAGCGCGCCTATACGCGCGCGGCGACCAGCCAGCGCTGCGTGCGCGCCGGCGGCAAGCACAACGATCTCGAGAACGTCGGCTACACCGCGCGGCACCACACCTTCTTCGAGATGCTCGGCAATTTCTCCTTCGGCGACTACTTCAAGCGCGAGGCGATCCGCTTTGCCTGGGAATTCGTGACCGGCAAGCTCCAGCTCGACCCGGAGCGGCTCTGGGTCACCGTGTTTCGCGACGACGACGAGGCGGCGAAGTTCTGGGTCAGCGAGGCGGGCGTGCCGGCCGCGCGGGTCACGCGCATGGGCGAGAAATCCAACTTCTGGGCGATGGGTGACACCGGACCCTGCGGCCCGTGCAGCGAGATCTTCTACGATCACGGCCCGAAGTTCCCGGCGGCCCGCCAGGCTCGCCTGATGAGGACGGCGATCGCTACGTCGAAATCTGGAATCTGGTGTTCATGCAGTTCGAGCGCTCCGCGAGCGGTGAGCTCACAGCCGCTGCCCAAACCCTCGGTCGATACCGGCATGGGCCTGGAGCGCCTCGCGGCCGTCATGCAGGGCGTGCACTCGAACTACGACATCGATCTGTTCAAGGAGCTGATCCAGGCGGCTGCGGATGCCACCGGGACCGAAGATCACGCCTCGCCCTCGTTGCGCGTGATCGCCGATCACATTCGCGCCTGCACCTTCCTGATCATCGATGGCGTGGTGCCCTCGAACGAGGGCCGCGGCTATGTGCTGCGCCGGATCATCCGCCGCGCGATGCGCCATGGCTACAAGCTCGGCCAGTCGCGGGCTTTTTTCTACAAGCTGGTGCCCGTGCTGGCGCGCGTCATGGGCGAGGCCTACCCGGAATTGCGCGAACGGAGCGATCAGATCGCCAAAGTCTTGCGCGCCGAGGAGGAGCGGTTTGCCGAAACGCTCGAATCGGGCATGGCGCAGTTCGAGGCGCGCATGGCCGAGGCCGGAGGCACGATGGTGCCCGGATCGTTGCTGTTCTTGCTGCACGACACCTACGGTTTTCCGCCCGACCTCACCGCGGACATTGCGCGCGAGCGTAATCTGCAGGTGGATCTTGCAGGCTACGACCGCGAGATGGAGCTGCAGCGCGAACGGGCGCGGGCGGCGAGCAAATTCGGTGTGGATCTGCGGGCGGGGGCGGGGATCGAGGCCAGGAGCGAGTTTCTGGGATACGACACGCTCGAGGCCGACGCCAAAGTGCTCGCCCTGCGTCGGGATGGGGCGCTGGTTCAGGAACTTCAACCCGGGCAGTCAGGCGAGGTCGTGCTCTCACGCACGCCGTTCTATGCCGAGTCCGGCGGCCAGGTCGGCGACACGGGCGAGCTGCTGGGCGAGCAGGCGCCCGCTTTGCGGTTGCCGATACCCAGAAGCTGGGAGCCGCAATCGTGCATACCGGTGCGCTCACCGGCGGTGCATTGCGCGTGGGCGATGCGGTGCAGGCGCGGATCGACGCGTCGAGGCGCGCGGCGATTCGTCTCAATCACTCGGCGACCCACCTGCTGCACGCGGCGCTTCGCCAGGTGCTGGGAAAGCACGTCACGCAAAAGGGCTCTCTGGTCGCGCCCGATCGACTGCGGTTCGACTTCTCGCATTTTCAGCCGGTCACTCCGGATGAATTGGCCAGAATCGAGCGACTCGTCAACTCCGAAATCAGAGCGAATGCGGAAGCGCGCACGCGCCTCATGGACTACGAGCAGGCCGTGGCCTCCGGTGCCATCGCGCTGTTCGGCGAGAAGTACGAACGAGAGGTGCGGGTGCTGAATTTCGGGGATTTCTCCACTGAGCTTTGCGGCGGCACGCACGTGAGCCGTACCGGGGACATCGGCTTGTTCCGCATCGTGAGCGAGTCCGGCGTCGCCGCCGGTGTGCGCCGCATCGAAGCGGTGACCGGCGAGGGGGCTCTTGAACTGGTAGCGCGGAACGAATCCGTGCTGCGCGATGTCGGTGCGATGCTGCGCGGCAGTCGCGATGAAATAGCCGACAAGGTTCGCGAGGTACTCGATCGTCTGCGGGCGCAGGAACGCGAAATTCGAGGCCTGAAGGACAAGTTGGCCTCAGGGCAGGGCACGGACCTTGCCGCGGGCGCGGTGGATGTCGCCGGGACCAAGGTCATCGCGGCGCGCGTCGAAGGGGCTGATGGCGGATCGCTCCGCACGGCGGTCGACAAGCTCAAGAGCCAGTTCGGCTCGGCGATCATTGTGCTTGCCGCGGTCGAGTCGCCGACCAAGGTCACATTGGTCGCCGGAGTAACCGCTGATCGAAGCGCGCAGATCAAAGCCGGCGAGCTGGTCGGCACGGTGGCCGCGCAGGTCGGTGGCAAGGGCGGTGGGCGCCCTGATTTTGCGCAAGCCGGGGGCAATAATCCGGGGGCCCTGGATGCGGCCCTGGCAAGCGTTCTGGCTATCGTTCGTCAACGATTATCCGGATGATGGCGCGAAGACAGAAGCGCCAGAGCCGCCCGTACCCTATGACAAGCTCACCCCGATGCTAATTATCAGTCGTCGTGTGGGCGAGAGCGTGCGCATCGGGGATGATGTTGTTATTAACGTGCTGAAGGTCAAGGGGAACCAGGTCCGACTGGGCGTAACCGCGCCGAAGCATCTCGCCGTTCATCACGAAGGATCCGAACCAAGCCAGTTGGATGGCGCGGAGACGTCGCGCGTAAAGGCAGGCGGGGGCGAAGGCACGGCGAGCTAACGGGCCGCTGAGAGATCAGATCAATTTTTTTTGAGCGCCTTTACCTGTGCTGGGGTCGCCAGTATCATGGCGCCGCCGCTTGAACCGCGCAGGACTAGTCGTACAAACGATTGATTTCCCTCGCCTTAAGGCATCAGCGGAGAGATGGCCGAGTGGTCGAAGGCGCACCCCTGCTAAGGGTGTAAGGGTCAAAAGCCCTTCGAGGGTTCGAATCCCTCTCTCTCCGCCAGTTTCGTCGTTCATTTTCAGGTGCGTAGATGGACACGCCTGCTCGCAAGTGGCAGATCAAGTGCCTCACCGCGAAATAGGTGAAGATCACTGTAGGTTCGAGTTGCCAGTGCAGCGGTGATTGCAATTGCACCAGGAAGCCCATGAAGAGTGTTACATCACCAATTCCGTTCGATCGGAGATTTCGGTTGCTGGTACTTGGCGCTATACGTCAAGTTTAGTAGACGAGTCTGGTATCACATCGAACCATACCAAAGGCCGCAACATGGGTATTCTCGGCGTAATTCGCGCAATGTCCTCTATCGTTATAGTTATTGCTGTCAGCGCGTTCGGTCTTCCGCTCCCGTGTAGCGCCGATTCAGTTGTCACACATGAACGCACCGTTGTACAGGTGGGCCCGAGCATCTACGTCATCCGCCACGCCGATAGTCCCGACGGCTATCCGCAGGGGAACACCACCGTAATAATCGGCAAGCGGACGGTACTGGTGGTGGACTCCGGCTACCTGCCGTCGAGCGCGCGGGAGGACATCGCACAGATCAGACAATGGACGACCAAGCCGGTGAGCTGGTTGGTCAACACGCACTGGCACCCCGACCATGTGCGCGGCAATTTCGAATATCGCAAAGCGTTCCCTGCGATCGCGATCGTTGCACAGCAAGCGACGGTGGCGCTGGGACGAGACTATGAGGGCGAAAACTTGAAGCTCCGCCCCGCACGGCTGGCGGCGTTGCGTGCCCGCGTCCAATCTGGAGTCGGACAGGACGGCAAACCGCTCAGCGCCGAGACGAAGGCGGAGTTGCGCGAAGCGCTCGCGGGTTCTGCCAAAGTGGATGAGGAGCTGCGTGGAGATTTTCGGCAGGATCTGGCGGACGTCACTTTCGATACGGAACTCAACATTGACCTTGGCGAGCGTGAAGTACAAATCCGGCACACGGGACCTGGCGACACGCTCGGGGACGCGTGGATTTACTTACCAGCGGAGCATCTTCTCCTCACCGGCGATCTACTGGCTCATCCGGTACCGTACTTTTACGCTGGGTATCCGTCTGGCGTGTTGAAAACCTTGCGCCAGCTCGAACAACTCGAGTTGACCACCATCGTACCGGGTCACGGCGAAGTACTGCATGACAAGACATACCTCCGAGCGGTGATCGGGCTGGTGGATTCGATCATCACACGGGTAAACGCCGAAGTGGTGCGCGAGGGCAGCCTGTCAGCAACGCTAGACAAAGTGCGTGCCGCCATCGACACCGCCGCGTATCGCGACTCGTTTGCGGGCGAAGATGCACGCAATCGGAGCTATTTCGATGAGTCCCTCGAGGGACTCATTCAGGACGCCTTCCAGCAGGCCCCGAAATAGCCCAATCGACGTTGTCGGCCATCTCGAAATCCGAGCGCTTGGCCAAGCTCGCGCTAACTACCTGGTTCGGACCGAGGCGCTCTTTGTAGACACGGTCGGTCCCCTTGGGGCGACCAGGTCTGGTCGAAATCGTGGCCTAGTAGTTCGGTACATTGTGAGGGAGAGGGATTACTAGTGCCAGCTTTGGTGCCAGCTATGGGGGCTTATCGGGATCGGAGGGGACAGGATTATCTTTTGAATCAGTAATTTGTTGATTTTTCAGGAGGTCTGAATCGGGTTCGAATCCCTCTCTCTCCGCCAATTCACATCAGTTGCCGCTGCTTCGACCCCAGGACTAGAAAAGCGATACCCACCAGCACGTCGGTGACAGTCGCGCTGAGGCAGCGCGGCATCGCCTTAACGGCAGAGTAGAACTTGGGAGCATGCCCCGCTCCGCGCCACGAAAGCGCAGCACTGGGCAAATATAACGCGCGGCATGCTGGCAAACGATTACCTGAGCACATTTAGATCAGTATGTCATCAGCCCTAAAGTCCAATTGCCGATTTTGTCGATGAGGCGTAGATTTCGACTGAGTCTCAAGTCGGCCGTGCTGCCGTCTGTCGCACTAAGGAACAAGAAAATGATAGGCAAACTCACAGCTTTGGTTTTGGCCGCCACAATGCTCGTCGCTTCACCGGCGTGGGCGGATGAGTATTCGGATGCGATCAATGTCTACAAGAACGCCGGCGAGAGCGGCACGTTCTTCAACAAATGTTATGGTTTCGCGATATTCCCAACAATCGGTAAGGGAGGTCTGGGTGTGGGTGCCGCGCACGGCAATGGCAGGGTCTACGAAGGCGGCAAGTATGTCGCTGACACCGCCATGACGCAGGTGACCGTCGGGCTTCAAGCCGGCGGCCAGGCGTTCAGTCAGATCATATTCTTTGAGAACAAGGCCGCTTTCGACCAATTTGCCAGCGGCAATTTTGAGTTCGGGGCGGGTGTGAGTGCCGTGGCGATCAAGTCAGGGGCATCGGGCTCCGTGGGCACCACCGGTGCAACCGCGAGCGCCAGCAGCGGCAGCGGCAAGACGGGAGCGGGTACTTCCAGTAAATACCGCAAGGGTATGGCGGTGTTCACAATCGCCAAGGGCGGGCTGATGTACGAAGCTTCCATTGGTGGTCAGAAGTTCTCCTACAAGCCCGTCAAGTAAGTGCGCGGAAAAACCTGTCGATAGGACCATCGGGGCTTGCTGAGCGGCTTGCAAAGTACAATCGCCTGCTGGGTGGCCTGCAAGGTGCAGCCGCGCTGCACACCGCATCATCGATCCAAGTCGCCGCCGCAATGCAGGCTTGATTAGATCTCTAACTAAACGACGGGTACCTGGCTGACATTGTTTTTCGGATCCATCCAGAACGATTCGTTGGCGAAGCGGCTGAAAATTTCGCGCGGCAGAACAGAGATACGCTCGACAGGCTCTACCTTCGGACGCACAGTATGCAGGCCGGGCATGCCAACCCGGGCATCGAACTCATCCGCGTTATAGGCCAAGTGCTCGAAGTCGTGTTCAAACCAGGGCTCACCGATGAACTGGTAGACCGCACGCATGGCGGCCAGTGGGTTGCGCGCCAGGCTCTCGTAGGTCAACAGCAGCAGGTGGCCCGGAGCGTATTGACCGTAGAACGCATCCTTGGTGGCCTGAAAAGCAAACCCAACCATGCCGCGCGGATCGGTCAGCGCCTCAACGCGCGAGTACATTGTGGTATTGGTGTCGAATCGGAACACCTTGCTGACACCGACCGGGTGCCTGCGCACCAGCCGTTCCATGCTATCCAGAACCCAGGATAAATGGCGCACGCAGGCGATGACCTTTGCCTCAGGCAGCAACGCGCCGAGCAGTTGCATCCGACTGCACCACAGCCGGCTGGTATCGAATATGACGCCGCCATCGGCGTGGCCCGAGTAGAAGTTGTCGACCAGGCCGCGTAGCAAGGAGACGCGCTGCTCATCGGAGACGTCAAAGGAAAAATCATTCTTGCTGCTGGCTTCGGCCATCACCACGCCCATGATGTCGGCCAACGGACTGGTCATGCCCGCGCGGAAACGCGGGTTCTGATTGAGGATGGCCGCCAGCAGCGTCGTGCCCGCGCGGGGCATCCCGGAAATGAAGTGAAATCGCCGGGCCGGGCTGGCGCCGTGGGTGGTGGCAGGCATCTCTCGCCCTCTCCTTTTGATCGGTGAAGCGGATTGTACCCGAGGGGTCGCCCGTTACCCTTATTGCGTAGGGATTGTCAGTGAGTCCGGCTAACGGTGGTAATCGGGATAGTCCGCGTCGCCAGGTTCCAGCCGCTCACTTCGACGACCGGCATCCTTGTCCCAGCGGCCTTGATGCGCGCCGAGACGGTACGCGATTCGCCGGGCCACAACGTGATGTCATTGTCGCTCCACAAGACGGGAACCACGGGTTCGCCGTGCTCGGACTGCTTGATCGACAGGTGCTGGAAAAAGCTCACGGCTGTGGACGATGAGGGCACAGCCAAGGTAACCGTGATGACTTCTTCACCCCCCTCGCTACGCATCGCCGCCAGCGCTTCGCTCGAGACCGTAGGCATGGTCTGCAACGCCGTTAGGTCCGCGTAGTGCGTTACCGGGGTGAGGTACCAGTTGGAGTTTGCCCAGTCGAGCTCGTCGGTCTGGGTCGCGAGCCAATAGACGTTGCGGCTGATCGTCCTACCGTCGGCGGCCGCGAGCTCGAGCTCGATGAAATAGGTAGCAGACAAGTGCGGCAGCGCCGGCACCACGGCCACCGCCTGCGCGACATTGCCGGGTAGGTCGATCCCCTGCAAGCGACGCTCGAAAGCCACGCTACCGTCCAGGTTGCGCACGCGCATCAGCGCCCGTAATCGGTTCTCGGTGGCGAGGGTCCGATTGACCAGCATGATTTCGCGGGTGTCGTATGAATACTGTATGTGCAGCGGCTCGTTGGCAATCCTGGCGCCGAAGTAGGCCCCCGCAGGATTGAGATAATAGTCGTACAAATGCCAGTGCAACGAAGGCCAGGCGTTGTTGAGCATCCAATAAATGAGTCCGGTCGACGGATTGGCCCGATCCTGGTGCGCGCTATGCGCCTCAAATTGCGCCCTGACGTTGTCGTAGTTGTCGAGCTGCGACTTGGCCACGTAGTCCTCGAGGCTCCTGGGTGCGCCGTAACGCTTGGCCAGCGAAGCGCCATACGAGGGCAAGTTGGCAAAGACCGACCACGCGGCAGAAGCGTGATACTGCCGTGCCTCTGGAAATTTCCACAATGCTTCCAGCTCTTGCGGTGCAAGCATGCGAACCAGATCTTCCAGCCGCGGAATGGATGCGCCGGCACTGAGCTCAGAGTTGAATCCGAATGCACCGCCCAATTTATCCGCGTACCAATAGGCTGGGGGAACCCACGCATAGGGCCCCTCCATTTTCATGCCGGACGGACCAGTGTCCGCGGTGGCCTGCGGGACTGCCGCGGCAATGATCGGCAACGACCAGCCTTCGCCTCGCAAGGTATCGGTGTACAACTTCGCGAGCGCCGCTGGCGGCGCGTAGTCGCTACCAATCAGGAATCCGATCACGGAGGGGTGATTGCGCAGCAGTCGCGCCTCGCTCGCCATCGACGCTTCGGCCACCCTGAAATCAGCCGTATTCCAAGGCTCACCACCGGTTTTGGCGGCTGACTCCCATTTGTCGCAGCACTCCCACCCGGCCAACACCATAACGCCAGCACGATCGGCGAGTTCGTAGAAGCGCTGGTCCTCGAGCTTCCCCTCACTGCGCACGGTATTGAGGCCCAGGTTGGCGATGTAGCTGAACTCCGCCTCCATGCGCTCAGGGTCCGCGCGCAGGAACATGTCGGGCGCCCAACCCGCGCCACGAATCAATACCGGTTGTCCGTTGACGACGAACTGGCGATAGCCCGCTGGCGTGAGGCGGGAGCTGACGCTTCGAATTCCAAATGCAGCACTGGCCTGGTCCGAGAGCGAACCCTGCACCGTGGCCGTCAGCTGAAGTGAGTAGAGCGGATGGGCGCCCATCGCGACCGGCCACCATACCTTGGGGTGCTTGAGGTCGAGACCCGGATCACTCTGCGGGGTAAACGACACTGTTCGCGCCTCACCGGGAGCGAGATGGATCGTCCGATGCAGCGACACGTTTGCCACCACGCCCGTGATCGTCACGTCCTGCGCGGCGGCATCGAGGTTTCGTGCCTCCACTGTGGCAGTCAGCGCAGCGCGCGCGAGATCGGGCAGTGACAGCGTTGAACTCACCTGCGGAAAGCGCAGCTGGACCGGGCCGGTGCGCAGGATTTCAACGCCGCGCCACGGGCCCATGTTGTTGTCCGGTGGTGACGGGTTCCAATCGACCCAACCTATTGAAAGGTTTCTCCTGGGTTCGGCCGGATAGACCTGCAAGCCCAGAATGTTGCTGCCCGGCCGTACCCAAGGTGACACGTCAAATTCATGGACGGGATAGGCGCCAGCGACGACAGTTTGATCAGCCACCAGGTGCCCGTTCAACCACACATCCGCGCTGGGGATCATGCCGTTGATGCGAAGCAACGTTCGTGAGCCCGGCGCGCTTGCGGCCAACGAGAATTCACTGCGATACCACCAAGGAGTCACGAACGGCGTGCCGTTGGCGTCTGGATCCCCCACCGCAAGCAGATTGTCGCCGTAGAACACGTTGTCGTACTTGCCATTTTCGAGCAGTCCCGCCATCACAGTCGCACGACCACTAACGCTGTACCAATCGCGAGTCGAAAAACCGGCGGAGGATATCTCTGTGCCGCTCTCTTGCGCCTTGGCGCTGGACTGCATCTGCCAATGGCGGATCGCAGTAGTGGTGCCACCGCCCGCAGCAACCGCTGTGGGCGCATAGGCACTTTCGGCACAGGCGAGCGAGCCGCCGGTCAGCACCGCCAGGACAACCAGCACCTCGATCGCCGATCGCGCGGCGGATTGGCCGGGCCGGCGCAGCGGGTAACAGGTTCCGGACGCCCCGCTTACCACTGGCCGCGAACGCCTACCGAAAACATGCGCTCGGAGAAATTCGAGTGCCCAGGCTGGTCGGGCCACACCAGGTAGTAGTGCTGGTATTCATTCGTGAGGTTGGTGGCATTCACGAACAGCTCGGCATACTTGCTCATCTTGAAGGCGACCGAAGCGTCGAGGTACTTCTGCGGTGCCTCGTATAATTCGAGCCCGACAACGCCGCCAACGCCATTCTCTGCTGCCCGCTTCGAGCGATAGTTGTAGGCGAGACGCGTCTGGAATCGCGCACTCTGGTACCACAGGATCAGGTTTCCCGATTCGGTCGAGTTGTCCTGGAAGGGAATCTCGTTCCCGGCCAGATCCCTTTCCCCGGTGTGGCTGGGCGCATAGGTGAAGTTGAACTCGATGCCGGTGTTGGCGAGCAGTCCAGGCAGGAACGTGAAACCTTGTCGATAGTCAAACTCAGCGCCCTGGATGCTGTTGCCTGAGCCTTGCAACGGCTGGACGATCTGTATGCAACGGTCCGGATTTCGCACCACACCGTCCTGGTCGGGCAGGCCGCATGCGGACGTATTGCCATTGACGATGAAGCTTTGCACGTTGATGCGAAATAACTCGAGGTTGATCAGGCTGCTTGGATTTAAGTAGTACTCGAGCGAGGCACCGTAGTTCGTGGAACGCCAAGGATCGAGATGCGGGTTGCCGGACGAGGTGCCTTGGGAGACCTGGAATCGCAGCCCCTGCGGAGTCTGGTACGAATTGTAGTTGAGTGTCAGGCCGCCCCCCCACTGGCTCAGGTCGAGCGGCATCATGTTCTTGGAGAACGCCAAGCGCAGCACCAGCTTGGGCGTCAGGTCCAGCGAGAAATTGACCGCGGGCAGCACATCGTTGTAGCTGCGCGTTGTGACTTCCTGCCCCGTCACAGCGGCTTCTGTGCCGTATTGCCCGGCGTCGCCGACGTTGTCCTGGGTCACATCCAGATTGGTGCGGATGTACCTCACACCGACATTGGCTGCGTAGGCCATGCCACCGAGTTCACCCTTGAAGTTGCCCTGCAGGTAACTGGATATCTCCCTCGTCGAGACTGCCCAGGTGACGCCTGGCGCCGTCTGCCTTTGTGCACCCGGCAGGAGCGACTTCCAGTAGGCTTCAGGATCGTCCAGGGCGCGCGGATCGATGGCCCAGAAATTGATGCCGGAGCCGAGCAGATTCGTGTACTGGCGCCAATTGTTGGCGAGCGGCGCCGGGGTCTTCGAAAGCGGCTGCGACGAGAACGGCCCGGCGCGGAAGAATCCCTGGGCATTGCCTGCGGTACACCAGGTGCTAGGCGTCGTGTCAGTCGCATTGCCGCCCAGCACCACGTCGGCTGCAACGTAGCGCACGAGGCATCCGTTCGGGTCGCTGGCACCCATGCCGGCATAGACCGGGGCAACCAGCGTGAACCCATTATTGTTGGCGGTGCGAAGACTGTCGCGCACGCCAAAATCGAGATGGAAGCCATCGCTCGCCTTGTAATGGCCGTCGAATCGCAACGCCGTGATGGCGGTCTGCCGTTCGTAGTCATCGGCCGATTCCAGTGTCTTCATGGACCAGCTGTTGGGGTCGGCAAACGCGGTGGCGAGCGATGCGGGCATGGTGACGTGCATATTGCGGCCAGTGAAGTCAACCGTCATCGGCACCGTGTTCTGCGGGATGCCGTTGGGATTGAAAACCCGATTACCGCCAAGCTCGGCGGGATAAACAAAGGTGCCGCAGGGCAGTCCGGTGCGGTCGTCAGCCCACTGGCAGCCGTCGGCATTCGAGATGTTGGTGTCTGTTTCGATGTACTCCTGCCGTGCAGTCTCGCGAACTGCGCGCACGCCCCCGGTGAACTTCCCGCCGTTGTCGAAATCCAGCTGCAGGTTGAAATTCTGTGCCGTGGATTCCGTGCGAATGCCCGCCGAGTACGATTCCACATCACCGGGCCATTTCTGGTACACCTGCGTGGTGTAGATTTGTGAACCGGCCCAATAGGCGGCATACGCGTCGCCGGGCGTGTTGTACTGGCCGAGGGTGGTGGCGCCGGTGTTACGTGAATTCAAGGGCACGAAAGTTGCCCCCTGCCAGTTGGCCGAATCGATCTGGATGCCGACGTTGCGTTCGTGCTGAATCTGGTGCGCGTAGAAATAATCGCTGGTCAAGTTGAAGCCGTGCCCTAAATCCATCTGGAACGAGGCGTTGCCAGCCTCGCGCCTGCGCTGCGTTGTGATGTCGGACAGGGCGAAGTTGTGACTACCGATGAATACGCCGTTGGACCGGCCATCGCCGTTTACATCGACGCTGCCATCCGCGTTCTGGACGATCCGCGAGGGCAAGGGCACGCCGTTCCAGGCGCCGAGAAACCCGTTGTAGGCTCCGGCGCTGGCGGCGTTCTCGCCATCGAGCACCGCGCCATACTGATCGAGTCCTTCCGTGGACTTGGTGCGCGTGGTGTCGGAGAAATCTCCGGATAACTGCAGACCCCAGCGGCCATCCGCGTTGTAGGAAAACAGGCCGCTGAATTCGGGGCCGGTCGTGCGGGCCACAGTGCCCCGTTCCGCGCTCGCGGTATAGCTATAGGTGAACCCGTGCGGCAAATCCCAGGGCCGGTAGGTGTGCAGATTCAGCACGCCGCTGATGCCGGTCTCCGTTTGCGCCGCGGTGGGTGCCTTGATGACATCCACTTGGTTGAAGAGCGTGGCCGGAAGCGTCGTGAAATCGGGCTGCTGCGAGTCTATCTGGTCCGGCGAGATGAAGACTTCGCCGTTCAGCAGCGTGCCGACCTGCGGCAGGCCGCGTACGCTCACTGACGTGCCGACTCCGGCGTCACGATTGATTTGCACGCCGGTGATGCGTTGCAGCGCATCGGTGAGCGTCGTGTCCGGCAGCTGGCCAATGCTTTCGGCCGAAATGCTGTCTTGAATGCTCGGCGCATCACGTTTCACCTGGATGGCGCGAATCTGCGACTGGCGGACGCCAGTGATAATGACTTCCTCCAGACTGTCTGCACTGGCGGTTCCGGTGGTGGCAGGCTCTGCCATACCCGGTCGGGCCGCGGCGCCGAGCAAAGCGAGCGACACAGCCATGGATATGGCGCAATTGCGGTGGGCGTTGGACATGAACCTTCCCTCCCTAGCCAGCGGCTGCCGATGACGACTGGCCTTGCGCGTCATCCGGCGGAACCCCTTTATTTATTCGGTCTCTTACCGAACCAATAATGCCTAGAGAGGGCAGTTTGTTCAAGTAGACTGGTTTCGACGCCAATCGGAGCTATGATAGTTCGCTCCTTACACGAATTAGTTGCACTACCAATGGTTTCGCAGCCGCCAGCGAGCGTGTCGCGCCAGTTGTCTCGACGCAGCGTTTTTGAAATTCTGCTGCACCGCAGCCCTATTTCCCGCGCCGACCTCGCCAAGCTCAGCGGGCTATCGAAGCAAACCATCTCGGAAGTGGTCGATGTCTTCGAGCAGCAGGGATTCGCCCGCTCCGTCGGTCGAACCAAGGGCAACATCGGTCGAACCGCTGTCTTGTATGAATTGAGCCCAGAAGGCGGTCACGTTCTGGGAATCGATCTGGGGGCCCGGCAATTGACGGCCGCCCTGGGCGACATCTCGGGTCGGGTGGTTGCAGAGGCTGCGGAACCCACTGACCGCCGTGGCGGCACCTGGGCACTCGAACAGATAGCCCGGCTCACTGACCGGCTGGCGCGCGATAACCACACACATCCGAGCCGCATTCGCTCGATCGTGTTGGGCGCCCCTGGAGTGGTAAACCCCAAGACCGGCGCCATAGACCTGGCCCCCAACATTACCGGTCTTGGTCACCTCAATGTCGTAGAGCTGCTGAGTGAGAAACTCGCCAGCCCCGTCAGGGTGGAGAATGACATCAATCTCGCTTTGCTCGGTGAGATATGGCACGGCTGCGCGCAAAACCTCGCCAACGTGGCCCTGCTCTCACTGGGCACCGGCGTTGGACTGGGGCTCTGTATCAACGGCCAACTCATACGCGGTGAAAATGGCGCCGCCGGAGAGATCGCCTACCTTCCGATCGGCGGCGATCCGCTGCAAGCCGAGTCCCGCGTTCAAGGCTACCTGGAATACCAGATTGGTGCGGCCGGCGTCATGCGACGTTACCTGGAGAGGGGCGGCACCGCCGTCGATTCGGTCAGCGAGGTATTTGAACGGGCTCAGGCGAGTGACTTGCTTGCGGCCGGCGTCATCGACGAAACGGCCCGGCTCACTGCGATGGCGGCCGCGACGGTCATCGCCATCATCGATCCGCAGCTGCTTATCATGGGTAGTTCCGTCGGCGCTCGGCCGGAATTTGCCGACAAAGTCGCGCGAGTACTGTCGCAACTCTTGCCGCGCACGGTCGAGATTCGCACCAGCACGCTGGGCAAGAGAGCGGTCGTTGTCGGTGCCCTGTCGGTGGCCTTACGGGCGCTGCATGATCAGTTCTTCGGTATCGCGGAGCTGTCCGGGACGGTAGCACTGCCTGCGCAGCGGGCCCAGTAGCGCGAATCGGTTCGCGCTATTCACCGTCGGATTTATTGAGCGGGAGCTCACGTTCGGTCGAGCTCGTCGCTTGCTCGCCACACGCCATATGATCAATGACCTCAATAACTGGCCTTTGTAAAAATCCTCAGCGATTGGCGATTTCAGCTCGACAAGAAGATTCAACGCCTGCAGCTCTGTCGGCACCGCACCTAGACGATCAACAACACAGGTCCTCAGTTGCTAGTCCAGTGGCATCTCAGCACCCAACACGATGTGACACATTAGGGGTAGAACAAATGCACGCCAAGAATCCTGTCGCCCGCACTCTAACCAGTGCTGCCTTGGTCGCGCTGTTCTGTGGCTGTGCGGCCTCGGGTGCGATGCAGCCGGCGGACATTGTCTACGGCAGCAACCCTGCCGCTGGAAACACGTTCGTCTCCAATGGCACTCGCATCTACTACGAAACCTATGGCCATGGCGAACCACTGTTGCTGATTCCCGGGAACGGGCAATCGATCGAGAGTTTCAAGTGGCAGATTGGGGAATTCGCGAGCCGCCATTGGGTGATTGCGATGGATAGCCGCGGCCAGGGCAAGTCTGAGCTGGGTACGGTTGCCCTTACCTATGAACAGATGGCGGACGATACCAATGCGCTGCTGGATCAGCTGAGGCTCAAGCAGGTCAAGGTCCTGGGCTGGAGTGATGGTGGCATTATCGGCCTGATATTAACGATCCGTCATCCGGAGAAGGTCGGCATGCTGGCAGTGATGGGTGCGAACCTCCAACCGGATGCCGCGTATCCATGGGCGGTGGATGGCGTTGCACGAATGCGTAACCGAATCACGGCGCAACTGACTAACAGCGACAATCCGAAGTCTTTGCAACTGCAGTTGCAATTATTGGACTTGTTGGGAAATCAGCCACATATCCCGTTGACCGATCTGACCACTATAGCTGTTCCAACACTGGTGATGGCTGCTGACCGCGACGTGATCCGCGATGAGCACACCCTCAGCATGTTCCACGCTATTCCGAAATCGCAGCTGGCCATCTTTCCTGGAGCCACGCACTGGATCCCCTTGCAAGACCCGACGCGCTTCAACAGAACGGTCCTCGATTTTTTCGACAAGCCGTTTGCGATGCCCGACACAAAGGATCTCGGGTGGTTTGACTAAGTGGCATGTCCGCACGCCACGCTCCGTCCATGGCGGCGCGACAGTTCACTACGTAGGGAGAGAGAGCGATTGCTGGCGCCAACTTTGGTGCCAGCTAAGGGGCACGACTCGCGCGGCCATTCTGAGGCGGCGTGTCGCGGGTGGCAGAATCGCAGCTAACTCGCGCCTGGTCGAACCCTAGGAGGGATAGCCCTCCTGGGTTTTCCCCGGAAGTAACTAATGGGCATTAGCGGTGCGGATGGTCGCTCCAGCGGCCCACGCCTGCAGGATCTCGACCGCCAGGGCTACCCCGTTTAATTGTCTACGGGCACAGCGTTTGGGTTTCCAGAGTAAAGCTGTGACCTTTCAGAACGCGGTAGGGACCATAAAATACGGGCGCATCCGCCGGCGCATAGACATTCAGGCAATTTCCGGCACTGTCCTGGGGCAGGAAGATGAGCCCGTCGTTGTTTACGCCGCTGGTATGCAAAGTGAATGAAATCTGATGAGTATCGGCCGCGTAGCTCACCACATCGCTGGGGTCATGCTTGATCGGCACCAAGCCGAGCACGCTCGAGGTGGAGGTAAGGGTACCGACGTAAGTTGCGGCGCCCCCGGCCACTGCAGTATCTAAATGCCATGCACCTGACAAACAATCCCTCCAGATGAAAAGTCCGGAGTCGATGGCGCCGTTCACCTCCGGAGACCCGCACGGGTAGCTCGGCGCCGCCCCTAAGGCGACGGGTTGCGGGGCGGGCGTATTCTCGGTAATGCGGTAGAGCCTGTCCGCGGGAACATTGTAGAAAAATTGAATGGGTCCGCTCGGCCACTTGACGAAGAAACTGACCGTGGTGGCGGTCCCCAGGCCGAAATGAATGCGCTTTGCATCCTGCGACCATCGATGATATCGACCGTCTTGGACGCGCCACTGGCCGATCCCGTTGGCGCTCGCGAACACGATAGCTCCCGTCGCATCACGATCAGAATTCACGCCCACCAAATCAAGTTCCAGCCAATGGTTGGCGTTGCCGTTGTTGTGATACAGCGTGTTGGGTCCGCCGATGTACATCGGCAGCATATTGAACCCATTGGTGACAAACAGGTCCAGGAACCCGTCGACGTCATAGTCTCCGGTCACCACCGAATCGGCCGCCCCAGCGTTGTTGGTGAGGGCGAGGCCAATTGGCCCGGCGGCGCCGCCCGCGCTCGGGACCATGGTGAAAGTCCCGTTATGGTTGTTGTGATAGAGGATGTTCGCAATGTTGCTGGCGCCCGTGCGGCAGGCCAGGTAGAGATCGACGTACATATCGTTGTCAAAGTCCCCCGCCGTCACGCTTGAGCACTGGACCGGCGCGGATAAGCCCGCGGCTACCGTTTCGTCCGCGAAGGTGCCGCCCTGGTTGATCAGCAGGGTGGGGCGCGCCGGCCCATCAGTGGGCCAAAGACCGGTGGCCACCAAACCGGTGACGGGCGCCACGGTACTGGCTCGAACGTACACCGAAGAGAATGCGCCCAGACCCTGCGCGGCTTTGGCGACCATCCTCACTGTCCAGCGATGGGTCGGCGGGTCATAGCCTAATTGCATGGCGGGCGTATCTGCGGGGGAAGTAAGCTCCGGGGGCATGCCGCTCACCGCCGGGTCAGCCGGATTGAGCGTAAAGGTGGCCCCCGCCGGGTGGCGTCCCAGATGGCCGATCTGAATCTTTCCGAGGTAGCCGTCTCCCCCGCCGGCATTGTTCCAGTCGACACTCAGGGTCACTGGACCGTCGCTCACGAACTGGAAACCCTTGCTGCCCCCCGACAAAAGGGCCTCGAGTGCGTTCGCGCCCCCCTGGACCACGGAAGAGGGCCGCAATTGCCCACCTCCGAGTACGAACAGGTCCATGTGCCCGTCATTGTTAAAGTCGGCGACGACGGAGTCCGTGGCGTTAGCGACGATCGGCAAAGACGTGGCCGCGTGCGCTGCATCGGATAGCGGCGTCCAAGGCCAGGTTATCGGATTATAGATTTTCTGGGGAAAGAGGCTTTCCGCAGGACACAGGAAATCCAAGCGCGCATCACCGTTCACGTCCATCAGCTGCGCGTACTGGGAATGCAGGCAATTGAGTCCCGCGGCCTCGGTGGTCTCGGTAAATTCGCCACCGGGATTCTGATGGAATAAGCGCGCACCGCTACCGAACTGGATGACGACGACATCCAGTAGGTGATCCCGATCGTAATCCAACCACACAGGCATACGCCCATCCAGATTAGAAAATCCAATTCCCAGCTGCTGCGCGCGGTCCACGAGTCGTTGATGGTCGTTGACGAGCAGTTCGCTCGGGCCGCCCCCGGTGCTGATCATCAGATCCTGATCACCGTCGTTGTCGAAGTCCGCCCAGGTTCCGCCATGGGTGTCAGCGTCAGGGCGCCTCACCCAGTCCTGAATCTGGTTTGATATATCGACAAAAGTGCCATTGCCCCTGTTCAGGAACAGACTGTCCTGAGTCCTATGGTTGCTGGCGTACAGGTCCAGAAAACCATCCCCATTCAGGTCGCCCCACGATGCACCGTAGCTTTCGCTGCTGTGGCTCACCCCTGCCGGTACGGTGACATCGGTAAAGGTGATTTGCGCGAACGCGATTCTGGGACCAAGGCACAGTGCCAAGGCGAACCCGGCCGCCAACAACAGATGATTCGCTCGCCGCATGGTCTGCTTCACGGGATCTACTGCCGAAAAAATCTAATGGGCGGGGCGCGCCTTGGGCGTAGGTCGCCACCCACAATTTCCTGAGGCCATTTCTGATAATCAGCAGAGGTAGAGCCGCAGGCACGCGGGTTTTCGCGCCGGGGCGGCCGCGTCGCGGAAATCGGTGCGCGGAGCGGCTCCGCTGCCAGCGCCGGGAGGGCTTGCCAGCGGTAGCGGTCGGTCGAGGCATTGCTAGCGTCGGCTATCCATTCCTACAAGGGACCGAAGGCCAGCCTCAGAGGCCCCCGGCGGCCCTACGCGGCCGGGGCCTTTCAACGCCCGTAGACCGTCAAAGGCGGGTATTTGAACTGGGTCACATATATCGCTTCCGGAGGCTTTTCAAGCCGGTTTTGTGCGGCACGGGCATCTACCTGATACCCCCCTTTTCCATATGATGAGCGTCCGCCGAATACAGACACCTGCATATGCCGAAAGTCATTGTCGAGTTGCCCGTGGAGCAGCTGAAGATCGGCCTCTACGTAAGTAAGCTGGATCAGCCTTGGGAAGGGACACCCTTCCTGTTCCAGGGGTTCGAGATCGAGGACGCTGAGCAGCTGCAACAGCTGCGCGAGCGCTGCCAACGCGTGCACGTCGAAGTGACCGACGAGGAGGCCCAGGCACTGAAGGCCGTTGCCGTAAAGAACCCGATATCCCGCCCGGAGCAGTCGTCCACGACGACCGATACGCTGCTCAAGCTCTCTACCGATCTCACAGCGCATTTGGATAAGGTACCGGCCAAGGATCAGGTGCCGTTAAAGACGGAGTTGAGTCTGGCCGCGAGCGCCTACGGCGAAGCGAGACAGACCGTCACCAAGATTTACGACCGGCTACGCAGCGGCGGTGATCTGGAAGTGCCGCAATTGGAAGGTGTGGTCGATTCGATGGTCACCAGCATCTTCAGAAATCGCGATGCGATGGGCTGGCTGGCGCGCCTCAAGACCAAGGATGGCTACCTCTACAGTCACTCACTGGCCAGCTCCGTTTGGGCATTGGCCTTCGGCCGCCATTTGGGGCTCGATAAGGATACGCTCAGAGTGGTGGGCACGGGCGCCATGCTCCTGGATATAGGCAAGACCCGCATGTCGGATGAACTGCTGCGCAAGACCAACCGCCCAACCGAGGCGGAGTGGAAAGAGATCAGGCACCATGTGGATTACGGCGTGGAGCTGCTGCGCGCCTCGGGGAACGTCGACCAGCGCATCATTACCATGGTCAGGACACATCACGAGCGCTACGACGGCTCCGGTTATCCGTGCCAGCTCAAGGGTGACCAGATACCGCTTATCGGACGCATCGCGGGTATCGTGGACTCCTATGATGCGATGATCTCGGAAAGAAATTACGCCAAGGCGAAATCCACTTTTGATGCCGTTCGCGAACTTAAAGCGCTGGATGATGGCGCATTCGGTTCTGAGTTGGTTGAATTGTTCATCCAGGCGGTTGGAGTTTTCCCCACCGGCTCGCTGGTGGAGCTCAATACCGGCGAGGTCGGGATTGTTATCGCCCAGAACCGCTTCCGGCGACTACGCCCGGAAGTGATGCTGATTCTGAATCGTGAGAAAAAGCCGCGCGCAGAATTCCTGAGCGTCGATCTGTTGACTTGCGACGCGAACAGTAACGCAAGCCAGCCAGGCTTATGGATCGTCCGTGGCCTAGAGCGCGGTGCCTATGGCATAGAGCCGACGGAGTACTTCCTCTGAGCCTCCCGGTTCCGTGCGAAGCAGAATCGGGCGCTCGTAGTCTTAGTTACGCGCAAATGCTGTCGGCACTGCGCGAGCTCACGCAGCTCGCGGGGGAATCGCTGGCGCTCCTGCTCATCGACCTCCCGGATCTGCCAAGGCTGCAGGCTCGGCTGGGATTCGAGGCCACTACCGCCCTGCTCGACACGCTTGCCAGTGAGTTCCGCGCCGCGCTGGGAGAGCGCGGCAGGGTATTTCAGTTCGGTGACGCCAGGTTCTGCGTCACGGTGCGCTCGATCCGCAATAGCGGGCATGCAGTGCTTGCCGCCGGGAGATTGCTGCGGGTCGTGGAAAAGGTCATCGTCACGGAGACGCTTTCGATAACTCCGGAAATACACATTGGCATCGCGCTCTATCCGCTGCATGGAGCCGGTGCCGCAGACCTGCTGCGTAACGCGCAACTGGGAGCTGCCGCGGCCCGCACCCGCCGCCAGCGTGTGGTGGTGTTTGATGCGGATTGTGGCGAGCAGGTACTTAAGTCCTGGGAACTCGCAGAGTCTTACGCTCGGGCACTCGATGAGGGCGAACTGGACGTCTACTACCAACCGAAGGTTCGGATCTCCGATGGTCAAACCGCCGGCGTCGAGGCGCTCATGCGTTGGATCTGCGACGGCCAGGCGATCGCCGCTCCCGACGTATTCATTCCGCTGGCCGAAGAGGCAGGCCTAATCGACAAAACCACCTGGTACGCGCTGAGCAATTCATTGCGGCTGGCGGCAGAACATAATGGTCTCCGCGTCGCCGTAAACATTACACCCGGCATGCTTCATCATCGGGAATTCGTAGAGATGATCAGCAGCGCCGTGGCCACCTGGAAGGTAGCCCCTGGCGGCCTGACGCTGGAGATCACCGAGGGGTCCCTGGTAAGCGACTTTGAGACGTCCACGGCCCGACTGGCGCAACTGCGAGACCTCGGGGTGCGCATCTCGATCGATGATTTTGGCACCGGATACTCTTCGCTCAGCTACTTTAAGAAGATTCCGGCTGACGAGCTAAAGATTGATAAGTCCTTTGTTATGGGAATGCTTAGCGATGATGCGGATCATCGGCTTGTTCAGACCATCATCGGACTGGCTCATCAGTTCAAACTTGAGGTCGTGGCCGAAGGCGTTGAGAACAGCCGAGTCCTGGCACGGCTCGGAAACATGGGCTGCGACTTTGCGCAGGGGTATCTGTTCTCACTGGCCCTGACAAGAGAAGAGTTACGCGCTTGGTTGACTCAAAGTTCGGCCGACGATGAGCAGACTCCGTGACATGCGTTAACTGACTCATGTATTCCGCGCACAGAATTGTGAAATCCTACCCCGCCAATCATTCCGCGCCAAAAGCGATCAACTCCAAGGCTTCCAGAACGACGGTTTTCCGCACGACATCCGGGTCCGCGGACTTAAAGGCGTGTTGAGCAACGACAGTAGGGCGCCCGCTTCGCGCGAGGGCCAAGTACACCAATCCAGGCGGATTATTGTCTTTCTCGCCAATTCTCGAGAGAGAGTTAGGTTCGGAACTCCAGGTGTATAGGGGCAGCGCCCCGATTCACATTTCAGGGCACATCGGCGAACCCGTGCAAAGGCGAGTGATGTTATTGATCGATCGCCGCGATTATCGGGCCAGACGCTGCGTAGTGAGCCATATGACCAATTCGGGGCAGCACGCTCAGGGTGCTGCCGCTGATGTCCTCGTTCAACCTGCGCGCATGGGCGTCAACGTCCACCACCCTGTCATCTTCTCCTGCCACGATCAAAACCGGGGCTTTGATGTCCCGATATCGTTTCTGCAGTCGAGCAGCGCCCGGAATCATGAATACCGCGTCTTGCGCATCGGCCTGAATCTGAGTTGGGCGCACCAGTATTTCCCGATCGAGTAGGGGCAGGAAATCGGGGGGCACAAGCTGCGGGGCGAACATCGCTTTTACGCTCTTATTCAACGTCATCCGCGCCGTCAGAGAAGCTAGCGTATAACGAAGAATATCGCCAACTACCGGGATTGCCGGTGGCGCCGCCAAGACCACGTCCGCGCGGACCGTGGGGTAGTAGTACCCGGATATTAAAACGAGCCTCGCAACTGCCAACTCTGTAAGCAATGCGAGCTCCAGTGCTACTAGTGTTCCCCACGAATGGCCCACGACCGTCGGCATCGTTACGCCAAGCCGTTCGAGGGTCTGCTTTACGAGGGCGGCTTGGGCCTGGGCGGTCCATAACCGCCCCCGTGGGCGTTCGCTGTAGCCGTAGCCGGGCCTATCGATAGCGATCACCCGATGGTTTTTTGCCAGCTCTTCCACCAAGCCGCTTGCAACGAAATCCTCCGCACGCAACATGTTGCCGTGCAGTAGCACGATCGGGGGTCCTGCTCCGAACTCCAGGTAGTGGACCCGCACCCCATCGACCGTGAGGAACTTCCCACGCGGTGGGCATGCCCTCTCAGCCTCTCGGGCCTTGTGCCCCACCCAGATTGCCAGACCGCCCATGGCGGCGCTCAGCGCGCCGGCCGCGATGGCCCACTTGCGAGCCCTGGTGGCGCGCGAGGTGGATGGAAAGTACTTCATTTAATTCTCTGATGCGCTGCGTTGGATCCGACAAGTTACGACACGGACTCCTTCCGCTGTTAGGTCTTGTAATCTGATTACGGTGTAGGCGAACGGGCTTGGTGCGGTTGGAATCCCGTAACCAAGCAGGGCGAGGATTGCGTGTCCAGATTCCGCCGTGTTGTAAATCCAGCCTCGCGCGCCGGAACCTAATTATGCGCGGGTCAGACTAAAACGGGATCGAGCGTCCCAAGACTTAAATCTCTCTTTTATCGGCTCGATGCAAAAGGCTTCCAATCTCTCGGGCCAAAGATGCCTATTCCAAGCCTTCTGCCTTACGAGCCGCAACCGCGCTGGGCCTCTTGCCGACTCGTTCGTTGTGCGATTTGAGGGCTGGCCACTGAGCCAGGTCTATGCCCACTCCTCTTGTCCAGGACAGAACCACGTAAAGATACGCATCGGCCACGCAGAACTGTGTCCCCAATAGAAAGGGCTTGGAACCCAAGCTCTTGTCCAGCCACGCCAGTCGTTTGTCTAGATTTCCCCGCACGAAGCGTTTCACGTCCTCACTTCCCTTGGGATCGAACAGCGGGCCAAAGTTCTTGTGGATCTCGGAGTTAATGTACGCAAGGGCTTCCAGCAGCCGATAACGTTCAAAAGTCCCTGCAGGCGGTGCGAGTTTCGCGGACGGATTCAGGTC
This sequence comes from uncultured Gammaproteobacteria bacterium, assembly GCA_963717335.1. Taxonomy (GTDB): domain Bacteria; phylum Pseudomonadota; class Gammaproteobacteria; order Steroidobacterales; family Steroidobacteraceae; genus FEN-1191. Next base: position 55,794 of record CAVQVZ010000004.1, on the reverse strand, counting down.
CCCGATGTACGAGAGTACCGCAACGTTCTCGGTCAGGATCTCTCCGTTATCGAGTCGCAGAACCGGAACGTAGCCCTTGCCGTTAATCGCGTTGAGGTCCTCTCCCTCGCTCGTCTTGTGTGTCTTATGGTCGACCTCGATGGCATCGAACGGGATTCCCGCTTCGTTGAGCGAAATATACGAGGCCAGGGAACAGGCGCCCTTCATGTAGTACAGCTTCATGATCTACTCTCCGCTTGTAAAAATGAGGCTAGCATTTCTGAGCCTGCGGCTCTGTCGGTTGGGCTGCCGAAAAGCACGGAATATTCCGACACTTAGCTGGAAGGTTTGGTGAGCGCATCCCCTGGGCGCAACGGGACGGCCGCTACGAGCTGTGGGGATAAATTTATGTTACAGGCGCGGGACAGCCGCGGGTGAGGCCGGACGCGATTCCGAAGCGAAGGCAATGATCGAGCCACGCGGCGCAAGAACGTTTTGCGGGCACCCGAGCTTCGACTCTCTGATCTAAACCGCAGGCTACTTTGGCGCCATGCCTTCCGTGACCGTGTACAGCTTGTTAGCGGCTACGTTCGGGAAGGTCTGCACCAGACCGCTGGGCCATTTGATCGTGATCGAGGCGGAGGTGGCACTGGCCAAACCGAAGTGAATGCGCCTCGAGTCCTGTGACCAGCGATGATATCGTCCGTCCTGAGCACGGAATTGCGTGACGCCCAACGCGGTGGCATAGACGCGAGCGCCCGTGGCGTCGCGGTCGGATTTCACTCCGATCAGGTCCAGCTCAATCCAGTGGTTGGCATTGCCATTGTTGTGGAACAGCTTGTTGGGTCCGCCAATGTACCTGGGCTGCAAGTTAAAGCCGTTGGTCACAAACAAGTCCAGGAAGCCGTCTTCATCGTAGTCCGCCGTGACCACGGAATCGGCCGTTCCCACCTTATCGGAGATCGCCAAGCCGAGGGGCCCGGCTGCGCCGGCCGCGTCCGGGAGAGCGGTGAACGTCCCGTCACCGTTGTTGTGGTACAGGATGTTGGCGATATTGCTCGCGCCCGTGCGGCAGGCGAGGTAGAGATCGACGTACATGTCGTTGTCAAAATCGCCGGCGGTCACGCTACCGCATTGAATCTTGGTATCGAGGTGGGCAGCCACCGTGGTGTCAGAGAAGGTGCCGTTGTGATTCATCAGCAAGGTAGGCCGCGCCGGCAGATCGGTGGGCCAAAGTCCGGTTGACTGGAGCGCGCTGATCGGAGCGGTAGTCAGGACCTGAATGTAGCCTTGGCTGAATATACCCCCGGTGGCGTTCGGGTCCAGCTTGGTCACAATCGCCAGCGTCCAGCGGTGCGCGCTCTTGTCGTATCCAATCTGCATGAGCGGCAATTGCGACACCGAAGTGGGAGCCGGCGGCATGCCCCACACCGATGACTGCGTCGGATCAAGAGTAAAGGTGGAGGAGTTCGGATGATTACCATTTGAGCCAATCTGTATTTTGGCAATATCGGTCGAGCCGCCTTCAGGCGCCTTGTTCCAGTCGATCGTAAAGGTCACCGTGCCGTTACTTACGAACTTGAATCCCTTGCTCCCTCCGGACAGCAACGCTTCGATCCTGTTGGTTCCTCCCTGGGCCACCGAGGACGGGCGATTCTGCACTCCGCCCAGAACGAACATGTCCATTTGGCCGTCATTGTTGAAATCGGCTACCGCTGAGTCGGCCACATTGTGGATGAGGGGCATGAACGCCGCCGGCTTTGTGGCGTCATACAGTTTTTTCCACGGGAAGCTCGACGTGTCATAGATTTTCTGCGGGAAAGTCGCCTCGTCGGGGCAAAGCACATCCAGGCGGCCATCGCCAGTCACGTCCACCAATTGGGCGTAATGAAACCGCTTGCAATGGAGATTGGCCGCGCTGCTCACTTCAGTGAAGGTGCGGTCGGTGTTCTGGTGAAATAGCTTGGCTCCGCCCGCGTATTGGGCTATCAGCACGTCCAGGCGGTGGTCGCGGTCATAGTCAAGCCACACCGGCATGCGACCGCCGATGCTTGCAACGTCCAGACCGGATCCAAGCGTTTCGAAAGTCAGTTTTCCATTGACGTTTACATACCATTCGCTCGGATTGCCGGTACCTATGCTCACCAGCAGGTCCTGGTCGCCGTCGTTATCGAAATCTGCCCACGACGCGCCGTGGGTATCCGCGTCGGGGCGATTCGCGAAGTTATTGATTGTCGGCGCGATATCAACAAAGCTCCCGGTGCGCTGGTTAACGAACAGGCTCTTCATCGTGCGGTGATCGCTTACGAACAGATCAGGAAACCCGTCGCCGTTGACATCGCCCCACGAGGCCCCGTAGGTCTCGCTGCTATGCGCCACGCCTGACTTATCGGTCACGTCAGTAAACCCAGTCGGCTCGGTGACAACGACCCCGGTCCCGGACAAAGCCACCGCCGGGTTGGTGGCCGCGTTGCTGGATAGAGCCAGCGTGGCCGCCTTAACGCCGGCACTGCTCGGCGTGAATGTGACGCTCACTGTGCACGATTGCCCGGCGTTCAGGACTGCCGCGCAGGTGCTGGTCTGAACAAACATCGCAGCGTCGGGCCCGGTCGCGGAAATCCCGTTGACGGTCAACGGTGCGTTGCCGGTGTTGGACACTGTCAGGCTCAGCGCTGCAGAGGTGGTTCCGACCGGGTCGGACCCGAAGACTAAGCTTGTGTGGTCCACGCTCGCCGCCGGCGATGCAGGAGGCGGCGGCGGCGGCGGGGGCGGCGGTGGGGGTGGGGGCGGGGTGACTACCGGAGGCGGGGTCGCCACCGGAGGCGGGGTGGTCGCCGTCGGTGGGGTATTTGCTTGAACCTTGACCTGGTCGCAAGATGAAAGCAGCCCCCCGAGGACGATGACCGCCGCGACCGTAATACGAAGCCTGGATTTAAGCATGAGGAATACCAAGGGCCGGTGATCCGTAAAAATTTTGCCCGATATCCAATTCTGCTACGTTTTGAGAGGTCTGAGTCATCTTCTATCGAGCCGGGTAAATTTGCAGTAGGCGTAGAGGCACAAAAAGCACTGGGACGGTGAGCATAATCAGGCTTTGGACGTCCTACGATGTGGGATCACCCTTTATTTCGTGCCGCCATTACATAACGGGGGAATTCTGCAGCGTAGGTGGAAACCAGTGCACCGCACCATTGAGTGCGCTGCCAGGTTAGATCAATCCTGCCGTTGTTTGATCCCTGGATCTGAAAAAATTTAATCACGCGAGATTTCGGTTGTAAAACCTTGATTCTCCGGCGGGCCGTTCACGCGATGGCAAACCGCCGACGTGGCCTGCCATCGAACCCCGGCCGAAACGGGGACAAGATGCCAAAGAGCTATTTCAAGGCGGCGGTCAAGGACACGAGAAGCTCGTCCAATTGTTCGAATTGTTCGGGCATTCCACCCTCCATCCCGGCGATCGACCTGTCTAGAGCTTCCTTAGTGGGATACCGTTCTTTCAAGGTCAATAGTGTCTTACCGTCCTTTTCTTCGAAGCACACCGTGGTTACGGCACCGTCATCACTTTCGTCATTGGTCCAAACAAGGCGCGAATGCGGGGTCACCTCGAGGTACCGACCGAAGAACGCCATAGCCTTCGCAGGCCCTTGGCCAAATTCAAGACGGTAGCCGCCCCCGACTCGAACATCCATTTCACAGGAGAGCAGGGAGACCCCAGTCGACTTGGGCGCCCACCAGCGAGCGAATAGCTCGGGCTTCGTCCAGGCCTCAAACACGATCCGCGAGCGGCCGTTAAAAGTTCGCGAAATGATTAGCTCACACTCGGATTTTCGCTCCACCGTCGTGCGATTCTTCGCAGGGCTATGCTCTCCTCTTGCGTCCATCGACCTTCTCCTTGCGTGTCAGTTCCTCGACCAGGTTGTCCAGCGCGGCAAAGCGTGTGTCCCAGAGCTGGCGGTATCTTTCGATCCACGCCGCCTCTTCCTCCAGTCGGCGCAGCCCGAGCTTACAGGTGCGCACCCGACCGATTTTCTCTGTGATGACGAGACCCGCCAGTTCCAAGACCCCGACATGCTTCTTCATACCTGTGAGGGTCATGTGGAACTTGCCGGCAAGTTCGGTAATTGAAGCGTCGGCTCGGCCTAGCTGTTCCAGAACGCCACGCCGGGTGGCATCCGAGAGGGCGGCAAAGGAGGCGTCGAACCGACTTTGGCGATACTGAACCATATAGTTCAGTATTTAACACATCCGTTGGCGCCATGCAAGGAAGGCCCGCGTGACAGCGTCCCTTCGGCTCTCAAATCGACCTCATCCTGGATGCAAATTCGATAGACTCTGCGAACTTTGTCCCGTTCAACGTCTAGTGTCGGGCGGTTTCGGCCGTGAGGCCGGCGTATGTTTTGGTCGGATTAGGGGTCCCGCATGAACAGAATATTGGTCATCGGCGCGTTCGTAGTTGGATTAGCTTTCGCTTCGGTGAGTTCCGCGACTACGAAGTGTTCAATCCATCCACCAAAAGACACCACCGACGCGCAGCTGCCGAAGCTTGCAAGGATCTCGCAGACAGACGCTGAGAAGAAAGCGCTTGCCCGCGTCAAGCCGCCTGCGAAAGTGGTGGGCTCAGAACTTCAGGTGGTCGACGGTTGTCTGGTATGGACTTTGATAGTCACGGGTGCCAGCAAGTCCGCCATTCAGACTTTGAATCTCGACGCTGGGACCGGCAAGCTGCTTTCAACAAAGCACGGAACGGGGAAATAAAAACTATCCGGCGCCCACCCACCCGGGCGAAGGTTTCCCGGCGTACAGTTTCGGCGTGGAGCGGGGCCTGTTGCTCCTTTACATTGGCACAGCATTGCCTCCTGTAGAGGCGTCCGCGTGAGAGCGCTGGTTAGGTATAAAATGGCTCCCCGGCGCTACGGTGCCGAGAATGGTCGTTATGAACGGAGAAATTCTGTGTCCATTCCCAAGATTCAAGAAGCTGAGGGTGTAACTGCACGGATCGAGCGGGTTTTCGCTCTCCAGCAGGCTTATCAATGGGACGCGAAAGCCAGTACCGCACAGGAGCGTAAGGACAAGCTGCAGAAATTGAAATCGGCCGTCGAGGCGCACAGCGATGAAATCGTAGCGGCGGTGAAAAAGGACACGCGCAAGCCTGAAAATGAAATCAGGGTGACCGAGATCCTCAATGTCGTTGCCAATATCGACAGGAACATCAGCAACCTCGAAGAATGGATGAAACCCGTCGAAGTGACTCCCTCCCAGAATAAGAACGACCGGGCGAGTATCGTCTATGAGGCCCGGGGGGTGTGCCTGATACTGGGCCCCTGGAATTTCCCGCTTGGATTGGTCATGGGTCCGCTCGCCGCCGCCGTAGCTGCTGGTAATTGCTGCATCGTCAAGCTTACAGACCTGTGCCCGGCGACCGCGGCAGTTGCCGCGAAGATCATCAGGCTGGCCTTCGAGGAGAAGGAGGTTGCCCTGTTCGAAGGCGGGGTTGATGTGGCCACGGCGCTGCTCGAATTGCCTTTCAACCACATCTTCTTTACGGGGAGCACGAGGGTCGGAAAGCTGGTCATGGGGGCAGCGGCGAAGAACCTGGCAACCGTGACGCTGGAACTCGGAGGGAAATCACCAGTAATAGTTGATGAGGGCGCGGACGTGAAGAAGGTCGCAGGCGACCTGGCGGCGGCCAAGCAGTTTAACGGTGGGCAGGCCTGCATCAGCCCCGACTACGTATTTGTCCGGGAGCAACAGAAAGGCGCCCTGATCGAGGAGTTTAAGGCGAAGGTCAGGCAGAACCTGTATAGGGATGACGGGAGTATCAAGAAAGAGAGCATCGCCCAGATTGTCAATGACCAGAATTTTGATCGCGTCAAGAGACTTGTCGATGATGCGCTAGCCAAGGGAGCGAAGGTCGCCGTGGGCGGCACACTGGAGAAATCCGATCGCACGATCCACCCGACAATGCTCACCGATGTCACCCCTGAGATGCAGATCATGCAGGAGGAGATCTTCGCGCCGATCGTGCCGGTCGTGACTTACAAGGGTATCGATGAGGTGATCGGTTACATATCGGCTCGCGCCAAGCCCCTGGCGCTCTACATCTACAGTAACAATAAGGCCACCATTGACCAATTGCTCAGCAGGACATCATCGGGCGGAGTGACGATCAACGGATTCTTCTCTCATTACTTGGAAAACCAGCTGCCGTTCGGTGGCGTCAATCAAAGTGGCATGGGTAGCTACCACGGGGTGTTTGGGTTTAAGGCGTTCTCGCACGAACGCGCAATCTACCGTCAGCTGAGTGCATAACCCTCTGCAGGTACAGCCAATCAACGATTGCTAGTGCTTCGGGTTTCTGATCCCTTGGGGATCGGCCGTCGTGGCAGAGTCGATTGGCACCGCGGGGCTAGACCGTCTGGGTAATTGCTACTGAGGCCTATGGGCTATCGAACGGTGTTCTTGCAAGCCGCAGCTCCAGATCAGCAGCAGGCACATCGTTAGCACTGCGCAGCTTATCCACTCCCAAAAACCAAAGCTCAAGAACGGGGAAATGCCGCGGATCCGCCAGTTTGGACTAACCCAAGGCAAGCTTGGTCGCTCGACGCTCAGGTAGATTTGCGTGGCTCCGGCGAGCACGATGGGCACGAGCGGCGTCAGCGCCGGGAACCACCGGATCCAGGCCCTTACGCCCTCCTGCGGGCTTCCCCGACGATATGGCGCCATTCCCGCAATGGCCCCGGACATCCGGCATGTCACGCCGATGCAGATGCCGAGGAATGCGAATATAGCCAGCAACTCGTGTCCCTTGGACCATGGCAGCACCCGGTCAGGCAACACAGCACCGCACATACACAGAAATCCCAACTGAAGCAAACGAAACCCCGCCGCGGTAGGCGCGGAGATGGCGACCTCAAGACGGCGGCGCTCCCGTGCGGACCACACAATACCGGCCAGGCCGCAAAACTCCAGGCCAGCCCAGGCCCAGTAATACCCGTGTGGGTTCTGATCCGAATACAGTAACACCGAGATTGTTTGGTAGGGCCAGTCGTAGCCCGCCGAATAGGCGCGCGCGGCTGCCAATAGGCCGGCCCAGAAGGCCATCAATCCCAGCGGCATATCAAACCGTGTGAACACCTCAGTGATGGGCCGCCTAACACCTCGATGCGAAAGTCCGCGCAAGTCGTACACCCTCAGTGATGGAGAGCATAGGTTCCAGCATCTCAGCGGCGAGGCTTACGCCTGACCGCAGCATAAGAATAGTACGCGCTCGGCGGCCCGGCGTAGTTTGCAAAACCGGCGTACCATTTGATCTGTCGGCGCTCTGGCATTTGTCGTAGCGCAGCCTGCATCGGAGGGACTTATGCATGAGGGTGCTTTTGTTGCAGCTGTCAGCGACAGCCGCGCCCGGGAGGAGATCCTCGGGCAAGGGTTTACTCGGCGCCCGTTGTGCGTTGATGCGGATGTCGCGCGCGCACTGGAAGCGTTGGCCCATGCGGCCTGGTCACTGCCTCGGGATCAGTACTACAAGAGCGGGGATCGATATCGATCCTTAAATCGGTTCAAGGCCGAGATCGTTGAAGGCGGGGTTCGCGTATCGTATTTCGAGGTCTCCACCCCCTACGTTCAGCTCGAAAAATACAATACGACCTTGGGAGGGCAGGCGCGCGTCTACGCACCGCTGCCCAAAGAAATCGCCGATACGGCCGGCGTGCGCAAGATGATTTCCCATCACCTCACGTACCTTCCGCTTTCCCAGATTGGCGTAACTTACTCGGTCAACATGCACGTGATCCGGTTCGCGGCCACGCCATCCCGGCCCTGCGACACGAGCCCTCCGGGCCTGCACAAGGACGGCGAAAAGTACCTTGCGACTCATTTGTTGGCGCGCTGCGGAGCCCGTGGCGGAGAAGTGGTAATTACCGACAACGCCAAGCGCGAACTGACTCGGTTCAACATGCGTGAGTTGGGCGAATGTTATGTCTTTGACGATGACCTGATCTGGCACATGCTCACGCCCGTGGCGACACTCGGGATCAATCAGTTCGCCTATCGGGACACCGTTACCTTTGATCTGTTGCCCGAGACATCGAAGCCCTGTGTCCGATCCGAAGATTGACTATGCGCGTGGTTTGACCGATCAGCTGAGCGTTAAATTCTTCTCATTAGATATTCTGCGGCGAGATGCGGCCCGGTTGCATCCAGTTGGCGCAGATCCAGGCCGCGGGTTTCACCCCCGAACAGGGCGAGCAGCAGGATCGAGACCGCCGCAGGGACGGCGATGATCAGCACCGCGGGGCCGAAGGCTGGCACCACGCCAGCAACATTCAGACCCTGCGCCAGCAGACCTCCGAGCTTGCTGCAGCCGGCCACCCAGCCGGTGGCACGACCGCGTACGCGCAGCGGGTAATTTTCGGCCGTGTACGGCAGCAGGATCGAGATCACGCCGCATGAGCCCAGGATCAAGAGTGATAAGGGCAACAGCGGATTGCCAAACGCTTCGACACCGACTTCCCGCAGTCCCAAGAAAAGGAGCCCGAGCGCGGTAAGCCCGATCATGGTCACCAGAGACCACTTGGTGCTCCACTTACTGTAGAGCCAGGTGGAAATCAGGATCGTCGGTGCCGCGATTAGAGTTGACTTAGCAATCAGTGCGCTGGATGCGCCCACGCTCCGGCCTTCCGCCACTAACGCTGAGGGAAGCCAGACCAACAGCCCAAAATTAACCAGGCCCCAGGCGAGTGCGGCTAGGGTCAGCGCCGTGGTCACGCCTATAAGCTGTCGATCCACGGGAGGGAGCGGTGCTCGCGCGCGCTCTACGCCTGCGGTAAATAAGGCGATGGGCTCGTTCAGGACCACACCGAAGCGAGCGTACATCGCGCGGGCTTCCGGGCCTCGGCCCATCTGTTGCAGGAAGCGCGCCGATTCCGGAAGCAACGGACTCAAAGCCACCAGAATCAGGCCGGTCGGCAGGTTCAGAAACCACATGATTCGCCAGCCGAACATCGGCTGAAGCAGCGCCGAAAGGGAACTGGCCGCGAAGAACCCGCCCACCGCACCAATGCCTCCTACCAGGACCAAACTCCAGCCCCGATGGCGTGCCGGCATGATCTCCGCAAGCAGCGCGTACGCAACCGGCAGCATGCCGCCTGCGGCCGCGCCCATCAGAAAACACATGCCGACGTTCCACCAAAGATTCGGCATGGCCCCGCATATCGAGGTACCCACAAACATCACCGAAGACAGCACAATGGACGCACGCCGCCCATAGATGTCAGCCAGCGCACCCCATACGAACGAGCCAATCACGGTTCCGGCAAGTGCCGCGAAGGGTAACCAACCGACCGTATGCTGATCGATGTGGTACTCAACTCGCATGCCAGGTGTCACGAATCCCAAGCTGGCCGGCTTCATGACATCGATGATCAGCGCCAGTGCCAGCAATGCGGCCGTGTTCCAATGAGCGGCGCTCAAAGTCACACCATCTCGGGCCGACATTTCGGCGGGCGCTCGCCCAGGAGCTGCCGAGCGCGAAACCGGCAGCAGGCCATAACCAGCCAATCCAATGCCAGCAACAATCAAGGCCATGCCCCAGTACATGTACGCGCCCATTGGCATGTCGGCCAGGACGTAGCCGGCGTGCCGAGCCATTACAAACATCGGCAGATGCAGAATGACGCCAACAGTCACGAGGGCGCTGCCTAACCAGAACACTCCGACACTGCGGCGCTGAGAAAGTATTGCGCTGCTCAGTGCCACGCGCGTGTCCTGGCGATCGAGTAATCAGGCCGTTTCTTCATGTATCGCCTCGCTTTTGCGGCGTGCCTCAACAATACTTCGCCGCGATGCAAAAAAGTGACTGGCGTCAAGCTTGCTGGGGTTCGATCAGGCCGAGCAGTGGTCCTAGAAATCCCCGATAGGCGCGCCAGCGTCCCACTGCTGAGTTGTAAATCGGTCGGCGCACTTGCGACTTGCTGGCCGTCAGGACAGGGCGCTCGGTTCGATGGAAGTCCAGGCAACGCGGATCCCAGGGCAGGCCCATAAAATCCAGCATCCGCCGGCTGCATGATTCGGGGTCGGCCACCAAATCCTCGTATTGCATTTCCAGAATTGCTTTCGCGGGCAATACAGCATTCCAGTGCTGCATCAGGCGTGCGTATTGGGTGTAGTAGTGCGCCAAATCGCCAAGATCGCACGCGTAGGTGTGAAAGGCCTCAAGGTGCTGGAAATAGATGGACAGGCAGGTATCCACGGGATGACGCCGCATGTGAATGATGCGCGCCTCAGGCAGCGCCGCGTGTATCAGGCCCAGATGCAGAAAATTCCCCGGTGTCTTATCGATGACCCGCCTGGTGTCGCTCGATCCGACCGGGAGAGATGCCACGTAACGACGGGCCAGATCGGCAAGCGATACTCCCAGCGCGCCTCCTCCTTCAATCTCAACCCGGCTCCCCGCTAGTGCGGAGTTCCAGTAGGGCAATTCGCCGGCGCCAAAAACCGCAGGGTGTGAGGCGAGGATCTGCTCGGCCAGTGTCGTGCCGGAACGCAGCATACCGACAATGAACACGGGCCGGTCCGACAGTACTCCATCCATTGTTGTCCGCTGCAACCACTGCGCGTTCTGGTCGCTGAACGATGCGATCCACCAGCTGCGTCAGCTTCTGCCCCTGGTACGCGGGCATGAGACGTTTGTTCAACTCGTTGGCACGCCGGTAGTTGGTGAATGCCAGACTGTATTCATCCATGTCATCCATCGCCTTGCCCAGTGCGTAGCGCAACAGAAGTTCCTTTTTCGGAGGCAGACCTGAGCGCGCTATGAGCTGCGCTTCGGTCAACCAAACCCTGTCTTCACGCGTTTGCTTGCGGAGCCTGGCCAGTCCCACCCAGGCTTCGGTACATTGCGTATCGAGCAGGATTGCGCGCCGATAGAGTTCTTCCGCTGGCGCGACTTGCCCCAGATCGGCCCTAAATTCTGCCAGTTCCGCGCAGAGGGCGGCCGATTCGGGCGCCAGCTTTTGCGCGTGCAGGAGACTCGCCTCGGCCTCGGTTCCCCGGCCGGACAGCCGCAAGGCGGTGCCAAGGCTGGCGTAGGCCACCGCGAAATCGGGCTTCAATTCCAATGCCTGGCGGTAGCAGTCGATGGCCTGATCAAGTCGCTCCTGAGCGCGCCAGGCATTGCCGAGATTATGGAGAGCCTCGGCGCTATCGGGTTCAATCTCCAACACCCGCCTGAAACACGCCACCGCCTCGGCGGGCCGGCCAAGATCGATCAGTGCGTTTCCCATATTGAAATGGGCCTCGGCGATATCTGCGCTGATTGCGAGCGCCTGCTGGTAACACGCCATCGCCTCGTGCAGCCGGCCCTCGCGTCCCAGAGCGTCGCCGCGCTTGATGTGGGCGCCCGCATCCGCCCATCCCGCCGCTCCCCCGACCGGGGTAGCCTGCCGCTCAAGTCGCCCGCAGCACTGCTTGTACTTCTGGCCGCTCTCGCAGGGACACGGATCGTTGCGGCTGATCATCGTGCCGCCGGGTTATCGCGCCGGCCTTCGGCGATCGCCACTACAAGGTGGTAGAACGTGCTGGCCGGTGTGGGCTCGACCAAGAATTCACCATTGGAATTCAGGCGGTCGCGCCACAGCCCGGGGGCGCCGGCGTCGATGTATCGCCACACCGAATCCGCCGCAAGGGTGGCGATGTGCCAGTAGCGAGAGTCGTGCGTCAGGCGGGCCAGGGCTAGCGCCGCTTTGAGGCGTTCGGTCTGGGCCCATAGCCGCCCCTGTCCGTCATTGACACCAAAGTCTGCACGCAAGCTCAGTACCGCGACGCCGCCATGCACGCCGTAGGTCTCGCCGATCTCCACCAGCCGCGTCGCCGCCTCTATGCGACGAGTCGCATGCGAGCTGTCGCGCGCACGCAGCATCAGCCACGCCCATTCGAACTGGTGGCCCGGTTCGATGAGACGGTTGGCCTCCCCGCTCAACGTTCGCCAATGCTCATCAAAGCGCTCGAACAGTACGCCAAGGCTCGGATCGATCATCCGCTCCAGTGCCAGGGCCACGATCTCCTCCGCTATTGATTGCCAGGCGGGGTCCGGGTCGATCAGCGCCCAGTTCTGCACGGCCTCCAGCAGATGCATGTGCGGGTTCGAAAGCAGCGGCAGTCCATCGGGCCGTCCCGACCGGAATCCCGCGCCTGGGCCCTTGAGAAAATCAAACAGTCTGCCGCGCAGCTCTCTGGCGGCCACGAGCGGCGCGCAGGCCTCGGCGGTTCGGCGATGCCATTCGGCTAGCGCCAACAGCACGAAGGCTTGATCGTAGAGCAGGGCGCGATCGTCCAGTACGGCCCCGTCGGGCGCAATCAAGGTTCGGTACAGGCCATCCGGGCGTCGGTAAAATCGACAGAAATACTCCCAGCCACTGGCGATCAGCTCGCTGGCATCCCCGGACCAGCCTAGGTCGGTTGCTCGCGCGAAGGCGTAGAGCTGGCGCGCCTGCACGCGTGCCCGGCGCGCTGCTCCCAAGACGGGTCCGGTGGGCTCCAAGAGCTCCTGAAATCCGCCATAGTCTCGATCGTACCCGTGACGTGCCCAGCAAGGATAGGCTTTGTTTACGAGCCAACCGTGAAGGGTCTTTAGCCGCGCTTCGAGTTCAGGACCGGGACGGTGTTGCGCAGCCAGGCACTCCCCCTCAATGACCTGCACTCGGTAGCGCCGCGGTCAGCTTGGCTAGGCGCACACGCGCTGCCGCGAAACCGAAGGCGCTGATGCACGCGTAGGCCAGCATCGGAACCACGTAGGCCGGACGCAGACCGGCGTGATCGGCGACTTGCCCCACGATCAAGGGCAGGACCGCACCGCCCACGATGGCCATGCACAGCAGTCCTGAGGTCGCGGCGTCCGAGGCGGTGGAACGTTCGAGTGTGAGTGTGAAAATCACCGGAAACATGATGGAATTGAAGAGGCCAATGGAAAGCGCGGCCCATCCCGCAGCGGCGCCGGGCGCCTGGCTGACCGTGAGACAAAGAACGGCAGCGACTGCCGCGGCTCCGGCCAGCAGCAACCCGGCACGCATGTGGCGCAGCAACGCGCTGCCAATAAAGCGCCCGACCATGGCACCGCCCCAATAGAGACTCAGCAACTTGCCGGCGCGCTCCAGGGGCACGCCAAAGACATCTTCGCGGTGCAGGAAATTTGTCATGGCACTGCCAATGGACACCTCGGCGCCCACGTACAGGAATATCGCCATGGCCCCCAGAAGCGCCCAACGCGAGCGCAGCGCCTCTCCCAGCATCGCTTTTCTGTGGGGCGCAGCGGCAGGCGTGGACCGAGTCAAACGCTCTCGCACCGACCAGATGAAGAGGGCCAGGATAGCGATCAGGACGCCGATAACCAGGAACGCGAAGTCAATGTGGCGCAGCGATACCGTGCGCTGGACCGAAGAAACCACCATGCCCTCCTGGACCGCGAACATGCCTCCCACCAGCATGACCGACGAGGCCAAATAGGGAGCGAGCGTGGTGCCAAGTGAGTTGAAGGCCTGCGCCAGTGTTAGCCGGAAATGCGAACTCTCGACGGGGCCCAGGAGCGCCGCCAGCGGATTGGCCGCGACCTGCAGAATGGTGATACCGCTTGCGATGATGAACATCGCCACCAACACGATCAGGAAGGTGTCGGCCTGGGTCGCAAGCGGAATGCAAAGACACCCTGCGAGCATGATACCGAGCGCGGTGACAATGGCGCGCGGGTATCCGAGTCGCGCCACCAGCGTTGCCGCCGGCAGGGAAATAATGCCGTAGGCCATAAAAAACGCGAATTGCGTGAGCATCACTTCGGCGTAGCTCAGCCGGTAAATTGCCTTCAGCGTGGCGATCAGTGGGTCTACCGTGACGGTGATAAACCCCCAGGCAAAGAACAACGTGGTAATCGAGGCGAGAGCGCCGCTTTGGCCTTTTCCGTTGTCTTGCATCAATCACCCATGTTTTTCATCAATGCGAAGCGACTTGGCAGGAAACGGTCGCTGAGCGGCAGTATTGCCGCGCCGACGGCTGGGGCGTCGTCCGACATGGCGGCTCGCGCGATCGGCGCCACCGACGGGATTTTCGCGGCATAAGAGCGCAGCCGTTCGTTAAGGCGACCCGCCAGGCGGTCAACCAGTGCCGCGGGCAAACGCCCGCCAATGAGTATCGCCTCGGGATTCATCAGACAGTTGATCGCCACCAAGGTGGGTTCCAATGCATCCACCGAGGTATCGATCCACACGTCGATGGCCTGTTGGGCCCGCTCATCCAGTTTGAGCAGATCGCGCGGCGAGTCCACGCGGAAACCTTGCCCGGCCAGCTGCAGATACAGCGCCGACAACGACACGATATTCTGTAGCTGCGGTTGCGCTTGCCCCGGCTCACCGCGCCGCATCCATCCGAGTTCGCCGCTGCGGCCGGTGGCGCCGCGAAAATAATGCCCATCGATCACCAGACCGCCACCGAGCGCGGCAGTAATGAGCACATAGAAAAAACTCTGATATTGTTGTCCGAGCCCAAAATGCATTTCGCCTATCGCCGCGGCGGCCGCATCGTTCTCCACGAAGATTGAAACCGGCAAAGCGCTTGCCAGCAGCCGGTTAACGGACACCGTGCCCCAGACCGCATACTCCGCCGGCTGCTCGGGCAGGCTGGCGCGCTGAATATCGTCAGGAAACGCGACCCCTATACCTACGAGCTTGCCTGGGTCGACCTTTGCTTTCGCCAGCAGCTTTGTAGCGGTGCGCTGGAAAAACGCCTGCACTTCATTGGGCAGCGCGAATTTGACTTCCCGCGAGGAGCGCGCCCTGACGGCACCGGCAAAATCAACGACCACCAAGGTTATGTGGTCACGATCGATGTTCAGTCCCATCGAGAAGCAACAGTTGGGATTGATGACGAGCTTCGTGGCCGGCTGGCCGCGCATGCCGCGCGTGGTGCCGGCCTCGAGAATCAGCCGCAGACGCAGCAGCCGCTTGGTGATGTTGGCAATCGCCGCGGCCGTCAGGCCAGTCATCTGGGATAACTCGGCTCGGGTGACAGGCCCACTGACCCGAATCGCATGCAAGGTGACGCGCTGATTGTGATCGCCTGCACGTTCCAGGTTGGTCCCTGAGAGGTTCCGACCCGTCACGCCACCTGCTGGAATATCGGCCTTGGTAGCGGGCTTTTTTCCTGCCATGTAATGAATTTAACCCGAAAAGAGGGCGATACAAAGCTTTAGGAAGTCACGGCGGCGATATGCGGTGCTCGGGAATGAGCACCAAGATGCTGTGCGTGAACATCGGCCGCAACGGCCAGAGCTCCGCACGGCCCTGCGCGCGTGCCCAGCCCAGGCGGAACGACAAAGGTGTCCAGTCCGGCGCGGATTTCGGCGATGTCAATAAAGTTGTTTAGACTCCCGGAAAGGCAGTTGCGGATTTTCGGAAATAGATGCGGCCGGGTACTGATCACCCCACCTCCCACCAGGATCCGCTGTGGTGCCACCGACATCACCAGCACATGCAGTAACTGCCCAAGCGCGTGAGCCACCGTATCCCATACGGGACTGTCCTCCGGCAGGTCGGCGGCGTTGACGCCACACCGTGCCGCGATGGCCGGACCGGAAGCCAGCCCTTCGACGCAGGCGCCGTGGAAACTGCAAATCCCTGGCCACGCATCGTTGGGGAAGCGCTCGGTTCGAACGTGCCCGAGTTCCGGATGGTGGCATCCGGACAGTGGTTTTCCGTCGACCACAACCCCGACACCCACACCGGTCCCCACTGTGACATACGCAAAATGACTAAGTCCGCGCGCGTCTCCCCACCGACCCTCGGCCATCGCCGCCCCAATGACATCGGTCGTGATCCCGACAGGCACCGCGAAGCGCTGCGAGAAGTATCCGACCAGATCACAATAGTCCCAGTGCTGCTTGGTCGTGGCGCCGATGCGGCCATAGTGGGGAGATTCGCGGTTCAGATCCAGCGGCCCGAAACTTGCGATGCCCAGTGCCGTCAGCGGGGTAAGCTGCGAATTCCAGCGGCTAAGAATCTCGGCGATTGCGGCCAGCGTCACTGCCGGCTCGCGGGTGGGAATAACCTGCTGCTCGCGAATGTCGGCCGGGTGGGTCCCCAGAGTGCACACGCACTTGGTACCACCCAACTCCACGCCTGCATAAAGGGGGGCGGACACGAGATCAGCTCTTAGGGTGGCCGGCGAAGTTCGAACTCATTGCGCCACCGCACCCGTCTGGTCTTGGTAGCGAGCAAAATAGCCATCGTGCGATGGCGCGGCGTTGGACGCTGCGTGCACGGAACGGGCCATAGACGCCAGAATCTCCTTCAATTGATCGAACTTGAGTACATCAATGAGCGGGTCATACCTTTGCGGCTCCACGCCCATGCCCTCGAGAATGTAGAACCAGCTCAGATCGGTGAATAAATCGCCCGCCTGATGACGAATTCTGCCGGTGGTCCGGTAAAGTTCGATGCGCGACGAAAGGCTGTCAGGCAGGGACATGTTCTGGCAATACTCCCAGAGCGAGCTATCGTTTCTTTGCGTCAGGCAGTAATGCAGAACGATGAAGTCGCGGATCCGTTCCATCTCGTTGATGGTCTCGGTGTTGTAGGCGTCTATGCCGCGCTGATCAAAGGAACGGTCCGGCAGGTATTCCAGCAGCTTGTACATGCCGCTCATGACCAGGTGAATACTGGTGGATTCGAGTGGCTCAAGGAATCCTGACGCCAGGCCCAGCGCGACGCAGTTTCGATTCCAGAACAACTTGCGGCGGCCGGTCACAAAGCGCAGCACGCGTGGCTCGGTCAGAGGGCGCTCGCGAACTGAGGCCAGCAGGTCATCATGAGCCGCATCGTCGCTTATGTGGGCGCTGGAATAGACGTAACCATTGCCATTTCGGTGCTGCAGCGGGATGCGCCAGCGCCAGCCTGCGGCGCGGGCGAATGACTCGGTATGGGGAGGGCGCGGCGAATTTAATTCGGTCTGCATGGCAATCGCGCGATCACACGGAAGCCAGGAGCGCCAGTCCAGATATCCGGTCTGAAGGGTCTTCTCGATCAACAGACCGCCAAAGCCGCTGCAGTCAATATAGAGGTCGGCCCGCAGACGCGTGGCATCGCTGAAGACCAGCTCATCGATGTAGCCATCGGCTCGCTGCGTGGCCATGGACACGGTCCGTTCCAGACAGGTTACGCCCAAGCGCTCCGAATAGGCGCGCAGGTACTTGGCGACGAGGCCGGCGTCAAAATGTAGCGCATACCGGAGCCCGGCCACCGGTCCATCCGGCAGGTTCTCGGGAAAGCGAAACTTACCCTGGTCCCCGAGCGTTGCACATAGGCTGAAGTCGCTGACCTTGACCGGTAGTGCGCGCGCTTTGGCGCGCTGGAAGGAATGGTAGAAAGGTCGCAGGTTGATCATTTCTCCGAAGGTGCCAAAGGGGTGCCAGTAGCTGTGCCCAAGGTGATGCCAATCGGTAAACTTAATTCCGAGCTTGTAGGTAGCCTGCGTGTGGCGGACAAAATCATCCTCGTTGATTGACAGGAACCTCAGCAGTTCAATGATCGGCGGAATGGTCGCTTCGCCGACCCCCACAGTCGGGATCATCGGGGATTCGATCACGGTGATGGTGCATTTTGTGCCGGGTAGCGCTCGCGCCAGGATGCTGGCGGCCATCCAGCCCGCAGTGCCGCCGCCGACCACTGCAATGCTTCTGAGCTGCTCGTTCGCTCTCAGGCCCGGGAGGGGGTTATCTTCGAGTCCGCTCGGCATGGCAAGCTCTGAGGGTAATTTGTGGGTTCATGCCGATTCTACGGGGGTGATGGCCTGCAAGTGATACATCGGCATGTCTAACCCGCCGTCGAGAGGGAAGGCCACTGGTCGGTCATTCTTATCCGAACGCGAGAGGCGCGCGCAAATATTCGCGTCGGGCTTTGCCCTCTAAAAAAGACCTTCCACAGCTCGTAGGCGCCCCTGGTGTTGGCAGGCTCCTTAGAAAGCGCCCTTTACACCAAAGAAAAAGCGGCGACCGGTATCGTCGTAGGTAAACGGCTGGTTTTCCCACTGCAGATAGGTATGCTGCTTGGCATCCGTCAGATTTAGGACGGAAAACGTCAGGCCGACGTGCTTACTGAAGTCATATCCCACCTGTCCATCCAGTTGCCCGTAGGAGGCGGCATATACAGTCGCCAGCACCGGGTTACCGTTGATGTCCTGATAGGAGAAAGTCGAGCCGACGCCGGATGCGTTCACCGAACTGCTCCGCCAAGAATAGGCCGCCCGTGCTGAAAAGCCGGCGTGTTCGTAGTACGCCGTAAGGTTCAGCGAATTATGGGAGACGCCTGGAATCGGCAGATTCTTCTCGAAACTGGTGTCCTGAGTGGTGTCCGAATTGGCGATCGTGTAGTTGCCGGTTACGCCAAAGCCACTCTCGAAGTTGTATGTTCCTGCGAGTTCACCCCCGTAGATCTTGCCGCTACCACCGTTGACCGGCGTATTCACGTTGGCGATGCTGCCTCCAAAATCGTCGTTCACGAAGGTGGGCACTGCCGCGGTGGTGACAAAGTTGTCCACCGCCTTGTAGAAGAAACCAACGCTGATCACGCCGCCCTTGGAAACATAATTTTCCCAGGACATGTTGAACTGCGTGGCGCGGAAAGGATCTAGGTTCGGATTGCCCGACTGGCCACCGTTGAACTTGAAGCGCGGTTGACCGCCAGGGCCGTCTGCACCGCGGGTATAGCCGTAAGAGTTACCGCGACCGATATCCATCAGATTCTGCGGAGACACGACGCGGGCTGCCCCAAAGCGAAGCTTCTGTGTCTCGGTGGCGTTTATTACAAAGTTGAACGCCGGCAGAATGTCCGTGTACGTGCGTGAGCTCGAGAAGGGCACGTTATTGCTGTTCACGCCGTTCCAGGACGAGGTGCCCCACGTGGTGATGACGGGGGCCGTTTGGCCGCCATCCACAGTTAGGTCGGTTCTCACGATGCGAATGCCGAAATTGGCGTGGTAGGCATCCGAGGAGGTCCCCGCATCAGCCATTAAGAAGGCCGACGTCGTCTTTTCCGTCACCTTAAACGAGCTGACCGTATCTTCGAAGAACCGCTCGGTGTTGTTGGCGACTCCAGCCTGGTTCCACAGGGTGTTCAGGTAGGTAGATGGGTTGGTCATGCCTCCTGTCACCGGATCCTTGACCATGATGTTCCCGACGACGAAGTTGTTGTACAACTTGGCCAGTCCGGGGTTGGTCTGCGGCGTGGAAAACGGAATAGTGGCGTAGCCTGGATCCGAGTAATAGATCCAAGAACCGTTGGTGGCGCCGCGGCAGCAATTGCCGCCATTGGGAAGGCTGCTGGCGACGCCTGCCAACTTGCCGAAACTGCCCGCGTTGGCGCCATCGATCAAATAACGACCGAAGACCTGATCGACGTCGCGTTCAGAATAGCGCGCCCCGGCGGTCAACAAGATCAGATCCGTGTAGTTGAACTTCAGATCGCCCATCACGGACTTGTTGGTCTCGTCCGTCTGGTTGGCCCAGGCCCAGTTGGATTTGAACAAGGTGTAGGCCGCGTTGGACAGGACGTTGGTGTAGCCGTAGGAATCGGCGTATCCCGCGTGCGGAAGTCCGCTGCTGCCACCGTTGTTCCAGGTCCATGCGTAGCCGTGATTGCCGTTATCGCAAGAGTTTCCACCGTTATTGCAGCCCGGCGCGGTGGGCTGGATCGACGCCGGACCGTCAAATGCGCCGTAAAACCCATGCTCGACGTCGGCTTGCGCCGCCTGCAGGTTGGAAGTCGCTTTGGCATAGGCGATGGAGGCATCGCCCGTAAACCGGCCGTCGCCCCCGAAATGAGTCACGAACTGGAAGTTGTTGGCGTGCGAACTGTTGTTCTGATACAGCGTCGAGGTCTCGGCCCCATTGGCCATGAAGGTGGCCGACTGAACCACTCCGTGCCCGTCGATGCTGTAGGGCTGCGAGGGGTCGATTCCCGGAAATGAAGCCGGGGCGCCAGGATGGTTGGTTTGTCCGCTGCCGCCGGAGAACCAGGCCTTGTCGGAGTAAGTGGTGCTCTCGTCTTCCTGGTTCACGTAGAAGTAATTGAACGTGCTTGTGATCTGATCGGTCCATCGCCACTCGGCCCCGAAGCTGGCCCCCGTGGTCTTGACCTGCTGCAGGATGTCACTGAAATAACCGAGCTGGGGATCAATGTAAGTCTGACCTCCAGGCATAGTGCTTAGCGTGCTGGCGCTGGGGCTGCCGACATAGGAGCCAACCTGAGCGGTGTTGGTCACCAGCCATTGATTGCGGTTCTGGTCCTGGAATTGGCGGTCATCGAGTTTCTGATCATCGTACGAGAAGCTGGCGGTGATACCGAAGCGATCATTGAACTTGAAACTTCCCACCGCAGTTGCCTGCGGGGTGGTGGAGGCAAAATCGGGTCCGTCCGCCTTGGTGCCGCGCACGTTGCCACCCAAAGTCAGGCCCATGGGCTGTTCCAGAGGAGCGCGGGTGCGTATGTCGATAATGCCGCCCAAGCCGCCTTCACGGTTCTGTGCGGTAGGGTTCTTGATCACGTCGATCCCGGAGACTTCCTCGCTCGGGATACTCTCCAGTGACTGATACTGCACGGTCCCGCCGTTGCCGCCGCCGGAGGCTTCGCCACTCACATAGAACTCGCGACCGGTCAGAAACACCTCGCCATTGAGCGTGATGAGGTTGTTTCGCAGGCCGTCAATCAGCACCTGCGTGCCTTTTCCACCGGCTCGATTGATCGATACGCCCGGCAAGCGCTGCAGCGCCTCGGCCACGTTTTGGTCCGGAAGCTTGCCCAGGTCCTCAGCCACGACCGATTCGATAGGCTGAATCGAGGAGCGCTTGCGTGCCAGCGCACTTTCGAGCGACTCGCGAAACCCGGTGACTGTGACTTCTTCCAGGTTTTCAGGCGGCGAACCGCTTGTGGGTGTGGTCTGAGAGTGCGCCACGCGCGGTGCGCTCAGGCACAGCGCTTCGACCGACATAGCGGCCAGCATGGCGGCATTGGTGGAACGGTATGCGCGGCGCGCGCGCTTTTCACTGCGATGAGACATGTTGATCAGCCCCCTGAGATGCGAATCGCTACTGTGTTCGAGTGTCGTTAGTTACGCCCATCGTGCGGCAGTACCACGCTTCATAAAACTCGGTGCGTCGTTCTAGCTCGGGCGGAAACTACGCTGGCGTCCCGCTTGCTGTCAAGATTAATCATTTCAAATGTCATTAATAATCGGGGCGGCGCGCGATGCACGCTTCAGGTCCGCGGTTGGGGGTGGACGGTCCTCCAGAGCTGGCAGGACACCTAATTATTTGATTTATAACCTTAAAGGTATTCAGAACTCGGGAACCGAGAACCGTTTGCCCTAAAACGCCGGAATCGGCAGAACTATTGAACAGATGCTGACTTCGCGATTGTTCCTTCCATGCTTTCCAGCTCGACACCTTTGGTTTCGGGAAAGAAACGCAGAACCAGGAAAAATTGCAATACCATCATAAGGCAGAAGAACACGAATGGTATGGATCGCGAGACCGCGGCTAATGCTGGAAATACCGCGGAAATCAGCGCATTCGCAATCCAGTGGGTTGCACTGCCGACGCTTTGGCCGCGCGCGCGCACCGCGGTCGGAAAGATCTCGCTCAGAAACACCCAGATGACCGCACCCTGAGAAATGGCAAATGAAATAATAAACATCACAAGCAAAGGCAGTAGCAGCGCCCGGTGGGTGCCCGAAACCATCACGAAGGCCACCCCGCCCTGGGCGAGCGCCATGCCGACAGAACCCATGAGCAGCAACGGTTTTCGACCCCAGCGGTCGATGACTGTCATGGCGAAGATCGTTGCCAGCAAGTTGGTGGCTCCGATTGCAATCGATTGGGCGCTTGCCGAAATGGAACTGAAGCCTGCCGCGCCAAAGATATCGGCGAGGTAGTAGAGGATTGCGTTGATGCCCGAGAGCTGGTTGAACAATCCCATCCCCACGGCCAGGACTATGGCGCGCCGGTGGCGCAGCCAGGAAAGGCGCGGTGCCGGTGCTCCAGCGGCGAGCATTTCGTTGCGCTGGATCAGCGCGATTTCCTCCGCCGGCTGAGCGATACCCAAACGCCTCAGGCTGGCGGCAGCCTCTTGAAGCCGTCCCTTGCTGATCAGCCAACGGGGGCTTTGCGGGATCAGGAACAGCAGCACCAAAAACAGCAATGCTGGAAAGACGGCGACGGCCAGTTTCCAGCGCCACACATCGTTGCCGCCAATTAGTTCGGCAACGAAGAAATTACTGACGTATGCGATCAGGATGCCGACCACGATGTTGATCTGGAACAGACCCACCATCGCGCCCCGGCGTGCGGCCGGCGCCGCCTCGGCCATGTAGACCGGCGCGAGTATGGACGAGCCACCGATCGCTACGCCGATCAGGAACCGGAATATCAGGAGCGAGGTCAGATTCCAGGACAACGCGCACCCGAGCGCCGAGCCTACGTACAGAACTCCGATGCACTGCAGGATTGCGCGTGATCCGTAGCGGTCCCCGGGCCGTCCCAGAGTCAACGCTCCGGCGAGCGTGCCCCACAATGCCGCGGAGACCGCAAGCCCGAGTCCGGTCGGGGAGAGCGAGAACGCGTCGCGGAGCGACTGAGTAACACCGGAAATCACCGCGGTGTCGAAGCCAAACAGCAGACCTGCCAAACTGGCCGCCGTGATTACCCGGGTCTGTGCATTTGCAAGCATGTCCATCCTCTTTTGGGACGATAGTGCGTGCCCGCGGCGAGCTTGACAGCGCGCCTTACATAAATCAAACAAATTGGTTTAATATAAATTCAAAATGAGCTGAGTGCGGGCGGGCAATTGCACATGAGGCCAAGCAAGAGTGCGGGTCGCGGATTTAGCGGTGCGGCCTCCATTATCTGCGTCCTCGGGTTGTTATTTTTCTGGGGCGCCCTCCAAGCGCATCCGGCGGAGCCAAATGCCACCCTAGGCCCCTATAACGCCAGGTTTCTTGCCGGCGGAGTGGGGCTGCGCCAAGCGCTGCCGGCTGCCTCACCGTTGCTCGGCGCGAACGCGCCGTGGTCGATGTCAGGGTGGGTGTGGGTCGATCATTGGCCTGCAAGTGCGGCGATCATCGCCGCGCTGGGCGAGGGGACGGCCTCGCAGTGCCTGTGTGTGCTGCTCGCCCAAGGCCAGATCGAACTCCGGGTCTCGCCCGGGCTCGCGCTGCAAGGAGCAACTTCCGTTGAACTCCATGCCTGGCACGCTTTCGCCGGCACCTACGACGGACGTAAGGTGCGCCTGTATCTGGATGGCATTGAGGTCAGTTCCTCTACGGTGAACACTGCGGCGATAACTGCGGTGCTCCGATTGGCACCGGAGGACATCAACGATCCGACCGGATCTCACCATTTCGGTGGTTCGCTGGCGCAATTTTCATTGATGTCACGCGAATTGAGTGCCACCGAAGTCGCTGACCTGAACAGACGGCGGCCCGAATTCTCGTTGATCTACTTTGACCAGGTCGGCTCGGGTTGGCCCTGGCAGGAACATGCATGGCGCGGACTGCTTGAGCCGCAGGCGGCGTGGACACTTCCGCACGGCACAGCGCCATTCTCTCCAGCCCAGGCGCGGCCGATGCAATTGCAGCCCGCGCTGCAGGAATCGGCACCCGACCGGTGGTGGATATCCAATTGGCGCCTGGCTGCGGCTCCGGGCATTACCGCCTCGCCGCAGGCGATCTCCTCGGTGGGCCTTGAGGTGGATCATTGGTATCCGGCCGTGGTGCCCGGCACCGTGCTCACCACGCTGATTGCCAACGGGTCTACCCGGATCCGGACTACGGCCTGAACAACCTGGCGATTCCCGAGTCGCTAAATCGCCAGGACTACTGGTATCGCAGCGAGTTCGCTCTACCTGCCGCGATCAAAGATCGCCAGCTGACTTTGACTTCTGGGCGGCATTAACTACGCCGCAGAGGTTTGGGTGAATGGCGTTCATCTCGGCAATGTACGCGGCGCCTTCGTTCGTGGCAGCTTCGATGTCACCTCGCTGGTTCGTCCTGGGGCCACCAATGTCGTCGCCGTACGCGTTTCGCCGCCCCCACATCCCGGCATTCCGCACGAGCAATCAGTGGCGGCGGGCCCGGGCGAAAACGGGGGCAATCTGGCGATCGACGGCCCGACGTTCGTGGCCAGTCGAAGGATGGGACTGGATCCCCGGCATCCGAGATCGCAACACCGGCCTCTGGCAGGACGTGGAGCTGGCGGCGAGCGGAATGGTGCGAATTCTCGACCCGCGAGTGATCACGCGCTTGCCGCTCCCGCGCCTCGACTGCGCCGATGTCGTTGTTGAGGTGCCGCTCGAAAATCGCAGCACCGCGCCGCTCAGCGTCACGATCGAAGGCCGGATGGAATCCGTGCAACTGAGTAAGACTGTCCTGGTGCAACCGGGCGTGTCGACAGTAAGGCTCGATCCTGCGGAATTTGGACAGCTCCGGATTTCCAAGCCGCGATTGTGGTGGCCGAACGGCTATGGGTCGGCTGAGCTCTATCACCTGCAGCTCACTGTCAGCCGCGATCGGGCTCATATCCGACAGCAAATCGGTGCGTTTCGGAATCCGCCAGCTCACCTACGAGCTGTCGCTGTTCGATCATCAGGGCGGGCTGCGGCGCGTCGAGGTCGACCCCACCGCGGGCAATCGCGCAAGACGAGCGACTCATGGACGTGCGCCACGAAGCCATCAAGAAGACCGCCAACGGCTGGGCCGAGTCGCTCACGCTGGCCGGTGAGACCTCGCCGGCGGTCCGTGACATTGACACCACGGCGCTCACGCCCTACCTGGCGATTCGCGTCAACGGAGTGCGCATCGCCGCGCGCGGCGGCAGCTGGGGCACGGACGACTCGCGCAAGCGCATCGAGCGCGAGCGCCTCGAGCCCTACTTCCGGCTGCATCGCGCGGCCGCGAACCTCAACATCATCCGCAACTGGCTGGGGCAGAACACGGAAGAGGTGTTCTACGACCTGGCCGACGAATACGGCCTGCTGGTGCTCAATGACTTCTGGGCATCCACCCAGGACTTCCAGGTCGAGCCGCAGGACCCGCAACTGTTCCTGCCAAACGCCGCGACGTAATCCGGCGTTATCGCAATCATCCCTCCATCGCCGTCTGGTTCGGCCGCAACGAAGGCGTGCCGCAGCCGATCATCAACGAGGGGCTCGCCGACCTGATCGCGAGCTCGACGGCACTCGGCTACTACACCGGCAGCTCCAACAGCGTGAACCTGCAGGGCAGCGGCCCGTACAACTATCGTCCGCCCGTGGACTATTTCACCGAGCTCGCCAGCGGGCTTCTCGGTCGAGGTCGGTACGCCCTCGCTGGCCACGCTCGAATCACTCCAGGCCATGATCCCGACCGCGGACCGCTGGCCGATCAGCGACACCTTCGCCTATCACGACTGGCACTTCGGCGGTAACGGCGACATCGCAGCTTCATGGAGGCGCTCGACGCAGCAGTCTCGGCGCGCCCACGAGCCTCGACGATTTCGAGCGCAAGGCGCAGATGATGAATTACGTTTCCTATCGCGCCGTGTTCGAAGGCTTCCAGGCTCATCTGTGGACGCGCAACAGCGGCCGGCTGCTGTGGATGACGCATCCGGCGTGGCCGAGCAACCCCTGGCAGATCTACACCTCGGACTACGACACGCGGGGGCCTACTACGGTGCGGACAAGGCCTGCGAGCCCCTCCATGCGCAGCTGAACCTGCCCGACTACAGCCTGGCGGTCGTCAACACGACGCGCGATACGCAATCGGCGCTGCGTTTGCATACGAGAGTATGGTCGCTCGATAACCGGCTCCTGCTCGAGCGCTCCGAGCGATTAAACGCAGCGGCCAACGTTACGACCACATTGCCGCCCCTTTTGCTCAAGGGGTCTTTGGAAGAGCACGGCGTGGTGCTGGTCGAATTGGAGCTTAGCAATAGTCGTGGCCAGCTCCTCTCGACCAATAGCTACTGGGAAGCGCGGGCCGAGGCCGATCTGGAGCGATTGACCGCCTTACCCAAACAGCTCTTGGGCGTAGTCGCCCGTTCGCACGCGAGGGGCGATGAAGACATCGTCGAAATTGTAATGACTAATCATGGCCGCACGCCGGCTCTGCTTGCCAAGGTCACAGTGATGGACAGCGCTGGCCAGCGGGTATTGCCGGCCTATTACAGCGACAATTACCTGACGCTGATGGCTGGGGAATCCAGAAAGGTCACGGTGCACTGTCCCGCCGGGGGTCACAGCTGCCAAAGCGTTGCGCTGCGTGGCTGGAACGTCGTGCCCACTTCCATAAGGCTCACACCATGAATCGATCAAGTTCCTCCGCCCTGGGGCGCACGTTTTTGATGGCAGGCCTCCTACTAGCACAGGGAACGGCATCGGCCGCCGGACAGGTTCCGGCGATTCACCCGCAGACGTGGCCCGTAGTCACTCCGGCGAGGCACTTGGATTCCAAAACGGAGGCTTTCATCGACGGACTGCTTGCGACAATGACGCTGGAGGAGAAGGTGGGCCAGCTCATTCAGGCCGACATCAGCACCATCAAACCTGAAGATCTGCATACTTACAGGCTCGGCTCGATACTGGCCGGCGGCAACTCCGCACCGGGAGATGATGTCCGCACGACTCCCGCTCGCTGGCTTGCTCTCGCCGACGAGTTTTATCGCGCGTCCGTGGCCGGCGCACCCGGCGCTCACAGGCCGATTCCCGAGCTCTTTGGTATCGACGCGGTGCACGGCCATTCACGCATCCCGGGTGCAACAGTGTTCCCCCACAATGTGGGTCTGGGCGCCACCCACGATCCAGCCTTGATCGAAAAGATCGGGCGGGCCGCCGCCGAGGAAGTGGCCGTCACCGGTCTGGACTGGACATTCTCACCCACCGTTGCCGTGGTCCGTGATGTGCGGTGGGGCCGATCGTACGAGAGCTATTCAGAGGATCCGCAGCTGGTCGCATCGTGTGCAAGGGCCATGGTACGCGGACTTCAGGGCGTGCCGGGCACTGCGGATTATTTTGGCGCAGGACACACGCTGGCCAGCGTCAAACATTTTCTCGGCGACGGCGGCACCGTGGCCGGCCGCGATCAGTTCGACAATCGCATCGACGAAGCAGGACTGCGCGCGGTGCACGCTCCAGGCTATGAGTCCGCCATCGAGGCGGGGGCGTTGAATGTCATGGCCTCCTATAACGGCTGGCAGGGCACTAAAATGCATGCTCAGCAAGCACTGCTGACGGAGGTGTTGAAAGGGCGCTGGAATTTTCCGGGGTTTGTGGTGGGTGACTGGAACGCCCAGGAGGAGATTCCCGGCTGCACCAAATACGACTGCCCGGAAGCACTGAACGCCGGCCTCGACATGTACATGGCGCCCGACAGCTGGCGGCAGCTGTACAGCAATCTACTCGTTCAGGTCCGCGGCGGGGCCATTCGGCAGGCACGCCTGGACGATGCGGTGCGGCGTGTGTTGCGAGTCAAAACAGTGATCGGTCTGTTCAGCAAAGGACCGCCCAGCTCGCGCCCCGACGCCGGCCACTTTGAGATGCTCGGAAGCGCGGCGCACCGAGCCATCGCGCGCGAAGCGGTCCGAAAGTCGATGGTGCTGCTGAAAAACAACGGCGGGGTGCTGCCCCTTGATCCGAAGGGCCGCATCCTTGTGGCGGGCGCGGGCGCCGATAACATCGGCATGCAAAGCGGCGGCTGGACGATCGACTGGCAGGGGAGTCACAACACCAACGCAGATTTCCCCGGTGGCACCTCGATTTATTCGGGCATCCGGGCTGCGGTTGAGATTGCCGGTGGTAAGGCCACGCTCAGTGTCGATGGGTCCTACCAGCAGCGTCCCAGCGCGGCAATCGTCGTGTTCGGTGAATCTCCATATGCGGAATTCGAAGGCGATCGCGAGACTCTGGAATTCTCGCGCGACGATCGCACCCACATGAAGATTCTTAACCGTCTGCACGCCTCCGGAATTCCGGTCGTCGCCGTGTTCATTTCTGGCCGACCGATGTGGGTCAATCCGGAATTGAACGCCTCGGATGCCTTCGTCGCCGCGTGGCTTCCCGGGAGCGAAGGCGGTGGAATTGCCGATATGTTGTTCCGAGGGCCGAATGGAAAGAGCGGGACCCCATTTACGGGACGCCTTGGATTTTCCTGGCCTGCCACCGCCATGCCGGTCCGATTCGACAAGTCCGGTGCAGTGACCGGCGGGCTATTCAAGCGAGGATATGGGTTATCCGGATCAGAGCGAAACGCCGTGGGCCAATTGTCGGAGAACCCGATGCTTTCGCCGGCGCAGCAGCAGACTGGCACTCTGTTTAATTCGGGGCATGTCACGGCCCCCTGGTCCATCTACGTCGGCGATACCGCAGGGGAGGTGCGCTTGACGATGCAATCCCAGCCAAGTCCGGGCGGGGCGTTGAATGTACGATTGGAAATCCCGGCGGTGCGTGCCGTCTGGTCGGGGAAGGGTCCGGCGGAATTGCGCATCGGAGGCCGTGCCACGGACCTTCGCGCTGCCCTTCGCGAGCAGCGGGCCCTCATGGTGCGTTACCGGGTTGACGCCCGTCCCACGAAACAGGTGCGCATCGGTTTTAGATGCGAGGGCCCGTATCGCGCGCCTGCCGCCAAAAACACGGACGGAACCCCACGCGACTGGAGTTACTGCGGCACCCGCGCCGGGGCATTCGCGGAGGTGACGCAAATACTGTCCCGAGCCCCGCTCGGCAAGTGGGAGACTCTTCAAGTGCCGCTCAAGTGTTTCGCGGCCGACCCCGCGGATGTCTCCCTGGTCAACGGCCAGTTTGCGTTGGATACCGCAGGCATACTTGATGTCAGTTTCTCGGACATCGGCATCTCCCCCACGTCCTCAGCTGACCCGTGCCCGGAATGACTGCAGCATGAGTCGCTATATCACTGGTATCTTCCGTAGCATGTCGGCCCAGACGGGTTATGAACCGACGGTAATTTCTATTGCGCCGGGATCGGCCTCAGATCGGCTTGTATGTGCCTCACCTGATCATTGGGCACTCCAGCGAGCTGCGCATATTCCTGCCAGGACCTAGTGGCCTCGAGTACCTGGTTGATGACACCGCGCGCGGTGCCTACGCCGAACCGATCTGCGACCTCCAAAATATCCCGAGTTGTGATCGCGGAAAAATTCCCGTTTATCGACATCAAATGCTGGTGTGTCCATTTGCTGGCCGGGTTGTAAGCGAAGGTCACATCGTAGGCAGGGGCCAGTTCCCATGCGCCGCCGCGTTTGAGTCGGAACGAGAAGTTCTTCGAATGATCGTCGCAATTGCGGGCCATGGCGTTGAAAGCCATACGGCGGAATATCTCTTCGCGGTCGGAGTAGGGGAGGTTTAGCTGGCTTGCCGTGTCGAAGAGCTGTGCGTAACTGTTGGCGCCGATCTTCTTGTAGTCGACATGGTTCATGGCACACAGCGTCACGACGTGATGGCGGATGTTGCCCGCAGCGCGGTCAAAGCGGCGCGTCATGAAATGGGCACGGCCACCTTCCTCGAGCAAGCGGCACGCCGACATGTTGATTCCCGCGGCCGTTGCCATCAGATAATAGGCATATTCGATGCGTCCGTAGGCCCGGGAGGCGCCCAGGTCGCGATCCACGCCCATACCATCGAATTTGAGCAGCCAGTGTTCGAAGCCGGGTGGGGTGTCCACCTGACCGCTCCTTATCTCTTCGGTCGCAGGGTTCCAGGCGATGACTGCCTTCGCGCGCGCGCCTCCTGCGGATGTGCCGACCTCGATGATGCTTCGAAGAGCGGCGTTGGTGTGATCCTCGTCCTCAATGGTGCCCGTGACCGCTTTACGCGCTTCGTGCACGAGTTCGCTCATTTGTATCGCCGCGGATGTTCTATTCGCAGGGCCACGCGAGGGCTTGAATTGCAGGGCGCCCATCGCACGGTTGCTCATGTAGGCGAGGCGGTCCAGGGGAGTGACGTCGGCGGCCGAGATGCCACGCTCCGCCATCCAGCGGTTGATCAACGCGTTGCCAAAGTCGTCGGGCAGTGCGTCGCTTAAAAGTGCCGGCAGGCGCCTGTATGTCTCGGGAGGAAGGTCGGTGAACAGCCAGGTACGGTCCGGGCCAGTGGGCATCTGGAGGGGTGCAGGCTGAATGCCCAGTGCGCGGAATTCCGGTGTGTAGCGAAACGCGTAGTACCCGTAGCGCGGGTCCAGAACAGTCACGCCAATGCGCTCATTCCAAAGGAACACCTCGACACTCGATACGTGCGTGTACGCCGATTGCCGGCGACGCCTCGCATTACGCGCCGGTGACGCGGCGATGTTCGTCGTTACCACCACCAATACCCTCAGCCCCGATCCGACCTTGCGGATGAGGCTCGTCGCCGTGGACTTGTCGATTCAGTGTGCGTCAGCGGATTGACTGAGGCGGAGGGTGCAATTGTCGTGAGCCAGTCCTGCCGGTTGAGTGCTTTTAGGACGGACGCGAGTGTCCTAATGGTCGAACCCCTTCCGCTCTCCAGATTCTTAAGCGCGCCTACGCTGATCCCAGCCCTGGCTGCTACGGTCTGCTGCTCGATATTCAGGTCCAGTCGCAATGCCCGCACACCGGCGCCCAGAGCCATTTCGAGCTCATCAATTGTCTGGTAGGTGCTCATACTATCTCCACGTAAAAGGTATAAGACTGACTTTATATTGGAATACATGGGATTATAGCTATAAATACGTCTGTTAGCAGAACTATTGAGAATAGATATTAGGTAACGACCATAAATATGTATACAGATACGCTATATCCAGTTTAAAGATATAATAATAGCTATTACGCAGAGAGATTCACCGAGCCGATGCCCGGGAAAGCAGCCGTCTGTGGGGGATCGTTCCAATCGCGAACGGCCCGCCCACGGGCCATCGGTGACTTGCTTCGCCCGCGTGCGCGGGGACAGATCAATCCGTTGTACTCAGGCGCCGGATTTTCTTGAGATCGATCTTGAACGCTCTTCGCGCCGCCTGCCGGGCGATACGTTCGGGCATTCGTAGAATCGCCGACGGATGAATGGTGACAAATCCTGGCCGCGCGAGCAGTTCGAGCGGCCCACGATGTTCGGTCACGCTCAGGCGACGACCCGCCAGCGCGAAGAGCGCCGTGGCCCCCAGCGCGACAATGATTCGGGGGTCCACAAGGTCGAGCTCAAGCGCGAGCCACCAACGGTAATGCACAATCGCCCCGGTAGTTGGTCGCTGGTGCAGGCGTTTCTTCCCGCGTTCAGCGTAATTGAACTGCTTGACGGCGTTGGTGAGATAGCAGGCGCTGCGGTCGATACCCGCACTGACCATGGCCTCCTCCAGAAGGGCCCCTGCAGGGCCCACAAAGGGCTTACCCTGCCGGTCTTCCTGGTCGCCGGGTTGCTCTCCCACAAAGGCGATTGCGGCCCCCACCGGGCCGGTCCCCAGCACGATCCGACCGGCGCCTCGGATATACGGCGGCTCTTTCAAGAGCGCTTGATTGAGGCCTTTGAGCGAGCGAAATCGGTGGTCCTTTTTCACTGCCTCGATCATTGCCGCAGGTCATGCCGATCGGATCATGCCGCGGGCCGCGCTGTGGTGGCGCTGCCGGACCAACGCACTGCGGAGCTGCCATTCCTCCCCTGACGTGACTGGCTCAAGAAATTGGGTCTGCCCTGCCACACTGATCGCGAGCGGCACTCCGTCGCGCAACAGGAAGCGATTACCGGCCAGGGCGGGAAGTCGCCCACCCGGTGTCACGATGCCGAGCAGATTGATCGGATCCGCGGCGCTCAGCGAAACCAATAAGCCCTCTTTCCCGCGGCGCCGGACCGAGCGAAGCATGGTCACCGCATCGGGCAGGGCGTATTGCTCACCGCTGCTGCTTGCAACAAAACGGCCGCCCCGGATCTGGCCCTGCGCCTCGAGGCGTCGGTAGATGCGCAGCAACTGGTGCCAGGGCGGGAGCCATGCCGGCTCGCGCGTGAGCAACTTGCGAAACACCACGCCGTACCGGCGCAGAAGGAGCCACGCGATGCTCTCAAGCTGCTCGGGCCCGGGCTGGCGCTCGGCTTGGGCCCGAACGGACTCACTTGCCTGCAGTGGGCGGACCAGGCTCCAACGACCCGCTTCCTCAAGTCCATGGATCGCTAAGCGGCGCCCACGGGCGGCGAGTTTGCGCTTGCGCTCCAGCGGCAGTAGCAGCGCGCGCAACCCGCCGAAGCTATCAGCGCTCACCAGCCCTGCGGCGACCAGCTCGCCGAGCGCGGACTCGGTCTGGGACCGGAGCAAGCGCGTGCCGCTCAGCACCTCATCGTAGAACGATGCACCACGCGTGTGCAGATACTCCGCGATGGCCTGGGCATTGGAGGAGAGCTTCGCTCCCTCGGTCGGCGCCGGAAGGAGTTCATGCCACAGCGCGGAATTCTGCCGGCGCAACAATGCGACGGGCGTGGCCCGCACCGGACCCGCCGTCACATTGCGCGGAGGCTCCAGCCGCGCCCACAGCACCCGGCCGGCCAGACACAGGCTGTCGAGCCACGCCGGGTCGTAATCGCGCATGCGCGAGGGCAGCACTTCCGATTCCCACGCGACCGCAGGCACTTCGTACCCCTCGAGCTGCTCGATGATCGCCCCGAGGCTCGCGACCCCTTCCGGGCGAGGCTCGCTGGTGACTCCCTGCCAGTCCAGCATGAAGCGCATGAAATCGGCAGAAGCGACCGGCTCGATTTCCGCGCGCAGCGTGCGAATCGTGTAGCGGTGGATTCGCGCCAGCAGCCGCCGCTCGCACCATTCGACAGCGCCCTCCGACTCGCCGCTAAACTGTCCGCGCAACACGAAACCCTCACTTTCCAGCTGCAACATCGCAGCATCGATACGGGCTTGCGGGAGCGAGAGCCTGCTCGCCAGAGCTGCGGCGGTCACTGGTCCCATGGCCTGCAGCCGCCCGCGCACTAATTCGATGCATGCCTGATCGGGCGTCCAGCTACGGGAAGCGAATTCGGCCGGAACCGTTGCGGGCGGGGAAACGACCGCCTGGGTGTAGAGTGCGGCGAGCATAGGAAGGTGCTCGACCGCTACGCAGTAGCGGCTCGCGCCCGCAACGAGCCACACCGCGCGACGCTGCTCCATAAGAAGCTCGAAAAACGCCTGCCATTCGGGCGCCTCGGACTTTTCGAGAATCCCAAGCAGCATGAGCGCATCGTGAAGCTCGTCGGGGTTTTCCACCGATGGCCAGGCCTCCGAGCGCACCTGCTCGACCGCCAGAGGATCCAGCCGCCCGAACTCCGCCGCAGTCTGCGGATCGAGCCATCGGCGCGCGGCCACCGCCTGGGTGCGGCGTTCCTCGAGGGGGGCGTCATCGAGATAGGCGTAGGGGCGAGCGCCGAGGATCTCCATCGCCAGCGGAGAGGGATGCGGCAGGTCACGCGTCAGCACGCGCCGCTGGCCGGATTCGATCGAATCGAGCAGTGCGATCAGGCCATCGACATCCATCGCTTCGTGCAGGCAATCGTGCAAAGTCTGGCGCACGAGCGGGTGGTCCGGAATCTCGCGCTCGCCCCGCAGGTTCTCCGCGCAGGCCAGCTGGTCGGGAAACAGTACCGACAACAGATCCTCTGCCGCCATGCGCTGCAGTGGGGCGGGCACCTTCTTGCCGGCCCGGGAAGTCTTGACAGCGAGCGACACGGTGGCGTTCCAGCGCCAGCGCGTGGTGAACAGCGGAGCGTCGAGCACCGCCTGAGTCAGCACCTGCTCGACGGTGCGACTGTTCAGATAGCGTGGCACTTCTTCGAGCACGAAACTGTGCGTCTCGCCGAGCGACAGCACGATCGCATCCTCGGTGGCCGCCGCCTGGAGCTCGAAGTTGAAGGTCTGGCAGAAGCGCTTGCGCAGCGCGAGCCCAAAGGCTCGATTGATGCGCGCCCCGAACGGTGCATGCAGCACCAGTTGCATGCCGCCGCCCTCATCGAAGAAGCGCTCGATCACCAATTGCTGCTGGGTCGGCAGAGCTCCCAAGGCGGCCTTTGCAGCCGCGAGATATTCGACGATTTGCCGCGCCGCCGCTTCGCTCAATCCATGCCTTTCCATGGTAAGGCGCGTGGCTGCAAGGACGGTTTCGGGCTCGACCGTTGGCAGAGCCTCATCGATCTCGGCCCGCAGTGCCGATACCGCCTGCGACAATTCGTTGCTGCGCGCAGGGGCCTCCCCGAGCCAGAAAGGAATCGTCGGGAGGCTGGCCTGCCGCATCCTCCACCCGCACCCGCCCCGCCTCGACGCGCAGGATCCGGTAGGAGGTATTGCCGAGCTGGAAGATGTCTCCGGCCAGACTTTCGACGGCGAAATCCTCGTTGAGCGTGCCCACGAACACGCCGGTCGGTTCGAGCACCACCTGGTAGTCGGCGTTGGACGGAATTGCCCCGCCGCAGGTGATCGCCGTGAGCCGCGCGCCGCGGCGAGCGCGCAGCTTGTGATTGACCGTATCGCGATGCAGATACGCACTCTGCAGGCCGCGGCGCGAGGAATAGCCCTCGGCCAGCATGCGCAGCACTTGCTCGTATTCGTGCTGCTGCAGATCGCGATAAGGCCACGCGCGGCGCAGCTGCGCGATGAGTTCATCCTCGCCGTATTCACGCGCGCTGACCTCAGCGACGATCTGCTGCGCCAGCACGTCCAGAGGCTTGGCCGGAATGTGCAGCCGATCGAGATCGCCCGCGCGCACGGCATCGAGCAGGGCGGTGCACTCGATCAGTTCATCCCGGCTCAAGGGGAACAGCCGGCCCTTCGGGCACCCCTCCAACCGCGTGATTTGCGCGCCCGACGCGCTGCAGGAAGGTCGAAATCATGCGCGGTGTTGCCAGCTGGCAGACGAGTTCCACATCGCCGATATCGATGCCCAATTCGAGCGACGCGGTGGCGACCAGAGCCCGCAGCGAGCCGGCCTTGAGACGCTGCTCCGCGTCCAGACGCTGCTCGCGCGACAGGCTCCCATGGTGCGCGGCGACATTCTGCGCTCCAATGCGCTCACTCAAATTTCGGGTGACGCGCTCGACCATGCGCCGGGTGTTGGCGAAAATCAGCGTCGTGTGGTGTTCGCTGATCAGCGCTCGCGATCTTGTCGTAGAGCGTTTGCCACACCTCATTGGACATCACCGCCTCGAGCGGTGAATCGGGGAGCACCAGGGCGAGATCGCGGACGCGACGTGTGCCCGCTGTCCACGATGACGCAGGCATCGGCCGGATCGATGACGCCCGTGAGGAACCGGGCGATTTCCTCGATCGGCTTCTGCGTGGCGGACAGACCGATGCGCTGCAGCCGGCGGCCGACCAGCGAGCGCCAGACGCTCCAGAGAGAGGGCGAGGTGCGAGCCGCGTTTGGTGCTTGCTACGGCGTGGATTTCGTCCACGATGACGCTGCGGGTGCTCGAAAGCATCGCGCGCCCAGAATCGCTGGTCAGCAACAGGTACAAGGACTCCGGAGTCGTGACCAGAATGTGCGGAGGCGACTTGCGCATCGCCACGCGTTCGCTCTGGGGCGTATCGCCGGTGCGCACCAGCGCGCGGACCTCGGGCGCCTCGATACCCTGTCGCTGCAATTCCTCTGCAATGCCGCTGAGGGGGGCTTCGAGGTTGCGCCGGATGTCATTGGAGAGCGCCTTGAGCGGGGACACGTATACGACCTGCACGGCATCGGCCAGTGAGCCGCTTATGGCCTCGCGGACCAGGCCGTCGATCGCCGCAAGAAACGCCGCCAGCGTCTTGCCTGAGCCGGTCGGCGCGGCGATGAGCGTGTGGCGGCCGGCCTGAATTGCCGGCCAAGCGGCCCGCTGAGGAGCAGTCGGTTCGGGGAAATTGCGGCTGAACCAGGCCGCGACGGCGGGGTGGAAGTTATCAAGCGGCATCGCCCTATTTTACCCCTCGGGACCGGTTCTCGACACCCGGACGCGCCGACCGTGGCGCAACAATTTGAGGGTCTCAAGTGCGTTGCCGAGTGCACCTCCCGCAGCGGTGTTGTCGAACACGCACCAGGTCAACGTGCCGCGGGGCGACGCGGCCAGCGCCTGTGCCCAGCGCTTCAGGCGCTCTGGCTCGTATATTGACCAGTATTTATGCGGCGAGCCGTGAAGGCGGTAATAGGCGATGCCTGGCCAGCCGCCCGGAATCGCGGCAGTTGCGATCACGGCCGGATCTGCGGCGACGCGCCCGATGCGATGGCGCACCAGAACCTGGTCCGCGCCTGGCTCAAACCAGCTCAGATGGCGTGGCTCGCACACTACCGGGCCGGCATGACAGGCTCGCAATAAGGCGAAAAATGTGCGTGCGACTCGCGCTTCAAACACCAACGAAGGGGGCAGTTGAACAAGCAGTGGGCCGAGCCTGCGACCAAGGCCACGCAAACTGGCGAGAAACTCCTCAAGCGGGCGGCGTGCCGCGCGCAGCCGTTCCTCGTGGGTAATGCTGCGTGGCAGTTTTACGGCAAAACTGAACCCGCGCGGGGTCTGTTGCGCCCAATGCTTGTAGGTTGCGAAGGCGTGGTGACGATGGAACGATGAGTTGATCTCCACGCCGCGCAATTCCTGCGCGTAACGATGCAGTTGAGTTCCCGAGGCGGTAAATCGCCTTGAGGACGCGCGGGGTATGGTCCAGCCGGCGGTCCCAACGACGATCACTGGGATTTCATCAAATGTAATGGAGCTGAAGCTGGGCAAGCAATCGCCGGGATTGCCGGTGCGCTGCATCGAAGGTTGGCGTACCGGCGCGCCCGAACAGTTTCCGTGGAGACGCTCAAAGGCCGATACTTCAAGCGTTTGATCAGTTCGGGCTAGTGGTAACACCGGCCCCGTCTCTATTGGCAAGCAGGCTCAAGAGCACCCCGACATCGACCGGCTTGGTTAGGTGATGGTCAAATCCGGCATTCATAGCCAATTCGCGATCCTGGGCCTGGCCCCAGCCGGTAATGGCCACAAGCATTGGCCGCGTGGCTGAGCCCGTGGCACGGATCCGTTGTGCAAGTTGATAACCGTTCATACCTGGCATCCCGATGTCCAGAAGTGCCACTTCGGGGTCGAAGGCTGCGGCGATCCCCAGCGCGCGCTCGGCATCCAGCGCCACACGCACCGTGTGACCTTCCAATTCCATGAGGGCGGCAAGTGTTTCGGCGGCATCGCGATTGTCGTCGACTACCAAAATCCTGTAGCGAATCCTATCCGCTCGCCATCCGGCCGCGGTTTCCGGCGCAGGAGCCTCCTGCCGGACCGAGTCCAGCGGCAACGCGATCGTGAAAGTGCTGCCGCAACGGGAGCCGCCGCTGCTTGCGCTTACCCGCCCGCCGTGCAGCTGCACCACGCCTTTGACCAGAGCCAAGCCGATACCGAGCCCTCCCTCGCTGCGATCGATCGCGGACTTGACCTGCGAAAACATATCAAAGACGGTCGACATGTTCTCCGGAGGTATACCGATCCCATTGTCGCTGACGACCATAAACAGCTCGGAGTGCTGGCGGAAGACCTGCAATTTAATGTGGCCACCTGGATCGGTATATTTCGCCGCGTTAGTCAGCAGATTTGCCAGAGCCTGGGCGATTCGGAGCGAATCGACCGCAACCGTCATTCTCTTGTCCTTCACATCCACTTCCAGCACATGCTGCCGCGACTCGATCAAGGGGCGGGCGGTTTCGATCGCCGTCTCGACGATGGGCAGCAATTCGACAGAAGCCTTGCGGACCTCCAAAGTGCCACGCGTAATGCGTGACAGATCCAGCAAATCGTCCAGCAGCATTGCCATGTGCTGGGTTTGACGATTGATGATCTCGTTACTCCAGCGGCGCTGCGCCTCCGTGACCCCGGTCATGCTTACGATGCGCGCGGCCTGGCGGATCGGGGCGAGCGGGTTCCTCAATTCGTGGGCCAAGGTCGCCAGAAATTCATCCTTGCGCTGATCGGCGAGTTTCAATGCCAACTCGGCACTGCGTCTCTCGGAGATATCTACTGTCGAGACCGCGACCCCATCGCCGACTCGTGCCACCGAGAATCGCAGGGGCGCATCGATGCCGTCGTGCAGGTAGTGTATTTCGCCGACCCAGGGATTTCCGGTGTCGAGCACACGGGTGTAGATCTCGAAAAGCCCGGAATCCCGATGGCCGGGGAGCAGGTCATTGACCCGCCGACCGAGGAACGCCTCGCGCGGTCTCTTTGCTATCGCGGCCGCGGCTTCGTTAATGTAGAGCCAGGTGAAATCAACTATCGCGCCTGCGGCGTTGCGAACGGCCGCCAGGACGTGGAACCCATCCGGGCTTGCATCCTGGACCGCACGGAAACGCTCTTCGCTGTGTTGCCGTTCCTCGACTACCTCACGTCGCGCCCAGGAAAGGGCAAGAGCGCTGGACACGCGAGCAAGTAACTCCCGCGCCGCGAAGGGCTTGACAAGATAGTCATCGGCCCCGGCATCAAAGCCTTCGATGGTCGCTTCTTCGCCGGCGCGCGCGGACAGCAAAATCACCGGTATAGTCGCCGTACGCGGCTCGGCCCGAAGCGCCTTGAGCAGTCCAAAGCCGTCGAGGCGCGGCATCATGACATCGCTCAGCACCAGGTCGGGCCGCTGAGTGCGCACGGCGTCGAGCGCTGCGAGGCCATCCGGCACGGATGTGACAACGTAATGTCGTTCCAGCAGGCGCCGCAAGTAATCGCGCATGTCCGAATTGTCATCCGCCAGCAGGATGCGGGCGCCACCGGTTTCGCTGATTCGGGGCACGGTAATGATGGTTTCCTCGCCGCTCGCTGTTACGGGGGAGGGCGAAGAGTCGGTTGTCCCATCCGGAAGCCACCTTAGCGCCTCATCGACAAAGGCTTGTGCGCGCGTCCCCATTACTGCCGCTGGGCCCGAGTTCCTGATGCGCTCAGCTGCCAGGTGGGCGTGGCCCATCGGCAACCGCACCGTAAAGGTCGCTGCCCAACCCTTCCGTGCTGCGGGCTTCGATGGTGCCACCGTGCATAGTTATGAGTTCCAGGACCAGTGCCAGCCCGATCCCGGTGCCCTCGTACGTGCGCGCCCGAGGATTGTCGACGCGGTGAAATCTCTCGAAGAGTCTGGGCAGCTCATGCGCTGATATTCCAACGCCCGTATCCGTTACCTCCAATACTGCATAGGGTCCCTCCGCATGAATGCGAACGGTCACGCTTCCTTCCAGCGTGAATTTGAAGGCGTTGGACAGCAGGTTAAGAACGATCTTTTCCCATAAGTCGCGGTCCACGTACACCGGTCCAGGAAGCGGTTGGCAATCGACCACGAAGTGAAGTCCCGCGCGCTCAAAGGCGGTACCAAAGCAGCTCGCTAGATCGCGCGTTAGAGCGGGCAGATCCGTGGGCTCAAATGTCGCCTCCAGCCGGCCGGCCTCGATCCGAGAGAAGTCCAGCAGACTGTTGACCAGCTTCAAAAGGCGCATCGAGTTTCGGTGCGCCAGGGAAAGCTCAGTCCGCACATGCGAGGGTGTCGCAGGGTCGCGCATGGCGTCTTCCATAGGACCCAGCATCAAAGTGAGCGGAGTTCGAAGTTCATGGCTTACGTTCGAAAAGAAGACGGTTTTTGCGCGATCGATCTCGGCAAGTTCCCGGGTTCGTGCGCGGTGGTACTCGAGCGCGCGCGCGCGCGAGATTGCCTGCGAGATCCTCGCGGCGACGCGCTCCAGAAAAGCGAGGTATTCGCCATCAAGCACCAGCCGTGGGCTTACTCCCGACGACCAGCGCTCCGAGCACCTCCGGTGGCCGCCCCAATGGAATCACCACCGCCTTTTCACACGGTTCCGGCCACGGGCCCCCAGGCAGGCTGGTTCCGAAGCGGCCGGACAAGTCGCGGACTATGCACGCATCCCTTTGATGCACGGCGGAATTGACTGGCCACGCCCCTTCGCCGTTGAGCTCGATACGTTGAGGGGACGCTGGGCTGCCGGGCTCGAGGGAAACACTGGCTGTGAGATTCATTGCCTCGGCACCGGATTCGCCGTCATTTAGATAGATGAGACAGAAAGGCAGGTCGGCGCTCGCGGCCTTCAGAGTCGATCGGGCCGCTTCACACACCTCGGGCACGCTTTGCGCCGCGGCAAGCTGCTCGCCCAGCTCGCGCAACAGCTGGGATCTCCGTTCGCCGATTACCCGAAAGGTGGTTTCGACGACAGCATTGAAAATTCCTCCGACGCGTCCCGCTTCATCCCGAATCGGGCTGAAGGTGTAGTCGAAGTAGCATTCCTCCGTGAACCCGTGGCGGTGCATGGCCAGCAGCGAATCCTGCGACCGGATCCCTTCGCCTGTTTCAAAGACCTTTTCGAACATCGGCCCGATCGTTGGCCAAATTTCTGGCCATACATCGCGTCCCGGACAACCTAGGGCTTGAGGGTGTTTAAGTCCTAGAATCGGGCTCCACGCGTCGTTGTAGAGGAGTGACAGATCTCGCCCCCAATAGATGGCTATCTGGAAGCTGGCACCCAGGCAGATGCTGAGGGCTGAGCGAAGGCTTTGCGGCCAGGCTTCTGCGGGGCCTAAGGAGGTATCCCGCCAGTTTTTAGCGCGCATCAGTGCGCCCATGCCGCCGCCGCCGCTTAGGAACTCAAGGCTGCTGTCCGATTCCTTCTTAGCGATTGCGCCATCCGTAGAAGGCAGTTGCGAAGTACTGGGAGGGAGGAGATTTGCAGCCATCGATACCTGAGCTCTTAAAGTGCGAGTCTCAATCACTTGTTGGAGCAAAGCTGTCGGCCCGGTCCTACAGCTTTAATATGCCTCCGGAAGCGGTCAAGAACGACTGGGGGCACGTTGTAGCGCGGCGATTACAAAAAGGCCTTAAAACGCTAACCGGGGAATGGTTCGGTCCGAGATTCCAGTTGAAATTGCATTGGAGGAGAAATGACGCCACAGAACAAGCCCGCCGAGTTGAGCGATAGCCGCTTACGACACCGCTGCAGCTGGGCCGGCGCCGATCCCTTGATGAGGCTCTACCATGACACCGAGTGGGGTGTACCCCAACGTGATAGCCGCATGTTATGGGAGATGCTGATGCTCGAGGGGTTTCAGGCAGGCCTGGCCTGGATCATTGTGCTCCGTAAGCGCGAAGCATTCCGCGTGGCATTTGCAGGCTTTGATGCGCAGAAAGTTGCTCGTTACCAAAAACAGCGACATTCGTCGACTCATGGCCAATGACTGCATCATCCGGTCGCGCGCGAAGATCGAGGCGACAATAAAGGGCGCGCAGATCTATTGCCAGATGGAGGCGAGCGGTCAGGGATTTAGTGAATATTGCTGGTCGTTCACGAACGGTAAGCCGCTGCTTGGTGGAGGCCGCAGGTGGGTTGGCAGCTCTGCGCTGTCCGAACGAATCTCGAAGGATCTCAAGCGGCGCGGATTTAAGTTCGTCGGGCCGACAATTGTCTACGCATGGATGCAGGCTGTCGGTATAGTCAACGATCATTCCTTGAGCTGCTTCAGGCGGCAGCAGTTAGAGCGGAAGCGAGGGGTACGAGGGAGAACTTGAATCAGGCTAACTGACTAGCCAGCCTAGCCAAAGAACTGACGGGCACATGCCCTACAGGGAGTCGTCGTAGGGCCCTAAGAGCCACTGTGATAGCATGCGCACCCCCGGGGGCAGGCCGGTTTAGTGGAACGCAGACAAGGGAGGTAAGCCGACCTCGACCGCGCTGCTTTACCAGCGGTATTGTCAAGAACCTGCCAGGCTTTTAGGATCGATTGCGAAGCGCCTGTAGCTCAGTTGGATAGAGTGTCTGGCTACGAACCAGAAGGTCGGGAGTTCGAATCTCTCCAGGCGCGCCAGTCAATGCAAGGTATGAACCCGTTAGCACTGTCGATCAATCAGCAAGTTTCCGCTTTGAAGTGAAGCAATCATGCTGGCTGACCGCTGATGACCCGATAGAGACGGTCGTGAATGGCTGCTAATCGGCGCCTCACTCGAGCCATTCCATGTATCGCCGACGACCTACGCCGCCCATCGCCACGCTCATTACTCGACTGCAGTCTATCCGCGCATCGCCCCGCCGAAATAGTCGAGACCCTCTCTTTTTTCAATATCGAGAAACATCCGCAGGTAATTCAATTGCCCCAGCGCCTCGATGGTCTTGCTCGTCAACTCGTCTAGCTGGCGTATATCAAGTTGCTCTGGCGATGCACTCGCGGCCATCGCGCCGGCGATTTTCATCGTCGGTATGAAAGCCGCCTCTGCGTTCATTAGATCGAGGAGCAGACGGTAGAACCACGCCTCGTCTGAGAGTTCCTTTTGCGGCATGAGAGCGAGCGCTCCGCTCTGGTGAACTGCTTGCCACGCGCCATCGAACGTCGCATATAGATACACAGAATAGTCGAGCTTGCCATCGGGCAAAGCGTGGGTACGCAGGGCGTGAATCACCCTAAGATCGCCTTCGAGCTCTCGCTGCATTCTCTCAACTCCGGCCGAATTCTTCTGCCAGGCTCCTCGGTTATTTTCTAATTCAGCGGCCAACTCGCTCCGTGCCTCCGATAATAGGTGGCGCTGGTGAAGATATTCCACGGTTTTCTCGAGCGCGAGCGCCAGCAGTAGGCCACAGGCAATCGTGGCGATGTGGATGAAGAAACCTTTCCAGGTCTGAATCGAATCGTGAGGAGCGTGCACATCGAGCATGGGCGCTGAGGTCTCCGAGGTGGAGCGCGTTTCCGCAGCTGGGAGCGCCGTAGCCTTCGGGCTATCGGCAGGTATCTGCGGCATTTCTGGTCCGGAGCGGTCGGCCATCCAATAGTTCTTCGTTGGCGCAAGGATAGCCTACCGCAAGCCCCGAGCGACTGCTTTAAGGCGGGTATTTCAGCCCTGTGACAGGCAGGTAAGGGCCGGCAGAAGTCATTCGATCGTCATGCAACGCGGGTCGACGGCATTTGTGGCGAACTCAAACTGTATGTGCCGTAGCTGTGCCTTGGATAGACTGGTCCTGCGATTGGCAAGCGCCGCAAGTGATTGATTGTGAAGAACCCATAAAACAATTAATTTCCCTACGAACCAGAAGGTCGGGAGTTCGAATCTCTCCAGGCGCTCCAACTTCCCAAATGTAAGGTCTCATGACTTAGGTAACACCCCGGCAGATGCCTTTCTCGCCAGGAGCCGCTCGTAGGCCGTTTGCCCGTCGCAAGAGTGCCCCGCCGGAACAGCCCCAACTCGATTGGAGATCTTCATCCTTAAGTCAATGATGGGGCCGAAGTTGGCGGCCGTCGCCTATAACCCAATTGGCCCCAGTCCGAAAAGTGCTACGCGCATCTGGTATTGACGCACAGCAGGCGTTCGCGCGCGGCAAGACTCTGCCAACGGGCGATCCGAGGGCTATTGGCCTGCGATAAGTGTGTCGATGAATGCGCGAAACTCTGGATTCATGCGGCTCTTGATTGCGCTCCAGCAATCGCGCGCACCCGGAGGAGTTACGATTGCCTTGATGCTATCGCGGATGCCAGACCAATGGTCGGCCTGTAGCAGTTGAATTTCGGTCTGAAAGAACACGTTTTCGGCACGGCGCAGAAAGCTCAGCAACAGCAAGCTGAATTGCGCGCGCTCCACATCACTAAGCGTAGCGAACTCTTGGCTGCCGCGAAGATACAGATCCACAAGGGTTTTGTCCTTAGCAATGTCCAATGAGATCCCAGCAAAGGATCCGACTACCTGCTGGAAGGCAGCGGCGCGCACCGCGCGAGTGTTATGGCGGATCTGGACGGCGGCATAAATGACGCTGACGACGAGCGTGGCCGCGCTCACGACCGAGGCAATCGAAGCCCATCCCGCAAGTGGCATCCAAGACTCCGTTTACGGCAGGTAACGCAGACGCGAAAGTATCGAGGCCCGGCTCTGCTGATTATGAGTACGTTTCGGAACGGTCGCAATCGCACGCGGTCCGAGCATTGCGACACGGAACGCCCGCCTAGAATCCTCCAAGCGCGAAGTTTCAGATTACGGAGAACGAGAACGGATCTCTCCAAGCTCCGGGGCAGGTCACTGTCCGGCAGTAGGAACGGTTGTTTAGATTCGAAAACGTCCGCCAAAATGCGGGTATTTTTATTTGCGATAGATCCACCCAGGCAAAGAGATTCGCAACCTCAAAGTTCTGCTCAAACCGACTACCGGGGGGGTGAAATCCACGGGCCTCAAACACCCCTGGATCGGGATCGGCTTTCCTTCAAGCAGACGTTTGGGATCGTCGGCTATGGGTCGATAGCGGCCCGCAGGGGGAAAACTGCGTTTCGGGGGCCCGACCGTCCGAGTACGGCCATTCGCCTTGCTGAGTTAATTCAGTCAAATCGAACAGCTTTTGCGAGGCCGTGATAGTGTCTTCACACAATGAGGTATCGAGTGAGTGACTACGCGCCTGCTCGGCGAGAGTTTATCAAGGCTGCCGCTGCAGCAGGCGTGTCGGCCCTAGCAAGCGGTGCCTTTGCTGAGACCGGAGCCGAGAAAATTAAGTATTGGGATAATCATTCGGGCTTCGGCTACGCGGGACCTCGTGACGTCGAACTGCTCGATCGATGGCGATCTGCCGGA
Organism: uncultured Gammaproteobacteria bacterium; assembly: GCA_963717335.1. Classification (GTDB taxonomy): domain Bacteria; phylum Pseudomonadota; class Gammaproteobacteria; order Steroidobacterales; family Steroidobacteraceae; genus FEN-1191. The sequence continues at coordinate 11,226 of CAVQVZ010000004.1, read as the reverse complement.
GTGAATTACCTATCGATCAATGTCGGCTATGACCCGGTGCCGTGGAGCACCACCGTCCGTGCAATAGCCGATTACACGAAGGGGGTCGAAGCGCGCTCGGACATGGTCCTATGTCCAACATTCTCGCACGTCCTGGCGGCGTGGCATGCCGGCCAAATGGCATTGACGTTCGACATCGAGGGAATGGGGTCGCTAAATGGCGACCTGTCCATGGTCGAATTGTATTACCGGCTCGGCGTAAGGCAAATGCTGATCGCCTACAACCTCAACAACGACGCGGGCGGCGGTTGTCACGATCAGGACACAGGGCTTACGGATTTCGGGCGGACCGTCGTGCGTGAAATGAACCGTGTCGGCATGGTCGTTGATTGTGCCCACAGCGGGATCAAGTCCGGCCTTGAGGCGATGAAACTCTCTAGTAAACCCTGCATTTTCAGCCACGCCAATGCGCGTGCCCTGCATGACCATGAGCGGAACATCACTGACGAGCAGATCAGAGCCGTAGCTGCAACCGGCGGGGTCGTGGGCATAAATGGGTTGAGCATATTTCTGGGGGATGGAGCCCCTAAGGTTGCGTCGATGGTCGCGCATATCGACTACATGGCAAAGCTTGTGGGCACGGATCATGTCGGAATAGGCCTCGATTACGATCCCTCTACCGGCGGACCGGAGCTGGATGAGGCAACGAGCGCGAAATACTGGCCTGCCCGCCAATACCCTGCCTCGATCAAGGAGGAATTTCTGCCTCCGAGCATATTGCCGCAGGTAAGCGAGCAATTGCACTCGCTGGGATACAAGGAATCGAGCATTCGAGCCATCATGAGCGGAAATTTCGAGCGCGTGGCTTCCCAGGTCTGGGCGAAGTGAATCGCTCGCAGAATTATTGGATCGTAAAGATAGTGCATTGCCGTATTCTTAAGGAGACCAGTGATGGGAAACGCAGCTAACGGGATAAAAGATATTGGACCCCAGCCCCAATCTTTCGACATTGAGAGCGCGACAAAAAGTAATAACAATTACCGTACCGTCGCTTGGAGCGGGCGATATCTGCAAGTAACGCTGATGTCCATTCCAGTCAGCGGCGACATTGGCCTCGAGGTGCATCCAGAGACCGACCAGTTTCTGCGCTTGGACGCTGGTAGCGGCCGAGTGCAGATGGGTGCCGCAAAGGACAAGCTGACTTTTGACAAGGAAGTTTCAGACGGTTGGTGCGTACTCGTTCCAGCGGGGACCTGGCACAACATCACCAATATCGGGGCTACGCCGATGCAGGTCTATGCGATATACGCGCCCGCCCACCACAAGCCGGGCAAAGTCCAGGCGACGGCGGCGGCGGCCGAAGCCGATAAGGACGACGAGCCCGCGGCCTGGTCAGTACAACCAGCGCATGCGCCCGACGGACACTAGGGATAGTGGCCCGAAAGGTACGCCGGGATTTCCGGAGCCTCTCCATTCCTTTAAACTCAACGACCCGTGGTCTCGCCCACCGGTATTGCCCATTCTGAAGGGCCGCCCGGGTTCGTACCATGGCCTTTCGCTTAAACATAGTGGCGTAGTCTAGGAGCCGGCATGTTAAAGCCCTATCGGGTTCGGCTGCCGGGGCTAACTGCCTTACTAGCCGCAGCACTGATGCCGGTCGTTCTTCATGGCGCGGTCGGGTCCGCCGGTACGAGCGGCAAAACCTTGCCGATTCTGGGAACCTGGACTGGGACATGGATGAACGCAAACAAAATCACAACCGGTACTGAATCCTTCGTCGTTCAGAGGCAGGTAGGGTCAACTATCACTGGCTTCTTCTGTTGGGATAAAGCAAAAGACCCGGCAACTTGTTCCTCTAGCGCTAACGACTATGAGTCTTGGAGCGGGACGCTAGACGCAACCGGAACTCTTGTAATCACTGGTCAGTTGGGTGATTACCCCGCAAAACTATCGCTCGACGGGGCCTCCATCAGCGGCACTTATCAGAACCGCAAAATCGCCAGTCACACAGGCACGTGGCGTGTGCAGAGAGCGCCTTTGAGATGAGCCCTGCAAACAGTGCTATCACCAGTAATCCTAGGTGAAAACACTCAAGCTTCTCGGCGGCGGGACGTTCGCTTTGAATCTCTCCAGGCGCGCCAACTTACCAATTTTCATCAAGGATGATGAGACCGGCGTTTTCAGCGCCGGTCCGTTCACCTCGTGGCGCCATTTGAGTTCTCTGCAGCTGTAGGCTCACAATTTGCACGCACGCACACGTGCACACAAAGGAACCTGCTCAGCCCTTGGACTTTGCGCGTCTCGAGATCCCGGAATGCGCGGAATGCGTACAACTTGACATCAACTAATCGGCAGTAGGCTACGAGCGGTTTGATTGACCCCAAAGGAGCAATCAAACCGCCCGTCAACTCATCGGAATGCGGCTGCTACTTTTGCTCTTCGCAGTCGGTACGTCGCAAAACAACGCGCCGATTCTGCGCGCGACCTTCTTTCGTTGAATTGTCGGCGATCGGATTAGACTCACCGTAGCCAATTACCTTCATTCGATCGTCGCCGACTCCTTTTGATATCAGATAGTCACGAACGGTCGTGGCGCGCTGTTCAGACAGCTTTTGGTTGTGTTCTTCGTGATGGGTCGCGTCTGTATAACCTTCAATCGTGCCGCTGACCCAGTGCAGGCGCTTGAGATTCTCGGCCGTCTGATCAAGCTGAGCCTGATCGGCGGGCGTCAACGCGGCAGTATCTGACTTGAACTGAAGCTGCACTGTCGTTTCACACGGACAACCCATCGGACCAACCTTGGTTCCTGGCGGCGTGTCCGGGCATGCGCTCGGAGGTGTAGGAGGCGCGGTCGTCGCCGCTACAGGCGCTGGTGGCGGTGGAGCCTCGGAATGGCAGGCCACGAGCGACAATAAAATCGCTCCGGCAAGCATCAACCTGTTTTTTGCATTCATTATGTATCCCTTAGGTTTTTCTAATTGTGGGCAATTATCGGGGAAAGTGCGGCGGCTCTAGAGCAACTGAATCAAAAGCGAACTATTGGGGTTCCCTGGAATAGCAACCATTACCAAAAGCACAAAGCGTCCATCCGCAAGCAACGGCCTGAGTCTATGCTGCTATCCGACGCTAGTCCACATTCAGCCGGCGCACGACATGAGCAGGCATCGCATGCCAGCGATCAAATGAGTCTGGGACCATGCCTCGTTGTGACAGAAGCAACGGGCGTCACGCGTAGAAGTTCCTAAATATCAAAATTGCGCGCTGCCAGCTCGCTTAGAAAATGCTTTCAGGTGCAGCCAGTGCAAGTGTGCACCGGACGGTTCCCCATGGCTGGGGAACGTTAGAGACCGTGACGCGTAATGCATGTCCGCGTCACGGTTGTCGACAACGTCATCCAATGTTAGGGCGCGATCTGAATACGTCGTGGCATCGCTTTGGGCTGTTTCGGTATCCGGACCGTTAGCACACCATTCTTTCCCGTTGCATTGACCTTGTCGCTATCGACGGTGTCTGGCAATACGAAGCGGCGAAAGAAGTAGCCCTGTCCACGTTCGGCGCGCTGATACTGCGGCTCGTCGTCGCTCTTATCGGTGCTTTGCTGGGACCGCTGACCCGCTAGTGTTAGAACGCCACCTTCCAGCGTCAGCTCTACCCGGCTAGGATCGACGCCGGGCAGATCGACATACAGTTCAAACCGGTCCGCGTACTCATGGATGTCCACTGCGGGGACCCAAGTCGCTGTGGCGGAACTGCTGTCGCTTTGGGTCGCGATGCCGAAGAGCCGGTTGATCTCCTCCTGAAGCCGCGGCATCACTGTCCCTTGATCCTGTCTCATAAGATTGCTCATGGCGCATACCTCAGATGTTGTCCGTTAAAAAAACCGCACCCTGGTCTCGGACGGGTGTCTGAGACCCAAATTAGGGGCGCCAGAAACTAGTTCAAGGGGAGTGCCGATGAAAATTCTTGGCGGGCAACCGCACATTCAGTTCGCGGGACTTCTGCCGGCCTATTGCGGGGCGGACCTCCGGCAGACTGCCGTGGCGCCCCAATGAAGGTTACGAGGCGTCGCAGGCGCGATTGCGGACCAGCATTTTCCTTTGAGCTCAATTCATTGGTAAAGCGGGGTGGCTGAGTATGCCGGGAATAGCGTATCTGATGAGATATAAACCGTTGATTCTGAATAAGAAATGTTAATTTCCTGTATCCATCGGAACTCGCGGTTTCGAATCAGACCAGCTCCGCCAAAGGTTGATCGACTTTGCTACTCGCTGGGCCTCAGCCTCAGATCCCAACCGTGCGGCGACCAGCGGCGACGGCAATGGGTAGGCGGAAGGCAGCTCACGTCCGGTAGGAGGAGCTCCGAAATTACTCGGTGGCGTCGTCGTCCCGGACTAAATCCCGGGGCTTGAGGCGACGGAGCCAAGTATCCGCACTTTGCGGCTTCACGAAGAGAGTTACCACGTCGGGAAAGGCCCGGCAGATCGAAGTTTCGATTCGGTTGACGCACGCTTCAATCTCCCTCGTGCCCAACGACACTTGGAATTCGAGGCTGAGTGCAGCGACCACCTGATTTGGCCCCAACTGTACGGCCAGCACACCATTTGCGCGCCGGACGTCGCGATCCTCGCCGGCGACACGCAAGATCGCGTCGCGAAGGTGTGCATGGGCGGTTTCGCCGATGAGCAATGCCTTGGTCTCGCGTGCCAGAAGGAGCGACGACACCAGCAGTACGAGCGCAATACCGATAGAGGCGATTCCATCGAGTCGGGGCGCGCTGAATATCTGGGCTGCGGCAATTCCCGCCGCCGCGATGAGGATGCCCGCGAGAGCCGCTGTATCCTCGAACAGCACTATGAATGTCGTGGGGTCCTTGCTGTTCCTGAAGGCCTCAAGATAACTCTGCCGCCCCTTGGTCGTACGAAATGCTTTAAGACCGAACCACCATGACACGCTTTCGAACCCGAAGGATGCGCCGAGTACGAGGTAGTTCATCAGTGGATGTTGCATAGGCACCGGATGCAGTACGTGACTGACCCCTTCAAAGCCGCTGGCCGCGGCACCTACGAAAAGCACCTGCACCGCGACAATGAAACTCCAGAAGTAAAGCTCTCGGCCGTGCCCAAAGGGATGGTTGTTGTCGGCAGGTCGTGCGGCTCGCTTCATCCCATACAACAGCAACAGCTCGTTGGTGGTGTCGACAAGCGAATGCACCCCTTCACTCAGCATGGCTGAGCTGCCCGTAATCACGGCCGCAGCAAACTTCACGGCCGCGATCGCGAGATTGCTCACGAGCGCCGCATAGATCGAGAACCGCGCGACAAGTTTCGGGGACATGGATCTCAGATGCCAGAATTTCTCAACGCTGACAGAAACTCCTGCGGATCGCCTGCGGCAACCGCGTGGGAGAACTGGCGCGTTGTGGCCAATCATAAAACCACTGTATCAGTCAGTAAAACGACACCAGCGCCGGAGCGGATCACGGCTCCTCAGGTCTTCGGCCCCTATCGCTGCAATCGAAGCGGCAAAGCCGCTGAGCGCCCTGTCAGCTCCGAGTGCATTAAGAGCGGCGACCGGTCCTCTCAGAAGTCCCGCTTCGGCCGTTCAGGGAAGCTTCTGGAGCCAGTCCACCACTTCGGCTGCGAGCGCGATTCGGTGGTCCTGAAAGGCATGGTCACTGGTCAACGTGATGGCAGTGACCTTGCCCCCGGCGCGGACCACAGCCTCAGCAAGTTGGGTGTTTTCTTGTCCGTTGGCCTTCGATGCACCAATCACCAGAAGCGGACAGTGCGTCAGGTCCTTGGCCCAAGACATGAGGTTCCATTCTGTCCGATGAGCGATCAATTCGGCGCCTGTACTGACTGCGGTCGCTCCGTGGAGTGAATTGCCGAGGTCATCGAATTCCTTATTGATCAATGCCGTCCGCGCCGCGCCGGTCACTTTCGACAACTCCTGCGCCGTTCTTCCAACATTCCATGCGTCGATGAGGAAGACCCCGAGCAGCTCCCGATCGGTGCGGGCATGGGCGGCACTGGCAAACCCGCCCATGCTGTGCCCTCCAAGCACGATGCGGTGCGTGTCGATACGGAATTTCCCGGCGATGTCTGCTCGCCGCACGAATGCCACCGCCGCATCGGCATCCTCAAGCACGTTGTGAATAGAAAAAATTCCCGGGCTCCCCCAAGAGCCGCGGTAATGCAGGGTCAGGACATTCCATCCGGCACGCCGGATGGACTGAGCCAGATCGAGGTTTTGCTCGTTTCCAGGAAAACCGTGCAATAGCACGACGGTGGGGTGCGGTCCGCCACCCCCGGCGAGATAGAACAGGCCGTTCATGCCCAACCCATGGCTGGACACCAGGACCTGCGCGGACTGCGGCGGATAGGTGGAATCCGGGGCCGGGTCGTTGATCACGGAAGGAGGAATGGACCGGGCCGGCTCGTCGGCGTGTGTCGCGACTACGGGAACGAGCGCCATTAGTATCGCTATCCAAAGTCTCAATTCGCGTTCTCTTTTTGCTGGTGCGTAAGGCCGTGGGCCCGAGCATCGATCATACCGTGTAAAGGGCCAAACTCTAGCCAGCGCGCCAATCGGGTAGGGCACCTGGCAGGCCGCTCCCAGAGAAATCCCAGCTAAATGTAGGACGCTACGGTCCCCTGCCATAGACGATCTTGCCACCGAACATCGTCCATAGGACCTTCGCGTCTTTGACCTCAGTCACGGGAACGGTGAGAACGTCACGGTCGACGAGCACCAGATCGGCGCGCTTGCCCACGGCGATCGAGCCGATGTCGTTCAGCTGATTGAGGACCTGGGCGGAATTTCGCGTATAGGCTAAGAGCATCGCCTCGCGGGGCATTCGCTGGCCGGCATCGAGCACGCCCTGGGAGCCTGCGCGCGTCTCTGCCTGGTACATCGCCTCGAAGGGGTTCGCCGTACTTACCGGCCAGTCGCTGGCCCCGGCAATGGTGGCTCCGGATTCGAGGAGCGAACGTGCAGGGTACATCCGGGCATGGATGGCCGGATCGATATACGGTTTGACCTCTTCGTTGGTGCTCTCATCCGCAACGGCCCATAACAGCTGAAGCGCAGCAATGATGCGCAGCTCCGCGAAGCGCGGTATGTCCCCGGGGTCAACAAACTGCAGGTGTGTCATCGTGTGCGGGAGCGTGCCGGCAGGATTCGCCCTGCGGGCCGCGCCAAAGGCATCAAGCGACATCTTCACGGCGAGATCCCCGATGGCATGGATGTGCACGATCATGCCGCGTCTGTCGGCTTCCACGACCAGATCATTAAAGGTCTTCGGCTCGAACAGCACGGGGACCGATTTGCCGGTGTTCAGATAGGGCTTGGTCAACGCCGCGGTCTGAGAGGGATATTCCACCACCCCGTCGGCGAACACTTTGGGACCGGGGATCACCAGATTCGGCACATCGGCATACTGCTTGCGCAGAGCCTCGATGACATCGAGCTGCTGCACACCATCATTGGGCTTGATCACAGGGTATGCGGCGACATGCGCGGTCAACTCACCCCGCCGCGCCAATTCCCGGTACACCGGAAGCGAGCCTGGATCCTCGAGCGTTAGAGGCAGGTCGCCGCCGACTACGCCCGCCACGGCCGCATCGAGCCAGCCCGTGATGCCGAGCGCATTGAGATAACGAACACCGGCACGGCCGAAGGCAAGCTGTGTATCCATCGACGCCGGAGGCAAGCTCATCCGAACGCGCGTGAGTCCCGCGTCCACCACGAACCCGTTCGGAGCGAAATCCGGCCCAGACCCGTAGTAGGCCCGGTCAGCCGCGGGCAGCTTGCGCAAGGACGCCGCGGTGATGCCGGCCCGCGTCCGGGCTTTCCGATTGGCCCATCCGGTGTGGCCATCGGACCCGAAAAGTACGATGGGTACCTCGGCGAACTGTCCGCCGCTCAATGCTCCCTCGATTTCGGCGGCATGTGACCAGTAGCCGATGTCCAGCCCATTGACCACGACGGTATCGCCCAGCTGGCTGGATTTCGAAGCGATCGTCTTGGCGACAAAACTCACCAGATCGGCCAGCGAGTATTCGCTCTCCGGGAAGGTGGCCAGCACCAGCATGCTCCCACCCCCATACAGCTTGCCGCTGCCGATGGGATGAGCATGCGCATCGAGCATGCCCGGCATCAGAAAGCGTCCGCCCAGATCGATCCGCCGCGCACCCCGACCGACCGAGCTTTCGACCGACCGCAGTGCACCGACCGCAAGGATGCGATCGCCGCGGATCGCCACCGCTTCGGCGTAGGGCGCGTTCGGCTCGGCCGTAAACACCCGAGCGTTATAGAGCAATACCGTGGAATCTGGCGTATCCGCCGGACCGTCCCAGGTATGGCGGGAAGTGCCAAGACACCGAGGAAGGCCGCGATGGCGCGAATCAATGCGCGCGCCGGGCGACTTTTATCCATTTGCGCACTCCGGGGCTAGGATCTCAAATTGCAAGACCGACGGCGTGACGGCTGTTCACAACAACATTCCCGTCGATAGCCATTAATCGGAAGACTCAGGAATGCCTTACCGATAGCGCCAAAACATTCTCTCGGTTTGTGTTCCGCGGCCCTTCATCGCATCTCGCGCGCAACGTTGCTCGGGGGACCGACTCGTTTACGTATGCGTCTCTTAATGCACGCGGTCACGGACGGACGATGTCACAGACGGAGCATTACCCCTCGAGCATTGGCCGGCCCTCGTGGGCCACCAGTCAGTCGTGCATGTCATTGGCGTGTTCTTCTTCTTTGATCAGAATTTCCTCGATCATTTTCCGGGTGCCCGGATCCTTGTGGCCAAAGTAGCGAATTAGCTCGCGGTAATGGTCGACGGCTATTCTTTCGGCGATCAAATTCTCCTTGATCATGTCGATCAGATTGTCCGCTTTGCCGAATTGTGAGGCTGAGCGCGACTCCAGCCCCTTGGGATTGTAATTCGGCTGGCCGCCCAGCTGGTTGATGCGCTCGGCCACAGCCCTGGCGTGTTCACTTTCGTCCTTCGCGTGCTCGTCAAATTCCGCTTTCACTCCTTCGCTCGATATGCCCGTCGCCGCCACCGCGTGCATGGTGTAGCGAAGCACACAGTACCAGCTCCGTCGCCAAAACGGTCTGCAGGAAATCTCGATAGCCTTTGCCGGGTCTCCGGTGTAGGAGTGCGTAACGCCACCATCGTTGAGGTGCTTCCGGGCGCGTTCGCGTAAGGTCTTGATGTCGGTCAGAAAGGGTTGCGTGTTATTGCCGGATGATTTCTTGCTCATGATCATTTTTCCTTGGGAGGATGGGCAGAACCGACTATACCCTTCGTTTGTTGCGAATGAACGGGGCGGGTGCCGAGCAGGCCGCGGCCGACGCAAGTCGAGTGGTATTTATTGCGCCTTAGGGCAGGGAGTTGGATTGTGCCATCGGGCAAGCTCCAAAGCTCGAGCGACCGCAATTCCATTGAGTCCACCAGCGCGACCGAATCGAAAGGCCCGGGAGGCTAGGATCGCCCATTCCCGGCGATGGCTCAATTTACAGTTGCCGCATCCGGCTTCCCGCGTGAGGCTACTTGGGCCTCATCCGGTTTCTACCAAGAGCCGACCAGCATCGCCTGCAGGCCCTGGTAACCGAGACTGACATTGCCGCTAAAATTGGATTTGTCCACGCCCACGTTGGCCTTGAAATAATCGTAGCCCAGACCAACCCCAAAATGACGGCTGAACATCCACTTGCCCGCCACCCGCAGATCCCACCAGTCGCCGTCATACGCGTCGTAGTGAATTTTCAGCCACTGGAATTCTGGCTCGATGATGATGTTTGGGGTGACCGCCCAGGCCGCGCGTGCGCCAATGACGGGTAGAGGTGCCGGCAAATTACTGTTTGTGCTCGAGTACGAAGTCGGTGACACGTTGCCATTGACGTCGGTGAATGTCGCCTGCCCCGAGAGTTTGATCGACATATCCAGCATGTGGACTCCGGCTCCGGCCGAGAGTTCGAAGTTGGGCTGCTTGATAAACGCGTATTCGTAGGAGAGCTCGTAGACCGCGAGTTTGGTCTGGGCGCTTACGCTCGCGTTGGCCGCAAAAGTGTAGTCGCCCCAGGCAAAATCTCTGTCCAGTGTCCTGGTGCGGGAGACGCTGTCGTTGAAGTACACGAACCGCAGATGATTTCTGGCATTGATCCGCCACAGCGCGTCCAGACGAATGCGCTGATGGTCTCCATTCGTACCAAAAGTATGGGCAAATCGACGGGCTGGTTGGAATTGGTGGCTCGGCCATCGAAAGTGGCTTCAAGGTCCTTGGACACCACGTAGGTTCCCAGGCTGACCGAGAAAGGATCGGTCAAAAATTTGGAATCCGACGTGCCCTCGACGACCACATTGCTGCCGGGGGTAACCGCGGACTGGGCGAAGACTGGAGTGGTCAGGGACGCACCTGCCAGGCCCAGACAGCAAACGGCACGATTCTAAATGTGAGTTTAGCTGCCACGGTGACCTTCCCCCTTGTTGGCCGTGTCTGGACTTGCCTGTGCATCTGATCACAGTTTATTTCAGTCCTAGTGTACTTCCACTGCAGAGCTGAGAATACACCAATCAGGGTTTGGACGGGGCTTTGACCCGGCCAGGATAAACAGGAGTTGCGTTGGGCGAGTGCTGTGCTGCGGTGCTCGCCGGGGCCGGCTCGCGGAGCATCGCCTCCGGCCTGATTACTTGTGGCCCAGCTTCATATGATCGAAGTGGGTCCTTACCCGGTCCCGAAAGCCCTCACTGCTGGTGACGGTCGTACCCCCACGCAGCACCAGAATGAAGTCTCCGCGCGGCGTTCGGCTGACCTCCTGAATCAGGTCAGTATTGACCAGGCAAGAGCGGCTGATGCGTAACATCGGCTGACCCTTGAGAAGGTCTTCGGCCTGCTGGAGTGTGCTGCGGGCATGGAAGGTTTCCCGCCCGACGCGCATCATCACGTAGTTTCGATCCGCTTCGATCACCTCGATGGTCGACGCATCGAGCATTCGCATCGTCCCACCGGATTCGGCCAAAATGCGCGTGGTCGCCGGCGTCAAGCCTCGTGCGCTTTGCTCGAGCGTGGCCAGGACGCTGGAGAGCTGCTGGAAACGGTCCTCGAGATTCGGGGCGGCGGCAAAACGACGTCGGACCCGGCTCAGCGTGGCCTTCAGCCTCTGCCGATCAAAGGGCTTGAGCAGGTAGTCGATAGCGTTTACTTCGAACGCCTGGATGGCGAAGTTATCGTAGGC
>CAVQVZ010000003.1:0-357045 GCA_963717335.1 uncultured Gammaproteobacteria bacterium | reverse complement strand
CGCAGACCTTCTGCGCGCTCATCGCGTTCCCGCCAGCTCGGCCTCCAGGGCGGCGTGCAGGCGCTCTTCGAGCGCGGGCTCGCCGATCTTCTGCACGATCTCGCTGAGGAAGCCGATGACGACGAGGCGGCGCGCCTCGTCTTCGGTGATACCGCGGGCCTGCAGGTAGAACAGCTGCTCGTCGTCGAAGCGTCCGGTGGCGGAGGCGTGCCCGGCACCTTCGATGTCGCCGGTCTCGATCTCGAGGTTCGGGATCGAGTCGGCGCGGGTGCCTTCTGACAGCACGAGGGTGCGGTTCTGCTCGTAGGTGTCGGTGCCGGCGGCGTTGCGTCCGATGAGCACGTCGCCGACCCACACGGTGCGCGCGCCTTCGCCGTTGAGCGCACCCTTGTAGGTGACCCGGCTGCGGGTGTGCGGCGCCTCGTGGTGCACGTAGACGCGCTGTTCGAGGTGCTGGCCGGCGTCGGCGAAGTAGACGCCCAGGAGTTCCGCCTCGGCGCCGTCGCCGGCGAGGTGGGCGGACGGGTTGACGCGCACCACGGCACCGCCGAGCGACACGATGATGTGCTTGAGGGTCGCTCCGCGCCCGATGCGGGCGAACTGGCTCGCCAGGTGCAGTGACGGGCCGTCCCAGTCCTGCACGCTCACGACGGTGATGTTCGCGTCGTCGTCGACGCACGATCTTGAGGTTCTCGCTCAGCTGGGCGGCCCCCCGGTTGTCGAGCACGACGAGTCCGGTGGCCGCTTTGTCGGCGGTGATGACGGTGTGGGCGGCCCGCGGGGTGTCGCCGAGGCCGGTGCGGGTGACGGTGAGGTTCTCCGCGTCGCCGGACAGCCGGATGTGCAGTGCCTTCTCGAAGCTCGACCAGGCGTTGGCGGCCGCGCGCTCCTCGGGGGCGCCCGCCGTGCCGATGAGGGCGTCGCTGCGGTCGTAGATCCACTGCACGTCGGTGCCGGCGGCCTCCGGATACAGGATCGCGTAGGGGGCACCGTCGAGTTCGCCGTCGATGAGGGCGCGCACCTTGTCGACCGGGGTGAGCTTCCATTCGGCCTCGAGGCCCGTCACCTCGGGGAATGCGTCGTGCTCGACCGACGTGAAGCGCTCCGAACGGGTCTGGACGGGCACCTGGCCCCATCCTCCGTGCGAGTGCTCCGTCAGGCCGTGCTGTTCAGTCTGAACGGGAGCGGACATCTAGCCGACACTGCCTTCCATGCTCATCTCGATGAGCTTGTTGAGTTCGAGCGCGTATTCCATGGGCAGCTCGCGGGCGATCGGCTCGATGAAGCCGCGCACGATCATCGCCATGGCCTCGTCTTCGGGCATGCCGCGTGACTGCAGGTAGAACAGCTGCTCTTCGCTGACGCGCGAGACGGTGGCTTCGTGGCCGAGCTGCACGTCGTCGACGCGGATGTCGATCGCCGGGTAGGTGTCGGACCGCGAGATGGTGTCGACGAGCAGGGCGTCGCAGCGCACCGTGTTGGCGGAGTGGTGGGCGTTCTCGGTGACGCGCACCTCGCCGCGGTAGCCGGCGCGGCCGCCTCCGCGGGCGATCGACTTGGAGACGATGGAGCTCGTGGTGTACGGCGCCATGTGGATCATCTTGGCGCCGGCGTCCTGGTGCTGACCGGGTCCGGCGAAGGCCACCGAGAGGGTCTCGCCCTTGGCGTGCTCCCCCACCAGGTAGATGGAGGGGTACTTCATCGTCACCTTGGATCCGATGTTGCCGTCGATCCACTCCATGGTGGCGCCTTCGTGCGCGATGGCGCGCTTGGTGACCAGGTTGTAGACGTTGTTCGACCAGTTCTGGATGGTCGTGTACCGCACGCGGGCGTTCTTCTTGACGATGATCTCGACGACCGCGGAGTGCAGCGAGTCCGACTTGTAGATCGGCGCCGTGCAGCCTTCGATGTAGTGCACGTACGAGCCCTCGTCGGCGATGATCAGGGTGCGCTCGAACTGGCCCATGTTCTCGGTGTTGATGCGGAAGTAGGCCTGCAGCGGGATCTCGACGTGCACACCCTTCGGCACGTACACGAACGATCCGCCCGACCAGACCCGTGTTAGAGCCGCGAAGCTGTCGCCGGAGGGGATGACGGTGCCGAAGTACTCCTGGAAGATCTCCGGGTGCTCGCGCAGCGCCGTGTCGGTGTCGAGGAAGATGACACCCTGCTGCTTCAAGGTCTTCACGGATCTGGTGGTAGACCACCTCGGACTCGTACTGGGCGGCCACGCCGGCGACGAGGCGCTGACGTTCGGCCTCCGGGATGCCGAGCTTCTCGTAGGTGTTCTTGATGTCGTCCGGCAGCTCTTCCCAGGTCTGGGCCTGCTTCTCGGTGGAGCGCACGAAGTACTTGATGTTGTCGAAGTCGATGCCGGAGAGGTCGGCGCCCCAAGTGGGCATCGGCTTGCGGTCGAAGATCTGCAGAGCCTTGAGACGCGTCTTCAGCATCCAGTCGGGCTCGTTCTTGAGGTTCGAGATGTCGGTGACGACCTCGTCGGAGACGCCGCGGCGAGCGGAGGCGCCCGCCTTGTCCGAGTCTGACCAGCCGAATTCGTACTGGCCGAGACTCGCAAGCTCCGGACGGTCGATGAGCACGTCTGACATGGGGCTACCTCTCTCTCACCGAAGCGAACCATTCCGCTCGTGTCGGCATTCCGGGGCTGGATCGACTCGGGGTCGTGAGTCGCGGGGGCCCCATCGACTCCGCGATCGCGATCATGCGATCCAACCTGTCAATCCTACAGGGTCGCCCCCTCCGCGACCGGATGCGCAGGCGTTCCCCAGCCGGGCGTGGCGAGCCTCAGTGGGCTGCGGCAGCGGCGGCGACCAGGTGATGCTCCTGCACGGCGAAGAATCGCGGATCGTCGTGTCGAGCAGCACGCGGCACCGCGCTGCGAGTACGACGTGCACGACCACCAGATGCTCGGGGAGGCCGATGAGCGACTGCGTGGTGCCGACAGTGAGCTGGAGGAGCATGACCAGTAGGAACGCGCCGACTCTGCCGAGCGTGAGACGCCCTCCCTCCTCGGTGCGCAGGCGGAACGCGAGCACCGCCGCGAGCACCAGGACGAGCACCGCGAAGGAGGCGTGTACGAGGACCACCACGGTCCAGTCGAAGCCCATCCGCGGCACCTCGTTGGAGTCGCCCGCGTGGGGTCCGGATCCGGTCACGAGGGTGCCGGCGAGGATGAGCACAGCCGTCGCGATCACCAGGGTCCAGGCGATCCCCCGCGATCCGGCGGACGGCCGAGGGCCGTCGCCACCGTTCCAGCGCGCCCGGTGCCAGGTGAAGGTGGCACAGGCGAGCAGGCCCATGGCGAGGACGAAGTGCGTCGCGACCATCCACGGGTTCAGTTCGAACCACACCGTGAAGCCGCCCGCGACGGCGTTGGCGACCACGAGCCAGAACATCGACCACGCGAGACGGGTGAGCATCCGGTCGCGCGGCTTCTGCAGGCGGGCGGCGATGATCGCCCAGCCGACGGCGGCGATGAGCAGGCTCGTCACCATCCGGTTGCCGAACTCGATGGCGCCGTGGATGCCGAGCTCCGGGGTCGCGATGAGCGAGTCCTCGGTGCAGGTGGGCCAGGTGGGGCAGCCGAGCCCGGAGCCGGTGACGCGCACGGTGACCCCGCCGAGCACGATCAGGATGCTCGCGACGAGTGCCGCCGTCGTCCCCCAGCGCAGGGCGCGCGGGCCCAGCGTCCAACGGTCGGCGGCCCAGCCGAGCGGGGTCTTCACTCCCACGGTCAGAGCGGGATCGGGATGTAGAGCAGCGGGTCGACACCGACCGCGATGAACACGAGCGTCAGGTAGGTGATGCTCGCGTGGAACACCCGCATGGGCTTGACCTCGCCCGGGCGGATCGCGGCCGCGTAGAGCCGGTGTGCCTCGATCGAGGAACCAGGCACCCGACAGCAGCGCCACCACCGCGTACAGCACGCCCATCGGCGCCAGCGGGATCAGCAGCAGCGAGCAGACCACGGTCGCCCACGCGTACAGCACGACCTGCAGGCCGACGGCGGTCGTCCGCGCACGACGGCGAGCATCGGCACCGAGGTGGCCTCGTAGTCGTCGCGGTAGCGCATCGAGAAGGGGGCCAGTAGTGCGGCGGCGTCCAGAGGAACACGATGCCGAAGAGGATCACCGGCGGCCACGACAGGTCGCCCGTCACGGCCGCCCAGCCGATGAGCACCGGCATGCATCCCGCAGCGCCGCCCCAGACGATGTTCTGCGGCGTACGGCGCTTGAGGACGAGCGTGTAGACGAGTACGTAGAAGGCGATCGCGACGAACGACAGCACGGCGGCCAGCCAGGTGGTGAAGACCCACAGCACGGCGATCGAGACGACACCGGAGATCCAGGCGAAGGCGAGGGCCTCCCGGGGGCTCAGCTCCCCCGTGACCAGGGGCCGGTTCTGCGTGCGCTTCATGAGCCGGTCGATGTCGCGGTCGATGTAGCAGTTGAAGGCGTTGGCGCTGGCGGCGGAGAGGCTGCCGCCGACCAGGGTCGCGATCACGAGGCCGAGGAAGGCCAGGTCGGAGCTCGCCCTTCGCCGCCAGGATCATGACAGGGGCGGTGGTCACGAGCAGCAGCTCGATGACGCGCGGCTTCGGGAGGGCGCGGAGCCGGCCACGGACACACTCCCGCGCGTCGGTCGTTCGAGCAACGCGATGAGTTTGAGTACCGTACTTTTCCCCGCCCCCGAGCGGCCGGTTAGAAAAACCATTTCCCCGGGTGCGACGTGCAGGCTGACGTTGCTCAGGGCTTCGCGACCGTTCCGGTAGCGCTTCGCTACGGCCTCGAAAGTAATCATGAGCCCGCTCCCGTGGCCGGCCGGCTCGGTGGGGCGCTCGCGCTCTCGACGCCATCGACCAGCGCCTGCGCGAATGCGGCGGCGTCGAACTTCCCAAAGTCCTCCAGGTGCTCACCCAAGCCTATATAGCGGATCGGCAGTGCGAGCTTGCGCGCGATCGCCACCACGATGCCTCCGCGCGCCGTGCCGTCGAGCTTCGTGATGACCAGGCCCGTCACGCCGACGGCGGCGTGGAACTGTTCGGCCTGCGCCAGCGCGTTCTGTCCCTGATTGGCATCGAGCACCAACAGCACCTCGTGAGGTGCGGCCGGATCGACCCTTCCGATGACACGCTTGATCTTTCGCAGTTCCTCCATCAGCTGCGACTGGCTGTGCAATCGCCCTGCGGTGTCGGCGAGCACCACATCGATCCCGCGCGCGCGCGCCGCGTGCAAGGCATCGAAGATGACCGCGCTCGGATCCGCTCCGGTCTGCTGGGAGACAAACTGCGCGCCGCCCCGTTCCGCCCAGACGCTCAGCTGCTCAATCGCGGCGGCGCGGAAGGTATCACCCGCGGCCATCAGCACCTTTAAATGTTGTTCGCGCATCTGGCCGGCCAGCTTGCCAATGGTCGTGGTCTTGCCCGAACCGTTCACCCCCACCACCAGGATCACGAACGGCCGCGCCTTGCGATCGACCTGCAGGGGCTGCTCGCAGGGACGCAGAATCTCGGTCAGGCGCGAGCGAAGCGCTGCAAGCAGCGCCTCGGCGTCGATCAGCTCGTTGCGGCTGGCGCGGGCCCGCAAATCCTCGAGTATTTCGCTCGTGACGATGACACCCAGGTCCGCCCCTATCAGCCGGGTTTCCAGCTCCTCGAGCAGCTCGGCGCTGATTTGCCGGCCCTGGAGGAGGCCCCGCAGTTCCCGCGCCAACGTGGCGCCGCCCCGATTGAGCTTTGCACGGAGCCGGCCGAAAAAGCCGGGCGCGGAATCCGGTGGCGTCGCCTCGGTGGTTCGCTTATCGAGCATGGGGAGATTCTCGCATATGCGCTAGGCTTCCCGGCCATGACAGGCAAAGCACGCTCCCCCACATCGCCCGCGCGGCACACCCACGCCCGGGGCGCGCAGTCGCGCCGCTTGCGCATCATTGCGGGCCAATGGCGGGGGCGGCGCTGGCAATTTCCGGACGCCGAAATACGCCCCACCAGCGAGCGCATACGCGAGACCCTGTTCAACTGGCTGCAGGGCCGGGTGGGAGGGCGACGTTGCCTTGATCTGTACGCGGGCTCGGGCGCCCTGGGGCTCGAAGCTCTTTCACGCGGCGCGGCGCACTGCGTGTTCGTGGATCAAAACGCCCAGGCCATTGCCGCCTTGGGCGATGTACTGCGGGAATGGGGCGCGGGCTCGGGGGCCGCCGAGTTGGTGCACGCCCGCGCCGAGCACTATCTGAAACGAGCCGCACGTGCCTTCGATCTGGTGTTTCTCGATCCGCCGTTTGCCGGTGTCGCCCTCGCCGAGGTGGCCACGCAGCTCGAGGCCCGGGGCGCACTCGCTCCAGGGTGCCTGGTTTATTTCGAGCATCCCAAGCTCACGCCGTTGGCGGGCCTCCCTGCGGGTTGGGAATCGTTGCGCAACGGCGCGGCAGGCGCGGTCGGGTATGATCTCTATGAGTATCAATAAGGAGAGCTCGTGTCAGTCAATCGCAGAGCCGTTTATCCTGGAACCTTTGATCCCATCACCCGTGGACACGAGGACCTGGTGCGCCGCGCGGCGGGCATATTCGACACCGTGCTGCTCGCAATCGCCGCCAACCCGGGCAAGGCGCCGATGTTCGACATCGAGGAGCGCGTGGCGCTGGCGCGCGGGGTTCTGGCCGACATCGGCAACGTCAAGGTCGAGGGTTACAGCGGCCTTACGGTGGAATTTGCACGCGCTCAGGGCATCGGGGTCATCGTGCGCGGACTGCGCGCCGTCTCGGATTTCGAGTTCGAGTTCCAGCTCGCGAACATGGGCCGGCATATCGCGCCCGGGGTGGAAACCGTGTTCCTTACCCCGAAGGAACAATTCACCTTTATCTCCTCCACGCTGGTGCGTGAGATTGCCACCTTGGGCGGCAGTGTCAGCGAATTCGTGCACCCCATGGTCGAGGCCGCCTTCCAACGCAAGGTGAAACGTTGAATCGCATCGGGCCCTTGGCCCGCGCCACGGCGGGAGCGGTGCTGGTACTGCTCGCCAGTGCCAGGGCCGCATTTCCGGCGCCGGCCGGCCCCCCGTTAGCCAGCGCTCCGCATCATGCCGCGATCGCGAGCGCCCATCCGCTGGCCACGGCCGCGGGCCTGGAGGTCCTCCGAGCGGGCGGCAACGCCTTTGACGCTGCGGTGGCCGTTACTGCGGCGCTGGCCGTGGTCGAGCCCACCGGCTCGGGGCTGACGGGCGGTGGGATCTACCTGCTGCATCGTCAAAGCGATGGCGTCGAGGTCGCGACTCGATGCGCGCGAAATGGCGCCGGCCGCCGCCACGCGCGACATGTACCTGGATGCGAAGGGCAATCCGGTTCCGGGCTTGTCGACCGACAGCGCATTGGCCGCCGGAATCCCCGGAGAGCCGGCGGGCCTCGCCTGGCTCGCCGCGCGCTATGGCCGGCTGCCGGTGGCGCGCAGCCTTGCGCCGGCCATCCATCTGGCGCGCGATGGTTTTCCCCTGTCCGCGCACCTCCACGATGCGCTGGTCGCGCGCCTTGAGCAGTTCAAGGGCGAAGCGGATGTCGCACAGAATTTCCTTCAGCAGGGCGAGGTACCCGCGCTCGGCACGATCATTCGCCAGCCCGAGCTTGCCGCCACGCTGCAGTTTCTGGCTCAGCACGGATTGGAAAGCTTTTACAGCGGGGAGCTGGCCGCGAAGCTGGTGGCCGGCGTGCGCGCCCAGGGGGGCATCTGGACCGAGTCGGATCTTGGCGCGTATCGAGCCCGCGAACGCGCGCCCATCGTCGGGCAGTACCGCGGCGCACGCATCGTCTCGGCCCCGCCGCCCAGTTCCGGCGGCGTGGGTCTGATCGAGGCGCTGAACATCCTGGCGCAATTCGACCTGCACGGGGCAAGTTCGGTGGAGCGAAAGCACCTCATCATCGAGGCCATGCGCCGCGCGCATCGCGATCGCGCCGTGTACCTGGGCGACCCGGATTTTGTCGAAGTGCCCGTCGCGCGCCTCACCAATCCCGATTACGCCGCGGGACTGGCCGCCTCGATCCGCACCGATCACAGCACGCCCAGCAGCGCACTGCCCGGCATCGGGGCGGGCGCCAACGCCGGGCCCCAGACCACCCATTTTTCGGTGCTCGATCGTGACGGCAACCGGGTTGCCGCCACCATCACGCTCAACCTGCGTTTCGGAAGCGGTCGCATGATCGCGGGCACCGGGCTGTTCCTCAACAACGAGATGGATGACTTCTCCGTCAAGCCGAACACCGCCAACGCCTTCGGCCTTGTCGGTGCCGACGCCAATGCGGTAGCACCGCACAAGCGCATGCTCTCATCGGTCACGCCCACTTTTGTCGAATCGAACGGGCGGCTCATGATCGGCGGGTCTCCCGGCGGAAGCCTGATCATGGGCATGGTGCTTCTGGCGACCCTGGAATTTATCGACGGGCAATCGGCCAGCCAGATCGTCTCGGCGCCGCGCTTCCACCACCAGTACTTGCCCGATGTCGTACGGTACGAAGAGGGGGCATTCAGCGATCCGGAACTCAAGACCCTGGCGGCACAGGGCGATTCGCTCCAGCCCGCCTCATTTCGATGGGGGAATTTTCAGGCCGTGGTCTGGGATCGCGCGACCGGCGCTGTGGAAGCCGCGGCCGATCCGCGCGGTGAGGGCGCCGGGGTCGTCGAGTAGGTGAACATGGAGGCGCTGCTCGAGGGCAGCTGGGTGCCGGTGGCCGCGGACGTGTCGGGTCAGGTGCTCGCGGTCAAAGAGCTGCGGGTCGCGTGTCTCACTTTGACGCGGAGCGTTACGCCATCGTCGGCCATGACGGGCAGATCGTGGATTCGGGGACCTGGCAGTTAGGGACGCTCGGCAATCCCCGCTCCATCGACCTGGTCGGTGAGGACGGGCCCAACGCAGGACGGCGCGTGCTCGCCATCATCGCGATGGATGGGGACCGCCTGTGCCTCGGCTATGACATGGAGCGCGACCGGCGCCCAAGCGGGTGGCGGTGCGAGCCGGACCAGCTGCTGTTGAGTATCACGCTGATGCGCCAGGCGCCCCGGGACCGGGCGGGTTCTTCGGCTTAAGAAAACTACAGGATGCCTCAAGCGTTGGGCGCATCCAGATATAGGGGAAAATCATGAAATTGACGAAGCGGTTCGCGCTCCTGGCATTGTCCTTGTCGGTGGTCACCGATGCCACCGGTGCGGGCCACACCGGAGGACGCACACGATCTGGTGCTGGTGGGCGGGACGATCTATGACGGGTCGGGCGGCAAGCCCTACGTGGGCGATATCGCCATTGACGCAGACCGCATCAGTTATGTGGGCCCGCCAAAGACGCTGCGCGGCCGCATGGTCATCGACGTGCACGGTCAGGCCGTGGCGCCCGGCTTTATCAACATGCTTGCCCATCCGGAAGAGTCGTTCCTGGTCGATGGGCGAGCGCTGAGCGACCTTTCGCAGGGCGTGACCCTGGAAGTGCTGGGCGAGGACTCGATGGGTCCGCTCAATGCGCAGATGAAGGATCTGATGGTGCAGCGACAGGGCGATATCAAGTTTCCGGTGACCTGGACGACCCTCGGGGAATACCTGCAGGTGCTCGAGCAGCGGGGCATCAGCCCCAACGTCGCCTCCTTCGTCGGGGGCGGGCACCGTGCGCACCTACGTGCTCGGCGAAGTGCGACGTGCAGCCAAGCCCGGCTCAGCTCGATCAGATGCGCACCCTGGTGCACCAGAGCATGGAACAGGGCGCGCTCGGCGTGACCACGGCCCTGATCTACGCGCCGAACACCTATGCCAAGACCCCGGAGCTCATCGCGCTGGCCCAGAAGTCGGCGCGTTGCGGCGGCATCTACACCGCCCACATGCGCAGCGAAGGCGATCGCATCGAAGCGGCCGTGCAGGAGACCATCGACATTGCCCGCGCCAGCGGCGCTCCGGCGGAGATCTACCACCTCAAGATGGCCGGCAAGGACAACTGGGGCAAGCTCGACCGGTGATCGCGCATGATCGATCAGGCGCGCGCCTCGGGCGTGCGCATATCGGCCAACATGTACACCTACACCGCGGGCGCCACCGGCCTGGATGCCGCGATGCCGACCTGGGTACAGGATGGCGGCCTGGAGGCGTGGATCGCGCGGCTCAAGGATCCGGCGATTCGCGCCAAGGTGATCGCCGAGATGCGCGATCGCCCATCCGGCGACCTGGGAGAATCTCTACGCCGCCGCCGGAGCCGAGGGCATGCTGCTGCTCGAGTTCAAGAATCCAAAGCTCAAGCCGCTGACCGGCAAGACCCTCGCCGAGGTCGCGAAGATGCGCGGCGTCTCGCCCGAGGATGCGGCGATCGATCTGGTCATCGAAGACGGCAGCCGCGTCGGGCGTCGCCTACTTCCTGATGAGCGAAGACAACGTACGCAAGCAGGTTGCGCTGCCGTGGGTGAGCTTCGGGTCCGACGAAGCCGGCGATGCGCCGGAGGGCGTGTTCCTGCTGTCGGCCGCGCATCCGCGCGCCTACGGCAACTTCGCGCGCGTGTTCGCCGAGTACGTGCGCAAGGATCACGCGCTGAGCGTCGAGGAGGCGGTGCGCAAGCTCACCTCGCTCCCGGCCGATAATCTCTCGCTCCCGGATCGCGGCCGCCTTGCCGCCGGCGCGTATGCCGACGTGGTGGTGTTCGATCCCGACACGATCCAGGATCACGCGACCTACGATAAGCCCCATCAGCTCAGCACCGGCGTGAGTCAGGTGATCGTGAACGGAAAATTTGCGTTGCGCGACGGCAAGGCCACGGGCGCAAGCACCGGCCGTGTGGTGCGAGGGCGAGCGTGGACGGGCGCTGCCGGCGGTGGCTGCCGCAAGTCCGCGAGCGAATGGTCGTGGAGCAAATGATTTAACAGTGGACTTGCCCCACTCGCATCGTTCGCGGGCGATAGCTGCTCCGCCGGGCAGCGGCGGCCCGCAGGACAAACACCTCTAGGCAGGAAGCACTCTGCCCGACGCCTCGCATGCCGGCCGCGGAAAACTGGCGGATCAACTGCTGCGCACACATGTAGCCGGGTGTTCCGGCGATGGATCCGCACGGGTAGGCGCCCGAGCCGCAATAGGAAAGGTTCGACCAGTTCCCGAAGCGGTAAAAATGTGCGGCCGGATCATTCGTGTATTGCCGATCCGCGAAGGTCTGGCCACCCACCAACATGGTGTGATCGATGTTACCGCCGGGAAACAGGAACAGTTGCTGCAGGTCCTTTGGCGTCAGCATGCGGCTCCAGACGCAATCCTCCGGGTTTTGCAGGTGGCAGAACAACTGCGCCTTTACCTCATCGACCACTTCGGGCAGCGCCTGGCCGTGCTGGTCGAGCGCCAGGTTCTTGAAGAACAATGTCAGCCGGTCATAGGACTCACTGACACCGAGCTGGCGCATCGCCGCGCCCTCGCAGTAGATCTGGATGTAACCGGGGCGTAGGCGACTTCGTTCGCTGCGGCGCGCAGACGTGGCGCGTTCGAACTCGGCGAGAGTCTCCACCGCAAAGATGAAACGGAACGGGGTATCCCCATCGGCGCGTCGCGGCGCCTTCCTTCCAGCGGGCCGGCTGGCTGAACATCAGGTTCAGCTTGCCGCTGGTGCCGAGGAATTTTCTTGCCGGACACCGAACGCGTAAATGAGGCGTCCCCGATCATGCGGGCGGCCGCCAGCGGGTCGGTCGCAAACACGCACTGATCAAAAATGCAGCTTCTCGCTGCCGGCCCTCCGCCGAGTACTCGAGCGTGCCGCGCTCCGGATCCACCGCCTCGACCGTGGCGCCCAGCTTGATCTCGCAGCCCAGATCGGCGTTGATCTCGGCGAGCTCCTCGGTGACGCGCCATATTCCGTCGCGCACGAAGCCGTAGTAGCCCTCGAAGACCGAGCCGGAATCCATCACCGGCAAGGTAAAGGCGGAGTAAGGATCGTGGAGCGACACCGGCCCGCTCTCGGTGACCGTCATGGCCATGTAGATCTTGGTGCGATCGGCGCTGAAGTAATGATCGAGCAGTTCCATGGCGCTGCCGGTGATCCAAAGCTTGCGTCAGAGTCTCGCCCAACCGCTCCGTCGGCCTCGGCGAGGCTGCGGTGGCCTGGCGCTGCGATATCCCTCCTGCAGGTACGCCACCACGCGCCCTTCGTCGCGGCGAAAACCGGACACGTCGCCCTTCTCGCCCCAGCGCTGGTGCAATTCCCGGTCCAGTCGCCCGGGTCGCGGTGGATCCAGGCGCTGGCGTTGGGATCAGGGAAATAGATGCGCTTGGCGCTGCTGGGCACGTAGGTCTGCAGGCGGTCGGCGAGCCCGGTCTCGCGAAAAATAAAATCCGGCATGAGGCCCAGCACCGAGGCGCCCAGCGCATAGCGCTGGGTGCGGCCCGCCGATCGAGGCGGTCTCGAAAACGCACGCTCCGCCGGCGCGGGGTGCGCGTTCCAGAAGCGTGACCTGGGCGCCGGCGCGTCGCAGGTAATGCGCGGCCACCAGCCCGTTGATGCCGGCGCCCACCACGGCGATTTGTCGGCCACCGAAATTTTCAGGCATGTATCAGACTCTTAAATTCTCAGTTGAATGAACACCTGAATCCACGATCGCCCTTGACCCTGCTTGTTGCGGTCGGTTGGGACGCCCCCACTGTCCGATCGAAGTCAGCGCCGGCGTGCTTTGCGCAGCGGTTTCTTGACGGCGCGCTTGCGCCTCACGGGACGCTTGGCCGGTTTTTTGGGTGCGGGCTTGGCCCGCGTCAGCCGTATCGCGATTCGTGGCGCGCGACCGCCGCTCGGCAATTTCTTCTCGCGTGCCAGATCCACCGCGCGCCACAGGTACCAGGCAGCCAGCGAGCGATGCGGTGCCCAGCGCTCGCCAAACTCCGCCAGCGCGCGCGGGCGCGGCATGCCCTTGAGTCCGTAGAGCAGGCGAAAGCCGTTGCACACGCCGAAATCATCGACCGGCAGCACATCGGGCCGCCCGAGCTGGAACATCAGCAGCATCTCGACCGTCCAGCGGCCGATGCCGCGCACCTGCGTGATGCGCTCGATGATGGCATCGCTCTCCAGCGTGTGCAGCTGCTCGGTGGTCGGGTACCACGCCCAGCGGCCACCTTCTCGGCCAGGTCGCGCATCGCGCGGATCTTGGCGAAGGAAAGCCCGGTGGCGCGCAGCGCCGCCTCGGGCGTGGCAAGCACGGCGGACGGGTTCGGGGAACGCGGGCAGGCGCATACAGCGCCTTGAAGCGCGAGAAGATGCTCTCGGCCGCGATGCCGTTGAGTTGCTGGTGGGCGATCGCGCGGGCGAGCGTCTCGAAGGGCAGAATCTCGAGCTGCGGTTCCCAGGTGCACGGTCCGGCGGCGGCGATCAGCCGCGCCATGACCGGGTCGCGAGCGGCCAGGTCGCGCTCGCGCTGACGCATGTCGGTGAGGGTCACTTCTGGCATTGTGGACAATAATACGTCGAGCGCTGCCCCTGGGTCAGCTGGCGTATCGGCGTGCGGCACCGTCGGCAGGGCAGGGCGGCGCGCTCGTACACGTAGAGCTTCTGCCTGAAGTATCCGGGCAATCCATCGGCGCTGAGGTAATCGCGCAGCGTCGTGCCGCCCGAACGTATGGCCGATTTCAGCACCTGTGCGGATCGCCGCCGCCAGCTGTCGGCACTGGACGAGCGTGAGCGTGCGTGCGCGCGCGCTGCGGGCGCACCCGCGCGCGGAACAGCGCCTCGCTGGCGTAGATGTTGCCGACGCCGGTCACCAGCCGCCCGTTGAGCAGCAGCGTCTTGATGGCCACGCGCCGCCGGCGCGTCACCCGGTGCAGATAAGCGCCGTCGAATTTGGATTCGAGCGGCTCGGGGGCCAGGCCGCGCAGCAATTTGTGCTGGTGCGGTTCCTCGCTCGTGTACAGGAAGCAGCCGAAGCGCCGCGGGTCGTTGAAGCGCAGCGTCGAGCCGGAATCCAGCTGCAACTCGACATGATCATGCGGGAGCAGCGCGGTGAGCCGCGGCACCACGCGCAGGTTCCCGGACATCCCCAGATGCACGATCAGAGTGCCCTTGGTACAGCGCAGCAACAGGTATTTCGCGCGGCGCTCGATCGCGCGCACCTGCTGACCGCGGAGCAACTCATCCAGTTGCGGGGTCACCGGCCAGCGCAGCCGCTGGTCGTGTACTGCGGCGGCGCGGATGCGTCGGCCCCGCAGGTGCCGGCGCAGACCGCGGCGCGTGGTTTCCACTTCTGGCAATTCGGGCACGGCGACCTCGTTCGGAGCCCAAGAAACAAAAGCCCGCCAGGAGGCGGGCTTCTGGACTGCAGCGGGTCTCGCCGCTCGCGAAGGGCCTACTTGATCTTGGTTTCCTTATAGCCTACATGCTTGCGCACCACCGGATCGAACTTGCGCACTTCCATCTTCTCCGGATGCAGGCGCTTGTTCTTCATCGCCACGTAGAAGTGGCCGGTACCGGCCGAGGACAGCAGTTTCACTTTTTCGCGCATGGCTAAAGTTCTCTACAGGGTGGGTAGAGGCGTCAAACGGCTTCGCCGCGCTTGCGCAGGTCGGCGACCACGGCGTCAATGCCCAGCTTGTCGATCGTGCGCAGACCCTTGCCGGACACGCGCAGGCTGATCCAGCGCTTTTCCGTTTCCAGCCAGAAACGCTGCCGATGCAGGTTCGGCAGGAAGCGCCGCCGTGTGCGGTTGTTGGCGTGCGAGACGTTGTTGCCCGTGACTGGTGCTTTACCGGTAACCTGGCAGACGCGAGACATTGCATCAATCCTTATATATCAATGGCTTGGCTTGCTGGCCGCTGCCCAAAGCGACGAGCGAAGGGCGGGCTTTATACCAGCCCCGGGCGCTTCGGGCAACTTCGAGCGCCAGCTTCGCACCTCGGGGCACGAACGCAAAGACGAGCGGGGATAACCCAAGGACCAAAGAGCCGCTCACGCCTGATCGGGCTGCCCGCGTGTGGATGTCAGCCTCTTGCAAAAGGACGCCGGCGCCTTGCGCCGTGCGTCCGAGCGGGCCGGGGACCCCAAAGGGGAACTTCGACCTGATCTGATCGCCCCAGCGGGCGCCGGCCCGGTGATCCGACCGTTATATGATCCGCGAAATGGCGAAGCTCAACGTGGCCGAAGTCACTTACGGCTCGGACAGGAACGGTCTGATCTGGGCCTACCTGTTCGCCGGTGCCAACGGGCCTCAGGAAATCGATTCCGAGGCCGCCGCCCTCTGGCTGGAATCGTCGAGGTCGGCCTCGAGCGCGCCCACATCCTTTATCTGGCTGCACTTCTCGTTATCGAATGCGGGCGCCGAGCGCTGGATGCGCCAATGCCTGCAGCTCCCCGCCGCGTACTATGAATCGCTCCGGGAAAGCGTCGGCTCGACGCGATTGGAAGAAGCCGGCGATGCACTGGTGGCGGTGATCCACGATGTGCTCTTCGACACCGCCAACCTGGATTCCTCCAGCGTCTCCACCGTCACGCTATGCGTCACGCCGCGGATGATCGTCAGTGCGCGCCTGCGGCCCTTGCGCTCCCTGGACCGACTCCGGGCGGCGGTACGCACCGGACAGAGCTTCCGCTCGCCCGCTGAGTTGCTGGCCCATCTGCTGCGCGATCAGGCGGAAGTTCTGGTGGGGATCGTTCGCCAGTCCACCACGCGAGTCGATACGATCGAGGACTCGCTGCTCGACAACCGTACCGCCGTCAGCCGCGGGGAATTGAGCACCTTGCGGCGCACGCTGGTGCGTCTGCAGCGACTGCTCGCGCCTGAGCCTGCGGCCCTTTTCCGGCTGCTAAGCCGGCCGGCAAGCTGGGTGGATGAGAAGGATTCGCAGGATCTACGCCAGGCGGCCGAGGAATTCTCTGCTGCAGTCGCGGATGCTTTGGCACTCGCCGAACGGGTCAGGCTCCTTCAGGAAGAACTCATCGCACGGCTCAGCGAGCAAACCAATCGGACCCTGTTCGTGCTCACCGTGGTCACGGTGCTCGCCCTTCCAGTCAATCTCATTGCCGGCTTGTTTGGAATGAACGTCGGAGGCATTCCCTTCTCGGGGTTCCGGCACGGCTTCATGGTGGTGGTGGGCACGACCGTGGCACTGACGGCGATGCTTGCGTTCCTGGCTTATCGCGCGATCGGGCAGCGACGTGATCGATAATCGCCGCATCCAGCATCAGCAAATCGCATAGCGCCTGACATAAATCGCACGGGCGGGAAGGCACCCTTGAAGTAGCGTCTCGCGCCACGCCTTCATCAAATCGTAGTAAATGACGTGCTTAATCTGCGCGAAATCCGAACTTGGCGGACACAGGCGCATGGATACGACGGCACAGTTCCCCGAAAGCCCCAGGGCGGCGGCCTATTCGATGTCGGATGCCAGCCTGGACCCGAGACGCCGGGTACTGGTCAGGATGATCGAGTTTCTATCCGGTCAGCGGCGAATGCAGAAGGATTACGAGCGGTACCGGGCGCGGCTCAATCCCGGATGCGATTTCTGGATCGGTGCGGTCCAGTCCCTCGGCATCCGGACCGATCTCAATCAAGGCGCATACGAGAATATCCCGCGGCGCGGACCCCTGATGGTCGTCGCAAATCATCCCTTCGGAATCATCGACGGGCTGCTGTTGTGCGCTCTGATCAGCCGCGTCAGGCCCGATTTCAAAATCCTGCTCAACGGTGGTCGCCACGTGCCGGAAATGCGCGGCCAGGCCATTGCGCTGGACTTCTCTGGAACGCGTGCCGCTCAAAGGAATAACGCCACCGCGCGCACCGAGGCTCGTCGTACTCTGGAGAGCGGCGGGGTACTGATCATTTTCCCGGCCGGCGGCATATCGACCTCATCGGATCGCTGGGGCCGCGTACCGGCAAGGGACGCCCCCTGGCACCCTTTCGCCGCTCAATTACTGGTGCGCACAGGATGCCCGGTGCTCCCGGTCTGGATCGGAGGGGAAAATAGCCGCCTGTTCCAGATCGTCAGTCACTTCAGCCTGGTGCTGCGCTGGGGGATGCTGATCGGGGAAAACGTGCGTCGGTTGCGCACCCCGGTGCAGGTCGTCGTGGGTAAGGCCATACGAGCCGAGAATCTGCGCGTGGATGTGGATCGGACAACGTTGGCTCAGGAACTGCGTAATCGCACTTACGCCCTGGGAGGAATTGAGAATCCGGTTCCTGGCTTCACGGTGGATTGGCCTCAATCGCGACCCACGAAGGCCGCCGGGCCGCGCCCGGAAACAGCCGCGGAAGATGCCCTTGCTCTGCCTTAATTCAGGCCGGTATCGACAATGGGCAGAAAGACTTGGTCTGCCGATCAGTCCTCGTTCCCTGGGCCCCACGTTCATCACATTCCTTCATGTTCTTGTGGCAGTCATGGGATTTATTCTCGTGCTGATTGCCGCGCGTTAGGAGAATAGGTGCGCGCGGGATTCCTGGCGGTCTCCGTCCGAGGCAGAATTTCTGTCAAATTCCCTCTGGCAGCATCGCCAGTTCGCCTCGCAACGCGACATTATCGAAGGCAGCCTTCCGGCGGGTCGCGGGCAGCGGGGTTTCGCGGGCCCGACACCCAATAGCAGATTAGATCCCAGCCAAGGGCGCATCGGCTGGGCGAGCTCCCTGCGGCGGGACTCTCAGATTTGGGGGCGGACGGCCTTTCCCCCCACGGCCCAGGACCCCATCCACCAGGCATGACGTAAATCTGATCCAAGGCGCAGTGGGCGCGCGGGAGGTTGACCTGCGTCACACTCCCTAACAACTGAGAGGGATATGTTGGATACGGCACGTGGCCGCCGTAAATGGAGAGCCTCCATGACATCCCTGTCCGATGAGCCCGCCGTTGATCGCCCATTCCCGAGGCTGCGGCGGCAAATGTCCACAACCGATCCAAATCAAGCCGCCGGAAGTTTTCTGCGCGGCCTCACGCCCTGCCTGCTATGGGGCGCGGGCTTATTTTTTGGGGTTTGGATGGTTGAATTGATAGAGCAGCCAGATTGGGCGTATCGAAAGTTAGTCTTGGCTATCTGGAGCGCCGTTGTCGTCGGGCCAACCCTGTTTTATATCGGCGAGGTTCTGGGTCTATCTCGCAGCCCCTCAAATCGGAAGCTCCCACCGACGCGGGCGATTTGAGAGACGGCTTAGAGCAGACCGCGCTCGGCAAAGGACAGGCAGCCGTTGTCTCCCACGATGCAATGATCCAGCACCCGTATGTCGACAAGCCCCAGCGCCTCGCGAAGTCTTCGCGTGATCAGTTCGTCGGCCTGGCTAGGCTCGGCAACACCGGAAGGATGATTGTGGGCCAGGATCACCGCGGCCGCATTGCGGCTTAGCGCCTGCTTGACGACTTCGCGCGGGTGCACGCTCGCGCCATCGATGGTGCCGCGGAACAATTCATCGAACGCGATCAGCCGATGGCGGTTGTCCAGGTGCAGGCAGCAGAACAGTTCGTACGGCTGGTCGCGGAGCCTGCTGATAAGGAACTGGTGCGTGGCCGCAGGGGAATCG
This sequence comes from uncultured Gammaproteobacteria bacterium, assembly GCA_963717335.1. Classification (GTDB taxonomy): domain Bacteria; phylum Pseudomonadota; class Gammaproteobacteria; order Steroidobacterales; family Steroidobacteraceae; genus FEN-1191. The sequence continues at coordinate 338,561 of CAVQVZ010000003.1, read as the reverse complement.
AGCAGTGGACCACAACGCATGGCTTCGGCGTAATGACGTCGCGCCAGCTCGAGCGCGGCCTGCATGCGGCAATAACCGACGATTCCCAGGCCGCGCGCGGCGAGGAGCGATTCACGATCGGCATTGAGCAGCTCGCGCAGCGAGCGGTGAGTGACCAGCAGGTTGCGCGCCAGATCGACGACGTTGCTGCCGGGCATGCCCGAGCTCCCCAGCAGCAGCGCCAGAAGCTCGGCGTCCGAGAGGGCCTGGACGCCGAGTGACAGCAGTTTCTCGCGGGGTCGTTCCCGGGCCGGCCACGAGTGCAGGTTCATGTGATGCTCGTTCACGCTTGGGACAGGGCAGATACAGGCGATTCTCGACCGACATGGCCTAAGCGTGCGAACGACATATCGGGCGGGCATGGCACGAAACACCGCCGCTGACCGATAATGAGCCCATGCGTGGCAAGAAAGTCCTTCTCGGCGTGACCGGCGGCATCGCCGCCTATAAGAGTGCCGATCTGGTCGGCGTCTGATCGAGCGAGGCGCCCAGGTGCAGGTCGTGATGAGCGCGGGGGCGCGCGAGTTCATCGGCGCCACCACCTTCCAGGCGCTATCCGGGCGGGCAGTGCGCGAGAGCCTGTGGGATTCCGCGGCCGAGGCGGCGATGGGACATATCGAGCTGGCGCGCTGGGCCGATATCGTGCTCGTGGCGCCGGCCAGCGCCGATTTTATGGCGCGACTGGCCGGCGGCCGAGCGGACGATCTGCTGAGCACCTTGTGCCTGGCCACCGCCGCTCCTGTGGTGCTGGCGCCGGCGATGAACCAGCAAATGTGGGCCAATGCCGCAACCCAGAGCAACGTGGCCACCCTCACGCAACGCGGCGTGCGCTTGCTTGGCCCGGGCATCGGAGAACAGGCCTGCGGGGAGCTTGGGCCCGGGCGCATGCTCGAGCCCATCGCCATCGCAGATCTGATCGAGCCGATGCTGGCGCAGCGATGGTGCCTTTGCCGGTAAGCGCGTGCTGATCACCGCCGGGCCCACGCGCGAGGCCATCGATCCGGTGCGCTTCGTCAGCAACCGCAGTTCCGGCAAGATGGGCTTTGCGGTGGCCGAGGCGATGCGCGCCGCCGGAGCCGAGGTCGTGCTGGTCAGCGGGCCGGTGGCGCTCGCGCCGCCGCCTGGCGTGCGCTGCATTTCCGTTGAAAGCGCCGCGCAGATGCTCGAGGCCGTGGAACGCGAATTGCCCGGAACCGACGTGCTCGTGGCCACCGCTGCGGTGGCCGATTACCGGCCACTGACGGTGGCCGAGCGCAAGATCAAGAAAAAAACCGAACAGCTCGCGCTCGAGCTCACGCGCACCACCGACATCCTGGCCACCGTGGCTGCGCGCAGCGAGCGGCCTTTCGTCGTCGGTTTCGCCGCGGAGACCGACGATGTCGAGAAGCATGCGCTGGAGAAACTTCAGCGCAAGAATCTGGATATGATCGCCGCGAACGAGGTCGGCACCAGCAAGGCATTTGACTGCGAGGACAATGCGTTACTGGTGTTGTGGCGCGGCGGTGGACGCACGGAACTGAAGCGTGCGCCCAAGCGCGAGCTGGCGAGCGCGCTGGTCGCGTTGATCGCTGAGCGCTGCAAAGCCAAGAACTAATCACAGGGAAGCGGGCGGATCATGGACACACTGGCACGGCGCCCTTTGCAGGTGCGGATACTCGATGCGCGGCTGGGCAGCGAATTCCCGCTCCCTGCCTACGCGACGGAGGGTTCGGCGGGGCTTGATCTGCGCGCATGCCTGGACGCACCGCTCCTGCTCGAGCCCGGGCGCGCCGAGCTGATCTCGACCGGGCTTTCGATCCATGTCGGCGATCCGGCACTTGCCGCGATGATCCTGCCGCGTTCCGGACTCGGGCATAAACACGGCCTGGTGCTCGGCAATCTGGTCGGCCTGATCGATTCGGACTATCAGGGGCCCCTGATGGTGTCTTGCTGGAACCGGGGCGCGAACGCCCTACACAGTGCAGCCCGGGGAGCGCATCGCCCAGCTGGTGATCGTGCCGGTCGTGCAGGTCGAGCTTCAGGTGGTGGAGAGTTTCAAGGCGAGCGAGCGCGGCGGCGGTGGCTTCGGACACACCGGCGCGCTAACTGCTGGAGTGCGCTCGCGGTGAGCTCGCGGTAGCGGGAGATATCGGCCTCGAACTGCGATCGCACCTCGGTCTGATCCTGCAGCCGCTTGTCCATCGCCTTATGCTGGGTGCGCAGGTCGTTGGATGTGCGCACCAGTTGCTCGGCCAGATCATCGGGCATGCGGCGCGCGTCAGGCTTCTTGCTGTAGGGCTTGAAAAGTAGCGCGCGGGCCTGCAGAGCCTTCAGCCGTCCATCGAGCGATTCGATGTAGGCATTGGCGGCCTTGATCTGGCCGTCGAGCTGATCGAGGCGCTCATCGCGGAGCCGTTCGATATCCTTGGTCGAGGTGTAGGTGGTCAACAGGAAGTTGTCGTGCTGCTGGCGCTGCTGCAGCGGCCTGATCGCGCTTGGGCTGCTCGGCGCGCTGGTCGGCATTCTTCTCGGCATCGACGTGCTGGACCTCGACGCCCTGGCTGTTGAGGACCCGGCGCTCGGTCTGCGCGTACTCGGGCGGCACGGCATCGCCGTAGTGGCGTTCGCCGTTCTTATCCACCCAGCTGTAGTTGGTGGCATGGTATGTTCGGCCGCGATCAGACGCTTGACCGGCCAGGCACAGCCCCGCGGTGGCGGCGATCGACAAGCCTTTCGTGACGCGCATCACTATTTTGCTTTTCCCGTGACCCAATGCACAGCCTCCTACTGAAGGTCAATTGTCCACGAAGCGTCGGATAAGGGCAAGTGAGTCAGTCCGCAACTCCGTAGGATTGTCGGTAGGCTCGCAACGAGGCCAGTTGGGCGGCCTCAGCGCCCCGGGTGGCGTGTGCGCCGAAGGCTTCGATCAGCTCATTCAGGGTCAGGATGCTCACGCAGCGCAGCCCGTATTCGGCCTCCACCTCCTGCACCGCCGAGCGCGCGCCCTGGCCACGCTCCTGCCGGTCGAGCGCCAGCGCGACGGCCGACCGGCTCGGCGCCTGCGGCGCGGATGATCTCCACCGATTCGCGGATCGCCGTGCCGGCCGTGATGACATCATCGACGATCACCACGCGTCCCTTGAGAGGACTGCCCACGACCAGCCCCGCCTCGCCATGATCCTTGGCTTCCTTGCGGTTGAAGGCCCAGGGCATGTCGCGTCCCTGCGCGCTCGGCAAAGGCAATGGCGCAGGCGCTCACCAGTGGAATGCCCTTGTAGGCCGGGCCGAACAGCATGTCGAAACTCAGGCCTGAGCGCTTGAGCGCCGCCGCGTAGCAGCGGCCGAGGCGCTCCAATGCCGCGCCGGTGTTGAACAGGCCGGCATTGAAGAAGTACGGACTGAGGCGGCCGGACTTGAGTGTGAATTCACCGAATTTCAGGGCCTGGTGCTCGAGCGCCAGCGCCAGGAAGTCCTGCTGGTAACCGTGCATGCGCGGCAGGCTATCATGTCCCTATGCGCATCATCACTCTCAACGTCAATGGCATCCGCTCGGCCGCTGCCCGGGGTCTGTTCCCGTGGCTGGCCGAACAGAACGCCGACGTGATCTGCCTGCAGGAAGTGCGCGCCCACGAGGCGCAGCTGGAAGGGCACGACGTGCACCTGCCCGGCTACCACGTGGCCTTTCATTCGGCGGTGCGCCCCGGCTACGCAGGGGTCGCGCTGTATTCGCGTGAGGCGCCCCAGCGACTGGTGCGCGGGATCGGCGTGGATGAGTTTGACCAGGAAGGCCGTTACCTGGAAGCACAGTTCCCGCACGTGGCGGTGGTGTCGCTGTATCTGCCCTCCGGATCCTCCGGAGAGCACCGGCAGGCCTCCAAAGAGCGCTTTCTGAAAGTATTTCTGCCGCACCTGCGGGCGCTTAAGCGCAGGCGCCGGCCGTACATCCTGTGCGGCGACTGGAATATTGCCCACCGGCCCATCGATCTGAAGAACTGGCGGGCTAATCAGCGAAACTCTGGCTTCCTGCCGCACGAGCGTGCGTGGCTCGATGAGTTGTTCGATGATCTGGGCTACCACGACTCGTTTCGGCATGTCGATAGCGCAGCGGACCGCTACACCTGGTGGTCCAATCGTGGCCAGGCGTGGGCGAAGAATGTCGGCTGGCGCATCGATTACCAGATCGCCAGTCCTAAACTGGCGGGCAAGGCGCGCGCAGCCGAGATCTACAAGACCAAGCGCTTCTCCGACCACGCGCCGCTGATCATGGATTATGAATTCTGAGGCAATGAGGAAGTCCAATCCCGGATTTCGGGAAATCCTTTCCAGCCCAAAGCTGCTGGTCATCATGGCGCTGGGGGCCGCCTCGGGCTTTCCGAACCAGATCACAGAGAGCGTCTTGCAGGCCTGGCTTAAGGACGCGGGCAGCAGCAACACCAAGATCGGCGTGCTGACGTACGTCTCGATCCCGTACTTGCTGAAGTTTCTGTGGGCACCGTTGCTGGATCGGTACCCACTGCCGCTGCTGGGCCGCCGGCGCGGGTGGCTACTGGTATTCCAGTTGGCGCTCGCGGCCGCGATCGCCGCGCTCGCCTTCCAGAATCCGGCAGTCTCACTGTCTGCCGTAGCGGTGACGGCACTGGTGATCGTGTTTTTCTCGGCGTCCCAGGACATTGTCATTGACGCCTATCGGACCGATGTCTCGCTGCCCAACGAGCGCGGCTTGGCGGCAGCGGCCAACAATCTTGGGTACCGTGCCTGCGCCTGGGTGGCATTTGCCGCGGCCCTGATCGTGGCCGATGCCTTCGGGTGGCGCCTGGCCTTGCTGGTGCTGGCTGCGGCCATGGCGGCTTTTATGATCGTGACCTGGCTGGCGCCGGAACCCAAGTACCAGGCACCGGCGCCCACTTCGCTCAGCCAGTCGGTGCTGGTACCGCTGCGCGAACTGCTCGGCTCCTCGGGCGCGGTGGGACTGATCGTGCTGATCATCACCTTCAAGATTGGAGGGGCGCTGGCACTGAAGCTGTTCACGCCCTTCCTGATGGATCTGGGTTTTAGCAAGACCGAGATCGGGCTGGTGGCCAAGGCCGTGCTGACCTCGAGCGCCATCGCCGGGGCCGTACTCGGGGGCCTGTGGATGGTGCGCTTGGGACTGCTGCGCTCGATGTTGTTGTTTGGCGGCCTTCAGGCCCTGTCCATTCTGGCGTTCTACATGCTTGCGGTCACTGGAAAGAACTTCCCGCTGATGATCGCAGCCACCGCGATCGAAAACCTCTCCGCCTCGATGGGCAACATCGCCGAGGTCGCGCTGATCATGGCCATTTGCAACTCGCGTTTCAGTGCCTTCGAATACGCGCTGCTGTCGGTGCTGGCGCTGTTGCCGCGCTATCTGCTGGGGGGGCCTGCGGGTTGGCTGGCCGACCATGGCGGGTGGGCCAACTACTACATCGTGGCATTCTTGCTGGGGATACCCGGTGTGATCATGGTCTGGGTAATGCGTAAACGCATCGCGGCCCTAGACGCTCCGCGGTGAGCGAGATCGATCTCACGCGGGTGCTGTGCAACCTCAATGAGTTACGCGCGACGGGTTGCCGGGAGTTTCGAATCGGGAGCGGCGAGTGGCCGCTCAAGGGATTTCTGATAAGAGTGGGTCAAGAAGTGCACGGGTACGTAAACCGCTGTGCGCACCAGTCCCTGCCGCTCAATTACCTGCCCGATCGCTTCCTGACTCACGATGGCAGCATGATTCTGTGCACGGCGCACGGGGCGATTTTTGAAAAAGCCACCGGCTACTGTGTGTCCGGGCCGTGTGCAGGTCGCTCGCTGGTGCGCATTGCAGTGCGAGTCGTTGACGATTTTGTGCTGCTCGAGGACAGCGTCGACGTGCAGGCTCTCGCGGCCCGGTACTCTTAACGAAGGATTGCGGGGGCGCTTACTCGAACAGATCGAGCCCGTCGAGGCGATCGGCACGGAGTCTGCGGTCTTCTTCGATCGGATCGCTCTCGGCGCGGCCGTCTTCCGGTTCGACATCGACCGAGCCGCTCCAGTCCTCTGGTGCCTCGGCTTCTTCGATCGCACCACTCGCGCGCTGCGAGCGCCAGTCCTCGAAGTCCAGTTCTTCTACTGTGCCGTCGAAGTATTGCACTTCGATCGTGCCATCGGCCGCATCGAAGGCGACCACTTCCAGCAACTCGCCGGTGCGCAGGCGGTACCATTCGCCGATGCTGGGTTGCTGCATGTTCATGGGCGTGACCTCGATGTTGATGTTGCTCCCGGCTCAGGCGCTGATCAAGCTCTATTGAATCATTCTGCGGTCATCATTTTCCTTGGTGCGCCGCGTCAGGATCGGCGTCGGTACACCATGTCCCGGACCGGATGTCCGAGACCAACGCCCCGCCGCTCGAAACGCGTCGCGGCACGGCCTGCCAGCTGTGCAAGCTCGGCGTCCGGGACGAGTACCAGCAGGGGACACGCGCCAAGTACCTCGTCGATATGCAGGGCATAGGGCATCCAGTCTGTCGCTAACCGGAGCCATCCCCCGGCGCGCAGCCGGCTCGCGGCGAGTACGGCGAATTCCGGCTGGATCAGCCGACGTTTGTGGTGGCGCTTCTTGGGCCAGGGATCCGGGAACAGGATCTGGATCTCATCGAGCGCGCCAGGCGCGATCTGCCGCTCGAGAATCTCCACCGCGTCATGCGCGATAATGCGTAGGTTTTCAAGGCTCGCGCCAGCGGCGGTCCGCAACAGGTGTCCGATGCCAGGCCGATGCACCTCCGCACCGAGGAAGTTGCGGGCCGGCTCGGATAGGGCGCGCGCGGCGAGGTGCTCACCATTTCCAAAGCCGATCTCAAGCGTGCAGGGGGCGGGGCGCCCGAACAGCTCCACGAGGTCCAGCTCGGTCTCGGAAAATGGCACCCCGAATCGCGGCCACAGCTCGGTGAGCGCTTTTTGTTGCGCGGCGGTCACGCGCCCCGCGCGCATGACAAAAGAACGCACCGTCCGGTGGTCCATTCAGTTCTTGCGTTTGGGGCCGCCGCGTTGCGAGCGGCTTTCGTGCACGTCCGGTGGTAACGGGGATTCCTGCGCCGCTTCCCTAAGCCAGCTCAGGAGCGCCTGCATCTTGGGCATGGCCAGGTAGGATTCCGGGCAGACAAAATAGTAGGAGCGCGGGCAGGGCACCGCGACCGTGCTGGCGAGCGCCAGCCTCCCGAGCTTGATGTCGCCCGTGGCCAGGCACCAGCGGGTCAAGGCCAGGCCCTGACCCTGCTCGGCCGCGTTGAGCACCGTGACCGAGTCGTCGAAGGCGGTGCCGTGTTCCTTCCAGTCGCGCTCCATTCCGGGACGATTCCAAAGCTGCCAGGGTTCATCCGAGGAGCGCAGCAACGGATAGCGCTTCAGGTCCTCGTTGCTTGCCACCGGCCCCAGGCGGCGGTACAGGTCCGGGCTGCAGACCAGTACAAACCATTCATCCAATAATTTTTCGTTGTACAGGCCCGGGGTCGGGCCGGTTGCCATGCGGATCCCGCCATGAAAGTCGGTCTGGCTAAAATCGACCGTCTCTCGCGATGTGTGAATGCGCAGCTGCAGGTCCGCGTGCCGATCATGGAGGACCGGAAGGCGCGGCAGGAGCCACTTCTGCAGAAACGAAGCGAGCGTTGAGATATTGAGCGTCCCGGCAGAGCGGCTCTGGCGTAACTGGTGTAGCGCGCCTTGAAGGTCGTTCAGTCCGCGGCGAATCCCGGGCAGGAGCTGCGAGCCCTCGGGGGTCAGCTCGATGCTGCGGCCGGAACGACGGAACAGGGGCACCTGCAGGTAATCTTCGAGGGTTTTGACCTGCATGCTTACGGCCGCCGGCGTGACGTGGAGCGAATCGGCGGCCTCTGCGAAACTCAATCGCGTGGCGACCGCTTCGAATACGCGCAGGGCGTTGAGCGGCAGGCGATCAAACGCCGAGGACAATTCCGCCTTCTGCACTTTCCGTCTGGCCACGCCAAACCTCCAGAGTCAGGTCCATACGGTGTGGGCCGAGCATGTTACGACGAGAATAGCTTCCTCGGCGATCCTGCCGCTCGGGACGGGCGCCTAGTGCCTCGATAGCGCGCGCAACGCGCCCACCAGCGCCGCGAGTATCAGCGCCAGCGTGGGCAACATGCTCAGGGCAAAGCCCACGCTTCGCTTTTTTGGATCCTTGACGTACGCGCTCAGGTAAAGGAAGCGTCCCACCAGGTAGATGACTCCCAGAATGGCCGAATAGCCGGGCGGCCAGTATTTCGCCGCAAGCCACAGCCCCGGCAGAAACACCACCAACGTCTCGACCGTATTCATCTGCACCCGGTAATAGCGCTCGAAGACCGGATGGCCCGAGGTGGCCGGTGCGGCAACCCCATACTGCGCCCGGGCTCTGCCGACCAGCACGCCGAACAGGACCAGCTGCAGCACAGCGAGCAGCGTCACGAGGTCTATCCAGATCATGTTGTTCATTATTATTAGGATTACACTTGGCGGGCGGGGGCGCATCCTCGCCGATTGGCTTCTTGCTTGTCCAGCGGTGCATCGCGCGTCAACTCGTTAACAAAATCCCGCCCCGATACGTGATGGAGTAAGAACTCCACGCATTGCGTTGACCTAGGATTGCTGCAATCCTAACCGCGGAAAGCCCATGCGAAACCTCATCGCTCTGATAAGTTCCTTGCTGCTGCTGTGTGCCTGCGGAGGCGGAAGCGGGGGTGATGTTGTTCCCTCCGGATGGCAGTCCGGTGTGTTCCGTCCCTCTTCCGATTTCGTCAACCGCTGCGCCGCGCCGCGTCACGGCACCGATCCGCTGACCGGCGTGGCCTATCCGGACATGGCCGGGAGCATCCTGGACGAAAACAATTGGCTGCGCTCCTGGACCAACGAGGATTATCTTTGGTTCGACGAAGTGCCTGACCAGAATCCTGCCTCCTTCAGCACCACAGCCGCCTATTTCGCGGTGCTCAAGACCACGGCGGTCACCGCTTCGGGAGCGCCCAAGGACAGATTCCACTTCACCTACCGGACCTCGGCTTGGGAAGCGCTTTCCACGGGAGGCGTACAGGCCGGCTACGGGGCTCAGTGGATCATTATTTCCGGCACACCGCCGCGCCAGGTGGTGGTGGCCTATACAGAGCCTGGTTCACCGGCCGTTGCGGCCCCGGCGAACCTGGCGCGCGGTGCGCAAGTGCTCAAGGTCGACGGTGTGGATCTGGTCAATGACAGCACCACGGCCGGAGTGGATGCCCTCAACGCGGGGCTGTTCCCGGCGTCCGCCGGTGAGACGCACAGTTTTGAAATCCGTGATCTGGATGGCACGGTCCGGGATATCAGCATGACTTCGGCCGACGTGGCTTCCCAGTCGGTGCAGAACGTCAGCACCATCGCTACCGCGAGCGGCCCGGTGGGCTACATGTTGTTCAACGACCATGTGGCCCCCGCCGAAGCGGCATTGCTCAATGCCTTTACCGCGCTCAGTTCGGCAGGCGTGCGCGATCTGGTCCTGGATATCCGCTACAACGGGGGCGGCTACCTGCAGATTGCCAGCGAAGTGGGCTACATGATCGCCGGTCCTGGCCCGACGGCCGGCATGGTTTTCGAGGTTCCCCAATTCAACAGCAAGCATCCCGAAGGCAGCGCGGTGCCGTTTCTTTCCACAACCCAGGGGTTTTCTGTCCGCGCGGGCCAGCCGTTGCCTGCGTTGAGTTTGCTGCGTGTGTTCGTGCTTACCGGGCCTGATACCTGCTCGGCCAGCGAAGCGATCATAAACGGGCTGCGTGGGGTGGGCATCGTAGTGGTTCAGATCGGTTCAACCACATGTGGCAAACCCTACGGCTTTTATCCCCAGGACGATTGCGGCACCACCTATTTTTCGATCGAGTTTCAGGGCGTCAATGCCGCGAATTTCGGTGACTACCCGGACGGGTTCTCGCCGGCCAATGCGGCCGCACCCACCAACGCGGCCCTGCCGGGGTGCGCCGTGGCGGACGATTTCACTCACGCCCTGGGAGATCCGGCCGAGGCGAGATTGGCGGCGGCGCTCAACTACCGTACCGCTGGGCTGTGCCCAGTGGCCAGCGCCCTGGGGATCTCCCGCGCTGCGCACTCATTGGCCGCAATCGACGGAAGGCTACCGCCCTCGCCGCTCCGGCAGCTGCGGATCCTAGGACGTTAGCAGGGAGCGGGCTCGACGGCGTCGGGTATGCACCCAGGCTGCCGCGAGGATGATGGCGAGGGTAATCGCGCTCACATAGAACTGGCTGGCCAGCGCAGGTGAACAGGCCATGGCCACCAGCACCACCACCATGCCCGCCACCGCGATGTAGCTGGCCACCGGAAACCACCACATCTGCACCGGAAGTGATCGTTGCTCGGCATCGCTCCGTGCGCGGCGCAATTGTATCTGCGCAACCGCGGCCAGCAGATAGACAAACAGCACCAACGCGCCCGAGGCATTGACCAGGAATGCGAATACTCCCTGCGGAGAGATCGTCGCCGCTGCAATTCCCGCCAGGCCCGCAGCGCTTCCCATCAGGACGCTGCGTACCGGGACACCGCGGCGATTGAGTTTGACCAACGCTGCCGGGGCATCGCCCTTGGCCGCCAGCGCGAACAAGGTTCGCGAAGTGACATAGAAGGCGGAGTTCAGGCAAGAGAGAACGGCGGTCAGGATGATCAGCGTCATCGCCGTGCCAGCCCACTGGAAGTGCATCACGTTCATGGCGGCGGTGAACGGGGATTTCCCGGGCACGATCTGCTGCCAGGGTACGACGGTGACGATCAACAGGACCGAGCCTACGTAGAATATGAGAATTCGTGTCATCACCGCCGTGGACATCCGGGCGACCGCGCGCACCGGTTCGCGCGATTCGGCGGCGGCCACCACGGTGATCTCCGCCCCGACAATGGCAAAGAACACGCTGGTGACCGCGGCCAGCACAGAGACCACACCATGCGGGGCGAAGCCCCCGTCGTTGACGAGGTTGCTCCAGGTCGGCACGCCCGAGGAAGTCAGGCCGAACGCCCAGGCCGCCGCCAGGATGATGAACGCCACGACCGCCACGACCTTGATCAGCGCAAACCAGAACTCAAATTCCCCATAGGAGCGCGCTGAGAGCAGATTGACGCCGGTCATGATCGCCATCAGGCCAGCGCCCAGGACCCAGGCCGGAAGATGGATCCAAAGTTGCAGCAGCTGGGCACCGGCAATGGCCTCGACCGGCACCACCACGATCCAGAAGTACCAGTAGAGCCAACCAACCGTAAAGCCGGCCCACTCGCCGATACCCTTGCGCGCGAAATCGCTGAAGGTGCGGACGTTCGGGAGCGCCACCGCCATCTCACCGAGCATGCGCATGACCAGCAGCACAAGGATCCCGGCCATCAGGTAGCTGAGCACCACGGCCGGCCCTGCGGCATTGATGGTCACGCTGCTCCCGACGAAAAGCCCCGCGCCCATGATCCCGCCGATGCTGATCATGGTCACATGACGCGCTGCCAACGTGCGCCGTAGTTCGTTTCCACCCTCGGGCGCTACGGCCTCAGTATGCATGTTGTTACTTTCCCCCAGCCGGCGATGGCCAGCTTATGATGCGGCCATATTATGGATGTTGCCGACCATAATCATCTGCTATCGCCGCAGGCCGCTCCGCCGCGGGCCTGCGCCAACTGTGGCGCGGCGCTCACCGGCCGCTATTGCGCACAGTGCGGCCAGCGCGCCGACAGCGCCGCCCATTCGGTCGGACATTTCCTCTGGGAGGCGATCGAAGCGCTAACCCACGCGGACTCGCGCGTTTGGGGCACCCTGCAGCCGCTCCTGCGTCGCCCGGGTTTTCTGACGCGTGAATTTTTCGCCGGCCGTCGCGCGCGCTATGTGCAGCCACTGCGCCTGTACCTGATTTTGAGCGTGGTGTTCTTCGTATTAAGTGCGCTGCTGAGCGGTGGAACGTCCGAGCACGTTCATCCCAAGGGCCAAAGGTCTGTGACCAGCGAGGACTGCGCCAATCTGAAGACGGATCTTAGCTGGGGCCGCGAGTTGCTGGAGCCGCGGCTCAAGGCGGCGTGCCGGGACATGGTGGCCGATGGCGGGCATCGGCTGGGCGAGACCATGGTCCGCAATCTCGGCCGGGCCATGTTCGTATTCCTGCCATTGATGGCCGTGCTCATGAAGCTGCTGTACTGGCGGCCGCGACGTTACTACCTCGAGCACCTGGTGCTGCTGATCCATAACCACGCCTGCGTATTCCTGCTGATGTCGCTGTTCATGCTGGCGACGCACTGGCTCCCGGCCGGCGGATGGGCGCTGCCCTTTGTGCTGGCGTTGATCTGGTACCTGACCCGCTACCTGTATCGTTCGATGAAGGTCATGTACGCCCAGTCAGGGCTGCTCACCTTCATGAAGTTCAACGTACTGGTGCTCGCCTACCTCTTGTGTGGATCGTTCATGTTGTTGGCCACGGCGTTGGTGAGCGTCGAGACGCTGTAGGCTCCTCAAAGTTTGAGAGTCGAGAGCAGCAGGCTGGTTTCGGTGTTGGCGATGCCTTCGAGCTTGCGGATCCGGCCCAGTACCCGATCGAAGGCCTCGAGCGTATCGGCGCGCAGCTCGGCGATGACATCCCAGCGGCCATTGGTCGTGTGGAGAGTCTGCACGGCCGGATCCCCCCGCAGGCTCCGCAGTACCGAATCGGCGCGGTTCCCCTCCACCGAGATGGTCATCAGCGCGCTGATGCCGGGTACCTCCAGCTGCGATCCGAGCCTCACGGTGTAGCCCACGATGGTGCCCTCGCGCTCGAGTTTTCCCAGGCGATTCTGGATCGTGCCGCGGGCGACCCCTAGGTGCTTGGCCAGGGCGGCCACGCTCGTGCGCGCGTTGCCGCGCAACCGAGCGATCAGCTGATGATCAAGTTCGTCCATACGATCCCCTCCGAATCCGGTCCCGACAGATCATAATGACAATTTGTGATGTCATTTTAACCAAATTGCCTCTCATATTGCGCATCTAGCTCGCTTCTTGTTAGCTGAGCCACCATGGATGATGGCCAGGCGTCCTCGGTCCGATTCCAGAGGCTCGCCGCGCGAGGAGAGGGTTCGTGGTCGACTACATCGGTGTAAGTGACATCCAGCGACTGGTGCAAACCATCGGTGCCGGAGCGTTTATCGAGCGGCTGGCGGCCCATATCGAGGCCGACTATCGGCGCTGGAATCGCTTCGAGAAGTCCGCCCGCCTGGCAAGCCATTCGGCCGACGGGGTGATCGAGCTCATGCCCACGAGCGATGGGGACCTGTACAGTTTCAAGTACGTCAACGGTCATCCGAAAAATACCAACGAGGGCCTGCTCACCGTTACGGCCTTCGGCGTGCTGGCGGACGTGCACACCGGTTACCCGTTGCTGTTGTCGGAGCTGACCGTGACCACGGCGCTGCGCACTGCGGCGATGTCGGCGCTGGCCGCAAAATGGCTGGCGCGACCGGACTCCAAGGTGATGGCGCTGATCGGCAATGGCGCACAGAGCGAGTTTCAGTCGATTGCGTTTTGTCGAATGCTCGGCATCGAGGTGCTGCGGCTCTATGACGTGGACAGCGCCGCCACTGCGAAGCTCGAGCGCAATCTGCGCGCCATGCCCGACATGGCCGCCGTCAAGATCCTGCGCACCGGATCATCCGCCGAAGCCTGCAGGGGTGCCGACATCATCACCACCGTGACCGCCGACAAGAAATACGCCGTCATCCTGACTCCACCGATGGTGCGCGCCGGCCAGCACATCAATGCCGTGGGCGGGGACTGTCCGGGCAAAACCGAGCTGCACGCGGACGTGCTGCGCATGCCCGGCGTGCGCGTGATCGTGGAGTACGAGCCGCAATCGCGCATCGAGGGGGAAATCCAGCAGATGCCGGCGGAGTTTGCGGTGACCGAGTTTGCCGCGCTGGTGGGCGGCACGGCCCAGGGGCGCACCACGCCCCAGGACATCACGATCTTTGATTCGGTCGGATTCGCGCTGGAAGATTATTCGGCGTTGCGATTCCTGCATGGCCTGCTGGAGGAGGATCGCAACCGTCGCCAGATCGACCTGATACCGCAGCTGGCCGATCCGAAGGACTTGTACGGAGGCACGCTCGGCGGCGGCACCCGCGCGCGCCTGCGCCTGACCGGTTAAAAAAAGCCATGGCAACTGCAGTCGGACTGATCGGAGCGCCCACGGACATCGGCGCCGGCACGCGCGGAGCCTCGATGGGGCCCGAGGCGCTTCGAGTCGCGGGACTTGAGCCCACCCTGGAGGCACAGGGTTTGGAAGTGCACGATGAAGGGAATCTAAAGGGGCCGGGCAATCCCAACTCCCCCTCGCAGGAAGGTTACCGGCACCTGAACGAAGTGGTCGCGTGGAACCAGCTGGTGCACGCGGCCGTGTACTCCGAGTTGCAGGCGGGAAGGCTTCCTGCGCTTCTCGGGGGCGATCACAGCCTGGCGGTGGGATCCATCAGTGCGGTGGCTCGCCACTGCCGCGAGCGGAAAAAGAAGCTGCGGATCCTGTGGCTCGATGCGCACGCGGATTTCAACACCAACGTGTTGACCCCCAGCGGCAACCTGCACGGCATGCCGGTGGCATGCCTGTGTGGCTTCGGTCCGCGCGCTCTGATCGAGATCGGTGGACAGGTCCCGGCCATCAACCCGAACGTCATTCGGCAGATCGGCATCCGCAGCGTCGATCTGGGCGAGAAGCGCCTGGTGCACGAGGTGGGCATGGAAGTGTTCGACATGCGCTACATCGATGAGCACGGCATGCGCGACACGCTCGAGCACGCCTTGAGCGGCGTGGATCGCGACACCCACCTGCACGTGAGCTTCGATGTGGATTTTCTCGATCCGGACATCGCTCCGGGCGTGGGCACCACGGTCGCGGGAGGGCCCTCCTATCGCGAAGCGCAGCTGTGCATGGAAATGATCGCGGACACGGGCCTTCTGGCCTCTCTGGACATCATGGAACTCAATCCCGCCCTCGATGTTCGCAACCGCACCGCCGAGGTGGCCGTGGATCTGGTGGCCTCGCTGTTCGGAAAAAGTACCCTGATGCGTCGGGCATAGCCTTTAGCGATCCCGCCCAGGGCGATCGTGGCATCGGAAGCTTGGTAGGGAAGGCCGGCAAGTGCCACAATTCGCGCCCCACAGGAGCGCCCCATGAAATTTTACTATCACCCGGTGTCCACGACCTGCCGCCCGATCATGCTGTTGGCGGGCGAGGCGGGTATCGAGCTGGACCATCAGGTCGTGGACCTGTTTACCGGGGCGCAGTACAAGCCCGATTTCGAGTGCGTCAATCCCAGCCACCAGGTCCCCGTGCTCGAGGATGAGGGTTTTCGGCTGACCGAGAGCTCGGCGATACTGAAGTATCTGGCCGACAAGAAGGGCGCCGCGGAGTATCCGGCCGATGCACGCCAGCGGGCAAGAATCAACGAACGAATGGATTGGTTCAATACCGGGTTCTACCGTGACTTCGCCTACGGATTTATTTACCCGCAGATTTTTCCGTTTATGCGCAGACCCGATGACACCGTCCAGGCCGGTACCGTCGCCTACGGGCGCGAGAAGGCACTGGGCTGGCTCAAGATCCTCGATGAGAATCTGATTGGTCCGCGCAACAGGTTTTTGTGCGGCGATGCGCTCAGCATCGCCGACTATATGGGTTCCATCATGGTGATCGGCGGCGAATCGATCGGCGCGAACTTCGAGGCCTACCCCAACATCTCGCGCTGGCTGGGCCACATGAAGGCATTGCGAAGCTGGCAGGGCGTGAATGCGGTGTTCTACCAGTACCTGGTCGAGCCCAACAAGGGCAAGAGCTTCGTCGGACTGTAATCTCGAGCGGACTGGATTTGCCTGCGGGAGGACGGTACATGATCAAAGGACTGCACCACAACGCCTATCGCTGCCGTGATTCGGAGGAAACGCGGCAGTTCTACGAGGATTTCCTCGGGCTGCCGCTTTCGGGGAGCCTCGAAATCCGCGAGACCAAGACCGGGCGCCCCACTTCGGTGCTGCACACCTTCTACAGGCTGGATGATGGCTCCTTCCTGGCTTTCTTCGAGGCGCCGGACCTGCCCTTTGAATGGAAGCAGCAGCACGACTTCGACCTGCACATCGCCCTCGAGGTGGAACCTGCGGTGCTAGAGCAAATGCTCGAGAAGGGCAAGGCGCACGCGATGCAAACACGCGGGATATCCGATCACGCGTTCGTGCATTCGATCTATTTCCGTGACCCGAACGGCTACGTAATCGAGCTGACCGCAAAGACTCCCGAGCACGCTCGCTTGATGGACCCCACCAAGAACGGCGCTCGATCAATCCTCACGCGCTGGCAGGCCGAGAAATCAGCAGCAGCCGCTGCTACCGGGAGCTGACGCCAGTGCCTGTGCCTGGGGAAGAACAGGTCGAGATCGTGGGTCTGGCGCACATCGGCATCCGGGTGCACGAGCTTGAGCGTTCGGTACGCTTTTATCAGTTGCTGGGTTTTACCAAGACCGCAGGACCGATTGGACCTGAGCCGGTGGCCATCCTCAATCACCCGTCCGGGCTCGAGATCAACCTGGTGCTCAACGCGCGCAGCGCCGCCGAGCCGAACGTGCTGATGGACCTACCCGAGAAGCACGCAGGCATCACCCATTTTGCGCTCTTGTGTCCCGACCTTCGGGCCGCGCAGTCGCATCTGGCGGCAGCCGGCATCGCCCTGAGCGGGGGGCCGATCCAGTTCACTCCGGTTGCGCGCGGGATGTTCGTGCGCGATCCCGACGGCAACGTCATCGAGCTGCACCAGCGCGCCTAGCATTTGCGCCGCCTGGGACTTAAGCGCTGGAACTTAGCTTAAGGGCCGGTCCATTTCTTGATCCACCGCTCGACCGTCTCGTGCCACTGGAGGCTGTTCTGTGGCTTGAGGATCCAGTGGTTTTCGTCGGGGAAATACAGGAACTCGCTCGGTATTCCGCGACGCTGCAGCGCAGTGAAGGCCCCGATCCCCTGCTCGACCGGGATGCGGTAGTCCTTGGCGCTGTGGATGACCAGCATGGGTATTTTCCAGTCAGCTACGTGGTTCGCCGGGTTGAAGCGCTCGATGTCCTCGGGATGATCCCAGGGTGTGCCGCCGTTCTCCCATTCGCTAAACCACAGTTCCTCCGTCCCGTAGGCCATCATGCGATTGTCAAAATCGCCATCATGCGAAACCAGGCATTTCCACGCGCCCGATTCCGGTGTGTTCCAGTTGCCGGCGATCCAGTTGATCATGTACCCGCCGTAGCTCGCGCCCAGGGCACAGGCCCGGTCGCCCGCCAGGTAGGGAAATTTCGCCAGGGCCGCCGCCCACCCCTTTTTCAGGTCCTCCAGCGGCCGGTCTCCCCAGTGGCCCGAGATTGCATCGGTAAAGGCCTGGCCGTATCCGGTGGAGCCGTGAAAGTCGATGACCACCACGGCAAAGCCGGCACCGGCGTAGGTCTGCGGGTTCCAGCGATAGTGGAAATCGTTGATCCAAGAGCCCTGCGGTCCTCCGTGGATCAGGAATGCGACCGGGTACTTCTTCCCAACCTCGAAACCGTAAGGCTTGACCACGTAGCCATGCACCGCATCGTCGTGCCAGCCCTTGAACTCGAAGGGCTCGAAGTCACTGAATGCGACATCCTTGAGGCGTGCGTCGTTGAAGTCTGTGAGCTCGAGCGCCCGGCCATCCCCGCCCAGAGCGTACAGCTGCGTGGGTGATTTAAGAGAATCGCGGGCGAAGATGAGCCGCGGTCCGGCCACCGAGAAGTCGGTGATGTTCCCGCCGCCGGCGACCTTCTTGACGTGGCCGCTGGCGATGTCGATCGCGAACAGACCATGCTCGCCCACGTCATCGGCCGTGGTGTAGAGCGTGCGGCCATCGGGGGAGAGCACCAGCCGGCCGGGGCTTCGATCCCAGTCCGGGTCCACCTCGCGTGAGGTGCCGGTGGCGAGGTCGAGTTCCATGATCGCAAACCGGTCGGCCTCGAAACCCGGCCGCTTCATGGCCTCATAGTAGAGCTTCTTGCCGTCGCGCGAAGGGAGCGGAAAGGCATCCCAGGCCGGATTGTTGGCGGTCAGGTTGCGCGGTGCCGCGCTGGCATCGGTAGGCACGGCGTAGATGTCGAAGTTGGTCGACCACGGCTCGCTCTGCGCCGGGATGCGCACGCCAAAGTAGAGGGTGCCCCCGTCCGGTGAAAACGCGTACTCCTCGTCTCCCCCGAAGGGTTTCGAGGGCACGTCCCCGGTGATCTCCTGGGTGAGGCGCTGCGGCTCCTGGGCCAGAACCCCCTCGGCATTGAGTTCGCCAATGAACAGCTGCGTGCGCCGGCCATCGGCCCAGCGAATCCCAGTGCCGAATGAACAGCGACTGGAATTCCACACCGGACGCCTTGGAGGAGTTGCGCTCCTCGAGTCGCTTCTGGGTGCAGGAAAGATCCTTGCAGTCCAGGAAGACTTCCAGGGCGAGTGCCAGATGAACTCCGTCGGGTGCGATCGCGAAATTTCCGACATCCAGGGGCAAATGCGTGACCTGACGGGCTTCGCCCACGCCATCGCCAAGACTCCAGACCTGATCGCTCCCGGAACGATCGGAGAGGAAGTACAGGTGCTTGCCATCGGGCGCCCAGCGCGGCGAAGAGGCGTTGCTGCCAGCCGCCGTGATCCGCTCCGGACGAGATTCCTTGGCGCCGAGCGACAGCCGCCACAGGCTCCTCATCCCCTTGTTGGCCTCCCAGTTGGTCACGCGCACCGTAAAGACCACGCTTTGCCCATCGGGGGCGACCTGCGGATCGGACACGCGATCGAGCATGACCAGGTCCTTGGCCGTAAACGCACGGGAGCTGTCATCGGCAGCAAGGGCACGGCCCGCCATGCACAGCAGGCCGGCCAGAGCGGCGATGGTCCGCAAAGTTTTCATGAGTCTCGTCCCCAGGATTTTATTAGCGCCGTGAGCTACGCCCGGCGCATGTCGATTCATGTTACGGCGTTGCCACGCAACTGTGAAGCACGGCGGATAGGACAGGCGCGCCGGCGCCAGAGGCCGGTTCGGAAGCCAGCGCGTAATGGATATGTAAACGGATTAGCAGGCCGTCCGCGCGGCAGGTTAAGCTCGTGGGACTGCGGCGCCCAAAGCCCCACGGAGTGGTCCAGGTACAAAAACGCATGGCCGATGTCTTCGTTTCCTACGCACGAGCCGACAAGGCGCGTGTTGCGCCTTTGGTGGCAGCGATCGAAGCCCAGGGCTGGTCGGTCTGGTGGGATCCTGAGATCACGCCGGGCCAGGAATTCGATCAGCAGATCGGTGTGGAGCTTAAGGCGGCCGCGGCAGTACTGGTCGTGTGGACTCCCAGTTCCGTGAATTCACGCTGGGTACGGGGCGAGGCGCGAGAGGGGGCGGACCGCGGCGTTCTGGTGCCGGTTCGCTTTGAGAGCGCCGAGTTGCCGATAGACGTGCGAGCCCTCCACACGACCGATTTGGACGGCATGGGGCCGGAAGAACGTAACCGGCATGTGCAGGAAATGCTGCGCGCGCTGGGCGCCATCATTTCGCGCGAGCGTTCCTCGCGACCGGCGAGCGCCGTGACCCCGGCGATGACATCGGCGGTATCGGCGACCGGCACCAATCCCATACGCGTCACGATCTGCGTGCTGCCGTTCACCAACATGAGCGGTGATCCGAGCCAGGAGTATTTCAGCGACGGACTCACCGAGGACATCATCACGGAACTCTCGCGCTGGCGGCGATTGTTTTCGGTGCGTTCGCGCTCGGCCTCCTTCCGGTACCGAGGCTCGGCGCTCGACATGCAGCAGGTGGCACGCGAGCTCGACGTTCGCTACATCGTCGAGGGCAGTGTGCGGCGGGTGGGTGAGCGCATCAGGATCAACGCGCAGCTGATCGACAGCGAGACCGGAAGCCATGTGTGGGCCGAGAGGTTCGATCATGGGCTCGATGAAATCTTTGCCGTGCAGGACCGGGTCGTGCAGACGATCGTCAGCACGCTGGTTGGCCGGGTGCAGGCTTCGGACGCCGAACGCTCGCGACGCAAGCCGCCAGCCAGCCTCGCGGCCTACGAATGCGTGCTACAGGGCAATGCTCTTCCGTGGGACGAACCGCAGGGCGCTCTGGATGCGACCCGGCTGTTCGAAAAGGCGATTGAAATCGATCCTGATTACGCGATCGCGCACGCGCTGCTGGCGGCGCTTCGCTATTCGCGCTGGAGAGATGAGCCCAGCGACTCGGAGGTACTTCTCGATGAGGCCTACGTGCTGGCCAAGCGGGCGGTCGAGCTTGACGATGGAGACAGCACCTGCCACGCCATACTGGCACAGGTGCTATTGCTCCGGCGCTCCTATGACCAGGCCTTGCAGTACGCGCGCCGCGCGGTCGAGATCAATCCCAACAACCAATGGAACTCGGCCGATCTGGCGTGCATCCTGATCTATACCGGGCATTCGCAGGAGGCTTTGGGCTGGCTGGCGCGTGCGCGGGAGATCGATCCTTACTTCGACACGCCGTGGTATTGGCGCGCGCTGGGCCAGGCCCATATGCACCTGCAACAGTACGAGGAGGCGGCCGCGAAGTTCAGCCATGCGCGCGTCAGACCGTACCGGATGCTGGCGTTGCTGGCCGGGTGCCAGGCCGAGTTGGGCGACATGGATCGGGCCCGGGTCAGTGTGGCCGACTGTCTTATCCTCCGTCCCAATTTTTCCATTCGCGGCTATATGAGCAAGGAACCCTTCCAGTTCAAGCCCGAAGCTGAACGTGTCGAATCGGCGCTGCGCCTGGCGGGTCTGCCGGAGTGAATCGAACCAGCATGCCAAGCGCTGGAGCTCGGACCGAGCCAGCCTGGGTCGGCGAAGTGCTCGGGTTTTGGTTCGAGAAACTAGGTGACAAGCATTGGTTCGAAGCCAGTGGCGAGGTGGACGAGCAAATCCGCGAGCTGTTCTTGCCCTTGCACGAGCAGCTCACCGCAAGGCTCGATGTTGAGTTTGAGGCTCCGCGCGAGCTGCTGGCCGCCGTGATCGTCCTGGACCAGTTCTCGAGAAATCTGTTCCGTGGCACGCCGCGTGCCTATGCTGCAGATTCCCTCGCGCGGAAACTGGCTGACACAGCCATCGGTCGGGGCGCGGATCGGGATATGACGGACCTCCAGAGGCAGTTTCTCTACATGCCATTCCAGCACAGCGAAAACCCCAAGGACCAGGCGCGTTCTTTGGCCCTGTTTGAAAAGCTCGGAAATGAGCGCTGGACTGAATACGCCTTGGCACACAAGTCGATCATCGATCGATTCGGGCGCTTCCCGCATCGGAACGCGATTCTGGGTCGCCGTTCTTCGGCCGAAGAGACAGCCTCGCTCCTAGAACCGATGGGCTCGTTTTGAGCCAGCGCAAATCATTCAGAATCTGCCGGCGCCGGTTGAATGGCCGCCGCAACCCTCGCCTGATGAGGCTTGCTCCATGAGTGCCGCGAAACCCACCATCGTTCTGGTGCACGGCGCATGGCACGGCGCCTGGTGCTGGCAGCGGCTGGTGGCAGTGCTTGAGGACCGGCAGTGTGCCGTGCGGACGGTCGAGCTGCCCAGCGTCGATGCGGGGCCCAATGTCACGGTCGGACTGGAGAGCGATGCAGCGGCCGTCCGGGCCGTGGTGGACGAGGTCGACGGGCCCGTGTTGCTTTGCGGGCACTCGTACGGAGGCATGGTCATTTCAAAAGCCTCGTATCGACAGTCCAAGGTCTCGAAGCTCGTGTATCTGTGCGCGTTTGTGCCCGAGTCGGGCGAGTCCCTGGTCTCTATCGGCGGCGGACAGCTGGCACCCTGGATCCAGCTCAAGGACGGAGGGTTAACGCTACCGGACCTTGGGCGCGCCGCAGAACTCTTTTACGCGGATTGCGACTCCGCGGCGCAAGCGTGGGCGATCGGCCAAATCCGTCCTCAGTGCGCCGCGCCGTTCTCGGATGCGGTGATGCACCCGGGCTGGAAGGAAATTCTGTCCACATACATTGTCTGCTCGGCTGACCGCGCGATGCCGCCTGACTGGCAGCGTGACTTATTCGCGCCTCGACTCAACAAGGTCGTGCAGATCGACTCGAGCCATTCCCCGTTCCTCTCGCGACCCAACGAACTGGCGGAATTGTTGCTTACCGAGCTTCTTGAGTAGGGCCTGATCCGCCAACACTGCACGCCGGTCTCCTAGAACCGGGGCGCCATGTAGGTCGGGGGCCTTGGGAAAGGAGGAAGGAGGCGCGGGCCTTTCACGGCCTCCCAGGGAAGCGACGGGATGGCACCACCGCCATTGGGCCCCGCCGGCCTCCCTCCAGCGCTGATCATCCCTTTTTGATGCCAGCTCCCGCACCACGGCGGGTGCAGTGACTATGCAGAGCCGATGTTGCAGCGTCGTGACGGGATTTGAAACCGGATTTGCCCCGAGGGGTCAAACGGTGATGGTCCCGGTGCCACTGACCTCCCTTTTTGCACCGCCCGCCACCGCCTTATTGCCGAAAGCGGGATGCGCCGCCTAAAATCGATCGGTGCTGCGGGTGTAGTTCAATGGTAGAACTGCAGCTTCCCAAGCTGCTAGCGTGGGTTCGATTCCCATCACCCGCTCCATTTCCCAACGCTATTTTCAGCTGCGAGCCGCGCGCACCGGCATCTAACCGCGTCCGTCCATGCCGGACTTGCTGGCGCGGCGGTCGCCCAGGCGGCAATATGAACCATGAGTTCAGTACCCGGCACTGTACCTGTGTTGGTCTGGTTGTTGCCGGCGCTGGCGGCGCTGTTCTTGTACGGAATGGGGCAGGGCCTGGTCAAGAAGTGGATTGGCGAGGTATCGCCGGCGCGCTTTTGCCTGTACTACGTGCTCGCGACCTCGGTGGTCAACCTGGGCTTTTTCTTCACGCACGAGCATCCACCGCTCCTCGCCGCCGACGGGCGCGGTTTCCTCGGGTATGGCGTGCTCGCCTATTTGTTCGACGGCATGGCCTGGATCCTCTACTTCCAGTCTGTCGTACTTGGGCCGGTCACCATCGTAGGCACGCTCTCGGCCGCGTACCCGGCGCTGACGATCGTATTTGCGCGGATGTTCCTTGGCGAGGCGCTCACCCCGTTGCAGTATCTGGCCGTCGCGCTGGTCATCGGCGGCGGGATCGGTCTTTCCTACGCGCCCGCAGGCCCGGATGCTCAGGTCACCAGTCGGCGCTGGATTCCTTTGTCGATCATGGCGCTGGTGTGCTGGGCGACGTCCAACACCTTTATCAAGTACTCCTACTCTTTGCCCGGCGCGAGCGAGGCGAATCTGGCAATCTGCAGTTCGATCGGCGGCGCATTGTCACTGGGCGTGTTCGGATTGCTTCGCGGCCGGCAAGGCGCCCACTCGCTGCGGGCATGGATGCATTCGTTCGTCCCGATGGGAATGATGGCCGGCGGGAGCCTGGGCTTGATCATCGCCGCACATCACGGTCCCATCTCGATAGTGACCCCGCTCATAGGCGCCTATCCGGTAGTCACGATCATCTTCGCGGCCCTGGTCCTCAAGGAAAGGATCTCGCGGCTCCAGTACGGCTGCATCGGCGCGATCATCAGCGGGATGATTCTGTGTTCCATCTGAGGATGCGCGAGGAGTCGCATTGGCACGCAAGCCGCCCATTAGCGCCGTAAAACGCTCGGCGAAGGTGACCGCGGCGCGGGCGAAGCGAAGAACCGAGCGGCCCGCCGCAGCCGCGGGTGGCGATGTGCTCTTCAATCAGTCGGTGGAGAAGGCGTTCGCCGTACTTCAGGCATTCGCCGCGGCCGATTCGCGCGCGCTCGGACTGGCCGCGATCGCGGCGGCGGCGCGCATGACCTTGAGTTCTGCCCAACGTTCGCTGCACACCCTGGTGCGACTCGGGTACCTGCGCCGCGATGCCCGCCTGCATGGCTGGGTGCTCACTCCGCGCACGCTCGATGTCGGCTATCCGTACCTGGAAGGTCACCCGGTGATCGAACAGGCGACCCCGCACCTGATCGACCTGAACCAGGCTTGCGGGGAGTCCGTGAGCCTGTCCGAACCGGACGGCACGGATATGATGTTTATCGCGCGCTTTCCGAGTCGCAAGCCTTTCTTCATCCACATGCCGGTCGGTCGCCGCCTGCCCATGTACTGCACGGCGGCGGGCCGCGCATTTCTCTCCGCATTGCCGGTGGAGGAGGCACGGGCCATCGTCGAGCGCTCGCGGCTGCGTCGGTTCACGCCCACCACGCTGCACGAGGTACCGGCGGTTCTCGCGCGAGTCGCGGAGGCGCGCGAATCGGGCTACGCGTGGGCCAACCAGGAGTATTACCGCGGGGATCTGACCATTGCGGCACCGATCCTCGGCGAGGGCGGTCGGCCGGTGGCGGCCATAAACATCGCAGGCACCACGAGCCGATCGACGCTCGAGGAACTCCGCGAGCAGTTCACCCCACTGCTGATCGCCGCCGCACGCGCGGCTTCCAGCAGTGTCGCGGCCTTGCGCCGCCGCTAATCCCGCACCTGTTTGACGCTGCCCGCGGTCGCGTCTTAGACTCATCCAGTTACCGATATTTCCGGTTCGATAATCGATAATCACTGATCAGGGGTCTGCCATGACAAATTCTCCGCTCCAAGCCGCGGCGCTGGCCGCGATCGCGGTGGCCAGCTCGTTCGCGCCGGTGCTCGTCCGGGCCGACGTCGCGCTTGAGGAAGTGGTCGTCACGGCCGAGCGCCGTTCCGAGCGGCTGCAGGATGTGCCGGTGGCCGTTACGGCGTTGTCGGCCAGCGACCTCACGGACCTGGGCGTGCGCCAGGCGGGCGATATCGCCGCGAGCGTGCCTAACATGCTGCTGAACTCGCCCTACGGTCCGGAAGCGCAGCCGACCTTCACGCTGCGTGGCGTGACCACGCAGGACTACAGCCAGAATCAGAGCAGCCCGATCGCCATGTACGTGGATGAGGTCTACAAGCCGGTCGGCTCCGTCCAGGCCCTGCAGACCTTCGATCTTGATCGCGTGGAAGTGCTTCGCGGCCCGCAGGGCACCTTGTACGGGAAGAACGCGACCGGCGGTGCCGTCAGCTTCTACTCGAAGAATCCAAGCCTGACCCGGGCCGACGGCTACGTGACGGCCGGAGTCGGCAACTACAGCGCCTACACGCTCGATGCGGCCGCCGGCGGCCCCATCATCGACAATGTTCTGGGCGTGCGCGCCGCAGTGCTGTACGAAAAACGCGACGGTTGGGTACACAGCATCGTGCCGGGCGTCGAGCCCCTCAATGGCGTCGATGCGCTCGCGGGGCGCCTTTCCTTCCTCTACAAGCCCATCGACAGCCTCTCCGTTTCGCTCAAGCTCGCCGCGACTCGCTCCGGCGGGACCCCGTACGGCGCACACGCGCTCAATGTCGATCCGGCTTATTACGCCGGGACCATCAGCTGGTTCGACAACGGCGCAAAGTACGCGGTGCACAAGGAGATTCGCAACGACAGTGCGGCGCTTAAGGTCGAGTGGCTGGCAAGCGAGCACACCACCCTTACCTCGGTCACCGGTTTCGATTTCGGTCATTGGTACACGAAGAGCGACGACGGCGGATTGCCGGTGACGCTGCGCCTCGATGACCCCAACACTTACTATTCCAGCACCAACGACTTCTCCGAGGAGCTGCGCCTGGCCTCGCGCGACACGGGGGCCTATGACTGGTTAGCGGGACTCTATTACGGCCGCGAGAGCACCCATGCGACCGTGGAATACCATTTCTTCGATTCGTATGACCTGGGGTATTTCGCGCTTCCCAACGGAACTCCGCTGTATGGCTTCGACGAATTCAACAACTTCGACCAGATCAAGGACAGCAAGGCGGTGTTCCTCAATGCGGACTTCACCGTCGCCTCGGCGGTCACCCTGCATGCCGGCGCGCGCTACACCAAGGACAAGGTGACCATCAACAATTTCTACGCGCTCGAGGGTGGTCCGCTCGCGCCGGGCCCCACCGGCTACACGCCCGATGGGGGAGTGATGGCCTACTGGACGCAGACCATAGGCTCGCTGCCGGCGACCTTCAGCAACTATCAGACCGGAACCGCTCCCCAGGGCCCGTTGCTGAACCTGAGCCAGGACAACAACAACGTCAGCTACAAGGTCGGCGTCGACTGGAAGCCCAGCGCAGGCGTGCTCACCTACCTCACGATCAGCGAGGGCTACCGGGGGGCGGCCTTCAACGGGCAGGCCTTCAACTTTCCTGAGGAGGCGAACTTTGCCCAGCCCGAGAAGCTTACTTCCTACGAGCTTGGGCTGAAGACCGATCTCTGGAATCGACGCGGCACCTTCAATGCGGCGCTGTTTCACTACGACTACAGGAACCAGCAATTTCTGGATTCCTTTACGCTCCCGGGCGGTTCAGGGAGCGGTTTCCACACCGTCAATGCCCCAAAATCGCGCGTCGACGGCGCCGAATTCGAACTGCACGCCAAGGCGACCGATGATCTTGAGGTCCGGGCCGCACTGGGCTTGATGAGCAGCAAGTACGTGGAACTCACGCTGCACGCCGGATCCCGCGTCTGCTGCGTGGGCAACCAGTTGATCCAGGCGCCGGACTACAACGGGAGCCTCGGGATCGACTGGCGCTTCGCGCGGACCGCCGCCGGTGATCTGCGATTGATGGTCGATGGGAATTACTACGCCAAGCAGTACTTCGATGCCTACAACACCGAGCGCATCGCGCAGGGAGCGTACGGGATCGCCAATGCCCGCCTGGCGTACAGGAGCGCGGCCGTCCATGGATGGGATGCGGGTGCCTGGATCAAGAACCTCGCGAACAAGAAGTACCTGGCCTACGGCCTGAACCAGAACGATCCGGACACGGGAGCCATTGGTTTCGACTACGCTCTGGTAGGCGAGCCGCGCACTTACGGCGCGGATCTGACCTACCGGTTCTAATCGAATAAGTGCCGCGGCCTAGCGCGCCCGAGGCGAGCCCTACCGTGCCCACGCCGCTGGAACACGACGCGCCACAATGCCTGTACCTGGCCACCGCGCGCCCTGCGGTCCCGACCCCGCCACTGCGGACGGACACACGCGCTGAGGTGGCGATCGTGGGTGCCGGCTATACCGGACTGTCCACCGCCTTGCACCTCGCCGAGCGCGGCAAGGCCGTAACCCTCCTTGAAGCGCACGAACCGGGCTGGGGAGCCGCCGGGCGCAATGGCGGGCAGGTCAATGCCGGGCTTAAGCACGAGCCCGATGAAGTCGAGCGCCACCTCGGACCCGTCTACGGCCCGCGCCTGGTCCAGCTTGCAGGCGATGCACCGGCTTACCTTTTCGGGCTGGTGGACCGGCTCGGCATTGCCTGCGAGGCGCGACGCGAAGGCACGATACGGGCCGTACGCGGGCCGCGCTATACCTCAGCCCTGCAAGGATCGGTCGAACAGTGGCGCCGCCGCGGCGCGATGGTGGAAAGCTGGAATGCGCAACAGGTCGCGGCGGCGACCGGCACGCGCCGCTACATCGCGGCCAGTTTCGATCCGCGCGGAGGGTCGGTCAATCCGCTCAGTCTCGCGCGCGGGCTCGCTGCGGCGGCCGTCACGGCAGGGGCGGTAATCCATGGCGACAGCCGCGCACTGAGGCTCGATCGGAGCGGGACCGGATGGCGCATAGCGACGGCCGGCGGCTCGGTGCACGCGGAAAAGGTGGTGCTGGCCACCGACGGCTACAGCGATGAACTTTGGCCGGGGCTGCGCACCAGCATCGTGCCGCTGTACAGCTCGATCATCGCCAGTGAGCCCCTGTCCCCCGGGCTGGCCGCCGCAATTCTCCCGGGCGGCGGGGTCGTGTTCGAGAGCGGTGAGATCACCACCTATTACCGGATGGATCGCGACGGCCGATTGCTGATGGGAGGCCGCGGTCCGCAGCATCGCGCCACACGACGCGCTGCGTACGAACACCTGGTGCGCACGGCGATTAAGCTCTGGCCGGCGCTGGCCGGAGTTTCCTGGACTCACTGGTGGAATGGGCAGTTCGCTCTGACGCCGGACTTTTATCCGCGCCTGCACATGCCGGAGCGCAACCTTCTGATCGGCTTGGGTTATAGCGGCCGCGGTGTGGCGCTGGCCACGGCGCTCGGCGCGCAACTGGCAGCCGCCTGCTCAGGGGCTGGCGCCGAAGAACTGGCACTCCCGGCCACGCCCGTACCAAAAGTACCGTTCCATTGGCTCTGGCGAGTCGCCGTTACGGCGCGTGTCGCCTACGGCACATGGCGCGATAATCGGGGAAGCCAATGACTGAACTGGCCGTGGGCCGGATCTCCCCAGTGGCATCGGCCGAGTTCTCCGCGCAGTCGAGTCACTGGAACAGCTTCAGGTCGATTGACTTACCGAGCGCCTCGTAACCTGCGTCGTTTCCGTGCAGGTAATCGCCCATCTGTTTGCCCTTAGCCATCCGGGTGGGTTGGTCCGGGTCGCGCAAGGCCGCATCAAAATCCAGGACCGCGTCGAACTCACCGCCGTGCCGGATCCATTCATTAATCGCCTTGCGCTGTGATTCGCCCTCGATCGACCAGTACATCGCACCTTCGTACGGGGCAATGGTGGCGCCGAATACTTTGATGCCGCGTGCGTGTGCGCGGGCAATGATTTGACGATACCCGGCGATCATCGCCGGCGCCGTGGGCTTGTGAGTCGGAGCGACAATCAAGGGCGGCGTTGCGTTGGCCGGGCCGGGAGGGAGTGTCCAGTGACCGAAGGCGATTCCCAAGTCGTTCACTCCTTCAAAAACGATGAGGTAGGCCACTCCGGGTTCCGCCAGCACATCGCGGTCCAGCCGGGCGAGTGCGCTTTGTCCGGCGCCATCCTCCAGAACGCGATTGCCGCTGATGCCCTGGTTCGCGACGCCCCAGGCCATGGAGCCCGTGTTCAGGCGGCGGGCCAATTCGTCCGGCCAGCGGCGGTTCGCGTTTGGAGTCGATCCCAAACCGTCTGAGATGGAATCGCCCAGCACCACCACTGTCTTGCCGCGCGGCGCTTCGACCTCGAGCCCAGACACGAACGCGCGCGACTGCACGGTCTGGGCCGGAGTGAATTCGCTCGCCGAGAAATCTCCGGGCGCGGAGATAAACCCGTCCTGCACCGCGAGCTGGTGGCAGGTGCAAAGTCCCGTGTCCTCCGGGAAATACAGGCTCAGCGAAACGTCCGAAAGGGCCTGGACCGGCAGTAGGACCGGATCGCTCAGAAGAGGCGCTCCGGCGGGTATTACCGCCGATGTTTGCCCAGAAAAGGTCAGCTTGTGCAGGCTCGAACGATCGACCGAGCCGTCCGCCTTGACACGCGCAATCGTCGCCGCAGCGACGCTCAGGGGCTGATTGCCGTATTCGTTGGTCAGCCGAACCCTGAGGCGCGCGCCTCCGGCACTGAGATGCAGGACCTGTCGGAGCGTCTGATGGTTAATTGCAAAAGGGAGCGGGCCGATAATCGGAGGCGGCACGCTCGCCATCGGGGCCGCAGCCCAGCTGGTGATCCACTGATCAGCCACCGCAGGGGCCATGCAGATCATGCCGGCCGCCAGACCAACGATAATTTTTGATCCCTGCAGTTTCATGTCTTTCCCCACGGCTCGATCCGACCAGATCGCTCTGAGAACCGGCGGCGGACGGGTGCGGTGAGATCTTTTATTAAGACTCAGGAGCGCGCCACGCGGCGCGTTTCCTGAGCCACGAGTTCGAACAATGCCTGCATCCCTCCGCTCACGTCCTGCACCACGCCATTGACGAAGAACGTCGGCGTCGCGCGCAGGTGGCTGCGCTGGCCCCCCTGTTGGTGCTCGCGTACCCGCTGACGATAAATTTCATCGTCCAGTTCGGCTTTGAAGCGCGTGGTGTCCAGGCCAATCTGCGCGGCATGGGCATCCAGATGGGCGCGGCTGAGCTGGTGCGGCTTGGCGAACAGCAGATCGTGCATCGCCCAGAATTTCCCCTGGGCCCCGGCCGCCTCGGCGGCTTCCGCGGCCATCAGGGCGTGCGGATGGGCTTCCTCGAGGGGAAAGTGACGGAAAACAAAGGCGACGTCCGGATGAATTTGCCGCAGCTGTTTGACGGAGGGTTCGACCGCGATGCAGGTGGGGCACTCGAAGTCCCCGTACTCGAGCACGACGATCGGTGCATGGGCGGGACCGGCAATATGGTCGGTGGCCGAGACGGGCACGGCCAGCGTGGCTACTCTATGGGGTTGATTCATTTAAGTTTCCTCCGGTTCCCTTAGCGCTCCGGCGCGGTGATTCGCTGTATTTGGATTCTCGCGCCGGCCCCCACAGACAGCGCCGACTTGAATGATTGGCCAGTCGGCCCCATAGCGCAAGCGATGGATTCCCTTCCCGCCTCGCCAAGCACCGGCGATCTTGAACTCTTGGATGCCTATTCCGAGGCCGTCACTCAGGCGGTCCGCAGGGCCGCGCCGGCCGTGGTGCATCTGGACGTGCGCCAGGTGCGAAAGGGGAGCGAGCAGCGCGGAGCGGGGTCGGGTTTCTTTTTCACGCCGGACGGGCTGTTGCTCACCAACAGTCACGTGGTGCATGGAGCGCGGAGCATCCGCGTCACGGCCCTGGACGGGGAACGCTACAGCGCCGATGTGCTGGGCGATGATCCGGATTCGGACCTGGCCGTAATCCGGGTGAGCGGGAGCGGCGCGGCACACGTGCAATTTGGACGCTCCAGCCAGCTGCAAATCGGACAGCTGGCGATTGCCATCGGCAATCCCCTCGGCTTTGAACACACCGTTACTGCCGGAGTCGTCAGCGCGCTTGGACGGAGCCTGCGAGCCAGCACCGGACGGCTCATCGACGATGTGATCCAGACCGATGCGGCATTGAATCCGGGCAATTCGGGCGGCCCGCTGGTCAACTCGCGTGGGGCCGTCATCGGGGTCAACACGGCCATCATCCCGGGCGCCCAGGGCATCTGCTTTGCGACGGCGAGCGACACGGTGCAATGGGTGATGGAACAACTTTTGGTCCACGGTCGGGTGCGCCGCGCCTGGCTGGGCGTCGCTGGCGCTACCGCCTCGCTCGCGCGCCGCATTGCCAATCATCATGCCCTCGGGAACGAGTCGGGAGTGCGCGTACGCAGCGTGGAGGCGGGGAGCCCCGCGGCGGCGGCCGGCATCGAGGCGGGTGATTTGATCGTACTGATCGACGATCAGCTGGTGAGCGGCGTCGATCGGCTGCAGCAGTTGCTCGATCATCGCCGAATCGATCGCACGAGCGAAATTACCTTCCTGCGCCGCGCGCAGAAAATGACCGCACCGGTCATCGCCCGGGAGCGCGCGCCCGCCGACTGAACGGCCTAGCGCTTCACGACCACCTCGAAGCCCCCGAAGATCACGCGCTTGCCGTCCAGCGGCATCGCCTTAGGATTCATGTACTTGGCGAGGCGCGGGTCCTTCATGACCTTCGCGTTCACGCGGTCGCGGTGCTTGCGATTGCGATAAATAATGAAGGAGAACCAGACGGTCTCGGTCGACTTCAGCTTCACGCCGCGCGGAAAGGAGGTGAGCTTGCCCTTAGGCACGTCGTCGGCGATGCACTCGCGATACTCCAGCGCGCCATGTTCGCGCCAGACCTTGGCCGCCAACTTGGCGATGCGCACGTAGCGCGCGCGATTTTTCTTGGGAACGGGTAACACAAATCCATCGACGTATTGGCTCACGGGGACATCCTCCAGAGTATTGAGGGAGCGGAGCGATTGTTCTGCATGCCATTGTACCAACCGAGGCGGACTGTGGAATCCCGGCGGGCACTTTCAATGCCGCTGCCAGCCCAGCGGGTATCCCGTACCGAGCTGTGGCATCATTCGCGCGGCAATTGAGCCCGGAAATCGGAATCGCGGCGCGCACGTGGAGGCGCCCTGGAGGAGACTTCGATGAGCAGAGCGGCAATTCTGGCGAGCATGATGTGCGCACTGGCTACCACCGCCTGGTCCGATCCGAACTGGAAGGAGGGCGAGCAGTATTTCCTGTTGAGCCCGCCGCAACCGACCCAGGTGGCGGCCGGTAAGGTGGAAATCGTCGAAGTGTTCTCGTACGCCTGCCCGGGTTGCAACGTGTTCTACCCGACCATCGACAAGCTAAGAGCCTCCCTGCCGGCCAACGTGCAATGGCGGTTCATACCGGCGTCCTGGCACACGGAGGAGGATTGGAAGGTTTTTCAGCGCGCCTACTTCGCCGCGCAGTCCCTGGGGATCGCCGAACGCACGCACGACAAGATATTCGATGCCGTCTGGAAGACCCACGAGCTGGCTGTCGTCGATCCTGCCACCAAGCAACTGAAGGACCCGTTGCCCACCCTGGCCGATGTGGCCAAGTACTACGAGAGCATTGAGAAGCTCAAGCCTGGCGAATTCCTGGGGGCAGCCCACTCCTTCGCCGTGGACGCCAAGATGCGCGAGGCCGACGCGCAGATACGCGAGTATCAGGTGGATGAGACCCCCAGCGTCATCGTGAACGGTAAGTACAGACTGACGCCCCGCACCGCTGGGGGGAATGATCAATTCGTTGCGCTGGTCCAGTGGCTCGTCAAGAAGGAATCCAAGTAAGTTGGATGTGTACCGGCCGCGCTCGACGTAACTCCATGGCCGGTCTGAGCCGCCCTCCCGCCGGACACCCGGATCGATGACACTGCTGACACTGCTCGATGCCGAACTGGCCTACGGGCTCACCCCACTCCTGGATCAGGCTGCCTGCACCCTGAATGAAGGTGACCGCGTCGGATTGATTGGGCGCAATGGGACCGGCAAATCCACATTGCTGGGCGTTCTCGCAGGCCGCATCTTGCTCGATGAAGGCGCTGTCCAGCGACGCGACGGACTGCGCATCATCACCGTCGAACAAGAGCCGCAGTTGCCGCCGGCCGACACCTTGTTCGAAGCGCTCCGGATCCGTGGCGGCCTGGAAGATATCGTTGACGAGCGGCGCCGTTGGCGGGCCGAATCCCGGCTGGTCGAGTTCGCCACCCGCTTCGGGCTGGACGGTACGATCGATCCGGCGCGCGCTTCGGGTGGCGAACGCAAGCGCGCCACACTGGCACTCGCGCTTTCACTCGAGCCGGACCTGCTGCTGCTCGATGAGCCCACCAACCATCTCGATATCGCCGGCATCGAACAACTCGAGGAATTGCTGCTTAGGGCCCCGGCACTGGTGTTCGTCACCCATGACCGTTGGTTTCTCGACCGCGTGGCGACGCGCGTGCTGGAACTGGATCGGGGTTGGCTGCGCAGCTACCCTGGAAATTACTCGGCTTACGAACGGCAAAAAACGGCCGAACTGGCGGCCGAGGCCGTCGGACGGCGCAAATTCGACAAGTTCTGGGCGCAGGAGGAGGTCTGGATACGGCGGGGCGTCGAGGCGCGTCGCACCCGCAACGAGGGACGCGTACGACGCCTGGAATCGCTCCGGTCCGAGCGCGCATCAAGACGCGAGCGCATCGGCAACGTCAGGCTCAACATCGATGCGAGCGAGCGTTCCGGTCGTCTGGTGGCCGAGCTCACGGGAGTCGGCATTCGCTTTGACGAGCGTCCCCTGGTCGTGGACCTCAACCTTCGGATCATGCGGGGAGATCGGCTGGGGCTGATGGGACCGAACGGCTCAGGAAAATCGACGCTCATCAAGCTCATTCTTGGAATGCTCGAGCCCGACACCGGTACCGTGCGACTCGGGAGCAACCTGCAAGTCGCCTATTTCGATCAGCTGCGGGCGCAACTGGACCTGGACCGTACGCTGGCCGATACGGTCAGCGAGGGTTCGGATTTCGTGGAAGTTAACGGGGTGAAACGGCATATCAGCAGCTACCTGGGGGACTTCTTGTTTTCGGCCCGGCGATTTGGCACGCCGGTGCGCGCCCTTTCGGGTGGGGAACGCAATCGCCTGTTGCTCGCGCGCCTGTTTGCCCGCCCGGCAAACCTGCTCGTCCTCGATGAGCCGACCAATGACCTGGACATCGAGTCACTGGATCTGTTGGAGGCCTCACTCCAGTCGTTTCAGGGCACGCTGTTGCTGGTCAGTCACGATCGGAGTTTCCTCGACAATGTGGTTACTCAGACTCTGGTCGCCGAAGGGGCGGGGCATTGGCAGGAATACGTCGGCGGGTACCGCGATTGGCTTGCGCAGCGCCCGAGTGCGGTGTTGCGTGGCGCCAGCAGCGTCCCCGGCCGGACCGCGCCGCAGGCGCGAGACGCCGCGGCGAGCGTGCTCGCCGGCGACCGCACCTGCCGCGGTTCCAAAGCTCTCCTTTAAAGAGAGCCGGGAGCTGGCCGCGCTTCCGGCGCAGATCAGTGCACTCGAAATCGAGCAGCGCGAACTCACCGCGCAGATGTGCCAGGCCGATTACTTTCGGGTCGGCGCAGAGCGCATGCGGGCCGACCGCGCGCGCGCCGTCGAGATCGAGTCGCAGTTGAGCCGGTGCCTGGAGCGCTGGGAATATCTGGAGGGCCAGCTGGCCGCCTCTGTCTCCTCGCCCTGAAGGCGCTGCGATGGTCGCGCCATTGCGATCACCGGAGTATTGTTTACGGTTCCCGTCACCGGAGAGTGTCTATGCGGCAAGTTGGACCTGTGATTCGCGCACTCCTTTACAGCGCAGTCGCGTTGATGGGGCTGGCCGAGACTCCTGTGGCTCTCAGTGCCGAGGATGCGCGCGCGGCCGCCAATACGGATTGGGATCTTACGGATCTGTATCCGACCCTCAAGGACTGGCAGGACTCTTACGCGCGGACCCAGGCGGCGGTCGACCAACTCGGCAGTTACCGGGGCACCTTGGGCAACAGCGCCGAGGCCATGCTCAAGGCTCTTATCGCCGTCAGTGACCTGAACCGGGAATCCGGGCGACTCTACGTGTACAGCTCCCTCGCCTCCGACCAGGACGTGCGGGTGAGCAGCAACCTGGAGCGCAACCAGCAATCCCGGGCGCTACTGACCCGGCTGGCCGAAAAGACCTCCTGGATGGCCCCCGAGATCCTGCATCTCGGCGCGAACAAAGTGAACGCCTTTATGGCGCAGAACAAGGTCCTCAAGGACCGGTTCGGGCATTTCCTCGATAACACGCTGCGCTCGGCCCCACACACGCTGGGGGACGAAGGCGAGCAGGTCTTGGCCGCCACGGGCAACATTCTCTCCCAACCGGTCACGGTTCACAGCCAGCTCGCCGACTCGGAACTTCCGGTGCCCACCGTGACCTTCAGCGACGGAACGCAGGCGCGAATCAACCAGGCGGCGTACCAGAAGTATCGTCAATTGCCCGTTCGCGCCGACCGGAAGCTGGTATTTGACGGTTACTGGGGGGCCTGGAAGAAATTCGAGGGCACCTCCGGCGCGCTGCTGACGACGCAGGTGATGGGCGATTATTTCACGGCGCAGTCTCGCAAGTTCCCCACCTCGTTGCAGGCGGCCCAGTTTCCCGATGCGATGCCCGATGCCGTCTACAGGACGCTCATTTCCGAGGTCAACGCGGCGCTTCCCACGTTGCACCGGTACTTGCGGCTGCGCAAGCGCCTGCTGGGGATCACCGATGACTTGCGCTACTACGACGGTTACCCGCCGATGTTCAAACTGGCCAAGGAGCCCTCATTCAGTGTGGCGGAGTCCGAACGCATCACGCTCGAAGCGCTCCAGCCGCTCGGGGAGGACTACTTGGGTCTGTTGCGCAAGGGCTTCAATTCCCACTGGATGAGCGCCTACCCGACCGAAGGAAAGCAGCTCGGAGCCTACATGCAGGGCTCGGCGTACGATGTGCACCCGTACCTTCTGCTCAATCTCAACAACGACTACGAATCGATGTCGACCCTGGCGCATGAGTGGGGCCATGCCGTGCATTCTCAGCTCACAAGGCGTGCGCAGCCCTACGATAAGGCGGACTACTCGACCTTCATTGCTGAATCCGCCTCGATCGGCAACGAAATGCTGCTCAATGATTACGTGGTTGCGCATGCCGCGAGTCCCGAGGAAAAGCTCTTTTATCTGGGCGCGGGCCTCGAATTGATCCGTACGACCTATTTTCGCCAGGCCATGTTCGCTGAGTTTGAATTGGCGATCCACGAGGAACTTGAAAAGGGTCAGTCTCTGTCGGGCGCGCGCATGACCGAGATGTACTGCGGATTGCTGCGCAAGTACTACGGCGAGGCGCAGGGGGTGATGAAAATCGATCCCGAGTACTGCATTGAATGGGCCGTGGTGCCGCATTTCTATCGCGATTTCTACGTCTATCAGTACGCAACCTCGATCGCCGGGGCCGCGCAGTTCACCGATGCGATCGTCAAGGAGGGGGCGCCGGCACGCGAACGCTTCCTTAAGCTGCTGAGCGCGGGTGGGTCTGACTATCCCTACGAGCTGTACAAAAGCGCTGGCATCGACATGGCGACGCCTGCACCGTACCGGGCGCTGGCAGCGCGCATGAACCATCTGCTCGATGAGATCGAGGCCATACAGGCGAAAAAGTGACAGACCGGACGGCGATTGGAACGGCGCTGCTGGCCTGGCACGCCCAGCACGGGCGGCATGACCTGCCATGGCAAAAAAATCCCACGCCCTATCGGGTGTGGATTTCCGAAATCATGCTGCAGCAGACGCAAGTGGTCACGGTAATCGGTTATTTCGATCGGTTCATGCGGCGCTTCCCGGATCTTCGCTCACTCGCACGCGCACCGCTCGATGAAGTGCTCCATCTTTGGTCCGGGCTGGGCTACTACTCGCGTGCCCGCAACCTGCACTTGACCGCGCAACGCGTGGTTGCGAATTTTCAAGGAGAGCTGCCGGCCGATGCTGCTTCGCTCGCTGAGCTCCCGGGCATCGGGCGCTCGACAGCGGCCGCTATTCGAGCCCTGAGCGCTGGCGAGCGAAACGTGATCCTCGACGGAAACGTTCGCCGGGTCTTGGCGCGCGTATTCCTCGTGTCCGGCGTCACCACGCAAAGCGCTGTGGAACGCCGACTGTGGCAACTCGCCGAGGAGTGCACACCGCAACATGATGTGGCCGCGTACACTCAAGCCATCATGGACTTGGGCGCGACACTGTGTGTTCGGCGCCGACCGCTGTGCGCGGTGTGTCCGCTGTCTGCCCATTGTGGCGCCCGCAGGACCGGCCGCCAACACGAGATTCCCGCACCGCGCCCACGCTCGGTACGGCGGAAACGTTCCGTGGTCATGTTGCTGGCGCAACTTCGGGACGGCAGCGTGCTGCTCGAAAGACGCGCGGAGCGCGGAATATGGGGCGGACTTTGGAGCCCGCCACAGTTCCCGAGCGCCGATGCGGCGCGCCTGTATGCGGCCACTAGGCTGGTGGATGCTGAAGTCGAGCGGCAACCCGGAGCAACTTTGCGACACGCTTTTTCCCACTTCGAACTGGAGATCTCGCCACTGCTCGCGCGATGTGAGGGCTGGAGCGGCGTAATGGATGGTCCTCCGATGCTTTGGTACAACCCGGCGGCCCCTGAGGCCTTGGGACTGCCTGCCCCCGTCAACACGCTGATCCAAGGACTCACATGACCCGAACCGTGCAATGTGTCGTGCTCAAGAGCGAGGCCCCGGGTCTGGAACGCGTTCCATATCCTGGCCCGCTCGGGCAACGAATTTACGAATCTGTCTCAAAGGAGGGTTGGGGGCGCTGGGTAAAGCATCAGGTGATGTTGATTAACGAGTACCGGCTTACACCGGTTGACCCCAAGGCCCGAAAGTTCCTGGAGGCCGAGATGGAAAAGTTCTTTTTCGGGCCCGGTTCTGAGCCTCCGTCCGACTTCAAGGCTCCGGAATCCTGATTGAATCGTATTGACTAAGGCGTTCGCCTTGACGCTTATAGGGATTGCCCGGTTTAATAGCCGCCCTTCCCCGGCGGCCAGGTAGCTCAGTTGGTAGAGCAGCGGACTGAAAATCCGCGTGTCGGTGGTTCAATTCCACCCCTGGCCACCATTAGATCAACTAGTTACCCGCATAAGATTTTGAAAGTTCCCGGCAGGGTAGCGCCCGGGGTAACTGCGAGCGACGCTCGTTACCGGCAATAATGTCACCCGGAAAACTAGGCTGTACCGGTTCGCGACGCGAGGACGGTTGTTAGCCACATTCGCGGCGGAGCCGCAAACGGGCCGCGAGGTCACGTCCCGCGCAATCTCGGAATTCCCGGGGTCAAACATTCGACAGCGCGGATCCCTGAGCACGGAAAATCCAGAAAAGGCAGGGTACGGGGCCAGCTTCTATCTGTAAGAACGGACATTCGCGAAGGTAAGATCGGCGAGAAGCAGACCTTCGTTCGAGTTGGTGCGAGACGGAGATTGAGATGCGACTCATGCACGCCGTGGATGATGCGGCATTGTGGCAGCCTGAGATCCGGCTTCCCAATACGCGTCGGCCGGGTCAGTCGCCGCGCTGAAATATGATGCCGAGTTCTTCCAAGTCCAGATCGCGTTCGAGATTGTGCAGCACCTCGTCCTCGATCTGTCCTTCGCGTTGCAGGCGGATCAGTTCAGCGCGCCCTGCCGCGATAGAAGCGAGGACCACATCAAAATGAGGACGGATGTTTTCCATGAACGCATCCGGCTGGCCAGCGTAGCGCTCGATCACGTCGGTCCGTTTGCGGTACATGTCTAGAAGTTGGGGATGAATGAGTTTCCCGTCGGGTGCGTAAGCGTGCCGCTCAACGATGGCGAGCCTCGCGCGTGCAACGGCGGCTTCCGCGGCGGCTAGGCCGACGGGCGCCCACCGATCGTCGTCCACGGGGCGAACAAGTGCGATTACCCAGCCAAGACTAGCGCCTTGCACGACCACGGTGACCAGGATCACGGCGAACGCGGCTACGAGCATGAGGTCTCGTCCAGGCATAGCTTCTGGCAATGTCAGCGCGATCGCCAGCGTCACGACGCCCCGCATGCCCGCCCAACTCAGCACGCTCGCCTGCCGCCAACCGAGCGGACGCGCGAACCGCATGCTCGTCTTCCGTACACCCTGTAGCAGGATGTCCATGCCGAAGACCCAGACGAACCGCGCGACGATCACCGCCGCCAAAACACCGAGGATGGGCGCCGCCAACACTGTGAACACCTCGCCGATGCCGCCGACTCGCTCGAGCACGCCGCGCAGCGAGAAGCCCATCAGGATGAACACCAGCGCTTCGAGCGTAAAGACGAGGGTGCGCCAGAAAGCGCTCCCCTGCAGGCGGATGCGCGCGGGCAGGATGACGTGCTGCGACCAGCCGAAGACGATGCCGGCTGTCACGGTTGCGATGACGCCCGACACGTGAAGCGCCTCTCCCGCGAGATAGGCAGCCCAGCACAGGATGGTCGCAGCAGCGACGGTCAAGGTCTCGTCCGTCAAGCGTCGAATCACGAACATCCAGGCAGACCCTACCGCCCAGCCGACGGCAACGCCGCCAAGCGCAAGGAAAGCGAATCTGCCGACCGCGGCGCCCGTGTCGAACGCCCCGGTCAGCGTCGCCACCACGGCGAAGCGAACTAGCACGAGGCCTGTCGCGTCGTTGAGGAGGCTCTCGCCCTCGAGCAAGGATTGAAGCCGGCGTGGCAGCGTGACCCGTTGCAGCACGGCGCGGGCGGCGATCGCATCGGGTGGGGACACGACAGCGCCGAGCGCGAAACAGGCGGCCCACGGCAGGTGCGGGACCAGCCAGTGCGTGACGACACCGACCGTCAGTGTCGTGAACAACACTGCACCGACTGCCAACGACAGGATGCCAGGGAGATGGCGGCGGAACCGGCCGAAGGCCGTGTAGTAGGCACCGTCCATCAGCAGTGGCGGCAGGAACAGGACCAGCGCGAGTTCGGGATCGAGGCCGACCGTCGGCAACCCCGGGATAAAAGCGAGCGCACCGCCGCCGACAAGTAGGGTCGCTGAAGGTGGCAGGCCGATGCGCGCCGCAACCCAATGCAGGGCGACCGCGCTTGCGAGCAGGACCAGGACCAACTCGAAGGTTTCGACAGGATGCATAGCTCAGATCCCAACCGTCCGGAGGCACGTGCTTGCTTGAGCGCGAAACCTCAGGGGGTCACCGGTGAACGAAGGCATTGGACCTTCTCGGCCAGTCGCCCGAGGTGATCTCCTCGAACGACACTAATAGTTTCGCAATCACGTTTGGTATGGCAACTCCATTGTTTTTGCGCCTTTCAGGCAACCCGGGGGCCGACTGCGTACTGCTCGTCAGGCACGTGCTCCATCCAGGTGACAAACCTGCCGTCCAGTCCTTCCTGGATTGCGATATGGGTCATGGCCGTTGTCGGCGTGGCGCCGTGCCAATGACGATGATCCGGCGGGCACCAGATCACGTCGCCCGCTCGAATTTCCTCGATCGTGCCGCCTTCGCACTGCGTCCATCCGCAGCCCGCGGTCACAATGAGGGTCTGGCCGAGAGGGTGAGAGTGCCAGGCCGTGCGGGCACCGGGCTCGAAAGTCACACTCGCGCAGCCGACGCGAGCGGGGTTGGCGGCGTTGTGCAAAGGATCGATGCGGACCGTGCCAGTAAACCATTCGGCCGGTCCTTTCATCGATGGCTGAGAGCCAGCGCGTTTGATTTCCATGAATTCATCCTTAGCTGCGTGGGGGAGGCTGAGCCGACGGGTCCCGACGCTATTGCGCCAATGGCTAGGCTAATTTTTTGAAAAGGTCACTCGCGCTCCACTTTGACCGAGGGCGTTGGCCAACCTTTTAGCGTTATCCGCGCGACCGAGACGAGTGTACGAATATGACGAACTGAATGTCGCATAGAAAACCACCAAGGTCTTTGAGCCGTACAGCATGAGGTCGCCCTCGCGGATCGTTCCCGGTCGTCTCGCATTCGTGGGGAGCGCATTCGGCAGCTTAGCGTGCTTTTCGTTACCGTTGAGCTCGCGCATGTTCAGCGTCAGGGGCAGTTGTGCAGCGAACTCGCGGGCGGTTTCGCTTTCGTTCAAAGTGATGGCGAAGCGACGATCGCCCACTGTCATCCACATGCGAATCTCCGTTTTTTGATCAGACGGGGGTGGGTCGCCCTGTCGGTCGGATGGCTTGCAGTCGGTTGCACAATCTCCGCGTTTCCGTTTCCCCGGCGCGAGCATCGCGGGGTTCAGATTTACTGCTTGATCAGGTCGGTGCTCTCAAGCGCCTTTCGTTCGTAGCCCAATAGCTTTATGAACATTCGGCAGCGGCCGAGGGCCGATGTCGTGAGGATGATCAGCCTACCGCGCATCGCAGCCGTCAACGTACCCGTCCCTCGGGCGTGATCGACGATTGCAGCAGCGGCGTCCATGTCGCTGAAATAGTCGTAGGCAGCCGGATCGGAGGCGTTCTCGCTCTCGTAATAGTAGCTAGCTTGCGCAGTCTCCCTCGGTGCAATGAGCGCAAGCGACCCGTTGAGTTTGGACGCGGTCCATGCAGAGCTAACCGATTTTGCGAGGTCCCATTCATAGATAAGCGAGGCGATGACCATCTCGCCGTTCGCGCCGGAATCTAGCAGGGCAAGGTTTCCCTCCAGCTGCTTCTCCTGCGCCAACATGCTCGCCTGACTGTCGATAGTCTTCCGGAGATCGGTGATGAGCTCCGCCTGTATGTCCGAACGAGCATCGTGAGCGAGGTGCCGGTTGTGATATGACTCGACGGCCTGCTCAAGCCCTAATGCGGTCAACACGCCGAGCACGATAATGCTGTATTCCTTTAGGAACTCGCGCAAGCTGTGAAATGGTTTGGGTTTATGAATTTCCATTCGGATCGCCCCGGGCTGCAAGGCAAGCCTAGCAGACGTCCTTTTCGCTGCAATGGCCGCGTCGCTGCCTCCCGTCGCGCTCGGTTTCGGGAGCTTAATCTCGAGCACCCGGCCGGTGCCCACTTTGGTGCCCAACCCACCGTCACCTATGGTGACCCACCATCACCCACGGTAGCCAGTTCCCCGCTGCAAGGTCCTGATAGATAACGCTGGGTGACGCAGAACGCCTAAAGGAGTGGAACTGAAAATCCGCGTGTCGGTGGTTCAATTCCACCCCTGGCCACCATTAAATCAAGGTCCTTACCGGTCACATAGGTAACGGATTATTCCGGGCACATAGGTAACACTTTAGCGCCAAAACTTCTCGCCATCGAGTAACCGAGCCACGAACCGCATGCGAAAGGCGGACGCACCAACGACGGATCTACATCCGATCTGGCACTGCAAGCCAAGTTTGAGCTTGTAAAGTCTCAAGACTCAGGCGACGTTCTCCGGTTCGCGTCGGCAGCTTGCGACGCTCACGATGTGCTACGTCAAGTCATTACTGCAGTCAGTATTTCCCGTCGATTCAAGGGCGCTGTGCTTTGGCCCTTAGGGTAAGCCGACGCGCGGCTCAGGGCCTCGGCGGTTCTCGCGATGCCGCGCAGCACCACCGCTGCCACGTACTACTGCGGCAATACCGTGCCAGAAACCAAGGAACAGCAACCACACTAGCAGCCCCAATACGAGCGCGAACAAGGCTCCCTCCAGAGTTAGGGTGAAGCCCGGCTGGTAGGCATTCCAGGTCGACCGCAGTAGGACGTAGTCCGGATGGCGCATGACGTAGAGGCATTGGTGGACCAGATCGGTGTTGAGCGCCTGCAGTGCCTCGTGCAGTCGTGCCGCTGCATCAACCATCGACTGCAGTGCCGCGCCTTCGCGGTGGAAGGTCGTATCCTGGCTCGCCAGATGGTAGTCGATCAATTTCAGCAGACTACCCCCGAAGTTGTGGTCAGCGATCGCCTGGAAGGGAGCCAGATCGGAGTGAACCTGGTCGAGCTGCCCACCGAGCCGCTGGCGGTACTGTGCGATGAAGCTCGGGATGCAAGCCGAAAGCAATACCGCGGCGAGCAGTACGAGCCGATCCAGGATCCCACGTACGACGTTCATTTAGCCATTGTCCAACCAGTGCGGGAAAGATGCGAGGATCGGTAGCAATTGGGTGCAACAGATCGGCCTCCACTCAAGCCTGCCGTACCCTCACATGCTTTGGACAAAGGCGTCGCTCATGTAAGCGGACCAAAAAGCTCCGGGTCGTACAACTGTCGCTTGGGCGCACGATACTCGACATTACACCCCGATAACTCGGCATCCAATATCTATTGGACGATCGTACCTCCCTTTATTCTCTTCGTTTGAATGAGCAGCGTCCGACAGCAAGGGGTCGTTCGTCGCTAGCGTGCACCTTCACTTAAGGCACTTCTTTGCCCTTCGTGGTATTCGTTACTGTGCAGGGAAGGGACTGGCGTATAGCTCCCGATACCGTCGTGGACCGCACGCGGGGCGGCCACCGCCAGTCTGGCCTCTGGTTCGCGCGCTAGTGGTAGGCTAGTAGCTCATCAGAGCGAAAGCAGTTGGGGGTCAGACGTGGATAGAAGGACTTTTCTATCAGGCGCCGCTGCCATTGGCGCTACGGTCGGCTGGGCTCAGGGGGCGTCGACGGCTGCACGGCTGGAGTGGCGCGAACGCCGCGATCTTTACCCGCAAGGCGTGGCATCGGGAGACCCTGACACGCATAGCGTCCTACTGTGGACACGCCGTCCATATGATGGCAGCGCTTCACGTAGGCCACTATTTGTCGAGATTGCTCTCGATCCCCACTTTCGCTCTGTAGTATCGACCGTTCGTACTTCGGTGAGTGCGCAGGCAGACTGGACTTGCCGCGTACTGATTGGGGGATTGAAGCCGCGCACGGTGTACTGGTACCGCTTTTCTGATCGTGACGGCAACGGCAGCCGTATCGGCCGCACGATTACCGCGCCGGCGCAATCGGACCAGCTGCCGGTCCGCTTCGCCTTTGTCTCGTGCCAGAGTGTGAATGAAGGCGCGCAGAACGCGTATCGCCGAATGATTTGGGAGGACGAGCACGCTTCCCTGAATATGCAGCTGGGCTTCGTACTGCATCTGGGCGACTTCATTTATGAGGTTGTCGAGTATCCGGATGAAGTGCCCCATCGTTACGACCGGACCATTTACGATATTGGTCGTATTCCCGATGCGCGTAAAGTATCTAATTTTCACGTGCCGACCACTCTGGAAGGCTACCGCGCGGTCTATCGCGGACACATCAACGACCCTGATATCCAGGATGCTCGCGCCCATTTCCCCTTCGTATGCATCGGCGACAACCACGAGTTTTCGTGGCAGGGCTGGCAGAGCTTCATCAAATACGGCGGGGTAACAGAGCCCGCTCAGCAACTGCGCGTAGCAGCTAATCAAGCATGGTGGGAGTACATTCCGGCGCGCGTGAAAAAGGCGAATGGCGTCAGTCTCGAAACGTTCGACCCGCCCAAGGTGATCACTGCGCCCATTTCGAGTCTAGATAACGACGGCTTCGGTGATGAGATTAACAACCGCATCGCGGTGAGCAGCATGACCGGATACCGCTCGATGCGCTTTGGGCCTCACGTAGATCTGATTTTGACTGATTTTCATAGTTATGCGATGGAAGATCCCACTAGTCGGTCAGGCGCCGATGCCCTATTTGACGAGGGCTTCGCAGGACTCTTTCCACAGGAAGCACTGGAGATTCTAGATGCGGGAAGCGCCTGGAACCATGGAGACCCTCCCACGGACATTGCGTTTGGCAGTCAGAAAATTCCAAATTTTCGAAAGCTCGAGCCAC
This sequence comes from uncultured Gammaproteobacteria bacterium, assembly GCA_963717335.1. Taxonomy (GTDB): domain Bacteria; phylum Pseudomonadota; class Gammaproteobacteria; order Steroidobacterales; family Steroidobacteraceae; genus FEN-1191. Next base: position 293,945 of record CAVQVZ010000003.1, on the reverse strand, counting down.
CGATCACTATTCTCGGCCCCACTCAAAAAGTCTGGCTGAAACAACAGATAACGGCGTCCAAAGCCACCTGGAAAATCTGGGGGGCCACCAATGGCACGCTGGATGCACGGACCGATCCGAAGAATCTGCCGGCTGATGTGACCAAGCCGTGGCCCGGCGCAGGATTTGCGACCCTTGGGGGAGGCGACTTCAGCGCCGCTCTGCGCGAACGCGCGGAGATCTATGACACGGTGCGCGATGCAGGCGTCAGCGGATTTGTAGTGGTGTCGGGCGATCGTCATAGCTTCTGGGCTGGTTATGCCGCCAAGGCTCTGCCACCAGCGCGCTTTGAACCTGTAGGCCTCAGTTTTATTACTGGATCGATCTCGGCGCCGGGCCTGGCGGAGGCCCTGGAACATGGGTTGAAGGGCCACCCTCTCCGCCCTCTTTTCGTCGCCGACCGTCAAGGCGCGGCACCCGAAACGACGGCAAATTTGCTCTTCAAACACGGGGTCAGATCAGCGTGGGAATATGCTCAGACTGGCGACTTGGTGCGCGCCCGAGCGCTGAGCAATCCCGATGTCGCGCCGCATGTCGAATTTGTCGACTTTGGCGGACATGGCTATTCCGTTGTGACTGCAGGTCCCGACTACATCGACACAGAGTTTGTCTGCATCCCTCGCCCTATTACTCGGTCCGCGACGCCTGACGGTGGACCGGTCCGCTACCGCGTGTCGCATCGCGCCGAGCGATGGAACAAGGGCCAACGCCCCACACTGAAGCAAACGGTATTACAGGGCGATCCCAAGCTGTCGATCTAGAATGGCGAATTGTTAGGTCGGTCGACCTCTGTGGATCAGACGGACGGCGGCCGAGGACTCCATGCGCAGGAATGGTGGGGCGCATTTGCGAGAAGCACGGGTCTTGCATTGGTGCCGAGCCGAAAGGGAGATGGAGCAATTGCCGGATCGATGTGGCAGACTCTTCTGCATCGACGATGTGCGGTTTCACTGCACTTTAGGGCGGCGATGGGTTTGGGACACTTTCAGTGCGCTGGGGAATGCCAATGCCCACTACTCGATTGGCTTTTTGGTTCGCTCTGCTGCTCCGCACGTAGTAGAGGATCAGACAACGGTTGCATGGCGGGGCCGCGCCGGCCTCTTGCCGCCAACCTCGTGGCCCGTTGACAGGACTGGTCGGCTCAAATCTCACGCTCGCAGAATAATTCCGTCGAGGGAAGTACGCTTCAGGTTGAAATGCGAACGGCGCCAATGCCATCTTCGCTATTGCAAATTTCAACACCAACTACAACGTTTCCGTCAAGACGCAGCCGACGAATCCGACGCAGACATGCGTCATCACGAACGCCACCGGAACAGTTCCGCGAATTCAAACAATTACCAATATTTCGGTGACGTGCACGACCAATCCGCCGCGTTTCGCGTACGTCACTAACAGCGGCACAAACTCCGTCTCGGCCTATAGCGTCGATGCGAACAACGGAACGTTGGCGGCGGTGACGGGATCACCGTTTGACACGGGAAGCGTGCCGGTAGCTATAGCGATAGATGGCACAGGTACTGGTCGCCACGCCGTGAATCAAGCGGATGGTACCATCTGGCCTACGAGATCAATCGCACCAGTGGGGCGCTGACTGCGCTTCCCGGCTCGCCATATCCGACGGGTCCTAGTCCAACAGCTTTGGCGATCGCGCCTGCAAGCTCCCTAGCTCCAGCAAGTGCGACAGTATTTGTAGCCAGCGGAAATGCGGGATCAGTCTCGGCGTTCTTGATCAACGCCGCCGGGCAGCTAGCGGCTGTGGCAGGTTCACCATTCGCTGCTGGCACTCTACCTTCGTCAGTGACGCTTGATCACATTAATAACCAGGTCTATGTTGCAAATCAGTCGGACAGCACAATTTCGGACTTCGGCATTTCCGTCGCCGGCACGTTGATTGTGCGCAGCGGCTCACCGTTTGCAACGGGTAGCGCTCCACGAGGTGGAGCCGTCGATCATGCCGGGCACTATTTGTACGTGGCGAGCGCTGGCTCTAACACGCTCTCAGGTTACAACCTGGCTGATGGACCGCTGACCACTCTTGGCGGCTCGCCCTATGCAGCGGGTAGTGGTCCGACTGCAATTGCCGGCGACCCGCTGGACAAATATATTTACGTTGCAAACAAGGACTCAAACAATGTCTCCGCCTATTCCCTCGGTCCCGGCGGAGACTTGATAGCGCTCCGCGGGTTCGCCAATCGCGACCGGTGCAGGGCCGTCGGCCGTCGCCATAGATCCGACGGGTCGGTCTCTCTACGTGGTTAACGGCGGCGCGGACAATGTTTCGGTTTTCGCTATCACCCCCAGCACTGGCGCACTGTCTTCTGTGAGTGGCTCCCCGTACGCTGCTGGCGGCAGGCCATCGGCAATCGCAATCAGCAACTAGTAGATGCAAAACAATGCCATGCGGAAATCGCCGCTGGTGTAGACAACCCAATCAACCATTTCCTTACGGCAAGCACGACGCCTGCTCGCGCGTGGAATTCCACAGTACCGTAGCCGACACTCGCGTACGGCTCAGTCGGTTCACTCTCGGACGTTTGGCCAGCGGCCGTTTCAATTTTGGCCAACTTGGTCCGTTCGGTGCGGCGGGCGCTGTGGCGTAGATTTGGTATTCCAGATTAGCAAGGTCGAGTGTGGCGCTGCTCCTTGCATCAATCGTCCATCGGAGCTACAGATGATGTGGCTTCTCCGTGGCACGCCACCAGTGGTGTGAAGGCCGCGCAATTCAGCTTCTTAGGGCTGAAAATCCAAAGAAAACGGCAATCGCGCGAGGAATACGGACTATTTGCCCGTAAGGGAACATGCATTTTTGGATAGAGTAACAATCAGCCTCTTGACGACCTGAAATAGCAGCGCACGGGACGCCGCGGGGACAAGCAGTGATGACAGCCACCCAGACTCTCGCCGGGTCAAACCGGCGTCGCGACGTCTTGTCCGGCAAGGGCGTAAGGCCTGATCGACCGCTGGATCTACGTCTTTACGGCCGCCAGCTTTGTGGCGGTCGTCCTCGCAGGTTTTATCCCGGACTCCTTGCGGAGGTCGCCGCGGTGCAGTCAGGCGAGCGCCCGCCTTTCCCGCTGGTGCTGCACATCCACGCCCTCCTGATGGGCAGCTACCTTCTGTTACTGCTGAGCCAGACCGTGCTGGTGGCGACGGGACGTGTTCACCTACACCGCCGGCTCGGAATCGCGGGCATGGTCCTGGGCCCGGCGCTGGTGGTCGTCGGGTTCATCCTGGTGCCGACGACGTATCACTTGATGGTCGCAGCTGCCGAGGCAGCTCCCGCGGCGCTCAAGGGGAAGATGGACGCCGGACTGGCCTATGCCGAAAACATTCTGCTTGTGCAGATCCGGATGGGGTTGATGTTCGCGATCCTGCTGATCCTTGGGCTCAGGGCGCGCGCAGCAGATCCCGGTTTCCACAAGCGGATGATGATCCTGTCGATCGCCGTCCCCCTTCAAGCGGGGTTCGGTCGCATCCCCTGGCTTCCGACCACAATGCCGGATAGACCAATCTCGCCGGATCTTTACGTCCTCTTGGCCATAGCTCCCATGTTCCTCTGGGACGTCGTCCGCAATCGTACGATCCACCGGGCTTATTGGGTCTGGCTCGCCGTGGTCCTGCCGTTCACGGTCGCAGTTCACGCTCTGTGGGACACTTCCTTCTGGCACGCCATGGCCAAGATCATCATGGGCGCCTGAAGACGTCCTTGAGGTAGTGATACGGATCGTGACCGTTGAGCTTGACTGACTGGACGAGGCTGCTTACGTTGGCTGGGCAGTTCTCCGTCGTCGATGTAGGCGTCCGCCCCGCCCAACGACGTAAGCTAATCGAAAGGGATCCACGTCTTCGAGTATTTGGATTCATTCCTGCGTCAAAGCTCAAACTGCTGCTCGGCGGTCTTCTACTCGCAATACTACTTTCGGCTACGGTCTCGCGCAGTTCCATCGATAGCGGCCGTAGCTCAACAATTGGTTTCGGATATCAGATTCAGCTTACTGAGATTCCCGTTAGCAGACGGGGCCTTAAGTCCCCGTATCTCCCGGAAATATTGGACATCGTGTAGGAAGTGTTCTCTATTAATTCAGCGATATAGCTCGTTTTTAACACTGGACTGAAAATCCGCGTGTCGGTGGTTCAATTCCACCCCTGGCCACCATTCAAATTAAGTATAAGATCGCAGGGGTTAGGTGGCAGTGTGGCCGCGGATTTTGCCATAAGCCACTTGTAAGGGGCCTGTCCAAAAAAGGGCCTCGCGCGGTCGCTGGTATTCTTAGTCGTTCTTCCACTCGCAAAGCTTGTCATCGAATAGGTGGATTTGGGAGCAGTTTATATTAATGGATCGCGAGGTATTTGTGAGTTACGCCACGGCGGACCGCGTTTCGGCGCTCTCGGCAGTGGCAGCGCTGGAGGACCGCGGCATACGCTGTTGGGTGGCGCCTCGTGATGTCCGCGCGGGTTCGGAATACGGTGAGGAGATCGTTGAGGCCGTCAAGGCCAGCCGCGTATGCGTCGTGATCTTTTCAGCTCAAGCGAACAGTTCGCCTCATGTAAGGCGAGAAGTAGAGCGAGCCGTCTCTGCCGGGAAGTCCATCGTTCCCTTCCGAATCAGCGACGTCGCTCCAACCGGCGCAATGGAATATGCACTGGGCAACACGCACTGGCTGGATGCATTTACCCCTCCGCTCGATTCACATGTCGCGAATCTTGCTACCACGGTATTGAGAATGCTCGGAAGGCAGGCTGGTGTCGAAGCCGAGGAGTCTGCTCAGGCGGTCGATGACGCGCGACCATCCGTCATTGTACTGCCGTTCAATAATATGAGCGGCGACCCCGAACAGGAATATTTCAGCGACGGCATCACTGAAGACATCATCACGGATTTATCTAAGGTTTCCGGGCTTTTTGTGGTAGCGCGCAACACGGCGTTCACCTACAAGGGCAGGGCGGTAAAGGTTCAAGAGGTGAGCCAGGCGCTTGGCGTCGGATTCGTGCTGGAAGGCAGCGTACGCAAGGCCGGATCTCGGGTGCGTGTGACAGGGCAGCTGATCAACGGCAAGGATGGCGGCCATGTTTGGGCCGATCGCTTCGATCGCGATCTGACAGACATTTTCGCAATTCAGGACGAAATTACACACGCAATTGTCGAGCAGTTGAAGGTAAAGCTGCTGCCTCAAGAGAAAAAATCGATCGCTCTGGCTCCGACGGCAAATATTGAAGCGTACACCTACTACCTGAGGGGCCGGCAGTTTCTGCACCGGCACTCCAAATCCTATTACCAGCTTGCGCGGCGTATGTTCAGTAAGGCCGTTGAACTCGATCCGATGTACGCCCGCGCTCACGCCGGCATCGCCGACTGCGACTCATTTCTGTTCCTGCATTACCACGAGGGTGTCGCGATCGATAGTATTCTTGCGACTAGCGCGCGAGCGCTTGCACTCGAAGCCGGTCTTGCCGAGGCGCATGCTTCACAGGGACTCGCTCTCTCTTTGGCAGAGCGCTATGAAGAGGCGATGTCGGAATTCGAACGGGCCACTCGACTGGATCCAAACTCGTTCGAGGCCCACTACTTCTACGGACGCGCCTGTTTCGCCCAAGGCAGGTTGGAACAGGCCGCGTCGCTGTTTGAGCGCGCGGCGGACCTGAAGCCTGACGATTATCAATGTTTGGCTTTCCTGACCATGATCTATCGATCGATAGGCCGCGAATCGGAAATCGAGGGTGTCGCGCGCAGGGCCATCGAGCGGGCGCAAGAGGAACTGACGTTGCACCCGGAAAACCCGCGGCCTGCCTATCTGGGGGGCGGGTGTCTACTAGCAATAGGTGAACGGGACCGTGCGATGGAGTGGATATCGCGAGCGCTGGCGATCGACCCCGACGACATATTGACGCAATACAATGTCGCCTGCGTGTACGCCAGATTGGGCGACTATGACAGGGTCTTTGACCTCTTGGAGAAATTGCTGCCGCACGCGAATCACGAGACTAAGGCGTGGATCAAAATGGACTCGGATTTTGACGTGCTTCGTAGCCTTCCGCGCTACCAGAAGGTTCTGGAACTCATTCAGTAAGGTGGCTGGCGGAAATAGGTCGGCGGTGGAACATTAGTTGGCGTGGCTCCTCTTTTTCCTTCGCGGCGGGTTCCGGCGTTTCTGAAAATCCACAAATCATAATTGGGCGAGGAATGCCCCTCGCAAGGAAAATGGTGTCAAATATTAAGTGGGGCTATATCGGGGAATCAGTGGCCTTAACTACTCGTAACTCGCAGAAATATTGGTTCGCTGCTTTCGCGGCCATAGGCTTAATAACAATCGGCGATACCGCCAATCCACAGCCGCCGCCCCCGTCTAGTTACAGTGCTACACCGGATGCCGCCTGCGTGGCAGCTGGCGGAAAGTATCTCGGCGAAATGAAATGCCAGATGGCCGACGGACACGTTTCAACGATACTTAGTATCGTCGACGTTGCTAGATCATTGGACTCCAAGCAGCCCGTGACACCTGGCAGCCCGAATGCCTGGGCCCTAGCTACTACGGCGATCATTTTCGAAGTTAATGGAGACCGCCAGGATTTGTTGGCAGGGGAAGTGGTAAGTCCCGAGAGCGAGAAGGGCGGAAAGCAACTGCTCTCGGAATGGTGGGGTATCGAGAACCGGGACGAATTCTTTAAGACGCTAAAGTGGTTGCAATTTTCAGGTCACCGGGAGGCGTTCGAGGAACTGGGACAGTTCGTGGATGCGATGACCGACCAGCAGTACATGGCAGCGCTGGCTGAAGACCGGGCGAACGGGCTGGATACACGAAAACTAGAAGTCGTCCGCCAGAATTACCGTCAATTCGGCCAAAAGGGAATATTGGGTTGGGACATCATTCGCTACATTTCGCTATGCCGCTGGGGCTATCTTGCCGGTTACTGGGAGGTGTACGAGGCGTGGCAACACATCATGCCAGCTGCACTTCTACTCCAGCGGTCCTTCACCTCTTGGCAGGATCTGCAAACCAATTATTTAATCGGTCGGGAATTCTGGTCGCCGACGCAGACGGAGAAGGACGGCGACAAATTTCGTGCTGTCTACGACCGGTTCATGAGTGATCCGGGCAGTCCTTGGAACCTGAATCCTTGGTCAATGAATTTAGGGGATAAAATCGCACCGCTGCCGATTAAGCCGGACGCAAGGGCGTTAATTCCGCCACCCTGAACCTGGGCAGCGGGCCCAGCGTTCTGCTCTGTGCTCCGCGCCCGCAAACCTTCAGAAATTTGCCTTTGTACGCAATGCGACCCCAATAAATAGTGTCCAACGAGTAAGGTCTCAGGGCTTCGGTGACACCCTGGCCGAGGTTTTTCTGGCCAGGACCGGCCCCGTCGCCGTCAATTCAAACCTTTGCCGCTAGTGGAGTTCTCTGAGGGCCCCGTCGCGCGTTGGTTCTGTCCTTTTCGGTGCTCCATCGTCAACTTCATGGCGATAGTCTCCGGCGCCGGCTGGGATTTCAGGCGCGCTCGAACGCCAGTGCGAGATCCGCGATCAAGTCTTCGGCCTCCTCGAGCCCAACGTTCAGGCGCACCAGTCGCGGCCCGCGACATTCCGGCAGGCGCGAGAGTTTCGGATAGGCCATGACTAGGCTCGCGACCCCGCCCCAGCTGAAACCCATCTGGAAGAGCGACAGTGATTCCATCCAGCCGGCGATGCGCGTCGGGGTCCATTCCGGCCGCAGCACGATTGAAAAAATACTCGACGAGCCCGTGAAATCGCGTTTCCAGATGTCGTGGCCCGGACAATCGGTGAAGGCAGGGTGCAGCACCAGTTCCACTTCAGGGCGCGACTTGAGCCAGATGGCCACGCGCATCGCGGTCTGTCCGAGACGATCAAGCCGCACCGCCAGCGTCTGCAGGCCTCGCAGTGCCAGCGAACAGTCATCGGGCGAAGTGCACAGTCCCAGCTGGCCCAGGGCCTGCCCGACGCGCTCGTATCCTTGTTCGTGCGCGACCGACACGGAGCCCAGCAGCAGATCACTGTGGCCGCCCACGAATTTCGTCAATGCCTGCACGCTCACGTCGACGCCGTGCGCGAACGCATCGAACAGCACGCCCGCGGAGTAGGTGTTGTCGAGCGCGACCGGGACGCCGCGCGTGTGCGCCGCTAGTACGATCGCCGGCACGTCCTCGATCTCCATCGTGATCGACCCGGGGCTTTCGCACCAGATAAGCGCCGTGTTGTCGCGGATCCTGGCGGCGATTCCGGCTCCGATACCCGGCTGGTAGGCCTCTACCTCGATGCCGAGACCCCGAAGCAACTCGTGCGCCAGCTCGGCATTGGGACCGTAGGCATTGCGCGGCAGCAGCGCGTGCGAACCACTGCGGCAGTAAGCGAGATAGACAAGCGAGATCGCGGTCTGGCCACCGGGCACAATGAAACTGTGACGTGCGCCCTCCAGTTCGGCAACGCGCGCACCGAGTTCCAGTGTAGTCGGCGTGCCGTACTGCCCGTAGGTATGGCCTGAGGTCTGTCGCCAATCGTCGCTGGCGTCGGCAAAGCGTTCAAAAACCACGGTCGAGGCCCGGTAGACGGGCGTCGTGAGCGAGCGAAACGGCGTCGATGGCCGTGCGTTGGCATGGATGAGTCGCGTACGCCAGTTGCGCCTGGGGTCAGTCTTCTGGTCAGTCATTCAGTCTCCTTAGGGGCCTAAAGCCTTACTGGTTCATTGGTGTGCGCGGAGATCACGGCAATGAAAAGCGTGCACTCATGAATCTGGCGGTGGATCATGTGATCCCACGCATCAGTACTTTATGTGCCCGCACGGAAATATTGGAGTCAGCCACCGACAAGATTACCGCTGAAAGTCCGTCAGAGGTATTCTGATCGCCTCCCGTAGGGGAAAGCTTAGCCAAGTGGGTGACTTTGGCAGACCCGGAATTGACGGCGGAAGCCAGCGGGTTCGGATCGATTAGATTGCCTCGTATCGTCACCACCGATTCGCCTTCGAGTAGAAAAGAGGCGACCGACTGCAGTCGGCCCGGAGCGGAACGGCGCAGTGCTTGGGTGTGGTATTACCTGTGGCCGAGAAGGCCGTGAGGGGAAAATGAAACGCAATAGCATTCTTGCCATAGTTGCTTCCCTTAGCTGTGGTCCGATAGCAGCGGCCGCGACCGATCCGTCTGCAGCAAATTACGCGGCGGCAGCGGAGCTGCTCTACCCCAATCTCTTGGGCACCGTCCGAAACGAATCGGTGTCTCCTCATTGGATCGGTGACCAAGGGGAATTCTGGTATCAACGTGATGGTAGCGACGGCCGCGAATTTGTATTAGTTAGCAGTAAGGGCGTGAAAGCACCTGCGTTCAACCATGAAGCTGTTGCCCGAGCCTTGTACCAGGCCATGGGGCAGCAGAACGCTGGCAAGGGGTTGCCGGCTTCTTTAACGGACGTAACTTTGAGCGCTGACCTCAATAAGCTAAGTGGCAAGGTCGGTGCGAAGCTCGTCGAATGTAACCTCAAGGCGCCATCGTGCCACCTTGCCGATATTCCGCCGGCAAACCCTGAACTCCTGATGTCACCTGACCATAGCCAGGCTCTACTGACACGCAATAACAATCTGTTTGTGCGCGACATGGGCACGGGACAGGAGCGAGCGCTGACGACCGACGGCATTGAGTTGTTGTCGTGGGCACAGCAACCGTACTTCTCGTCCTTCCTCACCATCCGCATGTTGAAGGCAGGCGTGGTCGCGCCGCCTTTTCAGACATATTGGTCGCCGGATGGGCGGTACGTGATTGCGCCACGCATCGATGAGCGTGGCATCGAATCGTGGCCCTATGTCGAGTGGGTACCTCCCGAGGGCTCCCGGCGCCCTGTAGTCCACAATGTCCGTATCCCTCTGCCTGGCGATCGCGCCACAGTTAGGATCGAATACTTCCTGTTCGATCTCAAAAGCGGCCAGCGAAGGGCGGTTGAACTGCCGGTAGGTTTTCCGGAGTTGAGCTGGCCTTCGGGCTGGGCCCCGGTCTTGGGATGGTCTCAGCGTCACAATCAGGCCTTTATCCTGTCGCGCTCGCCGGGCTGGAAAAAGGCAGCGGTGTTTCGCATCGATCTGGCAACCGCGACAGTGACAAAAGTAATTGAGGAATCCGCGCAGACCAGATTCGAGTTCAATACGTTTTGGGACCCCTCCAATGTACGCCTAGTGGGTGATGGTGCTGAAATAGTGTGGTTCTCGGATCGCACGGGATGGTCCCAACTCTATCTATACGACGCGCAAACCGGCCGTCTGAAAAATGCGATCACTCGAGGAGATGGGGCGGTTATCGACGTACAGGCAATCGATGAAACTCGTCGTGAAATCTACTTCACGGCCGCCGGCCGTGAGACTGGTCGAGATCCGTACTATCGCCAGCTCTACCGCGCGCCTCTTGACGGCAGCCACACGATTAAGCGACTTACCAACGCCGATGCCGATCATCCTTTCGATGTCGTGCACGATGATCTTTCGCACTACCGGTTTCTTCCGGCTAGTCCCTCTGCATACATTCAGCTTCATAGTGGCGTGTTCGTAGACACTTGGTCGACGGTCGATAGACCACCCGTGAGTGAACTGCGCTCGACACGCGATGGCCATCTCATCGCGGAACTCGAGCGCGCGGACGCGTCGCGTCTATACGCGGCGGGTTGGGTGCCCCCAGTCCGTGAACGCGTCAAGGCGGCCGATGGCAAGACGGATCTGTACGCAGCCTACTTTGCGCCGCAGGATCGCCAGGCCGGGTCCAAATATCCAATCGTTGACTGTGCCTACAATGGCGCGTCGAGCGCCGAGACACCGCGCAATTTTCAGATGGCCTACCTCCTCGGAGGCCGTTGCGGGGGCAGTGCGCTAACTCGTCTCGGCTTCGCGATGGTGTTCGTCGACGGTCGCGGTACCGCTATGCGCTCCAGTACATTTCGCGATGCCGGATATCCGGAATTTACTCAGGTCGGCATAGAAGATCACGTCGCCGCGCTTAATCAGCTTGCAATGCGACACACGGAGATGGACATCTCTAAGGTGGGCGTGTCCGGACAGTCGTGGGGCGGTACCTTTGCGGCGCAGGCCATTTTGAGCCATCCCGATTTCTATAAGGTCGCCATCTCGAGCGCGGGTGGATATGACTATTCGGCATTGTATGCGGGCTACGAACCCTATATCGGACTGCCAATTTACGCGGACGGCACCCAATATCGAGCACATCCTGACGAAGTGCCCAAGAACTGGGAGAAAGTCGACGTCACGCGCCTGGCCGACCGGTTGCAGGGTCACTTGCTGATCACATATGGAGACAGCGACGAGGAGTCCCTGCCTAGTCAGGCCCAGTTGCTGATCGCGGCCCTGACACGGGCGAATAAGCCCTATGACCTCATCTATTACCCAAACGGCAATCACCACAATCTATACACATCGTATGTGATGAAACGTACTTGGGACTATTTTATACAGTACCTCCGCGGCGCAGAGCCAGTACGGGATTTCAGTATTGACCTGGACCCGTGGTTGCAGCCGGACTAGCCGAGTTCGACCGTTGCTATCAGCGCATTGACTAAGCCCACAGGCCTGAACAGCACGACGTACCACTAGTGAGTCCAACTTCAACTTACGATGTATTGATAATCGGCGCTGGTGCGGCCGGTCTCGCCGCCGCTGCTCGCCTTGGGGAAACCGGCCATTCAGTGCTATTGCTGGAGGCGCGCGATAGGATCGGGGGGCGAATCTGGACCCGTACCGAACCGCAGGTCGGAGCTCCCATCGAGCTAGGCGCGGAATTTCTGCACGGCGACGCGGCCGCCGCCGTGCGCTGGCTGCGCCGGGCCGGGAAAGTGGCCATCACGATGCCCGATTCGCACGTGGGCCTGCATGACGGGGAATTGCAGCCCGATGACGAAAGCTTCCAAAAGGTGCAGGCGGCCTTCCGACGTCATGACGCCATACTCACGCACGAGATATCGCTTGAGGCGCTAATCAACGAGCACTTGGTCAACGAGCTCAGCGCGGCCACTCGGGAATACGCTTTGATGCTAGCGGAGGGCTTTGATGCCGCGGATCCGGCCCGAGCCAGCGCGCGTGACATCGCCGATGAATGGAGCGGCGACACGCTCAGTGCTGCGCAAGCGCGCCCGGCAGGTGGTTACGCCTCTCTGCTGACTGCACTGTCGGGAGCTTTCAGTGAGAAGGTCCATTTGCGGTTGCACCATGAAGTTCGCGCGATCGATTGGTCGCATCGGCAGGTGGTGGTTTCGGGAGAGTTTCTCGGACAGAGCTTCCAGGCAACCGCTCGCCGCGCGGTAATCACCCTCCCTTTAGGTGTGCTTCAGGCGGGGGATCGTGCAGTTAGGTTTCATCCTGCCCTTGCAGATAAACAGCCTGCGCTGCAGCAGCTCGCGGCAGGGGCCGTCGTCAAGATTGTCATGGTATTCCGCACGCCTTTTTGGCAGGAACTGGCCAACGCACGGTATCGTGACACCAGTTTCTTTCACGCAGCGCGCGCCAAATTCCCGACCTTCTGGACCGCACTCCCGGCGCAGGCGCCGATACTGACTGCGTGGGTCGGGGGCCCACGCGCCACACGTCTATCGGCCGAAAGCGATTTCGCCACAATGGTTGGGCAAGCGTTGGAGAGCTTGGAACAATTGTTTGGTAAGAACGAAGCGATTCGGACTCAGCTGGTGACGGCGTATCTGCACGATTGGCAGCGGGACCGTTTTGCCAGGGGCGCCTACAGTTACGTCACTGTCGGCGGCGGCAAAGCGCGCCAAGTACTCGCAAGCTCTGTTGAGGACACATTATTCTTCGCCGGCGAAGCGACCCACCAAAATGCAGCGGCTACCGTTTCCGGTGCTCTGGAATCAGGCGAGCGTGCCGCTGAGGAAATCTTTGCTGCCGAGTAGGATTCCCACAAGTACGCTCCAAGATCGCCTCGACCGCAGGGCGCAGCTGGAAGCGTGATGCCGGGAGCACCAGTAAGCGAACACCTACGCGCCGGCCGGAAGAACCCCCCAAACCAACCCCGAAGGTCGGATTTGCGGCATATGTCAGCTAAAAAAAGCCATCAGGATGAGTAATGTCGGAGAATCGCGGACATTAATCAATGTGCGACAAACCTAAGCTGAATTGTTTCTAAATTAAACGTTCTTACGGGCTCAATCTTGGTCCACATACGCTCATACATCCAAGTACATAGAAGGAGACCGCTCATGAACAAGGCATCTATCCTCATGCTGGCATTGGCAAGCTTGGTCGCCCCGCTGGCGCCAATGGCCGTGCTGGCCGGTTCGGACGCTGATACGGTGAATGCCGATACCGGCAACACGCAAGCGCCGGTCGTAGTCAAGGATTCGTCGATTAAATCGTCGATCAAAGCGAAGTTCGCCGCTGATCCGTACAATGACTTTGCCTTGTCGCACATCGACGTCGATGTCAATAAGAGCGGCGTGGTGGCTTTGGAAGGCAAAGTTCCAAGCCAGGAAGCGGCGGACAGGGCAGTCTCGATCGCCCGGTCAACTGAAGGTGTACGCGAAGTGAAAAATCAGCTGAAGGTCTGGAGCCCCCGCTGATCATTGATTTTTAGCGGAACGGTCTATCCCGTCGGCGGGCGGGGCTTGTCCCCGCTCCGCTGGATCCAGCCTCCGCCAAGCGCGCGATACAGGTCGACTAGATTTGTGAGGCGTTGCAAGCGCGTCGCGACCAGTGCCAGCTGCGGGTTGTACAAGTCCGTCTGCGCCGTGAGAACGTTAAGACAGCTGTCGACTCCGTTCTTGTACCGCAATCCGCCAGGACGAGGCGGCGCTGCTGAGCGATAGTGTAGCGACCGCCCACGGCACGTACGATGCAAGCCCATCCGACACCTCGCCAAAAGCATTTTTCGATCGCTTCTCGTACTGCGCAATCCCCACATCCTTTTGAACCAGTGCAATATCCAGGTTGGCGGAGTTTCCGTCCGCTGACACGATTGGCGCGGTGATCGAAGGCACATAGGACCAAGCGAGCGAACCGGCGCTAAATAATCCGTTGAGCGCTGCGCTCGGTGTGCCAAAACTGCCGGTCAGAGCAATCCGAGGAAAAAAATGCCGCCGGGGCCGCGCCGAGGTTAGCGTTCGCGACGCGCAAGTTTGCCTCGGCCTCCAAGATATCGGACGCCGTGTCAGCAGGTCGGACGGCAGCCCAGGCGTAATGTCGGCCACAATCGGCTGTTCGTCCAGCCGCAGCGGGTCACGGGCCCTACTACTAGGTCGAGAAGTGAGTCAGAATGTCAGCTTAGTCGGGGGACTTCACCCGGTCATTTTCCGGATAACCGCAGAAGGCGGTATGGTCATTTCATGAGCCGCGAGCTGAGGCCATAGGGAAGTCACATGCAGCCGGCGACAGGTGCTTTTGGCGAGGGTCTGACGAGATACTTTCGCGCCGATGCGAGCTCGCATCTCATGACCAGCGCTCTTCGAAAGTCGAAACTGGCGGTCACGCGCATCCGGCGCGACACGCCGGGACACGGCCTGACGTCGCCATTGCCGGCAGAGCCTGCGTTTTCGGTTTTGCTGCAACTGCGAGCGTCGCCTAAGCGAGAGCTGTTCATCGCTGGGCGTTGCGTCTATCGTGGAGGCTATGCTGGGAGAACCACCAGCATCGTTGATCTTGAACAGGAACCGACCGCCAATCTGCAAAGCCCTTTCGACGTAATGCACTTTTACGTATCCCGCGCCGCACTTAATGAAATTGCCGACGATCGAGGCGCCCCGCGCGTCGATGAGCTCACTTGCGAGCGCGGTGTTTTCGATCCGACTGTCTGGCATCTCGGCCAGGCGTTGCTACCAGCTCTTGAGCGCCCGATGGAAATCGGAGCGATGTATGCGGATCACCTGCTCTTGGCAACGCACACCTATTTCGCTGTCGCCTTCGGTGGCATGCGCCTGCCTGGACAATTCAGGCGAGGGGGCCTGGCTCCCTGGCAGGTTCGCTGCGCCACCGACCTAATGATCGCGCGTTTAAGCGAGGACGTATCGCTTTCCGAGCCCGCCGGGGCGTGCGGACTTTCCCCAGGCTATTTCGCCCGTGCCTTCAGGCAGAGCGTCGGTACACCGCCCCATCGCTGGTTACTGCTACAACGGGTGTTGCGCGCCAAGTCGTTGCTGCGGGATGCTGAATTATCGCTCGCCAACGTTGCCGCCGCCTGCGGATTCGCCGACCAGAGCCATTTCACGCGTGTCTTTACCAGCATCGTCAGCGTGAGCCCCGGCGTTTGGCGCAAGCAGGTGCAATGAACTCGACCGCGGTATTCGCAAAAAGCCGTTAGAAATCGGCAAGACTCCCAAAGCAGTGACGTCCAGACTGGCGGCGGCACTTGATTTGTAGGGGAGCGATCTCGGTGAGAACACACAATGCGGTCCGGGCACTTCTGTGGACTTTTGCAACTTCGCTATGGTTCGCTGCGCCGGCCCTAGCCGACAACTTCATTTTTCCTCCCGGCTTCCACACGCAGGAAATCCAAACGAACGGGACCGTTCTCCATGTCCGCGTCGGCGGAACGGGTCCGGCCGTGGTGCTAATTCACGGCTATGGCGATACCGGCGACATGTGGGCGCCGCTGGCCGCGGAGCTCATGCGCGACCACACTGTCATCGCACCGGACCTGCGAGGCATGGGTCTTTCGGCCAACGCCGCCGATGGCTTTACGAAGAAGAATCAGGCGGAAGACGTCGCCGGAGTAATGAACGCGCTGCACATCGGAAGCGCCGACGTTGTCGGCCACGACATCGGCAACATGGTTGCATTTGCGTTCGCGGAGGCTCACCAGGATCGCACGACGCGGCTGGTGATGATGGACGCGCCGGTTCCCGGCATTGGCCCGTGGGAGGAGATTCTAAAGAATCCGCTGCTTTGGCACTTCCGTTTCGGCGGGCCCGATATGGAGCGTCTCGTGGCTGGGCGCGAGCGTATCTACCTGGATCGGTTCTGGAACGAGTTTTCGGCCAAGCCCGCGCAGTTCCCTGAAAGCTCGCGCCGTCACTACGCGGAGCTTTATGCCCAGCCCGGCCGAATGCACGCCGGATTCTCGCAATTCGCGGCGTTTGATCAGGACGCCATGGATAATCGCGCGTCCCTGGCGCTCGGGCGTCTGCATATGCCCGTACTGGCCATTGGCGGCGATCACTCGTTCGGGGCAAGCATGGCGTTCGTGATGCGCTTCGCCGCTGACGATGTGCACCAGGTGGTTATTGCTGATTCCGGGCACTGGCTGATGGAAGAACAGCCGCAGGCGACCGTCGCCGCCATTCATGCTTTCCTGGACTCTGGCGGTCCGATTGCGCAAGCCCGCCTCACGTCAGCCCGGGTCGATGCGTTGGCGCGGGAGGGTGCAGGTGCGGGGACTTCCGGGCTGAGCGGCATCCAAACGACGGTGCTCTCAGGCAATCCAAACACACCCGGACCGTACGCATTCGAAATCCGCGTTCCGGCGCATACGCGAATCGCCGCACACCGCCATCGCGATAATAGGACTGCGCTCGTCGTTTCTGGCGAGTGGCATTTCGGGTACGGCGAGGCGGCAAATGAGGCGTCCACAGAGACGCTCGGACCGGGTGGTTTCTACACCGAGCCTGCAGGTCAGGCGCATTTTGCCTTCACCGGCGACCTGCCGACGGTCGTCTACATCACCGGGCAGGGCCCGACGGATACGAAATATGTCGTTGCCGCCGACGCAGCTTCTCAAAAATAAGGGAATCCCATGGCATCGTTCAAGGCTATTCGCGATCCACTCACCGATCATCTGCTCACGCCCCAAAACGCCGCACTGCTGATCATCGATTTCCAGCCGGTCCAGGTCAGTTCGATCCAATCCCGGCCAAAGCGCGAACTGGTGGCCAATATCACTGCGCTGGCGCGCATCGGGAAGCTCTATAGATTGCCGGTCGTGCTTTCCACAGTAAATGTGAAGACCGGGCGAAATCAGCCAACGATTCACCAGATTGCGGAAGTGCTGGATGATGTCAATCCCATCGACCGCACCTCGATCAATGCCTGGGAAGACGAAGATTTCGTGCGGGCCGTGAAAGCCACAGGCCGAAAGAAACTGATCATGGCGGCGCTCTGGACCGAGGTTTGCCTTGTGCATCCGGCACTTGACGCTATCAGGGAGGGCTTCGAGGTTTACCCGGTCATTGACTGCGTCGGCGGTACTTCGTCCGAAGCTCATCAGCTCGGCGTGCAGCGTCTCGTCCAGGCAGGCGGTAAGCCAGTGAGCTGGGTGCAACTGATCTGCGAACTGCAACGCGATTGGAACCGCGAGAAGACCACGCCCGGCTTCGCAGACATTCTCTTCGCAGTCGAGGGTCACTGACCAGGCGTGACCGAACCCGGAGCCGACCATGTCAAGATCCACCGAAGAAACGCTGCGAGGGGGCGCGGGCAGTCTCCTGGTCCGAACCTGGCGGCCGTCCGGCACACCGCGCGCCATCGTGGCGATCTGTCACGGCTTCAACGCGCACAGCGGAATGTACGCTTGGTGCGGCGAGCAGTTCTCGCAGAAAGGTATCGCTACCTATGCCCTCGATTTGCGCGGGCGTGGCAAGTCCGACGGCGAGCGCTTCTATATCGCGCGCTTCGAGGACTACGTCGATGATCTCAACCGGCTTATCCAGCTTGCGAAATCACGCGAGCCCACCCTGCCTGTCATGCTGCTGGGCCACAGCGCGGGCGGCGTAATCGCTTGCCTCTATGCGCTCGACTGCCAGAGCGAGATCGCTGGCCTCATCTGCGAGGACTTCGCATTTGAGGTTCCTGCGCCGGACATCGCGCTGGCCGTGTTGAGGGGAATCAGCCACCTGGCGCCGCATGCGCATGCTCTAGCACTGAAGAACGAGGACTTCTCGCGCGATCCCCAGGTCCTAAAGGCGATGGACGAGGATCCGCTGATCGCTCACGAGACTCAGCCGTTCGCCACCATGGCTGCGATCGTGCGCGCCGACGATCGACTCAAGTCGGCATTTCCTCAGATCACGCTTCCTGTACTCATACTCCACGGTACCGCTGACCGGGCGGCCAGGCCGGCCGGCAGTCGACATTTCTATGAGCAGGCGGGCTCGAAGGACAAGACCCTAAAGTTCTACGAGGGTCGCTACCACGATCCGCTCAACGACCTCGGTAAAGAGGAAGTGCTTGCGGACATTGTCGGCTGGATCGAGACACGCCTATCAACATAATCCAGCCCAAGTAATTATCCGGTCACATCTGGCCGGCTGACTCCAAAGCTAATCCAAGTCGGCGGAACGGGCACGCTACGCTGGTGTCCAATTGGTGCCAAACATACGCAATTGGCTGCGCTATGTTAATGGGACGCGAAGTTACTCGGGATCAGTCCATGCTCGCGGGCTTCGTGCTCCAGTCCGTCGCGAAAGTCGGGATGAGCAAGCGAAATCATGGCCCTAGCGCGCTCGGGAACGGATTTGCCCTTTAAATTGACCAGGCCATACTCCGTGACGACGTACATCATGTCCGACCTCGGTGTCGTTATCACATTGCCAGGCGTGAGGTCGAGCACGATCCGGCTCCTGCGCATGCCATGACGTTCATAGGTCGAAGACAGGCAGATGAATGACTTACCCTCACGCGACGCATACCCGCCACGAATGAATTGTAGCTGACCTCCAGTTCCGCTGATGTGACGATGCCCCGACGACTCGGAGGAAGCCTGCCCCTGCAAATCCATTTGAGTCGTGTTATTGATCGCAACAACGCGTTCGTTTTGCATGATTACATGCGGGAGATTCGTGTACTCGACCGGACAGCAACGGAAGTCCTCATTTCGATTGACTGTCCGATATAGTTCTTGGGAGCCGAGTGCGAAGCTGAAGACAACCTTGGCGGGGTCCAGCGTCTTGTGCCTACCAGTGATGCATCCGCCTTTATAAAGAGCGATGAGGCCATCGGTTAGCATTTCGGTATGCACGCCGAGGTTGCGAACGCCGCTCTCGAGCAGCAGCGAGCAGACGGCATTCGGCATGGCGCCGATGCCGACCTGCACGCAGGCACCATCACCGACCTCCGCGGCGATCAGCTGGGCGACGGCACGATCGATCTTGCAGGCGGGCGGGTTGGGCAGGTCTGGCGGTAATCCGCGATCGCCTTCAATGACATAGTCGACCTGGCTGATGTGAAGTCCATTCTCATCGCCATATACGTACGGCAGCCCCTCACTGATTTCCACAACCACGATCTTTGCGCGCGAGGCGATGGCTTGGTTCCAAAGATTGGAGATGCTCAGATTAAAAAAGCCGTTGGCGTCAATATCGCAGGTCTTGAGCACAAGAATGTCAGGGGGATCGATAAAGCGGCGGTAGTAGTCTGGTATTTCCCCCAGATTGCACGGAATATAGTGACAGAGCCCAGCGTCGTGCTGCTTTCGGTCATAGGCGCTGAAGTGCCAGCTGTACAACTGAAAGTGCTCGCGCTGCGGATCTACCTCAAGTACCGCCCTTGGCCGAGCGCTAATACACGATCGGATTTTCACATCCCGCAGTTCCGCCTTGCGTGCGGCCAAGGCGCGATCAAACACGTCTGGCTGAGCGAGCACTGCCCCGTATTCCACCCAGTCGCCCGATTTCACCAGGCCGGCCGCTTCAGCCGCCGTAATCCGTCGCGCCGATCTTCCGTGATCCGATCGTTCCATGGAATCCCCATCACGCGCGAGTTATTGTGCGGGTAGTCTAGCGTGGCCACTTGGGCGGGCCGAGCGCGTGGCTCGGGGAGAAATGGTATCGCATATCCGCATCAATCATGTACAGTCAGTGCCGGGCTAGGCACGCTTTAATCCGCCACGGTCAAGTGCGGCAGGCGCTTCTATCATTCCGTCCGTCGTCGAAGCAAATGTCCGGGATCGACACCTGAGCAAGCCTAAGCCCCTCGGCCAGCTGAGCTACTAAGCACCGCCTTAGATGCCACGGTTCGGCCAGACTTGTGCTCACGATAGAAGGGGGGGGCCATGACAGACATTTCATTTGTTGTGCGGTCCGAAACGGGTGGTGTTGCGACTCTGACGTTGAATCGTCCGGAGTCGAGAAACGCCCTATCACTCGGGATGCTGTGCGCCTTGTTGGCCGAGCTGCAGCGAGTTGCAAGCGATTCGTCGGTGCGCGTTGTAGTACTCAACGGTGCAGGGCCGGCATTTTGTGCTGGCCATGACTTGAAAGAAATTCGCGCCGAGAAATTTGCCAGCGCCTACGCCGAGGAACTGTTTGCGGTGTGCGCCAAAGTCATGATGGCCTTGGTTCGCCTTCCCAAGCCTGTTATTGCTCAGGTGCACGGTGTCGCGACAGCAGCCGGATGCCAGCTGGTGGCGAGTTGCGATCTCGCCGTGGCCGCGGACACCGCCCGGTTTGCAACACCTGGCGTTAACATTGGGCTCTTTTGCTCTACCCCGATGGTGGCTCTGTCGCGCAACGTCGGCCACAAGGCCGCCATGCAGATGCTGCTGACGGGAGACTTAATCAATGCGGATACCGCGATGCGCTTCGGGCTGGTCAATGAGGTGGCACCCGAGCCCGAATTGGGAAATAGGACCGCCGCGCTCGCCGCGAAACTTGCGGCCAAGCCGCCGCTGATAGTGGCGATGGGCAAGGAAGCGTTCTATCGTCAGGCGGAACTTCCCCTCGTTGAGGCATATGCCTTCGCCGCTGAAGTGATGGTGGCCAACCTGTCGAGGCGCGACGCGCAGGAAGGCATCGACGCATTTATCGGCAAGAGAAGTCCAATGTGGTGTGGGCAGTGACTCGATCCCGGCCACAACCTACCATCTTTTGCGACCCAACCCCGATCACTACAGTAGCGAAGATGCATAGCCATATTCTCAATCGCCGATCGTTTCTCGGTCTCACTGCAGCCGGCGTTGCCCTCCTGGGTCGGGGGCGCTTGGCGCGGGCCGCCAGCGCAATGGGCCCACGCGAACCTGACCTCATCGTGGTCAACGGTAAGGTCTACACGGTGGATTCGCGTCAACCTACAGCCGAATCCTTTGCGGTGAAAGACGGCCGCTTTGTGGCCGTCGGCAGCTCGACGGACATCCGTGCGCTCGCCGGCGTAAACACCGAAATCTTCGATGCGCAGCACATGACCATCGTGCCGGGGTTCAACGACAGCCACAATCACGCCCCGGGCAATGAGCTTTTGTACGAAGTCCTGGTGGGCAATCCCTACGACGTCGAGTTCGTCAGTATTGCCTCGATCATCGGCAAGCTTCGCGAGCGGGCGGCCACCACTCCAGCCGACACCTGGGTGGAGGGATATTTCTACGATGACACCAAGTCCAAGGATAAGCGTGCCCTAACAGTGCACGATCTGGATCAAGTGTCCAAGGACCTGCCGGTCGTGGTGATTCACCGCGGCGGCCATACCGCTTTCTACAACAGTGCAGCATTCAAAATGGCCGGCGTCAGTAA
Source organism: uncultured Gammaproteobacteria bacterium (assembly GCA_963717335.1). Lineage (GTDB taxonomy): Bacteria > Pseudomonadota > Gammaproteobacteria > Steroidobacterales > Steroidobacteraceae > FEN-1191. The sequence continues at coordinate 272,467 of CAVQVZ010000003.1, read as the reverse complement.
ATCGACGCCGAACCCTCCGGGTGGGACCTACGATCGCGATTCCAATGGAGAACTGACGGGGCGGGTGACTGACAATGCGCGCACCCTTATCGATGCGGTGGGCAAGCGCCGGCAATATTCGGGGGAAGAGGCGTTGCGGCGCGACCGCGACGGCCTCGCCTATATTTCCAAGCAGTTCGTAAGATTCGGGCTCACCAGCGTCTGTCATGAAAGCGGCAATCTCCACGCCCTACAGCAACTGCGCGAACGCGGTGACCTCCTGCATCGCGTGAGCTACGAGGCGGACGGGCCGGAATTGGAGGCAATGATCTCAGGCGGTATGGCGACGGGCCTTGGGGACGAGTGGTTACGCCTAGGTGCGACTTGCGAGCATGGGGTTGACGGATCATTCTCGGAACGCACCATGGCCATGAGCGTGCCGTATCCCGGCAGCAAGGTTGGCTACAAGGGCAATGTGACCGAGTCGCAGGACGTGCTGAACACGTGGTGTGAGCGCGTGCATCGGGCCGGCATTCAGATGAATTGCCACGCCAACGGGGATATCGCCATCGATCACGTACTGACGGCTTATGAGCGTGCATTGCGTTTGGCGCCGCAAGCTGACGCTCGTCCGAAGATCACCCACTGCACGCTCGTCAATGACGACCTGGTACGCCGGATTAAAGCCATCGGGGCTGTACCGGCGTTGTTTACGTCGTACGCGTACTACAATCCCGATAAGTTTCATTTCTATGGTGAAGAACTCATGAAGCGTTGCATGGCTTTTCGCACATTCATGGACGCGGGAGTGCCCGCTGCAGCGGGATCTGATTTCGATCCTGGTCCTTTTTCACCGCTCATGGGGATTCAGGGCATGGTGACGCGTACCGGCTGGAACGGCGAGGTATGGGGCGCGAATCAACGTATCAGCGTCGCTGAGGCCTTACAGGTGAATACGCTGAATGGCGCATATGCCACGCGTGAGGAGCGGGTCAAAGGATCGATCACGCCGGGGAAATTTGCCGATTACGTGATGTTAGCCGAAGACTTGCATACCATCGACGCGGGCAAGATCAAGGACATTAAAGTCCTGCGCACAGTCGTAGGTGGCGTTACTCGATACGAGGCGTAACTCAAAGCGACTCGAAGGGAAACGGCGCCTAATATCAGGTGGCGCTAACTAATGACAAGAAGTTCTTACCCGGTGGTTTGGTGGCTCCCTTCTTGAGGGTTAGGTGCATGCGCTTATTGCGCCCGTCCAGCGAGCCGACGCAACCTCCGTCAATTTAAGATGCGGAGGTTCGCGCGCTCAGCCAGGTGCTGGTAAAGGCGATCGCGGCGGCAATTGATAGCCAAGCGCCAGGCATTGCGCGGTTGCCGGTGGAGTGGATCAGGTAAGTCGCTATGACCGGCGTCGACCCACCGATCGTGGTTGCCAGACTGTAGGCCACCGAGAACCCGGCCGTCCGCACCTCGGCAGGCACGATTTCAGTAAGGTGCACCACCATGGCCCCGTTGTATCCGGCGTATAAGAAGGAGAGCCAGAGCTCTACATCCAGTAACCTCACGAATGAAGGCTGGTCTACCAGCCAGGACATCGCTGGATAGGCCGTAACTACCGCGAGCGCCGCGAACACCAGCAGTAACGGCCGGCGTCCCGTGCGATCGGAGAGGGCGCCCATTATGGGAAGCCACAATAGGTTCGACACGCCTACGCAAAGCGTGACCAATAGCGCGTCGCTGTCGGCGAGGCGCAGAATGCTCTTGCCATAGGTCGGCGTATAGGCGGTGATCGTATAGAACGAAACCGTAGTCATGAGCGCCATCGCGACACCGCGCAGAATGATTCGCCAGTGAGTCAGCAAGCTCCGGTAAATTTCCGCCGGGCGCGGATGGTGCGCGCGCGCGGCGAAGTCCGGGGTCTCCTGCAGGCTGCGTCGTATCATAAAAACGAAGGGTATGATCAGACAACCCACGATCAGCGGGATCCGCCAACCCCAGGCCGCCATCGCGTCCGGGGGCAGCCATGCGGACAACGTGTATCCCAGAAGTCCCGCGAAGACCACCGCCACCTGCTGGCTCCCGGATTGCCAAGACACGTAGAATCCCTTGTGGCCCGGGGTGGCCATTTCGGACAGGTACACGGAGACTCCGCCCAACTCGACACCGGCAGAGAACCCTTGGCACAGGCGTCCCAGCACAACCAGGATCGGCGCGAAGAGTCCGATTGTCTGATAACCGGGCACCAGCGCTATCGTCAGCGTGCCGACCGACATCAGGGCCAGTGTCACGAGCAATCCTTTGCGCCTGCCAATGTGGTCTGTATACGCGCCGAGGAATACGGCACCCAGTGGACGCACCAGGAATCCGACTGCGAAAGTGGTCAGCGAAAACATCAGGGACGCGAATTCGCTGCTCGCCGGGAAGTAGGCCCGGCCAATCGCCGCGCTGAAATAGCCGAAGATCATGAAATCGTACATCTCGAGGAAGTTTCCGCTGACCACGCGGAACACAATTTTTATCTTCTCGAGGCGGCTCGGCTCGTTCGAACTCATTGGCATCAGGTTCTGATAGGCGCGGCTGGGGTCGGCCGGCTTCTCGCGCTCCGGGGCGGGAGAGGGGGCGCCGATACACTACAGCTTCACGCTGAAACCGACAAAGTAGTTCCAGATCGGCAGCGGCCCGTCGAGTGTCTTGGCGTGCACCGTAGAGACCCACCGCAAACGATCTTGCCTGTCGCCGCGAATTAGACGTAGTCTGTCGCGTCCACCAGGGAGATCCTACATTGCGCCCATTTCTGATCGCGACCGTGCTCGCTGCAAGCCTCGCCGCACCCGTGACTGCCGAAATCCGGCCGGATCAGGCAACGTTCCGGGAGTTGTACAAGGAACTCGTCGAGACCAATACGACGCTGTCCGCCGGAAGTTGCACGCTGGCAGCAGAGCGCATGGCGGCGCGTCTGAAAGCCGCCGGATACAAAGAGGGCGATATCCGTCTGTTCGGCGTGTCCGACCACCCCAAAGAAGGTGGGTTGGTCGCGACATTGAATGGAACGGACCCCAAGGCCAAGGCCATCCTGCTGCTCGCCCACATCGATGTCGTGGAGGCGAAGCGCGAGGACTGGACTCGCGATCCATTCGTGCTGGTCGAAGAGAATGGCTACTTTTACGGGCGCGGCTCGTCCGACGACAAGGCGCAGGCTGCGATCTTCACGGATACCCTCGTTCGTTTGAAACAGGCCGGAACCAAGCTTCGGCGGCCGTTGAAACTGGCCCTGACCTGTGGCGAGGAAACCGGCGGGGCGTTCAATGGCGCGCAATGGCTGGTGACCGAGCACAAGGACTGGATCGACGCAGAGTTCGCACTGAACGAAGGCAGCGTCGGCCTGCGCGATGCCAGCGGCAAGAAGCTTTCACTCGGCATTCAAGCGGGAGAGAAGGTCTATCAGGATTTCCGCATCGAGGCGAGCAATCCCGGCGGCCACAGTAGCCGCCCGCGCCCGGATAACGCCATTTACAGCCTGGCCGCAGCGCTTGTTCGCATCGGTCAGTATGAGTTTCCCGTGCAGTTCACCGACACGACGCGCGCCTACTTCACCGAGACGGCAAAACTCGTCCGGAGGCGAGGCGGGTGCCGCGATGATGCGGCTGATCGCCGATCCTAACGACTTGCAAGCCAGCGCCATTGTGTCGAAAGATCCGACCTATCACTCGATGCTGCGCACGACCTGCGTGGCAACGATGCTGGATGGTGGTCATGCCAACAATGCCTTGGCACAACGTGCGGGCGCCAATATCAATTGCCGGATGTTTCCCGGGGATCCGATCGACAATGTCCGCGCACAGCTGATCAAGGCGGCGGCCGACCCGTCGCTGACCATTGTCCCGACCGGTGAAATCAGCCCGACTCCGGCCCCGCCGCCGCTGACGCCGCTGGTTTATGGCACCGCCAAGAACCTTGCAAAAAAGCACTTTCCGGGCGTACCCATGCTGCCGGCGATGACCACGGGCGCCACCGACGGCCGCTTTCTCAACGCTTCGGGGATTCCCACCTACGGCGTCCCGGGTCGCTTCTCCGACCCCGACGGCGGCGGCGTTCACGGCCTCAACGAACGCAAGTCGGTCGAGGGTCTGTACGAGGAGCGCGATTATCTTTTCGAGCTGATCCAGGCCTACGCGAACAGCAAATAGGCGGCTTCTGCAAAGCCCTTGGCCCCTGCTGATGCGAAATGTGGGCACTGTGACGCCCTTTGCCGGCGAACGAGAAAACAAGTGCAATCAGCGAGCCTTCTCATGCTGCACTCCAATCTCAGACATCTAAGGATAAAGTTCTGAGGTTAACTCACGCTCGCCTCCGGCCAGGAGGATGTTACTGCTCTGCAGCAGCGTTGCAGTATGGGAGGTTCGTGCCGCTTGCATTGTGCCGTTCGCCGCGAAAGTCCCGGTGACCTGGCTGTAGAGTTCCATCGTCACTATCGCGTGATTGTAGACGTCAACCCCTCCGGTCACGAGCACTTCATCCGCGGCCCCGGGCCCAGTAATCAGTGTTGCGGTATGGGCGCTGCGCGCCATATGCATGTTGCCTGTTGAAGAAAACATTGCGGTCGAGGGGTCGAACAGCTCCGCACTGGCGTCAATACCACCGGTCAAAAGGACTTTTCCACTGCTGAGCAAGGTCGCCGTGTGACGCTCGCGCGCGGCATGCATGGGACCTGCCGTAGAAGCAAAGGATTCGGTCGTGGGATCATAAAGTTCCGCAGTTGAAGTAGCAGTGGCATCACCGGTCGAATTGACTGACGTGATGCCGCCGGAAATCAGCACTAAGCCGCTCACCAAGGGTGTCGCAGTATGTGCATACCTGCCCATGGTCATACTACCGGTGGCCGTAAAAACGCCAGTGGCAGGATCGTAAATCTCTGCGGTGACCAGCCCATCACCAGAATACGGAAACCTCCCATCGCTGGTTCCTATATCCCCGATTCCTCCGACAATTAGCACTTTCCCACTGGCCAGCAACGTCGCCGTGTGGTTTGCGCGGGGTACAACCATGGTACCTGTTGCAGCAAACTTGCCGGTGGCAGGATCGTAGAGTTCCGCGGAGCCCAGAACCGACGGTGATGTGCTCGCGGACCCCTGATTATCACCGTCGCCCAAGCCTCCCGTCACCAAGACCTTGCCATCCATCAGCAGTGTTGCGGTGTGTGCGTAGCGCGGCGACTTTGTTGGGCCTGTCGACGCAAAGGTGCCTGTCAATGGATCGTAGAGTTCCGCGCTAGTGATACCGCCAATATCACTGTCACCACCGGCAACAAGTACTTTTCCGTTGCCGAGCAGAGTTGCAGTATAGGAGTCGCGCGTAGCGTGCATGTTTCCAGTCGGCGTGGTTGCAATGCCGCTGGGCCAGACGAGTGTAGTCGCGTCCGCAAACGCACTTGTGTCTGCGACACTAATTGCGGTTACGTGATAGGTTCCCAGGGTCGGAGGGGCAGTATAGACGCCAGCGTTCGTTATCTTTCCCCCGGAATCCCCCTCGACGACGCCGAATGTTACTGCAGTGTCCGTAACGCCGGTGACCGTCGCCGTAAAGGTCTGTGTCCCACCGGGACTAACTCTAACGTTGTCAGGAGAAATGCTGACGACCGTGGAGAAGGGGGGCGGAGAATTCGGGTCCGGAGGCGTCGGAAATGGCGCCATGTGGCTGCTACAGCAGGCAATTGCGAGCGACAGGGAAATTGTGGCGGTGCTGAACAACTGGCGCGCAACGCGCCTGGATTGGACGACGGTGAGCATAGGCCCCCCGGGCGATGCCTTAGTGTCATTGCCATAGGTTGATACGCCGTTTAGATATCGCGCGTCAAGTAAATCGCGTACTTTGTCGCCCTTTTGACGCACTGGCCCAGCCGATAGATTGATGATCGCATGCACATGAACACCCTTGCTATTCGCTCGGCAATCCCCATCAGCAACTAGAAGATGCAAAACAACTCCGTACGGACTCGCGGCCAGTTACCTCGCTCGTTAGGCCAAACACACTCGGCCGAATCGTAGTTTCCTTAGAACTCAATGACCTGTAATTAACTCCATCAACGATTTCCTCACGGCAAGCGCGATACCTGCCGGCGCGCGGTCTCCCACATCTGGTAGTCCACAAGCGCGCCGCCATTGGCCGCTTAGGGTAGGCTGTAGGGGAAGCAACAAGGAGCCTGCGAATGGCCGACCCCGCCGAACCAGAATACCTCGGGGCACTCGCCGACATCGAGGCTGCGTTGCTTCCAGATGCGGAAACACTTGCCACCCCGGAGATCTCAGCGCCCATGCTCGATGTCCACGCTCCCCACGCCAGCGTCCGCACGTGGAGGGATTTCTTCATCCATATCGCGACCATCACGATCGGCCTACTAATTGCGATCGCGCTCGAACAGTGCGTTGAGAACCTGCATCACGTACAACAACGTCACCAGCTGCAGCACGATCTGCTCGAGGAGGCGAAGCGCAATCGGGACATCCTGATGGTGGATCTTGGGCTCGAATCGGAGGCAGTGTGGTTTCGAGGTGTCCTTGCGGCGACCAAGGCAATCCCGGCCAGTGGTCAAACCGCAATCAACTTACCGTCAACGCCATGCATCCCCGGAACGATTGGTGCAAACGGTATGGACGCGGCTGTGCGAACAAAATACTTCGCGCCTTCCGACGCGGTGTGGGCAACTGCGAGGGATGCTGGGCTGATTGTCCGCCTGCCCGTCGAGGAGGCGCGCATGTATGCCCGTCTGGCTCATAACTACGCCCTACAGGGAGTCGCGAGGGATCGCCTTGCTACCGCTTGCGAGCGAATTGACACACTGCATACTCGCTACGCGTCAACGATCCCGGACAAGGCGGGGGACTCTTGGGTAATGAATCGAGAGCAAGCCAATGAGGTTGCAGACGCGGCGGCGGCTGCCGACACTGCGCTGAGAGCGCTCATGTGGCGCACTCGATGGAATCTAAAGTTTGAGGAAGGAATCGTGCGCGGGGCGAAAAACTACGACGAGGTACTGATGAACCTTGCCGGCCGAAATGACTAACAGGGTCTGCCCGGGTATCCGGCGGCAATGAGGTCGCTTTTAGAGCAGGTCGCGCTTGATCACACTGGGCGTTTCCCGACGGAAGATCTCCTGGTCTCCCTTCTTGGCGATGACCCATTCCCGTAGATGAAATTCGTCGGCCGTGGAAGTCATTTGTACGCCAAAGCGTACCGTGCAGTCCCAGTCGTCTCTCTTCCAGCCCAACATCCTATCCATAAGCATGAGGCAACTGGTGGGTTGCCCCTGGCTGATCTCCAGCACGTGGTTGCCGCCCTCCAGCAGGATGGTTCCCGCCGCGGGCACGAATCGCGGCAGTGGTTGGTCCAAATCATTGCTCTGGTAACTGATAAGACCGGTCAGGTCGTGGTGGGGCATTGCCTGGCTGCTGGGGTTGGAAGTCGGCCCGGTGTGAATGACCGGAATCGTGAACGGCGCCTCCGTCTCGGGAGTTGGGCGCACCGGCAGCACCAAGTGCGAGGTGCCCAGTATGAAGTTCAACGTCGAGATCCTAGGCGCCGGCCATACCAACGGCCACAGGCCTGCGGAGAGTGCCACGCGAACTCGATTGCCTTTGGAGAAGCGGTGTGCAATGAAATAAAGTGCGATCTCGACATCGTAGAATTGGCCGGGTGTTAGCGCCGTCGGAGTCTCCAGGGACTCCCGGCGGGTCAGGTTGAGGAGGTTGTAAGTGACGAGCCAGGACTTGCCATCCGGGGTCACCTCGGTCAGGCGCACGGCGCACTGAGCCACAGGCACATCGGCGCTGACCCGGAGCTTCGCGGTCGGATAGCCTAGAATTTCCAGGTCCTGTTCCAACGGCGCGGAATCGAATACCAGGGATTTGTCATCGTCCGGGGTCTGCTCCAACTCGGTAGGCCGTCCGTAGACCCATTGCGGCTTGGTGACGCCGACTATCTTGTCGCCGACATATGTTACTTTGGCGCGAACGCCGGCTTCGCGCGAGAGAATCCCACCGGCATTCAGATACATAGCGACCGGCTGAGTGCGGGGTGACGGCCAGATACTTTCGGCGATCCATTTTCCGGGAACCTCCTCGGGGAATGCCTCCGAGTCGGCCTTATGCATGGAGTACACCCGCAGCATCGGCTCTTTCATGATGCCGGTATCCTGACCCATCAACCATTGCTGCCACCAGCGCACCTCCTCGTATTGCCATTGCAAACCGATCGGATTGGCAAGATTGGGGTAGATGTGGCCCCACGGTCCGATCAAGCCCTTGCGAGGAACTTTCAAATTGGCCAACAGTCGGCCAATGATGTTCGAATAGGGATCGCCCCAGCCATCCACCACGTAGACCGCGCATTTTATGTCGGCGTAGTTGACCGCAATCGATCCGCGTTTCCAATAGGCGTCGTAGCGCTGGTGCTCAGACCATTGCTTGATAATCGCGGGTGTCGAACGCAGGCGCTCAGTCCAAATCTGCTCCCAGTTCGCTCCAATGACCCCTGGGTCGGGCGGGCCCGCCATGACGCCCTTGAAGCTGGTTCCCCACCCAAGGTTTTGTTCTCCATAGGCGCCGCCCAGATAGTGCGCATCGTCGGTGTAACGGTTATCGCAGCAACCCATCGGCATGATGGCTTTGAGGGCCGGAGGGGCCATCGCGGCAATCTGCAGTGAATTGATGCCAGCCCAGGAGATCCCGCGCATGCCGACCGAACCATTGCGACCATGGTCGCTTCGCCAGCCAGGCAATGACCTGTACACCATCGGTCAATTCCGGAACGTCGTACTCATCGACCATGACTCCTTCCGAATTGCCGGTACCGCGAACATCGACGCGCACGAAGGCGATGCCGTAAGGTGCAAGAATTGCGGCTGTCGCGTCATCGCGCCAGCGCAGGTCGTCCCAGAGTCGATAAGGGAGATATTCGAACACCACGGGCACGGGCTTAGCCGTGGCACCTTCGGGTATCCAAAATCGCGCCGCCAGGCGAATTCCGTCCTGCATCGGTATCCATTCGTTCTCGACAACCTTGAACGGCTTCCTTTCTGGGAGCGTCCACTTAGGAGTAGCGGGCGGTAGGTAGTCTTCGGCGCGCAAAGGCGCGACAAGCGACGAAATCCCGGCCGCCGAACCTAGAAGAAGAACATCACGGCGAGAAATAGGCATGGCAGGTCCTCTCCAGCAGAAGGCATTTGCGAGTTGGCAGTCGGGGAGATTACTTTACTATTGGCTTGCGCTTCCCGATATACGTGGCTGTTGACTAAATCAACGGTGATCTCCGAACCGTTGCAGAAAACGTGCAGTGCGGGCGAGGCGTGATGCGATTGCTCATTTTAAGATCACGGAATGATCGCCTTGCCACCAGTCAAATCATAGCGATAATTGAGAACGAAACGGATTTAGAGTGACTAACATTAATGGACGGCCCTACCGCGCAGTATCGTTTTCGATCGAACGAGCAGCGACCGACGACGATGGCCCAGGAACATTCGTCGAGCCCGGGGTCGCAAATGTGCTGAAAGCAGCCCCTACCACGCCGGTGAGCCGAGACAGATGTCAGCTGGACGCAAATTAACGCCCTCGCAACGAACCCGATCCGATCGTAGGCTGCGGCGCCTTCGTCGTGCGGAGCTTCCAGCCGATACCGTCGAGTTGGCGCGTTATCTGATTGGCAAGATCGTGGTCCACGAGACTGACTCTGGCAGATTAAGCGGGCGCATTGTGGAGACCGAAGCTTATCCGGTAGGTGATGCAGCCGGCCATGCATTCAATGGAAAGACACATCGCAATCGGTCGCTCTTTCTAAAACGGGGGCACGCTTATGTTTATCTGTGTTACGGGACATCGTTCCTTTTGAATGTGACGAGCGAGGTCCCCGGGGTGGGCGGTGGCGTTCTATTACGTGCCATCGAGCCGCTAGAAGGTATCGAACAAATGATGGCCAGCGCCGGCGGCACGACACGCCTTGCCGATCTCGGCCGCGGTCCGGGGCGAATGAGCAGGGCATTGCGGGTTGATCTCAACCAGGACGGATGTGACCTGTGCGCTGCTGGGCCGCTGTGGTTAGCTGCCACCCCAGGAAGGATCGCTAGGATTCGCAAAAGCGTTCGTATCGGTATCACACGCGACGCGCATCGGCTGTTGCGTTTTTACGAGGTCGGAAGTCCCCACGTGAGCGGTGCGAAGAAGCGGCAATAGCCAGCGAGCGGCGATGCTCAGGCTATATATGACGGCTTTGCATCGTACCTAAGACTCATTCGATGACCCACAAATCTCGGCGTCGACTATGTAAGTACCGTATTCTCTGCAAATCAGAGCGGCTGCCAGCGAGCACAAGCGAGGGAGAAACTTGTGGCTACGTCACTTAGCGCCCTGCAATAGTTATGTCAGCAGCTCTACCAATAGCAGCGATAGATAATGCCGACGTCATGGCCGCAGCGAAGTGCTGGACGGATGCTGGCGGCATTATTGGTTTCGAGGACAAGGGAAGATGACCAGCCGCTGGAGGCGAATCAACGCGGCGTTGGCGCCAAGATCTCTTCACCTTGAGCGCAGGCCGCTGGACTGGTTGGCGATCGGTTTAACCCTATTGCTGTGTGTCATGTGGGGTGTCCAGCAAGCGGCCATGAAAACAGTCGCTAGCGACATCGACCCGATCATGCAGCTGGGCATGCGCTTTGCCGTCGCAGCAGTATTCTACGGTTGGCTGACCTGGCATCAGGAAGGCCGCGGTGCGTTCCGCGACGGTACCTTGCCCAGTGGCCTGTTGCTGGGCGCGCTGTTTTCACTGGAATTCATCCTGGTGGCGTTGGCACTGACTCGCACCAGTGCTGCGCATACGATCGTATTCCTCTATACCGCACCAATCTTTACGGCGCTCGGTCTGCGCGTCCTACCTCACGAACGCCTGAACGGCGCGCAGTGGGGCGGCATCGCACTGGCCATCGGCGGAATAGCGACTGCATTCTTTGAATCGAGCGATCGTTCCTGGGCTAGTCTGATCGGCGGGGATGCCCTGGCGATCCTTGCCGGTGCCGCATGGGGCTTGAGCAATGTCGCGCTCAGAATGGGCAAGGTGTCCGGCGCAGCAATTGCAAAGACTGTTTTCTACCAGGTCGGGATGGGTGGTGTGACACTGATCGGCTTCGCGTATATGAATGCAACGACCCATGTGCACTGGACACCGTCTAGCATTGCCGTGCAGGCCTACCAGACCATCTGTGTAGCGCTCATCAGCTACCTGATCTGGTTTTGGCTCCTGGGGCATTACCTGACTTCACGGCTCATGCTGCTGTCCCTGCTCACGCCATTGTTTGGCGTGGCGGCGGGCGCCTGGTTGCTGCACGAAGTTATTACCCTACCATTCATCGTCGGGGCGGGTGCGGTGCTCGCCGGCATTTTTATGGTCAACCGATTCGGCTGATGTTGAGTACCGGACGGATCCAGAAGCAGGAAGTTCGGCAAGCCAGTAGGGATGGCAATTGCTGCAGCTGAATCGGTCAAGCGCTAGGCGGTGAGAGCCGACTGCACCCAGGCTCAACGCTTCAATCGGTGCATCTGATCGAGCAGGGGCTGCGGCGATACGGGATGCCCCAGGAAATCCCGCAGCAGCGTAAGCGTGTCGCGCTCCGAGCCATAGCGGAGCAGGTGATCGGAAAGCCATCCGTACCAGCGCCGGTCTCCGGTGTCGAAGGGACCAAGGGCCCGCGAGATCTGCTGGCGCATCTCGGCGGTGAGGATGGCGCCGAAACCATAGTTCACCATGTAGCCGGGAAGGTCGGCCAGCTGCACCCGCATCGCCCACCACGAGTACTCGGGGTGCGGAATGATGTGCAGATAGCGGCTGGTTATCTCGGTCCAGAGTGCGTTCGGGTCGGTCGTCGGGTCGCGGAACATCCGCACTTCGAACAGGGACCAGGCGACGTCGAGCACCACGACGGAATACAAGGCCCGCAACGAAACTTGCTCGGGGGCCTCATGGCCGAGGTAGCGCCGCTCCCACGCGGGCTCGTACGTGCTCCAGGCGGGAACATCGGCAAACGCCTCGGCGAACAGGTCGCTCGGCCAATCCACGAAAGCGGGACGATTGCGGATCGCCGTGATGTTCGCCACGTGCCCGTTCTCGTGCACAAGTTCATTCAATACGAACAGGCCGCCGCGCTCGTAAGGGGCTGACACCCGAGCGACTGTCGGCCTCCATTTTTCGTCTATCAGGCGTCCATGGGTGAGGAATTCGGTGTAAGCGAGGGCGGCCTTTTTCGGGCGGGAATCCAAGTCGTAAAGCGTTCCCATTTGCGCAAGGTCAGCACCGAGGTCGCTGTAGTAACGCTGATTGATCGGTTGCAGGTCCTGGCGTGGGATGTAAGTGCCGAGCAGCCGATCGGCCTCGCCGCTCTGGAAGCGGAAGTCCCAGGGCTCGACCATGGCGTCTCCGCTCGACTCGCGCCAGGCTTCCAGAATCCGCACCAGCCAGCGTTCTACCTGCCCCGTATCGATCCCGGCGTCCCTGGCGACGTGGTCGATTTCCGAGCCGTTCCGGGCTGCCTCGGCGACAGCCCCTGCGATCATGCGCCGATAGGGACTGTCGCGCTCGTCATTGCCGTTGATGGCCTGCCAAAGTGGAACGAAGGCCAGGAAGGCCGTCCTGCGCCGCGCAGGGTCGGAAATTTCATGCAGCAAGTCGAGGGCTGAAACGCGATTGATCGTGCCGCCCTCGAAGCTCAAGCTGTTGCCAATCTCCACGAAACAGGCGACCAAGGCGGACTTGAGTTGGCGGTAAGCCAGGTCCTTGCGAGGCGCGTCTTGGCATTGGCTCGCGGGGCTGAAGAGTGCTCCACCGCCGGCAAAAGTCTGCATCTGCATCTTCATCGCGGCGATGGCCTTCGTGTCCCGGGCGCTGAGACCGGAGGTCGGCAACCCATCCAACGCCCCTGTCAGTCGCCCGCGCTTGGTGTTGTACAGCTGGTGCCAAGCCGCGCGATCCTTGCCCTGGTAGCGGTCTAGTAGTCCGGAGTCGATGGCGGCCAAGATGGTGTTGGCGTCGCTGACGTCCGCATAGAGGTACTCGACGGCCGAGACGGCCTTCGAGTCAGCCACCAGGCCGCCGCTCGCTGCAACGGAATTCAACGAGAGGAAAAGACTACAGGACAGCCAGGTAGAGAGTGATTTTTTCACGGGACGTGGTATTCCTCGGTGCGGGCACAATTGCGGCGGATTGACTTCCGCGGGATCATGTCAGAGAAACAGCGGTCGAGGAATTCCGATGAAGCAGAGCGATGCGGGTTACCGGTCCTTCGAGGATCTGGCGAAGGACCATATCGAGGGAAGTGACTACCGAGTACACGTGCGTCCACGCAACGAGTCAACGGTCGCGATAGTCGCTCCCCACGGCGGCGGTATCGAGGTGGGAACATCAGAAGTGGCACGAGCCGTTGCGGGCGATGAATTCAATGTTTATGTATTCGAGGGATGCCGACCCTCCGACAATTATGCGGCGTTGCACCTTACCAGTCATCATTTTGACGATCGCAGGTGCCTGGACCTGCTCTCGAGGTGTGACTATGTGGTTACGATCCATGGCTGCAGGGGTCCAACACCCGAAGTGCTGATCGGGGGATTGGACGAAACCCTCAAGGCCCGCATTGCGGGAGCCATCGTCGCGAGCGGGCTGGAAGTGCGTACAGGTGGCCATCCCTTCATGGGGCAGGAACCCAACAACATATGCAATCGTGGACGGCGCGGTATCGGAGTTCAGCTGGAGCTCACCAGCGCGCTTAGATTGCATGGAGACACGCGTCGTCTGGTAACTGCGACTCGCTCAGTGCTGCTTGAACTTTGAAACGGAGCCGGCGAAATTCATGCAGCTCGGAAGCGGAGGTAGGAATCTCCAAAGTCTTTGTCAGCCGAGGCATTTGGCGAAATCGGATGAAGCTCTGAAACGGCCGGTTTCAGTCCTTTACTACTGATCGCTAAGCTCCCTAAGTACCCGATTGAAGCGGACCTGATGGACGCCGACGGTCCCGGCACGCACCAGCTCACCGCACAATCCGGCTGTGGCATCCTTGCGTCGATGTTTACGTTTCGAACCCGCGGGCGACGGTGGTGGCTCGGAGCGATCGCCGCGGCGCTGGTCGCAAGCCTGGCCGCGCTGTTGCTGAGACCCATGCTCGAGCACGCGGTGCGTGCGCGGATCGAGTCCGCGGCCGTGCGCCATGGCATGGTTGCCCGAATCGGTGCTGGTACACGTCGGCGTCTGGCCGTTGCTGCGACTGGAGGGATTCGATCTCGACCTCGGTCATGGAGTGCGACTGCATGCCGACATGATCGCGGCCACGTGGCCCGGCCGCCTGCGACTCGCAGTTCGCGCCGCCACTCTCGCGGGCCCAGCAGGGGTCAGGGTCAGCTCGCCGGCCACTGCCTGGGACGTGGCGGGCATTCTCGGCGAGGACCTCCGGCTCACGCTGGTGGAGCCACAGGCCGGCCTGTCAATCCGCAAGCTGGCGGATCCGGTGGGCAGCGCGTGGAACGTCGAGGCACGTGGGCTCGACGTCGGCCGTCTGCTCGACGTGCGGCGCGACGCCCACCCGCTGCTCGATGGTGGTATCGCGGACGGCCGCGTGGATCTTCAGGCCAGCACCGATGCGCTCCGTTTCCACGTGGACATGGGCGCGCGCGGCGCGCGCTTGGGAGCGCTGGCGGATAACGCCGCCGACGAACCGCAGCTCGGCGATCCGACGGACGTGACCATACGATTCGATGGCGCCTGGCGGCGGGCCGAGGGCACGATCGAGATCCCCGAGGTCCACGCGACGTTGGCCGGTGCGGCCCTGTCGGGCTCGATCGCGCTGCGCGATCTCGACACCGATCCGGTTGTCGATCTCGCACTCGGCGTGCAGCATCTGGACTTCGCGCAACTGCTGGGCACATCCGGGCTCGCGGTGCCCGAAAGCTTGGGAATGGCGCCCGGCGGCGGCCGTGATCTTGGCTCGGCCACGATCGACGTGCGTGTACGCGGACGCCTGGCGGACCCTGCCTCGCTCTCGGTGAGCCAGAAGATCGACTTCAGGCCGCCACGCCAGATGCCGCCGGCGATCGCGCGCCTGCGCGGCGATTTCATCTTCAGCTCCGATGACGGCCCCGGGCCGCACCGCCCCATCGACGTCTCGCTCGCATCCCCCGACTTCATCGCCCTGCGCGACGTTCCGCCGCTGTTCGTGCGCACTCTGCTGCTTGCCGAAGACACAGGCTTCTACGGGCATCGCGGCATCGACCTGCGCGAACTACCCACCGCGCTGCTCACCAACTGGTCGCGCGGCGGCGCCGCGCGCGGCGCGTCGACAATCACCCAGCAGCTGGCCAAGAACCTGTTCCTGTCGCGCGACAAGCAGCTCGGACGCAAGCTGCAGGAACTGGCGATCACGTTCCTGCTCGAGTCGGCGCTCGGCAAGGATCGTATTCTTGAGATCTACCTGAACATCATCGAATGGGGACCGGACCTGCGTGGCCTGCGGCCCGCGGCCCGCCGCTATTTCGGTCGCGAACCCCGGGAGCTGACGCCGGCCGAGATGGCCTTCCTGGTCGCGATCATCCCCGGGCCGATCAAGTACCAGAGTTCATTCGCGCACGGCACGCCGGGGCCTGGGCTGCGTTCGCTGATCGACGAGCTGCTGGCGAAGCTGCGGTCGGTGGATGCGATCGGCGAGGAGGAATATCGGCGAGCGCTCGGCGAACCCATCGTCGTTGCCGGCGGCAGGCCGCCCGGATGATCGGTGGCGAATGGAAATGGGCGGATGGGATCGAAAACATACCCTTCAGTTTGGTTCAGGGCCGTTTCGTGTTCCTGTTGATTCCACTGCGCTGTGATTTTAGTCGCTGGCCCGCGCGTTGCTGGCCCGCCTAATGCCCATACCACAGTCCCCTATTAATCCAGCATCCGGCAACAAATGGGGAGGTAGAGCACAAGCGCGTGGATCTGATAATCCCGCGTGCGCTGATTCAATTTGGCCCTTCGTCAGCCGTCGGCTGGCCAGCGGCTTCGCTCACTAGCTGAGGAATCGTCCGATGTCCGACAGACGCAGACCCCATCCCCTGCTCTGCTACCTTTCGCTAAGGTGAATCGTTTGTTCTGAGGGCTGATATAGCAGCGAAACCTGCTAGGACCTATGAATACGAAAAGAAAGATTGCAACAATTACGTTGATGGCACTGCTGGCACTCATCGCCTACGGGTACCTTCGAACTTACGAGCCGACGACAACGCCGCAGCCAGCCCCCGTTGGCGACAACGCTGCGCGTGGGCCTGCGATTGATCAGACTCCCCTCCATACCGCCCAGCGCTTGGCGCATATGTCCACGAGCGTTGACGAATTGCCGTTGGCACAGGAGGCCCTACGCCTCGGTGATCGCGAGATGGATTTGGCGTTCGCCGAAGGGGTGCGCCGGGCCCAGGACCACCCGGCGATCTTGACTGCCGAATCAAAAGAAACCCAGGCCAGGCTGCAATCCGCAGAAAGCTCCCTTGACCGTGATAATGCGCGGGTCGCGCAGCTTGCCTCCGCGGTGGCAAAAGCGACCGGTGCTCAGGCGGACCGGATGGACAATGAGCTACAGCAGGCGAAAGTCCAAGCGCAGCTCGATCAGGACGAAGTGGACAATGCAAAGCAGGAATTGGCTCTTGCCGGAGGTGATACGCAGGGCCGAATTGAACAACTTATGAGGGAGCACGAGGCGGCCTCACGAATCGCCGACAGCATGACGGTCTCTGCAACTACCCAGCCAGAAGTAGAGGGACTGGTACACCAATACGCTCAATGGTCGGCGCTGCGAGACAAAGCCCTACGGTTGCGTCAGGCCAAGCAAGAGGCGGAATCGGCGGCGGCCGAGTTCATAAAACGGCGCGACGCTCTTGCAGCGAACATCAAGACGCAGAAGCAAGACAGCGAGGCAATACCGACGAGAGGATCTGTAAGTCCACCGGGAGGGAATTCGTCTCCCTCTGGTGCCGCCGGTCCAGCTGAGCTCCTCGTCTCTGCGAAACACAGGTCAGCCGCACTAAAAGAGCTAACTGGCCTTGAAGAGCGCGTGGAGAATCAAAAACGACTGGCAGAAACCTATAGAAAGTGGATCGATGTCGTGGCTGCGAAGGAGCGATCGGTACTTCATAGTGGGTTGTCAGGGACGGCCATAGTTGTTGCCATTCTGTTGATCGGGATCTTTTTCAACAGCTGGCTGAAGAGTCTGATTAGCAGAGTCAGGTTGGACCAGCGGCAGGCCGACAGTCTTCACGCAGTAGTACGCACGGGAGTGCAAATTGTCGCGCTGGGTCTAATCCTGCTGGTGATCTTTGGGCCGCCGGGCCAGTTGGGGACTTTCCTGGGCTTGGCCGGGGCAGGGCTCACGGTGGCGCTGAAGGATTTCATTGTGAGCTTTATTGGCTGGTTCGTGCTCATGGGAAAAAATGGCATCCGCTTGGGCGACTGGGTGGAAATAAACGGGGTGACTGGGGAAGTGGTCGAGCTGGGCATGTTTCACACTGTGTTGCTGGAAACCGGAAACTGGACTGATTCTGGGCATCCGACCGGGCGACGCGTTACGTTTACCAACAGCTTCGCCATCGAGGGACACTACTTCAATTTCTCCACTTCCGGGCAGTGGCTTTGGGATGAATTGAAACTGGTCTTGGCATCCAGCCAGAATCCCTATCCGATAGTCGACGCAATTCAAAAGACCGTGCTGGAAGCTACCGCAGAGAGCGCCGGTCAAGCGGAAAAAGAATGGCAGCATGCCGCATATTCCCGCGACATGAGTACTCTGTCTGCCGCGCCGGCGGTCAACGTAAAACCAGTAATCGGAGGCGTTGAAATTGCTGTGCGCTACATTACCCGCGCAAGCGAGCGCTATCAAATGAGATCCAAGTTATATGAGGCCGCCATGAAATTGATTAGCAACAACAAGGAAGGGCAAGAGCCGCAGGCCGGCTTGCTCCCCGAGTGACGGGAGTCTTATAACGCCAAGGAGAATCAAGGCTACCGTACCGGGCTTAGCAATTGAGTTCGAAACCGCCGGTAAGCAATAAGGAGTGGAGAAGAACCTGTTCGATGCAGTAGCGATACCGCCTAGCGCCCGCTGGTCGACCCCACAATCCCCGTCTTAAGGTGAATTGGGGTCTGGATACGGAGGTCACCCTCACAACCATCTACCATCGCCACTTGCGGTAGACTGGAATGGTCGAGGGTCCCAATAAGAGCAGGAACTGCCCATATGAGATTTTTAAATTCTTCCGTCCCAGCAATTCCAGCGTGAGTGGCATTGATGCACTCGCAGCTGAAGCAGAAATGGGACGCGCGGCGCGCGATGCCAAATAGGATTAGAGCTGTCGCGCTGGCGGCGGTGTCTCTACTGGTAATTCCCCTGACGGGCGCGGCCGCAGAGCGTGCCGCGTTTGCATTCGAACAGGTTGTCGAATTGGCCCGTCAACTCTCGCAGTCACCAGCACGCAAGTTAGGCTCCATAACGCCGGGCCTCGAAAAGCTAACCTACGATCAATACAGGGAGCTGCGCTTTCGTACCCAGAAGGCCTTCTGGAGCGAGGTCGCCTCGCCATTTCGCATTGACCTGCTTCCCGCCGGCTTCGTTTATCAGACTCCGGTGGCGGTCTCGCTCATCGAAGAAGGGCGCGTCACCGACCTGCGGTCCGACTCCACCTTATGGGATGTCGGCGAAAAGGTGCCCTCGAACCTGCACGACGTGCCGTTATCGCTCTCGGGGTTTCGGGTGCGCACGCGACTGAACTCACGCTCTGTCTGGGACGAATTCCTCGTCTTCCAGGGCGCTAGCTACTTCAGAGCCGTTGGCCGAGGGCAACTCTACGGATTATCCGCCCGTGGGTTGGCACTGCGCACAGGTGAGCCGAAAGGCGAGGAATTTCCGGCATTCACTCATTTCTGGATCGAAAGGCCCACGCGCTTCGCCGGCTCACTCACGATCTACGCGCTGCTGGAAAGCGCATCGCTCACCGGCGCGTATCAATTCGTCGCCACTCCGGGCCGTGATACGGTCCTGGAAGTACAGTGCGCGTTGTTCCCGCGCTCGGATGTGGCCGTGGTGGGCATTGCGCCGCTCACGTCCATGTTCCTTTTCAATGCCAGCAATCGTGCGCGATTCGACGACTTTCGCGAGGGCGTACATGATTCGGACGGACTGTTCATCGATGCCAGCAATGGCGAGTCGATCTGGCGTCCGCTGACCAACCCACACGACTTGCAGTCTGGATCGTTCACCGTATCGGCGCCCAAAGCCTTCGGCTTGATGCAGCGCGCCCGACTGCAGGTGGATTATCAGGACCTTGAAGCCAGCTACGAGCGACGTCCAAGTGCTTGGGTTGAATCAGTCGGCAACTGGGGCGACGGTCCGGTCCGACTTCTGGAAATACCCACCACGCGTGAGACCAACGATAACATTGTCGCGTTCTGGCAGCCGCGCGGCGGGCTCAGGGCCGGCCAGCAATTTCGGATCTCTTATCGCCTGCACTGGAGTGCCGATCCCGAGCCTCGAAACGGAGTAGGGCGCATTGTCGCTACCCGTATCGGCAACAGCTTCGACGGCAAGCGCAGGCTGTTCGTCGTCGACATCGAAGGGGCGGGTGTGTCCACCGAGGGCTTGAAGCTGGCGCTGTCGAGTTCGGCGGGTAGGGTGGCAAATCCTGTCATCCAGCCCAATCCGGCGATCAACGGCCTGCGCGCCAGCTTCGAACTCGATACCAATGATGTGGCTTTGGCGGAACTGCGTCTCGTTGTGATCAAGAACGGCAAGGCGGCATCCGAGACCTGGCTGTACCGATGGACACCATAGCCACGGGCGAGGAGCTGGGGAGGCTGGATGGGGTTCGTATCTACCCTACCGGAATTACGCCAGCCCCTCCCGGAAGCCTGGGCATGCCGCCGGGAGCGCCGCTGGACATGCCAACGCAGAATCTGCGTAGGGACCTAAGGGCCGAGTTCGATCATGAGCTCGCCTGGCGTGTCGCGCTGGCCCGCGGGGTGGCGATCATTGGAACACTGGCGATCGTCGCGTACGGTGTCAGGGAAATGTTCGCTATCGTTCGTGTCACCAATCCGACGGTACTTCAGGACATCATGGTGGTTTTTTTCGCGCTGACCCTCAGTTGGATCGCGCAGTCGGCAGCTTCCGCGATCGCGGGCCTCATTCCTGGCCGCCGGTTGCGCCTGGCGCCGGCAGGACAACCGTTGGGCCGCACCGCGCTGGTCATGCCGATCTACAATGAAGATCCGCGGCGCACCGCGGCTGCCCTGCAGGCGATGGGCGAAGCACTGCAAGAGCGGGGCGCGGGCGAGGCCTTCGAAATCGTGATGCTGTCGGACTCGAACCAGCCGGACGCCTGGATTCGTGAGACCCAGTCCGTGCAGCAGCTGCGCGAGGCGCTGGGACCAAAAACACCAGTTTGGTATCGGCGGCGTTGGGCGAATGTCGGACGAAAGGCCGGGAACATCCAGGAATTCGTCGAGCGCTGGGGCGGGCGGTTCGAATACATGGTGATCCTGGATGCCGACAGCCTGATCGACGGCGCTACGCTGGTCTGGATGGTGCGAGCCATGATGGCAGACGAAAAGCTAGGCCTGGTGCAGACTGTCCCGCGACTGGTGGGCCGAATTAGTCTTTTTGCGCGGTTGCAACAGTTCGCGGGCCGCGTGTACGGCGGCGTAATTTCCCGGGGCCTGGCGGCGTGGGCCGGGGACGACGGCAACTACTGGGGCCATAATGCGATCCTGCGCATTGGGGCGTTTGCAAAGTCCTGCGGCCTGCCGCAACTGCCAGGACGCAACCCTTTCGGTGGTCACATTCTCTCGCACGACTTCGTTGAAGCCGCGCTAATGCGCCGGGCTGGCTGGAAGGTGCGCATGGCCGATGAGTGTGGCGGCTCCTACGAAGAGTGCCCACCTTCGCTGGTGGATGTGGCTATTCGTGATCGGCGCTGGGCACAGGGAAATCTGCAGCATGTCAAGGTACTGCGGGCAGCCGGACTCCGCTGGCACAGCCGCATGCATTTCGCATTCGGCATCATGAGCTACCTTTCTTCGCCGCTCTGGCTGATGCTGTTGCTTATTGGCCTGGCGCTGGCCGTCCAGGGCGCCCTGCGAGAGCCGTCCTATTTCCACTCGGCCTTCCAGCTGTTCCCGTCCTGGCCGCGGTTCGATGCTAAGCGCATGCTGTCCTTGTTCATGTTCAGCATGTGTGTGCTGTTCACGCCGAAAATGCTTGGATTTATCGGCACCTTGCTCAGGCGTAAGCGCGCGCCGTCCCGTCGGTTTTATCCGTCTGACGCTCGGTACCGCACTTGAGGTCGTGCTTTCGGCCTTATTCGCGCCCGTGCAGATGTTGCTGCAGAGCCGATATGTAGCGGAGATCCTGCTGGGGCGCGACGCCGGTTGGGGCTCACAACGGCGGGAGGAAGGGCGCGTCGGCTGGCTCGACGCATGGCGTTTTCATTGGGGTCACACCCTGGCGGGTGCTCTGCTGGGCACGACGTTCTGGCTACTGTCGCCGGAACTATTCTGGTGGCTCTCACCCGCGCTGCTGGGCATGGTGATGGCCATTCCGTTGTCGGTCATAAGTGGCAGTGCGCGCCTCGGCCGGGCGCTGGCGTGGTTCGGCCTGCTGGCTACTCCCGAAGAGCTGCAGGTGCCCGAAATCGTCAGGCGACGCGATGCGCTTTGCACAGCCAGCGACAGTATGGCGGGCGATGCGCTGGCGCACCTGGCGAGCGACGAACGGGCGCGCAACTGGCATATACAGATTAATCCGCCACCGCCGGAGCGCCCGCGAGGCGATCCGGATCCCGACCGCTTGATGGCTCAGCAAAAAATTCGCGAAGCGCGCAGCCGCAAGGAAGCGCTGGGTTACCTTAGTGCCCGCGAGCGCCTACAGGTGGCGGCCGACGCGCAGTTGCTGCATCAGTTGAGCGGCCTTCCGCCGTGAAGCGAGTGTATGGACGTGCACTGGGTGCGCGACGCACATCAACGCCCTGATCCGTTGGTGCCCATAGCGCCCATTTAGCGCCCAAATCAGGTAGGCTTCACGTTCGACCTGCGCCGTGTACACGCGTCGATAGCGAGGCTCTTAACATGACCGATAACAAACCGGCCGCAAGGCCTGACGTGACAAAAGATTGGCAAGCGACGCAGGGTCAGCAGTCGGCCGCCATGAGGCTTCGGATATTTGCCGCGCTCGCATGGATCGTGGCCATCGGCGGCGAAGTCGCCGGGATAGTCATGCTCAGGCAGCACAGGTTCGATCACGGGAACCTTTCGGTGCTGGTCGGCATGTTGGTCGGGATCGCGATCTTCGCCATTGCCGGAAGCCTGATGTGGAAAGCGGCCAACAGGCACGATCCAGCCCGCCAGTCCGATCAAGCCAAATTCTTCTTCCAGAACCAGCTCGGAGCGATCATCACGCTGATCGCCTTCCTGCCACTGATTGTCCTGATCTTCATGGACAAGGACATGGACCCGAAGAACAAGAAGGTCGCCGGCGTGGTCGGAGCTGTGCTGGCGGTGGTAGCGACGCTTATCGGGGTGAGCTGGAAGCCTCCGTCCGTCGAGCAGTACACCAAAGACATGAACGCCTGCGCCGCCCAGATCAACACCGGCCAGCCAACGACGGCCTGTTCGCCCGAGGTCGCTTCCCAGGCGCAGGACATCGCCAGAGATTCCACCATGGTGGCTGAAGCGACCAAGGACGCTACCCACCCGGGCGGGCAGGATGTGGTGTATTGGATTGCGCCGGAGAACGGGGCCAAGACCTCTTCGACGCCACACGTCTTCCACCTCTGCGAGCGCGTGAGTCCGCTGCGAGGGAAGACCGTGAATCATGGCTCGGTGACACAGGCCTATGCGGAGAACGCCACTCGCATCACCAAGGAGATTGCGATGGAGCAGAAACAATGCGGGTTCACGAGCACGCAGTAGATCTGCCCGCTTCGGGGCCGCGGGAGTGCTGATTCGTCATCACTGTGAGTCGGAAGTTACCTAGTCCGATCCAGAGTTACGGTGCTGAATGCTTCGGCCGCGATCTCAAAAGAGCGCAAGCGTGCAGTGTGATCGAAGATTTGAGAGGTGATGATCAGCTCGTCCGCGCGTGTTTGCTCGACGAAATTGCGCAGGTCCGCCCGTACCATGTCGGGTGTACCGATTGAGGCGCACGACAGTACCTGATCAAGGATCGCCCGCTCCTGCGGTCCCAGACGCTCAGCGTACCCCTCAACGGGAGGCGGGAGCTGCGAAGGGCGGCCGCTGCGTAAATTTACGAATGCCTGCTGCATCGAGGTTGCCCGGAATTTGGCCTCTGCCAGAGAATCGGCGCCGAACACATTGAAACCGAGCATGACATAGGGTTTGGCGAGCGTGCGCGAGGGCCGAAACTCGCTCCGGTACAACTCGATCGCAGCCAACATCTGCGCGGGCGCAAAATGCGATGCAAACGCGTACGGTAGGCCAAACGCTGCGGCAACCTGCCCGCCGAACAGGCTGGACCCTAGGATCCACAAGGGCACCTTGAGCCCAGTTCCTGGCACAGCCCGTACTGGCTGGCGGGGTGAGTCTGAGAAGTAATCGGCGAGTTCCTGCACATCGCGCGGAAACTCATCCGGATCCGAGGCCAAGTTTCGGCGCAACGCCTGGGCCGTTCTCTGGTCGGAGCCCGGCGCCCGACCAAGACCCAGATCGATGCGGCCCGGGTACAGCGATTCAAGCGTGCCGAACTGCTCGGCAATAACGAGTGGCGAGTGATTGGGCAGCATGATGCCGCCGGCGCCGACGCGAATTGTCGAGGTACCACCGGCCACATGGCCGATCAGCACGGAAGTCGCCGCGCTCGCGATTCCCGGCATCCCGTGATGCTCGGCCAGCCAAAAGCGCTTATAGCCCCAACGCTCAGCGTGGCGTGCCAGGTCCAGCGTGTTCCTGAACGAGTGGGCCGCGTCGCTCCCCTGGGTGATGGGCGACAGATCAAGGACGGAAAAGGGAATCATAAACGGAGCATGTGGGCGCGGTCGGCCATTTTCAACTTGGAGCGGATTATCCTGTTGCTATCTTGGGGGAATCAGGAGCTCGAATGGCAATCACTGGTCGCAGTCCCACACCGGGTTTGTCACCGAGATTTCGATTACCTACTGGCTAACGGCGGTATTGTTGCCAATGTCCAGTTTTGCAATTAGCAGTTTGGCGCGCGGGACGGCTACAATAAAAGCGATCGGCCGCACGGAGCTCCCAGAACACGCCTCCAAACAAAGGGTCCCTGGCGAAAAACACCGCGAGTATGTCACCCGTCTCTCGAGAATTCACATCATAAAGCGGGGCGCAATCCATGAGACTGTGTCGGTACGCGCAAATTTCAATCGAAAGGGTCGGGTAGTTCCGCGCGAGGCGTGCCTATGACCCACCTTCGAAACCGTCCTTCGGTCCAAAAACTTCCTCCAATAGTCGTCAGCCTACTGATTGCAACACTTCTGGCAACTGCAAGCCACCGTGCCGGAGCGTGGGTCTATTCCGAACACCGCGATATCGCCATGCTTGCAGTGCAGCAGCTTGATTCGGATCGCGCTATGGAGTTCCAGAAGCTGTGGGCCCTGGCACGGGCGGGCGCCGAAAATCAACTGTGTGTCGCGGGTGCGGACGCCACGCAAGGCGTGGCGCCATCCTGTATCGACTGGGCATCGTGGCCGGCGATCGCCGGCGATCATTCCTGTTCGAGCGCCCAGATGCTGGCAACGGCGCGCGGCGCGGCGTGGATCTTGGGCGTAGCGGACATTGCCGCACAATTGAAGGTCGATCTTGCCCGGATTGCTGCGCCGGCGCCGAATACGCCGGACCCCCACAAAGGGATTGACCTGCTGCGACGAAGGTTTGAAACGGAATCCGTTCGTGCGGAACGCGTCAACGCACTGCGCACGGCAGACTTGCGCATGCAACGAACAGATCCGGAGTACGCCACGCGGGCGGGTGCGAATAATGCGCACTTCCTTCTGCCGCGACCGACGACCAATGTCACTCTAGACGAATATGCGGCACTGGCGTTGCGACCGGGCTCTGAGATCAGTGCGGTCGGTGTGTACTCCTCATTCCACCTAAGCGCCCTGCAAAAGGCGAGCAGATTGGCCCACGAATCACTCTCCCCCGAAAATCGTGCGGCGCTTGCGCAGGCGGTCCTGGCCGATGAGGCGTTTGCTCTGCACTTTCTGGAAGACATATACGCGGCCGGTCATATTGCAGGCACTTGGGGAACACTTTCCCAGCGTCAAGGTACGCACGACTACTACAACGATAACGGGCTTGAGGTCTTTACCTGGGCCGGCGGCGCCCATTCGATGGTGCTGATGGGCGATGCGCATATGCGTCCGGAAGACGCAGAGGTGAGTTCACGCGCGGCGCGTCGAAGCCTCGAACAGGTGCTGGACGTTGCCCTGGGACGAGAAACTAGAATGCCCGACACGCCCCACGCTCCGGTGGAGCCCGATTCTTTCGACGTATGCCGCAACAATACTCTTCCGGTGCGTGCCGACGACCTCGGCCCACGTCCCGAAGAACGCCCGCTGTTCGAGGAAATTCTCCAGGACACTCCGGTATCGAGTCTGGGACCAGGTCCTGGCGAGATGCCGCGCTTTCGCAGCGAAGTCGGGCCGTTTGTAGGTTTGTCGGGTGCAGTCGATGCGCGATATATCGACGGCGGTTTGCTTGCGTTTCAGAGGGGCAACGGTTGGATCGGGGGGCTCGATCTCTCGTTGCGAACGGGGTTTGGGCTTGACGGAGTCACCGGTCCGACCGGCGATGGACTGGTCTTCGGCGAGCTGGGCCTAAAGGCGGACTCGCCCTCGACGAATCGTTACAGCGATAACACGGTGCTTTCCTCCTCGAGCAACCTGAACGCTGCCATCCCGGCGCGCCTCAGCCTATCGGCTCGCGTGCGCATGCCGTTTTACGTGGTGCCGTTCGACCTTTTGCTGCTGTCGCCCCTCTATCTCGCGTCACCCGACACGTACAAGAACATCTGCGTAGCCGCGGGCAACGGCGGTTTCGTCCCCTGGCAGGCCGGCTGGGCGACCGCGCTGGGCCGATTTCAGATCGTGATCGGACGCGAAGTTGGAGTGACGTTCTACGGACTAAGAGGGGCCGATGAGCTCGTCGCTCCGGGTGACACGCCAGGGAGTATATGGCTGGTAGGGGTACGCTCGACGGCTATTGAACTGCCCATACTCGAGTTCCGCCCGTACCGGCAGTTTTCTGCCAACCAGAGTTCGGCTCTTCTCGTGCAGCTGTTCACCGGTGTGGACATGCCGCGCGGTGGCCAGGTCGTGCTTCCGGCCGGCGCTCCGAACGTTCCACTCCACAACGTCTGGTTCGTAGGAGTGCGAGTCGCGTTTGATTGGCGCTATTACTACTGAAACGCCCGATGCGCCGTTATTCGAATGAGACGAACTATTTTGCCTGCACCGCAGCCATTAGGGCGCGCCCGGTCCCAGATCTTCTTCTATATAACGCAGCACCGCTTCGAGCAGCGCTTCACGCGGATAGTCGTTGCGGTTCACGAACACGCTACCGACGAAGGGATGGGACCGGTCAATCGGCAGTGCGATTGCCCAGTGATCGGCGTTAATGAAGCCAAGCAATGTACTGCCGGGGATGAACTCGTCACTGTAGATAACCTGACTGTCGTTGCGGGCGTCCACCTTACTTAGCTTCTTGTAGGATGGCGAAAGAACCCGTGAAATTCTCTCGCGGTCGGGCAGAGTCACGAGCGAGTAGTAGCGCACGTCGCTCGGGAGCGGATGCTCTGCGAGCCATTTCCGGCGCACGTCGGGTCGCAAGCTCCGCACTGCGTCGTCGTCGCCGGCTTTGCAGGTCGCTCCGGGAAAATGACGAGCCATGTCGGCATCGCTCTCCTTCGCGCCCTCCGCGAGCAATGATCCATTCACCGCCCCCGCTACACTGACGACCGCGCTAATTCGCGGACGAATCTCCGGGTAGTTCACGACCGCTTCCAGTATGTCGGGCGTCCCCTTGGAATACCCCATCAGCACGAGACGGGGTGGACCAGTCTCCTACGGGCATTGCCATGATGGCGTCTCGAATGAGGCGAGCGTTTGTTGCCGATCCCGACAGCGCATCAACTTTTATGACGTGCATGTCGTAGCCTTGCGTACGAATGTGCGCGCCACTCGAGCCGGGGGCGTCCAGCCAATTCTCTATGCAATCGTAGCCGATGCCCGGCACAATGCCGACGAGGAGATGACGTTGAGAGGGTCCCAGATCTACGCGCCTGCCAAGCATCGGGGGGGGAGGAGCCGTATGACTCAATGCCTGCTCGCAGGATCGATAGTCTGGCAAGCTCGGTCCGTGCTCCTTGAGGACCGCGCAGTAGACCTCGTCGAAACGTGCGCGGGCGTCTCGCACACCCGCGGGAATCTCGATGCTGTAATCCACTGGAGGGTGCGTCGCACATCCGCAGAGCAACGCCAACGCTGCAATCACACTTCCACCGGACTTTATCAATCTGACCCCCAAGCTCGCGTGAAAATCGGCGATTCGACTAGACGCACGGATATTCCTTGAGTACGGCGCTTTCAAAGATTTATCTAGCGGCAAATGGGCGAGAATTCGTTCGAGCCACATCGCCGACGTTTTATACCGCAGTCACATCCGTGTGTCATTTGTCCGGATTCGACCTCGCATCGGGTCATAAGGTTTAGGCTTCCGATGCGTCAACCAAGACTTAAAGCTCATTCGAAGACTCGGGAACGCAATAAGCCTCCTTTCCTGCTTTCGAAGACTACTAAAAGCGAGCTCGGGAGAGGCTTTTCTACGGAGCGGACTCAACCCGCTGGTCGGCAGGGGCGGGGTTCGTACACTGGCAGGGTAGGGAGGCTGGAAGTCGAGGTAATTAGCTTGTCTTCAGGTGAGAATGAGATTGGGGAGTACGCGTGACCGAGCGTCCCGTACGAGGGCCGCCTTACCACGTACTGTTGGCTCTGCTGTGCGCAGCAGTCTTCATCTCCTACATTGACCGGACGAACATCTCCGTCGGCGCGATCGCCATGCGATTGCAATTTGGCTGGAATGAGACCCAGAAGGGCGTCGTCTTATCTTCCTTCTATGTAGGGTACATCTCGCTCATGCTGGCGAGCGGCGCGCTTGCGAACCGTTTTGGTGGAAGAATCGTCCTAGGCGCCGCCGTCATTTGGTGGTCGTTGTTTACGGTGCTTACGCCAGTTGCAGCATCGATTTCCTTGCCGCTGCTGGTGAGTGTGCGAATCGCCCTGGGGCTCGGCGAAGCAGCAGTGTTCCCCGCCTCTTTAAACATGATCGGACGCTTTGTTCCTGTCCCGCAGCGCTCGCGCGCCGTGGCCCTAATCGCAAGTTCCCTCTACGCTGGTACTGTATTCGCCTTGCCCGTGACTGGGTGGCTGGTGCAGAGCTATGGTTGGCCTGTACCGTTTTACTTGTTTGGAGGCGTTGGATTCCTGTGGGCCGTGGCGTGGTTTGCGAGGACGGAAGTCGGCTCTAATATTGAGAAACCCGTTTCGGCAGAACTGAAGCCGATTCCGTGGAGCAAGCTGCTCAAGCTTCCTGCGGTCTGGGCCATAGTCGTCGCTCATTTCTGTAGCAACTGGCCGTTGTACTTGATGGGTGCCTGGTTGCCCAGTTACTTCGCCCGCACGTTTGGCGTCAGTGTCATGAACGCAGGCCTGCTGTCCGCCGCGCCATCGCTTTCTTCGTTTGTAATGGCCAACGTTGCCGGATATTTCGCCGATCAGTTCCTGAAAGCGGGCAGAAGCACCGCCTACGTGCGCAAATTGATGCAGACGGTCGGTCTTTGTGCGGGAGCGGTGTTTCTACTGCTGTTATCGAATGCCGCGTCGGTCCAAGTGGGGTTAATCCTGATATGTTGTGCGGCCGGTTCGTTCGCGATCACTTGTTCAGGCTTTGCACCAAATGGGCTGGACATCGCTCCTCGCCATGCCGACGTCATCTGGGGAATCAGCAACACCTTTGCGACGCTGCCCGGAATATTCGGTGTGTTCTTGACCGGGTGGTTGGTCGACCACACAGGAAGTTTCGCCGCACCTTTCTTCGTTACTGCAGGAGTCGCATTTGTCGGGGCACTGGTGTTCCTGCTGTTGGCATCAGGCGAGCGTAAGATCGAATAACAAACGATACATCCAGGCGCGGTGAGGTAGTGGGTCAAGCGAATACTAATCAGCGCCCGAAACCCGTCACCGGCGGAACTTGGATAGTGGCTAGTCGTGCGACCAACGCAGCGTGCCGATCAAGTCGCCTTGTTTTCTTGCAAAATATTGCCTCCGTCGACCACCAGCGCCTGCCCAGTAACATAGGAAGCATCGCGTGAAGCCAAAAAGCAGACGGCTGCCGCAACTTCATCGGGGGTTCCCGGCCTTCCGACCGGTGTGTGCAGCCCAGCGACGCGCTCGGCCTCGGAGGACGACTCGGTCGCAATCCATCCCGGCGCGACTGCGTTGATCGTGATTCCCGATCCAGCAGTTTCTATCGCAACCGCGCGCATCATTCCATCCATGGCCGCCTTTGCAGCGCCATAGGCTGCTGAGCCGCGATTGCTAACTAAAGGCCCGGTCACCGATGACACGTTTACGATGCGTCCGTATTTGCGAGCGGCCATTACGGGGAGCACCGCGCGCGTCATCAAGAAGGATGTATTTAGGGTGATGTCGATTTGGCGCTGCCAATCAGCGTATGCCGTATCCATCAGTGTCCTGCTCGCCAACGGACGACCGGTCTGGGTCATTCCTGCATTGTTCACCAAAATATCGATGCAACCGTACCTGCTAAGCACTGATTCAACCAAGCGCTTCACTGCCGGCTCGCTCGTAAGATCCTCGTCGGAGGCGAGTATGTGCAGAGCCCCTGCATCAAGCTCCCGCGCGCGTTCATGAATGCGCGGTGTCGTCGATGTAATAGCGAGGTGTGCGCCGGCTAGATAGAAACGACGTGCGACGGCAAAACCAATACCGTGCGCGCTGCCCGCACCGGTGACGAGCGCGACCCGCTCAGCGAATGCTTTCTCCATTAGTTACGCTCCTACCGCCGCTGAGTAAACGTGCAGACCGCTTGAACACGCGATGTCCAGCGAGGTCGCGGAGTAAGCATACAGCGGCCGCGCACTGTCGGTGCGTAGATCCGACCTGAGCTCTACCCCATCCACCAATGGACGGAGCGGAATTATGGCCGCTGTTAACAGGAGTATCGCCGCAATGACTGTCCTCGTAGCAGAAATCCGGCCCACCGGGCAGACAGTAAGGCGGCGGCAACACGGTCCTACCGCTGCTGATGTAGGCATCGACCAAAACGATCGTTCACGCGATGCGCGTACCAGTCCGTCGACAGATCCCTGCTGAGTTTGGGTCCGCGCAGAACAATCTGGGGCACGGCGGCGCGGGGTGCCGGTGATGGTTGCAGCTTGTCTGCAAGAGCGAAGATACGTTGATAGAGAGCCGTGCGCTCGAAGCTTGATTTATTTGATTGCACGAGCGCCTCGTGAATCGTGGAATCGTCAAGGTTGAGTCGGAGCTTTACGGCGCGTGCGGCCAACTCCGTCTCGCCAGCCGCCTTTTCATCGGAGTGCGGGAGGAGCGCCCCGTCCGCCAGCACGCGCATTCCGGACACCCGGCTGAGCGCTCGCTGAAAGGCTGCGTTACGGCTCGCAAACTGGCCGGCATTGTAGTCTGCAAAGCGGTACAGGTACTGATTGTAAGGCGGTGCGTACCCGAACAAGTGGCCGATTCCGAAGTAAAGGCTACCGCGTCGCGAAAATAATTCATCCGGAATGCTGACCTTTACAGGATAGGGATACGGTCTCGCCGCGGCATATTGCTCTGCGAATGAAACATTGACCTGCATGGGGCCCCGGGTCCGCACTGGATCATGATCCGCGAACAGAGTGCGCCCCATGGGAACCGCGCCGATGAAGTCCTCGTATATATCGCTCAGGTCTTTCTCGGTCTTGGCCGCATCGATCCGTTGGCTATACGTCATGCCGTTGGGTGAAGGTAACTGCAGCGCCCCGTACACGATAAGACGCGGAATCCTTGCATGCTCCGCTCGGGATTCGATCTCGCGCCGCGCTATCGCTGGGAGTCCGGGAACCGCGGGATTGACTTGGAAATTCGATTCTTGTTCTATCACGGCCACTGCGGCGCAAATATTTTCTCGGGTGGGATCGATAGACTGCAGAGCGAATGCGGCGTAGATATCGTCGATCCATCCCGCTCGGTCGTGGATCGCTCGGGGCAGGGCGGCGCCGATGATGTCCCGCGCCTGTTCCGGCCTCACCGTGGGTGGCGTGGGGAGCGGAGTGCTTACGCAACCAGCAAGCCATGTAATAAATGCGGCGGCGCATATTGCCCGACGCATGCAAAAGAATGCCCGCAAATCGGGCGAGTCAACCTGAGTGCTTAGATAGGCAAACGGCGCGACCAAAGCGTACTCCGGAATGCAGTTGGATCGTGTACCTCACCGAGCTGCATGCTAACGGCCTATGAGTACCCAGGGGAATCGGCCTAGAGCGCGTATAGCGTTGTGTTCCCCATTTCGCTCAGCGAGCTCCCCAGTGGCGTGGTGAATGTCCCCGGCCCTACAGCAAACCAATGAACCCTCTTACAGACGGGTCCGGGGCCCGTATTCTCTAATTTTCAAAAGTAGCCTCGGAGGTAGTCGAAATGAAGAATATGAGGTGCTCGGAACTCGGCGGTCCGTGCAATCAGACCCTATCCGCGGAAACCTGGGATGAAATGGTGAAGAAAATGACCGCCCATGTAATGAAAGAACATCCGGAGACAGCCAAGGAAATGGAGAAGCTCCACAACGAAGATCCTAAGCGTTGGGGGAGAGAGATGAAGCCTAAGTGGGACGCCAGACCGCAATCTTAGCGGTAGTTCGTCTTCGCGGGACGTCCTGGCGTAGCCTCGGTCTTCGGGACAGACTGAACGGGCAGTCGGACGTTGTTGCTGGGCGGTCCTCGCCCCGTGGTAGATATAGTCAAATAGGCAACAGGCGCTTCGTACTTAGGCCCACTGGCGACCCAGGGCCTCGTAGGACAGTTCTCCTATGAGCACTCTCCGGCTGGAGCGGGTTTTCCTGTAGCCCACGGGTCGGTGGGTCCAGCCCGCTCAGGCGACGGATAAATCACTGTAGTCATCGATCCTACGTCCCTGTTGTGTCGCAAGTTGTCGACAGTAACAAAAGTGCGCCGCCTTCCCTAATATTGGGATATCAAGTGGATCGGGCTTCGAGATTTGTAGTTCGGTCACGCTTCGAAATCCAGTGCCGATGTAAGTTCGCGAGCAATGCACATTCCGTCACTCTGAACATTGATTCTCGCGGCGGCCGATTCACTTATGGGATGATTTTATGAAAGTGCCCGGATTGATATTGCTCGCGCTTGGTTCACTGCTGCAGCCGTTTGCCATGTCGCAAAGCCTGCCGCCAGACGGCGGCCTCCTGATCACCCGCCTCAATAGCGAGCAGTGGCAGGTTCGACTGATCGCGGGCACCGCGAGCCGTCAGTTCAGCGGCGTCATAGAATCCGACCTACCGATCAAAGGAGTACAGGCACTTAAGGCTGCAAGTACACCCAGCGCAAAATTACTTACCCGGAATTCACTTGGCGCGCAATTCGCCGTGTCACCGGGTGGCGCCGATGGCGTGAACTTCTCCGCGAGTAGCGATGCCAAACTGTGCCTGCGCGATGCGGGCGGCTCGAATGTACACATTTATCTGGGTAACAATCTGGCCGATGCCGTTCCCGTCAAAGCTCCGCTGGCGATGACCAGTGTGGACGCCTGCGGCGATGCGCTCGCGCAAGTGCCGGCCTTGTCGGGAAGGAAATACCATCCGGGCCATTACACGATCATAGTCAACGGCGTTGGCGCGCAGTCGTTTATGACGAGCGCTTTGACTCCTGGAATGGCGGGAATCGTCAGACGCTACTCTTGGCGATCAATTGAAACGTCCCAGGGCGTGTATGACTTCTCCGTAATCAAATCGGATCTGGCGTGGGCAACCGCCCATGGCACGCAGTTTATCGTGGTGATCACCTACAAGACGGTCGATGGCACTAAGGACGGCCCGGCGTATCTGGACTCGTACGAGATTCGCAATAAGTCCGGCGGCTACACTCTGGAACTGTGGTCGCCGGTAGTCGTCGCGCGCTACAACGCTCTGATAAAGGCTCTCGGAGCGCAGGTCGACAGCATCCCTAATTTCGAGGGAATCGGCAATCAGGAGAGCGCTCTGAGCCTGGACTCGGCGACGCTCAAGTCACTTGGATACACTCCCGAAAAATATCGGGATGCGCTGATCAATATGCTGAGCGCTGCCACGGTGAGCCTGCCCACGTCCCGGGTGTTCTGGTATATGAATTTCCTGACGGGGAACCAGGCCTACATCGGCAGTATTGCAGCTGCGGTGGCGCCCTTGGGAGTTGTCATGGGGGGACCGGACGATTGGCCGGACAATCAATCGCTGGAATCCAAGACGTACCCCTACTACACGCAGTTCTCTGGAAGGATGCCCTTGTTTATACAGGTGGAGGCGGTCAATTACGCAGAGCCGCACATGACCGGCGGTTATGCGACCAAATACTGGACCCCGCTGGAGCTCTATCAGTTCGCTCTCACCAAGCTGCACGTGAATTACATGTTTTGGATGCGGATCCCCAATCGCGCGAATGTGAACTCCTACGATTGGGAGGATGCACTGCCGGTAATCGCGGCACATCGCACGCTCAACCAGTAGGCCAGACAGCAGGGATCTAACCTGGACGCGGTCACGCAGTCCAGCGGCGCACGAGCCGGTGCCTAGCCATTATCCCCCGACACAGACCATTCCTCGGGTGGAGGGTCGAATCCGGGGTTCTCGGAGGCAGCGCTGGCGGTTCGGAGAATCCATTTCTCAAAGGCTGCTTTAGGCAGCGGCTTGCTGTGCAGGTAGCCCTGCGATTCGTCGCAACCTTCCCGTAGCAGGTGATCGAGCTGGGCTCGGGTTTCGACTCCCTCTGCGACAGTGGTCATCCCAAACGCATGCGCCAGGGCGATGATTGTCGATACCAGGGTGCAGCTGCTGCGATCCACGGGAAGGCGGCTGGTAAAAGTGCGGTCAATTTTCAGGGTGTCGATGGGTAGCTCGCCCAGCCGTCCGAGCGAGGAGAATCCCGCTCCGAAGTCATCGATTGCAATTGCGACCCCGGCCGCACGCAGCAAGCGC
The DNA here is from genome assembly GCA_963717335.1 of uncultured Gammaproteobacteria bacterium. Lineage (GTDB taxonomy): Bacteria > Pseudomonadota > Gammaproteobacteria > Steroidobacterales > Steroidobacteraceae > FEN-1191. The sequence goes on along the minus strand of CAVQVZ010000003.1, from coordinate 238,156 downwards.
AGGGCATGCACGCAGGAGGAGGAGTCCCCCGACAGGGCTCCTTCGGTTATCTCGACGTCGATTCCCCAACCTGAATCCCCCGCAAGACTTCCGATCAGTTCCAGTATTTCGTGCGCGATATTCCGCCGCCGCAGCTCCGGTGGAGAGATGTTCACAGCTACCCGGATTGGGGGAAGTCCCTTGCCGCGCCAATCACGGCAGTCTGCGGCCGCCTGGCGAAAAACCCAGGCAGTAGCGGCGGCCATCAAACCACCTGATTCGAGCAGCGGGAGGAAGTCACCCGGCGAGATCAGGCCTTCCTCGGGGTCCTGCCATCGTATTAACGCTTCCACACTTGCAACGTGGCCGCTGCGCAGCTTGACCTTTGGCTGGTAGTGCAGCAAGAACTGACCTTGATCGAGCGCCGTGCGTAATCGGTGCTCCATCCCGACCCGCCGCGCAAGCTCGGATTTCATTTCAACGCGGTGGTGCAGATAACGCTCCCCCGCGTTTTTAGCCGCCTTGAGGGCTGCCTCGGCGTTTTGCACGAGCTCGTCAGGCTCTTGGCCGTCCTTTGGAAAGTAGGCCACCCCGCACTTGACCTCCGCAAGGATCTCCTGGCCGTCGACAATAAAGCCTTGCGCGAAGTCTCGCGTAATGTCTTCGTATGAGTCATGGCCTTCGACTGCAGCACGTTCATCGAGGGCATTTACGCAAACAAAGGTTCCACCGCCTAAGTGGCCAAGTTGCTCGGTGTCGGGGAATCGGGCCTTGAGGCGATCCGCCACACATTGCAGCAGGCGATCGCCGGTATGCCGGCCAAGGGAATCGTTGACCACAGCCAGGTGCGCTATATCGAACACCGTAACCGCCAGGCACGGCAGCCTGGTCGTGCCGCGCTCGAGCAGACGATTCAGCCGCTCGCAGAAAAGCGCTCGCTTAGCGAGACCCGTGAGTGGCTCGAAGTAAGATAGGAACTGGACCGCATCCTTCTTATCCAAGTACTGGAAGGCGAAGGACAAGTTCGCCGAGACCTCGTAGAGGAGCACCAGCTCCTCGCGGCTGATCGTATCGCTCCTGCGGGTACCAAACAGAAAGGCACCGACCGGGGTACCATCGACCTTGAGGGGCAGGCAGGCGAGCGAATGAACCCCTGCAGCGATCAGTTCATCAACCTGGTCTATAACGTAAGGGGTGCTCGCAATATCCTCGCACAGTATTGCTTCGCCGGTACGCATGACCCGACCCATGAGGCTCCGGTCGCCTCCGTCGCGATCGGCAACCGGGAATTCCTGTTCCGGCTGTTCAAGAAATCCGTATCCGGACCACGCGACAGGCCGCGCCATCCGGGTCGTCGGGTTGATAAGAGCCACCATCGACAATGAATAACCCCCGACACTCTGCGCGAGGCGGCAGGCCTCGCTCATTACCTGATCGCGATCCTGGATGCGCACCAGCGCCGAGTTGATTCCCGAGAGCATCTGTAACACTCGCGTCAGGCGAACCACCTCCGCCGTGCGGGTCTGAACGCGCTCTTCGAGTTCGCGTTCCAGTTCCCGGCGCTGACGGGCCAGTTCGAGATGCGCGCGTACCCTGGCTTGAAGTTCCCGGGCTGAAAAAGGCTTTACGAGATAATCGTCGGCTCCGGCATCCAGGCCTTCGACCGCTGCTTCCTCACCCGCCCGCGCCGAAAGGAGTATTACCGGAACTCGCCGGGTGCGCTCATCACAGCGCAACGCCCTGAGGAGTCCGAATCCGTCGAGTCTGGGCATCATGACATCCGACAACACAAGATCCGGCAGGTTGGCCTGAGCCTCTTCAAGTGCCGCTTGGCCGTCCCCAACCTCTAGAACCTCATAGGAGCGGCGCAGGAGGCGCGCCACGTGTCGGCGCATATCAATGTTATCGTCGGCCACCAAAATTCTGGGCCGCGGGCCGTCGCCGGATAGAACCTCTACAATCGTCGTATCAGAGGCAGTTGGCAGCCACGAGGCGGCCTCTGCTACGTGCGCCGCAGCCGTGCGGCCTGCGCTGTCGCGACGTTCGCCCCTCCCAATCTGCTCTAGCGGAAGGTGGGAAGTGCCGGCCTTCAAGGTCACGGTGAAAGCGCTCCCTTTCCCAGGCTCGCTCTCAACACGGACGGAACCCGAATGCAATTGCACCAGCTCTCGCACCAGAGACAGGCCAATGCCGCTGCCCTCGTGCGTGCGCGACTCGGCGCCCTTGACTCGGTGAAAGCGCTCAAACAGTCGCGGCAATTCTTCCGCGGCGATCCCTACACCGGAATCGCGCACTGTGAGCTCCGCAGCGTCGTTACGCCACTGGAGGCTGACCGAAATGGCGCCTTGAAAAGTGTGCTTGAACGCGTTCGACACGAGATTGAGAACGATCTTCTCCCACATCTCGCGGTCCACGTACACTTCTTCGGGCAGCGGTGGGCAGTCGATCGACAGCGTTAATCCAGCGCGCTGGGTTACCGAATCGAAATTGCTGACCAGCTCGGCAGTCAGCTCGGCAAGATTCGTGGGTTGGTAGTGTGCCTGCGTCCGACCAGCCTCGATGCGGGCGAAATCAAGCAGCGCATTGACAAGTTTCAGCAATCGCAGGCCATTGCGATGAGCGATATGGACACGCTCGCGCGTAGCAGGGACCAGTGATGCGCCGCCCCGCTGTTCGAGCTCATCTTCCAACGACCCCAGTATCAGCGTAAGCGGGGTACGGAATTCGTGGCTGATGTTGCTGAAAAAGGCTGTTTTGGCAACATCGAGTTCGGCAAGTCTGGTATTCGCATTGCGCACTTCCTGGAGCGCTACCGCCAGTTCGCTGCTGCGCTGTATGACCTCGCGTTGCATCGAATTCTGGCGACCGCGGAGTTGCTCGCCTAATTCGCTGGCTTGCACGAGGGCAGTCACATCCTCTACGCGGTGCAGGATATAGAGCACTTCATCCGACGCTGACAGAATGGGAATATTCTTCGGGCTCCAGTATTTCGCCTCGAAGCTGCCGTCAGGCCGGCGAATGTCGTATTGTTGAACCGGCATGGTGTCCGGCTGTCTGGATTTTAATACGCGCTCAAGAGAAGCGCGCAGGTTGCTTGTACCGGAGGCCGACGGGTCCTCGGGATTGTCAGGAAATACCTCAAAGAGTCCTCTGCCGAGAGTGTCGGGCGAAGTATGCGTTGCGCGCCAGCGTGCATGGGTGGCGGCGATCATGGTGAAGCGGGGTGCGTCCGGCAGCAATACCAGAAGAACGTCTGGCGACTCCTCAAACAGCAGTCGGTAGTCGAGTTGCCTATCCATTCGGCGACCAAGGCGTAGGCCGCAAGCGAGCAGCCGCCCCGCTGCGACCATTCAAACAACAAGCCGCGACGCGTGTCGGTTCATCGGCTATCAAAGGCACTGAAGAAAGGTTGCGCATTTAGCGTTCGCCGCGCCGAAACGACACCTCAATTGGTTATGTATCGCCGCACATTAGAGCTTGATCGCGTTCCATTTGTCCGTGAGGGGGGTGCTCAGATGGTGGTCCGCACCGGTCCTCGATTCAATTGAAGTTCTACCGTAGCGGTGCAAGTGATTACCGCGGCGTGATAAAGGTCACAGCCTTTCTAGCGTGAGTACCCGTCTATAGCTGGTATTTCGCGATATATCGTGCAGTCCTACACTCCGGTAGGCGGGGAACTACGCGAGGCAACGGTCTAACTCTTGTCGTATGTTTTATATTCCAGACTTTATCGAGGTGGGCGTGGGCAACGGTTTAGTGTGTGGTTTTCGTGGGGATTAAATCGGAGCGTCATCGGAGCGCAGATGGGTGACCCGGTGGCTCGAGCCAGCGCCACAGAGAGCGCTCGGAAAATCGTGTATAAATGCCTAGCAGGAGAGAGCGATGTGCGAGCATGACGATTTCGATGCATTCGCCCGGGGCGGTGAGCTGACCCGGCGGCAGTTTGGGGCTATGGCACTTGGTGCGGGCCTAGTGGCCTTGCTGCCAAAATCGGCAAACGCTGCCGAGACAACGGGCGAGGAAGTGCAAATAAAGACGCCTGACGGCGTGGCGGATGCCTACATTGTTCACCCGGCCAAGGGAAAATTTCCCGCGGTACTCATATGGCCGGATATCTTCGGACTGCGCCCGGCTTTCCGTGCCATGGCCACGCGGCTTGCCGAGTCCGGCTACACAGTGCTCGTAATCAATCCCTTCTATAGGATCCGCAAAGCGCCGACCTCTCCCGAACATGCCGATTTCGACGATCCCGCGACTCGCGACGCCCTGATGGCACAAAAAAATTCCCTCACCGCTGCGACTGCGGCGACCGATGCGAAGGCGTTTGTGACCTACCTGGATGGGCACGCTGCGGTTGACGTAAAGCGGAAGATGGGGACCACCGGCTACTGCATGGGCGGCCCGTTGGTGCTGCGCACTGCCGCGGCGAGGGCGGACCGCATTGGCGCCGCGGCAACGTTCCATGGCGGCGGCCTTGTCACCAAGGACGCCGATAGTCCGCATCTGTTGATCCCTCAGACCAAGGCAAATTACCTGATTGCCATCGCCGCCAACGATGATGAGCGCGAACCGGACTCTAAGACCGTGCTTCGCGAAGCTTTCGGGAATGCGCATCTTTCGGCCGAGATCGAGGTGTATGCGGGGACCCAGCACGGTTGGTGTCCGCCGGATTCGAAGGTGTACAACCACGACCAAGCGGAGAAGGCCTGGGCTCGTTTGCTGGTGCTACTGAATGGCGCTACCAGGCAAGCTTAGGGACCAGCAGGGCTAAAACCTGAGGTGGGTTGCTGACCGCGATCAGGCGGCCATTTGTTTTGAGCAATTAGCTTTTAAGTGCGAAGTGCACGCCGATCTGGAAGCACGCATTGATGGGCTTGCCGTTCTCGGTCGTACTGCGGTAGTGGCCGGAGGCAGCACGCGCTAACGCCAGCGCGCCGCCGTCGAGGCGGGGGCTTCCGGATGAGATTGCGACCTGCGGATCGGTGGTCAACCGCCCCTGGTTGTCCACGCACACGCTCACCGCTGTAATACCTGCCTCTCCCAAACGAATCGCACTAGAGGGGTAGAAGTCGACAGTGTTTGGAAAGCCTTTTCCTATTCCGCCGGCCACTCTGAGTGGGGGCGGAGGTGGTAACGGTAACGAAGTTACCGCCTTAACGGGCGCAAGCGCCTCTGCAGAATCGTATCGCACCGGGCCTAACGGAGGTGGCATAGGGATATTGCCTATGCCGTACTCCTGTTGCGGACGCGGTACGGGCAACGGTGGCGTCACGGGTTTCGGATCAATGTACTGCCATGCCATTGGTTGCTGCGGAACGGGCAGCGCGTGCACCCTGATGGCATAAATCAATGCAATTGCCGCTGCAACGTGCAAAAAGACGATCACGAGCAGTGCAGCTGCGCGTTTCGGAATCTCCGAGGGATACGGCGCATTGATCACACCGGCGCTGCCTTGACTGGCGGTATTTAAGCGTGCGCCGTAAACATGGAGTTCGTGGCCTATTACGTGCGTCGCCCAACAACATCCCAGAGCAAAGCGCATTCGGGCAAATGCTCCCCGCTGCTCGGTGAGGTCGGAAATCCACTCTTCCTCCAGGCGCTCGGCCAGGCCGGTCGGCATGCGACCTGCGGCATAGCGAATTATTTGAACAGGAGGTGGGCCAAGGCTTCGTTTAGCCGTTTCGACTGGGAGATCATCGCGCGTGCTCATGCGAATACTCCTCTGGAGAGACTGGCGAACACTTCGCTGGCTTGCCGCAGACCGGTGGGGGTCACCCGATAGAGGCGTCGTCTTGGACGACCCACAGTGGCTGGATCGACTTTCTCCCAGCGGCTGACTAGCCAGCCCGCGGCTTCGAGCCGCAATAAAATCGGATACAGGGTTCCGGATGAGAGATGCCCGCGCTTGTGAACGTCTGCGCCCGCCAGTTCGCTGGTCGGGTCCTCAAGGAAGGATTCCAGGACCTTAAGAGTCTGGAAGGAAAGGCGCACAGGTTTATCCAGATCACCCATAGTAGTAAGTCTACATAGGGTACCGGCTTAACGCAAGAGCGGGCTGAGTTGGGGTCTCAAGGCTTCGCTTCGACGCATAGACAAGCCATTTCCCCTACCGTCGCCCAGTCCAACGGTCCGCGAGCATCGCCAATACTTCAGCATCGATTGTCGTAATGCCACCTGCCCGCCGTGGCGTGACGGCGCTCGATCGTCGCCGGGCTTTCAACGATGCGCGCCTGAAATGTTGCGCTCTCGGTAACCGCTGAGGGACCCCAGGTGAACAGGTGAGCGTACGCCGTTAACCCCTGATGGCCAAAAGGTGCAGTCCGTTGCCTCGCAGTGCTGCCGGGTCTGCCGTATGCCTGTGCTAGCATTTGGCCACAAAGAATAAGGGTGGGGGCTATCTAGATGCGTTATTCGATGTTCGCCGTAGCATGCGGCCTTTTCACGCTGGCTGGCTGCACGCGACCCACGGAATCGGCGTCCGGGTCGAGTTTCGTGGTGAGTTTCCCGCAATCGAGGAGCGCTACACCGCTCGACGGGCGTCTCGTACTGCTGCTCAGCAAAGACATGTCACGGGAACCGCGGACTCACGTTGAAGAAAATGAAATGCTGGCATCACCCTACCTCTTCGGCATGAATGTCGATGGCCTTGCACCAGGCCAAAGCGCTGTCATCGACGATCATGCGTTTGGCTGGCCGGCGGCGCGACTGGCGGATCTTCCCCCGGGTGATTATTACTTGCAGGTGGTGCTCAACCGCTACGAGACCTTTCACCTGGCCGACGGTCGAACCCTGAAGCTCCCACCCGACCGCGGGGAGGGCCAGCACTGGGCCAGCAAGCCGGGGAATCTTTACTCCAAGCCCGCAAAAGTGCACATCGATGCGGCGCACCCGCAATCCTTCACTGTGTCTCTCGATCAAGTCATTCCGCCCGCCGAAGAAAAGGCCGACACCGAATTCGTCAAGCACATCAAGATTCGCAGCGAGCTGCTGTCCAAGTTCTGGGGACGCGATGTATACCTGGGTGCGCACGTGCTGGTGCCAAAGGGCTTTGACTCACACCCCCAGGCACACTACCCGCTGATGGTCTTCCACGGCCACTTTCCGGAGGATGTCTCTGAATTCCGTGTGCAGCCCCCGGATCCGAATCTCAAGCCAGACTACTCCAATCGCTTTCATCTCGAAGGCTACAACCGCATCGAGCAGCAGGAGGCCTATGCGTCCTATCAGAAATGGATATCGCCGGATTTTCCGCGCTTCCTGGTCGTGGAGATTCAGCACGCCAATCCATATTACGACGACAGCTATGCGGTCAACTCTGCGAATCTGGGCCCCTACGGTGACGCGATCAACAAAGAGTTGATTCCCGAGATCGAGAAGCGCTTCCGCGGCATTGGCCAGGGCTGGGCTCGGTTTACGTACGGCGGATCAACCGGCGGCTGGGAGGCACTCGCGACCCAGGTGTTCTATCCGGATTTGTACAACGGCGCTTTTGCCGCTTGTCCCGATCCCATCGATTTTCAGGCCTATACCCTCATCAACCTGTACAAAGACGAAAACGCCTATGCGTTAAATGGCGAAGCCCTATCGGTGGAACGTCCGGCGTTTCGAAACTATCTGGGCGAAGTGTTCGCGACCCAGCGCGATACTAACCATATGGAGCTGGTGCTGGGTGACAACACCCGTTCAGGACGGCAGTACGATATCTGGCAGGCGGTATTTAGCCCGGTGGGGAGCGACGGCTATCCAAAGCCCATCTTTGACAAGAAGAGCGGCGACATCGATCACAGCGTCGCCGCCTACTGGCGTGAACACTACGATCTAACCAGCATCATTGAACGCGACTGGGCGACCCTTGCGCCCAAGCTGCAGGGCAAGATTCACATCTATGTCGGTACCGGCGACAACTATTATCTGACCGACTCGGTCTACTACGCCCAGGAGCGCTTAGAGGCCCTCAAGCCCGCGTAGGGCGGAACTGTGGAATATGGCGACCGCGCGGAGCACTGTTGGAACGGCGATCCGAAACTTGCGAACGCGTACTCGCGACTGCACTACAACTATCAGTACATTCCGCTCATTCTCAAGCGCATCCAGGCGACAGCGCCCAAGGGTGCCGATCTTACGAGTTGGCGCTATCGCTGAAAATTGCGCAGCCAGGCAGGGGACGCGGACCGACAGTCATTTGGATTTCTTTGGGTTGTACCAGACCGCCTCGATGTTGTGCCCGTCCGAGTCCAATACGAAAGCCGCAAAATATCCCGGCGAGTAGTCACGGTAACCCGGTCCGCCGTTGTCCTTGGCACCCGCCGCAATTGCGGCCTTGTAAAACGCCTCCACCTGTTTCTGCGTTCGCGCTCGGAACGCCAGATGCATCGGCACCACGGTCTTCTCTTCGCTGATCCAGAAGTCAGTGTTCCTACCGTCGTTAAATCCGGCGGAATGTCCCGATTCCATGTTGTTCTTGTAGCCCAAGGGCTTTAATACGTCCTGATAAAAGGATTTCGCGGCTGAATAATTACTTACCGGCATCGAAGTGTGCGCGATCATGACGCCTCCCTGCGGATCGAATTAAACTGGCAATAGGCCTTAGATATCGCAGCAAAACATAGATCGGCCGTCTATAAGAAGTCTGCGATTGCGGGCGCAGGATTGAACTGACAATCTCATCCTTCCCTCGATCTTCTCGACAAACCGACCGGTGGGGCGAGGCGCCCTGGCTCCCAAAGACGAAATCCCCCCGTGAATGCGTCCGCGTTGCGGCCGCGTCGCGTCTTTGGGGGTAGCCGATGGAGATGCTTCACATTACCGCCCCCCAGCACGATGTAATCGGGCATCAAGGCCAGGCGCAGATCCCGCAGCATCTGCTCGACGTTCTGGCGCCACCGTTTGCGGCCGTATCGCTTGCGCGCCCGATCGCCGACCTTGTCTTCGAAGGTGTGCCGTTGTCGGTAGGGCAGGTGGCCCAGCTCCATCGCGACGATGACCCCGTCGACGATCATCGTGCTCCCCAGGCCTGTGCCCAAACCAAGGAAAAGCATGCTGCCGCCCCTATAGGCGCCGAGGGCCTGCATAGCCGCGTCGTTGATAAGCTTGACGGGGCGCTTAAAAGCCGCCTCAAAGTCGAACCCGACCCAACCTGAACCCAGGTTGTGTGGCTCAACGGCAATGGCTCCCTGGTGGGTCACGCCGGGATAGCCGATTGATACACCGGCAAATCGCCAACCGTTTGTGGCCTTCAAAACGCCTTCGACCATTTCCCGGGGTGTCAGCGCCGGGCCGGATTTGAACCGCACCGACCTGCTTCTCCCGGTAACTAGGCACTTGACGTGCGATCCACCAATGTCGATCACGAGAATGGTGCGGGGCTTTTTCCGACGAACCCTCATGAGCTCCTCGCAACCGCAGTGGGGCGTTCGCCTTTTTTCCCGGCGTGCTTGGCCTGCTGTTCCGGCATGGAGAGGACGCGTGCGGTATTGATCAGCGCCATGTGAGTCAGTGCCTGCGGAAAATTGCCAAGCAGGCGATGCTCGGATGTACTGTATTCCTCCGCAAGCAGCCCAACGTCATTGCTTAACCGCAGCAGGCGCTCGAACAAGGCCCTTCCATCTGAGGGACGTCCGATCAGCACCAGGCAGTCTGCGAGCCAGAACGAGCATGGTAGGAATGTGCCCTCTCCAGGCGGGAGTGCGTCAACGTCGGTTTCGGTCGAATAGCGTACGACCAGGCCGTCCGCTATCAACTCGCGCTCTATGGCCTCCACCGTACCGCGTACACGCGGATCGTCGGCCTCCAGAAAACCGACCTGGGGGATCAACAGCAGGCTGGCATCCAAGTGAGGTGATTCATAGGATTGCACGAAAGTGTTTCGACGGGCGTCAAAGCCCTTGGCGCACACCTCGGAATGAATCTCGTCACGAATCTCTCGCCAGCGGGCCACGGGACCCTCCAGACCATAAGCCTCGGCATCTTTTACAGCACGGTCAAAGGCGACCCAGGCCATCACCTTGGAATGTGTGAAATGCCGACGCGGCCCGCGCACTTCCCAGATCCCCTCGTCAGGATCCTTCCAGTGCGACTCGAGAAACTTGAGCAGGGCGAGCTGGATTCTCCAGGTATAGGGCTCGGGCTCCAGGCCGGCCGCGCGCGCAAGGTGCATGGTGTCCATCACTTCCCCATACACATCCAGCTGGAACTGCCTCGATGCGGCATTGCCGACCCTGACCGGTGCCGCGCCGCAATAGCCGGGCAGCCAGTCCAACTGGTACTCATCCAGCCGCCGCTCACCCGTGATGCTGTAGAGGGTCTGCAGGTCTTCGGGCTTGCCGGCGACGGCGCGCGACAGCCATTCGAGCCAGGACTTGGCTTCCTCGATATAGCCCGCAAGCAGCAGCGCATTGAGCGTAAAAGTCGCGTCCCGCAACCAGCAGTAGCGGTAGTCCCAGTTGCGGATGCCCGCAGGTTGCTCGGGCAACGAGGTCGTCGGAGCCGCAACGATCCCGCCTGTCGGTTGGTAGATAAGGGCCTTCAGCGTAATCAGCGAGCGCACGATCGCTTCGCGCCACGGAGTGTCGGCGGCGATCCTGTTGGACCACTTACGCCAGCTCCTCTGGGTAGAACGCAGTGCACGCTCCGGGTCTATGGCCGAGGCCGAATCGCCAAAAGAAGGGCGGTAGTTCAGCACGAAGGGGACGCTTTCGCCTTCCCGGACCGTGAATTCAGCTACGGTTCTCAAGTTCTCGCCTCGGACTGCCACCGGCGTGCGTAGTTCCAACGTGTCTGGGCCGGCGGTGGCCTGCAAGACGCCATGGCAACGTCGTACCCAGGGCACCACAGATCCGTAGTCGAAGCGAATGACCAAGTCAAAACGCATCGGCACGCTTCCCCGCAAGCCCTTGACGATGCGCACGACATCCCAACGTTGCTTGGACATCGGCATGAAATCAGTGACGCAAACCGCACCGCCACTGGTTTCAAACTCGGTTTCCAGAACGAGGGTACCGGGTCTATAGCGCCTTTCACTTCGCGAGTTTCCGACTGGCGCGATGAGCCAGCGTCCGTGTTCAGGTGCACCGAGCAGAGCTGCGAAGCAGGCGGGTGAATCGAAATTAGGCAGGCAGAGCCAGTCGATCGAGCCATCGCGGCCCACCAACGCTGCGGCGTGGCAATCGCCGATCAGCGCGTAGTCTTCAATTGGAAGCGGCATGAGGGGGGCGGATACCAGTTAAATGGGAGTCGTCGCGCCCCGTTGGGACGTCTCCCGCCCATTTTGCCGGAAGCCCAAGGGGCATTCTCCGCGCCATCGGACATTAGAGGACCCCCGTGGGAGACAACATCACTCAACATCGCACCATTGCTATCGGCGATCCATCAGGGCGCGCCTACCGCAGCGTCAGCAATTCGACGACAGCGATACGAGCCTCAATTAGGCGGTTGGAGTATTAGTTCGTTGGCGGTTGCATTCCTGACCGCCGCTGCCGAATAGACGAGCGGAAAATAACGTCCCGAATCCCAAAGGGGCGCGAGATCCGAGTAATGATCGCTTCCGGGCTGTCCACTCTGGCCCGGGGTATTGATCGCGACCGATTGATCCCAGTCACTCGTATCCAGTATCTGTCGATAGCTCGCCCCGTCAATCTGATCCCATGAATTGGGCGAGGTCCAGGTAGCATTGACGGTGTAGCCATCCCCTGGTCGCGGCAGCGGTCCGATGTCCAATAGTTTCGCCATGTCTGGGGAAATCTGATCGAGCCCGTGTCTGAAATTGATCTGATGCAGCGTGCCCCATCGCCAGTGTGCGCGGTCCGGACCCATCAGGCGTTCGAGTTCCTGCGTGGCCACATGCAAAGTTTCAGCAAGCATTAGATCGCGCTGAGCTTTCGGGTCGGCTCCAAAAATATCCGCGTCGGGGCTGGCGAGCAATCGAAGCAGAGTATCGGGCGGAAGGTCCTGGTAGGTCTGCGCATTCCGGGTTGATATCTTTCGCCCGAGTGCCTTGCCGATCGATCTGGTCCAGACTTCGTACAAAGCCGCATCTGCCGAATCTCGGGTCAGCTTTCCGTCCCAGCGCAGGAAATCCGACAATTGCGGATCATCCCGGAGGGGTACCGTGCGCAGGAATTTCTGAAAGGCAATGGCCGGGAGCGAGGTCACGTCATTCTGCAGTTCTTGCATGGCGGCAGTGCCGACCTTACGACCCTGATGCTGCGCAGCTGCGAAATAATCGCGGATCCGCTCATATCGATAGCCAGGGTCCCATTCGAATCCCACGTTGTAGGGATAGTGCTCGGGAATCATCTTGTGATTAGCGGTGGCGAGAACGCCATCGGGCGGATTGAATGTATGTGGCAGCTTCTCCGTTGGAACGAAGCCCGACCATTCATAACCGGAAACCCCCGGCACTGGAAGCAGCCCCGTCCAGCGCCGCACCGGCACCAGCCCCACGGAGTGTTCGCCGATATTGCCTGATCGATCGGCGTACACCAGGTTCTCGGAGGGCAGCTTCCATCGCGCCGCGGCCGCTTCGAATTGCTGCCAGTTCTGCGCCTGATCAATCGACAAAGAAGCAATGTAGCCGGCGGTGCCGGGCTCGTTCCCTACCCAGCGCAAGGCCAGTGCCTTCCTGCCATCCTGCCAGACCACAGGTCCGTGTCTGGTAAACAGCAACTCGATGTCCCTGCTCCGCTCCCCCCTGACAAGAAAGGTCTCGTGGCGGGATTCCATTTTTTGCCAGCCCGCCTCAGTCCGGTACTCCGCCGGGTTCGCCGGGTTGAGTTCCTCGACGTACAGGTCCTGTTGGTCGAGCCCAAATATCGTAAATCCCCAGGCAATGTGCTCGTTGTGCCCCAGGGCGACACCCGGCAACGCCGGTTCGCCCGCGCCGATGACATTCCAGCCCGGGGCGATAAGATGGACCATGTAGCGCAGTGAAGGGAGTCCGACGACCCGATGCGGATCATTGGCCAGCAGCGGCTTGCCGGTCTCGGTGAGTGCCCCGGCAACCGTCCAATTGTTGCTTCCCTCGATCGGACGGGCTGGAAACACGATGCGCTGGTCGCTGCCGATGAAGTCATCCAGCAGCCCGGGTTCAAGTCCGCCCAGATCCAAAGTCGGTGCCGGATCCAGCGCCACGGGCGGATCGAAGTCCATGATTTTTGATGCCTTGCCGGCCCCGAGTTCGGTGAGCGCGCGCGCGTGCTCGAGTTCGCTCACGGCATTGCCTGTCATTGAAAACGCTGCCATCCGATTGAGGCAGTCCTCAGGACGCCAGCGGTCGGGCGCAAAGCCGGCGATTTTGAACTCGATCGGAAGTCCCCGGCCTCCCGGAGCGGTCAGGCTCTGTACGTAGCTGTTTATTCCGTCGGTAAAGGCCGTGAGAATGTCGCGGGCCTGCGGACTGTAGCTGGCGTACTCCGCGTCCATGTTGCCGCGATACATCAAAAGCCGCGCGTCAACGTCTCGCTTCAGGGCCGATGCGCCCAGGATTTCGCTCAGTCGTCCTTGGCCGGCGCGCTTCCACATTTCCATCTGGAAAAGCCGGTCCTGCGCAGCGACAAAACCCTGTGCAAAGAACAGGTCATGCTGGTTCCTTGCGTATATGTGCGCCACACCCCAGCGATCCCTCACTACACGAACGGGCTGGCCAAGCCCCCGGACCGCCAATTGTCCGGAAACAGTGGCTAGCGCACGGCGAGCGTCATCCGTTGGCTGGCGCAGAGGCTCGGACAATGCAGCGGCGCAAAGTGTGAGTGTGGCAGCGAGCAATAGGCAAAACTTTCTCATCGACTGGTTACCTGTGCTGAACATCGGATCGGAATCAGGAATTGACGTAATTCATTACGCAGGATGGCTCGATTCCCACTTTATCCTCTCGGGAACTCGGGCCTGGGTCTTGTTGGGTCAGGCAGCCTTCGCGAGGACCGCCTGCGCGGTGCGGGCGCGAGTTTTGACCGGGGCGGTCTCGACCAGGAAGAAACACAGCATGCAGCCTATCGCCCCCGACCCAGCCATCATCAGCACCGCGGTGGACAGATCCGTGAGGTCTGCAACTTTGCCGGCCAGAGCAACGAGGCCTGAACCACCGAGCACCTCTCCTACGCAAACCACAAGGCCCATAGCGGTGGCCGCGTATTTCCTATCCATGGATTCGCCCGGGATCACTCCCATAAAGAGCGGGAACGTGCCGCTCGCCAGCCAGCCTACAAAGAGTAGTGCTCCGAGCGCCACCGTTGAGCCCTGGAAAAACACCGCGCCTAAGGCCGTCAGCGCCCCGAGCAGGCAGAAACCAATCATTACTGGCTTCCGTCCGACACGGTCAGACAGCCACGGTGCGCCAAATCCCGATATCGCGGAAGCAAAGCCCAATACGCTCAAAAGTGAGCCCATGGCGGGCCCTGCCATCCCGCGCACCGTGGTCAGGAACTTGGGCAGGAAGGTCCAGCCCATTACAAACCAGCCGACCATGAACACGGAGATTAGGCAGCAGACCAATACGTTGCGGACCGCGAGCATGTCAAACAGGCCCATTTTTGCGCCAGCATCCGCGTCCCTCGGACCCGGGATCGGGCGGAGTGCTCCCTGGCCTTCCCTTGAGGGTTCGCGCACCCAAAGCCAAATGGCAATCGCGCACAGGATTCCCGGCACGCCGGAGACGAAGAATCCCGCGCGCCATCCATAGTTCTCGGCGATGACCGGAAGGATCCATGGCGCTAGGCTTTGCCCTAGGAGTGCGGCGAAAAAATTCTGCATGATTCCGGCGTTCACCCCGCGCCGGCTCGGTGAGGATTCCACAGCCATGATGGCAAGACACACCGGTAGAAACGGGCCCTCGACGGCCCCCATGATGGCCCGGGAGACCAGCAGTACGGGAAAGGACTTCGCGAGACCCGAAACAATCGAGCACGCAGAGAAAATTATCAAAAACGCGAGCAGGAACGGCTTGCGGCTCCCGCGCGAGTCTGACCAGCGCGCAATCAAGTAGGCGCCAAGTGCCCACATGGCCGACAGGACCGAGTTGATAAGAGCCGCCTGCGTGTTTGTGAGCGCAAGGTCCTTCGTCATGTACGGGATTAGGACACTCGCGGCGTTCCGGTCAAAGAAGGCGAATCCGAATGAAAGGCCCAGCACAATGAGCAACAGGTTCTCGTAACTGAGAATCGCATGACGCTGCGCCGGAGGTCCTGGGCCCATCGTTAATTCCATCCTCCCGGCCCCGTGCCGGTATTGCAGGTCCGATCATAGAACATGCGCCCTGTCCGGCGGCACACCTTCATGCGGGCGCTAAGGAATACCCGGCCGGCTGCGACCGCGCCGGGTCTGTCGCAACCAAAATTTGACCCGGGCAGGATCTAGGGCACTATCCTTGAGGAGCGCCCAATGCGCGATGGAACGACTCGGAGTTCCCAATGGATAGCAACATCGAAACGTGGCCTGATCTCTCCTACCCAGGCTGGAGCCGGACGGCCACCACGTTGCAGCTGTGGACCCAGATCGTCGGCAAGGCGAGGCTATCGCTGACGCCGTGGCTTAACCATAGCTGGCAGGTGCCCCTGTACGTGACGCCGCGCGGGCTGAGTACGGGCTCGGTGCCGTACGGCCACGAAATGTTTGATGCAGAGTTCGACTTTATCGATCATTGTCTGCGGGTCCGGACCAGCCAGGGTGCCGCGCAGACCCTTCAGATGCGCCCGCGGTCGGTCGCTGATTTCTACGCGCACTTCCTCGATCTTCTCAAGGGCGTCGGGATTTCAGTTTCAATCAATGAAATGCCCAACGAGGTGCCTTCTCCGATCGCGTTTTCCGCGGATATCAACCACGCTGATTACGATGGCGCCGCCGCGCGTCGGTTCTGGCGCGCCCTTGTGCAAGTGGATCGCGTGTTTAAGAAATTTAGAAGCGGTTTTCTGGGGAAGGCCAGCCCGGTGCACTTTTTCTGGGGGAGCTTCGATCTGGCAGTGACTCGCTTCTCGGGGCGGCGCGCGCCCTTGCATCCGGGAGGGGTCCCAGGCCTATCCAACGCCATCGTGCGGGAAGCTTATTCACATGAAGTCAGCAGCGCAGGGTTCTGGCCTGGCAATGATGCCTTCCCGCGCGCAGCGTTCTACTCCTACGCCTATCCCGAGCCTGAGCTTTTCTCTAAGTCGCCCGTTGCGCAGGGCGCCTACTACGACGAAGGGCTCAGAGAGTTCATCCTAGATTACGACCGAGTCCGCTCGGCCCCTGAGCCCGATGCTCTGCTGCTCGAGTTCCTGGCGACGACCTACGCCGGAGCCGCTGCGGCGGGCGGCTGGGATCGCGAATCTCTTGAGTGCGCCATGGGAGTCCCGGGCCGAGTTCGCCCGATAGAGAACCCCGCTTAGAGCGGGTCGCGCGGGGCAGTTCGACCCTCCTCTTGCGGGGGCACGTGCCCGGGGCAGGGCGCACAGACAATGGGATTGGGTGAGCGGCTCAAGCTGGTAACGAAAGCGGTTCCTATGGCACCTGGGGGACCGCAGCGCTGGCGGAATTTACCCGGAGGCCGGTCATGCCTCGGTCGGCTATGGGGCTCCCTGGGCAGGCTCTGGCTGTTTGGGGGCGTGGTGCGATGAGTCCGGCAGGCGAGGTGGGCCGCACAACTTGTGGACCTATACCCCTCACCTTCGCGACCTCGAAGAGGTTGCGAAGCTCCGGCACAAGTCTTGGCAGGGGGCCGCTACTTCTTGCGGCTGGCCTTCTTTTTAGCGGGCACCTTGGCGCCGGACTTGCGTGCCTCGGAAAGCCCGATGGCGATGGCCTGCTTGCGGCTCGTGACCTTCTTTCCCGAACCGCCGCTCTTGAGTGTGCCGCGCTTCCGCTCGCGCATCACTTTCTCGACCTTCCGGCTTGCAGCACTTTTTTTCGTTGCCATCTGAAATTCCTTAAGGCCATTTCGACCTTCCGGTGCAGGTACCGGTTGCGTGCGATGATGGTGTAGGGCTGCAGAAGCCCCCACCATCGGAGGTCCGCTCACAAAATTGTCGGAAAGTACTGATGCTGTGCTTACTGCGCCTCGGGCAGGCCGCGACCCCTCGCGTGAAAACTAGCGGTTCACCTGAGCACACGGGGTCACGGACCGCCCACGCCGCGCGTTAACAGGGGCGCCGAGCAATTAATGCGCCCTCGTATAAAAAACCGAACTCGCCAAGATCGCAGCAATAACCGCCAAAACGACGGACGCGGCCTTTGGAAGCACACCCAGATAGGCCGGCTGAGTGTGTCGGCCTAGAAAAGTCCCGAAACCTATCCAAAGAGTACCGATCACAGGAATTACTGCCGCGAAGAGGGACAGGTATAAACCCGGGTGCGGTGATGCAAAGGGAATGATGACGAGCGCAAAAACGAGGGCTTTGGGATTCAATAGTGTCGTCACAAACACTTGGCGCAACGAGACTACGGCGCGCGCCCATATGAAGGGCGTAAGCCATAACTTGACGGACAGAATGATCAGGTAGGCGGCCGCTGCGACCCGCAGCGCCAATGCCGTAGACGGGCTGCTCGACATGGTCGGCCCGAGCACGAACTGGATCAGAAAGATTGCCACCGAGTAACCCGCCAGCTCGCCCGCCAGCATTGGGATCGAGCGCCGGAATCCGACCGTGGCGCCCGATGTGGCCAGAAGAGTGTTGGTCGGACCCGGAATGATGAGCAAGACGATTATGGAAGCGAGGAAAAGTGCCGGATTCTCCAAGTGCGTTCCTAGTCCCTGTCTCGGGCGCCGGTTGGATTGATTTTCAGACTTTGTCCAACGGCGTAGTGCCGCCGGTAAATTCCGAGCGCGCCTGGGCCAGTCGGTAATGGTGTTCGGCACGCCAAATTCGCCAGTTGAGCATGGCCCAGACAGCATAGATTAATTTAAACAGCCTGAGGCGACGCAGCACCTTCGGCGTATCGAACAAGTCGCCAGCGAGCATTGAAACCACTCCCTGCTCGACCTGCCATATGTTGCGTGGATCTCCGAACATTTGCTGCATGATTGGACTGTTAAAACGATAGATAAAGAACGAAAAGCGGGCCATACCTGCGCGCTGGCGCCTCTCCAGCTTTCGCAGCAATGATTTTTCTGCGGCCGGGTTTCGTAACGCCGCGTCGACGACGTCGACCGCCTGCTCCGCTCCGCTCATCGCCAGATAGACACCGGAAGAGAACACCGGATCAAGGAACGCGAACGCATCGCCGATCATTACCCAGCCGACATCGCCCATCCGGGCCGAGTCGTAGGAATAATTTCCCGTCGCCCGCACCTCATCGCCAATAAGCTCAGCGTGCTGGAGACGCGCCCAAAGCGCCGGATTCCGGCGCAGGGTGGCCATCAGGAAGTCTGTCGTCTTGCCCTTGCGTTGCTTGAGGTATTCGGGCCGGCAGACCGCCCCGACGCTCATCACCCCATCCGGAAGAGGAATCATCCATATCCAGCCGTGCTCAAACCGGTAAATGCTGATATTGCCGGCGTCCTTGCCCGGCCTGAGCCCAGCGCCACGGAAGTGACCGAATATGGCCGCGCTCTGGTGTTCGGGGTTCTTTCGGCGCAGCTTCTTCTTCGCGGACAGAAATGTGTCGCGGCCGCTGGCATCGATTACGTAACGGGACTGGATGCGGTAGCTGGAGCCCGTGTCGCTTTTCACATCGAGATAGCTAAGTCTGGGATTGGCGTGCTCGACTGCGACGACCTCGTGCCCTTCGCGGGCGTCTGCGCCGCATTCCCGGGCATGCTCGAAGAGCATCCGGTCAAAATCCTGCCGCCATACCTGATAGGCGTGTGGCGGACTGCTTCCAAGGGCATAGTCGAATGCGAATGTGTGATAGCCGCTCTCTGTGTCGGCCTCGAAATCCGCGCCGGGCTTGAACACTCCCATTTCCCGAACCTTCTCGAGCACCCCGAGGCGTTCGAATATGGGCAGGTTCATAGGCAAGAGCGATTCGCCGATATGGAACCGGGGATGGTGTGCCTTTTCCAGCGCGATCACCTCGTAGCCGCGCCGTGCAAGCAGTGCCGCCGCGGTACTGCCGGCCGGACCCCCGCCGATCACGGCGATGTCACACAGTTCAACCGCCGCTGCTGCCGGATCCGCCATGTGCGCCCCGCCTGGAATTAGTCACTCGTTCGCCACGGCAATCGGTCATGCCATGCCGCCATTTACCGAAATTATTTGGCCGGAAATATAGGAAGCGCCGTCCGATGCCAGGAATGCCACTAGCTGCGCGACCTCATCCGGAGTTCCGATCCTCTTCATAGGAATCATTTGTGCGATGGATTCGGCATTGAAGAGGCCGTGAGTCATAGGGGTGTCGATTATCCCCGGCGCCACGGCGTTGACCGTCACGCCGCGACTGGCCAGTTCCAGTGCCAAAGCCCTGGTAGCGGAGTTCAGAGCGCCCTTGGCGGCGGCATAGTTGACCTGGCCACGATTTCCCATGATCGCCGCCACAGAGGAAACGTTGATGATGCGCCCCCAGCGGGTCCGGATCATCGGCAGGCTCAGGGGCTGCGTCACATTGAAAAAGCCGTGCAAGCTGACCTCGATAACCCGATGCCACTGCTCCGCGCGCATGGCCGGAAACACGGCATCCTCGTGAATGCCGGCGTTGTTAATCAGGATCTGTATCGGACCGCGCTCCAGCAGCTTCTCCAGCGCCGAGCGGGTGCTGGGCCCATCGGTGACATCGAAGCTGACCGCTTGAGCCCTGGCACCCCCCGCCGTGAGTTCATCAGCGAGTGCCTGGGCGGCGGTCAGGTTGGTGTGGGAATGCACATATACATGGTGGCCGGCGGCCGCAAGCCTACGACTGACGGCTGCGCCGATGGCGCCGCTCCCTCCGGTCACCAAGGCATACTTGAGCGGAACACTCACTGGGGAGATCCGTTGAGCGAAGTTCTGGCGACCGCCCGTTTCAGGACGATCGAGACTCTTCCCGACAGCAACGTCCTTAAGCTCTGGCAAATCGAAAATTCATACAGCAAAGCCGTGGCATCGCCGCCCAGCCGGGATGCCCGGACGGTCAGATCGCCATCAATATCGTCAAGTCGATCCACGCGTAACACCACTCCTCTTGCGCTCACGAGCATTCCTGCAACCGGTGCCGCGCCTAGCGCCCCGGCATTGAGGGCGCCATGAATGGCAATGGCCTGAGCGCCATATTCGATCCCGCACTCACTTCGCAGAGTACCGGCGGTCCTCAAAGGATTGGATTTGAGGCGATGCGAAGCGGTGCGGCAGATAATCTCCTTGTCGGTCCATTCTATAACTTGATCGATCAGGCACATTGCTTCCTGGTGCGGTATGTGCGAGGCAATCCAGTTGCGATCTAATTGCACGGCGCGACGCTCACCGACAGGCTCAGAGTGTCGAGGTATTCAAGATTCACCACTCCGGATCGCCCGGATGCGATCAACTCCAACATCGGCAGGGAACGGGCCGCGGGCGCGGAGCGTCGGAGTGATTCGAGTTCTGGCCGGCGCATTCCTGTCACCGATTCGCTGCCGAAGGAACAGGCGAGTCGGGCGATGCTGCCGGGCCCCGAGCCCGGTTGCAGGAGCAGGGCGACGGCAAATGCATCCTCGATGGGACGTAATTCGCGAAGCGGGCTCGGATAATCCATGTCATAGGCAATAAGCATGACTTCGTTACGCAGAACCTCGACAAGGCTCACCGCCTCGATCAATCCCGCCGCGAAGCTGCCGTCGAATGCCGATACCATGGTGTAGGAGGCCGTGTCCCGAGTGGCGATACTCCAATAGCCCGCAGCCACATTGTGCACGGAGTTGTGAAAACGAGTCGGCGACACCTGGCGCTCGGCAGTGGCCAGTGTCTGAAGCAACTCGTGGCAGTTGGTGGAGTCTGCAACCGAGGAGGCAAAGACCGTAGGCAGGCTCGTGAGATCCACCTCGATGCCGCACGTTGCCTCATGGCCCACCGCCAGCGCGAGATTGACGACGCGAACCGCGCGACGGCGCTCTGCCGGCGGCAAACTCATGGCCGTCGGGATGAGGGTGGCTGCGGGCAGATAGGGCTTCGAGGCCGCCAGCACAGCAGACCCGTGCGACCAGCTGCTTATGCCTTGACCGAGCAGCCCGATGGCCCGGATACCGGCGCTGACAGACACGGGTTGAGCATTCACGTGAATCGGCCGATCAATATGCTGCAATTGGTACCGCCAAAGCCCAAAGAATTGCTCAGTGCCACCCGAGGCGCGGCCGCCTTATTGGCGCGCAGGTAATTAATACGGCAGGACGGGTCAAGATGGCCGCAATTCAGGCCCCCGGGTATGAAGCCTTCTGTGATGGCCAGGGCGCTGATAGCAATTTCCAGAGCTCCGGCCGCGCCAAGCGTATGGCCACTACCCGCCTTGGTGGAACTGCACGGCGTGCCGGTACCGAATACCGCCTCTACAGCCTTGCTTTCTGCAGAATCGTTGCTGGGTGTTCCCGTGCCGTGGAGATTGATGTAGTCGACCGCGGATGGCTCCAGGCCGGCATCTGCCAGGGCCGCTTGCATGGCCTTTTGGGCGCCGGCACCTTCCGGATGCGGTGCCGAAATGTGGTAAGCGTCGCTGGACTCCCCCACCCCCAGCAGCGCCAGCGAATCGGGGGCAGCTGAAGCAGCAGCGGTCTCCAGCAGGGCGAAGGCGGCGGCCTCCCCGATCGAGATGCCATCTCGGTCGATGTCAAATGGACGGCAGGGCCGCGCCGAGGTCAGTTGCAGCGAGTGAAAGCCATACAGGGTGGTCAGGCACAGAGAGTCCACGCCGCCGACCAACGCCGCGTCAATCAGGCCCTGGTTGATATAGCGCCTGGCCATGCCAAACACCTTGGCACTCGACGAGCAGGCCGTCGAGACGACCGCGGAGGGGCCATGCAGCCCAAGCAACTTGCGAATAAAGCTCGCCACCGAAAAGAAATCGAGCGACTCTGCGTATCTGAAGGTGGCCGGAAGGCGTCCACTGAGCGGGTCGCGATGGCGGTAGGCAATCTCCGCGTTCAGGATTCCTGCGGTACTGGTACCGAGGAACAATCCCACCCGATTCGCGCCGTAGCGAGTGACAGCTCGCGACACCGCCTCCGTAAAGTTGTCTTGCTCCAGGCCCAGCAACGCGAGCCGGTTGTTGCGGCAATCGTAGTTTGCCAACTTCTCGGGCAGTGAATGAGAGTCGACACCGCCGACCTGGCCAATGTAAGTATCCAGCTGAACAGTCTCGAAGTTGCATGGCACCAGGCCCGATCGGTGCGAGCGTAGCGATTCTAGGGTTTGCACGAGTCCGGACCCGAGGCAGCTCGTGGCCGTCAGTGCACTGATCAAGACCGGTTGCATGCGCACCCCGTATTGATTGCCGTGGGCGGAGTACTCCGGGCGCGGCCTGGCGCGAGGGCGAGACTGAGGCGCGCACGGGTCCGCCGAGAACTATTTGACAATCGCATTTACCGAGTGCATCTGAGCGGCGCTATGCGGCCGTCACGCGTGCGTCTGGCAGATCCTGCCGCAGTGTAACCGCTACAAGGCCAGCGGCGGCGAAGGCCGAGAGCAGGTCGGGCAGTACTTTTAAGATCACCGCCGATCCGTCCGCGGTGCGCGCACAGTGGCTGTCGTGCAGAAGCAATATGTCGCCGGCGCGCATATTACGGGTCAGTCGCGCGAGGACCACCTTCGGATCGTTCGTCACCGTATCAAACCCGCGCCGCGTCCAGCTCACCAGCTCCAGCGCCTCACTGCTCAGGACTCCTTCCAGCAATGGATTGCGCAGTCCGGCTGGCGCACGAAAGTATTTCGGAGGCTGGCCGGTTATTGCACCAATCGTCTCTTGCGCCTCAAGTATTTCCCGCCGCATGCGCGCTGGCCCCATCGTTGAGAAACGCATGGAATGATGTTGCGAGTGATTTTCAATATGATGTCCGCGGCGCACGATTTCTCTGGCGATGTCGGGATGAGCGGCGACCCGCTCGCCAATGCAAAAGAACGTTGCCTTGCAGCCATAGCGATCCAGCAGCTCAAGCACCTGCGGAGTGATCTGCGGGTCGGGTCCGTCATCTATGGTCAGGGCCACCTCTCCCGCAGCGGAGGCCTGTGCCGAAAGCCGCCGATGATTTGGCCCAAGCAGCGTACTGCGTGGCCACAGTCCGGCGGCGGCCAATACCACATGGTTTACTGCGACCATGGCCAGCGATACCGGCCAGAAGCGCCAGTCCAACAGTAACAGGAGGGCAAGCACGTGGATGGCGATCGTGACTTGGATTGCCACACCCAAGTGTTTTCGATTGGACAGAGCTGGCAGGCGAGCATTCATCGGGGATACCGTAGTTGAGGTCTGGTGGCAGCGAGGCGGTCTAGATACCGGTCCCAAAGAGTCCGCCATACAGGCCACTCGTGTCCACCGTCGATCTCATCGACTGCCTCAGGGGGTAACTGTCTGGCCAGCAGGCGCTGCGCGACCGCGAATCTGTCCTGCCTGCCGAAGCCCAGATAATGCTTCGGAGCGATGTTCGGCGCGTGAGCGGTGATGTAGCGCCACACGCGACGTTCTTCAGCCAGCTCGTCCTGCACGGCGGGAACGCCAGCACTCCAATCCGCCAGCGTCGGAAATTCCATGATCTCAGTGTAGATCATACGATTGCCCAGGTAAGGGGCTATCAGGCAGATGCCCGCGAGATCCGCGGCATGATCCGCTGCATACAGAAGCGCCAAAAACCCTCCCCACGAGACCCCCGCGAACCATACCTCGATGCCCCCGGCAGAACGTGCCGGCATTACAGCTTCACTGCGCAATTGTGCCAATACGGTGCGATCCATCAGATGCCTCAGCTGCGGTGCCACCAGAGCTAAGTCGACATTCAGGTTGCGGTCACGCACGGCCGCCAGAAATCCTGCGTTCCGGAAATCCTCCGGCCCCTGGTAAGCGCCGGGAATCAGTACGATGCGCAATTTGGCCGCATGCCCCGGCGTCGCGCTGAGCAGCTCAACCCGCATTGCCGATGCCTGGGGCGGGGTCAGTTGTGGTGCCAGCCATCATGGCGGAGAAAACCAACGCCAGGAACGCGCCCGGCGCGACCGTACTGCCCAGTGCCGCGAGCACTGGAACCGACGATGTCGCCAAGACGCCAAAGGCAATGGTGGTGGTCAGATTGGCAAGGAGTAGCGAGCTTAGTGTCCGTGCGGCGATCGGCCGGTCCTTTTGAATGGCGCCTCGATCGAAAAACAAGGCGTAGTTGGAGCCCACGGCAAAAATCAACAACAGCCCGATCAAGTGCAGAAGGTTCATCGGGTGATGGCTTAGCGCGAATCCGCTGGCCACGGAAAGGGCGGCCAGCCCCAGCGGCAACAGAACAAGCCCCGCCCGGGTGAAAGAGTGAAGGGCAACGCAAAGCAACAATGCGATCGCCGCTAACCCGGCGCAGCACAGTCGTATGGCGCTGTGCAGATACTGGCCGTACAGCGCATCGGCCTCCTCCTTCAGATTCAGCGCCGATATTGTTACCCCAGGCACGGACAGCTGCGCCAGGGCCGCCTTCAAAGGAGTTGCATCAAGATCCGCTCCGGGTTCCTTCCCGGAGGCACGCAACGGAAGGAGCGCCGTCCAGCTGGAGCCCAGTCGGACCAGCAGGCTGTCCACGCCGGTCGCCAGAGTGGTCCCGTCCAGGCCGTGGCGATCCAGCAGCGGAGCGCGTCGGGCGGCGGCCACATCCGCAATAAAGGGCTCAAGCGCTGTCGCGTTCAATCCAGCGGCATCTGCTGCGGTGTGAACCCGAGTTCTCAGTATCGACTCCTCTGGAAGGCTGGCGCGACGCGCCTGCTGCGTGGCCTGTGAGGGCAGGTAACGACTGGGAGAATCGTAACCGCCGATGTCATGCTCCCGTGCCAGCGAGTCGAGTTTGGCGCTCACCTGCTCGGCGGCCATTAACACCCGATCGGGGTCGGGCCCGGAAGCGACCACCAGGTCGCCCACGTCGGCCGCACCCAGATCCGCTCTGAGCCCCGCATCTCGTTTCTGATCGGCGAGCGACACGGGACTCAAGGCGCTCAGTTCCCGGTTCCACAGGTGGCCTCGGTTCAGAAACATCGCCAGGAGCGCTAGCAGCGCGAGCGGCCAGAGCGCATGTCTGCCGCCGCGGAGCAGCGCGAGGGCCCGCCCGACTGAGCGCGTGGGGACATCGAGAGTTTCGATCAGCGGAGCCGTGTGCAGGAGCGAGGGCAGTACAAATCGCGTTACCAGCGCGGCCGCGACCAGTCCGGCGATCGTATAGGTGCCAAGCTGCGCAAGGCTCGGAAACGCCGAGGGCAATAAAGAGGCGAACCCGCACACCGAGGTCAGCATTCCCAGCCGCATGACCGGCCACAGGGAGGCGATCCAGTCTCCGCCGGAGTCGGCATCGGACCGATCGTTACTGCGTCGGCGCTGGACAAACAGATACACGGAGTAGTCGACCGCCTCGCCGATCAGGGTGACACCAAATCCCAGCGTAATCCCATACACCACGTCAAAAGTCAGTGCGACAGCAGTCAGCCCCGCGAGGGCGCCGCAAATCACGGGCAGGAATCCGAGGATCAGCACCCTCACCGAACGGTAGACGAGAAGAAGCAGCGTGCCGATGAGGAGGGTGCTGAGCACCGACAGGCGGCCCACTTCGCGTTGGATCGAGCGCCTCGCATCGGCGGCAAAGACACCCGGCCCACTCAAATTCATGATGGCGGGCGGCCCGCCCTGCGGAGCATGTCCAAGTCGCGAGAATTCATCGCGGATTACCGCTATCGCTTGGATCTGCCCATCAGAGTCAGCCCCGGATGCCAATGTCCGGGCCATGAGCACCGCGCGTGCCCCGTCCTGAGAGACCCAAACACCCGCCACGGACCGCGGATGGCTGGAGGTGTCGAGCTGATCGAGAATCTGCTGCGCTTCCCCGGTCGGATCATGGGCCAGCAAGTCCGTTCCCGCCAGGCCGAGGGTTCCTCCTTGCTCCTGGACCGCACTTTGCATTGCCTCCGTCAGGCCCTGTACGGTGAAGCGCTCCGGCGTGACGGCCTGACTGAGTAGGTAGCGATTCCTGAAAAGCACGGCACCATCAAGCTCGAATCCGCGCTGCTCGCCGTTGGCAACCGCGGAAAATTCTCTACGTTTGCGCAACGCCGCCGCCAGCTCACGCGAAAGGCGGGCGCGCGTTGCTAGATCAGAACCTTCGATGGATATCAGCACCAACTGGGAAGCGGGCCCGTCGCGCAACAATTTGACCAACAGCTGTTGCCGAACGTCTGGCGTCGAAGGCAGGAACGCCGACAGATCGGTCGAGTAGTGCGCGCGTGTCACTACCCAAAGGCATGAAACAATGGCAATCAGGCAAACCGCCGCGGCCAGGGGTGGGCGGCGCATCAGGGATCCGTCGGCTCGCTCAGAGCCATGGTAGTGCGCTCCCCACTTGCCCGCTCCAAGGTCACTCCTTTAACGCTTCCGTCCACGCCGCGAATCTCTATGTGCTGGTAGAGAGGCTTCGCCTCGGAGGTCAAGGGCTGCAAGTCGAGTGACCAGGCCGAACCGGTCGCCGTCAGGGCGAGTTGAAATTCCTTCTCCAGCGTTACGCGGTCTCCAGCCAGGGTGGCGCGGATACCATTTAGCAGCGGGCTCAACTGCGGATAGTCGCTGAGCTGCATAGAAACGCGATGCTTTCCGCGAACCATTGTTAGCAGGTCGCCCTCGACGATCAGGTCCTGTGGGGCCGGCAAGAGCGTCTTCTTCTCGAGCCGATCAGGCGCATCGAAGAATAGCTCGCCGGAGGTATGCAAGGGCCGCTTCAATAACGGCGAGTCGATCTGCTCCGTATAGAGCGTATGTCCATGGCGGCGCTGTGCGAGCAGTGCAAGGACTGAATCGAGTGTCGCATCGGGCGCAGCCGCGAGCGCCGTCGCGCCGAGCAGCAATTGGCTCAATGCGATCGCCAGAGCGATCGCCGAGGCGGCTCGCCGACCGCGGAACCCTCCAATGCGCGGGAGGCCAGTCCTAGGCGTCGGTTGCGGCGGGAAGTTCATGCCAGAAATCAAAAAAATTGAACCAATTGTAAGGATGGCTGCGGCACAGATTTTCCAAAACGCCGGCGTACCGAACGATGGCCTCTGGTATGGCGCTCTCGCGGTTTCCAATCTTCGGATCGCTAAAATCGGCCAGCTGCTCGACGATGATCCGATATCGATTGCCTCCACAATAGAGACCGGCGATAAAAAGCACCGGGCATCGCAGCAGCGCTGCGGCCCGCCAGGGTCCGATCGGAAACTGAGCCGGCGAGCCCAGGAAATCGACACTCAATACGCTCTCGTCCGCCAGCGTGCGATCTCCTAGCACGCCAACGAAGGCACCCTGTTCGAGGCGGGCGCGAACTTTGAGCATCGCGTCTATGCTGCCTAGTTGAATAATGTCCGGTACCCGGGCAGGGTTGATTGCGCCCAGCACCTCGCCGACCTTGCGGGCATTGTCGGGATACATGGCCATGGTCACCGTGACGCCGGGGTACTGCAGGCCCAGGGACCGCGAGACCTCGAAACTGCCCAGATGTGCCCCCATCAGGAAGCATCCGGATCGAAGTTCCAACATTCGTGCGAGCAAGGCTTCGTTAACCACCTCTATGGAAAACTCCGAGAGCCGGTCGTTGAGCAGGTAGAAGCGATCGTGTATGCAGGTGGCAAACGTATGCAGGTGCAGAAACAGGTCGCGTCGGGTTGGAACTCGCCCGAGCGCCCGGCGCTGGAACCGACGGATGTGGCCCGCGGCAGGGCCGGGCCGCAGCCAGAAATAAAGCACAACCATGGCGACGATGACTCGGCTCAACGAGCGCCCACAGCGCAGGGACAGTGCCCTCATCGCGCGAAAAAGCGCCAGGTTTCCGCGTTCCGGCTGTGTCACCCACGATTGTGGCCGGCGCAGCGTGCGGGCCGGTGAGGCAAGATCATCCATGGAAACGATCGTCGGCTAACGCGGAGGTGAATTTGACCTGCGCCACGAGCGTATTCGCGACAAAGAACTCGACTCTGGCGTGACCGTCGACCGTCAGGGTCAGGTTGGCGGTGACCGTGGCCCCTGGTGCGACCGGCTGGAGGAATTTTGCGCTCTCGATTTTCCGGAATTGAACTGGCATTACCGACTGCAATTGGAGCTGCCGCAAACCCTCGGCCAGCAGCAGAACGCCCGGCACGACGGGCGCGCCCGGAAAATGGCCGGGAAGAGCTGGATGATCGGCGTCGACGCAAAAAGTTAGCGCTCTCTTTAGCGATCAATTCATCGCCCGGTTGCACCTCAGCGCTTCTCCATAAGCGTGCGCAGCACTTGCAAGGACAATTTGCCGGTGCTGTTGCGCGGAAGGGAAGTCACCATCCGCAGGGGACGCGGCAAAAACACCGGGTCGATGCGCTCGCGTAAATGCCGCAACACCGTGACGGAGTCCAATCCTGGTGCGACCACCAGGGCGCAAAGCCGTGCCACACCTGTCGGTGAGTTGCTGGCCTCCTGGGGCAGGAAAAAGGCACCGTCCTGCACGCCGGGTATCATGAGCAACTGGTGGTTCAGATAGGAAATCGAGTTTCGCTTACCAGCGATATTCACCACGTCCTGCAATCGGGCTCCCAATTCAAAATGTTCCTCATCGAGCGCCTGTACGTGATCGCCAAGCGCGACCGGAGCATCGATGTGTCCGCCCGATGCCCAGACTCGGCCCTCCTTGCTGGACAAGGTAACTCCGGGATAAAGGTGCCAGATCCCGGACTGGGAAGGGCGGCGGCTGGCAATCTGCCCGCTTTCTGTGGATCCGTAAATTTCAATGAGCGGCGCACCGAAGCGCTGTTCCACTTGACGGGCGAGTTCCTCGTCAAGGGGCGCGGTTGCCGACACGACCGCGTGCAATTCAGGCAACGCCAGATTGGCCGCAAGCAAGGCTCGCAGGTGCACCGGAGTGGACACCAACGTTCGTGGGCCGGGCGCGGACGCCAGGACGCTACAGATATCGGCCGGATAAAAAGGGTGCTCAGTGCAGAACGCATGGCCGCTCCGAAGAGTCAACAAGACCGAAGTTTCAAACCCATACATGTGCTGCGGAGGCACGGTTGCGATCACGCTCATGGGCCGGCCATTCTCGAAGCCGAGTCTGGCGGCCGCAACCCGTACGCATTTGGCCAGTTGACCCCAGTGCTTGCGATGCGGAAGTGGTAGTCCGGTCGAGCCGGACGTGAATACATCGGCCACGACCCGGTCCGCGGGGATTAGCGGCACCTGCCACACTGCGGCGGGGCGTGCCGGGATCTGTGGGTAAAAAATCTGGGGTAGGTCAATGGTGCAGTGGCGATGGTCCGTGAGGCAAACCACATCGGGAGTCACGGCGCGTATCTGGCGCACGACCTCCGGCGTGTGGGTGGGTGGAAGAAGACTTACCCGCCCCGCAATGAATGCAGATGCGAGCCCGACCGCAAAATGATAGCGATCGCTGCAGTCATTCAGTACCGCGACTCCGGGAGGAATAAGCGCGGAGAGCTGGTTGACATCGGCGAGAAATTGCGACGCTGACAAAGGCTTGCCCGCGCGATACGCCACCGGCGAATCCGGCGAGGTGTGGCCGAGAAGACCAATGGGCGCGTTCAAATGCCCTTCGATTGGCCGTCGCTCGCGCTCACACCCGTGGCGAGTCAGCCGATTTGGTGTGCGCGGCTACGTATTGGGCGAGATTGCGCAAGGAGCTGAATATGACGTGGTTCTCCTCGCTCTCAGCCTTGAGTTGCAGGTTGTAGCGCTTGGCTACCACCAGAGCCACCTCGAGGATATCGATGGAGTCGAGTCCCAAACCTTCCCCATAGAGCGGTGCGTCCGGATCGATCTGTTCGGGGGCGATTTCCAGATTTATTGCCTGAGTGATCAAGGTCGCCAGCTCACGGATGATGGAATCTAGGTGCGCCGGTGCGTTGGCAGAAGCAGGGAAAGCGGCCTTTTTATTGCTGTCCAGCGTCACGAATTGTCCTCAGCGGCAAGAATCTGATTTGGGGATGGAAGTCGAGTGAGTATCCTGCGAGCAATCGCAATAACGATGCATTGCTTCGGCCCTTTAGACTTCTAATAAGGTACGCGCGGAACCCTCTGTAATGCTGCGCGCGCCTGATCGGCGGTGTGGATTATATAGGTAAAAAACCGCCCGAGGCATTCCAAGGAACTTAACGAGATTTAACTCTCAATAGGTAAGATTAAACCATTGATTGCAAGTCCATGTCGCGCTAAGCGCGGACCTAACCCGCATAATGGGTAGCCCATGAAAGCCCCCCACCGCCCCCTCGAGCACTACTACGGCGCGGAGGCTAATCGCCCCTCTTGGGTTCGCGAACTGTTCAGTCAAAGCGCTGGCGACTATGAGCGGGTGGAATCGGCGATGGCCTTCGGGACCGGCTCAAAATACCGCCACCGTGCCCTTGTAAGTAGCGGCCTACAACGCGGAATGCGCGTCGTGGATGTTGGTGTGGGCACCGGCCTGGTGGCGCGCGAGGCGGCACAAATAGTGGGAGATGCCCGCCTGGTGATCGGCGTGGATCCGAGCCCGGGGATGTTGGCCAACGCCAAGGTCCCTCAAGGCGTCAGCCTATTGCTGGGCAGTGCGGAGCGGATCCCGCTGGCCGATGCCTCCGCTGATTTTCTGAGCATGGGTTATGCGTTGCGTCACCTCGAGGATCTAACCGCCGCCTTCAATGAGTTCTTCCGCGTGCTTAGACCCGGTGGCCTTCTGTGCATTCTGGAATTCACGTTGCCGAGCGGATTTATTCCACGCGCGCTGCTCAAGGGATATATGCGCGGTGTCGTGCCGTGGCTGGCGGCGACTGTGGCACGCCACGCTGAAATGCCCAAACTGATGCGCTACACCTGGGAGACGATCCAGACCTGTGTGCCACCGGCGATGGTGATGCGGGGCATTGAAAGCGCCGGGTTCCGCCAAGTCACCCGGCATGTCGAGCTGGGTATCTTCGCAGAGTACCGCGCCGGAAAACCGGCCCCCTGATCGATCCCGGGCGGTCCTAGACCCTGGGTCTTCCCCGCAGCAGCAAAAAGGGCAGCCGCAGGATAAATTCGGCCATCAAGCGCGCGTGCATCCAGATCAGCAGCGCGTTGGTTTTTAAGTAATTGAAATGCGACACGCCGCCTTCCTCGGGCTGGAAATAGCGTACTGGCGCGGGCAAATTTATCGCGGGTGCGCCTCGCCACGACAATCGAACGACTGCCTCAACATCGAAATCGAAGCGACGCATCCAGATTTGCCGATTCATGATCTGGATCAGAGCCTCGATCGGATAAACACGGAAGCCAAACAGAGAATCGTGGATACCGGCCCACAGCGTCTCCACATTGACCCACCAGTTTGAAATTCGGCGACCCTTGACGCGTATGGAAGGCGCGGTGGCATCGAACACCGGGTCCCCAAGAATCATCGCCGATGGAGCTGCGATCGACGCTGCCATGAATGCGGGAATTCTGTCGGTGGGATGCTGCCCGTCCGAGTCCAGCGCGAGCGCGTGGGTAAAACCCGCCTGGCTCGCCAGTTTCAGCCCGTGCAGGAGCGCGCCGCCCTTGCCGCAGTTGCGCGCCAGACGTATGACGCGCAGGTTCGGATCGGAGGTGGCCATCTGCTCCAGTTTTTCTCCGGTACCGTCGGTGCTGCCGTCGACCACGACCCAAACCGGCGCCCACTGCTCGAGCGCACTGGCGAGCGTGTCGAAGACTTTGCGGCCGGGATTGAAACTGGGGATGAGCACCAGGTGCGTGGATGAAGGCGAATTCATGGCCAGTTACTCTAACCCACTCTAATCGCCTTATTGTCTTCGATACATGCCAATTGCGGGTAATTGGGTAACTCATGGCGAAAATAAGCTTCCAGCTCTCGGGTAAATTGCTGGGCATCCAAAGGCGGAGTGAAGCGGCGCCCGATGCGGACGCGATAGCTGATCGGCAGCCTTGGGATGCGAAGCGCGGGCCAGCCCTTGCTCAAATAAGGAGACTCGGTCTCGATCAGCACCGTGAGTACGGGCACTTTCGCGTGTTTGGCGATTGCTCCTACCGTCAACTGAAAGTCATTCACAGGTGTGCGCACCGAACGAGTGCCCTCCGGAAACAGCAACAATACGGCGCCCTCATCCAGGGCCGCGATGGCTTGCTTGATCATCCGGCGCGGGGGCGTGTTCGAGATAAATCGCGCCAGCCTTGCTCCCGCACTCAGAAATGCGTTTTTTCTCAGGCCGGTTTTCATGATGCAGACCATGTTTGGGTGGCAGGCGAGCAGCACCAACGCATCGATCAGTCGCGGATGGTTTGGCGCCAGAATCACTCGCGACTCGCGCTCAAGCCCGCGGAGTTCACTCAGATCGAAGCGGTAGATTCCCATCAGCCCCAGGACGCGGACGAAGAGCCTGAATCCGGCGCTGATCCCATACCGTCCCATGAGAGTTCCCGGGCGGAGGGGCAATAAGAGCCAGGCGGGAAGGGCAATGATCGACCAAACCAGGCAGAGTGCGGCCAGCAAGATCCAGGCCGAATAGACGCAGGCATAGCGCTTCGCCAGCTTGAAGGGAGCGGAAATTGCTTCGGCTCGATTCATTCGCTCGCCTCGACCCCGCGCTCGGACTGCCAGAAAACCCAGGCGATTCCCACGCCGCCCGACACATCGTAGTGACTTCGGATCAGCGGGCTGTCGATGAAGGCTGCCCCAGTGAGCGATTGATAGCGCAGGAAACCGCCCACCCAGATCGTTCGGTATCGCTTCGACAAGGCCATGGTAAATTCGCTGCCGGCGTAACCACCCGGCGGATCGTACGCCGGGCGCTGCGCGGTCGCGTAAGCAGGGGCCACTGAATAATAGTATTGGTTGTAGCGTTGAGTCGCGAACAAAGGGCCGGCCAGCATGCCGAGGCTCCAGCCGGGCGTCCCCCCGATATTGTGAATATCCAAATTGACATGCGGGGCTGCGACCCAGCCCACATCCCGCGGCGGGCTCGCCACGGTCAGGGCCAGACGGACCGGGAGCCGCACATCCAACTGCATCTTGTTGGTTTGGGACCGCCACAAATGCAGATCCAGCGAGGGCCCGATCTCGACCAGCGCATCGAGGTTGGGCATTCCAGTGCGCGCCGAATCGCCCTCGGCGCGCGCCGGCACGGCAGCCCATAAACTGACATTCAAAGACACCCGTGGCTGATCGAGCAAGATGCCGCGCACGCCATCGCGGTCCGATCTGAGGACCTTGCCGCGGTAACGAATGTACGGAACTGGAACCAGGTAATTGCGATAAGTGCCCGAGCCCGGATAGTCGCTGAAGCGCACCGTGCCCGGGCCGATCCCCAATTCCCACAATGGAAAGCTATCAGCCGGGCAGGGGCGGGGAAGCAGCAGGCCCGTGCAACAAAGCACGAAGCAGAGCAAAGCTGAGAAACGGGATCCGAATGTGCGGGACCTGAGGCGGGCTCGCCCCGCAGTGGCTGGCCTGGGGCACCGCTGGTCAGTCAGGCCACCTTGCAAGAAAGTTGCCCTCTCGCTGATTTGTAGCTCCTCGACGGGCTCAAACCCACCGCCTCGATCTCGACCAGCAGATCGCGGCGGCAGATGTCGGCGCGGAGGTAACCCACCGGCGCCTTGGTGCCGGTCACCTCCTGCATCACACGTTCAACCGCGGGCAGGTCCGCTGACTTCGCGCACGTACACCTTGTATGACAGCGATTCAAGGTTGAAGCGACGCGGGACCAGGCGCCGGTTGGCGCTTTCGGTCACCGCCCCGATGTTGGCGAGCGATTCCCGGGTCTGTGCCGCCGCATCTCCCGAATGGACCGTTTCATGCCCGACGATGCTGGCGGTTCCCGATATCATCAGCGTTCCTCCGCCTTCCGCCAACAACGCGGCCCTGGAAAAGGTCGGACTGCGCGGACCGTATTGTTTCGGGTACCGGTAGGCGCTGACTTGGCGTGGGTTCTCCAGCATCTGGGCGGTGGTCCGGTTGGCCAGAAAATAGATCACCAGAGGGCTGCCGCGAGGGGTGCCCAGCGCTGATGCGGCAGGCGCCGTTTCTACTGCCGGCCGGTCGGAGGCAACAAAACTTTCGTAGCGCGCATTGTTGAAGTGCCAGTAACGCTCGCCGTCGGCGGCGGGCCGCGCAATGTCGGAAACGTAATTCCAAACCCGCACCAATTGCTGGTAGCCGGTAGCGTCCAGGGTCGCAAAGATCTCCCCATAGGCCGCCAGTGTGTTGGCCCTAAGGCGACATTCTTCTGCCTTGTCCTGAGGGGCCTCAGGAAGCGAAATACAGCCAAAGAGCAGATGCGAGTTGCACCGGTATCGAACGCGCCCCAGCGCTCCCGTTTGCATCGATCCGTCGGCCCGCCACACTTCATAGAGTGCCTGATTGTCGCCGCAGGTGCGAAGCGGTACAGCGGCCAGCGGGACATTGAGAAGATCCAAGGATCGCGAGTCCTGCCCGAACTGCGCCACACCCAGCACACCGCGCCACCAATGGTGCGTCGTGGAAGGTAACTGCGCTCGCGAGCGGTACTCGACCCCAAAACTCGCCATCGATCTGCTCATTGCCTCTGCACCACACTGGCTCGATCATCCGACCGAACGGAACAGCCGCAGCCATGCGCGCCCGCGCGAGCACGCACAAAGTGATCAGCCAAACCTAACCCCCTACTCAAGGCGACAGCACTATAATAGTTTTGAAGCCTGGTGGCGCAGCGCGCTTTTCCGGCGGCAAGATGCATTTCGGGGATCGTGCAGGGGGAATACCGTATGCGTAGACACTGGGCGGCCGCTTTGGCGGTGGGATCGCTGTTCCTTGGTGTCGGGTTGGGGATTGCAGCTACCCAGCACGGCGGAGGGATCGATGTCATTCGCGGTAAAAGTGCCAAGGATGCGGGAACGGCCGCACTGGCAGAGGCCGAGCGGCTGGCGGGTAAGGGCAGCTGGGAGCTCATTTCGGTCGGCCGAGTGTATTACTTGTCCGGAGACAAGACGCACGGACAGGGGCTGTTTGACCGCGTTACCAGCGGCAAGCCCGAGGGCAGTGACTGGCAGCGCATTGGCGAGGTCTATGCGCAGGCCGGCGAGACCGAACGCGCGATCGAGTGCTTTCAAAAGACGCTGGCGGAAAATCCTAAGGACGACACCGGCCAAGCTGAGATCGGGGCGTGGTACATCCGTATCGGGCAACGGGAAAAGGGTGAAGAGCTGCTCGGCAAGGCTCTATCCCGAGCTCCCGATGAGGTCTGGCATTACGTTCGCGCCGCTGAGGCCTTGCTGGACGTGCCTGCAGGTCGCTAGGACGGCTTCGGGAATGCGCGCAGCAATGCGTTGGCGTAGCCCGCTGAGCGTTGGTGGGCAATCTGCTGCACCGTAAAGCCTATCTCCTCCAGCAGTACAAGCCATTCAGTCAACGGCCGGCGGTAGAGGCGGCCATGTGCGCCGCGCATGCGCATCACCACCTGGTCGATCCAGCCGCTCAGGCGTGCGCGCATGCCATCGGCGCTGTCTCCGACTCGTAGCAGCAAGGTTCCTCCTCCTGGCAGCGCCGATCGTATGAGTCGCAACAGTTTTTCCTGGGCTCCATATTCCAGATAGTGGAGCACGTCGAGCACCACTATCAGCGTCGCGTTCGAGACCTGCTCCAGCGTGATATCACCCACGATAAATTCTGCGCGCGTGACCGAGCGCCTGCCGGGCGCGGCGGATTTCCGACTCGTTGCGATCGATGCCCCGATAGCTCCCGATGGACGCGGGCACAGGGCAGGAGCTCGGCCAGGAACCTTCGGAATGATATTGCTGAGCGGCAAAAAGCCATGCGGCAAGCAATCCCTGAGCACAGCCGAGGTCCAAAATCCTCGCGCCCGCCGGTACCAAGTCTTGCGACAGAAGTAGCGAGTAAAATGCATCGTGTTGCAATTTAGCGCGCGCAAAGTAGTAGGCTGAGGGCTCGCTGGCGCGGTAGTAGTCCGCGGCCCGCCGGGCCAGCGTTTTGTGAAGTGCCCCTGCGCTCATGAGCGCGGCTCCACGGCTCCCACTCCGAGCTCGGCGCTGGCGCGGATCGTCGCGATGATGCTGGCATGCGCCATACCGGGAAGCGCGTGGCGACGCACTTTGTGTTCGATCAGGAACATCAGGACTAGAAGGGCCGGAACCCCGAAGTTGGCGAAGGCCGACCAGGCGCGCAACGGCGCCACCAGGAACGCAGCAATCAAGGCGACTACGATCGCGGTCAAAAAAAGTGTCCAGGCCAGCGTGACTTGGCGCGTATAGCGAAGCGCTTCGGCACTCAGGGCCCCGTGAACGCGAAGTGCCATCTGGGTGCACAGTGGAGTGAGGCCGGGGGCCAGCGTGCGGCCGAAGGTCCACGCCAGCAGACAATAGAATCCGACCTGCTGCATCAGGTACACCAAAGCGAACCGCGCTTTTAGTTCATACCAGTGCATGCCGAGGTATGCCAAGGCCAGAACCCACACAGCCAGGCCCAGCACACGATGCGTTGATCGCCACGCCAATAGGGCCGCGATTGCGCCGAGCGGTCCGATTGCGAGGACCGCACCAAGGGTGCCGTGTCCGCCCTGTGCGGTGCTCATGTGGGCAAGGAGCGCGTAGCCGAGGGCGAGAATGCCGACGATGAGGGTGCGGGTGCGGCTTAGCTTCGGTTTCCTAGCGGCGCCGGGGCCGGCTGCTGACTGATCGGATGATTTGACCGCGTCGGCCGAGCCTGGCGCCGGTTCTTTCATCGCGCGAATGGCACCGTTACGGCGATCGATGCGGGGGTGGCGGAGCGGGTCAGGGATCTGTTCGTCTGGTGCTGCAAAAGGACCGACCCTCGTACCGTTCCTAAGCCCGGCGGTTTCAGGACACTTAGGCCTGCGCGCCCGTAGCTGCTGGTTCTTTTAGGGCTTGGCGACTGGAGCTGAAATTGTACCGGCTCGCGCCCTATTAGCGCGCAAGTTCGGTAATGAGCTGGGGCTTGGGGCTTCCCCATCCCGTGGCCAGATCGTAACCCTTCAGCGCCGGATTGTCCCCAGCTCGCCCTCGCACGATGTCGTGGAAGCCGGTGGCATAGCGCGAGGTTACGTTATTTGAATAGATCTTCGGGTTGATAAAGCCAACCTTTGGTGCGCCCCTCTGGGCGCGCTGCTGGTTGATCAGGGCGGTAAATCCCGCCCACATGGGCGCGGCGAAACTGGTGCCGCCGTAGGCATTGGCGCGGCAGCCACTCTGATTAGCGCAGGTGTAAAAGGTAAAATTTGCATTGGCCGCGACGTCGGGGCCATTGCGAAATTTCTTCGAGCCCCGGTTGGCTGTGGTCACGATCCCCGGGCCCTTCTGCCATGCAGGAATTGGAATATCTGATGGCGAGATGCCCCCGCCGCTGTCACTCCATGCGGTTTCCGATATCCACCGACCGCCCGGCCCTGAAGTGACCAGGTCAGTACCTCCGACCGAGACAATAAAGTCATCATCGGCCGGCCAGGGGTCGTACCACGGGGCCCACGTGCCCTGATCGCCGGAGGCGACAAAGAAGGTCTGTCCCTGAGCGGCCATCCTCTTAAAGTAGGGATCGACCGCTGCCGGGTCTCCCCACCACATCCATGAGCAGGCAATCGTCGTGGGCAGCGGATGATGCGTCGTCATTGCGCTTAGAATTGCGGTATCGGTCTGGCCGACGTACATCACCAGGCTGGCCAGTCCCGGCGCCATGCCCAGTGCCTGAGTCATGTCTATCGTCTGCTCGGTGTCATCGCACCCCGCCGACTTGACGCAGCTGGTCTTGCTGCCGTCGGTGGACAAGAGCGTGATCGGCACTTTATTTTTTATTCCCGACGCGTTGAGGTATTTGTTCAGGTCGGTCAAATTCGTTCCGGCGAACTCGAACAATCCCATGTGCTGGCCTGCACCGGTCAGGGCCGAGCCGCCGTAATAGGCGGCACGCATGTCGCTGCCGAGAAACGAGCCCTGGGGTCCGGACCCATTGGGGACCGCCGAGGCCATGGTCGCCAGATTCAGCCCGTGGGCGGCCGCATAGTCACTTCTCGACACGAACAACGGGTGCGGAATCGAAAAATTGTCGAGGCCCGAGACGTGCGCTATTTTGACTGGCAATCCGGCGGTCGGGTCACGGTCCGGGCCATAAAAGGTGCGGGCTTCGAAGGGGTGCTGGTAGGTGCGCATGTTCAGATGGAATGCGGCCTCCACGTTTGCCACCGGAGCGGTGACCTGCACCTCCATGCGCTCACGGCTTCCGCCGGTCACGCGCAACCCGTGCGACTCGGCAAACTCCACCACGGCCTCATAATCGGCCTGCTTCGGACCGAACCGCTCGGTGAATTCCTCCACGGTCAGGAACTGACCGTACGAGGCGCTGGCCGGATCGTAGATTTCGGTCCAGGAAGGTGTCCAAGCCGGCCGGGTCGCGTAGCGGAAGCACCAGATCCAGGTTCATGACCTGTCCGGCCGGAAGCTTAGCGATTGCCCGTGCCTCGCCGGTCTGGATGACTTCCCAGACCCGTCCGGTCTGAACCTGCTGCGCTTGCGCCGCCATGGGTGCGGCGAAGGAGAACAAGGCCAGCAAAGATTACCCGCGACGCACCAATTTCTCTTGCCCGGCGGAATTCAATTGATGATGGTCGATTCATTTGGACTTTTGGCCGAGCTCGGTTCCTGGTTCGCTCAAAGTAACGCCTTCAGAATTGATTAGTAGTGCGTTACTGCACTGTTTACGCGGGAGTTCCGGGCATAGCTGTAGGCCAATGAGAGATGATTGGGCGGGATTCGGGCTGCAATTGACCCCCACGGGATCTCACGCCCCGCCGGTAGGCTGCGAGCCCATTGTAACTGGATCGAGCGAGCTCGGACCGAAGCCGATGGGCTAGTGGTTCGGTTGAAGTGTCTTCGCTGCGTGAGGAAGCACGAACTCTGCGGCAATTGCGTCGACAAAAAATGCCGAGTTGCGATTTTAGTGGGCCCTCGATGGGCGGGTGGGAAAGCTCATGAGGTTGGGGCCGCGTTCAGCCGGCGGCCAATCCGGAACAGTGGCCAGCCCACCAACAACACCACGATTCCGGCGATCGCCAGGCGCGGTTGGGTAAGGAACACGCTGATTGCAACCCCAACAAGACAGGCGAGGAAAATGGCCGGCAGCCAAGGATAACCCGGCATCCGAAAACCTCCGTCCCCCACGTGGCGCCGGCGCAAAATGAACAGCGTGGAGGCCACCGTCGCAATGCTGAGCATGTCGGTGAAAATCACGTAATTGAGCAGCAACTCAAAGGAGCCCAGAAGAAAGGCAGGTACCAGCATCGAAGCGGCGAAGAACAGCAGCCCCGCCTCGTGCACCTGAGTGCCTGGGTTGACTCGCTGGAATGCTCGCGGCAACACGCCATCCGAGGCCATTGCGTAAATGCTGCGCGGCATCTGCAGGATGGTCGCATTGATAAAGCCTGCCGCGGACAGGTAAACGGCCAGCGAGATCACGATTTCGCCGGACGGTCCAAACGTTGCTCGCGACAGAGCGGCCGCCACCAGATTGGACGCGGCGATGCCCGGGGTGCCGAGCACCTCGTAGTAGGCGAGGTTGATCAGAAGGTAGAGTACGATGACCGTGATAACGCCGGCCGCGACGGCCCAGGCAAAGCGCTGGCGGGCGTTCTTGAGGTCAGCTGCCAGATTCATGGTCAGCTGGTAACCCCCGTAGGCGTAGAAACAGGGAATCAGGGCCGCTGCCAGTCGAGGCAAAATCGGCGTGCCCGGCCCGGCCCCACTGTCGGCAGGGCTGGGCAGATGGCGCGGCGCAAGCAGCAGAGCGCAGACCGCAAGACCCAGGATCATCGCAATCTTGGTTACGGACAAAATGTTTTGGGTCCGCGCACCGGAGCGAATTCCGCGGTAATTCAGCACCAGCAGCATCAACATCGTCGCGCATGCGAGTATGAGCGAAGAGTGGGGCGTGCGCAGTGGCGCAGGAAGCAGGACCGGCGCCAGATAATCGGCGCCTATAAACGCAACGCCCGCCGCGCTTGCGCCCTGCATGAGCGTCTGCGCCCAATTCAACATGAACGCCAGAGCCGGGTTGTAACAGTCGGCGACGACGCGGTAGTAGCCACCGGCGCGCGGGTGTCGTGAACCGATCTCCGCGAAGGTGAGCGCGCCGATCAGGCTCATTGCCCCGGCAGTCAACCAGGCGGCGAAGAACAGGGTGGTGCTTCCCGCCGCCCGCGCCACGATCGAGGGCGTGCGAAAAATGCCGATGCCGACCACCAGGCTAAACACCACCATGGCGGTGTCGAAGGTCGAAAGTCGCGCCTCGATGCCGCCGCGCTCCTCAGCCATGCAGGGCCTCAGCAAGGAGCGCCGCGAGCTGCTGGTACTGTTCGAAGTTGTTGTAGAGCTGCGCCGAGATACGCAGCAGCGGGACCGGATGCGGATACAGCCAGGTCCGCACGCCACGCTTTCGGAACCATTCGCACAGCGCGTCGCTGTCGAGACGCGCGGCCGGCGAGCCAGGGGCGCCGGCCGGAAGCGGGATCGAGGCCATCGAGCCGATCATCTCGGGCGGAGCGGGAGCGTCGATTCCGAGCGAGCTGCACAGCATGCTCCCGCGCCTGCAGCGCCAGCGTCCTGTTGCGCTCCATCAACTCCGGCCAGCCGCCCGGAAGCAGGCCGCCCAGGTAGCGGATGGCCTCGGGAATGCACAGCCACGGCGTCGGATCGGAGGTGCCGGTCCAGTCGAACTCCGGCTGGAAGCCGAGCGCATAACCGTGGCTGATCACCGAGCGGGTGCAAGCCGGCCTGACGGTCGCGGCGCACATGCAGGAACGCGGCCCCTTTGGGCGCGCACAGCCACTTGTGGGCATTGCCG
The DNA here is from genome assembly GCA_963717335.1 of uncultured Gammaproteobacteria bacterium. Lineage (GTDB taxonomy): Bacteria > Pseudomonadota > Gammaproteobacteria > Steroidobacterales > Steroidobacteraceae > FEN-1191. Next base: position 197,307 of record CAVQVZ010000003.1, on the reverse strand, counting down.
GTGTAGTACGCAGCCCCGAGCGCGCTGAGCGCCAGCGGCACCATGCCCGGCGCGTGGGCGCCGTCGACGAGCGTCTCGATGCCGCGGTCGCGCAGTTCTGCGACCAGACGTGCGACGGGCAACACCAGTGCGGTGGGGCTGGTGACGTGATCGAGCACGGCGAGCCGGGTGCGCGCCGAGGCGCGGGCAAGCACCGCGTCGATAACCTGCTTGTTCGTCGCGCAGCGGAAAGGGAAGCTCGGCGACGACCACGGACGCCCCGCTGCGTGAGGCGACGAAGTCGATGGTCTTGCGGCAGGCGGCGTAGGTATGGGTCGTCGTCAGTAGTTCATCGCCGGGTCCGAACTTTAGAGAGCGCAGCACCGCATTGACGCCCGTGGTGGCGTTGGACACGAAGACCAGATCGGCGGGATCCGCGCCCAGAAACTTCGCCACCGGCTCGCGGGCAGCATCGAGCCGAGCGTGGAAATTCACGCTTAGAAAATCCACCGGCTCGCGCTCCATTTCCAGGCGCAGCGAGGACTGCGCGGCCAGGACTGCCGACGGGACACGCGCCGAAGGAACCGTGGTTGAGGTAGGTGACCGCCGGATCAAGGTTCCAAAGTGAAGCAAAGCCTTGGATCACGGGCGGCTTGTTCAAACTCTAGGCACGGCGTGTCGGGACCCTCGGGAAAACGTGCTATTTCAGTTCCAACACCACCGGTCCCGAAACCGGATCGGTAAGGCCCAGGCCACCGCCCAGATCCTCCAGAGTGCCGCGAAACGTGTCGAGCGTGGCGATCATGTCCGGCCGCGCCTTGGCCAGCGCGTCCATATCGGACCACTCGGCGATGATGCAGTAGTTCCGCTCGCCGGTCTTGATCATATTGACTCGCTTGAGACCCGCCCAGTTGGGCGCCATTTTCTTGTGCGCATCGAGGAATTCCTGATCGCGACCTGGTTTGACGCGAAAGCGAACGGCATTGAACGCTGCCATGGCCTGCCCTCCATTCCCTAGAGAAGCCGATCATGCGACGCTCGCATCGATTCAGCAATACCGGCTCGGTTCCGGCGGGCTGGAATCCTCCGCCAGATCTTAAACGTCGAAGGCGCGCCCTGGTGGCTAAGGTTTCCGCGGCCGTTTTTTCGATCCACCGGCGCCTTACGGCAGCCGGTTAACTGATCGTGCGCCCTAGGATCCTCAGGTGGGCACTGTGGGTTTGATATTGGCGTTCAGGTGAAAGAGATTGCCTGGATCGTATTTGTTTTTCAGCTGCACCAGTCGCGGGTAATTCTCGCCATACGTTGCGCGCAGGCGTTGTTCATCCGCGGAAGGCTCGGTATTCACGTAATAGCCCCGCGTGTAGGGCTCGAAGGTCTTCCAAAGATCGTGCAACACCGCGGCGTTGTGCTGATCCTGCGTGTGGTCGGACCATACACCGGCCAGCAGCAAGTCCCACTGCGCTCCGCGATTCCAGTACGCGGTCGCGTCGGGCTGGATCCGCGCCACCGCGCCTCCGCACTGGCCAATTCCGATGCTGTCGAGCCACTGCGGTCCGTTTTCGAAGGCGTGGACGACGTCTCCGATTAATTTCTCCGACAAAGATCCTACGAAACCCGACTTGATGTAGACGCCCAATCCCGGGGGCAGGGCCGGCGGGCTGGCGCCGGTAAATCCATTCTGCGCGTCGACGTATTTCTTGGACGTGATCTTGCCGGATACCGGAGTGCCGAATTTAGCCAGCGGCTCGAGAACTCGTTCCCCGGCGCTCGGCTCGCCACTGTACACCGCCTCAATGGCGACGTACTTTCCCGCTGCGGGCGTGCCAGGCGGAGCGTTGGGGGGCGGAGCCTCCATATTGACGGGGCCGCCGGTCAGATAGAGTTCGTCGGGCGCCTTCGCGGCGAAGTCCACAAGGGCGGACAGGACCGAGTGTGCCTCGCTGAAGGGATACAGCATGACGCCGGCCAACACGGGATGGGCGAGCGGATGCAGCTGGTACTCAAAGCGGGTGACAATCCCAAAGTTGCCGCCACCGCCCCTGAGGCCCCAGTACAGATCCGGATTTTCCTGCGCGGTGGCATGGACAACCTTCCCGTTCGCCGTGACGAGTTCGAAGGCGCGCACGTTGTCGCATGAGAGTCCAAATCGGCGCATCAGCCGCCCCTGACCACCGCCGAGCGTGAGACCTGCGATGCCGGTGTCCGAGGCTGTGCCGAGCGGGGTAACAAGTCCGGCGGACTGGCACTTGGTGTCAAGCTCGCCGAGCAGCACTCCGGGCTGCACTTTGGCACTCCGATGGGCCGAATCGAGCTGAATTTCTTTCATGGGCGCCAGGTCGATCATCATTCCGCCGTCGCAGGAGGACTGACCTGAAATGCTGTGGCCACCTCCTCTTACCGAACAAAGCAGAGCATGGGAATGCGCGAAGCTGACGGCTCTGGCCACATCGGCGGTGCTGGTGCAACGCGCGATAAGGGCAGGGTGACGATCGAAAGCACCGTTCCAGACTCTGCGTGTCTGGTCATACGCCTGATCCTGCGCCAGCAACAGCTGGCCGCGCAGCCCGGAGCGCAAATCCTTCAGGTCGGATGCGCTAAGCGTGACGGGCTTGCCGTTAGTGCCCACTGCAACCAGGCTATCCGGAACCGCGCCGGCGCTCGAGGCATCGGCCCAGAGGCGGGCCGCAGGCAATACCGCGGCGGCCGCCGCCGCAGCGCCCAGAAATTGCCGCCGGCCGATCGTCGCGGCCCGAGTGCTGTAGCCGAATGGCTTGAATGAGAACATGTTTACCCCTGTTAACGGACGCTATTCTTATGGAGTCATTCTCGCCATTCTACGGGCGTTTCCACAAGCGCAATAATGGGTTTGCCCGCCTCTGCGAGGGCCCCGGCATCGTTCCAGTGCTCTCAGCGGTCACTGGCGCGGCGGCTTGCCGCCTGAGGGCGGACTGGCGAGAATGGGAATTGCCAACAACCTTGATCCGGTAGTAAAGGGTCCTGATAAAAAAAGGGGAGATCAACATGGGCGAGAACGTCTACAAGGTCATTGAGCTGATCGGTACCAGTGCCGTGTCCTGGGAAAAGGCGGCAGCAGCGGCCGTTGCCCGGGCGGGCAAGACGCTAAGGGACCTGCGGGTGGCCGAGGTGGTCGAGCTGGACATGCAGCTCAAGAAAGGCAAGGTCGAAGCCTACCGAGCGAAGGTAAAGGTCTCGTTCAAGTACGAGCGCGAAAAGTAGGGCCCAAAATCGCGTTGAATCTACATCGAACTGCGGGCGACGCGATCGCGCCGCCCGCAGCCCTGTCATTCCGTCAGCGCCGCGAAATCCTCCATTTCATAAAACGGACGGATTTCGATGTCTGAGCGCTCCGGCATTGGATTTGGCGCCCGCTTCACCCAGCTGATGGCCTCCTCCAGAGACTTGCACTGCCAGATCCAGTAACCGGCTACGAGCTCGGGCGTGTTGGGGAAGGGACCCATGCGCACCGTCCGATCCTTTCCGGAGAAGGTTACCCGCGCTCCTTTTGAAGTCGGCTGCAAGCCTGCGCCATCCTGCATGACGCCCGCCGCAATCAGTTCCTGGTTGAACTTGCCCATGACCTCGAGCAATTCCTTGGTTGGCATTACCCCAGCCTCGGACGGCTCCGTCGCTTTTACAAAGATCATGAATCGCACCGTGAGTACTCCTGCTTGTTTTTAATTGAATTTCATACCCGGGTGGTCGGCTAACCGCCGGGTATCGGCAGCACGGGCATGATCTCAATGGAATCGCCCGGGAAGATCATAAAGTGAGGATGCTTTTCAAACAGCTTGGCGGCCTGCTCATGCGAATCGGCGCGGACCACCGTGAAAGCGCCCAGTTCATTGCTCGTATCCTCGATGCCGCGCTGCGTGACCTTCTTGGTCTTTCCCAGAGGCCCGCCCATCGTGACGATCGCGCCTTGATGCTTCTCGACCCAGGCCTTCCAGGCCGAAATGCCCTCACGCTCCTTGGTGCGTCGATCCGCTTCGGAAAGTTTGTCCCACGCCGCTCTTCGAGGGCTGGTCTTGCTTCCATTGAACGTGGCGAGAAACAGATTGTTCGTGCTCATGATGCCTTCCTCGGCTTTCGCCTTTCGGTTTGGAAAAGTAACTCGATGTAGCGGCGCAAGTGATCGACACTGGCTGCCGCAACGGCCACATTGCCCTTGGCCTTCGCCATGACAAAGGCCCCCTGCAGCACGGCCTGCATGTGCAGCGCCAGGCTTTCGGCGCTCCACGAGGCCCGACCCTGATGACGGTCCATGGCCTCAGCGATGTCCACGGCAACCGATGCGACATGGGCACTGATGCTTGCTTCGCACGCGGCGCGGATTTCAGGGTGCGTGTCGTAGGTCTCCTGCACCATCGTGCCGACCAGGCAGGTAAATTCAGCGATCTCCCCTTTGAGCAGGGCCTTTCGGAAATCGAGGTAGCCCAAGACCCGGTCCAGAGGATCGGCGTGCTTGTGATAGGGGGCCGCCTCAAATAAGGCACCCGTGATCTGCGACCAGTGATTGGCCGCCGCGACCGCCAGGGCCTCTTTGCTGGGGAAGTGGTGAAAGAAGGCCCCCTTGCTTACGCCCGCCTGCACGCACAGTTCATCGACCGAAGTCGAGGCGTAACCCTTCTCGCGAATCAATTCGAGAGCCGCATCCAGCAAGACATGGCGCGCGCCCTTCTCAGATGACTGGGTAGTAATTCGGGGGGGCATGGGTAAACAATACCGACCAGTTGGTATGTTGTCAACACCCGAGGAAATTCTGCGACGGACGCACCCCTCGATCCCCAGCCCGATCCATCGCTCGTCCGCGGGAGGGAACCCGGTACCGGTCCGCACATTGGCTTTTCTCAAACCCCAGGGGCGGCGGCTTAGCTATCGAACGGGAGCCCCGCGTACTGCTCGGCCAATGCAATCTGCGCGTGGTGCGAGGATTTTAAATAATCCAGTTCGTATTCCTGCGCGCGCTGGTCAAACTCGCTCGCTTCGGGAAAGCGGTGCAGCAGGTTGGTCAGGTACCAGGAGATTCGCACAGAGCTCCACACGCGTCGCAACGCCGTGTCGCTGTAGGATTGCAGCAGCGCTGGAGTGTTCCGTCCATAGTATGCAGCCAGGGCGCGCGAGAGGTAATAGACATCCGAGACCGCCAGGTTGAGTCCTTTGGCGCCCGTCGGCGGCACGATGTGCGCCGCATCGCCGGCAAGAAATAGCCGGCCATGACACATGGGTTCGACCACGAAGCTGCGCAGTGGCGCCAGGGACTTTTCGATTGACGGTCCGGTCACGATGCTCTGAGCGATATCTTCCGGAAACCGCAACTTGAGCTCAGCCCAGAAGCGATCGTCAGACCAGTCCGTTATTTTCGTATCCAGCGGCACCTGGATGTAATAGCGGCTCAGGGAGGCACTCCGGGCGGAAGCAAGTGCGAATCCGCGCGGATGATTGGCATAGGTAATATCGGCAATCGGTGGCGTGCGCGCGAGAATCCCCAGCCAGCCAAACGGATAGACCTTTTCAAACTCCCGCCTGTCCCGTGAGGGAATGGCCGCGCGCGACACGCCGTGATAACCGTCGCATCCGGCGATGAAATCACACGACAGGTCCAGATGCTGTCCGTCGTGAGTGAAGCTGACGTGCGGGCGGTCTGAGTCGATGTCGGTCGGACGCACCGCGCTAACTTCGGAGAGTACGATGGCGTTGCGTCGGTCGGCGGCCGCCAGCAGGTCCTCTTGAATGCTGGTCTGGCCGTAGGTCATGAACTGTTTGCCGAGGTGCTTCGCAATGTCAACGAAGTAGCTGTCCCGTCCCGCCCACACGATGCGCATGCCGTCGTGGCTGTGGCCCAGGCGGTCCATGCGCTCGGAGAGGCCATTGGCACGAAGCAACTCCACCGTGCCCGGCTCCAGCACACCGGCACGAACGCGCGATAGCACGTGGGCACGGCTGCGTTTTTCCAACACCACGCTGGCAATGCCAGAGCGATGCAACAATTCGGACAAAAGCAGCCCCGCCGGTCCTCCACCAATGATGGCGACTTGAGTCTTAACTGGTTTTCCCCTGGACAGTGCTCAGGCGGGATTTTCGTCGAACACCCGCCTCGCGATGGTGACCGCGGTGGCGGCCGTCGGCCACCCGGAGTAGAAGGCGAGATGGGTGATTAATTCGATCAGCTCCTCGCGGGTAACGCCGTTCTGCAGAGCTTTTTTCAGATGCACCGGCAGTTCATTGGTGCGGTACAGGGCGACTAGGGCGGCCACCGTGATGAGACTCCGGTCTCTCGGGAGCAGGCCAGGCCGCTCCCAGACATCTGCGAACAACACGCGTTCCGTATAGTCAGCCAGGGCGGGTGCAATATCAGTGAATGGATTGCGAGGGGCGGGGGGCTTTTCAACCATTTTTGCTTCTTCCTTTAGGTTAGCGTCCGACCATGCGCGCCAGATGCTCAGGGTACCGATCGCCCTGAAGCGCAACCTGGGAGGCGGCCGTTTCCAGGGCCTGCATATCCTGCGTGGAAAGCTCTATATGTACGGCGCCTAGGTTTTCTTCGAGCCGATGCCGCTTGGTGGTTCCCGGGATAGGAACAATCCAGGGCTTCTTGGCAAGGATCCACGCCAGCGAAAGTTGCGCCGGTGTCGCCTGCACTCGTGCGGCGATGACGCCCAGCAGATCCACCAGTGCCTTATTCGTCCTGCGCGCCTCCGCACTGAAGCGCGGCAGGAGATTGCGGAAATCCGTGCTCTCGAAGGAGGTGGATTCATCCATTTTTCCGGTGAGAAAACCTCTCCCCAGAGGACTGTAGGGAACAAAACCTATGCCAAGTTCCTCCAGGGTAGGTAGAACCTCGGTCTCCGGCTCTCGCCACCAGAGCGAGTATTCGCTTTGCAATGCGGTGACCGGCTGCACCGCGTGGGCGCGGCGGACCGTCTGCGCCCCGGCCTCGGACAAACCAAAATACCTGACCTTGCCCGCCCGGATCAGCTCCCTTACGGCGCCTGCGACATCTTCGATCGGAACTTCCGGATCAACCCGATGCTGGTAGAACAAGTCGATCGTCTCGATTCTCAGCCGCTTCAGGGAGGCGTCGGCCACTTCCTTGATGTGTTCCGGGCGGCTGTCCAGACCCGCCTGACCGGGCGCGGCTCCCACCTTGAATCCAAACTTGGTCGCGATGGCCACTTGTTTGCGGAACGGGGCCAGCGCCTCACCGACCAGCTCTTCATTTGTGAACGGACCGTAGATCTCGGCGGTGTCGAAAAAAGTGACGCCGCGTTCGACGGCCGTTCGAACGAGCTCGATCATCTGCGACCTGTCACCGCCGGCTCCGTAGCCGAAGTTAAGGCCCATGCATCCGAGGCCCAGTGCTGACACTTCCAATCCCTGACTGCCCAGTTTTCGCTTCTGCATGAACTCTCCGCAATTAATCTCACCCTGGGTCTTTCGGCGCCGCGCTGCAGCAGCGCGGATCCCGTGCCAGATTAGGCCCAAACGGTTCTTGAGGCCAGCTGGCACCGCAAGGTCCTACTCTATATATAAGGGTTCAGTGGGTCCTAGAAAGCGCAGGTCTGACTCGCGGCGGCGCGGCACTCTGCGTCCACTGCCCGCCACCCTTTTTTGGCTCGCTTACGTTGTAACTTCCTGAACCCTTTTGACGAAGTAACAATCAAACGCAGTACCGTCCGCTACGGGCGGTGGTCTCGAAGGAACTGGCCACATGATTCTCCTGCTATTGGTCTACCTGGGTGGCGTGCTGACTATCGTCAGCCCCTGCATCCTGCCCGTGCTGCCGTTCGTATTCGCACGCTCGGAGCAGAGGTTTCTGACCAGCGGATTGCCGATGCTCGTGGGGATGGCCGCCACGTTTGCGGGAATTGCGACCCTCGCCGCGGTGGGGGGCGCCTGGGCGGTTCGACTGAATCAATACGGTCGCTGGGTTGCGCTGGCGTTGATGGCAGCATTTGCTTTGACGTTGCTCTCGCGCCGCCTGGCGGAGTGGGTCACCCGGCCCGTAGTGGCGCTCGGGAATCGCCTAATGCCCGCCCAAAGCGGCGCGTTCGAGGGCTCACTCGTGCCCTCGCTGTTGCTGGGGATCGCCACCGGCTTGTTGTGGGCGCCGTGCGCGGGACCGGTGCTGGGCCTGGTGCTCACGGGAGCGGCCCTTTCCGGCCCCAATGCGCACACCACCCTGCTGCTTTTTGCCTATGCTGCTGGAGCCGCGAGCTCTCTGGCAGTCGCGATCCTCGTCGGCGGCCGCGCGTTCGCCGCCATGAAAAAATCCCTGGGAGCGGGGGAGTGGGTGCGACGCGCGCTCGGTGTCGCTGTGCTGGTCGGGGTGGCCACCATAGTCATGGGCTGGGATAGCAGCATACTGAGTCGACTTTCCCTGGGCGGCACCAACCGACTCGAGCAATCGCTGATCACCCGTTTGCACCCCCCGACCCCTGTGACGGGGCGCGACGTGACCATGTTCATCAGCTCCTCGACCGCCATGGCAATGGCCGCATCGATGGCGGATCAGTCCACGGCGGATTTACCTATCGAGGGGGAACTCCCGACGCTGGAGGGCGCCACATCGTGGCTGAACTCTCCCGCCCTGACACCGGCCACGTTGCGCGGCAAGGTCGTGCTGATCGATTTCTGGACCTACTCGTGCATCAACTGCCTGCGGGCGTTGCCTTACGTGAAGGCCTGGTATCAGAAGTACCAGAACCACGGGCTGGTGGTCATTGGTGTGCACGCGCCCGAATTTGCGTTCGAGAAGGATCTGGGAAACGTGCGCCGCGCAGTCGGGGAACTGGGAGTCTCCTACCCGGTGGCGCTCGATAACAACTACGCCATCTGGCAGGGCTTTAATAACCAGTACTGGCCGGCACATTACTTCATCGATGCGACCGGGCACATCCGTGCCCACCACTTTGGAGAGGGCAATTACGCCGAATCCGAGCAGATCATCCGACGTCTGTTGAGGGATGCGGGGCACACCGATCTGCCGCCGGCCGGGAGCGAAGCCGCGCACGCCGCCGGCGTGCAGGCCGCGGGCGATCAGGAGCACCTGCGTTCTCCCGAGACTTACATTGGATATGAACGGGCGGCCCTGTTCGTCTCGCCCGGTGGCGCGCTGCACGATCGCCAACACCACTATCTCGCACCCGCGGCGCTCGCACTGAATCAGTGGGCACTGGCCGGGGACTGGGCCGTGAGCCCTGAGAAGGCGGTGTTGAGCAGGGCTCGGGGAAAAATCATCTACCGCTTCTACGCCCGCGACCTGCACCTGGTCCTAGGCGCCGCGGGCGGTGGCAGACCGGTACGGTTCCGGGTGCAGCTCGACGGCGCCGATCCGGGGGCGGCGCATGGCGCCGATACCGACGCCAGTGGCGCCGGTACCGTCAGGGAGCAGCGCCTGTACCAGTTGGTTCGTCAGTCCAAGGATGTGGGCGAGCACCTGTTCTCGATCGAATTCCTGGACCCCGGCGTGCAGGCCTATTCATTTACGTTCGGCTAGGGAGTTCTCATGCAGCGCAAACACGATTCCTCACAACCGGTACGCACGGACGGGCCATGCGCGGAGCGTCGATTGTTCCTGCGCTGCGGACTCACCGCGTTGGCGATGGCGGGGGCCCCCAGACTCTGGGCCGCCGCCGCCTCCACGCCTGGTCAGCCCCAGCAGGTGGATATCGAGATGTTTACGGCGGCCGGGAAGAGCACCGGAATCTCGCGCGTCACCAAGCTCGTCAAGACTGATGCGGAGTGGAAGGCCCAACTCTCGCCGCTGGCCTATCAGGTGGCACGCCACGAGGGCACCGAGATGGCCTACACCGGTCAGTACGCGCACAGTCACGGCGATGGGCTGTATCGGTGTATCTGCTGCGACACCGCGCTGTATGATTCGAAGACAAAATTCGAGTCGGGAACCGGATGGCCGAGTTTCTGGAAGCCCATCTCGGCGACGAACATCGTGAAGATTTCCGACACCTCCTTCGGATGGCAACGCGATGCGATCTCGTGCAAGCGATGCGATGCACATCTGGGCCACGTATTCGACGACGGGCCTCCTCCCACGGGACTGCGTTATTGCATGAATTCCGTGGCGCTCAATTTCGTGCCGCGTGCCTGAACAACTCAACCCGGGAACTGCAATGTCCACTATCAAACTCCACCAACCGATGAAATGGCTCTTCCTTTTGGCGGCGATGATCGGAATCGTCTCGCGAATTCCCATGCTGTATGGCGGGGAAGGTGCGGTACCGATTGCACCCCCGGCGCTGGACAATCCGAAGGCTCCAGGAGCGATGCAGGTCGCGGTGCTCTCGGGCGGTTGCTTCTGGGGCGTGCAGGGCGTGTTCGAACACGTCCAGGGCGTCCACCGTGTGCTCTCGGGGTATTCAGGAGGCGAAAAATCCACCGCCCATTACGAGGAAGTGGGATCGGGCCGGACCGGGCACGCCGAATCTGTGCAAATAACCTTCGATCCGGCGAAGGTTTCCTACGGCCAGCTGCTGCAGATTTTCTTCTCCGTGGCGCACGATCCGACGCAACTCAACCGCCAGTATCCCGATGAGGGTACTCAGTATCGGTCTGCAATTTTTTACGCCGATGACAGCCAGAAAGGCATTGCGGAGGCCTACATTGCGCAACTCAACCGCTCGCGTGCGTTTTCCAGCCCCATCGTCACGCGAGTTGACCCATTCAAGGGTTTTTACCCGGCCGAGGGTTATCACCAGGACTTCTTATTCCACAATCCAAACTATCCCTATATCGCCATAAATGACATTCCGAAGGTCGAAAACCTGCAACGTACCTTTCCTTCGCTCTATATGGAGCGACCGGTATTGGTGAGTGCGAGATAGGACCGGACAGGCCGGCTCGGAAATGAGCGCGTCGTTGGATACAGCTGAACGACGCGGGCGAGGCGCGCCAGCGGCTAGCTCGACGGGTCGGAAGGGCATCCGGCGTAAGTGTATTGGATAAACCCCAGGTTTTTGCCCATACGATCGTACAAGTGCCTGGCCACGCGGTTCGTTTCGTGCGTTAACCAGTAGGGCGGATTCGCTCCGGCCGCCCGCGCCGAATCCGCCACGGCCTCGATCAGCTGACGGCCGCAACCTGTGCCGCGGGCACGTGCATCCACGTAAAGGTCCTGCAGGTAGCAGGCCGGTTCGGTGGACCAGCTGTCCTCGTGGAACAGAAAATGGACGATCCCGACCAGGGCGTCGCCGGAATCGCGAGCGCCAAGCCCGTGCAGGCGCCCATCTTGAAGGCGCGTCCACGCACTCTCGCTGACCTTCAACGACAGTGCGATGCCATAGAATTTCTGATATTCACTCCACAGCTCCATCCACCGGGTGTGCTCACTAACCCGAAGAGGGCCGATTTGGTATTTCAATGGATGCCTCCCGCCGTTCCACAGATCATGACTATTCCAGATTCTTTCACAGCAGGCAGACCTGGGGCGGAGCCGGGCCAGTTCTACTTTGAAGTCGGAAAATCCTTCTCGGTAGCCGCATGGTAATCGCTGTGGGCAAAGCGCTTTCCGTGCTTGACTACGAAATCAACGCTTCTGAGATTCGAGATGTTCTCGAGGGGATTTCGCAGCAGAACGACCATATTGGCCCGCTTGCCGGGTTGCACCGTGCCGAGCTCTTTCTCCAGCCCAAGCGCGCGCGCTCCTATGAGCGTGGCTGAGCGAAGGGCTTCAGCCGGGCTCATGCCCACTTTCGCCACTAGCAGTCCGATTTCATCATCCAGCAGACTGTCCGTTTTCGCCCAATCCGGATCGTCGTCAGTGCCCGCAGAAATGGGAATACCCGCGCGGTAAGCTTCGCGCGCCAGATAATCCGCCGCCCCTGGCGGACAAGACACCGGGTGCGTATCGGTGTCGTAGACGTTCAAAGTGGCATCGAGAATCGTGCCGCGGGCCTTGATACTGGCGAACAGTGCGCTCATTTCCGCATTCGGCTTGAGCGCCCTGGCCGCGTCCATCGGCGTTCGATCCTCATACGTGCGCAGCGGCGGCGAGTTGACCTCGTAGCCCAACAGGCACGCATGGCTGATGACATCGACTCCGGCGTTCACCACGTCACTGGGCAGAGCCGGAAAAACGGCGGCATGGGCCCACACAAGAAGCTGTTGACGATGGGCCTCCTCAGTAATGGCCTTGACCAGTGACGCCGGCAGGTCGGCATAGAGCTTGAGGGCTGTAGCGCCTGTTCCGCGCGCTTCGGCAACAGCTAAGGGCAGGTTGGTCTGCAGGGTAATCGCCTGCATCCATGGAACCTGGCCCGCGATGCGTCCGCGCGCCGCATCGTGGGTGCGCGGATCGACAAAGAACTCGGGGCCGGCCATCAACGCTACGTAAAAAATGTCGGGGGCGACTAATTCATCGAATTCCGCCTCGCGCTTGAGCTCCGCAAGCAGGCGCGTGTCACCGGCCATGTCCCGTACCGAAGTCACGCCACTATAGAGTTCGCGACGCAGGTATGCCCTTGCCACTGGAGGGTCTGCGAGCGTGGCCAGGTGAACGTGAGTGTTGATCAGGCCAGGGATAATAAAACGGTTGCGGACGTCAACAATTTCCGCCCCCGCTTCCGCGCGGAAATCCTTGGCGGGCACGACTGCGCTGATTCGATCACCGCTCGTCACGACCGCCATGTGGGTTTGGGGCTCGCTGGAGATGCCATCGAGCAGAGTGGCCCCCAGATACACCACGATCTTGGGCGCGGGCGGCTCGGTTGAGCTTCCTGGCACGGTGAACGAGCACACGAGCAGCGCCAGCAACGCATTCCGGCACGACTTCGCGTTCAATTTATTGTCGCCGAACCGTAGTGCAGGATCATGATGGCAAAGAGAGCCAGCAGGCCCAGAAAGTGCGCCAATCTTGATTTAAGCCTTAGCATCGCCAGGGCAATCGCAAGGGGCGTTGTCATCAGTATCCACATGAGCACAATCACCGACAACGGCATACCAGCCGGTTCGCCGCGCGCGAAATAAACCCCGAGGGCAAAGTAGCCAAACTGGAACAGGGCAACCAGGGTCCAAAAGTGGCGTCGGTTGGCGAGGTAATATTCACGCAGATCTATGGTTCCGATGCTCTCATCGGGAAGGCTCGCCGCGGCTATCAGGTACAGGATGAACAGCTCGGCAACCAGGCCCAGATAGAACAAGAAATGGCGTGTCATGCCGAAATGGCGCACGCCCCAGATGTCGAACCACATGTAGACGGCCATGCACAGCGCATAACCGGCGGCCAGCAAGGCCAGGGGGTCCCACCGGACCTGCGCCTTGTGACGCAGCAGCCGATGGAAACTGGCGGCAATATCGGCCACTGCAAGGCCAATGAGCACCGCAAAGATGCCGAGGGCGTACTCGAATGCTCGGCTCTCCGGCGCCATGGGCATCCCGCGATTATTTTGGTGAGCCGCCAATCTTAGTCCGATCCGGCCCGCTGCGCAGCCGGAACGGACCGTTCCTACACCATGGGTCACTCCAAAAGTCTCTGGGGCCACCGCCTACGCACTTTGAGGGATCATGCGCTACAGTGCCGATAGCGATTGGCCGGCCCCCCCGGAGGGACTCTCATGCTCACGCTTCTGGACCACCCGATTGTACTGCTCCTGTTCACGTTCGCGGTGCTGTGGGGGGCAACACACCTGGGCGCGAGGCTCCAGTCCCGGCGCGGAGCGCTGGATGAGGCAGGCAGGGCAGACTTCGATATTGTGCTCGGCGCGGGCTTGACCTTGCTTGGCCTATTGGTCGGCTTTAGCTTCTCGATGGCTTCCAGTCGCTACGATGAACGTAAGGGTTATGAAGAGAGCGAGGCGAACGCCATTGGCACGGCCTATACCCGAGCGGAACTTTTTCCTACGGCCGACGCCTTGAAGCTCAAGCAGCAGTTACGACAATACAATGGACTGAGAATCCGCTTTTACACAACTTCAGATCACTTAAAGGTCAAAGAGCTCAGCGGCGCCACCGAGCAGGCGCAGTCCCAGCTGTGGAACACAGTGGCGAGCGCAGCCAGGGCTGACCCAACTCCACTCTCGGCGCTTGCCGTCGCCTCAATCAACGATGTGCTCAACGCACAGGGTTACGCTCAGGCGGCCGCATGGAACCGGCTGCCGGAGGGCGCCTGGATATTGCTTTACGTACTCGGCATCATCACGACGGGAATGATCGGTTATCGATTCCAGAAAGGGACACGAGATCGCGGGCACATGCTCATACTGCCCGCCATTGTGTCCATCGCGTTCTTTCTGATCGCTGATATTGATTGCCCACAATGGGGGGTAATCCGGGTATTGCCAGACAATCTGCAGGCGCTTGCCGCCACACTGAGCTGAGTTTCCGCTCACGATTGCCTAGCGGCGTCCTCTGCCGGTAGCATCGATACCCATGGATATCGGCGAGCTGGTACGTCACTGCGGTGAAATCGACGTTGCTCCCCTGGCGACCGCGATTGCCGCGCAGGGCGAGGAAGCGTGGGATGAGCATAAGGGCCGGCAGAAGGACTACGAAGTCCATCGCCAGACCCAGTCCATCGTATTGCTGTTCGCGAATATCGAACAATGGCCCACCATCGAGGTCACCAAGCCACCGGGCTGGGACCGGCTGGCTGGGGTTGCTGCGCCTCTGATGGATTCAATCATTGCCCAATGGTATCCGCCGGGCGGCCGCATCATTCGCGCCATGGTCGCGAAACTACCGCCCGGCGCCCGGATAGATCCGCACCGCGACAGGCACCCCTCATTTGGCTGCGGGCATCGCATACACGCTCCGATCACGACCAACTCGAAGGTCCGCTTCTCGGTCGATGGCCGACCCTATAACCTACAAGTAGGACAGGTGTACGAGATCAACAATCTCAAGGTGCACAGCGTCATCAACCGAGGCAACACCGACCGCATTCACTTCATTTTTGATTACGTCCCGGCGGATAAGGAGCCCGGTGCGTCTAAAGAATTACCGGCATAACTCTACAATTATTAGTTGGGAACGAATATCATCGAGATTGGCGCGCGATAGGGGAAAAGTATGAAGGGCGATCGCTACGCACGGCTCTGTAAGAACAGTGGGGGCATGCAAGGATCCGCTGCACCGCTGCCACGCAGCTCCAGTTCAATGCTGGCGATTGCCGTGTCGGCCGCGTTGTGCGCCACGCCGCAGAGTTATGCCCAGCAGGCGAGTGGCAGCCTGTCGCTCGAAGAAATCGTGGTTACCGCCACCAAGCGCAAGGTCAACCTCCAGGACGTCCCCCAGAGTATCACGGTGATCAGCACCGCCGACATTGAGAAGGCGGGATACAAGGAGATGGGGGATTACATCAAGGACCTGCCCAGCGTGACCCTGGCGCAGCAGCAGCCGGCGCGCAACGACATCGTCTTTCGAGGTGTGTCGACGGGAATCGAAGAGTTTTACAGCGACGCCCAAGCGGGCGTTTACCTCGACGAACAGCCCATCACCACCAATGCCACCCAGGTCAGCCCGTACCTGGTCGACATCGAACGGGTCGAGTCACTGCCCGGTCCGCAGGGCACATTATTCGGCTCATCTGCAGAAACTGGCGTATTGCGCATCATCACCAACAAGCCGGATCCTTCCGGCTTCTCGGGTCAGTACAGCCTGACCGGCATCGCGACCAAGGGCGGGGCGGGGAGCTACGAGGTGGACGGACACCTCAACATTCCGCTAATCGATGACAAGCTGACCGCCCGCATCGTGGGCTTCTACGCCGACAACGGCGGCTGGATCGACAATGTCTACGGCACCGATTTGGCCCAGGAATCCAACAACGCGAATGCCGTCAAGTCCAACACCAACGATTGGAAAGTCCAGGGGTCGCGGCTCGCAGCGTTGTGGAAGATCAACGACGGCACCGACGTACTGTTCAATCTAACCACCCAGAATGACACCACCAAGGGCGATTGGTCGAATGATCCGTATCTGGGGGATGCCAAGATCACCCGCTTTATAGAGAATTCCCGCCACGACAACTGGTGGCAGGCGGCGGCGACCGTCACGGCAGACCTGGGGTTTGCGGAATTCAAGTCTGCGACCGCCTACTTTGCGCGGCACATGACCTACACCGAAGACAACATGACCTATGAACAGTACAAGGCCAAGTATTACGGGAGCTACTACGGGTACTACGCCACCCCGCCCAAGCAAGTAGGCGCCCCCAAGTACAATATTTACGACACCCGGCTGGTCAGCAACGGTGCCTTCACCACCAGCACCATATTCAACGATCAGCATCAGTACCGGGTTTCCCAGGAATTCCGGCTGACTTCCAAGGGTGATAGCAAGCTGCAATGGCTGGGCGGCCTGTTCTATGAGCGCGTGCATGACTACTGGTACTACGGCTCGCAAAACCTGCAGTTCATGGATACCTGGGCCTGGCTGGCCGCCAACGCCGCGGCCCTCGATGCGAAGAACGCAGGACTCAACGTACAGTACCCGCTGGCACCCACCACGACGACTTATGCCCAGTGGTTCGACCGCACGGTTACGCAGACCGCCGTATTTGGTGAGATCAGCTACAGATTTACCGATCCATGGACGGTAACGGCCGGTGGGCGCTGGTTCAATTACAAGCGCGACATCAGCCAAAACTATCAGGTCCCGCTCGGGCTACCGGTAGGGATCGATGAGCCTGGGACCAATACCAGCTCCGGGAACGACAGCGCCACCCTGTTCAAGCTCGGAACCCAATACAAATTCAATCACGACGTAATGGGATACCTTTTGTTCAGCGAAGGATATCGCCTGGGCGGGGAGAACACCGCGCGTGCGGCCGCCAGTGGCGCGGTCCCGCTTAAATACAATCCGGACAAGCTATTCAACTACGAGGCGGGCATTAAGAGCCAGTGGTGGGATCGGCGTCTCACGATCAATGCCTCGCTGTTCCTGATGCATTGGAACCAGATTCAGCTGGAGAGCAGCACCAGTGGCGCCGCAAGTGGTAACGGGGCCTGGTGGAAACACGGCACCATCAATGGTGGCTCAGCCGAAAACAAGGGCATCGAGCTCAGTGGCTCGGCGCACCTGACGAAGGGACTTTTATTCGATTTCAATCTGATCGCGGCCGATCCAAAACTGACCGAGCAGGTGGTGTATCCGAACGGTAGAACCATCCCGTCGGGGACCCAGATGGTCGGCGCGCCCAAATTCAAGGCGTCCGGAGGCCTGGAGTATGACTTCACCTGGAAACCCATGGGAAGCAAGCTCTGGGCCCGATTTGACTACAGCTATCAGTCCCTGGAGTACCAGAGTCTCAAGGTACGCCTCGCTCGATTATCAAAACAACGTTCAGGGCGCCGGCCTTCAACCCGGCTCGGGCCGGATAGAGCCCTGGAGCTTCGGCAAGCTTCAGGTCGGCGCAATCACGCCCGACAAACTGGAAATCACCCTGACCCTCGATAATGTCTGGAATTCGAAGGGCTCGAACTGGCTGACGACTTCCGAAGACTTATTACGCCGACACCTTCGTTGATCCGCGCTTCCACATGATGCCCGCACAATTCCGGCCGCAAAACATCGGCGTGACCATTCGTAAGAACTTCTAGACCTTTTGCGATAGCGGACAGTCGAGGCAGCCCACTTGGCGAGTAGGCGACTGGTGGCCTCATCGGTCGTGCGCGGCAGCCACAAGGGCGAAAGCCACGGTGGCGTATACCTGATCGACTTGAGCTCGCATGAAGTCGTGCAGACGATCGACTGGAACACCGTCGATATCGACTGGCAGGGCAGGGGCTGGGACCGAGGCCTGCGCGGCATCGCCTTCGACGGTGAGCTGGTTTACATGGCCTCGAGCGATGAACTCTTCGCCTTTACGCCAAAGTTCCAGCGCGTCGGCGCCTGGAGCAGCCCCTACCTGAAGCACTGCCATGAAATTGCCGTCTACGGGCGGGAACTGTTCCTGACCTCGACCGGGTTTGACAGCATTCTGGGCTTTAACCTGGACCGCCGGGCCTTTGATTGGGCCATGCATGTCCAAATGCGGCAGTACCGGTTTTTCTTCGAGCGCTTCGATCCGACGGGCGATAACGGACCTTTGTCGTTGAACAAGCTGCACCTCAACAACGTGTACGCAGACGATGCCGGAATGTACATCTGTGGGATGAACACCGGCGGCTTGCTGCAATACAGCGGCGAACACATCCACATGGCGGTGGAGCTGCCCCCAGGAACCCATAACGCGCGTCCGTTTCGCGACGGCGTGCTATTCAACGATACGGCGGCGGGCACACTGCGCTACTCCGGCCGTGACGATCGGGAAGACCGGATCATGAAGGTGCCGACCTACGATATCGAGACGCTGACGCACCGAGACGCTGATACCAGTGGGATCGCCCGGCAGGGCTTTGCGCGAGGGCTGTGCCTGCTTTCGGATGCGGTAGTCGCTGGGGGGTCCTCGCCGTCGACCGTCACAATTTACGATCTTAAGAATAATAAAATCGTACTTTCGGTCAATCTGACCCGTGACATCCGCAACGCAATCCACGGTCTGGAGGTCTGGCCGTTTGATTGACGGCGGCTTAGCCCGGGCCGAGTCCGGCGTTTTGAACGCGCTCGGGCAGGGCCTCGATGATATCGGCGAGCTCCGCCTTCCACAGTCCCAGGTGCTTTTCGTAGCGGCGCCAGGTCCCTAGCGCTTCCCTGTAGATGGGCCTTCGCACCTGTTCCGAACTCGCGGTCTTAACGGTTCTTCGATTCTGATAGTAGTGGAGGCAAGATTGCTCGTAGGGCAAATTGCAGTGCGCCAGTAACCGCCGTACTTGCGATTCCAGGTCCAGCACGGTGTCTTCGTAATGGACCGTCAGTATTTTGCCGGGAAGCACCTGTTCCCAGTGCTGCATGAGCCGATGGTACTCGCGGTAGTACTGGGCGAGCTCCTCCATGTCGTAGCTGTAATCGGGGCCACTCCCATACAACTGTTTGTAGTTGCCGAGCAGGGTATCGAGCGGATGACGAGTGGCATTGATGATCTTGGCATTCGGCATTGTGAGGTGTATGAATCCAATTAACGGAAAATTACCCGGCATCTTGTCCGTAAATCGCGGCCGGTCGGTTTGGCGATGGCGGCGCGTGGCCTCAATGTACTGTCTGCCGTAATCGCGCCAATCCTTGGGCCGCAGGTCGCGCACGACCTCGGGATATTCGACACCGTCAGTCCGGTATCGGCCCACGGTCGCTGCGATCTTGCCCATGGTGGGCAATTCCAACGTTCCCTCAACCTGGCTGTGCGAGGCCAGAATCTGCTCGATCAGCGTCGAGCCCGAGCGGTGCATTCCGACAATGAAGATGGGATCGGTGGCCTCGAAGCCGTGCCCTTCGTGGGCACGCAGAAATTCGGCCGTGAAGGTCTCGATGTTAGCCGTGTGCCGGTCCTCCATGATCAAGGGATCGTGCGAGACCAGCGGCCTCTGGCGTCGGTTGCCGTCCTGATACCAACGCCACGCCGTATCGTAGTCGCCGGCGTCTTCGAAGGCCTTTCCCAGCGCGAAGCAGAAATGAGCGGCGGTGGAAGGCCGCAGCTCGCCGTGCTGCACCTGCTCCTGCATCGTCGCGATCTCATCGGGTGTGAAGCGAAATGTCTTGAGGTTGGCGAGGCTCCAGTACGCCTCACCGAAGTCCGGCCGTAGCGCGATCCCGGCCCGATAGGCTGCAATGGCGTCCTTTTGGTGGCCCACGCTCTTTAGCACGTGCGCGAAGCCTAGGTGCGCGTAGTAATTGTCCGGATCAAGCTCTACGGTCTTGCGGTATGCCTCAAGGCTTTGCTCCTGAAAACCTCCCTGCGCCAGGGCGTCGGCCAGGCCGGCCCAGGCCCGAATGTTATTCGGAGCCAGCCGTGTGGCTTTGCGCAACGTTTCGGCCGCCTCAACCCATTTTTTCTGCTTGATGTAATTCGAGCCCAGATCGATCCACGCGGCCACATAGTCGGGCGCCCGCTCGGTCACGCGCCGCAACAGGACCTCCGCATCCTCAATATCGCGTGACTCGCTGCCCAGAGCGAGGGCCAGCATTCGCATGGCGTCAATGTGGTCGGGGATTCGGCGCAGCACGCTCTTGAAGGCGGCGACGGCTTGTTTCGTGCGTCCTGCATTGAGGTGTTCGGCACCCTCGGCTATGACTTTCCTGTCCGGGTCCTGCGCAACGTACTCGGCGTAGAGTCGATCCGCCTCCGGTCCGCGCCCGCTCGCTGCGTAGGCGTTTGCAAGTCTCCTGCGCGTGTGCGGCAACTCCGGATCAAGACTCAATGCGCGTTCGAACAGTGCAATGGCTTCTGTGTGGCGCTGTTGTCGGGCAAGATTTGCGCCAAGTTCATCGAGCAGCTGTGCCGAGTGGGGCGCTCCGGCCAGCGCAGCGCGTATCCGCTTTTCCATCTTCTCTAAAGGTTGCATGCCGCGAGCCGCACTCGCTATGAGTGCATGGGGGAAAGCGCGAGCAGTGATACCACCAGTTCATGCAGTACTTCGCGCAGTGGCGCGGCGCGTTCGATCTCATAGGTGGTGCCCGACTCATCCATATAACTGCTTTGCGAGAGTTCGATTTGCAGCGCATGCTGCCCCTTGGAAGGCTGCCCATAGTGGCGGGTGATGTAACCGCCCTTAAAGCGTCCGTCAAAGACATGGGAAAAGTGCGGGGCTGCGCTCAGTCGTGCGCCCAGAGCATCGTTGACGGTCCGAGCGCAGGAGCGGCCGTCAAAGGTGCCCACGTTCACGTCCGGCAGCCGGCCTGCGAACAATCTGGGCACCATGCTCCGGATGGAATGGGCGTCGAGCAACAGCGCATAGCCAAAACGCTTATGGGTCTCTTCCAGATGCGTGCGCAGCGCATCGTGGTACGGCTGCCAGTACTGCTCGCGGCGCTTTTCGATTTCTTCCGCAGACAAGCGCTCGGTCCCATCACGATACAAGGGCGCGCCATCGAAGCTGTGCATCGGACAAAGCCCGGTTTGCGTCGCCGAGCTGTACAGCGCCGCATCATCGGGCGGCCGGTTCAGATCGATCAGGTAGCGCGTGTAGCGGGCTACGATCATCGTGGCGCCAAGGTCGGGCGCGAAATCGTAGAGCCGGGCGACATGCCAATCGGTATCCGGCAGATCCAGGGCCATGGGCGTGAGGCGCGGCGCCAGGTCCTGCGGTACGGCTGTTCCTGCATGCGGGACGCTGATGATCAGCGGCGAAGTCCCAGCTAACAAAGTGTGAGTAGGAAAGGTCTGCACGTCCGCCAGGCTCGATGAGTGGGGCGGGCTTAGCCCGAAAACAGGCGGGCGTTGACGTACTCGCGCAGCAGGCCGCCCGCTACGATCTCGCGCGCCGCGGAGATGTCGGGGGCGAAGTGCCGGTCTCGTGCATAGACGGGCACGCGCCGGCGCAGCAAGCGGTGCGCCGCCTCGAGGGGCGCGGAACTGAGCAGCGGACGATGGAAATCAAGACCCTGCGCGGCCGCCAGAAGCTCGATTGCCACGATGCCCGCCGCGTTCTCGGCCATGGCCAGCAGGCGCCGGGCGCCGTAGGTCGCCATCGATACATGATCTTCCTGGTTGGCGGAAGTCGGGATGCTATCGACACTGCTCGGATGCGCGAGGGATTTGTTTTCCGAAACCAGCGCGGCCGCCGTGACCTGGGCCACCATAAAGCCTGAGTTCACACCGCTGTTGGCCACCAGGAAAGGTGGAAGACCACTCATCTTGGTGTCGACCAGAATCGCGATCCGCCGTTCGGCGATCGAGCCGATTTCGGCGACCGCCAGAGCCAGCTGGTCGGCCGCAAACGCGACCGGCTCCGCGTGAAAATTGCCGCCGGACACCACCTCGTTCTCGCGCGAAAATACCAGCGGATTGTCCGTTACCGCGTTGGCTTCGCGCAGCAGCGTCGCGCTGGCTGTGCGTATCAGGTCGAGGCATGCCCCCATCACCTGCGGCTGGCAACGGAGCGAGTAGGGGTCCTGCACTTTTTCGCAGTCGATGTGCGAGGCGCGCACGCGGCTCCCGCGCAGGAGCGACTTGAGCTCCGCGGCCACCACCACCTGCCCCGGCTGGCGGCGTATCGCATGGATCCGCGGATCAAACGGCGCATCGCTCCCCTTGAGCGCATCCACGCTCATCGCTCCGGTAACCAGTGCGGCGGCGAACACGTTTTCAATGGCGAACAGGCCCGCAAGCGCGAGCGCCGTGGACACCTGGGTGCCGTTGAGCAACGCCAGGCCTTCCTTGGCGGCAAGCTTTACGGGAGCAAGCCCCGCCAGCGCCAGTCCACGCCGCGCGGAGATGAGGCGTCCGCGGTAGCGAACATTGCCGACGCCCAGGAGCGCCGCCGACAGATGCGCGAGGGGCGCGAGGTCTCCCGAGGCGCCCACGGAGCCTTGGCTCGGAATGACCGGATAGATCTCCTTGCGCAGCAAGGTGCGCAGCGCCTGGAGCGTTTGGGGACGGATTCCTGAAAAGCCCTGCGCCAGACTGGCGATTTTCAGTACCAGCACCAGGCGCACCACTTCATCGCTCAGCGGCGCGCCGGTACCGGCCGCATGCGAGAGCACCAGATTGTGCTGCAGCAAGGCCAGGTCGGCCGTGGAAATGCGCTCACTCGCCAGGGAACCGAATCCCGTGTTGACGCCGTAGGCCGTCTGGCCGCGCGCAACCAGGCGCTCGATGACGGCGCGAGAGCGCCGAACGCGACCCTGATCGGCGCGCGTCAGGGGCATCGCCGTAGGCGCGCCGAATGCCGCACGGAGCGCGGCCAGGGAAAGGGCCCCGGCGCGCAGCCCCGAAGCCGCGGAGCGGCCCCTGATCATGGCGAGCGGCTCGGGATCAGCATCGGTAACTGGAGCGAGTGCTCGCGGGCACACTGCAACGCGCTCTCGTATCCCGCGTCGGCATGGCGCATGACGCCGGTGCCCGGATCATTCCACAGCACGCGCTCGATGCGGCGTGCCGCCTCAGGGGTTCCATCGCACACGATCACTACCCCGGCGTGCTGCGAGAAACCCATGCCGACGCCACCGCCGTGGTGGAAGGAGACCCATGTCGCGCCGCTGGCGGTGTTGAGCAAAGCATTGAGCAAGGGCCAGTCCGAAACTGCATCGGACCCGTCGCGCATAGCTTCGGTCTCGCGGTTGGGACTGGCCACCGAACCTGAATCCAGATGGTCGCGCCCTATGACGATAGGGGCCTGCAGCTCACCGCTGGCCACCATGTCATTAAACGCCAGCCCGAGTCGATGGCGATCCCCCAGACCTACCCAGCAGATGCGCGCTGGCAGACCCTGGAACTGGATTCGCTTGGCGGCCATGTCCAGCCATCGATGCAGATGCGGGTCGTTTGGAATCAGCTCGCGCACCTTGGCATCGGTGCGGGCAATGTCGGCCGGGTCGCCCGACAGCGCCACCCACCGGAAGGGACCGACGCCGCGGCAAAATAGTGGGCGCACGTATTCGGGCACGAACCCTGGGATATCGAAAGCGTTCTTGACGCCCTGACTCAGCGCGACCTGACGGATGTTGTTGCCGTAGTCGAAAGTCGGTATTCCCATGTGCTTGTACTCAAGCATCGCGCGCACGTGCGCGGCCATGGAGGCACTGGCCTCGCGCGTGACGCGCGACGGATCGCGCACTTGCGCCGCTTCCCACTCTTCCACGCTCCAGCCCACCGGCAGATACCCGTGCACCGGATCGTGCGCGGATGTCTGGTCGGTGACGGCATCCGGCCGTACTCCGCGGCGGAGCAATTCCGGCAGCAACTCGGCCGCGTTGCCACACACACCGATCGATACCGCGACCGAACGGTCCTTGGCTTCGGCGATTTTCGCCAGCGCCTCATCGAGCGAATTGGCCTGCTGATCGAGGTAGCCGGTCTCAAGGCGCTTATCGATGCGCGATTGCCGACACTCAATGGCCAGCATGGAAGCGCCGGCCATGGTGGCGGCGAGCGGTTGTGCCCCGCCCATGCCTCCCAAGCCGGCCGTGAGTATCCAGCGTCCGCCCAGTTGCCCGCCGAAGTGGCGCCGGCCCATTTCCACGAACGTCTCGTATGTACCCTGAACGATGCCCTGGGAGCCGATGTAGATCCACGAGCCCGCGGTCATCTGGCCGTACATCATCAGTCCCCGCCGATCGAGCTCGTTGAAGTGCTCCCAGGTGGCCCAGTGGGGAACCAGGTTCGAATTGGCAATCAGGACGCGCGGCGCGTCCGCATGCGTGCGGAACACGCCGACCGGGCGGCCCGACTGGATCAGCAGCGTTTCATCCGCTCCGAGCCGCCTGAGCGTGGCGACGATCGCATCGAAGCATTCCCAGTTGCGCGCCGCCTTGCCGATCCCGCCGTACACGACCAGATCCTCCGGGCGCTCAGCAACCTCCGGATCCAGGTTGTTCATCAGCATGCGCAGCGGCGCTTCGGTGAGCCAGGAGCGCGCGCTCAGCGTCCTACCGCGCGGGGCACGAATAACGCGTGGGCTGCCGGAGACGGCGGGTGAGGGCGGGCTGTGGTCATTCATGAGCTGTTCCTGGTACGGATTTTGGCGCGCAGGGCCTGCACCGTTTCGCGGTAGCGGGCCTCGATCTGTTTTTCCTCGGCATGGCGGCCATCGCGGATCACCCAGCGCCCGCCGCTCAAAACCTGGCGCGCGCGCGGCGCCGCCGAATCGAATATTAGCGTGCTGAGAAAATCATCGCTCGTCTGCAGCTCCCAGTCGCCCGCATCCTTCTCATAGGTGACGAAGTCGGCGCGCGCTCCCGCCCCTACCGCGCTGCGCCCCCCGTTGAGAGCTGCCTGGAAAAGACGGTCGGCCGTGGCCGGTTCGCCGGCGGTGCCCAGCACGTTGCGGCGGCCGCGCGCCAGGCGCTGGGACCATTCCAGCATCCGCAGTTCATCGAGCGAGTTGCGGCCAATATTGCTGTCGGAGCCAATCGCCATTTTGCCGCCGGCGTTGAGAAACGGGGCCAGCACGGGACAGCCATCGCCCAGATCCGCCTCGGTCGTGGGGCAAAGCACTAAGGTGGCCCCGGCGGCGCGCAGTTGCGCGAGCTCGGATTCGCTCGAGTGGGTCGCATGGACCAGGGCCCATTGCGAGGACAGCAATCCACGAGCGGCTAACAGCCCCACCGGAGGTGAACCGTGCGCTCTTATGCAGCCTTCCACTTCGGCCGGCTGTTCGGCGACATGGATGTGTACACAGCGGCACAGCGGGTCGGCACGGAGCGATTTGTATACCTGGGCGATCGTGTCGATGTCCACCGCGCGCAGACTGTGAAAGGCCACGCCGAGCGCGATGTCGCTGTCTGCCGGGTAACGACGCCGCAGTTCCTGCCAGTCCTCCAGGAACTGCGCGGTGTCACGCACGAAGCATTGTTGTCCGACGGTGGGCGGCGCTCCACCAAATCCTGAATGTTGGTAGAGCGTGGGAAGCAAGGTCAGAGCGACGCCCGTGCGCCGCGCCGCCGCCGCAATGGCAGCATCGGCATCCAGCGCACTTCGTTCACCGAGGCGGTGCAGGTAGAGAAACTCCGCCACCGCGGTGTAACCACCTCGCAGTAACTCCAGGTAGCAGCGTGCGGCGATCGCCTCAAGCTCGTCGCGGTGCAGATGCTTTGCGAGCGCGTACATAGTCTCGCGCCAGCTCCAGAAATCGTCTTGCTGACTCGCGGCCCGCTGTGTCCATGGCCCGAGCGGCCGCTGAAACGCATGGCAATGTGCATCGACCAAACCGGGCAGAGTCAATCCGGCCACGGCCGGCCCGGCTGTGGATCGATTTGTGGAAACTTCGACCGAGTGGCCCGTGGCGTCGATGGTCACGGTTGCATCGCGGAGCCAGCGACCTTCCCACCACAGATTGGCGTAAGTGACGGCACTCGGCGCCATGGCTGCTGCCTGCTGCATTCGCAACATGTTAGCACCCACGTGGCGCTGGCGGGGCGGGCCGGGTAATCTCGCGCTCATGCCCGCAGCCGAAGCCACCCGACTTATTGCCAACGGCCGAGTCTGGAGCGGAGTGCCACAGGCCGCGAACCGCGGAGCCGTGGGCGAAGTGGCCGAGGCAGCGATTGCCGAGCAGCACGGCCGGATTGCCGCCGTTGGTCCGCTGCGCGAACTCCAGCAGCGATTTGGCGAGGCTGAACTGCTCGATGCAGCCGGGCGTTTGATTACACCGGGGCTCATTGATTGTCACACGCACATCGTGCACGCCGGCAACCGCGCTCCGGAAATCGAGCGGCGCCTGGCGGGGGAGAGTTACCAGAGCATCGCCCGGGCTGGCGGCGGGATTTTGTCCACCGTTAAGGCCACGCGCGCGGCCAGCCTTGAACAGTTGATCAATGGCGCACTGCCGCGGGTGGACGCGCTTTTGGCCGAGGGCGTGACGACTTTAGAAGTGAAGTCTGGCTACGGGCTGGACCTTGATACCGAGCTTCGCATGCTGGAGGCGGGAAGGGCGCTGGCCGTACAGCGGCCGCTGTCGGTGTCCACGACGTATCTGGGGGCACACGCCGTGCCCCCCGAGCACGCCGGCAACGCGGGCGAATATGTCGAGCGGTTGTGCGCTGAGCTGATACCGGCGGTCGCCGCCAGCAAGCTCGCAGACGCCTTTGATGCCTATTGCGAACAGGTGGCGTTCACGGCAGCACTCGTAGCGCGCACCTTTGCCGCCGCGCGCTCGCACGGCCTGCGGGTAAAACTGCACGCCGATCAGCTCTCCAACATGCACGGCGCTGCACTGGCGGCGCAGCACAACGCACTTTCCGCTGACCATCTGGAGTACTCCGATGCCGAGGGAGTGAGTGCGATGGCGGCTGCCGGTACCGTGGCCGTGCTGCTGCCTGGGGCTTTTTATTTTCTGCGCGAGCAAAAGAGACCGCCGATCGAATTGCTGCGCGAGGCGAATGTCCCGTTTGCGGTATCCACGGACTGTAATCCCGGTACTTCGCCGCTAGCCTCGATCCTCACTGCCATGAATTTTGCGGCGGTCGAATTTGGACTGAGTACCGAGGAGTGCCTGGCGGGTACGACGCGAGTGGCCGCCCGTGCACTGGGACTGCACTCAAGCCAGGGTACGATCGAGACTGGCAAATGGTGCGATCTGGCCATCTGGAATGTGGCGCATCCGGCCGAACTGGTGCACGCCATCGGCACTCGCCCGCTCTATCGCCGGTTATGGCACGGCCGCCCGGATCCGCTTACATGAACAGCCCCGCGCCGTCCGATCGCTGCATCGCGCACCTGGACATGGACGCCTTCTACGCGTCGGTGGAGCTGCTGCGCTATCCGCAGCTCAAGGGCCTGCCGGTGGTGATTGGCGGGCGAAGACGCGCGCTGGCCGAGGGCAACGCCACCGAGTTTTCGCGCCTTGCGGATTATCAGGGGCGAGGTGTGGTGACAACGGCCACCTATCCGGCGCGCGAGTTTGGCATTCACTCCGGAATGGGACTCATGCAGGCCGCTCGGCATTGTCCCGACGCCGTGCTGCTGCCGGCCGACTTCGAGGAATACCGGCGTTACTCGCGATTGTTCAAGGACACCATTGGCGCGATAGCAACCCGCATCGAAGACCGTGGTATTGACGAGGTCTATATCGATTTTGCCGCCGTCGAGGATGGGACGGCGGAACGCGGGCTCAGGCTGGCGCGACGTATTCAGCAGGCCATCCTCGCTGCCACCGGGCTGAGCTGCTCGATCGGAGTTGCGCCCAACAAGTTGCTGGCCAAGCTGGCCAGTGAGATGAGAAAGCCCAACGGCGTGACGATTCTGGAGCTGGCCGATCTTCCAGAACGCGTCTGGCCATTGCCATGCCGCAAGGTCAATGGCGTGGGACCTAAGGCAAGTGCTCGCCTCGAACAGCTGGGGATCCGCACCATCGGTGAACTCTCTCGGTGCGAGCCTGGGTGGCTGATCGAGCAATTCGGCCGTCACTATGGCCAATGGCTCCATGAGGTGTCCTGGGGTCGGGACGAGCGCGAAATTGTTACGGAGAGCGACCCGGTATCCATGAGCTGCGAGACGACTTTTGAGCGCGACCTGCACGCGGTGCGGGACCGCCCCGAGCTCAGCGCGGTGTTCACTTCTCTGTGCGAGAGATTGGCCGCGGACCTGGCCCGGCACGGCTTTGCCGGCCGTACCATCGGGGTGAAGCTCCGTTACGATAATTTTCAGTCCGTCACACGAGCGCAGACCCTGGAATATCACACCGCTGATGCGACGGTGATTCGCCATACGGCGGGACTGTGCCTCAAGCGGGCTCCGCTGGAACGCCGCTTGCGCCTGCTCGGGGTGCGCGTGGGCGGGCTGGTGCCCGCGGCCGCGGCCCAGCCGCGACCGGGCATAGAAGTCATGGAGCTGTTCTGAGGTCAGGGCCGCGCTGATCCGCTATCATGGGATCGATGAGCCAAGAGACATTAAACGCAGCGCTGGCAAGATTACATCAGGAGTTGCAGGGCTCCCCGCAGCTCGATGTGGAATCGCGCCGGTTGCTGGACGAGCTCACCGGCGACATCAGGCGTGCGCGCGGCACGACACCGAGCGAGGCGAGTTCAGGCGAAGGCCACGCATCGCGGCTCGAGGCCATGGCAGCGCGCTTCGAGGCAGGCCACCCGGATTTGGCGGCGAGCCTGCGGGGCATCGCCGACGCCTTGGGGCGAATCGGACTTTAGCCCGGAGCGGGTACTGCGCGACGCTTGAACAGCGCCCCGGCGCGCGTGACGATCGTCTGCACAAACACCACAAAAACGGGCACGAAGAAAACGCCCAGCACCGTGGCGGCGAGCATGCCGCCGAACACCCCGGTCCCGATAGCGACGCGGCTGGCCGCACCCGCACCGCGGCTCACGACCAGCGGCATCACCCCGAGCATGAACGACAGTGAAGTCATCAGGATCGGACGCAAGCGGATGCGCACCGCCTGCAGCACCGCGGCGATCAGCTCCATGCCTCCTTCGCGCAACGTCTTGGCGAACTCAACGATCAGGATGGCGTTCTTGGCCGACAGTCCCACGGTAGTCAGCAATCCGACCTGGAAATAAACATCGTTGGACAGCCCCCGGAGGCTGGCGGCGGTGAGTGCGCCGATCACACCGAGCGGGCACAACCAGCATTACCGCGAAGGGCAGTGACCAACTCTCGTACAGTGCTGCGAGGCAAAGAAACACGAATAACACCGAGATTGCGTACAGTGCCGGCGCCTGGGCGCCGGAGAGTTTCTCCTGGTAGGACAGTCCGGCCCATTCAAAGCCGACGCCGGTCGGCATCTTCCCCATCAGCTCCTCGACGCGCTTGAGGGCCGTGCCGCTGCTGACACCCGGCGCGGGCTCGCCGACGATTTCCACCGACGAGGCCCCATTGAACCGTTCCAAACTCTGGGCGCTCACTCGCCACGATCCGGAGGCGAAAGCGGAAATAGGTACCATGTCACCGACGCTGTTGCGCACGAACCAGTTGTCCAGGTCACCAGGCTGCATGCGAAACGGCGCATCGGCCTGCAGGTAGACCTTCTTGATTCGGCCTCGGTCGACAAAATCATTGACGTAGATGCCCCCGATGGCGGTGGCTAGCGTGTCACTGATATTGGCGCTCGAAAGGCTGAGAGCGCCGGCCTTGGCTTGATCGATCTCGAGATGGAACTCGGGCTGGTCGCCCAGTCCGTTGATGCGTACGCGCGCCAGCAGTGGATCGCGGGAGGCGAGGTCCAGAAACTGATCGCGGGCGTTTGCCAAGGTATCACGTCCGACGCCGGCGGCATCCTTCAGCTCCAGATCAAAGCCGCTGGTGTTGCCCAGGCTCCGTATCAGGGGCGGCGCACTGACGAAGATGCTGGCATCCCGGATTCGACTGGCCGCGGCCTGGGCACGTTTGGCGACCATGACCGATGATTTGTCCTTGGCTTTGCGTTCGCTCCAGTCCTTGAGCAAGGCGAAGGACATGCCGGTGTTCTGGCCGTTGCCGCTAAAACTTCGACCGGCCACGGACAGTATGTTCGCGACTGAACCCGTGTCGGCCAGCATTGCCAACTCCAGCTGGTGTTGCGCCGCTACGGTGCGGTCCAATGTGGCGCCGGACGGAAGCTTGGCCATCGCAAGCAGCGCACCCTGATCTTCGTCGGGCAGGAAAGAGGTCGGCAGACGGACGTACAAAAGAGCCATCAGTCCGGCCAGAATCACATAGGTGATCATGACGGGGTTTGTCCGCGGCAGGAGTTTGGCCACGACGGCCTGGTAGCGGGCGCTCAGAGCGACAAACCCGCTCTCGAATCGTGCCAGCAGCCCGTGCCCTCCCTGGTGATTGGGTTCGTGGGGCTTGAGTACGGTGGCGCACAAGGCGGGGGTCAGAGTCAGGGCTACCAGCACCGACAAGGACATGGCCGAGACGATCGTGATTGAGAACTGCCGGTAGATCACGCCGGTCGAGCCGCCAAAGAAGGCCATTGGGATCAGCACCGCGGACAGGACCAGCGCGATGCCTAGCAAGGCGCCGGTGATCTGGTCCATGGACTTGCGGGTGGCCTCACGCGCGTCGAGGTGCTCCTCGCGCATGATGCGCTCGACGTTTTCCACTACGACGATGGCGTCATCGACGAGCAGGCCGATGGCCAGAACCATGCCGAACATGGTCATGGTGTTGATCGAGTAGCCCAGCACGGACAACACGCCGAAGGTGCCAAGAAGCACGACCGGGACCGCGACCGTCGGGATCAAGGTGGCGCGAATGTTCTGCAGGAAAACGAACATGACCAGCACCACCAGCACCACGGCTTCGAACAGCGTCTTGATCACCTCGTTGATCGAGATACGCACGAAGGTCGTGGTGTCATAGGCAATCTTGTAGGAAAGGCCGGGCGGGAAGTAGCGGGCGAAATGCGCCATTCGGGCTTTGACGGCATCCGCAGTGGCCAGGGCATTGGCGCCCGAAGCTGGAAAAATACCGATCGCCACCGAGGGCTGGCCGTTGGTGCGCGTGGCCACATCGTAGCTGTCGGCGCCCAGTTCAACGCGAGCCACATCGGCCAGGTGTACCGTGGAGCCGTCCGGGTTGACCCGCAGCACGATGTCGCGGAACTCCTGGGGCGTGGTCAGTTTGCTTTGCGAGGAAATTGGCGCGTTGAGCTGCTGGCCCTGAAGCACCGGTTGCCCGCCGAGCTGCCCCGCGGCCACCTGGGTGTTCTGTGCCACGATCGCGGCGGTGATGTCGGCCGGAATGAGCTTGTACTGATTGAGCTTGTAAGGATCGAGCCAGATGCGCATGGCATAGCCCGACCCAAAGATCTGCACGGTGCCTACGCCATCGACCCGGCTGAGGGGGTCCACCAGATTGGATTGCAGGTAATCGCCGATGTCGGCGCGCGCGAGCGTGCTGTCGGGGGAATAGAAGGCGAATACCGACAGAAAACCCGCCGTCGACTTGGTGACCGTGACGCCCTGCGCCTGAACCGGCTGGGGGAGGCGGCGCGTTGCCTGCTGGAGCTTGTTCTGCACCTGCATCTGCGCCAGGTCCGGATCGGTCCCCGCCTCGAACGTGAGCGTGATGTTGGCGATGCCCTGCGCATTGCTGGTGGAGGACATGTACACCAGATGATCAAGCCCGGTCATCGACTGCTCGATCACCTGGGTGACCGATTCCTCGACCGAACGGGACGAGGCGCCAGGGTAGGTCGCGTTAATGGTCACCGCCGCAGGCGCGATATTCGGGTATTGCTCAACGGGAAGCTGATGGATCGACAGTGCTCCCGCGAGCATGATGATGATGGCAATGACCCAGGCGAAGATGGGCCGGTCGATGAAGAAACGCGCCATCGCTGTTAGCCGTGCGCCGGCGTGTCCAGCTTGACGATGATCGGCTTGACCGGCGCGGCAACTTTGGCCTTGACCTGGCCCTGGACGATCACCCGTTCGCCGGCTTGCAAGCCCGCCACCACGCGCCACTGGTCGCTCGCGGGCTCGACGGTCAGCGAACGCAGCTGCACCTTGTCGTCCGGTCCCACCACCAGGGTGGTCGCCTCGCCGCGTGCGTCGCGGCTCACGGCCTGTTGTGGCAACAACAACGCGCTTTCATCGATCGCCTGGGCGAGCTGCGCTCGCACGTACATGCCGGGCAGTAGTATTCCGTCGGGGTTCGGGAACACCGCGCGCAAGGTGATCGCACCCGTGCTCTCGCTAACCGTGACTCCGGTGAACTCAAGGCGGCCGTCGAGTGCGTAGAAACTGCCATCATCCATCAGCAGTCGAACGCTCGCACTGTGAGTGTCGGCATTCTTGAGCGCGCCGGAGGCCAGTTGGCTGCGCAGGCGCATCACGGCCGATGCGGGCTGCGTCAGATCCACGTACATCGGCTGGTATTGCTGGACGGTCGTCAATGGCGCGTCCTGATTAGCCGTCACCAGCGCACCTTCCGTGTACACCGAGGTGGCGATACGTCCTTCGATCGGTGCGACGATCCGCGTGTAGGCAAGATTGATGCGCGCGGTCTCAAGCAAGGCGCGTGCGGTCTTCTCGTCGGCCTGGGCCTGGCTTAAATTTGCGGTGACATCGTCGCGGTCCTGCTGACTGACATCGCCGCTCTCCGCAAGCTTCAGATAGCGATTGTACTTGAGCTGGACCGTCAGCAAATTCGCGGCCGCCTTGGTGACAGCGGCCTGCGCGCTGTCGTAGGCCGCCTGGTAGGGCGCCGGGTCCAGCTGGTACAGCGGCTGGCCCGCCTTAACGATAGCGCCCTCGGTGAACAATCGTTGCTTGATGATCCCACTGACCTGGGGGCGTACTTGCGCAACTCGGTACGCCACGGTGCGGCCCGGCAGGAGCGTCGTGATGGTCACTTTCTGCGGCTGCACGATGAGCACACCCACCTCGGGAGCGGCGTCGGACTGGTTGCCTTGCCCTGAGGAGCCGCAGCCTGCGATCAGCAGGGCAGTGAAAGTCAACGCCACGCCACGCGCTGCGCGCAGGTTCTTCATCTTCTGGTGTCCAATGGTTTGGCCTCGCCCGCTCAGTCGGCGGAGGCGACCTGCATCTCAGGATCGATCTGCGCCGCCCATGCCAGCATGCCACCCTCGAGGCTGGCGGGATCTTCGATGCCGGTGCCGGCGGCAAGTTCACACGCCACGCGACTTCTTTTACCGCTACGGCACACAAACACGACCGGGAATTCTAGCGGAATCTCAGCGCGACGTCGCGGCAGATCGGCCACCGGAATGTTCAGCGCGCCGCTAAGATGCCCGGCTTCGTACTCGCGCGGTTCGCGCACGTCCACCACTGTTATGTGCATATGGCCGTCATCGCGATCGAGCAACGCGCGCAATTGACGCGGTTCGATGCCGCGGCAGGGACCGCGCGGGACGGAACCGTGCGCAATAGAGTCGGCGAGCGTCTTGATGATCGGGTTGGTGCCGCACACGGCGCAATCCTCGCGCCGCGTGAAGCGAAATTCATGCCAGTGCATGGCCAGCGCGTCATAAGTCAGCAACCGGCCTACCAGGGGCGTACCGATTTCCAGGATCAGCTTGATGGCCTCGGTGGCCTGCAATGCCCCGAGCACCCCGGGCAGAACGCCGAGCACCCCGGCCTCGGCGCAATTGGGCGCCACGCCCGCCGCGGATTCCGGAAACAGGCACCGGTAACAGGGGCCGCGTCCCGGCACATAGCTCATCGCCTGACCCTCAAAGCGATGAATCGCCGCCGACACCAGCGGCCGTGCCAGGAGAACGCAGGCGTCGTTGACCAGGTAGCGGGTGCTCAGCCGGTCGCTTCCGTCCAGAACGCAGTCATATTGGCGTAACAAGTCGAGTGCGTTGTCGGCTTTGAGCTCCAGATCATGCGCGATCACATCAATCTCGGGGTTGAGCTCGCGCATCCGCTTCCGGGCGCTCAACGCCTTGCTTTCTCCTACCTGGGAACTGTCGAACAGGATCTGGCGCTGAAGGTTGGAAAGATCGACGCGATCGTGATCAAGGATTCCCAGCCTGCCAATGCCGGCGGCAGCCAGATAGAGCGCCGCCGGAGAACCTAAGCCCCCTGCGCCGATGATCAGCACACGGGCGGCCTTGAGTTTCTGCTGGCCGCTCGCGCCGATTTCCGGCAACAACAAGTGCCGGCTGTACCGCTCGCTCTCGGCCGCGCTCAGGGATGTGACCATGCATCAGCCGCCGCTTAGCGCGCAGATCAGGTGCACTTCGTCCTGCGGTGCCAGCGGCTCCTCGAGCGACTTGACCTCGCGTTGGTTGATGAAGATGCGGATGTGCGGCCGGATGCGATCCTGTTCGTCGATCATGCGAAAGCGCATTCCGGGATGCGCCCGCTCCAGCTCACTGAGAACACCGGCCACGGTTTGACCGCGAGCGCTCACCTGCGCGGCGCCCGCCGTGTAACTGCGCAGCGGTGAGGCGACTCTGACATTCGGCATGCGCCTTCCCCGGACCCTTAGGAGGCGTGCGTGACGGAATAGATCTCAGGCACGTGACGCGCGATACATCGCCACGCCTCGCCCTCGTTGACGCTGGCCCACACTTCGCCCTGCGTGGTGCCGAAATAAAGTCCCAGACGAGTCTCCGCATCGGAACACATGGCCTGGCGCAGCACGGTAAACCATGCCTGTGTGCGCGGCAGCCCGCGATCGAGGCGTCGCCAGCTCTGTCCGGCGTTGCTGCTGCAATAGACGGCCGGCTTGCCGTCCAATGCCGTGCGCGGCCAAACGGTCGAGCCATCCATCGGAAGCACCCAGACCTTATCTGCATCGCGCGGGTGCGCGACGATCGGGAAACCGATGTCGCCGATCCGCTTGGGCATGCGAGCCCCGATACGAATCCAGCGCCGCGAGGGCCGATCAAGGCGATAGCTGCCACAATGGTTCTGCTGATAGAGGCGGTCGGGCCGTTGCGGATGCTGGATCACGCAATGCGGATCGTGTCCGTACTCGGCATTCGGATCGGGCAGAAAATCAGCTTCGATGCCTTCATTGAGGGGAGCCCAATCGGCGCC
This sequence comes from uncultured Gammaproteobacteria bacterium, assembly GCA_963717335.1. Taxonomy (GTDB): domain Bacteria; phylum Pseudomonadota; class Gammaproteobacteria; order Steroidobacterales; family Steroidobacteraceae; genus FEN-1191. The sequence goes on along the minus strand of CAVQVZ010000003.1, from coordinate 162,366 downwards.
GCGGTCGTTAGACTCGAACACGCCGCCGATCGAGATCGCCAGATACAAGTGGCGCGCGTCGCGCGGATCTACGCGCACCGAGTGCAGGAACTCGCCATCGGGCGTGCGCAGTCCCGCGGCCCACTTGGAGTTCATCGGGTGATCGTTAAAACCTGCGACCGGTTCCCAGTTTACGCCGTGATCCTCCGAACGAAACAAGCCGGCCGGCGCTGTGCCCGCGTACCAAGTGCCAGGTTCGGAGGCATGTCCTGGCGTAAGCCAAAACACCCTCTCGACGGCCCGCGGCTTTTCACCTTCCAGCGATTTTCGAAAGGCCGGGGGGGTCGCCGCCTCTTTCCAGCTCCGGCCGCGATCATTTGAGGTGTACACCGTAGGACCCAGGTGCCCGGTCTTAGCGGCCATGGCCAGGCGGCGCGGCTCGCGAGGATCCTGCACCACGTGGTGAATGATGTGCCCCAGGAACTGTGGGCCTGCAAGCCGCCAGCTGCGTCGTCGTGCGTCAGAACGTAGCGTGAACACACCCTTTCGGGTGCCGATCCAAAGGGTGTTCGCCATGACTAGCTAGATTCTGCGCCGTACGGAAGGGCTGTCAAGTCGCGGTCCTGAAACTGTAGCGCGGCCAGACGTGCATACAGGCCATCGGCCCGGATGAGCTGCTCATGGGTGCCTTGCGCGACGATCCGGCCCTGATCCAGCACGACGATTCGCTTGATCCGCTGAATTGTTCCCAACCGGTGAGCGATGACCAGGGTGGTGCGGCCGCGTCCCCCGCGGCCTGCGATCAGGTTGGCCAGTCCGCTTTGCACGAGCCGCTCGTTTTCGGCATCGAGAGCGCTGGTGGCCTCATCCAGCAACAGCACCGGCGCATCGCGCAGCATGGCGCGCGCAATGGCCAGGCGCTGGCGCTGCCCCCCGGATAAAGTCACGCCGCGCTCGCCCACGAGCGTGTCGTACCCGCTCGGCAATCGCAAAACGAATTCTTCAGCGGCGGCGGCGAGCGCTGCCGAGCGCACCTGCGCATCGGTGGCGCTCGTGCGTCCGTAGCGGATGTTATCGGTGATGGTGCCCGCGAAGATCACCGGTTCCTGTGAGACTACGGCGATCTGGGCGCGCAGCTCGGACGGATCAAGGCTCGCAATGTCGATGCCATCCAGCAGGATGCGGCCGGCGCCCGGGTCAAAAAACCGCAGCAGCAATTGGAATACCGTGGATTTGCCCGCGCCCGAGGGCCCCACCAGCGCCACAGCCTCACCGGGAGCGACCGCCAGGTCGAAGTGGAGCAGCGCGGTGTGGTCCGGGCGGGTCGGATAGGTGAAGGTGACGTCGGAAAATTCCAGGCGACCCTGCACAGGCTCCACGAGCCGCTGCGGAAACGCAGGAGCCGCGATTGTCGGTCGCGTGGCGAGGATCTCCATCAGGCGCTCGGTGGCACCGGCAGCGCGCTGCACTTCCCCCCAAAGTTCGCTGAGCGCTCCGACCGAGCTGGCGAGTATCACCGCATAGAGCACGAACTGGCTTAGCTGACCCGCACTCATGCGTCCGGCCAATACATCGCTGGCGCCAATCCAGAGTACCCCCACGACGCTGGCGCCGACCAGTATGAACACCGCCGCCGTCATGCCGGCGCGCACGCGCGTGCGGCGGATGCCGCTGGCGAACGCCGACTCCGTCGCCTCGTCATACCGTTGCCTATCCACGGGCTCGTGCGTGTACGCCTGCACGGTGGGCATCGCGTTGAGCACTTCGCTCGCCAAAGCGGCAGTTTCTGCAATGCGGTCCTGGGCGGCCCGCGACAGTCCGCGAACGCGCTTTCCCATCAGTGTGATCGCCACGACCACCAACGGCACGCTCAGGAAAGCGAGAGCCATGAGCTTCGGGCTGGTCACGCCCATCATCACCGCGGCGCCGATCGCCATGACGATACTGCGCAGCGTGAAGGAAGCCGAGGAGCCGACCACGATTTGCACGAGCGTGGTGTCGGCGCTGAGGCGCGAGAGCAGCTCGCCGGTTCGGGTACGTTCGAAGAACTCCGGCGACAATCCCAGCACGTGGCCGAACACTTTGCGTCGCACGTCGGCGACCACACGCTCACCGATCCAGGTCACAAGGTAATACCGGCTCGCCGAGGCGAGACCCATGACTGTCACGACGGCAAGCAAGCCAAGAAAATATCGACCCACCTGCGCTGAGGCTCCGCCGTGAAATCCGTGATCGATGACCTGGCGGGCTGCAATCGGTAGAACCAAAGAGGCGACGGCCGCAACCAGCAGCGCCAGCAACGCCAAAAGCACCAATTTGCGATGCGGTTTGACGAAGGGCACGAGTTCTGCGAGCGGCGCGAGTTTGGCGGCGGCGGGCTTTGCGGGTTCGGGATTGGCAGCCAAGGGGACAGTTCTCACCATCTTAAGAATGACTCGGGGAGGCGGGGCGCAGTTCCGCGCCCATCGCCGTTGGGCTATTCTAGGGTCGTCAGCCTCAAATTCACCGGAGAGTTTCCATGACGATCTCGATGTACCAGGCTTCCGCGCCCGTTTTTGACAAGATGCTCGGCAATCTGTCGGCGATATTGGGCAAGGCGGCGACCTGGGCGGAATCGCGCAAGATTGAACCCTCCGTGCTGCTCAATGCGCGGCTGGCGCCGGACATGTTCGCGCTGACGCGCCAGGTGCAGATCGCATGCGATTTCGCCAAGGGCACCTGCGCCCGGCTGGCCGGGGTCGAGCCGCCCAAGTTCGAAGACAAGGAGAGCAGCATTGCCGAGCTGCAGGCCCGGATTGCCAAGACGCGCGAGTATGTGGCCACGCTCAAGGCCGCGCAGATCGACGGCTCGGAGGGCAGAGACATCAAGTTCAAGGCCGGGCCGCGTGAGTTCGAGTTCAAGGGCCTGGCGTACCTGACCGGTTTCGCGTTGCCGAATTTCTACTTTCATCACGCGATGACCTACGCGATCCTGCGCCACAACGGGCTGGAGCTGTCCAAGCCGGACTACATAGGCTAGCGTCTTTAGCCCGAACCTTGCGCGTTCGGGCGAAGTGCGCCTGATGTCAAAGGGGCTGGGCGTAGTTGACCGGCACCCAGGCGTAGCCGGCACCTGCCTTGACCAGATGACCCAGGCCCGGAAAGGCAATATGGGCGCCGCCCACCCAATAACGCTGGCTGGCCGCCTCGGCGAATACCTTTTGCCGTGCCGCGGCCGCTTGCTTCGAGTCTGAATCGAACCGGATTGTTACAGCCGGGTCCGCAAACTGCACCGAGCCGACATGCATCAGGTCGCCCCAGAGCAGAAGCCTTTCGCCTTTGCTCTCCACCATGTACATGCTATGACCGGGCGTGTGGCCGTAACCGGGCAGCGAACGCACACCGGCCACCAGATCGGCTGCACCATCGAATGGCTTGAATCGACCTGCCGCGATGTAAGGAGCCAGATCCTTTTGCGCCGCTGCGAAGCCGGCCTTCGCCTCCTTGTCCGCGGCATTGAGGTTTGCCGCACTTAGCCAATAGTCCGCTTCGCGCTTGTCGGTACGGACAATGGCGTTGGCAAATACCGCATGGCCGTCCACCGACAGTCCGCCGATATGATCGCCGTGCATATGGGTGATGTACACCTCGTCCACCTGCTCGGGCTGGTAGCCCGAGGCGCGCAGGTTAGCGACCAGATTCCCGATCCTTGGATCGTTAAGTTCGCCGGTGCCGGTATCGATCAGCACCAGCTTGGCGCCGGTGTTGACCAGGAATCCGTTGACCGAGAGCGGCACGGGTTCTTTGAGGAACTCGCGCGCCAACGCCTGCTGTAGTTCTGGCGGACTGACGTTGGTCAGCATCTTGCTCACCGGCATCATTAAAGCGCCGTCGGTCAGCGCGGTGATCTCGAAATCGCCCAGCTTCATCCGGTAGTAACCCGGGGCTTGAATTCCCACGAGAGGTGCCGCCGATTGCGCCGCGGTGCACACCAATGCCGCCATACCGAGGGCCGTCGCGGCAGCCCTGATCGCATTTCTGCCCAGCATATTTAGTTCTCCTCGCGTCGCGCTAGTTCGCAGCCTGACAATATAGGCGCAAGCCGGAGCCGCTGCATCTCGGGGCCAGCACAAGGAGCGCTTTCGGGGCGCGGCGGGCGCGGGCCGCGTAAGATTGCCGCATGTCGCACAGACTCCGGCTGGCCGCGCTACTTGGTGCGACGGTGCTTTGGTTCCTGCCTTTGGGGTCGTACCGCCTGTTCAATCCGGACGAGGGGCGGTACGCCGAAATTCCCCGCGAGATGGTGGCGAGCGGCGACTGGGTAACGCCAAGGCTCAACGAGCTGAGGTATTTCGAAAAACCTCCTCTGCAATACTGGGCCACGGCACTGACCTACGAGGCATTCGGACAGCACGAATGGAGCGCCCGATTGTGGGTAGCGTTGAGCGGGTTCCTGGCGGTGCTGCTTACGGCGTGGATCGGGACTCGACTCTTTGGTGCGCTAACCGGCGCACTGGCGGCTCTGGTGCAGGGCGGCTCGCTCCTCTATCTGGGCCTCGCCCGGATCTCCACGCTCGATATGGGACTGACTGCGACACTCGAGGTTGCGCTCGCAGGCTTGCTGCTGCTCGCGCAACCCAGCCGCCGGGAGGAGAGCCCCCGGCTGGGCGCCGTGCTGCTTGCGGTGGGCGTGGCGCTGGCGTTTTTGTCCAAGGGTCTGGTCGGGATCCTCATTCCGGGAGCGACCGCCGCGGGTTACTTGCTACTGAAACGCGACTGGAGTTTGATTTGGCGCGCACGACCCTGGTGGACGATCCTGGCACTGGCGGCGATCGCATTGCCATGGATCGTGCTGGTCGAGCACCGTAATCCGGGCTTTGCCCAATTTTTCTTTGTGCACGAGCAGTTCGCGCGCTTCTTGACACGCGTGCACCAGCGTTATCAGCCGGACTGGTTCTTCGTGCCGGTGTTGTTGTTGGGCTTCATGCCCTGGACACCGCTTCTTGGATCGATCGCCCGACGCAGCTGGCGTGACAGCTTTGCAGGTGACGGGCGCTGCCTGATGCTGGCGATCTGGGCACTGTTCAGTTTTGTTTTCTTCAGCGTTTCCCAATCCAAGCTCGTTCCGTACATTCTGCCGCTGTTTCCGGCACTGAGCTTGCTCGCAGGACGCACGCTTGCGCTCGCCGAGCCTGTCCAGGTGCGGCGCGCGTTTTGGATCGCGGCCGGGCTTTGGGCGGCCATAGGCCTGCTGGCGCTCGGGTTGTGGAGATCGCCCACGATGGCCTTACGACTTGATCTTCCCGAAGGACCCGCGGTCCCGGCCGTCGCGATAAGTTTTCTGACCGTGGCCCTGATCAGCCTTGCTGCTGCAGGTTTGGTACGGCGGCGAGGAGTGCTGCCTGCAACCGCGGTGGCGGCGATGGGAAGCATCCTGCTGGTCAGCGCCCTGCTGTTGGTAGCGGATCGATTGCCGGCGCAGCGACAAAATCGGGGCATTGTTGCGGCCGCCGCGGCGCATTTGCACGAGCACACGGCCTTCTACTGCGTGGATGCCTATGAGCAGTCCCTTCCATTTTATCTACGACGCACCTGCACTCTGGTGCGTTATCGCGGAGAGCTGGATTTTGGCTTGAGCCAGGATCCGCAGCGCTGGATTCCCGATCTGGAGCAATTCGCCGCCCGCTGGCGCACCACGGCCGACGCGTTGGCAATAATACGTCCCGAGAGCTACGTGCTGCTGCAGCGGATGGGCCTGCCCATGCGCGTGATATACACTGCGCCTAACTTGGTGGCGGTAGTCAGGCAATGAAGGGTCCGCAGCTCGCTCTGATACTCACGGGAGTGCTGCTCAACGCCATCGCGCAGTTGTTGCTCAAGGCCGGAGCCGGCTCGCTGGCCGGCATAGAACTTCGCGCCGGCAACGCCGTGCTGATCGCGACCCGCATGCTGAGCAGCATGCCGATTCTCGCGGGCCTGGCCTGCTATGTCTTGAGCGTTGTGGTGTGGATCCTGGCGCTGGCGCGCGTCGAGGTCAGCGTCGCCTATCCGATGCTGTCGGTCGGCTACGTGGTCAACGCGCTTGCCGCCTGGTGGCTGTTCGGCGAGAACTTGAGTGGCGCGCGCATCGCCGGCATCGGCGTCATCCTGCTTGGAGTCTGGCTGGTGGCCCGCACATCGGGCGGCAGCTAGGCGAGCCTATCGTGCAAGCGAGTAATTTTCTGCCCTTCACGAGGCCTTCGATCGACGAGCCGACGATCGCGGCCGTCGCCGAGGTGATCCGCTCAGGCTGGATAACCAGTGGGCCGAAGGTGCGAGAGTTCGAGGCGCGATTGTCGGAGCTTTGGGGCGGGCGGCCGGTACGCACGCTCAGTTCCGCGACCGGCGGCATGGAAGTGGCGCTGGCGCTCGCCGGCATAGGCGCAGGGGATGAGGTCATCACCACGCCCATGTCCTGGGTCGCCACCGCGAATGTGGTGTTGCGCGCCGGAGCGCGCCCGGTGTTCGTCGATTGCGAGCGCAAGCACTCGCAACATCGATCTCGAGCGCGTCGAAGCGGCCATTACGCCCCGCACACGGGCCATCCTTCCCGTCGATCTGGCCGGGCTCCCGGTCAACCGCGATCGGCTGTACGAGATTGCCAATGCCCACCGGCTGCGCGTTATCGAGGACGCGGCCCAGTCCATGGGCGCCAACTGGGCCGGTCGCGCGATCGGCAGCAGCGGGGATCTGGTGTCGATTAGCTTCCATGCCAACAAGAACATCACCACCGCGGAAGGCGGCTGTCTGGTGCTCAACGATGAGGCCGAGGCGCGCCGGTGCGAGCTCTGGCGCCTGCAGGGCGTCGAGCGCAGCGGCGATAGCTGGGACGGGATGGACGTTACGCTCGCCGGCGGCAAGCACAATCTCACCGACATTGCCGCCTGCATCGGGCTGGGTCAGCTGCCCGCACTTGACCGCGTTCACCGAGCGCCGGCGCGAACTGGCGCGACGCTACTTTGCGCGTTTCGATCGCGCGCTGGGGTGCGAACTGCCGCTTCGCTGACTTTGCTCAGTGCAACTGGCACATGTTTCAGGTGCTGCTGCCTGAAAACGTCCAGCGCAATGCGCTTTATCGCCGCGATGCGCGCGGCCGGCATCGGGGTCGGCGTGCACTACCCCGCGATGCACCTGTTCACGCTGTTTCGGAAACTGGGCTACGGCCCGGGCGATTTTCCCAACGCCGAGCGCATCGGGCGCCGCATCGTGAGCCTGCCGATGTTTCCGGCGATGCAGGACAGCGACGTGGATCGGGTGCTCGCAGCGCTCGGTCCGGCGCTGGCGGCCGGCAATTCGGATCCGAGCGCGCGAAGCGCAGTCGGGAGTTCCCGTCAGTGAGCGCAGTACCGGATATTTCGCTCGTCATTCCGGTCTATAACGAGCAGGAGGTGCTGCCGGCTCTGTTCGCACGGCTGTATCCGGCGCTCGATGCGCTCGGTCGCAGTTACGAGGTGATTTTCGTCGATGACGGCAGCCGCGACCGCTCGGTCGGCATTGCTGCGCGAGCAGTTCGAGAGCCGGCCGGAGGTCACGCGCGTGGTGTTGTTCACGGCGAACTTCGGCCAGCACCGCGCGATCCTCGCCGGCTTTGCCCATGCGCGCGGCCGCTACCTGATCACACTTGATGCCGACCTGCAGAATCCACCCGAGGAAATTCCGCGGGTCGTGGCGGAACTGGACGCCGGTCACGATTACGTGGGCACGATACGCGAGAAACGGCAGGACGTCGTCTGGCGCCGCTGGGCTTCGCAGATCATCAATAGGCTCCGCGAGCGAACCACGCATATACGGATTACCGATCACGGCTGCATGTTTCGTGGCTATGCGCGCGGCGTGGTCGATGCCATCAACCAGTGCACCGAAAACAACACCTTCGTGCCGGCACTTGCCTATACGTTCGCCAGTCGCCCCACCGAGATCAACGTGCGCCACGAGGACCGGGGCGCCGGGGAATCAAAGTATTCGGTGTACCGGCTCATCAAGCTGAACTTCGATCTGATGACGGGCTTTTCTACCGTGCCGATGCAACTGTACTCGGCGATGGGGTTCGTAGTCTCCATGCTCTCGATTCTGTTCGGTGTCGCCCTGGTGGTGCGCCGCTTGGTGGGCGGAGCCGAGGCCGCCGAGCAGGGCGTATTCACGCTCTTTGCCGTGGCCTTTCTTCTGATCGGCGTCACGCTGTTCGGGCTTGGACTGCTCGGCGAATACGTGGGCCGCATTTACGAGGAAGTGCGCCGACGGCCGCGCTACATCGTGGGCGCGGTGCTCGAGCGGCCGCAAGAATTGCCGTGAGGCGCGCGGTCGTGTTTGCCTACCACGACGTGGGCGTGCGCTGCCTGCGCGTGCTGCTGGAGCAGGGGGTGGTTGTGCCGCTGGTGGTCACGCACGCGGACTCCGAGGATGAGCAGATCTGGTTCGAAAGCGTGGCGCGGCACGCGCGCTGGCACCGGCTCGAAGTGGCCATGCCCGCCGATGCCAACGCTCCGGAGTTCGTGGAGCGGGTGCGAGCGGCGCGGCCGGATTTCCTGTTCTCGTTCTACTACCGACAGCTGCTCGGACGAGGCTTTGCTGTCCACCGCCTGCCGCGCGGCGCCTACAACATGCACGGCTCACTGTTGCCGAAGTATCGTGGGCGCGCGCCCGTCAACTGGGCGGTGCTGCATGGGGAGACGCGAGACCGGAGCCACCCTGCACGCCATGACCAAGCGAGCCGACGCGGGCGGCATCGTCGATGCGCAGGCGGTGCCGATACTCGGAGATGACACAGCGATCGAGGTATTCCGCAAGGTCAGCGTCGCGGCCGAACTGACGCTCGCGCGTGCCCTGCCGGGCCTTCTGGACGGTACCGCGGTGCTTCGGCCCGCAGAATATTGGCCAGGGCAGTTACTTCGGGCGCCGCACGCCCGCCGATGGCGCGATAAACTGGCAGCTCGGGGTCGCCGCTGTGCACAATCTGGTGCGCGCGGTCGCCCCGCCTTACCCGTGCGCGTATGCGCGGGCGGGCGGGCTTGCGCTGCGGATACAAAGAACACTTCCGCTCGCCGAGCCGCGCTCGGCGCCGGCCGGAGCTTCGAGCTGGTCGGTGAGGAGGCGCTGGCGGTCTGTCGGGACGGCGCGCTGCGGCTGCTGGAATTTGAACTTGACGGCAAGCTGCGCGACGCGGCCGCAATCCGCACGCGCTTCGGTGCCGAGGCACTGCCACTTACGGACGGGCAGCGGAACTTGCAGGAAGCGGGCAACTAACATGACTACCAAAGTACTCATTCTTGGCGTGAACGGCTTTATCGGCCATCACCTCTCGGCGCGCATCCTCAAGGACACCGACTGGCAACGTGTTCGGCATGGACATGGGAGCCGAACGTGTCGAGCCCCTGATGTCCAATCCGCGCATGAAGTTCTTCGAGGGCGATATCACTATCAATAAGGAGTGGATCGAATACCACATCCGCAAGTGCGACGTGGTGTTGCCGCTGGTGGCGATTGCCACCCCGGCCACCTACGTGCGTGAGCCGCTGCGGGTGTTCGAGCTCGATTTCGAGGCGAACCTGCCCATCGTCCGCCAGTGCGTTCGCTACCGGAAGCGGGTGCTGTTTCCCTCGACCTCCGAGGTGTACGGCATGTGCCGCGATGATGAATTTGACCCCGCGAGTTCGGATCTGGTGTACGGCCCGATCGAAAAGCAGCGCTGGATCTACGCGTGTTCCAAGCAGCTCATGGATCGCGTGATCTACGCGTACGGGTCGGAAGGGAAGCTCGATTACACGCTGTTCCGGCCTTTTAACTGGATCGGGCCGGGGCTCGACAACCTGCACTCGGCCAAAGAGGGCAGCTCTCGGGTAATCACCCAGTTCCTCGGGCACATCGTCCGCGGCGAGCCGATCAAGCTGGTCGACGGAGGAAGTCAGAAGCGCTGCTTTACCGGTATCAGCGATGGCATCGACGCCCTGATGAAGATCATCGAGAACAAGGACGGGTGCGCGACCCGCAAGATCTTCAATATCGGCAACCCGGACAACAATTTCTCGGTGCGCGAGCTGGCCGAGCAGCTGCTCAAACTCGCCGCCGAATACCCGGAGTATCGCGGCAATGCCGCCAAGGTAAAGCTGGTGGACACGACCGCCGGTGAATATTACGGACGCGGTTACCAGGACGTGGCCAACCGGGTACCCAAGATCGATAACACCCGCGCCGAATTGGGGTGGGAGCCGCGCGTTACGATGCGCGAAGCGCTGCAGCAGATTTTCGAAGCCTACCGCGGGCAACTACCGCTCGCCTCGCACCTGCTCGACTAGGGGTGGGAGCGGTAGCAGGGTAGGGGATCCTGGCGTGCTGATCGCACTTAAAATCGACGTCGATACGTTGCGTGGAACGCGCGAGGGCGTACCGGCGCTGGTGAGCGCGCTGCAGCGGGCCGGAGCCGGGGCGACCTTCCTATTCAGCCTCGGGCCCGATCATACGGGCCGCGCCATCCGGCGGGTTTTCAGGCCCGGATTCTTAAGCAAGGTCTCGCGGACTTCCGTGCTTGAGCACTACGGGCTGCGCACGCTGATGTACGGCACGTTGCTGCCGGGACCAGACATTGCGCGGCGTGCCGGCGATCAGATGCGTGAAGTGCGCGATGCCGGCTTCGAGGTCGGGGTTCACTGTTACGATCACGTGGCCTGGCAGGATCAGTTGCTCAGTCGCGGTGCCGAATGGGCGGCGGGGCAGATGCGCCGTTCGGTCGCGAAGTTCGAGGAGGTGTTCGCCGTGGCCCCGCGCGTGCACGGCGCGGCAGGGTGGCAGATGAATGAGAGCACCCTGGCTCTGGAGGAACAACTCGGATTTTCTTACGCTTCCGACACGCGCGGCGAGGCGCCGTTCATGCCGGTAATCTCGGGCCGACGAGGACGCGTGCCCCAGTTGCCCACCACATTGCCCACGCTCGATGAACTGATCGGGCTCGATGGGCTGACGGATGAAAACGTTCATGCCGCGTTGCTGGAACGAACGCGCGCTGGCTCCCACGCTTCGCAGGTATTCACGTTGCACGCGGAACTTGAGGGAATGAAACTCCTGCCGGTGCTGGAGCGGCTCCTGCGAGGCTGGCGCTCGCAGGGACACGAACTGGTTTCTCTGGCCGCGCTATGCGCGTCACTCGATATCGCGGCTTTGCCCGCATGCAAAGTCGCCGCGGGGAGCGTTCCGGGCCGCAGCGGCACGCTGGCCTGCCAACAACGCTGATGCCATAATCGCGAAGATGAATTTGCCCACCGGTCCTAAGGTTTTTGCCGACGCGCGCAGTGCGCTGGAAGGCGTCGCGCGCGATGGCATGACGGTGATGTCGGGCGGCTTCGGCCTGTGCGGCATACCGGAAAATCTGATCGAGGCGCTGCGCGAATCGGGAGTCAAGAACCTGACCGTCATCTCCAACAACGCGGGCGTCGACGACTACGGGCTCGGAGCGCTGCTCAAGACGCGCCAGATCCGCAAGATGATTTCCTCCTACGTCGGCGAGAACAAGGAATTCGAACGCCAGTACCTGGCGGGCGAGCTCGAGCTGGAGTTCAACCCGCAGGGCACGCTCGCAGAGCGCATCCGCGCCGGTGGCGCCGGCATCTACGGCTTCTACACCCGCACCGGTGCCGGCACGCTGGTGGCCGAGGGCAAGGAACAGCGCGTCGTCAACGGCGACACCTTCGTGCTCGAGACCGGCCTGGTCGCCGATCTGTCGCTCGTCAAGGCCTGGCGGGGCGATACCGAAGGCAACCTGGTCTATCGCAAGACCGCGCGTAATTTCAATCCGATGATGGCCACCGCGGGCCGCGTGACGATCGCCGAGGTCGAGGAACTGGTGGAACCGGGCGTGCTCGATCCCGACCACGATGCACACACCGGGCATATTCGTCCAGCGCATCTTCCAGGGCACCGGCTACTTGAAGACGCATCGAGAAGCGCACCGTGCGCAAGCGCGCGAGCGCCGGAGCGAGCTGATGGGCTGGTCACGCGATGAAATTGCCGCACGCGGCCGCCCAGGAACTGCGCGACGGCTACTACGTCAACCTTGGCATCGGCATTCCGACGCTGGTCGCCAATTACATTCCGCCGGGCATGCGCGTGGTGCTGCAGTCCGAGAACGGCATGCTCGGCATGGGACCGTTTCCGTACGAGGGCGACGAAGACGCTGACCTGATCAACGCCGGCAAGCAGACCATCACCGAACTGCCGTTCTCTTCCTATTTTTCCTCGGCCGACAGCTTCGGCATGATCCGCGGCGGCCACATCGACCTGTCGATCCTCGGTGCCATGGAAGTCGCCGAGAACGGCGATCTTGCCAACTGGATGATCCCCGGCAAGATGGTCAAGGGCATGGGCGGTGCCATGGACCTGGTGGCCGGCGTCAAGCGCGTGGTCGTCGTCATGGAGCACAACGCGAAGGACGGCTCCGCGAAATTCAAGCCGCGTTGCGAGCTGCCGCTGACCGGCGCGAACGTGGTCGACATGGTGATCACCGATCTGGCGGTGTTCGGTCGCGCTAACCGTCAGTCCACGTTTCAGCTGCTGGAAATGGCCCCTGGGGTGAGCCTGGATGAAATCCGCGCCAAGACCAGCGCGAAGTTCCTGCCGCCCTCCTAAAGCGGCTTTTGTCCGTATTTTGTGAAACCCCGCTCGCGCCGCGAGGCCGGATACTGTAGAGTGCGCGCCTAGTTTGTCGAATACGTGGGCGTCGGTCCCGCGTGCTGAGGTTCTACTGAGTCCCGTTCGGGACCAATCTGCCCCTCCTGCAAACCCACTTCGCCAGGCGGTGACATACCGTCTGACTGGCGCAGGATTTTCTTAACTTTTTTGCCCGTACCGACAGCGCCCCAACGAAGCGCTCCGGGCATCCTGGAGTATTTAGTGTCCTTTGATACGTTTAATTTGATTCCTGAACTGCTGCGCGCTGTCCACGACGCCGGCTATACGGAACCCACGCCGATACAGTCGCGCGCCGTACCCATCGTGCTGGAAGGGCGAGACCTGCTGGCGGCGGCACAGACCGGCACCGGAAAGACCGCCGCGTTTGCTTTGCCCATACTGCAGCGGTTGCATTCCACGCAGCCGGTCCCGCGCGGGCCGCGCTCGCCGCGGGCCCTGGTGCTGGTGCCGACGCGCGAGTTGGCGGCGCAAGTGGCCGAGTCCTTTCAGACCTTCGGGCGCCACCTGCAGCAGCGCGGCGTACTGGTGTTCGGTGGCGTCAGCCCCAAGCCCCAGGTCAAAGCCCTCTCCGAAGGCGTCGACATCATTGTGGCCACGCCCGGCCGGCTGCTCGACCATCTGCAGCTGCGGCTCGTGGACCTCTCGCGCATTGAAGTCCTGGTGCTCGATGAGGCCGATCGCATGCTCGACATGGGCTTTATCCGGCCCATCCGCCGGCTGCTGGCGGCGCTCCCGGCACAGCGTCAGAACCTGTTGTTCTCTGCGACTTTCTCAACGGAGATCCGCGATCTGTCGCGCAGCATCCTGCGCAATCCGCAGAGCATCGACATCGCTCCGCGCAACGCACCTGTGGAACTGATCGACCACCGCGTCTATCACGTGGATACGGCGCAGAAGCACCCGCTGCTCTCGCGCATCATCAACAGTGGAGGCGGTCGCCAGAGCCTGGTGTTTACGCGCACCAAGCACGGCGCCAATCGCCTTGCCGAACGCCTTGAGCGCGACGGGCTGAGCTGTGCGGCCATCCACGGCAATAAGTCCCAGGCCGCGCGCACCCGTGCGCTCGATGATTTCAAGCAGGGAAAAATTCAGGTGCTGGTGGCCACCGATATCGCGGCGCGGGGCCTCGACATCACCGAATTGCCGCACGTGGTCAATTTCGAATTGCCTCACGTCCCCGAGGACTATGTGCACCGCATCGGCCGCACCGGACGAGCCGGGCGGACTGGCGAAGCGGTCTCGCTGGTCAGTCGTGATGAACGGGAGCGCCTGCGGGCCATCGAGAAGATGCTTGGCCGGTCGATCCCGGTCGCGGCCTGAGCTAGCTTTTCAGAGCGATGATTTCAGCGCGCTGCGCGCCGAAGGGAAGATGCTCGCCGACTTCCTTGCCCATCAACGATTGGGCCAGCGGTGACACGTAGCTGATGAGGCCGGCCTTCGGGTCGGCCTCGTCCTCCCCCACCAGCCGGAACTCGCGCTCCGCGCCGTCTTCCAGGCGCAGCAGCACACGCACCCCGAATCGGACCTGCTCGCTGTGAGCGTGCGGGGTCACAGGGCGCGCGCTGTCGCGCCGCGCCTGAAAATAACGCAGATCCCGGGCGATACGCGCGAGCGCTGGGGCGTCATTGGCCGCACGGGCCGTGCTGCGCTCGGCCTCCAGTTCGCGCACCCGCGCCTCGAGAAGGGCCAGGCCGCGCGCGGTGACCAGGTTCGGGTGCTCGCTGATGGCCCGTTCAGGGAGCGGATCGCTGTCCTGATCGGATTCCTTGACGAAGGCGCGACTCATGAGGAACATCATGCGCCCGGTCACAGGTGATCTCAATGCGCGAAATCCTCATCAGACACGCCTTCGCAAAGTCCCTCCGCCGGCTGTCAGAGGCATGAAAAAGCTCAAGCATGAGGCCGAGTTGTACAAGGCGGCGTTGCACGCCGGCATCGCCTACGCCGAGCAGCGCGGCGCGGTGATCTTCGAGCCTACCGACTCGGCCAGCCAAAAGGCGCTGTACGTGTATCGGCTGCTGGTGCACGACAAGAAAATCCAACCGATGCCCGAGGACCAGGTGGCCGAGAAGACCATCCGGCATCGGCTGGCGACCTGGTACGCGCATCAGCTCCCGAAGGACGATCCGCTGCTGAATTAGGGCGCAACACGGCCGCTCAGTGCGCGAGCGGCCCGCCCCGGAGGCTCTCGCACAACAAGGCGGGATCCGCATTACCGCCGCTCACCACCACGCCGATGCGCTTGCCGCGTACATCGGAACGATCCGGTTGAGCACCGCCGCTGCGGCCAGGCACCCGGTCGGCTCGACGATGATCTTCATGCGCATCGCAAACAATCGCATCTGGTCTCGAGCAGCTGCTGGTCACTGACCGTCACGATATCGGAAACCAGCCGCTGCATGATCGGGAAGGTGAGCTTTCCAAGCGCCGGAGTCTGCGCGCCATCGGCAATGGTCATGCGGCACCGGAATGCGCACGATGCGGCCAGCGCGAAGCGATTGCTGGGCATCGTTCCCGGCCGTCGGGCTCAACGCCGATGATCTTGCAGCCCGGGGAGAGCTCGGCTGCGGCCAGGGCGCATCCGCTGATCAGGCCGCCTCCGCCGACGCAAACGAACAGGTAGTCCAGGGCGCCGACTTCCTCGATCAGCTCCTTGGCCACCGTTCCCTGTCCGGCGATCACATGGGCGTGATCGTAGGGGGGCGATTAGCGTGCCGCCGCGCTCGGCGATCAGGCGCGCGGCGATCGCCTCGCGATCCTCGGTGCGTGCGCTCGTAGGTAATGACCTCTGCGCCGTAGGCGCGCGTGGCGGCGAGTTTGGCGGAGGGAGCGTCGATCGGCATCACGATCGTGGCCGGCATGGCCAGCAGGCGCGCCGCCAGCGCCACCGCCTGCGCGTGGTTGCCGGATGAAAACGCGACCACCCCGCCCCGGCGCTGCTCCTCGCCGAAACGGCTCAGCGCGTTGTAGGCGCCGCGGAACTTGAACGCGCCCACGCGCTGAAAGTTTTCACACTTGAAAAATACGCTCGCTCCCGACCGCTTCATCCACGTAGCGGGAGGTGAGCACCGGGGTGCGCGTGGCCACCCCCGAAATCGCCGCGGCAGCGGCCGCCACATCCGCGTAGTTCACTTCCGGCAAGCCTTGCTCTCCCATTCGCGATCTGAGGCGTATGTTACGCTGCAGCGACTCGGCGATGCGCACTTGTCGGTGCGCAGGAACTGCCGAGCGTCTGCGTGCGCCGCCAGAAAAAGGCTGCGCACATTCGCGCATCCAAGGTAGGCGCCTGCGCATGATCGGACTTCAAGCATTGGCCCGCTACGGCGCGGCTTTGATGCTGACCGCGGCCGCGGCCGCGGCGATGGGCGCGGTTCGCCCCGCCGTGGTCGAGCTCTATACCTCTCAGGGTTGCAGCTCCTGTCCGCCGGCGGATGCCCTGCTGGGAGAAATCTCCGGGCGACCCGACGTGCTGGCACTCGCCTTCCACGTGGACTACTGGGACCGCCTGGGATGGCGCGATCCATTTTCGCTCCCCGCCTCCAAAGCAACGGCAGCTGAACTACGTGCGCCGCTTCGGGCAGGACTGGGTGTACACGCCCGACATCGTGATCGACGGACACACCGATGTGCTCGGGGTGGACCGCCAGGACCTGCTGCAGCGCCTCAAGACGCCGCGCAGTGGCGTGCCGGTACACGTGCTCGTGGAGCAGGAGGATCTGGTGGTCAGCGTCGATGCCGCGAGCGGGCAAAAGGTCAGCGAGGTGGTACTGATTGGCTACGCACCCAGCGCCGTCACGGCGATCGGGCAGGGTGAAAATGCCGGCCGCTCGCTGCACGAGTTCAACATCGTGCGTTCGTTCACGACGCTGGGGCTGTGGCACGGCGAGGCCGGCAAGTGGCGAGTGAGGCTCGATACGTTGCCGGCGGACGCCGCCAGGGTGGCGGTCCTGGTGCAGCAGCCCGGCCCCGGCCCGATCGTGGGTGCCGTGAGCGCTGAGTTGCCGCGCTGACCCACGCGCGTCCTCTAGGCGAGCACCCGCCTGGATAATGTCGCCAACGCCAGGACCACCAGCACGGCCGCCGCGTGCATGCTGAGGTCAATCACGGTGGAATCGAAGGGGTGGAAGAACTGCAAGCGCGAAGGCGGCAAGCGCTGCGACGCCCAAGGCCGCGCTCAGTGCCACCGGCAGGGGTTGGAGGGGCCGGGCGCGACGCAGCACGAGGTACAGCATGATC
The DNA here is from genome assembly GCA_963717335.1 of uncultured Gammaproteobacteria bacterium. Lineage (GTDB taxonomy): Bacteria > Pseudomonadota > Gammaproteobacteria > Steroidobacterales > Steroidobacteraceae > FEN-1191. The sequence continues at coordinate 145,455 of CAVQVZ010000003.1, read as the reverse complement.
GCCAGCGGTGCGCTCACCAGCAGGATGAATCTGAAGCAGTGCAGGCTTTCGCCCGAGCCGATGCCCCGGAGGGCCCAACCCGAGCCCGTACTGCAGGCAACCCAAGCTGCTGGTGGCAATCCACAGCGCCAGGGGCGGGAGCGGCGCGTAGCGCCACAGGCTGCTTCGATCGGGAACGCTCAGATAGAACGCGGCCATGACGGCCGTGAGGCCGGTAAGCAGGGTCGCCGTGCTTTCCAGGGCCAGGCGAGGCATCGGAGGCGCGCGCCATGAAAAGATCAAGATTTGCCCATCGCATTAGCACCGCGCCCACGCACAACAGCGCTGCACCGAGCCACAGGAGCGAGCGCACTAATGGCGGGCGCAAGGGGCGCACGGGCGCAAGCCCCTGGCTGAGTCCCTCGATGAGCTTGTCGGTCCCTTGTGTGCTCATGGCGGTTTGTTCAATGCTCGTCCCTGGAATCGCTCGAAACGACCAGCCGCCGCAGCGCCTTGACCGCCCGGTGCACGTTGACCTTCAGCGCCCCGACCGACTGACCTGATTCGCGCGCGGCCTCGGCCACCGAAAGACCCCGGATCTTGACCGCCTCAAGGGCCCGGCGCTGTCGCTCCGGAAGTGCGGCCAGCAGCGGCTCGATCGCTTCGAGCGGCACGCAGCGCTCCTGATTCATGGTTCGTTGCGGGTGCGGCAAAGGTTTCATAGCGCCGGCTCATCGCTCACTTCGAACCGCGCGATGCGCGAATCACGCCGGATCCGGTCGATGCCGCGGCGGGCGGTGATCGCGGCCAGCCAGGGGCTGAACGGGCGGTGGGGATCCCAGGTGTGCCGAATGCGATGCACGGTAAGCAGTACGTCCTGCACCACGTCCTCGGCGAGCGTCGGGTCCCGGCAGTAGCGACGCGTCAGGCTCCTTATAAAAGGTGTTACCGAGCGCAGCAGCTGCTCATAGCAGCGCGCATCGCCCTGTTGTGCGGCCCTCATGAGTCGCGCCCAGGATGCTTCCTGCTGCTGCGACTGAGATTCAGAAACCATGATGCCGATGATGTTGTAACCTTTTGCGGGGCGCAACGATTAAGGGGTAGCCGCGGAGTTCGGAAATCAATATCGATCCACGCCCCGGTGTACTGTCACTCAACCCGATAACCATTGGAGTAAGACTCATGTCAGCCAACTCTCTGAAGAGCATTGCCCTTTCCACGATGTTCGGCGCCGCCGCCATGGTCGCCGCCAGCTCGCTGGCCGTCTCGGCCGACGCCCAGATGGGCGCCGACAAGCCCGGCATGGAGCACTGCTACGGTGTCGCGAAAGCAGGCAAGAACGACTGCGCGGCCGCGGGCCACTCCTGCGCCGGCCAGTCCAGCAAGGACGCGGACAAGTCCTCCTGGGTTTCGCTCCCGACCGGCGTGTGCGCGAAGCTCGCGGGCGGCAGCACCACCAAGATGTAATGAACGAGGGACCTTCGATGGGCCCGATCCCGGCGCGAGCCGGGATCGGGTTGCGCTTGCCGCACCAATCAGAGCTCCTCACCTCGCGCCCGCGCGTGGCCTGGCTCGAGGTCCACCCCGAGAATTACATGGCCGATGAGCCGGCCCTGGCCGAGCTCGAAGAAATCAGAGCCCATTACCCGCTTTCGCTCCATGCGATCGGATTGTCCCTGGGCTCGGCGCAAGGCGTGGACCGCTCGCACCTGATGCGACTGCGCGATCTGGAGCGAAGGCTCGCTCCGGCCCTGGTGTCGGATCATCTTTCCTGGAGCATGAGCGGCGGAAATTTTCTGCCCGATCTTTTGCCCTTGCCTTATACCGAGGAAGCGCTGCAGGTCGTGTGCCGAAACGTCGGGCAGGTCCAGGAAGCGCTGGGCCGGAAAATGCTGGTCGAAAATCCTTCCACGTACCTGCAGTTCGCGGCCTCGGCGATTCCGGAGGCGGAATTTCTCGCCGCCGTGGCGAAAAGCTCCGGTTGTGGCGTGCTGTTCGATGTGAACAACGTGTTCGTCAGCGCCTCGAACCAAGGCCTGGAATCCGCCGAGGTGCTCAGCCAATGGTGCCGTGCCCTTGATCCCTCGAGCGTCGGGGAGATCCACCTGGCCGGCCACGCGCTGGTGGGGAGCGAGGAGGCGCAACTGCGGATCGATGATCACGGCGATCATGTGTGCGATGCAGTCTGGTCGATGTACGAGCGCGCGATCGCGCACTTTGGGCCGCGACCGACCCTGATTGAATGGGACACGCGATTGCCGGGGCTGCCCGTGCTTGCTTTCCGAGGCGGCGCTGGCGCAGGAACGATTGGATCGGCGCGAGCAAAAATCCTATGCACGCGCCGGCTGAAACCCCGTTGAGCGCGCTGCAGGCCCGCATCAGCGCCGCGCTCCTCGCGCGCGATGCGAAGGAGCAGCAATTGCCCGCCGAATGGTTCGCCGGCCCTCGACCCGGAGCTGCGGGACTGCGCGTGCATCGCAATACCGTGCTCTTCGCCATCGGCAACGCGCTGCGCTTAAGCTTACGTGGCGGTGGAGCGCCTGGTCGGCGAGGAGTTTTTCGATCGCATGGCCATCGAGTACGCTCGCGCAGCTCCGCCGAGTCGCTCCGCAGCTGGATGAATACGGCGAGGGATTCGCGGCCTACATCGAGGGGTTTGCCGGCACCGAGGGCCTGCCTTACTTAAGCGAACTTGCAAGACTGGACTGGCAGATCGGCGCGCTGGGTCGGCTGCGTTGCGATGCCGAGGCCGGCGCACGAGTGCGGCTCGAAGGTGGCGTGCAGCTGCACTTTGCCTCGCCGATGTGCACGCTGCACGCGCGCTTTGCGGTCGATCAACTGCGCTCAGCGATCCTGTCCGAGGACCTTGAGGCGCTGCGCGCCATCCGACTCGAGCCCGCCGAACACCATCACGTCCTTTGGCGGAGCGAGGCGGGCGTGAATGTAAGCTCGGTGAGTGCCGCCTCGGCGCGTTTTATCGAGGCGGCACTGGCCGGCGCGGACGGGGCCGAGGCGCTGGAGGCCGCCGCGGCGGTGAATGCGCGTGCCGAGGATGTGGCGAGCACGCTGGCGCGCGAGATCCTTCCGGCCGGCTTCGTGCGAGTCCACGCCGGGGCGGAGCCCGCGGCGTAGAACTCGATCGGCGCCTCGCGCTTCACGACTGGAACGCCCACTCGCCCGGGCCCTGCCTGCACGCGGTCACCCGATCGCTTCCGTAGCGCCCATCGTAGGTGCGCCGCACGTCAAACTCTCGGCAATCGTCGGACACATCGCGCAGCGGGACCACCTGCCAGTCGACGTGGCTGTTCGGATTGGTCCAGACCACGGGCCGCCCGATCGGCGCCAGTTCCAGGGTCTGGCCAAAGCAGGCCCGATCGCCCTCATCGATCGAGGTGCCCACCGCCGTGCCGATGATGCCCCCGGCAATGGCGCCAAAGACGGTGGCGATGCCGCGATTGTGGGGCGAGGAGGCGCTGTTGCCGATGATCGCGCCCGTGACCGCGCCCGCCACCCCGAGTACCGCATCGGTGTTGCAGCGGCCCGCGCTCACCACGCCGTAGTCATTGCGCCATGGATCCCCGTAGTAACCGTGATAGAAATTCCCCCCGTAGTACCCGTAGTGGCGCGGGTAGGGGCGGTACACGTAGTAGGCCGGGAATCTCGGGTAGACCGGATACACCGGATACGGGTAGATCGGACGCACCGGGTACACCGGGTATCCGGGGTAGATCGGGCGCACCGGGTAAACCGGATAGCGCGGATAGCGCTGCTCCGGGTGATTCCCGTTATAGCCGTAGTAGGGCGGCCGGCCCCCGTGCTGGGGCGGTGCGGGCGGGGGTTGGTACCGCGGCGGCGGCGGGTTGTGGCGCCCATCCTCGCGGCCACCGTGGTATTCGCGCCGGTCCTGGTCATGGCCGTACGCAGAATTCTGGCGTCCAGAGGCGGGGGGATCGGCGAATACCGGCGCCTGCCAAGTAAGGCCTGCGGCAAGGGCGAGGGCCGGCAAGAGCGTGCGATGACCGATGTTCATGGAGCCTCCTTTAAACGGGGCGGCGGATCCTTAAGTTCGCCACCAGCCTAGGCCCGGGCGGCTGAACAGACTCTGAACCCGGATTTCACCCTGCAAAACCGGCACTTAGAGCCTGTTTTCGAAGCTGGCGCCGCTCGGGACAATGGGCTATGCTCTAGATGAGAGTCATTCTCATTAGCATTTGGACCCGGTCACCATGGCCTTCTCGGTTGAACCCTCCGCGCGCGCACCTACCGTGGCGCTGGCCACCCTTCGTAAAGGCGAGCGGGGCGTGGTCCAGCAGGTGCTTGAAATCGACTCGGGGGTGGTCGGCGATCAGGCGGGCGCTTCGATCGGGCGCCGGCTGGTCGAAATCGGCTTCGTGCCGGGCGAGCGGGTGCAGATCATCGCCACGGTGTGGCCGGGCGGTGATCCGATGGCGGTGCGCGTGGGCTCGACGGTGTTCGCGCTGCGACTGCGCGAAGCCCAGGCGGTCGCTGGTGCAGGTCGAAGCGCCATGACCTCATACGATCCTGCCACGAGAATTTCCGGCTGGCGTTGGTGGGCGTGCCCAACTGCGGCAAGACCGCACTGTTCAATCGTCTGACGGGGAGCCGCCAGAAGGTGGCCAACTATCCGGGCGTCACCATCGAGCGCAAGGAAGGAATGTTTAGCAGCGCGGACGGCACGCGCCAGTACCAGCTGCATCGATCTTCCCGGAACCTACAGCCTGCTGCCGGTCACCCTCGATGAGGCGATCACGCGCGATGCGATCACCGGCAAGCTGGCAGGGCGAGCGCGCCCCGGACCTGATCGTGTGCGTGGTGGCCGCGACCAACCTGCGCTTGTCGCTCCGTCTGGTGCTGGAGCTCAAGCGCCATCGGGCGGCCCATGATCGTGGCGCTCAACATGAGCGATCTGGCCAGGCAGCGCGGCTACAAGCTCGATCGCGCGCGGCTCGAATCCGAGCTGGGCGTGCCCGTGGTCGAGACCGTGGCCGTGCAGTCCGCCGGCGCGCGCGAGCTGGTGGCCGGGATCGATGCGCTGTGCGCCTCGCTCGAGGCGAAGGGCATCGGCTCGCAACGCGCGCAGGCCGCCGATCCTGCTCCTGCGCCGGTGTCGCCGGCCCCGGTTCAGCTGCTGGCACAGAACTCCGCGCAGATCGAAGCCACGCAACGCGAAGCGCGGCGCATACTGCGCGCTTCGGCGTACGTTGAGCCCCTGCGCACGCGGGCGCTGACGCGAATCGATGCGGTGGTGATGCATCCGGTGGGCGGACCGCTCCTGCTGGCCGCATTGCTGTTCGCGATATTCCAGGCCGTGTTCACCTGGGCCGCCGCTGCCGATGGCATGGATCAACACGCGGCGTGAGCGCGCTCGGCGAACGCGGTCGACTCAGGCGATGCCGCCGGGCGCCCTGCAGAGCCTGCTGGTCGATGGCGTGATCAAGGGCGCCGGGGCCGTGGTGGTGTACCTGCCGCAGATCCTGATCCTGTTTTTCTTCATCCTGCTGCTCGAGGACAGCGGCTACCTGCCGCGCGCCGCCTTCCTGCTCGATCGGCTGATGGGGAGCGTGGGACTGTCGGGGCGCTCGTTCATCCCGCTGCTGTCCTCCTACGCCTGCGCGATTCCGGGCATCATGGCCACGCGCACGATTCCCAACGTGCGCGATCGGCTGGCCACCATCCTGCTGGCGCCGATCATGACCTGCTCGGCGCGGCTCCCGGTCTACGCCCTGATCATCAGCGCGTTCATCACCGAGCGCTCGATCGGCATGGTTTTCTCTGCGGGGCCTGGTGCTGTTCGGCTTGTACGTGCTCGGCGTGCTCGGCGCGCTGCTGGTCGCCTTCGTCATGAAGCGCGTCACGCTGCGCTCCGGTTACCAGCCCCTGATGCTGGAGCTGCCCGAGTACCACTGGCCGAACCTTCGCAACCTGGCGCTTGGCCTGTACGAGCGCACGATGATTTTCCTGACGCGCGTCGGCACCATCATCCTTTCGCTGATGATCGTGCTGTGGTTCCTGGCGAGCTTTCCGGGGCCGCCGGCCGGCGCCACCGGACCTGCCGATCCAGTACAGCTTCGCCGGCATGATGGGCCGCGGCCTGCACACGATCTTTGCGCCGCTCGGCTTTAACTGGCAGATCTGCGTGGCGCTGGTGCCCGGGCCTGGCCGCGCGCGAAGTGGCGGTCGGGCGCGCTGGGCACGGTGTACGCGCTCTCGGGCAGCACCGCGCAACGTCGATCAGGCGCTGCGTCCGATGCTCGCCTCGAGCTGGAGCCTGGCCACGGCGCTCTCGCTTGCTGGCCTGGTACGTGTTCGCACCGCAATGCCTGTCGACGCTGGTGACCGCGCGGCGCGAAACCAATTCCTGGCGCTACCCGCTGATCATGGCCGGCTACCTGTTCGCGATGGCGTGGGTGGCCTCCTTCGCCACCTATCGGATCGCCACGGCCATCGAGCGGGGGCGCTTGAGTGCTCATGTGGCAGCAAATCATCGCCGGAGTTCTGGTGCATCGCCGCCGCGCTGTACGCGGCGCGCGCGCTGGGTCCGCGCCGCTGGCGGCGTAAGAAAGGCGGCGCCGGCGACAAAAGCGGCAGGCGCCGGCTCGTGCGGCTGCGGCAAGGACGAGGGCGGCTGCCACTGAGCGGCGGTCAGCCGCTGCGCGGGCGGTTGTCGACGGTTGCGCCTCACATTAAAGTGGCGTTCCCGTTCATCTTCCCCTCGGTGCAACATCCATTCCAACTCCCGTTCAATCGAGACTCTCCCGCGCGCCCCCCGTCGCATCGGCGTGCATGGCTGTGCGCTTTCATTTGCGCATGGCCTGGGCGTCGGCGCGCACTCGGCCGTCACCGACGCGCCCGAAAAGCCCAAGTCCGAATTCGGGGCGCTGAAATTCCGCGCGCTCGGGCCCGGCGATCTCCGGCCGCGTGGACCGGGTGGCCGGTGTGCCGGGCGATCCGCTGACCTACTACGCGGCCTTCTCCCAGGGCGGGGTGTGGAAGAGCGAGAACGGCGGGCGCGACTGGAAGCCGGTGTTCGACGATGCAGCCGACCAACTCGATCGGCTCGATCGCGGTCGCCCCCTCAGACCCGAATGTGCGTGTATGTCGGGAGCGGGGAGGCCAACATCCGCGGCAATGTCGCCTTCGGCACCGGGATCTTCAAGTCGGTCGATGCGGGCAAGAACTGGCAGCAGGTCTGGAAGACGCACGGGCAGATCGGCACGATGGCGATCGATCCGAAGAACTCCGACATCGCCTTCGCCGCGGTGCTCGGCTCCCCGTTCGGGCCCGGCAAGGAACGTGGGGTCTACCGCACCCTCGATGGGGGCAAGAGCTGGCAGCAGGTGCTGTTTGTCGATGAGCGCACGGGCGCCGTCGGACGTGGCCTTCGATCCCGCACAATCCGCACATCCTCTATGCCGGGATGTGGCAGGCGCAGCGCCTGCCCTGGACACTGACCAGCGGCGGGCCCGGGCAGCGGCCTGTACCGATCGACCGATGGCGGCGAGACCTGGCAGCGCTCAAAGGGCACGGGCTGCCCGGCGGGGACTGGGGCAAGGTCGGCGTGCGCGGTGGCGCCGTCCAACTCGCGCATCGTCTACGCCCTCATCGAGGCGAAGGACGGGGGACTGTTCCGATCCGAGGACGGCGGCAGAAGTGGGAGCGGGTCAGCGGCGCGCACGTGCTCGCCAGCGGGCCTGGTATTACACCTGCCTGACCATCGATCCGACCAATGCCAACATCGTGTGGGTGCCGCAGGTCGAATCTGCTGCGCACGATCGATGCCGGCAAGAGCTGGCAGTCGGTGCAAGGGACCGGCCCACGGCGATCATCACGATATCTGGATCGACCCGCTCGATCCGCGCCGGATCCTGGACGGGAATGACGGGGGCATTTCCCTGTCGGTCGAACGGCGGGAGCAGCTGGGCCTCGCCGGCGCTCCCCACCCCGCAGTTCTACAACATCGACGTGGACGACCGGCTTCCCTACCACGTCGGCGGCACGATCCAGGACATCGGGCACCGCGAGCGGTCCGGCCTACGTGCTGCGACCCGGCGGCGGGCCGGGACCTGGCGATTTCTACAATGTCGGAGGTGGAGAGTCGGGCGATCTGGTGTTCGATCGCGCCGAGCCCGGCCACATCTACGCGGGCGGATACTCCGGTTACATCTCCGATTACCAGGAGGACACCGGGAACGTCCGCAACATCAGTCCGTATCCGCGCAACTTCTCGGGCATCGCAGCGCAGCAGGCGAAATTCCGGTTTCAGTGGACCTCACCGCTCGCCACCTCGCCGCACGATCCCAAAATTCTTTATGCCGGTGCCAACGTGCTGTTTCGGACCCACGACCGCGGCGCTCACTGGGAGCAGATCAGCCCCGACCTGACGCGCAACGACAGGTCCAAGCAGGCGTGGACCGGAGGGCCGATCACGGGCGATATCACCGGCGTTGAGTATTACGACACGATTTTCTCGATCGCCGAGTCGCCGGTCACGGCCGGCGTTGTGTGGGTGGGGACCGATGATGGGCTGGTGCAGGTGACGCGCGATGCGGGGCAGAGCTGGACGAAGGTCACCCCACCAAAGCTCCCCGAATGGGCGACGATCGAATTTATCGAGCCGTCCTCCCAGAGCGCGGGCACCGCCTACGTGATCGGCGACAATCACCGGCTCGATGATGTGCATCCCTACCTGTACCGCACGCGCGACTTCGGGCACAGCTGGGAAGCCCTTGGCGGCGCACTTCCGCTTGATCAGCACCTTTACGTCGTGCGCGAGGATCCGACCAACCCGAACCTGCTGTACGTGGGAAGCGAGCGTGGGCTGTTCTTCTCGCGCGATGCGGGCAAGAGCTTCCAGGATCTGCGCAACAACTTACCCCCGGTCGGTGTGTCGGACATCGAGGTCAAGCACGATGATCTGATCCTCGGCACACGCCGCGGGATCTGGATCCTGGATGACTTAAGCGCGCTTCGGGCCTTTGCACCCGAGGTCCGAAACGAAGCCGTGCACCTGTTCACGCCGCGCGCGGCGCACCGCTTTCGACTGGACATCCGCCAGGACCGGGACCGCGAGGGGCAGGGCGAGAAGGCCTCGGGCTCACCGATGGGAATGAACATCACCTACTGGTTGAAGAGCGAACGCAAGGACGTGCCCGGCGCGCCCGTGCGCCCGGTCCAGCTCGATATCCTCGATGCCAAGGGCCAGCTGGTGCGCACGCTCAGCTCCAAGGTCAAGGCCAAGCGTTACGCGCACGATGATCCGGACCAGCCCCAGGAGGAAGCGAAGCCCGAGCTCACGACCGATGCGGGCATCAACCGGGTGCAATGGGATTTGCGGTACGAAGGGGCCAAGCGTCTGCAAAAGGCCAAGATCGATTCGGGCGATCCGGACGAGGGCCCGCTGGTGCTGCCGGGCAAGTACACCTTCAGGCTCAACGTGGATGAGAAGACCTTCACGGCCGTCGGCGAAGTCCTGCCCGATCCGCGCACCTCCGTTCCGCTTGCCGAGCTCGAGCAGAATGTGGCCTTTACCTTGCAGGCGCGCACGGCCCTGGAGCGACTGACCGATGACATCGAGGAGGTGCGAGCGATCCGCGCCCAGACCCTGGAACTGAAGAGCCGTATCGCGGGGAAGGCGGGCACCAAGGAGCTGGAGGAAACGGCGACTCGCGTCATCAAGCGCTGCGATGTGCTCGAATCGCGGATGCACAATCCAGAAGCCGAGGTCGTCTATGACGTGCTCAACGGGCGAGACGGGGGCGCGAAACTCTATTCGCAGATCGCTCCGCTCTTTAGCGACATGCAATCCTCGGACTACGCACCGACGCAGGGCCAGAAGGAACAGATGGAGGAGAATCTATCCGACCTCCAGCAGGCCGAGCAGCAGCTTGAGGCCCTGCGAAACGAGGACCTGGCGGGCCTGGAGGCGCAGGCCAAGGCCTTGGGGCTCCCGCGGGTGATTCTGCCCCAGCGCACTTAAGGCCGCCGGCCGCCCCATATGACAGAATTCGCCCGCCCTAGGCGGGGATGGGCCTACCTTTACATTGAAGAGGAACCGGGTATTAACTGTCGGCTGAGGTACGGCCCTTTAGGCCGTCGATCTGAAAGACCACCGAAGCAAGATAAGTGCCTCTCGGGGGCCTTGCGTTTACAATCAATCCCATTCAACGCCGCGCGGAGCATTAAATGAAGGTCAGGACACTCGCGATTTCAGTGGCGCTGCTCGTCGCATCGAGCGCGAGTCTCGCCTCCGACCCGCCGACGGCCCCCACCACGCCCGCGGCGCCCAATGCATCCGCCGCCGTGCCGGCGGCGAGCGCCTCATCCCCGACGGCGCCCACCACAGCGGCAGCGACCCCCCCGGCGGCGCCGAATGCAGCCCCGAGCGGCCAGGCCGCGCCCGGAAACGACCCGGCCGCCACCGCCAAGGCGGCGCACGCGCTGGGTTACATGCCCAAGAGCCGCAATGGCAAGCTCGTGTACTGCAAGCCCGAAGCGGCCTTAGGCACTCGGCTTCAGCACATGTCGTGCTTTTCGGAAGAGGAAATAACGGCCGTCATACAACGCAGCGTCCAGAACCAGGACAGCCTCGCGAAGACCCAGCGCACCGAGTTGTATCAAGAGGGCAAGTTTTGACAGGCGGCGCGTCCCTGCGTTCCTGATCTGCCTGACATGGCGTTGCGCGGAGCACTCCTCATGAAGATCCATGCGCCCGTTGCGGCATGCACGTTGTTCCTGATCTCAATCGGCGGTTTTGCGGCCGAACCGCCGGCCCCGGCCAGCCCGGCTGCGCCTTCACTCCCTGCGGCCATCGCGCCCGGGAGCGCGCCGGCGCCCACGGTGGATGCGAAAGCGATCGCCAGCGCGGCGCATTCGCTCGGCTATAAGGCGCGGCAACATGAGGGCAAGACGATTTACTGCAAGAGCGAGAGCAAGGTGGGCACGAGCTTTCAGACCACCACCTGCCTGAGCGAGGACCAGGTGATGGCCACCGTGAAGCGTGCCGAAGGAAACAGGGACAGTGTCGAAGCGCTGCAGCGCGCCTTCTTGGTCGGTGCACCGTCCAAAGAGCCCTTCGTGCCTGCCGGCAATACGCGCGGCCAATAATGGCCTCCCGCGCGCCCCTGCGCGGCGCCCCTTCAAATTCCCCGCACCGCGCCCGCTCCTATAGTTGCTGAGCCTGCACCCGAGATTGCCCATGCGCGATGAACGAGTGGCCTCGAGGTGCCTGTGAATGGCCGATCCGGAAACCATCTTCCGAGAAGCCCATCGATTGCAGCGGCTCGATCAGGTCCCAGAGGCGATCGCCGCTTACCAGCGCGCGCTGCTGGACTACCCTGAACACGCCAATTCGTGGTTCAACCTGGGATTGCTCTTCCGCCAGGCGAACCGGCCGGCAGGAAGCGCTCGTGTGCTACCAGAAAGCGCTCAACCTCGGGATCGCGCATCCCGAGCAAGTGCACCTCAATCGAGGCGTCATCTTCGCCGACTATCTGCGCCGGGACGCCGAAGCCGAGGCTGAATTGCGCCTCGCACTGGCCATCGCAGCCCGGATTTGTTCCAGCGCTCCTCAATCTGGCCAACATCCAGGAAGACCGCGGCCGGCGGGCCGAGGCCATGGAACTGTACCAGCGCGCACTGGAACAGGATCCCAACTGCACCCTGGCGCTGGCGCGCTACGCGAACATGCAAGCTCCCGCAGGGTGCGACGCTCAATTGATCGGGCGATTGCAGGCGGCGCTCAGGCGCCCGGAGCTCAACCGCCCCGATCAGGCGTTGCTGTGTTTCGCGCTCGGGCGCGCGCTCGATGCCGGCGGCTCCTACGAGGGCGCTTTCGGCGCGTATGTGGCGGGGAACCTCTCGGTGCGCGCCAGTGCCGCGGCGGCGGGGTTCCATTACGATCGGCGCGCACTGGAACAGTTCATTGACCGGCTGATCAGGGTCGGCGGGGGCTCTTCCGCTTTGTCCGCATCGATACCGCCGCCGGGGCCTGCGCCGATTTTCGTCTGCGGCATGTTCCGCTCCGGCTCGACGCTCGCCGAGCAGCTCCTGGCCCAACATCCCGGGGTGATCGCCGGCGGAGAGCTCGAGTTGTTGCCGTCCATGGTGGAGCGGGACCTCGTTCCTTTTCCGGAATCGCTGGCCTCAAAAACGCGCGCTGAACTCGAACCCCTGGCGAGGCGTTACCGCGAGGCCATCGCGGCGCGCTTTCCCGGGGCCGCGCAGGTCACCGACAAGCGGCCCGATAATTTCCTGTACATCGGGTTGATCAAGTCCTTATTTCCGGAGGCCAAGATCGTACACACGACCCGCGATCCGCTCGATAACTGCCTCGCCATTTATTTTCTGCACCTGGATCTGGGCATCACCTACGCGACGGACCTCATGGATATTGGCCATTACTATCGCGAGTACCGCCGGCTCATGGCCCATTGGCGCTCCCTCTACGGGGCGGATATCATCGAGCTGAATTATGATCAGTTCGTTCGCGAACCCGGCAGCGTGGCCCCGGGGGTGTTTGAGGCCTTGGGCTGGCGCTGGGATCCTAAATACCTTGAAGAGCCGCGCACCGAGGGCTCGGTCAAGACCGCGAGCGTGTGGCAGGTGCGCGAGCCGCTCTATCAAAGCTCCTCGGGCCGCTCGCGTCACTACGAAAAACCGCTGGCCCCGCTGCGCGCATTCCTGAGCGGATTGCCGAGCGTTCAAAGATCTTAAGAAAGTGGACGAGCTGCAGCCGCAGGTCATGCCGATCTTTGCCACGCCCCTGGGCATCGCCGTGGTGCCGGGCGCCGCCGCCCTCAACCCCGTCGTCGGAGCGCTCCTGGCCGAACGCGCCACCCCGCGCGCGCCGACGCCGCTCCTCAACAGCCCTTCGCTTTCCGAAGCCGCGATGATCTTCTGGACTGGACCGAGGAGCCGGTGCGCAAACTGACCGGCGGCATGATGGCGGCCGTGATGGGCGTGGCGCGCTCCATCAACGATTTTAGCGACGAACAGTTCGCCGGTCTCCGGGTGCAGGCCCGGGCCTGGTACACGATCGTGCGCTCGAATGGCTGCGTGCCCTCGCAGAACCATCCGAACGCGGCCTGGTGCGCCATTTACTGCGTGGCCGCACCGAGCGCGGTGAACGCCCGTCACGACAGCGGCGTGGTTCGATTGCTCGAATCCTTTCGGACCACGATGTTTGCCGATGCGACCAACAGCTCCATGCAGGTCCCGTACCGGCCAGGCCACAACACCTGGCGCCCCCAGGCCGGCCAGCTCGTGGTCTTTCCCGCCTCCCTGACGCACGAGATCACCCTGCTTCGCGAGAGCGGGGAGCTGGTGCTGATGAGCGCCCTGGTGCGGTTTGTGGCGCCAGGCCAAACCGGAGTGCCCTGGTGGTAGCCCCATCGGTCCGACTGACCTCGCAGTTCGCGGTCCCGTTCGCGGAAGTGCTGCTCTCACCGTGCGAGCCGCTCAATTCGGAGCTTGCGAAGCTGTTTCTGGCCCGCGAGGACGATGAGCACCGAAACCCGACCCCCAGCCACATCCCGCAACAGGAGGTGTTCGAGAGCCGCTTCAACCTGTTCCACTGGACCGAGCCGTGCGTGCGCGAATTGCGGCAGATCGTCCTGGATGCCGTGGCCCGCACGGTCATGAGCGCCACCACGCTGGGACCCCAGGACCTGGCGCGCCTGACGATGCACAACCACACCTGGTTCCACATCACCCGGTACGCGGGTTCCTTCATTTCCCACAACCATCCGATGGCCTCCTGGTCGGCCGTGTATTGCGTTCGTGCGGGGGAGGCCGTGTCGGATCAGCCCGACAGCGGGGTGCTCAAGTTCTTTGATCCGAGGCCAGGGGCGAATGCGTTCCGCGACCCGGCCAATGCCCACCTCAAGGCCGGTTACGCTTTGCGACCCCTCGAGCTGAAACTCACCGAGGGGCAGCTGATTGTCTTTCCGTCCTACCTCTTTCACGAGGTGACCCCCTTTTACGGTCGGGATCTGCGCATCACGGTGGCCACCAATTGCTGGTTTTTTTAGCCTTTGGGGCCCTGAGAGGGCTTCCCGACCGCTTGTGGTGAAATTGATACAACTTGGCGTTGTCACAATCGGGCGGTGACATTCGGCCAGAAATAGCCGCCGAATACCGGCGCAGGCCGTTCTATCCTTTGCGCTTGTCATTTTGTCGTAGTAGTATTTCCGCCATAGCTAAGAGGGTGAGGCGGAATCACTGTGATTTCCTGTGGGGGGAAGTCGCGGCGCCTTGGTCTTACGATTTGGGTATAGAACTTAGGGAGTTCAACGAATGTTCAATTTAAGTCTGAACGTGCGCCATGCTGTTCGCCTTGCCATTGCAGGCGCAGCGGCAGCGGCGAGCACTGCCGCACTTGCGCAGAACGCAGCGGTAACCAGCCCGCCAAGCAAGGACCTCGAGGAAGTCATCGTCACGGGCACGCGCATTCAGCAGTCGCCCAACTCCGTCTCGATCGCACCGGTGGCCTCGATCACCTCGGATGACATCGCCAAATCCGGTCTGGTCCGCACTGAAGATTTGTTGAACAACCTGCCCCAGGTTATCGCCGAACAGGGTTCTGGCCAGTCCATCAGCGCCGACGGCACCGCCTCGGTCAGCTTGCGCGGCCTCGGCTCCTACCGCACCCTGGTCCTGATCAACGGCCGGCGCATGCAGCCCGGCGGCGGCATCATCAATGCCTCGAGCCCCGACATCAACCAGATTCCGGCCGCCATGGTCGAGCGCGTTGACGTACTGACCGGCGGCGCCTCGTCCACGTACGGCGCCGATGCCGTCGCGGGTGTCGTGAACTTCATCATGAACACCCACTTCGAGGGTGTGCGTATCGATTTTGACTACGGTCAGAATATGTACGAGCAGAACAATGACTTTGCGCAGGCCGCCCTGCGTGCCAAGGGCATTCCGGTGCCCGGCAGCTTTACCGGCGGACAGAACCGCGACTGGTCCTTCATGGCCGGTTCGAACTTCGCCGACGGCAAGGGCAATGCCACCGTCTACGCGACCTACCTGAACACCTCGCCGGTCGTCGGCAGCCAGCTCGACTACGCCGGTTGCACGCTCAATTCAGCCGGCGCGGCTCCCGCCCCGGGAAAGCTCTGGGCGCCGGTCACCTGCGGCGGTTCGAGCTCCAGCGCCGGTGGGCGTTTCCTTGATTTCGGTGCCACGGCCCCGGGCTTCTCTTCATCGATCGATGCCACGGTGGATCCGAAGACCAACCAGTTCCGCCAATACACCTCGGCCGACAGCTACAACTACGGTGCTGCCAGCTACGCTCAGCGCCAGGCGATCCGCTACACCGCCGGTGCGTTCGCCAACTACGACGTCAACGAAAACATGAACGTGTATTCGGAGACGATGTACGCGCGCAATACCTCGACCGCCCAGTACGGCTCGAGCGGCTTGTTCGCCTTCGGTACACCCTCCATCAGCTGCTCCAATCCACTCTTTACGCCCGCTGAACTGGCGGCCTTCTGTACCCCGGCCAATATCGCGGCCAACCAGGCGGCCTTCGGTGGCGCGACCACCGGCGATCGGATCACGCTGTACGCCGCACGGCGCAGCGTGGAAAGCGGCCCGCGTCTGGACAACTATTCCTCGGATTCAATACGCCAGGTCATCGGCATGAAGGGCGGCTGGGGCGACGCGTGGACGTACGACGTCTACGGGCAGTACGGCATCAGCGCGCTGCACGACAACCAGGGCGGGTACCTGGGTCAGCAGCAGATCAACAATGCCCTGGATGCGGTACCCAATCCGGCCACCGGTGGCGTTGCCGGCGTTCCAGTCGGCGCGGCGGTGTGCGCCGCCCGCTTGGCGGGATACGATCCGGCCTGCGTGCCCTGGAACATCTGGACCGCGGGCGCGGTGACTCCCGATCAGCTGGCGTACATGACCGTGCAGTCGACCTACGACGTGACGGCGACCGAATACATCGTCGACGGTTCGGTCACGGGCGATCTGGGCAAGTACGGCCTGAAGTTCCCGACGGCGGCCACCGGAATCGATGTCAACCTCGGTACCGAGTATCGCCAGGAAAGCTACAAGTTCGATCCTGACTACATCTTCTCGCACGGCTATGCTTCGGGCGGCAACGGCGCGGCCACGGCTATCGATGGCACGTTCCACGTCAACGAGTACTACATGGAAACTCGTATCCCGATCGCCGACAACCTGCCGGGCGTCTACCACTTGGGGTTTGAAGGCGGCTATCGCTACTCCAAGTACACCTCGGGCTTTAGCACCGATACCTTCAAGCTGGGCCTGGAGTGGGCGCCCATTCAGGACCTGAAACTCCGCGGCAGCTTTAACCGCGCGGTCCGCGCGCCGAGCATCGGCGATCTGTTCTCGCCCTCGGTCGTGGGTGCGGGCGGTACGGCCGACCTGTGCTGGGGTGCTGTCCCTGTGTTTACGCTCGCGCAGTGCATCAACACCGGCGTCACGCCCGCCCAGTACGGACACATCCTTGCCAACCCGGCCGCGCAGATCAATACCACCGCCGGTGGTAACGTGAACCTGAAGCCTGAGAAGGCCGACACGTACACGGTCGGCTTTGTCCTCCAGCCGGTGGCGCTGCAGGGCTTCTCGATGTCCCTGGACTACTACGACATCAAGATCGACGACACGATTGCCTCGCTCACCTCCAACACCGTGCTCACGAACTGCGCGAACACGGGTGACCCGACGCTTTGCGGCCTGATCCATCGTGGCGCGGGCACCGGCTCGCTGTGGTTCAACAACTCGAACTTCGTCGATACCGATGAGAAGAACATCGGCACCATCGTCACCAAGGGCTACGACCTCGCGGCCCGCTATGCGATGGGCGCAGGCAGTGCCGGCAAGCTGGCGTTCACCCTGTCGGGGACCTATATCACCGACTGGAGCACGCAGCCCCTGCCGACCGGCGGCTCGTTCGATTGCACGGGCCTGTACGGTTCCACTTGCAACGCCCCCACCCCGAAGTGGCGGCATACCTTCGAGACTGACTGGTCCACTCCGTGGGCCGGCCTGACTCTGGCGGCACGCTGGCGTTACATTGGTCCGGTGGACGTGGATGCCTCGAGCTCGGACCCGCAGCTCAATGGCGACTTCCAGCCTGGGTTCGGCCACATCGGTGGGTACGACTACATCGACCTGTCCGGTTCGATTGCCTGGGGATCGCACTTCACGTTCCGTGCGGGCGTGAACAACATCACCGACAAGTCGCCGCCGATCGTCCTGAACGGCAACCTGTCGAACTGCCCGAACACGACTTGCAACGACAACACCTGGGTGGGTACCTACGACACCCTGGGCCGTTACCTGTTCGTGCACGTGTCAGCGAAGTTCTGATCCAAGCACTCGCTTTGTGGAAAATAATTGCGGCGGGCTTCGGCCCGCCGCTTTTTTTTGAGCCCAGTTCGCATGCCCCGTGACCTCAAGGCCGACCAGGAGATGCTGCGCACCGTGCTCGCGCTGGCCGAGCGGCGGGATATCGCGCGCGCGGCGGCGATTGCCGAGCAGGCTCTGGCCGGCGGCTTCGAGCACCCGCTGCTGCTCAATGTGTCGGCGACCCGGCTGGAGCAGGAGGGCAAGGTCACCGAAGCCCTTGGCCTGCTCGAGCGCGCGATCGTGCTGGCCCCGGAGGACATCGGCGTGCGCAATGCCCTGTCCATCGTCCTGCAACGGCTCGATCGTCCCGCCGAGGCGTTGCACCACGTCGATCTGCTGCTCAAGGTCCATCCTGAGTTCAGCTTCGCGCACGCCAACCGCGGCAACGCGCTGATCTCGCTGGGCGCGCTCGCCAAGGCGCGCGCCAGCCACCTGCGGGCGCTGGAACTGGATCCGAACAACCTGGCCGCGCAAATCTCGCTGGCCGCGATCGCCACGCATCGCGGTGACCACGACGAGGCGCGCACCTGGGCCCGGAGCGTCCTGGCGAAGCTCCCCGGCTTCCCCGACGCGGTGCTGAGCCTGGCGGCGGCCGAGCTCGCGGCCGGCGCCACCGACAGCGCGCAGCTGCAGATACTGCAGGTGCTCAACGATCCGCGCGCGGGCCGGGCGGAGAAGGCGCGGGCCAATGGTCTTTTGGGCGATGTGCTGGACGCGGCCGGGCGTTACGCGGAAGCCTTCGACGCGTATGCGGCCTGCAATGCGATCTTGCACGAGCTGCATCACCGCTTCGCGGCAAACAACAACATGCTCTCCTATATCGAATCGGTCATCGCGGCCATGCGGCGCGTGGATCCGCCCTTATGGAAGGCGCCACCGCCCCCGTTCGAAGACCCTAAGGGCCCCAGCGGACATGTGTTTCTGCTGGGCTTTCCGCGCTCGGGCACCACACTGCTCGAGGTCGCGCTCGACGGGCACCCGCGCGTGGCGAGCCTCGAGGAGCACGAGCTGCTCAAGGCGGGCGTACTTAAGTACATGCGCGAGCCGGTGGATTTCGCGCCTCTCCTGGGGGCCGAGGAAAACGACCTCAATGCGCTGCGTGAGCGTTACTGGAGCGAGGTGCGCGAGACCGGGCTCGATCTTGAGGGCAAGGTGTTCGTGGACAAGCACCCGCTCCACTCGCTCAAGTTGCCGCTGATCGCGCGCTTATTTCCCCAGGCGAAAATCCTCTTCGCTCACCGCGATCCGAGGGATGTGGTGCTGAGCTGCTTCAGGCGGCGCTTCGCCATGAATCCTGCCATGTACCAGCTGCTGGAACTTAAGAGCGCTGCGGCGTTTTACGACGCCACGATGCGATTGGCGGAGCTCGCGCGTCCCTTGCTCGCCCTGGAGTGGCAGGTGGTGCGGTACGAGGATCTGGTGGAGGATTTTGAAAAGCAGCTGCGCGTGGTGTGCGAGGCGATCGGGCTGGATTGGGTGCCCAACCTCGCAGACTTCGCATCGCGCGCGCAGGCGCGCGAGCGGGCGACGCCGAGCACCGCACAACTCTCGCGGGGGCTGGATAAATCCGGCGTGGGGCACTGGCGGCACTACCGTGCCTCGCTCGAGCCGGTGATGCCGGCGCTGATGCCGTGGGTGCGGCGGTTCGGGTATACGGAGTAGGTCCCGCTAACGAATCCGGCGCACGTGATAGGAATGCTTCGAGGCGGTCGAGATCAGCATGAACGATCCGAGCGCGGCATGCTTGATGGTGACCTGCTCTCCGGAATTCAATTCCATGCCCCCATCGGTGGACAACCAAGTCTGCCCGTTATCGAGCACGACGTAGCTGCGTAATCCCCGGTCCACGCCCACCTGCGCGACATGCGCCTCGATGGATTGGGGTCCCTGCGGGGCCACGTGTGCCTGCGCGCTGCTGAGTCCGAAGTTCTGCGCGGCCGCCGCCGAATCCGGGGCTGCCGCAGGAGCCGGTTCCCGTGACGGCGCCACTGCGCTCGCTCCCGGAGCAGCGCTGAGAGCACCCGGTGCCGTCACGGGGGGTGCCTCGCGCGGCGGCGCCGCGGCGCTAAGCGCCGGTGCGGCTGCGGGTGCGGGTGCCGGTGCAGGTGCGGGTGCGGCGCGGGTGGGCGCCGCATTCGCCAATCCGAGCGCCAGCTTGTCGTAGCACGAGAGCCGAGCCTCCGGGCTGGTAATGGCCGCGCAGCGACCCATTTCAGCGCCGAGCGACTCGGCGGCGGGTGAGGCCATGCTTCTGCCCCACAGCGCGGCCAGGAGGAGCAGCGCTGCCGCGCGCGATGCCTTCACAAGCCCTGGCCGGCCGGGAGCGAATAATACTGGGTGTAGATTTCGGTCGCGGCGGTGATCATCTCGCGCTCGGCCGCGGTGAGCAGCGGATTCCATATGTCGAAGATCAGGATCGCACGCGGAGTGTCGGACTGGTTCCACGCTTCGTGGTCGATGGTGTCATCGAACACCCAGGCCTGGCCGGCAACCCATTCGCGGGTGGTCGAGCCCACCCGGAAACCGCAGCCCGGTGGAATGATCAGGGGCATGTGCACCGTGCAGCGCGTGTTGGTGACCCCCACATGCGCGGGGATTTTGGTGTTGGCGTCCAGGACGGAAAAGAATGCCGTCGGCGCGCGATCATTGATAAAACAGCGCGGGGCGCTTTCCAGCAAGCGGCAGGTCACCGGGCATCGGGCCTGGTGGTTGGGCAGGGGCACGCCCTGGTTCCAGAGAAAATAGGCGCTCCAGCGGCGCGAGCGATTGAGCTCCCGGAACTGATCGAGCGGCATGTCGGCCGGATAATCGATGTACGCCTGCAGGCCCTCGCGGTCGGCCACCAGCACCTGGAGCAACTCCTTGCGCATCGCTTCGGTCTGCGCCTCAAAGGCATCGAGCCAGGGGAAGTCCGAGCGCTCGAAGAACTCGATCGCCGGGAGCTCGGGCATGTACATCCAGGTGGGCTGCGAATAATAGGGCGTGCGAGCGCCCATCAGCGTCTCCAGGCACAAGTCCACGCGCCGCTCGCGCCGTCCATTGTGGCGCGCGCGAATCTCGGCGAGCCGTGGCTCCAGAGCCCGGGTGAGCTCGGCGCGATCGGCCTCCACCAGGGCCCGCGCGTGATCGAGCGCGGCCTTGACGTTGGCGGGGGGCTCGGCGCCCGGGGGGAGGGAGGCGAACAGGTTCTGGTACACGCGCGCCGCGGCGCGCTTGTCGCCGTGATCCTCGTGGTAGGCGCCCTTTTGCAGCAGGGCCGAAATATGCCGAGGATCGAGCTCGAGCGCCTTGCCGATCGCATCGAGCTCCTCGCTCCGGCGGCCCAGCGCCTTTAGGCTGCTGGCCAGGTTCGCCCACAATGCCGGGTGTCTCGGATTGACGCTGGTCGCGCGCGCGAACATGGCCTGCGCCTGTTCGGGCGAGCCCCGATCGAGCATCCGCACGCCCAGCTCGTTGAGGACCGCCGGATGATTGGGAGCCTGTTGGGCGACTCTCGCCAGGAGCTGATCGGATTCGACGATGCGACCGGCCGCGGCCTCGGCCCGGGACATCTGGACCACCTGGGCTATGGTCGCCTCATCCAGAGGCTTAGGGGCGGCGGCGTTCAAGGGGCTATCCTCGATTTTCCGTTGGGGACAGGGCGCCCATTGTACCCTCGCCGCCGCCGCGCCGGATCGTCATACTAGGAGCGAGCCGGCCGCCCCTATGGAGAGAGGCATTTCAGTAGAGCTTGATCTGATGCGTGCCTCGGCATTGCTGGACTCCGACCCGCAGGCCGCCGCTTCCCGCGCCAGCGCGATTCTGGAGGCTTTCCCCGGCAACGAGGAGGCGAGGCTCCTGCTCGCCACGGCCTCACACCGCTTAGGGGATGGGGCCACCGCACGCGCGCAGCTCGAATCGCTCCTGGGCAGCACGCCCGATTCACCGACCCTGCAACTGGAACTCGCCCGTGCGCATGCGATCGCGGGTCGCCACGCGGAGGCGATCGCCGCGCTGGAGCACGCGGTGAAGTTGGACGCGCGCTTTGCCGACGGCTGGCGCGAGCTGGCCGCGCAGCGCTTTATCGCCGGCGATACGGCGGCCGGGGATGAGGCCTACGGCACCTACATGCGCCTGGCGGCGCCGCCTCCGGAGCTTGCGGATGCGAGCTTTGCCATCGCCCAGCGCCGCTTCGATGCGGCCGAAGCCATCGTGAACAAACACCTGCGCGCGGTGCCCGGGGAGGTTTCGGGGTTGCGCATGCTCGCGACCATCGCCAGCGCCCGCGGGGATTTCCTGGGTTCGGAACGCCTCCTCAGGCAGTGCCTGGAGCTCGCGCCCGGCTATGCCGAGGCCCGCTTTGATCTGGCCAACGAACTCTACAGGCAGCATCGTCAGACCGAAGTGCTGCCGTTGGTGGATCGGTTGCTGGCCACCTATCCGACCGACTCGAGCTACATGGCGTTGAAGGCCCAGGTGCTCAGACTCCATGGCCGCAACGCCGAGGCCACGGCTCTGATGCGCCAGGCGGTGGAAGCTAGCCCGGCCAGCGCCAAATTGCGTCTCCTCTACGGGCACCTTTTGCGCGAGGTGGGAAAGCAGGCCGAAGCGATTGAGAGTTACCGCCAATCCCTCGCCCTGCAGCCGGGGATGGGCGAGGCCTACTGGAGCCTGGCGAACTTGAAGACGGTGCGCTTTACCGAGGCCGACCTCGAGGAAATGCAGAAGCAGCTGTCCATCACCGCTCCGCTGGATGCCAACCGCGCCGCTCTCCAGTTCGCGCTCGGTAAGGCGCTGGAGGACGCTGGCCGCTATGAGCAGTCTTTCGAGCACTACGCCGACGGCAACGCGCTGCACCGGGCGCTGAATTTTTACAATCCGCAGGTGGTGCGCGAACTCGTTCAACGATCCAAGGCGCTGTTCGTACCGTCATTTTTTGCGGCACGGTCCGGCTGGGGAAGCGAGCGGGTGGATCCGATATTTATCCTCGGCATGCCCCGCTCCGGCTCGACGCTGCTCGAGCAGATACTGGCCAGTCACTCAATGGTGGAGGGCACCCGTGAACTGCCCGAGGTGCCGGCCATCGCGAGGGATTTGATCATTGGCGCAACAGAGGTGGATACGCGAGTTTACCCGGGCGTGCTGGGGACGCAGCGCGAGGAGGATGTCCAGGGCTTTGCCGCGCGCTACCTGGAGCGAACGGCCATGTTCCGAACGCTCGGCCGCCCGCGTTTTATCGACAAACTGCCGGGCAACTTTCTCCATGTCGGTCTGATCCACCTGATGTTTCCGCGCGCGACCATCATCGACTCGCGTCGCCACCCTCTGGGTTGCTGCTTTTCGTGTTTCAAGCAGCTCTTTGCGCGCGAGCTCCAGTTCACCTACAACCAGGAGGACCTGGGCAAGTACTACCACGATTACGTGGAGCTCATGGACCACCTGGACGCGGTCCTCCCGGGGCGCGTGCACCACGTCTATTACGAGCAGCTGGTCTCAGACCCCGAAGGGGTGATCCGAGCTCTGCTCGAGCACTGCGGGTTGCCGTTCGAGGAGGGGTGCCTGCGTTTCTACGAGAACCGCCGGATCGTCAATACCATCAGCTCCGAACAGGTGCGCCGCCCGATCAACTCGGATGCCGTTGACCAGTGGCGCCATTACGAACCCTGGCTGGGCGATCTGAAGAAGGAACTCAACGGCCTTATCGATCGCTACCCGAGTTTTCCGGCCAAGCCGGCGTGACGAGGCGCTCGGCCGCACCCAGCGATTTAGCCTAGCGAAGGCTTGTTTGGTGGCCTGCTAGTGGAGTGCTGCCTCGCACTCTTCATAAAGGTGCCGCGCGCCCGCGTCGCTATTTGTGAAAGGTCGCATGCTCGACCCTGTCCCCGACCTTGATACCGCGCCGCTCCGCCTCACCGCCGCCAATCTCGAGCACCGCCTTGACCGGTTTATCGCAGCTGAGGATCTGCAAGGACTCGGGCTTGGCATTGGCCAGCAGGCACACGATGCGCCCGTGCGTGTCGATAAAGAGCATGTCGAGCGGTATCAGGGTGTTCTTCATCCACATGGACATGATCTGCGGCTTGTCCTCCGGAAAGAGCATGCCCTCATCGCTCGGCAGGTGCGTCACGAACATCAGCCCGAGTTCCCGGTGGGCCTCGGTGTCGGCAATCCGGATGTTGAACCAGTTCAGTCCCGAGCTACCGTGGATCTGCAGCGCTGAGCGAGGAAAGCTCTCATCCGCGGCGCTCGCGTGCGAGGACTTCGGTACCGAAAAAAGCGCGACTACGGCCAGCGCGATAAGCGCGCCCACAGCGGGTCGGCGCAACGCTGCGGCGTGTCAGTGGGGGAGGATCGAGGCATAGAGTTCGTTCTCGTTGAAGCGGGCCAGGCCCGCGAAGTCAAAGCGATCGATGTAAAGGTGGCCCGTGCCATCGAGCGAACTGGCCGGATCGATGCAATAGCCGCGCGCGGCGATCCGGTAATCGCGCGTCAGGCTCGCGCCTGATGCGCCCTTGGGCACCATCAAGGGCTCCTGCACCATCGATTCCACCTCGCACTTGCCCTCGCCCTGCGTCGCGTAGAGCTGCTTCTGACCCTCGAGAATCACCGTGACATTGGTGGGTACCGCTCGCGCTGCACCGAGGCCCGGCTTGGCGCCAATGCCAAACACCATTCGAAGCCTCCGGCCCTGCGCATCGGCGGGTCCCAGGAAACTCACCCGTACCCCGCTCCCGTCCGGGCGGGCGCCGCCCTCGCACTGCAACTCGGCGCCCCGCCAGTCAGGCTCGGACTCGATCGCGCCGCGGAACTTCGCGTGCAGGAATCCGCGATCGCCGGGCAGGCACTGGGTGGCGGGACTGGGCGCGAGTGCCTGAGCGCCGTTGCGGGCGCTGCAGGCCACCATGACACAAACAATGAGCATGAGGGCGCAGAAGCGATGTGCGGTCACAATCATGCAGTTACTCAAAAAGGAGGCTCGCAGCTCATGGACCGGAAGCACGCACCAGAGCCTACCTCGGCTCGTATCGGAACATTCTTAAGCCGGTCTAATCATACTGCTTCGAATGGTCCAGCGAGCGCAGCCCTGAAGCGAGGGCGCGGGCTAGACGGGCCTGATTCGCTGCTAGACTCCCTTTCGGCGCCTGCCGAGTGCGGCCTCACGCGTCCATTCGGGGATATTGTTAAGAGGTCGGGATGAGAAAAAAAATCGTAGTGTTCCTGGCGCTGTGCGCTCTGATGCCGGGTTGCGCCTCGCTCGCCCCGCACCTCAAGGCGCCCGATTTGCAGGTGGTGGGACTCACTTACATGGGCGGGGACAGCCAGCACCAGCAGCTGCGTGTGCGCATCCAGGTGACCAATCCGAACGACAAGCAGATTAACGTGCGCGCCATCGACTACCAGGTGGCCCTGGCCGGCCGTCATTTTGCGGACGGGAGCAGTGATGAACCCTTCAAGGTCCCAGCCCTGGGTCAGAGCGAGTTCAACCTGAACGTCAACGCCGATGTCGCCGCCCTGGTCAGCGTGGTCGGCGCCCACCTGAGTGACACCAGTCTGGACTACGAATTGACCGGCACCCTGCACCTGGCCGAAGGCATGCTGCGCAACATTCCGTTCAAGAACCACGGCAAGCTGCCGCTTCGTTAGGTGCTCGGCTTAAGGCGCGTAGGCTAAAGTCCCGATTGCCGAGCGTCGGATTTCCCGCGGGGTGTACGGAGCGGCCGCGCCAGCTATGATTTGGCGCATGCGCCGCGCCATGGTTTATCTTGCCGTCATCGCCCTGGTGGCCGTGTCCCTGGCCGTGGGCTGGGTCGCCAGTGACTGGCCGCGCATCTGCCAGCATGCTGCAGTGGTGCGATGGCCAAGGGCTATTATAAGTCGTTGATATAAAAGAAGAAATTTACCCCATCGAACCGCCGCCGGGGCCTTCGGGCTGGTAGAATCACCCGCCCCCAAAGAACACCGCAGCCCCTTCCGATCATGTCAGCGAGCCCGTATCAACAACTCGAGCAGGAATGGCGCCGCCTGCACGCCTTCCGTGGCGCACTTTCGCTCCTGCGCTGGGACGCGGCGGTGATGATGCCGCGCGGAAGCGCCGCCGTGCGCGGAGAACAGGTGGCCGCTCTGGAAACCGAGTACCACGCGCTGCTGACCACACCGAAAGTGACTCGACTGCTGGATCGCGCCCAGGCGGACCTCCGAGGCCTCGAGGACTGGCAGGTCTCGAACCTGCGCGAGATGCGCCGGCAGCGCGATCACGCGATCGCCACCCCGGTGACGCTGATCTCGCGCCTGGCGCGCGCCACGGCGCTGGCCGAAAGTCAGTGGCTGAATGCGCGGCGCGACAACAATTTCGCGCTGTTCGCCCCGCACCTGGAAGAAGTGCTGCTGCTGGTGCGGGACAAGGCGGCGCTGCTCGGCCAGGCGCTCAACCTCCCGCCCGTACGACGCGCTGGTGGACGAGTTCAGTCCCGGCGTGGGCACCTCCGACATCGACGCCATCTTCAAGGCGCTGACGCGCCGGCTCCCGGGCATGATCACGCGAGACGCTCGAGGCCCAGCGCGAGCGGCCGGTGCTTCCGATCACCGGCAAGTTTGCGACCGGCAAGCAGCGCGGCGCTGGTGCTCGAGGTCATGAAGGCGGTCGGTTTCCCCTTCGACCAGGGACGGCTCGACGAGAGCGAGCATCCCTTCACCGAGGGCGTGGTCGGCGACATCCGCGTCACCACCCGCTACGACGGCACCGACCCGTTTACGGGCCTGCTGGGTGCGCTGCACGAGACCGGGCACGCCATGTATGACCTGGGCATGCCCACGAGCTGGCGCGACCAGCCGGTGGGACGCGACCGCGGCATGGCGCTGGAAGAGAGCCAGTCGCTGCTGCTCGAGATGATCATCGGCCGCAGCGCGCCGTTCCTGCGCTTCCTGCTGCCGCTCCTGCACAAGCACTACGGGGTGAGCGGCCCGGAGTGGGAGTTCGAGAACATCCATCGCACGCTCACGCGCGTCCAGCGCGAGCCTGATCCGCGTGGATGCCGACGAGATGAGCTACCCGCTGCACATCATGCAGCGCTACGAGATCGAGAAGCAGCTGCTGGCCGGGAAGCTCGCCGTGCGCGACCTGCCCGAGGTATGGAACGCAGGGCATGGAGCAGCGCTTTGGGCGTTCGCCCCACCGGCATGGCCGATGGGTGCCTGCAGGACATGCACTGGGCGCTTGGGCTCCTTTGGCTACTACCCCTCCTATGCGCTGGGCCTGGTCATCGCCGCGCAGCTGTGGGAAGCGATGCGCACGCAGTTGCCCGATCTCGATGCGACGCTGGCGCGCGGCGAGTTTTCGGCCGGTGTTCGCCTGGCTCCGCGAGAACATGCACGGCTACGGGGCCAAGCTCCCGATCAAGGAACTGATCAAGCAGGCCACCGGGCAACCGCTTAGCGCCAACGCGCTGTTACGCTACCTGCACAGCAAGTACATGGGAGAGGCCACTTGAACGCGGTTGCGATCAGCGAGGCACCGCCGAGTCGAATTTCCTCGACCTCACGCAAGCTCGCCGCCGCCTTGCGCGGACTGGCGGGCAAGGCGATCGCCGATTATCGGATGATCGAGCCGGGCGATAAGGTCATGGTGTGCGTTTCCGGGGGCAAGGACTCCTACACCCTGCTGGACCTGCTCTGCTCGCTCCAGCGCAGCGCGCCGGTCCAGTTCGAGCTGATCGCCGTCAATCTCGACCAGAAGCAGCCCGATTTCCCGGCAAGCGTGCTGCCCGAGTACCTGAAGGCACTCGGTGTGCCCTTCCACGTGATCGAGCAGGACACCTACAGCGTGGTCAAGCGCCTGATCCCGGAGGGCAAAACCATGTGCTCGCTGTGCTCGCGCATGCGCCGCGGAGCGCTTGTACCGCTACGCGAGCGAGCAGGGGATCACCAAGATCGCGCTCGGCCATCATCGCGACGACATCGTCGAAACGCTGTTCCTCAACCTGTTTCACGGCGGGCGACTGAAGGCCATGGCCCCGAAATTCCGGTCCGACGATGGCCGGCACGTCGTCATCCGCCCGCTGGCCTACATCGCGAGCGCGACATCGCGCGCTACGCGCGCGCGCAGGGCGTTTCCGATCATTCCCTGCAATCTGTGCGGTTCGCAGCCCAACCTGCAGCGCTCGGCGATCAAGCGCATGCTCCAGGCCTGGGAGCGCGAGCATCCCGGACGGACCGAGGCCATATTCTCCTCGCTCCGCCACGTCGAGCCCGCCCACCTGGCGGACAGGGAGTTGTTTGATTTCGCCTCGCTGGTGCCCGACAGCGCGTGATGGACCGGCCGCTCGCCAACAGCTACTGGCTGGTGCCCGGCCGGCTCCTGGCGGGCGAACATCCGGCAGGTCGCATCGAGCTGCCCGGGGGAGCCGGCCACGCGCGGGTGCGCGCGCTGGTTGCGGCCGGCTTTAACTGCTTTATTGACCTGACCGAGGAGGGCGAGTGCCTCGCCTACCAGCACATGCTGCCGCCCTCGGTCACTTATCTTCGCCGCTCGATTCGCGACCAGCGCTGTCCGCGGCGCATCGCGCAGATGCGGCGCATCCAGGATGAGATCGCCTCCGCTCTGGCGGCCGGGCGCAATGTGTACTTCCACTGCCGGGCCGGCATCGGGCGCACCGGCACGGTGGCCGGATGCTTCCTGGTCGAGCAGGGACGCGATGGTGAGCGCGCGCTGATCGAACTGAATGGGTTGTGGACCGAGCAGTGCGCGAGGGCCGCGAGCTGGCCTTCGATCCCGCAGACCCTCGCCCAGGCGAACTACATCCGTGAGTGGACAGCGCGCCCGTCGCTCTCGGCCCGCGCCCGACGCGCCGCGGTGCTGGCGCCGGCGCGCGGAAGAGCCGAGCGGGGAGGATTTGGCGACGCTCGAGTTCAGCGATCACGAGCTTGCCCCGGTGCGAGGATTGCGGGAGCGCTTCCAGGGGGCCATGCAGGGGCTCGCAATCGGCGATGCGCTGGCTGCGGCGACGCAGTTTCGCCGGCCGGGAAGTTTCGCGGCGGTCGCCGATATGCTCGGCGGCGGCCCGTTTGACCTGCCGCGCGGCGCCTGGAGCGACGATACCGCCATGGCGCTGTGCCTGGCCGAAAGTCTGATCCATCGTGGCGTGTTTGACGCCGCCGATCAGCTCGCCCGCTACACGCGCTGGCAACGCGAAGGGTACCGCTCGGCGACCGGCCAGTGCCTGGGGATCACCGCCGCCACCGCCCGGGCGTTGGCCGCGGCACAATGGCGCGCGCGCCCGCCCGCCGAGGCGGGCGATGCGGCCCCGATCGAGGCCGAGGCGCTCTCGCGTGTCGCCCCGATCGTGCTGCATTTTTTTGCCGCGCCCGAAGAGGCGGTGGCCGCGGCCGCCGATGCCGCACGGGTGACCAGCCAGTCGCCGTTGGTGCTCGATGCGTGCCGGTTGCTCGCCGCGATGCTGCACGCCGCGCTCCGCGGCGAATCGCGCGAAGGCGTGCTCGCCCCTGACCCTGCGGTGTTTGGAGTCCATCCCCTAAGGGACGCCGTGGCGGCGCTCGCCTCGCGCTCGTTGGACGCCAAGTCCACCCCGCCGTCCGCCGAGGGCGGTGCGTTGGCGGTGCTCGAGCTGGCGCGTTGGTGCCTGGCCGGCACCTCGAATTTTCGCGAAGGCGCGCTGCGGGCGGTGAATCTGGGCGGTGACAGCGATGTGATCGGCGCCGTGTACGGACAGGTGGCCGGAGCGCTCTATGGGGTGGCGGGAATCCCGCGCCCCTGGCGCCAGGCGCTTTCGCAGTCGGAGCTGATCGTGGATATCGCCGATCAGCTCCTGCAATCGGCCCTGGTCGAGCTCGGCGAGAGCGTGGCGGCGCTATGAAGAGGCGCGCGCCGGCATGGACCCGGCTGGATGATGAGAAATTGCTCGACCTCAGGCTTTGCGATCTGAAACTGCGCCTGCACGGCACACCGGTCCAGACCCGTATCGCGCGGTTGTATCGCGAGCTGGAGGCGCGCGGCATCGCGTTTCGGCCCCACGCGTGGCTGGCCGGGGAATGGTTCTCCCCGGACGGGGTGCCGGGCTTTGCCGTGCCCTTTTATCTGGCTCACCCCAGGCTCACGCGGCTCGAGCGCAAGATGACCGGTACGGTGGAGGGGACCAACGCCAACTGGCAGATGAGGATCCTGCGGCACGAGGCCGGGCACGCCTTCGATTCCGCCTACCGGCTACGTCGGCGCGCGCGCTGGCGCGCGCTGTTTGGCCACGCCTCGCGCCGCTACGCCTCGCAGTACCGGGCGCGCCCCGCCAGTCACCACCACGTCCAGCACTTGGGCGAGTGGTACGCGCAGGCCCACCCGACCGAGGATTTTGCCGAGACCTTTGCGGTGTGGCTCCAGCCGAAGTCCGCCTGGCGCCGACGCTATGCCGCCTGGCCGGCCCGGCGCAAGCTCGAATACGTCGCTGAGGTCGCCACCGAAGTGGGAGCCGATCCGCCGGCGGTGGCGGCGCGTGATCGCATCGAGGCCCTGGAGGACAATACGCTCACGCTCCGCGAGCATTACCGGCGCAAGCGCCGGGGCGAGCGCCGGCGGCACCGCGCGCTGGCCGACAGCCTGCTGCGGAAGGTTTTTACGAGCAAGGAATCGGCGCGCCCCGGGGCGCAGCCGGCCGCCACACTGTTGCGGGGACTTAAGCTGAGCGTGCGCACGACCCTGGAGCGGCGCGCCGGAACGGATCGCTACGGCGCACAGCAACTGCTGCGCCTTGCCATCGAAAGGTGCGAGCAGCTGGAACTGTACCAGCGCGGCTCGCGGCGCGAGTCGATCCCGAAGTTGCGCGCCACGCTGGTGCGCATGGCGCGCGGTTATATCAGGAGCGATGAACTGAGGCTGCGGCTGTGAAACCGCTCCGTGCCCTGGTGGTGGTGCATTCGAGCCTGGTGCCGCCCGACTCGCTCGAGGGCTACAGCGACAAGGCGATCGCCGAGTGGCGCACCGAGTTCGATGTGATCGGGACCCTGCGCAAGGCCGGCCATACGGTGCAGGTCTTGGGCGTGCTCGATTCGCTGACCGAACTGCGCGCCGCGCTGGTGGAGAGCCCGCCGGAGGTGGTGTTCAACCTGCTGGAGGAATTTAACGGCATCGTCACCTACGATCAGCACGTGGTGGCGTTTCTCGAACTGATGCGCCAGCCCTACACCGGGTGCAACCCGCGCGGACTCCTGCTCTCGCGCGACAAGGTGCTGTGCAAGCAGGTGCTGGCGTTCCATCGCATCCCGACGCCGCAATTTGCCGTGTTCCGCCGCGCCGAGCGCTTTCACGTGCCCCGGCGCCTGCGCTTCCCGCTGTTCGTCAAGTCGGCCACCGAGGACGCCTCCCTGGGCATCGCGCAGGCCTCGGTGGTGGAGGATGCCGCGCGCCTGCGCGAGCGGGTGCAGTTCATGCACGAGCAGATCGGCTCGGACGCGCTGGTGGAGGAATACATCGAGGGGCGCGAGTTGTACGTGGGGCTGATCGGCAACGAACGCTTGAGCCGATTGCCGGTATGGGAGATGAAATTCGGATCGCTCCCGGAATCCCTTCCCGCCATCGCCACGCGCAAGGTGAAGTGGGACCGTGCCTACCAGAAGAAGTACGGCATCACCACGAGTGAGGCGAACGACCTGGCGCCGCTCGTGCTCACGCGCATCGACCGGCTGGCGCGGCGCATCTACCGCGCGCTGCACCTGTCGGGTTACGCGCGCATCGACTTTAGACTCCGTGCCGACGGAAGCCTGTACGTGCTTGAGGCCAACCCGAATCCGAACCTCGAACGCGAGGAGGATTTCGCTGCGGCCGCCAAGGCCGCGGGTGTAGGCTATGGGCGCCTGCTCGATCGCATCCTGCGTCTGGGCCAGGCCTACCGCGCCGCCTGGCGCACGGACTACGGGTGAGCCTCGTGCACAGAACCGCAAGCGCATTTTCCCGGTGTGGTGGCGCGCTGCTGCTGAGCGCGCTCGGAGCACTCAGTGCATGCACGATGCAGTCGGACGTGCGCAAAGCCGAGATGAACGAGCTGTCCATGGTGCTGCCGGGGCTGTACACCAATCCCAAGCAGGTGCTGCTGATCCTGAACGTGTTCTCCCCGATGCTCAGCGGCACGGTGCTGTACGTGCGCGAATCGGACGCGGCCGACCCGCGCCGCGTGTACGCCGAGCGGATCTGGAACCTGGACGTGAGCGGATCCAACCACATCGTCGCCAGCGCCTACGCCTTCGATCAGCCCGACCGGTGGCGCGATGGGGCCGAAAACCCGGAACTGTTCCGCTCGCTGATGCAGCAGGACCTGCGCCCGCTCCCGGGTTGCGAGCTGATCTGGGAAAAAACCCCACACGGGTACAACGCCACCTCGGCCAGTCCCCGCTGCCCGCAGAGCTGGAGGCTGGAGGGCGAGAGGCTGTCCTTTAGCGAGCAACCCGTGGACCTAAGGCCGGGCGCGCCCGACCCCTATTTCCATTTTGTCCGCGAGAGCGTCTCGAAGTGATGGTCGACATCGGCGATCTGCAGCCCGTCCATGGCGTGGGGGATGTGATCCGGCTGGCCGTGGCGCCCGTGTTCCTGCTCTCGGGCGTGGGCATCATGCTGACGCTGTTCACCAACCGCCTGGCGCGCGCGGTGGACCGCGCCCGCGAGCTGGAGCGCAACGTAGTAACGGTGTCGGTGTCCGAACCGGAACGCGCCCAGGAGTTGCATGACTCACTCGCCAACCTGGCGCGCCGCGGGCGATTGCTGGGCATCGCGATTGCGCTGGGCACGATCTGCGCTCTGTTGGTGTCGATCGTCATCGTGGTGCTGTTTTTGGGCGAGTCCTTCGACATGCGCATCAACCTGATCGTCGATGCGCTGTTCATCGCCGCGATGTTCAGTTTTATCGGCGCGATCCTGTGCTTCCTGCGCGAAGTGTTTATCGCCACCACGACCCTGCGCATCGGCCTACACCGGCCGCGTTAGTTCCTTAGCGCCTGTAGGCGCTGTCCTCTGGCAGGGGCGGCGATTTCCCCTGCAAAGTGCGACCGAGGGCACATGGAACAGCCCGGTTTCTCGGGCCATTGCTCGAAAACTGTGATCCATGTATCCGTGGGAAAGCTTTTCGCTGTGCTCCACTGACAGCGGCAGTTGCGATGAACCTAAAGGTGCATGCATGCAACGTGAGAGCGGTACGGGTGGCGTGCTGGCGGTGAGCAGCCTGACGGAGTACTTCAGGGACGCCCTGCAGGGGGCGCTGGCGCACCAGCACCTCTCGGTCGAGGGCCAGACCGAGCAATACGTCGTGAACATGCTGACCCTCTTTGCGCGCGCCGAGCACCTGTACGAGGGCGTTCCGAGCGGAGCCAAGATGCCTCCGCTGTTTCACCTGTTTGCGAGCGCCGCGGAGGCGGCCACGGCCGCCGAGCGCGAGCGCGCGCTGCAGCGCCTCGGGGACATCTCCTTGTTCATCGCCG
The DNA here is from genome assembly GCA_963717335.1 of uncultured Gammaproteobacteria bacterium. Lineage (GTDB taxonomy): Bacteria > Pseudomonadota > Gammaproteobacteria > Steroidobacterales > Steroidobacteraceae > FEN-1191. The sequence goes on along the minus strand of CAVQVZ010000003.1, from coordinate 112,617 downwards.
GCTTCTTTGCCCACGGCTTCGCGCGCCGCCTGGTGGACATCGACTATCACATCGCCATGGGCGGTCGCGCCTACGGGACGCTGGCCGGTGCGCTCTCGCGGGGACCCCGGCGGGTGCTGGCGGCCGTGTATGCCGAGCTGGCCGCGAAGTTTCAGCCGCTGGTGGACGCCTTGGGTGAGATCAGCGACACCGCCCGCACCTACACGCAGGCCGACGTGCTCAGGCTCTATGAGATCTGGCTGCGCACCGGAAGTGCGCGCGCCCGGGGGCTCCTGGGCCAGCTCGGCGTTACGGCCGCGCCGGTCGCGCTGCGATCCCACTAGCCCATGGTGGTGCAGGAACTGCAGGTTCTGCTCCAGCGCATCTACGATGTGCCCCTCGCGCACGATGTGGCGCAATTCCTGCTGACCGACCGAAGCTCGCTTCCCGCAGGCGAGGGTGCGCACTTAAGCGATGAGCAGCTGCTGGTGGCCGAGGAGGGCGGGGAGATGACCTTAGGGCTGTTCCTGGAACCCAAGGTGCTCGAGCGGCTCGCGGCCGCCAATCCCATCGATGCTCTCAATGGCGGAAACCTGGCCGACTACTGGACGGCGCTCGAGGGCGTCAGCCACTTTGTCTACCTGGCCTGGAACGCCGGCCATGACCGGCCGGTGGGGCTGATGGAACTGGAGCTGCAGGCGGAGGTGGACAAGTACGTGTGCAGCATGGCGCTGCTCCGGGCGCAGGATCCGACGCGTTTTCCGGCCGAAGTGCACCGGGTGTTGTTTGAGAGCGCCCGGGTCGATCCGGCACTGGCCGGCGAACGGGTGGGACTGTACCGTCGGGCCAACCACTACGCGGCGCGCTTCTGCCGGCACTTGGCTCAGTTGCTTCGGCCCAAGGGCGCATCGGCGCAGGATCGGGTGCAGTGCGAGCTGAGGCGTTTTTATAGGCTCACGAGCGCGATGAAGCTGCGGCACATCGAGTGCCTCGCCTAGGGCTTGGCTAGGGCTTGGGATCCTCGTCGGACTTCTTGAGCTGCTCGACGTGCTTCTTGGTCCGGATCCATTCCGAAAGGCGGCGAAGATCCGCCTTGCGCGAGGCCTTTGACGGGACAGCGTTGGCCGGCGCGGCCTCGTAGGGATTTTTGCCGTAACCGGTCTTTGCCGCGCCTGCGTACTCCTCGAGCATCAGCTCGAAGGTGCCGGTGTTGATGGTGCTATCACCCTGTTTCACGATGCGACCCTTGCCAATTTCCCGGACGGACTATTCTCCGGCCCTAAGTCTTGCCTGGGCTCGAAGGAGCCCGACGGCCGACTTGCCGTCATTGAGTTCCCCGGCCAGCGCACGCCGGCAGGCTTCCTCAATTGGGACCCAATGGACCTCAATTAATTCCGCCGGCTCGTGCGCCATTGTGGAGCGCTTGAGCCCGTGGACCATGAACAGCTTCACAGTTTCGGTGAAAACACCGGGCGAACTGACATAATCGCCCAGCGACTCCCAGGCGTGTCCCTCGAAGCCGGTTTCTTCGATCAACTCGCGCTTGGCGGTGCTAAGGGCCGGCTCGGCCGGCTCGAGCTTGCCGGCGGGAAGCTCCCAGATCCAGCCGCCCGCGGCGTGGCGAAACTGCCGGATCAGGCACACGCGCTGCTCGGCATCCACCGCCACGATGGCCGCGCCCCCGGGATGATGGATGATCTCAAGATCGGTCACGTGTCCGTTCGGGAGCCGCACGGTTTCCACGTTGACCGTGATCACACGTCCGGAATAAACGGTCTTCAGTTTGAGGATTGCGTCCGTGGCCATGGTGCATGGTTCACTAAATGGGGGCGCAGCGGCAACAGGTTTGGTGTAAGTGCATGCGTGGCTCTGGTCCGGCTGTGGCCGGCCTTATATATTGGCAACATGGCCACCGATCCGCTCGCCGCTCTGAACGTTCCGCAACGCCGGGCCGTGACCTTCGGACAGCCGCTTCCGGACGGGAAGGGCGTGCAAAGCGGGCCGTTGCTGGTGGTGGCGGGTCCTGGGACCGGCAAGACCGAGACCATCGCGCATCGCGCCGCCTGGCTCGCGATGAACGGGGTCGATCCGGCCCGCATCATGCTGCTGACTTTTACGCGCCGCGCCGCCGCCCAGATGCGCCGGCGCGCGCACGACATCATGCGCCAGGCGCTCGGCGACACGCTCGGCAACAAGGCCCAGGCGATGCTGCAGCGACTGGTGTGGGCCGGCACGTTCCACTCGATCGGCAACCGGTTGCTGCGCCACTACGGGCGGCACCTCAACCTGGAGCCGGGCTTTTCGGTCATCGACCGGAGCGACTCGGCGGACCTGTTCGACACTCTGCGCCAGGAACTCAAGCTCGGCGAGCAGCACCAGCGCTTCCCGCGCAAGGACACGTGCCTGGCGATCTACTCCTGGCGCATCAACACGCAAAAGAGCCTGCGCGAGACGCTCGAGCAGCAGTTCCAGTGGTGCCTGAGCTGGGAGCAGGATCTGGCCAAGCTCTGTCGCGCCTACGTCGAGCGCAAGCAGAGCTGCGGTTTGCTCGACTACGATGACCTGCTGGTCTACTGGCAGGCGATGATGAACGAGCCCAGGCTCGCCCAGCAGGTGGCCGCGAACTTCGATCACGTCCTGGTCGATGAGTACCAGGACACCAACAAGCTCCAGGGCGAGATCGTCCGCCACCTGAGGCCCACCGGCGCCGGAGTCACCGTGGTGGGCGATGACGCGCAGTCGATCTATTCCTTCCGGGGCGCGGTGGTCGAGAACATCTTAGGCTTCCCGGACCAGTACACCCCTAAGGCCGAGATCATCACGCTCGCCCAGAACTACCGCGCCACGCAGCCGGTGCTCGAGGTCGCCAACGCGCTGATGGCCGATGCGCCCCGCCAGCACCGCAAGCACCTGCTATCGGTGCGCGGCACCGCCGGGGGTCGTCCGCAGTACGTGACCGCGGATGCCTTGCAGACCCAGGCCGAGTACGTGTGCACGCAGGTGCTCAAGCGCCGCGAGGCCGGCGTGCTGCTGCGCTCCCAGGCGGTCTTGTTCCGCAATGCGAGCGCCAGCGACGTGCTCGAGGTCGAGCTGCTCCAGCGCAAGATCCCGTTCGTCAAGTACGGGGGACTGAAGTTCATGGAGGCGACGCACGTCAAGGACATGCTCGCCGTGCTCAGGTGGGCCGACAACCCGCGCAACGCCCTGGCCGCCTTCCGCGTGCTGCAGCTCCTGCCCGGCATGGGCCCGGCGCACGCGCAGCGCATCATTGTCGAGATGGAACAGGCCGGAGGAGGGCTGGCACTTCTCAAGGACATCAAGAAGCCGGCCGCCGCGCTCAATGATCTGGGCAAGCTCGCCAAGCTGATGGCCTCCTTGTGCGAGCCGCAACGACCCTGGATCGGCCAGGTGCGCCTGGTGCGCAACTGGTACCAGCCGCACATGGAGCGGATCCACGAGCAAACGCACACCCGCATCGGGGACTTGGAGCAGCTCGAGCAGATCTCCGGGCAGTTTCCGACCCGCGAGCGCTTCGTGACCGAACTGGCGCTCGATCCGCCCAGTGCCGCGGGCGATCTGGCCGGCGCGCCGCTCCAGGACGAGGACTACCTGATTCTTTCGACCGTGCACTCGGCCAAGGGCATGGAGTGGGACACCGTGTACGTGCTCAATGTCGTGGACGGGAGTTTCCCCTCCGAGTTCTCGACCGGACGGGCCGACCTGATCGATGAGGAACGACGCCTCCTGTACGTGGCGATGACCCGCGCACGGAACGACTTGCACCTGTGCGCGCCCCTCAAGTTCCCGCTGGCCCAGCAACCGAAGAACGGGGATGCGCACGTGTACGGGGCGCGCAGCCGCTTCGTGACCGACAAGCTCTTGAAGTGCTGCGAACCGATCGCCTACCAGGGCACGCAGCACACCGAGGTGATGAAGGCGCTCGATTCGCGTGACCTCGGAATCGACATCGCCGCCAAACTCAAGGACATGTGGTGAGCCGGAGCTAAGGGCTCGATTTAGCCGGCCACCGACTCGAGGATCTCGCAGTACTTCTTCAGGTCCACATTGCCGCCTGAGACGATCGCCACGATCGGTCCTCGGCCCGCCTGACCGGTCAGTGCGGCCGCCAGCGACAGGGCGCCCGCGCCCTCGGAGATCACCCGGGACTTCTCGGCCATCAGCCGCATCGCGCGCCGGGTCTGATCGAGCGTCACGACGATGCTGCCCTCGATCAGGGGCCGCATGCGCTCCCACATGCGCGGGAAGACGCTCCGGCCTCCGGCGCCATCGACGAAGGAGGCTTCCCATTCCGGGAACGGCTGCGCGGTGCCGGCCGCGAACGAGCGCGCCGCAGGCGCGGCGGTTTCCGGCTCCGCACCGAAGACCTTGATCTCGGGCCTGAGCGCCTTGATGGCGCTGGCCACACCCGTCACCAGCCCACCGCCGCCGATGCCGGCGATGACCGCTGCGGTGTCCGGGGCGTCCTCGAGGATCTCAAGGCCCATCGTGGCGTGACCGGCGATGAAATTATGATCATCGAAGGGATGCACGAAGGTGCCCTCGACGCCGGGGTACGAGCGCTGCTCCATCGCCTTCCAGGCGTCCGCATAGGACACGAGCACCAGTTTCGCGCCCAGCGCGCGCATCCGTTCGAGCTTGGAGAGCGGGCGCGGTCTCGATGGCCACGACCGTGCAGGGCACGCCGGCCTGGCGCGCCGCATAGGCCACGCCCTGACCGGCGTTGCCGGCGCTGATGGTCCACACGCCGCGTGCGCGCTCGCTCGATGAGAGCATGGCCACCGCGTTGGCGGCGCCGCGAAGCTTATAGGCGTTGATGGGCTGCAGGTTCTCGAGCTTGAGCCGGATCTCGGGAAATTCCGCACCGAGCTCAAGGCGTATCAGCGGTGTGCGCACGATCGTGCCCTCGATGCGCGCGCGCGCGGCGCGAATCTCGGCGAGCTCCACCGGGCGAACGACTTCCAGCGATACGGGCATGCCTTATACTACGCTCGCGCCACTGAATTACTGAGGGGGAGAGGCATGTTTAAATCCAAGGGGCTGCTACTTCTGGCCGCCAGTGTTGCGGTGCTGGCCGGGTGCGCGGCGAAGGCACCGGACGTCGCGGCGATTACCGCCATGATCCGCACGCACACCACCGGTTGGGTGGACGCCTATAACGCCGGCGATGCCGACAAGGTGACGGCCAGCTACGCCGAAGATGCCGTGCTGTTGCCGCCGGAAGCTCCGAGCGCGACCGGTCGGGAGGCGATCAGGCAATATCTGGCCGGCGACATGGCTGCGTCCAAGGCCGCGGGCACGAGTTTTGCGCTGGACACCGACTCGGTCGGCGTCTCGGGGAACCTCGCCTGGCACTCGGGCACCTTCCATGTGAACGGTCCGGCCGGCAGCCCGGTGGGCACGGGGAAATACCTCGAGGTGTGGCAGCAGGATGCCAAGGGCAACTGGACGATCATTCGTGACACCTGGAACACGGATGCTCCCGCCGCCGCGCCGATGCCCCCGCCCGAAGCAGCACCGAAGGCCGCGCGGCCAAGACGCCGGCTCCGAAGAAGAAGCACCACAAGAAATAGTCGAAACAACCAACGGCCGGCGGGGCTCAAAGCCCGCCGGCCGGTTGGGATGCCCCGCGGCATCCTTCGCGCGAAGACGCGACGCTCTAGGCGGGATTTTTGTTGTACTCGGCCTGGAGTTTGCCCATGTCGAGTTTGACCATCGTCATCATCGCTTGGGCCACACGGGCGGCCCTGGTGCGATCGGCATCGGCGATCATGTCGACGAGTACAGAGGGCACGATCTGCCAGGAGACACCAAACCGGTCCTTGAGCCACCCGCACTCCTCGGCCGATCCGCCCTGCAGAAGAGCGTCCCAATAACGATCGACCTCCGCCTGCGTGTCGCAGCTGACCACGAACGAGATCGCGTGATTGAACGGGTCGAGGGGACCGGCGCGCATCGCGGTAAACGACTGGCCGAAAAGCACGAAGTCGACGATCTTGACCCAGCCCGCAGGCCCGCTCGGGGAGGGGACTGGAAGGGCGACGACCCGTTCGATCCTCGAGTCCGGAAAGATGGACACGTAAAAGGCCGCCGCTTCCTCGGCCTGTTCCGAGTACCACAGAAACGGGATGATCTTTTGCCTTTGTATCGAAGCCATAAGAGTTCCTCGTTGTCCCGTTTGTTTAAGTGATTTTCCGTTCCCGCTCAGGTTGGCGAGTAGTCGATCCACGCCGAGCTTGATGTGGGATATTGATTACGCCACGCCTTAAGTCCTGCGTCGTTAAGGAAACCGTTGGGGATCAGGGCTCGAGGTAGGCGTAGCCGTCCAGCTCGTGTTCGTAGAAACGCTTCAGGGCCTGGCCCTCCGCCACGCTCATGCGTCCCTCGCGCACCGCGCGCTCGCAATCGCGCGCCAGCGCCGGGGCCAGTTCCGCCACGTCGTACTCCATGTATTCGAGCACCTTGTTGGCCGTGTCGCCCTTGACCACTTCCTCGATCCACCACCCGCCCTCATCGTGCAGCTTGATGTGCACGACGTGGGTGTCACCGAACAGGTTGTGCAGATCGCCCAGGGTTTCCTGGTAGGCGCCGACCAGGAAGGCGGCCAGATAGTAATCCTCCCCGGCCTTGAGCTCGTGGAGCTCGAGCGTGCGCTTGGTCTCGCGGCGGCTGACGAACCGGTTGATGCGGCCGTCCGAATCGCAGGTGATGTCGGCGAGCACGCCGTTGCGCGTCGGGCGCTCATTCAGGCGGTGGATCGGCATGATCGGGAACAGATGATCGATCGCCCAGCTGTCGGGAAGCGACTGGAAGAGCGAAAAGTTGCAGAAGTAGATGTCCGCGAGCACGTCCTCGAGATCCTCGAGTTCCTCGGGCGTCTGTCCGATCTTGCGGCAGCACTCCTGGATGCGCCCGCACGTCGCCCAGTACAGGCGCTCGATGAGCGCGCGGTCCGACAGTGACAACAATCCCAGGTTGAACAGCTGCAGCGCCTCATCGCGCGCGGTCTGCGCGTCGTGATAGCACTCGACCAGGTGGCGCTCGTCGATGGCGCGCAACGCGTCGTACAGGTCCCGGATCGGCTGGGGCGAGCTCATGATCTTGGCCTTGGCCGCCTCGGGGACCACCTCGAACTGATCGAGCCGGGAGCTCCCGAGGGTATTGAAGATCAGCACGCTGTGGTGGGCGGCGATCGCGCGCCCCGACTCGCTGACGATCATCGGATGGTCCACGCCGCGGGCGTTGCAGACGCTGGCGATGCGGTACACGACATCGTTCGCGTACTCATCGAGCGTGTAGTTCATGGAGGAGGAGTAATTGGTGCCGGTGCCGTCGTAATCGATTCCCAGGCCTCCGCCGACATCGATGTATTCGAGTCCCGCCCCGGCCAGCTTCAGCTCGGCGTAGACGTGCGCGAGCTCGTTGATCGCGTCCTTGACCCGGCGGATGTCCTGAAGCTGGCTGCCCGGATGGCAGTGCACGAGCTTGAGGCAGTCTTCCATGCCCTCGGCCTTGAGGGTGGCCAGAAGCTCGATGATCTCGGTGGCGAACAGCCCGAACTTGCTCTTCTCCCCGGCCGAGTCGCGCCAGCGCCCCGAGCCCTCGCTCGCCAGCTTGACGCGCACGCCGATGCGCGGGCGCACCGCGTAGGTCTTGGCGTGGCGCAGGATCAGTGCCAGCTCGGCGAAGTTCTCCACCACCGGGATGATGGTGCGTCCGAGCTTGGTGGCGAGGATCACCGCCTCGATGTAGCTGGAATCCTTAAAGCCGTTGCAGACGATCAGACGGTCGCTGGCCGACTCGGTGACCGCCATGACCGCCAGCAGTTCCGGTTTTGAGCCGACCTCCAGTCCAAAGCCGAACTCGCGGCCGTACCGGTACACCTCATCGACCACCAGGCGCTGCTGGTTGACCTTGATCGGGAAGACCGCCGCGTAGCGGTTGCGGTACTCGCACTCGCCGATGGCGCGGGCGAAGGCATCGTTCAGATGGCGCAGGCGGTGCGCGAGGATGTCGGAGAAGCGCACCACCACGGGGGCGGCCAGATCCCGGGCCTGGAGCCCCTGGACGACCTCGAGCAGATCGATCTCGCGCGATGAGGTGCCGTCGGGACGCACCACGACATTGCCGGCGGCGTTGATCGAGAAATATCCCGACCCCCAGGCCGGCAGGTTGTAGAGCTCGAGCGCATCGGCCACGCTCCAGCCGCTGTTGGCGCGGTGCGGCGCCGTGGATTGCTGTCCCATGCTGTAAGGATCCGCCTTGTGGCCGGTCGCGATAGGCGCGCACGATAACAAAAGGAGCGCGCAATTACAGGCTCGCCTGCGCGCCGTTGGGAGTGCTGCCCTTGAGGCTCCAAGCGGCTACAATCGCGACACGAATGGCGATCGATTTTTACTGGGGCAGCAGTAGCGCCTATTGCTGGCGAGTCCTGCTTGCGCTCGAGCACAAAGGGCTCGCCTTTCGCAGCCACCCGCTCAAGTTCGACCAGCAGGAGCACAAGGCCCCGCAGATGCTGGCCATGAACCCGCGCGGACAGCTCCCGGTGCTGCGCGATGCGGATTACGTGGTGTTCGAATCGGTCGCGGTGCTCTACTACCTCGACCGCAAGTACCCGGAGCCGCCGATATTCGGCCGGACGCCCGAGGAGAGCGGGGTGATCATGCGCGTGATCTGCGAGTACCAGGCCTACGCCGAGCCGAGCGTGATGCAGATCGTCAGCCACATGCTCTACCGGCGCGAGCCCACGCTCGTGCAGGGGGCGGGCGAGCTGATGGCCGAGGCCATGCATCGGGCCGCGGGCGAGGCGCGCACCATCGAGCGGCGCCTGGCGCAGTCGGACTGGGTGGTCGGTGAGAGCTTCTCGGCGGCCGACATGGTCATCTATCCGGACATCAAGCTGCTGCTGCGCGCGCTGCAGCAGCCCGGCGCGCACGAGCTGGCGGCGCGCTTCCTGCCGCTCGAAATCAACTATCCGGCGCTCGGCCGGTGGCTCGATCGGGTCGCGGCCATCGCGCCTAAGGCCTCGGTCGAGCCGGTCGGGCTGAGCGCTCCCTCCTAAGGGGCCGGCGCACGGTGGCGCCTGTCGCAACCGATTGGTAACCTCGCTCCCCGCCGGGGGCGTACAACGAGAAAATCATCATGACCGACCAGTTGCACTTCAGCGATTTCCCGGGGCGCATCATCTTTATCGGCTTCGGGGCCATCGGCCAGGGCGTCCTGCCGCTGATCCTGCGCCACATCGGCTGCCCGCCCGAGCGCATGACCATCGTCTCGGCCGAGGAGCAGGGGCAGCGAGGAGGCGGCGGCCTACGGGATCAAGTTCGTCAAGGAGCGCCTGGTGCGCGAGAACCTGCGCCGCACGCTCGATCCGCTGATCGGGCGGGGCGATTTCATTTCTGAATGTGTCGGTGGACGTCTCCAGCGTCGCGCTGGTGCGCCTGGCCTGGGAAAAAGGCGCGATGTACCTGGACACCTGCATCGAGCCCTGGCCCGGGGGCTACACGGACGCGGCCACGCCGGCGGCGAAGCGGACCAACTACGCGCTGCGCGAGGAGGCGCTGGCGCTGCGCAAGGGCGCCGAACGCCAGCCGACCGCGGTGCTCACGCACGGGGCCAATCCGGGGCTGGTCTCGCATTTCGTCAAGCAGGCGCTGATCAACCTGGCCGCCGAACTCAATGTCGAGGCCGGCCCGACCGCCTCGCGCGAGGACTGGGCGGATCTGGCCAAGCGGCTGGATGTGCGCGCGATCCACATCGCCGAGCGCGACACGCAGGTGTCCTCGATCCCCAAGGAGCCCAACGAATTCGTCAACACCTGGTCGGTGGACGGCTTTGTCTCCGAGGGTTCGCAGCCGGCCGAACTCGGCTGGGGTTCGCACGAGCGAAATTTCCCGCGCGATGGCAAGCGATTCGAGTTCGGGGACGGGGAGGCGATCTACCTGATGCAACCGGGGGTGGCCACGCGGGTGCGCAGCTGGGCACCGATGGCCGGGCCCTACCACGGGTTCCTCATCACCCACGGGGAAGCGATCTCGATCGCCGATTACCTCACCTCGAGCACCGATCCGGCCGCCCTCTACCGCCCGACCGTGCACTACGCCTATCACCCCTCGGACAACGCGGTGCTCTCGGTCCACGAGTTCGCCGGCCGCAACTACCACATGCAGGACCGCAAGCGGATCATGATGGATGACATCACCACCGGGATCGATGAGCTGGGCGTGCTGCTCGGGGGCCACAAGAAGAACGCCTACTGGTACGGCTCGCAGCTCTCGATCGATGAGGCGCGCAAGCTCGCCCCGCACAACAGCGCCACGACGCTCCAGGTCACCGTGGCGGTGCTGGCCGGGATGGTCTGGGCGATGGAAAATCCCAATCGCGGCATCGTCGAGCCCGACGAGATGGACTACCGGCGGTGCCTGGAGATCTGCACGCCCTACCTGGGTCCCGTGGTCGGTGAGTACAGCGACTGGACGCCGCTGACCGATCGCGAGCGGCTGTTCCCGGAGGACGTGGACAAGTCCGACCCGTGGCAGTTCAAGAACGTGCGCATCAGCTAGCGCAGATCATTCCCTGAGAGAAAAGAATCCTTCGGGCGCGGCAGTCAGGGGAGCGGATAAGCAATCGCGATGATCGTGTACTGCTGCTCGCCCTCGGGCAGTGTCACGGAAATTTCGGTGTGCAGCGCCTTGCCCAGCAGCGCCCGGGCGAGGGGTGAGTCCATGCTGATGCCCCCGGGTTCCTGGTCGAACTCGTCCGGGCCGATGATCCGGTAATCGCGCGTGGCGCCCTCGGGCGCCTCAAGGCTCACGCGCGCCCCGAAGAACACCCGGTTGGGATCGCTCGGCGCCGCGCGCACCACCACCATGCCCTCCAGGCGCTTGCGAAGGTGGCGCACCCGGGCATCGATCTCGCGAAGCCGCCGCTTGCCGTAGGTGTATTCGGCGTTCTCCGAGCGATCCCCCTGGGCGGCGGCGGCGGCCACCGCGGCGGTGACCCTCGGGCGCTCCACGCGCCAGAGCTCATCGAGCTCGGCGCGCATCCGGCGCTCCCCCTCGGGTGTGATGTACTTCGAACTTTGCGCGGCGGGGGGTCGATAGCGGCTCAATCAGCACTCCTCAGGGACGCGATATGTGCAACGGCTCACAGCCTGAGCCGCCGGGGCCACGTAGGCTCCAAATCCATGGGTAGCAGGTATTACGCCCATTTTATCGCCGAGTCGCCCAGCGTGGCGCAGGACGGCGAATGGAGTGGAATCGTCGAGCTGACACGGCCGCTGAGTCTGCGATCGGAGGAACGGGAACTCTCGCAGGTGCTGGCCGGCAGCATGGATCTTCAGGCGGAGGAGATTCGGATACTGGACTGGGCCTGGCTGCACTAATCGATCCCCTGGCGGACTTTACTCCCCCTCTTGTAAGTCCGCTCTTTCAATGCCTCGGCTTGCCGGGGCATTTTTTTTTGGTCAGTCTGGACGGGTGAAACCCTCTGAGCTGACCGTTTGCGTACGCGCCGGGCACCGGGCCCGATGGCTGCCTGAGGGCGATGCCACCTTTGCCGCCATGCTGGCCCTGATCGCCAAGGCGCGCACCGAAGTGTGCCTTGAGACCTACATCGTGCGCCCGGGCGAGCCGGCCGAATCCCTGCTGGCCGCACTGATGGAGGCGCGCGCGCGCGGGGTGCGGGTGCGCGTGCTCTACGACGCCTTTGGTTCCGAGGGCCTGCCGGTGACCTTCTTCACGCAGCTGGAGTTCCAGGGCGGGGAGGTGCGCGTGTTCAGCCCGGCGCGGCGCCTGCGGCTGGCGTTTCGCGATCACCGCAAGCTCCTGGTGTGCGATGCGCGCCTGGCCATCGTCGGCGGGCAGAACATCGGCCCGGAATACACCGGCGATGGCGTCAAGCGCGGCTGGCGCGATGTGGCCCTCGAGATCGAAGGACCGATCGGGGCGGCGCTGGCCTTGAGCTTCGATGCCATGTACGCGCTGGCCCCGATCAGCGCGCACGGGATCCGCAAGTTCCGCGCCGCCGTGCGCCTCATCCCCTCCCCGGCCGGGGCCGTGAGGCTCCTGAGCAGCGGTCCGGGATGGCGCACGGGGCTGCTCAGTTCCACGCTTCGCTTTGACCTGAGGCGCGCGCGGAGCGTGCGCTGCATGGCCGGATATTTCCTGCCGCCCTCGAGGATTCGCCGCGCGCTGCACCGCTGCGCGAAGCGCGGGGGGCAGATCCAGCTCCTTTTGGCCGGCAAGAGCGACGTGCCGGTGGCCCGCTACGCGGCCGAGCACCTCTACAGCACGATGATGGAAGGGGGCGCTGAGCTGTACGAATACCAGCCCCAGGTGCTGCACGCCAAGTTCATCCTGATGGACGACATCGTCTACGTGGGCTCCTGCAACCTGGACCGGCGGAGCCTGGACATCAATTTCGAGCTGCTGTTGCGCCTGGAATGGCCCGAACTGGCCGCGCAGGGACGATTGCTGTTCGAGTCCGCGCTGGCCCTGAGCCGGCGCGTGCCGGCCGAGCGCTGGGACGCGCGCCGCCGCTGGTGGGAGCGGCTCCGATCGAGCCTGGCCTACTGGCTGCTGACCCGGATCGATCCTCTGCTGGCGCGCCGGCCGCTCCGGTCGCTCGATTAGCGCTGAGCGCGGCCCGTCCTTAAGCCGGCGCGTCACGGAAACGTCAGATTGGCGCGAGAGGATCAATGTCGGTATCGTGCGAGCGAGGCGACATAAAGAGGGTGCGAGAAATGAATGCGATCCGGATGGTGTGCGGCGTGGTGGTGGTCTCTCTGCTGAGCGGCTGCGGTTACAACGCGATTCAGACCCAGGACGAGTCGGTCAAGGCCGCCTGGTCCGAGGTGGTCAATCAGTACCAGCGCCGCGCGGACCTGGTGCCCAACCTCGTCAACACGGTCAAGGGCTACGCGGCGCAGGAGAAAAGCGTGCTGATCGGCGTCACCGAGGCGCGCGCCAAGGTCGGCACCATCCAGGCCACCCCGGAGCTGATCAACGACGAGGCGGCGTTCAAGAAGTTCCAGGCCGCGCAGGGCGAACTCACCTCGGCGCTCAAGAGCCTCATTGCGGTGAGTGAAAACTACCCGCAGTTGAAGTCGGACCAGAACTTCCGCGATCTGCAGGCGCAGCTGGAAGGGACCGAAAATCGCATCACGGTCGCCCGCAACCGCTACATCGATGCGGTGCGCGGCTACAACGTGACGATCCGTTCCTTCCCGAGCAACCTGACGGCGATGATCTTCAAGTACAAGACCAAGCCGAATTTCTCGGTCGAGAACGAGGCGACGATCTCCCGGCCTCCGACCGTGGACTTCGGGACCGGCGCGGCCCCGGCCAGCCCGCCGCCCGCCCAGTAGTCTTTCATCAAGAGCCTCCAAGCCGCACGTGGGCCGCTCGCCCCGCCTTAAGCGCTCCTGGCCCGGGTGGGGGCTGCCGCTCGCGGCCGCGTGCGTGGCGCTGCTCACCGCGCCGTTCGCGGCACTCGCGCTCCAGCCGATCCCCAAGCTCGAAGCACGGGTGACGGACCTCACCGGCACGCTCACCGCCGCCGAGCAGGCGGAACTTGAACAGAAGCTCCGCGCGTTCGAAGCGCGCAAGGGCGCGCAGATCGCGGTGCTCGTGGTCGCGACCACCAACCCCGAGGACATCGAGCAGTACTCGATCCGCGTGGCCGAGAGCTGGAAGCTCGGGCGCGCCAAGCCGGACGATGGGGTGCTGGTGCTGCTCGCCAAGGACGATCACACCGCGCGCATCGAGGTGGGCTACGGGCTGGAAGGCGCCCTGACCGATGCGACCTCCAATCGCATCCTCGATGAGACGATGATCCCCTTGTTCAAGCAGGGGCAGTACTTCGCAGGGATCAGCGCCGGGGTGACGCAGATCATGTCGGTGGTCGACGGGGAGCCGCTCCCGCCGCCCGACGCCAGCTGGAAGGGCAACGGCAATGCGATTTTCCACGCGCTGCCGGTGCTGTTTTTTGGATTCATCATCGCCTCCTCGGTCTTAAGGGCGATATTCGGTCGCGTCGGCGGCGCGGCGGCCACCGCCGGACTGGCCGGAGTGGTCGCCTGGGTGTTGAGCCAGCTTCTGGCCGCCGCCCTAGGGGTGGCGGTCTTAGGTTTCCTGCTCTCGCTGGTGCTGGGCCTGCGCGGTGGAGGATGGACTTCGGGGGGCGGGGGTTTTGGCGGCCTGGGAGGATGGGGCGGAGGTTTGGGCGGCGGGGGGTTTGGCGGCGGCGGATTTAGCGGTGGCGGCGGTGGCTTTGGGGGCGGCGGCGCCTCGGGGAGATGGTGATGCTGGCCGGACGCCTCGCACGCCATTGGCTCCAGGGCCTGCGCCCGGCCAGGAAACTGCTGCCGGCCGCCTCGCTCACCCAGATCGAGACCGAGATACAACAGGCCGAACGCACGCACGCCGGGGAAATACGGGTGGCGGTGGAGACCGCGCTGTCCTTTGGATTTTTGTGGCGGCGGGTGCGGGCGCGTGAGCGCGCGCTGCAGCTGTTCGCCTCCTTAGGGGTCTGGGACACCGAGCACAACAACGGCGTTCTGATCTACGTGCTGCTGGCCGATCGGGCGATCGAGATCGTGGCCGACCGGGGCATCGCATCACATATTCCACTCCCCGAGTGGCAGGCGCTGTGCGATGAGGTCAGCGAGCGTTTCCGGCAGGGTGATCTGACCGCGGGATGCTGCGTGGCGGTGCGCAGCGTGGGCCTGAGGCTGGCGCGCTTTTTCCCGGCTTCCGATGGAGAAGTGAACGAACTGCCCAATCAGCCGATACTTCTTTAGAATCGGCTCCATGAAGCTCATGACGAAGTGGGTTCGTGCCGCTGTCGTGGTGGGCACGCTCATTACAGCCGGCTGTTCGCTCCTCAATGCGCCCTGGAAGCACCAGCCGCCCCCGGCGCCCGCGCCGGTCGCGGTGCAGCCACCGCCCGTTCCCGAATTGCCGCTTCCCACCGCCACGCATGAGTTCGAACTTCGCGCGGACGATTCCGTTCTGGGCGGCGTGCAGCTGACCACGATCGGCAAGGAAGACACGCTTCCGGACGTGGCGCGGCGCTTCAATGTCGGGTACGAGGAAATCGTGCGCGCGAACCCGGGCGTGGATCCGTGGATCCCGGGCGTGGGGCGCAAGGTGGTGGTGCCCACGCAGTTTATTTTGCCCAACGCGCCTCACGAGGGCGTGGTCATCAATCTGGCGGCGATGCGCGTGTTCTACTACCCCAAGCACAAGCGCGATGATCCGCAGATCGTCTACACCTACCCGATCGGGGTCGGCAAGGCCGGGTGGCGCACGCCCGAGGGCGTCACCAAGATCATTGCGCGCGAGGAGAACCCGACCTGGCGACCGGGCGCCGGAGTGCGCAAGGAGCACGCCGACAACGATGATCCGGTGCCGGCCGTGGTGCCCCCGGGCCCGGACAATCCGCTCGGCAAGTTCAAGTTCACGCTCGGGTGGCCCGAATACCTGATCCACGGCACCAACAAACCGTACGGTGTGGGACTTCGCTCCTCGCACGGGTGCATCCGGCTGTACCCGGAAGACATCGAGATGATGTACAAGGCCGTGCCGATCGGCACGGCCGTGCGGGTCGTCAACCAGCCCTTCCTGTTCGGCTGGCACGAGGGGCGCTTGTACGTGCAGGCCTATACGGTGTTCGAGGACGACACGCGCGACTGGAGCAAGGCGCCCAAGACGCAGCTGATGAAATCGATGACGCCCCAGCTCCAGAAACTGATCAAGGACTCGCACACCGAGATCGACTGGGACGCCGTGGCGCAGGTGATCAAGGCGCCGCGTGGACTGGCGGTCCCGGTCAGCGTCGCAGCCGGCACGATCGATGAGGTCGTGGCCGCAGCGCCTCTGGTGCAGAACCGCATACCGGAAGGGTCCAACTGGGACGGTGCCGACGAAGTGGATTCCGATGCGCAGAGCTTCCAGCAGCTGCAATCGGAACGCGAACCCCCGTCCGCCACCACCGGCCATGCTGTCGCCCCCAAATCCGGCGGCTGAGCCGCTCTTCGATCCGAGCCTAGCGCGTACGGACGCCGCCTTGCCGGCGCCGATCGAGCGTTTGCCCGCGGCGGTCACCGCCTTTGTCGGCCGCGCGCTCAAAGGGCCGGTCGATACGCCCACGCTGATCGGGAGCTTCGCCGAGTTCCAGCAGCAATTTGGCGGGCTGTGGCAGCCGGCCACGCTCGGCTACGCCGTGGAGCAGTTCTTCGAGAACGGCGGCTGGCAGGCGGTGATCGTGCGGGTCGCCAACGGCGCGCGCGCGCCGACCCTGCGCTTGCCGGCCGGCCGCGGCGAGCTGATCCTGCAGGGTCGTCACCCGGGGACCCGCGAGTACCTGCGCGCCTCGGTCGATTACGACGGCATCGCCGCGGGCGATACCGAACAGTTCAACCTGGTGCTGCAACGGGTCCGGGTACCCGACACGGAGCTGATCGAGGAGCAGGAAATCGTGCGTCGCGTATCGGTGCGAGCGGACGCGGAGCGCTCGGTCGAACTGCTGCTTGCCCGCTCGCGCCTGGCACGTGTGATCAGCGCGCTTCCTGCCGAGCGGCCCGATCGCACGCTGGCCAAAGCCCCCGGCGGGCTGGTGGGCTACATCGCCGCGCACAGCGACGGGGCCGACGGGACGGATCTGACCGATTACGATCTGATTGGCGATGAGAGCGCGCGCACCGGATTGTTTGCGCTCCGCAACGGCCCGCGGTTCGAATTCCTGTGCGTGCCCCCGCTCGGGCGCGCTCTGGACATCGGCATGGCTACGCTCCTGGTGGCCGCAGCGCCTGTGCCGCTCGCGCCAGGCGTTGCTGGTGGTCGATCCGCCGCAAAGCTGGGACAGCGCCGAGGCGGCCGCGCGCGCGGTGAGCCAGTGGGCCTTTCACAGCGAGGATGCGCTGCTGTATTTCCCGAGGATCCGCGCGCTTGATCGATTGCGCGGGCGCACCGAGCTGTTCGCACCGTGCGGTGCGGCCGCAGGTCTGATCGCCCGCGGCGATGACAGCAGCCCGCCGTGGGCGGCGGCGGCCGGGGAGACCCCGCTCCTGCGATCGCCCTTTAGGCTGCAGTTTGCGATCGATGAGGGGCAGCGTGCGCAGCTGGCGCAGCTGGGAGTGAATTGTTTCGATCAGCTGCGTCCCGCCTACGGTGCGGTGCGAAGCGCCCGTAC
Organism: uncultured Gammaproteobacteria bacterium; assembly: GCA_963717335.1. Classification (GTDB taxonomy): domain Bacteria; phylum Pseudomonadota; class Gammaproteobacteria; order Steroidobacterales; family Steroidobacteraceae; genus FEN-1191. The sequence continues at coordinate 95,427 of CAVQVZ010000003.1, read as the reverse complement.
GCTCTTGCCGGAGACCGCCGCGCGCGGCGAATCGCGCTACCTTCCGGCGCGGCGCCTGGCGCTGTGGCTCCAGGCCTGCATTCTCGAGGGCACGCGCTGGACGCGGCTGGTGAGTGCGGGACCCGAGCAATGGGAGCGCGCGCGCTCGCAGGTGGAGGAATTCCTGGAGGGATTGGCGTTGGGCGGCGCCTTTGCGGGACGCGATTCCGAGGAGCGCTATTACGTGATCTGCGATTCGCGCCTCAACGATCCGGATTCGGTCGCGCAGGGGCGGGCCCGATTGCTGTTCGGCTTTGCCGCCTGGCGGGCCGGGGAGTTCCAGTCCTGCCTCGTCACGCACGAGCGGACCGGGAGTTCCGTGCGGACGGTGACCATCAATCGCCTGGCGACCCCGGGGACGCGCGTGGCCGATGAGACCGAGACTTCGATCCTGCGCCAGCTGGTGATGGAAGTATGATCCGCGGGCGCGAGAATACAGTTTCAGAATAGTGAGGACGGTGTAGCAGTGCCGGAACGTTACGTCATATTTTCCCACGGCAAAGACGGGGAGCCCTGGAGTCGGAAGATCTCCGGCATGGCCGAGATTGCGCGCGCGGAGGGGTATCGGGCCGACTCGCTCGATTACCGCGGGCTCAACACACCGCGCGAGCGCATCACCAAGCTGGTCGAGCATTGCCAGAAGCTCCCCGGCGAGCTGGTGCTGGTCGGATCGAGCCTGGGGGGCTACATCGCGGTGGCCGCCGCCTCGCTCCTGCACGCGCGGGGCCTGTTCCTGCTCGCCCCGGCGCTCCTCCTGGAGGAACTGCCTCCGCTTCGCAAGGGACTGATCGATTGCCCGACCACGATCGTTCACGGCTGGCGCGATACGGTGGTGCCGCCCGAGCAGAGCGTGCGAGTTTGCGCGCCAGTACCGGGCCACGCTCCACCTGCTCGACAGCGACCATCGCATGTACGATCAATTGCAGACCATCAACTACTACTTCGAAAGTTTCCTGATCGCGATCGATCTGCGCCTGGGGTATCGCTAGGCGCTAGGCCGAGGCTATGGACTCGCTCCTCGCCCGATTTGTTGCCCTGTGGACGCGCGCGCGTCTGGATCCGGCCGAGGCGGACGCCGGCGCGGGCGCACGGCTGCGCGAGAGCGCCGTGCCGGTCTGCTACGTGCTGGAGCGCAGCAGCGCGGTGGACCTGGCCATGCTCCACTCGCTGTGCGCGCAGCGCCAAGCTGCCGCGGCCGCGCCGTCGCCTGTGGCCCGATAAGGCGGTGCGAGCCTCCCTCGCGCTCGAGCGGCCGGTCGGGTTCTGGCGCACCCGGCTGGACCGGCGCGCGCCCGAGCAGCTGCGGGTGCTGATCGATGCGCTGCGAGCCGATCCGAGCCTGGATGTGGCACTGGTCCCGGTCGGCCTGTACTGGGGGCGCGCGCCGCAGAAGGAACGATCGCTGATCCGGCTGCTCCTGTCGCGAGGACTGGGCCATCGGGAGCCGGCTGCGACGCACCTTCTCGGTGCTGGTCAACGGACGGAACGTGTGGGTGCAGCTGGGCGATCCGGTCTCGCTCCGGAGCCTCCTGGGCGGCGAAGCCGATACGGCCTCGGCCGCACGGCGAGTGGCGCGGGCGCTTGCGCGCGCAGCTGGGCAGAGCGCGCGCCGCGCGCATCGGGCCCGATCTCTCGCACCGGCGCACCATCGTCGCCGAAGTGCTGCGCTCGCGCGCGGTGCGCGCAGGCGGCGGCCCAGAGGTGCGCGAGAAGCCCGGCACCACGCGGCGCGATGCGCTGCTGGAGGCGCGCCGCTGCATCGATGAGATCGCCGCCAACTACTCGCACCGCTTCGTGCCGTCGCGCTGCAATTCCTGCCGCGCTTGTGGAACCGCCTCTACGACGGCGTCGAGTTCACGCACGTCGACACGCTCCGCCAGGTGGCCGAGGGCAACGAAATCGTCTACGTGCCCTGCCACCGCAGCCACATGGACTACCTGCTGCTGTCGTACGCGATCTACCAGCACGGCTTTGCGATCCCGCACATCGCCGCCGGCATCAACCTGAACCTGCCGGTCGTCGGGCGGTTCCTGCGCAAGGGCGGCGCATTCTTCATCCGCCGCAGCTTCCGCGGCAACGCGCTCTACACCGTGGTGTTCATCGAAGTACCTGGCGGCCATCATGGCGCGCGGCCACTCGATCGAATACTTCATCGAGGGCGGCCGCAGCCGCACCGGGCGGCTGCTGCAGCCGAAGACCGGCATGCTGTCGATGACGGTGCGCAGCTTCCTGCGCGAGCCGCGCGCGCCCGGTGGTGTTCGTGCCGGTGTACTTCGGCTACGAGCGCATCTGGGAAGGGCGCGACCTATATCGGCGAGCTGTCCGGGCGGCCCAAGGAGAAGGAGAGCATCGGGACGCTGCTCAAGAACCTGCGCCGGCTGCGCGAGCGCTTCGGGCGGGTGCACGTCAACCTGGGCGAGCCGATCTTCCTGCAGCCGCTCCTCGAGCAGCACGCGCCGGACTGGCGCGCTACACCGGCAACTCGACCGGACGCGCCCGCGCTGGGTCGACGCCGCTGGTGGGCGAGCTGGCCGGCACGATCATGCGCCACATCAACGCCGCCGCCAGCGTCACGCCGGTCAACCTGCTGGCCCTGGTGCTGCTCGCCACGCCGCGCCAGATGGCGCTCGCCAGCGAGCTGGAGCGGCAGATCGACACCCTGCTCGCGGTGCTGCGCGCGGCCCCGTACAGCGAGCGGGTCACCGTCACCGCGCTCGATCCGGCCCGAGATCGTCGAGTACGGCGTCAAGCTCCAGGTGATCAGCCGCGAGAGCCAACGGGCCGGGGACATCGTGCGCATGAGCGACGAGAACGCGGTGCTCGCGACCTACTACCGCAACAACGTGCTGCACCTGTTGGCCCTGCCGTCGCTGCATCGCGTGCTGCTTTATCGCCAACGCGGAGCTGCGCACCGACGACATCCAGCGCCTCGCGTGGCGCATCTATCCGTACATCGCCGCCGAGCTCTTCCTGCGCTGGGGCGAGCAGGAAGTCGCCTGCGGTGATCCAGCGGCGTGCTCGCGGCGCTGGCCCAATGCGGATCTGCTGGAAGCGGCAGGGCCCGACAGCTGGCGGCGGCCGGCGCCCAGCACGGCCGCGGCCATGCAGCTCTCGCTGCTGGCGCAGGCGACGCTCCAGACGATCGAGCGCTATTACCTGGCGATCGCGCTGCTCGAGCGCGCCGGCAGCGGTGAGATCTCGCAGCAAGGCGCTCGAGGAGCGCTGCCAGCTGATGGCGCAGCGCATGACGCATGCTCTACGGGTTCAACTCGCCGGAATTCTTCGATCGCGCGCTGTTCGGAAGCTTTATCGACCTGCTGCGCGAGCGCGGCGTGCTGGGCGTGGATGCCGCAGGGTGCCTGGCGTTCGACGAGGTGCTGGTGGCGGTGCCGCGCGATGCGCAGATCGTGCTCTCCGAGCAGATCCGACACTCGATCCTGCAGGTCACGCACGGCTAAGCGAGCCGTTGCCGACGCGGTGCGTCGTTTCGGGCGGGCCGGGCGCGGCTGGGCGCGGATAAGAACGATCTAAAAACGGTAGCCGACATTGACAAGGCCGTGCGTTCGCTTGCCGAAGCCCGCCTCAACGACGATTTCGTAATGGCCCGCCATCATCGCGTGGACGCCGACATCGTAGTTCCACGCCGGCGCCTGCAGGTCGACGGCGAATGTGAGCGGCAGGCCGTTGGGGCCGATCACCGTGCCCTCGAAGTGATCGATCTTCTTCACCCACCTCGCGCCGATATAGGGCTGCACGGCACCGACGTACCCGATCCGAAAGGACGCCGTATCCGTGCGCAGCTCGTTTCCGGTGACCCCGGACTGCGAGGACTCCAGGTGCGTCCAGACGGAGGAATAGTCGGCGGCCGCAAAGGCGCTTCGCCACTTGCCCATAAGCACCAGACCCCCGCCGCCGTAGGAGCCGGTAAAGTCGAGGTCGAGCGCCACATCGCCGCGAATCGGCTCGGGCGGGAACCCCGAAACGCCGAGCGGCAGGTCCAGTCCGGTCGCCTGGACGTTGAGCTTGAGTCCACCGCCGACCGCGAACACATTCAGGAACGGCAGCACCCACACATCGGCGCGAAATCCGTACGTGAACGGGTGCACGTCCGCGTGACCGGAGAGCGAGGCGAGTTCATTTCCCTGGACTGCCGCCGAGAATTTCTTGACGTCCCATTTCCCGGACAGGTCAAAGAGCACCAGGTTGACTCCGTAGGGGGGAAGAAACTTGCCCTCCTCGAGAAGTGACTTCCACAGTGGGAAGAAGGAATCGGAATTCCCCGCGGGCTGCTCGACCTCGGCGAGAATCGGACCGGGTTGCTGGGCGTGGGCCGGGACGCTGTAGGCCAGAACAAGGCCAACGATCAGGACGGTGATGTAGCGCACGGCGATCTCCCAAGGGTGGCGTGTCGTAGCAGGGGTGGTTCGGCGAGCGGCGAACTCCACGAAGCGCCGATGCCGCTAGAGTACTGCGAACCGGCGCTCGTCGTATCCACACTTGCGAGGGTGCGTCCGCCGGGCCGCTGGCTCAACAGCATCGAACCGATGCCCCCATCGCCAATCCTTAGCGGCCAGCTCGGTCCACGATCTGGGCCCACTCGGCCCTTGTCACCTGGTTTTTCATGCGGAACCGTAAATCGAGGAAAGCCCGATCCATGGCGAGCAACTGCCCATCCAGGGCCGTCAGGTTCGGCTCGACCTCGGAAAGGGAGCTGTCCTTGCGACGGAGTGCCTCCAGGAGTGCTTCGCGATCCTTGCTTACCGCCTTATCCCGCTTCGCCTGCTCGGACTCCCATTGGTCTAATTCTGAAAGAATCCCCGCTCTGCGTCCCTCGTCTGCGACCACGCGCTTGACCGCCTTGGTGGTCTCCGACGCGGGGCGATCGTAGATCACCAGTGCGCTCGTGGCCCCGCCGCCAAAGTACAGCCATGTCGCCAGCAGTATCAGGACCTGGCCGCGCTGCGCGCCTCGGACGCTCACCGGTTCTGCCCCGAACTGCGCGCTTCGTTGGCCGCGACGTACAACTTCCCTTCCGCCTTGGCAATGGCGTCCCACTCATCGGCCGCGGCAAGGGAGGCTAACTGGAAGTGCAGAGCCAGATCCTGCTGGCGGGCGCTCATGCGCTGGGCGTTGTACTCGGAGAACAGCTGATCGAACTGCGGGCGGCTCGCCTCGTAGTCGGCATTGAGCTTGCGATACGCGGCGACGAAATCGGCGGTCTCTTTGTTGAAACGCAATTGGAGGCTTTCCATCTGCTCGACGACCGTGAGCATCTGGCCCCTTCGTCCCTCGTCCTGCACGCGGCTTGATACGGTATCGCGCAGCTTCTGGCTGTAACGCTCAATGCTCTGCTCCGCGGTGGGCGAACTGCCGCATCCAGGGGCACTGAGGGCGGCGGCGCTCAGCAGCAGTGCGCACAGCGCTCGAAGGACCCGGCGGTGGGCTGGGGGATACATCAACATCTCATCGAAAAGGCCGAGCGAAGAGGGCTGAGAGCGCGGCGCAGCTGGTGCGCCGCGGAACCGCGGGCGTGGATTTGCATTGATTTTGTATACACGCTGGCGCGCCTGAGCTCAAGCCGGCGAGAACGGATCCTTATCTGCTCGCTTCCGATCCCGCCGGGGAATAACGGTCCCTCTCACTGGGCGAAATACCAAAGTCCATCGCGCAAACGACAGCGGGGCGTGGACTTGCCGCCCACGCCCCGCGATTCGATCAACTGCTCTAGTTTTTTATTGCTTGTCGAAGACCAGGACGTCGTCGTAAGCCTTGCCATCCTCGTGCGTGCCCTTGTTTTCCACGGTCAGCTTCTTGCCGTCCGCCGAGACCACGCGATGCACGGTGCCGACTTCCTTGCCCTTCATCTTCATGCTGAAGTGGCTGGTGCGCTCATCGATCGCCGTGCCCGCGACCATATCCGCGTCCGGATTGCCCGACACTGCATGGTCCTTGCCATCGAGCTTGGTGACCACGCGCATGTCCATTTCCTTTCCGTCTGCGCCGACCATCTTCTGGTGCAGCACCGTACCGTCGGGGGACTCCGAGTACGAGCGCGTCACGCTCTTCGGGGCGTCGCCGCTGAACTTGGATTCCGCGACGTTAAGCTTCCAGTTTCCGGTGGTCGGATCGGCCGCGAACACGCTCGCGCCGACCAACATCGTGCCCAGCAATGCCATTGCCATAACTCTCTTCATGACTGACTCCATTAGGTGACTTTCGATCTTGTTCTTGTTCTGCGATCCGGACCCTTTTTCGGGAGCCGGAGGCGAGCGGGGGACTATGCGCCAGCTCCCGGGCGCATTCAAGCGCCCGAGGCGCCGGGAAGGCCCTTAGAGGCCTAGTGCGGCCAGAGCCAGCCGAAAACGCCCGCGGTCACCGCCCCGTAGACCAGCCCCTCGATCATCTCGATCAGGGTCACGCGCCAGCTGCGCCGGTACCAGATCGAGGCCTGGGGGAGTGCCAGCGAATAGGCCAAAAAGGCGGTAAAGCCCACCAGCCGGAATACCGAGAGGTAATTGGCGGCCGGCGCCAGCTCGCGCCCGGCGATATAGGCGCAGCAAAAGCCCACCGCCAGCAGGTACACGAACCACTGCGCCAGGTTCTTGCCCATCGAAATCGTCCCGCCGGGGGCGACGTTCATCATCACGACGGGTCCGCGTTCATACAGGGCCTTGTACTCGGCCGTGCGCATCTGCGTGCACGTTATCGGCCTTAGGCAGCGCGTACTCGCCCGGCGGCAGGTTCAGCCGCGCAGCGCGTCGAGCGCCGCGCCCTGGTTGGGCAGCGCACGGTAGTCATTCCAGTGGTAGCCGAGCACCATGTGCGCAAGCGCACTGAGCCAGAAAGACGGCCAGAGCCGCAGCCAGCACGATCGGCAGCCAGAGCGTGGTATATTGCAACCATGGACATCCCCCTTTTATATAATCTTATTCAATCGTCGTGACGGATCGCGCCGCGCAGGCGCTTGTTGCGTTGCTCGGCGTAGTTTGCCAGCAATGCGCCGTTCATTGGAAGCGCGCGTCGGGCGCGTGGCGCGCCGCGTCTTGGGCACGTGCAGTGCGCGCGTAGATGAGCTCCTCGAGCCGCTCCAGGGCCTCGCGCCGGTTGCCTTCCTGGGTGCGATGGTTGCGCGCGACGATCAGGATTTCCGCACTCGCCGATCAGGCGGCGCCCGGCCAGCGCCCGCAGGCGCGCCTTGCCGCTCCATCGAGCGCGTGCTGCCCGCCAGGTCGAAGCGCAGCTGCGCGGCGGTGGCGACCTTGTTGACGTTCTGCCCGCCGGGTCCGGCGCCGCGCACGAAACTGATGCTGATGTCGGTCGTCGGGGATCAGCGCGCGGGCCGCTCACGGCGCGCCGGCGCTCGCTGATCATGCGCACGTCGTGCTGGGCGACCGGGATGGTGATGCCGGCGTCGCGGAACAGCGCGCCAGATGCGCGCGGTTGACGTCCGAGCGCACGTTGTTGACGCCGTTCTGCGGATCGGCAATCCAGAAGCGCAGCTCCAGGTCGATGCCGTGGTCGCCGAACTGCATCAGGCGCGACACCGGCGGCGGCTCGCGCAGCACGCGCAGCGTTGCCGTCGGCCGCGTCGCAGCAGCAGCGTGCAGAGCCGTCTCCGGATCGTCGCGGTAGCTGATGCGCACCGGCAGCTTGAGGCGGATCTTGCGGTCCGAGTAGCTCCAGTTGATCACCGTGCTGGTGATGAGCTTCTGGTTGGGCACCAGCGTCTCGACGCCGTCGCGGTCGCGCACCACCACGTAGCGGCCGCGCAGCTCCTGCACCCAGCCGAAGTTCTCGGTGCTGGTGCCGGTCAGGCCCGTAAAGCTGATGACATCGCCGGGCTTGATCGACTTGTCCAGCAGCAGGACGAAGCCGCTGACGAAATTGCTGGTGATCGCCTGCAGGCCGAAGCCCAGCCCGATGCCGATCGCGCCGGTCAGCAGCGTGAGCGCCGTCAGTCGACGCCGGCGGCGTTGATGCCCAGCAGGATGCCCGAGGCTGATCAGGAAGAAGCGGCTGAACTTGGTGATGCCGACGCGCGTGGACAGCGCCACGCTTCGACAGCTTCATCACGCGCTGCTCGATGCGCGCGCGCGATCAGGCTGCACACCAGCACGAACACCGGTCACCACCACCAGGCTCTTGAGCAGCGACCAGAGCGTGAAGTGCGCCTTGCCCGGCAGCAGGTCGATGGCATCGAGTCGGTTCTGCGATGGCGCTGAACCAGCCGACCGTTTGAAAGACGTAGGCCAGCCAGATGGACAGGGTGACCTGGGGCTCCCACTTGTGCAGCCAGGAGCGCGGACCCGAGCAACAAACCGATCAGGTACACCGCCCCGCGCGTGATGATCAGACCGAGCGCCAGCTGCATCGCCAGGTCCAGCGCGTCGGTGTCCAGCCCCGCTCCGGCGAACCCCAGGCGCAGCACCAGCAATAGAAACAGCGTGCTGAGTGCGGGCATCACCCGCAGGAGCCCCTCCAGGCGACGCCCGCTGCAACGGCGAACGGGGAGGGCTTCCGGCGCTGGCTCAACTGGCGCGCCGCACCGCTCACCAGCACGGCGATCGTCAGCGGCAATCGCGATGCCGAGCAGTTGGGCGAGGAGCTGCGGGTCGGGTCAGTTCGGTGATGAAGTGCTGCAAGGAGGTGGCCTTAGGCGTTCAGGTCCGGTATCAACTGGCTCTCGAGCATCAGGATCTGGTCCTTGAGCACGAGCTTGCGCTTTTTCAGGCGCTTGATCTGCAATTCATCGGTGTGCAGGTCCAGCGAGAGGCGGGCGATCACCTCGTCCAGATCCCGGTGTTCAATGCGCAGCGCCCGCAATTTTTGCACGTTGCGGAACAGTTCGCGATCGACGTTGTCGCCGGATTCGTTCATGGGGCCGCGGAGGCATGTGTTGTTTTAGGTATTGCGCCAGGAGAGACCAGTCCAAGCCGTTCCACCAGGGGCACTACGCCCTCGGGTAGCTTAGCGAACCGACCCAGCGGGCGCCACGGGAGACCGGGGGTGTGGAAATCCGAGGCGCAGGAGCCGGCCAGATCAAAGCGCCGGGCGAGCGATGCCGCCCGGGCGGCATCCTTGGGGCTCAGGCCCGGAAGGCTCACTTCGATCCCAGCACCGCCCGCCTCACGGAATTGACGGCACAGCTCGGCTGAGGCCTCCGGAGGAGAGCTTGTAGCGATGCGGGTGCGCGAGCACCGCCAGCCCCCCGGCCGCCTGGATCGCATGGACGGCCTGCTCGATGCCGGGCCACTTGGCGGGCACCGCCGCGCGCTGGCCGGTACCCAGCCAGCGCTGGAAGGCATCATCCACATCCTTGGCATGGCCGCGCGCGATCAGGCGCTGGGCCAGATGCAGGCGGGTGGGCGTACCGGGCAGGGCGAGCACTTCCGCGACCATCTCTTCCCCGGCCAGGCCCTCCCGGGTCAGCTTCGCGCCGATCAGCCGAACCCGCTCGATCCTAAGCTGCAGCACCTCGTGCAGCTGTGCCTTAAGCGCGCTGCACTCCGGATCGAGGCGCAGGCCCACCACATGGATCTCACGCCCGCGCCACAGCGCGGTCAGCTCGCTTCCGTAAAGAAACTCGATCTGCCGTTGCGCGCAGGCCGTGGCGGCCTCAGCGCACCCGGCCAGCGTGTCATGGTCGGTGAGTGAGAGCAGCTGCACGTGTCGGTCCGCGGCCAGGGCGACAAGTTCCGCGGGCGCGAGCACCCCGTCGGAATGATGACTGTGCGTATGCAGGTCGATCCGTCCGTACCCGGGCGCTTCGGGCGAGGAGTCCGTCACGGCGCAGCGGCTCGCCGCGGGCCGGGCGCAGCGTGAAAAGGGGATAAGGCGCGCAGCTGGGGAAGAGGCATCAATTGCTCTGCGGTCTCGCCTTCAATGCAACCTCAACGGCGCCGTCCAGGCCTGCCGTCTTAGCTGCGCAGTGTACGGGGAATCCGACATCCCGGCGCGCCGCACACCGACGTTTTGCGGGTATAGCTTGCGCTAGTCTCGGAGCGTGCGTAGGCCGCTGTCAGGAGAATGCCATCATGCCGCGGGGCGATAAGTCATCTTATGACCAGAAGCAGAAGCGCGAAGCTCGCCACATCTTCGAGAGCTACACAAAACACGGGGCCTCGAGCAAGCGCGCCGAGCGCATTGCCTGGGCCACGGTCAACAAGCAGGACGGCGGCGGGAAGAAGGGCCATTAGTCGCCCTTAGTTGATCGGAAACGCGCACTATGTCCATACTCGATAAGTTGATCAGTTTCGCGTTTCTAGCGCCCGCGCTCATCACCAATTCCAGGGAGAGATTCATGGCCAAGGCCAAGAGCAAATCCAAGTCCAAGTCCAAGTCCAAGTCCAAGTCCAAGACCAAGCCGCGACGGAAAAGCACTGCGGCGAAGAGCGCTGCGTCGAAGTCGCGCTCGGCGAGCCGCTCCGCGAAGCCGAGCAAGAAAGCCCGCTCCAAGTCCGCCTCCAAGTCCGCCTCCAAATCCTTAAGCGCCCAGAAGGCAGACGCCAAGCGCGCGCTGCTCAAGGCCCGAGGCACCGCCCTCGCGCTGGCCAAGGATCGAGCGTCGCGCGCCTCGAATGCGGGCCGCGGCGTGCTGGCGCGGGCCGCGCGTTCGGCGGCCGGAGGCCTGCAATCGGCCGTCCGGACCGTGGGGGATGCCGGCGCATCGGCTCTCCAGAGCGTGGCCGATGTGGTAATGCCGGTCGGCGAGAAGTAAGCCGACCTTAGGCCTGCCCGCGCGGAGGGGGCGCTAGGGCAGGAGCTCGCGAAGCGTCACATTCGCTTCATGGTGCTGCTGTCCACGGATCGTGGACAGCAGCACCTTCGTTCCAGCGGGGGCTCGCAACGAGCGCCTCAGGTCCCAGCCCGATAAGTTCTGGGCGGGAATTCCATCGACGGCACACGATCTCATCGTTCGCCTCAATGCCGGCCTCGGCCGCCGGGGTACCCGGCGTTACGGCGGCCACCTTGAAGGACTCGGCGCGCTCCTTGTACGCGCTCAGGCCGGCGCGGTTGTAGGGAAGCGGGACGAACCCCGGCGTCGGCTCAAACCAGACCGCCCCGTGGGTGTAATCAAAATCCAGCGCGAAAGAGGCCAAAATATCGTTGCCCACATTGCCGGATTCGGTGCGCGAGGAAAATGCCCCCTTCTGGTCGGAGGCGTAGTAGGCAATGACGCGCGCAAACTTTTCTCCTGCCACCTCGAAGTCCGCCCGGCTCGACCAGTTGGTCGAGATGCCACCGCTCCCGAAGCTGGGCACCGCAAATCCGCTCCTCATCCGCTCCTTCAACCCATGCGCATCGGCCCAGAGGCCCTGTACGACCAGCGCCCCGGAGTTACCGGTATCGAGCCCCACATCGCCGGGGACCCCGTCGATCCTGGCGACCAGGAGCGGTTCATGGTCCGTGAAACGTACCCGAACCCGTCGGCCCTCGCCCCGGTGGGCCGCGGCCAACACCGGCTCAAAAGCGAGTGAGCGGTCCCGATAATTGAGCCGCACGATCAGCCGCTCAAATAATTCCAGGCCCAGGATTCCGGCCACCGGCGGCCTTGCGCCGCGCTCGACCGTATCAAACTGCAGCGGAATGACGCTAAAGAGTTGATCACGCATCGACAGGCCACCGATGTCTACCCGGTCCAGGCGCACGTACTGTTCCGGGAGCGTGCCCTCGCCCGCGCCACCGCTGGTGCCGGCGCCGACCGGCTTAAGATCCAGCGCCAGGGCGGCTTCGGGGGTGATCAGGTCGTGCCCGCCCGTATCGAGAATGAATGCGAAAGGCCCGCGTCCATTGAGCCTGGCCTCCACGATCACATCGCCGTCAAACTCGATCGGCACGACGGTTTTTCCGCCGGCGATCGTCACATCGTCGGGGACCCTCGGTGCGGCGAACTCGCCCATCGGGGAGGGCGTGCGTTCGACGCGAGCGATCTGAATGACGTCCGGATTGTTCGCATCGCCATCATCGCCCGCGAGCCGGTGCGCCAGTTCCAGACCGTTCGCCCTGCGGTAGTCCTCGTACCGGACCGTCCAAACATAAGTCGACATGAGCTGCACCGTGCGCGCCAGGTGCTTTGATTCCGTGTCGAACCACAGATCCACCGCTTGACCGTGGGGAGGGGTCGCCCGGATGCGCGCGAAGCGACGCCCGTCGACGGACTCATCTTCGAGTGATGCGAGGTTCGCCCCGGCCGCGCCGCGCCTGAGGTACCCCAAGCTCGCCAACCAGGCGTCGGTGACATGCACGGCCTGCATGAACGCCGAATCAATGCGGTGCACTCCGCCGGAAGCGTCCTGGCGCCAGTAATGGCGCCCGTCCCAGACCGCGGCCGTCGAGAAGATTCCGAAGTCCGCCCTCTCGCGGGTCCGGCCGGTGCCAAGATCGATCATCTTGCGCCAGCGACCCGTCAAGCCGCTGGACTGCTCAGAGCCTGTTTGGCTGAGAAACCCCCGGTAGTCCGCTTCGCTCCCTCCGCTCGCCGCCCGCGCGGCCGCGAGCACGGCGGCCGGCGCGGCGGCGCGCGAGGGCATCGTTCCGAGCGTTAGCGAGGCTCCAAGCAGGGCAGCCCAGAAGTGCAAAGAGATTTTGTCCATCCCTCAAGCCTAGCGGCCAAATGTTTGGTGTCCCGGAGCAGCGCGCGCGTGCCCCGTTTAGTAATAGGTATAAGTTAGAGTCCGCCCGGGCGCTGGGGTTTGAATGCAGCGCTGGCCCGGGCGGCAGCTTTCGCGGTGAGCTTTAGCCCGCTTGCTGGTGGAAACGCCCCAGCTCCCGCAGACCAAAATCCCCTTCCATGACCGAACGCAGTCGGAAGCCCACTTCAAGGGCCGTGCAGTTGACAATGGCGAGCCTAAATCCACCGGGCGGCATCGCGTACTGGCTGAGCGGGCGCTGGCCCTCAAAAGTGATCTGAACGCTGCTCACTCCCGGGGTGGCCCGATAATAGGCTTCCCGTGCCGCGGAAGGATGCACGTAAGGGATGCCGTGCGGGCCGAACAGCACCACGCTGTACTGATCGGCCGCGATGGTATCGGAGTAGACCCATTCCTGATGCTCGTACAGGTGTACGACCGCATCCAGCCAAGGGCCTCCGTACAGGTCGGGCCATTGGTCCGCGAAGCGCAGGTGCACTTCGATGATGTAGCCGCCGATCGTCTCGACGTTGAGCATGCCGGTGTAGCCTGCGAGATTCCGGCGGATCCAGTCTTTGCAGTACTGTTCCAGGGTGGGTCGTGATCGCGCCTCGATGATCCAGTAATCAAAGGTGCCCCCAGGTCCCGCCATGCCCTGCGCGTGGCGGCACCACACCGGCTCGCCCCGCACCACGGCCCAGTCGGTGCTGACGTGGGCGCCGGTGAGGCGCTGCATCCAGAAGTGGCCGGGCTTGCAGTGCCTTCGAAATTCCTGCGGGCCACGCAGCACATGGCTCCCCACGCCCATGCCGCTAAGGTTCGTGATCGGTTTGCTAAATGCCGGGTACCTGATCGGCGGCACCTCGGGCAGCCCGCAGGTGAGGCCCTGCGACTGAGCGATGAGCAGCTTGTCGTAGACCCAACGATGGCGCGGGTTGAGCGCAAAGGCGAGCGAATCGTCCGTGGGGATGTGCAGATCCGGCGGGCAGCGCACGTGCTTAAAGTACTGCTCGCGCCAGGGATCGGATTCGTGAATGGGCATGGCCCATCTTAGATTTGGGCCGGTCCTGATCTATTCAGCAACCACCGATGTTTCCGGAAGGAAGTTTCCTACGGGCCCGGGTGGTATGCGAGGCCAGGCATCCAGGCGCAGCACTTGAAGAAAGTGCTGCGCCGGCCTGCGCGCGGGTCTCTACTGGTGGTGTTCGTCGCGAAGTCTTCCGCCCAGGGCGGCCGACACGCTGGCGATAAAGGCCCCGATCAGCATCGAAAGCGCAATGTAGATCGAAGCTTCCGCCGCGGCCTTTCGTGCCGCATCGGCTGCCTGGCGAGCCCGCACCTCGGCGGCTTTCATCTGCGCCAGCGCGTCGTCGACGCGCTTTTGCGCCTCGGCTGGCGGGATCGAGCTGTGCGATGCGACCAGAGCGGTCAGGTAATTTCTGTCCTCCTCGGACAGAGTCCCGTCCCCGCTGCCCAAGGCATTCTTCATGATGCGCGCCACCTCACCGTACCGTTCCGGTGGCAACGGTTGGGCGCTGCTCGAGCGAAGCAGGGTGTCGATTTCATACGAGCCCGGACCCTCCCCACCCATGGGTCCACCCATCGGTCCGCCCATGGATCCATGAGCAGCGTGCCCCATGGCCGCCGAGGAGACCGTGGCTGCCGCCTGCGCGCCGCGCTCGGCGGTGTGCACGGCCGAGGCCGCGCTGATCAGGGCCACGAACACGGTCGCGGTCGCCCAGGTGAGCAGACCATGAGCGGTATCGCGAAAGAACACCTCGTGGGTGTGAACGCCCGCCCACTTGGTGCGCAGGCGCCCGGTGGTGTATCCGCCTACGGCCGATGAGCCCCACTGCACCACGACCAGCCATGCGGCGGTGAGCACGGTAAATCCGGTGGCACTCAGTCCCCGGTGGGACCAGGGCGAGATTGAGGCAAATCCCAGGCCTGAGCCGATGGCCATCAGTACCAGGGTGAGTGAAACCGCGACCAGGGTTCCGGCCAGGACCGCCGCCCAGGAGACCGCCGAGACCGAAGATTCGTTGTTGCGGCCCAGGCCGCTGACTGGAGGGTTGATCCCCTCGAGATTGACGCTTGCCATTGTGTACCCTCCGTGAAGATCAAAACCAAGTGATGCGCGCTCGCGCCCCGAAGCCCTTGCGGCTTCGCTGTGCGCGAATACAGAGAAATTTTCCCAGCTCAGCCACCGCCATACCCTCCGATGATCGGGAGGATTTCGCCCGTGATGTAGCTCGAGCACTGCGCGGATGCCAGAAAGACATAGGCGGGGGCGATCTCTTCGGGCTGCGCCGGGCGGCCGATCGGCGTGTGCGCTCCGAACTTCGCCACATCCTTGGCGCGCCGGTCGGACGGATTGAGCGGCGTCCAGACCGGCCCGGGTGCGACGGCGTTGACCCGCACCCCGCGCGGCAGTGCCTGGGAAGCAAGGGCGCGGGTCAGGGCGTGAATGCCGCCCTTGGTGGCCGAATAGTCGAGCATTTCCTTGTTGCCGTTCAGCCCGGTGACCGAGCCGGTATTGACGATGGCGCTCCCGCGGCGCAAGTGCGGCATCGCCGCCTGCGCCATGAAAAAGTACCCGTACAGATTGGTCCGGAGCGTGAGGTCAAAATGCTCTTCGCTCAAATCTTCGATGCGCGTGGTATGGACCTGAAAGGCCGCATTGTTGACCAGGACATCCAGTCGCCCGAATTTCTTCACCGTCGCCTGCACGACGCGCTGGCAAAACTTGCGCTTGCGCACGTCGCCGGGCAGCAGGAGCGCTTGTCGGCCCTCGGCCTGGACGGCGCGGGAGGTTTCCTCGGCGTCCTGGTGCTCGCTCAGGTATTGAATGGCAATGTCCGCACCCTCGCGGGCGAACAAGATCGCCACGGCCCGGCCGATTCCCGAATCTCCCCCGGTGATCAGGGCGACTTTGCCTGCCAGTTTTCCCGAGCCGCGGTAATAGGGGGCATCGAACATCGGTGCGGGCCGAAGTCCCGCCTCGCGCCCGGGCTTGGCCTTGTGCTGGCGGGGAAAGGGCGGGATCGGGTAACGGCGAGCTCCGGTCTGAACGGCGCGATGGGAGTTGCTCCCCGGATGGGCCCGGTCGGCCCGCGCGACCTGCTGTTGTATCCGGCGCTGCAAGGCCACCACACCGCTCGCACGCCGCGAGGGTCTGGAATGTGTGGCGGCGGTTCGCCTGACCGAACGCGCCGCCATCACCGTTCACTCCGGCCGCACGCAGAGGCCTCCGGGGGCCACCTGACGGTGCGGATGTCGTTCATGTTCAAAAGTACCGGCCACCGCGAAGCGGTCATGCCCAAGGAGTCTGGTGCGGCCTTAAACTCAGGCCGCAGCGAACTCAGTGGTGACTGCACATCGCGAGCAACAGGATGATTGGAATTGGCACGCCCAACAGCCAAAGCAGAATTCCGCGGCCCATAAGTTTGCTCTCCGTGCTTAGTGTTAGTTTTTCGCGTCGCGACATTTTCGCCGAGGCGCAGATTAGCGCGGCGCATCGAGTGAATTAAGTCATCTAATCACCGGACCGGGGGTAGTCCCGGACCTACAGGAACGCGCGCTCTTTATCGGTAGGCTTATCGGCGCCGCGCTATGCACCAAGGCGCGGCGCGATGCGGAGAGCCTATTGTTAGCGCTTCAGAACACTGATCACGCCGTTACGTTCCAGGACAATCTGGCGCGCGAGCGTAAGATCGGCGGGGACGGAATGTTCTCGCAGCGCCTGCGAAAGATCGGCGAAAGACACCAGGGCCTTTTGCATCGCGGTCTCATCAACGGCGCCATCGGCGAGCAACGTGCGAGGGCGACCGTTGACCAGCACATCGAAGCTCGGCACCCGGGAACTGACCATGGCGATCGCACGGTGTAGCAGCACGAGTGCCGCCCCCGAGGCGATGGTGGACCAGAAAGGAGAGGCTCCCACCACACCGCGTGCCAGCACCGAGCCCAGCAGCACAGTGATGCAGGCATCGAAGGGGCTGTGCTGGCCCAGGGAACGGCGGCCGGAAATCCGGAGCAACAGCAAGGTAAAGACGAACACGAGCACCCCGCGCAGAGCCATCTGTGACGGACTCAGTTCGGTGCCCGTACCAAAAAGATTATTGATCAGATCATTCATCGTGCGGTCCTCGTGACAGGCCTGGTCTGGGATAAAAGACGAACATGTATCGCATCGAAAGTAAATTGCAAAGCGTGCCGCTGAGGACGCTTCGCCCCACTCAGATGACGGTCGGGTATAAGGAAGTCAAGCGCAAGCAGCAGGAGTGGTCCGAACTGGGCAAAGAAGAAGCGTCGCTCGGCGATGAGCGAGGTGCTGTTCCCTTCGGTGATCGGGCCGCGCGGCGCCTACTACATCCTGGACCACCACCACACGGCCGTGGCGCTGGTCAGGGAACGCGCCGACCAAGTGCAAGTCGG
The DNA here is from genome assembly GCA_963717335.1 of uncultured Gammaproteobacteria bacterium. Taxonomy (GTDB): domain Bacteria; phylum Pseudomonadota; class Gammaproteobacteria; order Steroidobacterales; family Steroidobacteraceae; genus FEN-1191. The sequence continues at coordinate 78,322 of CAVQVZ010000003.1, read as the reverse complement.
TATCGTCAAGGATCTTTCAATCCTCAGTGTCACTGATTTTTGGATATACCTGGATCACCTTTCCTGGGCGCATCCTTACGATTCGCACGGCAAGCGCCGCTCATTGAAGCAAATACCCGCAACGCTCGGCTCGCTCCGCGATGATCCGTATCGGAGCCTGGCCGGTGAAGTGCGCGACCTGGGTGGTTTCTCAAAATCCGATACACCCTATCTGGAGTTCCTCTGGACCAATTATTTCCGTGCTCACGTGCCCGCAGGCTGGGTGCGTTCTCATTATGGCAAGGCGCTCAGGCGCGCCTTGCACCTCGCCCACTCCGATAAGAGCCGATATCTGCCCGGCTGGGTAGGCGAGCGCGGGGGCCGATAGCCCGAACATCGCCGCAAAAGCGGTGCAGAACGCCTGCATCCCCGGCAGGATAAAAGCGCCACCTCTTGTGGGTCCGCTCCTACCTTTTGGACCGCAAGCCCCTCCAGCGCACCTCAAGCGCAAAAAAAGCCCCACCGGTCAGTGGCAACCGACAGGGCCTTACGTGTTTGGCGACTACCGATCAACGCGCGGTTGCGGAAAATCCCGAACTAAAGAGGCGCGGTGATTTCGGAGGTGATTTGTGATGCCGTACAAAACAAATGCACTAAAGGGTAAAGGCATGCAGGTCCTGCTCACGCTTTTGCTACTGGGTGGCTGGTCGTTGGCCTTGGCCGCCCCGGCCCAGGAAAGCACTAATTCTCAGCGCCAGGCGAGGCACCACGTGCAGGCCCCGCGCGTGGCGCCCCTCAATGTGGCGCTCCCGGCGGGCACCGCCGCGAAACTCGCTATCCGTCCGGTGGCACTCGATGAGCCGCGCGCCAGGCTCCCGAATCCCGCCGATGGGGCTGCCGCGGTGGCTGAAACCTCCGGCGAGCGTCCGAATGGCCCTGGGTTTGATATCCGATGGCGCGAAAGCCGCGAGATCGCGGGCCCGGATCTGGTCAGCATGATTCGCAATTATCGGCGCGATGGGTTGCCGGTCGTGCACCTGTACCAATCGAGCCAGAACCTGCTGGCGATCGGGGTGAACCCGCATGGGCTGCCGGGCATTTACTTCACGCGCCACGTGGGCGGCGGCTGATTTTGGGAGGCCTATTAGACGTAGCCACGGTCCTACATCAATCGCCCATGTATGGCGACACCGCGAAGCGGCGTGTAGTGAAACGATGGATATGCCCGGTTAATTCGTAGTAGTGCTTAAGGAGCAAGAGATGAACAAGGATCAGGTGAAGGGACGAGTCGAAGAAGTGGCCGGCAAGACCAAGAAGGTGGTCGGCGGCGCGGTGCATGACCAATCCTTGAAGAACAAGGGCCGTGTGGAAGAGGCCGCGGGCAAAGCTCGCGCGACCTATGGCGATGCGAAGAATCAAGTGAGCAAGGACCTCGACGACGACGAGGACGAGAGAGACACAGACAAGTCCTCTTCGAGGAGCCGCTAGTCGAACCGCTCCCGACGCCGCAACGAGCGCACGTGTTGCAACTCGCGCACTGATGCTCTGAGCGGCGCCTGGGAGCTTTAGTTTTTTATTGACCCCTATGCGCCCGGGCCGTCGCGACAGGTACAGTCGTTTAGGCCACGGTAGGAATGGACTTACGGCCCATCGCGCAATTCGCTCATAGTCCACCGACCGCTCAAAACATAAGATCGGTTGGTCCCCGCCAATCGGGCACCCAAACATTTCCTTGAGGAGACAGTCATGGTAACTGCATCAGGCCACACATCCGCGATTCGTGCCAAGAAGGTCATCGGCACCAGCGTGAAGGACAAGTCCGGACAGAAGATCGGTGAGATTGAGGATGTGGTGCTCGACAAGCAGTCGAACAACATCATGTTCGCGGTGGTCAGCTTCGGCGGCTTCCTGGGGGCCGGCGAAAAGTTCCACCCGATTCCGTGGGCCGCGCTCGATTACGATGAATCGGAGAGCGCATACACCGTTCCGTACACGAAAGACCAGCTCAAGGCCGCTCCCGCCGGTTCGGTGTCCGAACTCGTTCGCGAGGGCGGGATGACGGTGCGCGAGCAGACCTACAGCTATTACAAGACTCCGCGCTACTGGGATACGGTCGAGCGCCGCTAGAGGGCCCGAGCCCAAGTCCCCTGTCAGGGATCGAGGATACAGCCCCACCCGCCAGCCCGAGCCGCCCCCTGCGGCCGGGCTGGCGGGCTTGGGTATAAATCAACCTTTTGACAAGCACTGTGCGCGCTTGCGTGGGCGCGTCCATGGACGCCATCATGGCGCGCCCATGAGTCCCCACGCCCTTCGTCCAAGCGACTGGTCCCGGCATCGATCATGTCTTGCTCGATCTGGACGGCACCTTGCTGGACCTGAATTTCGATAATCATTTCTGGCAAGTCCTGGTACCCCGGACCTGGGGCGCGAGTCGGGGGTTGGATCAGGAAACGGCCCGCAGGATGCTGCAGCCGCGTTTTGCGGCCTGCGCGGGGACCTTGCCGTGGTACAGCACCGAGTACTGGAGCGCCGAGCTGGGCCTGGACATCGCCGCCCTCAAGCGAGAGGACGCCGGGCGCATTCGCTGGCTGCCGGGCGCGCAACGCTTCCTGGCCGCGGCTCGCGGCCACGGCAAGCGTCTGGTTCTGCTGACCAACGCGCATCCCCACGCGCTTGCGGTCAAGCACGAACGCACCGGCGTGCTCGATTATTTCGATGCCAGTTTCAGCTCCCATGATCTGGGCAGTCCCAAAGAGGATCCGCGCTTCTGGGAAGCCTTAGCGCTCGCTGGAGCCCTTCGATCCGGGGCGGAGCCTGTTTGCCGACGACAGTCGCCACGGTGCTGCGCGCCGCGCGCGCGGCGGGCATCGGAATGATCCGCGCCATCCGCCGGCCCGACAGCGCGCGCGATGGCCATCGGCACGAGGAATTCGAGGCGGTCGACGCGCTGGTCGATTTGCTGGACGCCTAGCGGCGCACCGGCCTCGCCCCACTGGGCGCGCCGGGCGTGGCGGTGGCATAATCGCCGCCCCTTTTTACAACGATAAAAGAACCCGCCATGCGTAAGCTCCAATGGTTGATGCTCGCTGCCGTGCTCACCGCCGGTCCGGTGCTGGCCGATGAGGGCATGTGGACCTTCGATAATTTCCCCAGCGCCACTGTCGCCCAGAAGTACGGGGTGCAGATCGACGCCAAGTGGCTCGACAAGGTGCGATCGAGCATCGTGCGCCTCTCCAACTGCACGGCGACCTATGTGTCGCCGGACGGGCTGATCCTGACCAATCATCACTGCGCCAATGAGTGCCTGGCCGATAACTCGACGCCCGAGCACAGCCTGATCGAGACCGGGTATCTCGCGGCCGACCGCGCCCAGGAGAAGAAGTGCGGCACGCAGATTGCCGACACGCTGGTGGCGATGGAGAACATCACCGATCGGATCAGCGCCGCCATCAAGGGGCAGGATGCCAAGACCGCCAACGAGACCCGCAAGCGCACCCTCACCTCGCTGGAATCGGCCTGCGAGGAGGCCAGCAAGCACGATGCCAAGACCGGAGCGCTCAAGTGCGAATCGGTCGAGCTGTACCAGGGCGGGCAGTACTTCCTCTACAAGTACAAGCGCTACACGGATGTCCGGCTGGTGTTCGCGCCCGAAGATGGCATCGCCGCCTTCGGTGGCGATCCGGACAATTTCCAGTTCCCGCGCTGGTGCCTGGACATGTCGGTGCTGCGCGCCTACGAGAACGGGAAGCCCGCCAAAACGCCCAATTTCCTGCGGCTGAATTTCAACGGACCGAAGGCCGGTGAGCTGATTTTCGTCGCCGGGCACCCCGGCAACACCGACCGCGAACTCACGCTCGATCAGCTCAAGTTCCAGCGCAACGTGTACATTCCGACCTGGCTCCTGCGCAGGAGCGAGGAGCGCGGCCGGCTGATCGAGTTCTCCGAGCAAAGCCCGCAGAACCAGCGCATCACGGCCGATATGCTCAATTCGATCGAGAACGCCATCAAGGTGCGCCGCAAGCAGCTCGACGCGCTGCACGATGAGGCGCTGATGGCGCGCAAGGCCGAGGAGCAGTCCAAGCTTCGCGCCAAGATCGACTCGGACCCGGCGATGCACCAAGCGCTCGGCGATCCGTACGGGGACATCGCCAAGGCGGCCCAGATCGAAGCGGGGCTCTGGCAGCAATACACCTACCTGGAGCGCGGCGCGGCCTTCGACGGGGACCTGTTCAACGACGCGCGCATTCTGGTGCGCGCGGCGGCCGAACGCACCAAGCCCAACGGCGATCGGCTGCGCGAGTACACCGAGGCCGCGCTTCCGCGTCTGGAGCAGGAGCTCGCCGCTCCCGTTCCGATCTATCCGGAGCTCGAACGCATCACCATGACGCTGGGCCTGGAGCGCATGCGCGAGTGGCTCGGGCCCGACGATCCGGTGGTGCGCCGGCTCCTGGCCAAGGAATCCCCGCAGGCGCTGGTGCAGCGGGTGGTCTCGGGCACGAAGCTCGGCGATCCGGCGGTGCGACTGGCGCTGTGGAAGGGAGGGGCCGAGGCGGTCAACGCCTCGAACGACCCGATGATCCTGCTGGCCAAATCCGTCGATGCCGACGCCCGCGCGATCCGCAAGCGCTATGAGGACGAGGTGGAAGGTCCCCAGAAGCTCGGCGCCGAGCGCATCGCCAAGGCGCGCTATGCTGCCTATGGGACCGGCGTGTACCCGGATGCGACCTTCACGCTGCGCCTCAACTACGGCACGGTGCAGGGCTGGAACGAGCCCGACCACGCGGTCGATCCGTTCACCCGGCTCGCCACCTTGTTCGAGCGGGCCACCGGCGCGGATCCCTTCCGTGTGCCCGACAGCTGGCTCAAGGTGCGCGCTCAGCTCGATCCGGCCACGCCGTTTAACTTCTCCAGCAACAACGACATCGTCGGCGGCAACTCGGGGAGCCCGGGGATCAACGCGCAAGGCGAGATCGTGGGTCTCCTGTTCGACGGCAACATCCACTCGATATCCGGCTCGTACTGGTTCGACACCGAAAAGAACCGTGCGGTCGCGGTCGACACCACCATCATCCGCGAGGCCCTGACCAAGGTGTACGGCGCGAACGCGCTGTACAAGGAGATGTCAGGGACCTAGCCCTTAGGCGGGTCGGTCCGGAACTAGCGCCGCCGCGGCGGTCCGCGCCGCGGGCCGCCCGGCCGCGGTCCCCCGCCACCGCGCCGGTGCGGCGCGGCCGGGTTGCGCGCCACGTAAGGGGCGGGCTGGAGCTTGGGCAGATCCTCGGGCTGGTAGCGTTCGACCGGGATCTTGTGGCCGATGTAGGTCTCGATGTCCGGAAGCGAGATCGCGTACTCCTCGCAACCGAAACTGATGGCATCGCCTTCGGCGCCGGCACGGGCGGTGCGCCCGATCCGGTGCACGTAGTCGGCCGCGTCCTGGGGCAGGTCGAAATTGAACACGTGGCTCACATCCGGGATGTGGAGCCCGCGCGAGGCGACATCGGTGGCGATCAGCACCGCCAGTTCGCCCTCGTGGAACTGACGCAGGAACTTAAGCCGCTTGGGTTGCGGAACGTCCCCGGAAATGGCCTGGGCGTGAAAGCCGTTGGCGCGAAGCGAGCCCTCGAGCCGTTCGGCCGTGCGCTTGGTGTTGACGAACACCATCGTGCGGTGGGCTTCGCTTTCGCGCAGCAGGTGCACCAGCAGCGGGATCTTGTCGGGCATCGAGGGGAAATAGATCGCCTGGCGCACCTGATCGACCGTGATCTTGTCGGGCTCGATCCGCACCAGCTCGGGATTATTCATGTGTTCGTAGGCGAGTTCGAGCACCCGCTGGGAAAGCGTCGCGGAAAACAGCATCGACTGTCGTCGGTCGGGGGCCGGAAGGCGGCGCAGGATATAGCGGATATCGGCAATGAAACCCAGATCGAACATGCGGTCCGCCTCATCGAGCACCAGCACCTGGCAATGGCGCAGGTCGTACACGCCCTGCTTGAGGTAATCGATGATGCGTCCGGGCGTGCCGATCAGCACCTCGACGCCGTCCTGCAGCTGCCGGCGTTGTTTCTCGTAGTCGGTACCGCCAAAAACGACGGCCAGAGACAGACCGGTATGCCGGCCAATGACCATGGCATCCTTGTGGATCTGCACGGCGAGCTCGCGGGTCGGCGCCACCACCAGCGCGCGCACCGAGGTGTGCGCCTTGCCGGCCGTGGCCGGTTTTTCCAGGAGCGATTGATAGAGCGCCACCAGAAAGGCGGCGGTCTTGCCGGTTCCGGTCTGCGCCTGTCCTGCGATGTCGCGCCCGGTCAGTGCGGCGGGCAGGGTCTGCGCCTGGATCGGCGTGCACATGGTAAATCCGGCGTCGACGACGCCTTTCATGACCAGCGGGTGCAGTGGGAGGGAGGTGTAGGCGAGGGTACTTAAATGCTCATCAGCCATGGAGTTTCGTCATAATTCGATTGGGGTGGGAATGGCCGTTCCGGTGGCGTCCAAGGCGGTAGCACTTGCATTGCCGGCCGAAAAAGCTAAAAATGGGTCATCGGCGGCTCCTCTGCGCGCCTGCCTAAACAAATCCTTAAGCACAAGTGTAACCGCTGAGCGGCTCTCACGTGCCACTGTCTGGCTCAGGCACATATCACCCACCAAAGTTTTTTCTGTACGCAGGCATCTATCAAACACCGGTCATCCGGCGCCAAAGTCATGATTCCTGCCATCCACCACCTCAACGGAGGCCTTAGTACGCGTGAGTAACGAAAATATTGTCCACACCTCGGACGCCAAGTTTGACGCAGACGTCATCAAGTCCGACAAGCCCGTGTTGCTCGATTTCTGGGCGGAGTGGTGCGGCCCCTGCAAGGCGATTGCGCCGATCCTCGATGAGATCGCCGGCGAATACCAGGGCCGGCTGCGCATCGCCAAGCTCAACATCGACGAGAACCCCCATACCCCACCGAAGTTCGGAATCCGAGGCATCCCGACCCTGATCCTGTTCAAGAACGGCACGGTCGAGGCCCAGAAGGTCGGCTCCCTTTCCAAGACGCAGCTTGCCGCATTCCTGGATCAGCACCTGTGAGAGGCTACTTAGGCAATCAGGGTCGCAATCGTCCCAACAACAACAACAAGGGCGGCCAGCGTCACGGCGGGCAGCGCGACGGGAACCGCGACCCGAACCGCGGCAACATCGGCGGACGGATGGACGAGCACCTGCCGGATCTTGAGCCGCTGGGTGAGGATGATGCCGAGGTCATAAGCCCGGCCGAGCTGGCGCAATCGCGCAACTCGATGAACCTCACCACGCTCAAGGCCAAGCCGATCCATGAGCTGGTCAAGCAGGCCGAGTCGATGGGGCTGGAAAGCCTCGCGCGCTCGCGCAAGCAGGACATCATCTTCTCGATCCTCAAGGCCCACGCACGGAACGGTGAGGACACCTACGGCGATGGCGTGCTCGAAATTCTCCAGGACGGCTTCGGATTCCTGCGTTCCGCCGACGGCTCCTACCTGGCAGGGCCGGATGACATCTACATCAGCCCGAGCCAGATCCGGCGCTTCAACCTCCGGACCGGCGATACCGTCTCGGGCCTGATCCGTCCCCCTAAGGACGGCGAGCGCTACTTTGCGCTCCTCAAGGTCGGCGAGATCAATTACGACTCGCCCGAGAGCGCGCGCAACAAGGTCCTGTTCGAGAACCTGACACCGTTCCACCCGACCCGCCGTCTCAAGCTCGAACGGGGCAACGGCAGCACCGAGGACCTGACCGCGCGCACCATCGATCTGGTCGCGCCGATCGGCAAGGGCCAGCGCGGACTGATCGTCTCCCCGCCGAAGGCCGGCAAGACGATGCTCCTGCAGAACATCGCCACCTCGATCACCTGGAACCATCCGGAAGTGCACCTGATCGTGCTGCTGATCGACGAGCGGCCCGAGGAAGTCACCGAGATGCAGCGCACCGTCAAGGGCGAGGTCGTCTCCTCCACCTTCGATGAGCCGGCCGCCCGCCACGTGCAGGTGGCCGAGATGGTCATCGAAAAGGCCAAGCGCCTCGTGGAGCACAAGAAGGACGTCGTGATCCTGCTCGATTCGATCACGCGACTGGCGCGTGCCTACAACACCGTGGTGCCGAGCTCCGGCAAGGTGCTCACCGGCGGCGTGGACGCGAACGCGCTGCAGCGCCCGAAGCGCTTCTTCGGCGCCGCGCGCAACATCGAGGAGGGCGGGTCGCTCACGATCCTGGCCACCGCGCTGATCGACACCGGCTCGAAGATGGACGATGTCATCTACGAAGAATTCAAGGGCACGGGCAACAGCGAAATTCACCTGGACCGGCGCATCTCCGAGAAGCGCGTGTTCCCGGCCGTGAACATCAACCGTTCCGGCACCCGTAAGGAAGAGCTGATCACCGATCAGGCGGAACTGGCCAAGATGTGGATCCTGCGCAAGCTCCTGCACCCGATGGATGAGCTGGCCGCGATCGAGTTCCTGCTCGATAAGATGAAGGACACCAAGACCAACGGGGACTTCTTCGAGGCCATGAAACGCTAGCGCCTCGGGTGATGCCCCCTCCGCGAGGGCCCGCCCGGTCGCCCACTTTGCCAAGCGTGGTGGGAACCGGAGGGTGTCCAAAACAGTCTAGCCTGTCACAGAATCGCGCGTCGCTGGCCGGCGACTGTGGTAGTTCGCACCACAGCTGTCGGAAGATGGGGGCGCTGCCCATTGCCCAAGGTTTGCGCATGCGTCAGGTCTATTACGCCACCGTCCTTTTGGCCGCCTCCGCGGCGGTCAGCGCTCAGCAGGCACCCCAGCCGCCGGCCAGCCCGATCACCGATCGATTCGCGGCGCGCGTGAGTTACTACACCGGAAAGGTGTCGACCAACGGCGTGGTCACCGACCCCAACTCGCTGACCCCCGGCACGCCGATCTCGATGGAGGACGATTTCCTGCTCACGCCCGACGTGCACCAGGGACGGGTGGAATTCATCTTCCGGATGCGCGATCGTCACCGCCTGCGCGTCGACACCTGGGAGGTCAACCGCAGTTCCACTACGGTGCCGACCAAGACCATCGTGTTCGGCGATCTGACGGTGGGCCCGACCGATACCGTGGTCACGCAGTTTAACTGGCGGCAGAGCGATTTCACCTACACCTACTCGGTGCTGCACCATCCGCGCTTCGAGCTCGGCGTGGGCCTCGCGCTGCACCTGATCCAGGCGGACACCGAGGCGCGCGTCTACGCGCGCGGCGTGCATGAATCGCTCGAGGGCGCGGGACCCTTCGGCACCGTGGCGGTGGATGGGAGCGTGCTGATCACCAAGCGCTTCTCGTTCAACGCGCGGGGGCAGTACATGAGCCTGCACCTGAACGACAGCACCGGGAAGCTGGGCGACTACCACGCCGACCTGCAGTTCCGATGGAAGCCCAATATCGCCCTGGGGCTCGGCTACTCGAGCACGCAGGCGCAGGTGACGGTCAGCAACAGCAACCCCAACGGCGAGATGAAATTCGACGTGCACGGGGCCGAGGCGTTCGTACGCGCGAGTTTTTGATTTAGCGGTTGATGGCCACAGTCATTACTTTGCTCGTAAATGCGTGAGGCAAGTTGGTTTGAGGCGACATTGAAGAGTCCGTGACCTTCACGGCGAAGTTGAACTTGCCTGCGGTTGTCGGCACACCAGAGATTTTTCCCAGCAGAGGATTAAGAGTGATGCCGTGTGGCAACGCTCCACTGGCCATGGTCCAGTTGAACGGAGCAAAGCCACCCCGCACTTTCAGCTGATAGGTGTACAGCTTACGTACCTTGCCTGCCATGGGGTTCGATGGAATGATCGCCAATCCCAACTGAGCGGTGGTGCTGGCGAGCAGCGAGGCTTTCAGGCTCGCTTGGTCTGGATCTCTGTGAATACTGTTCAGTTCGAAGGGGTCTGCAATCCAGTCGTACAGTTCTTCTTCGCCTGTCCAGTAGGTCACATACTTGTACTGTGTCGTGATAGCGCCGGCATATTCGGAACTACCGTTGTTAGGAAGAATATCGTTTTCTTCTAAGAAGATATTATTCCTCCACGGAGTTGCGGGATCATTGAGCAACGGAAGGATCGACATACCTGCAGTCGTCTTGTTGATTCCGGCCAATTCAAACAGCGTTGGCCCGATATCTAGGCTTGGCGCAATAAGCGATGAATCGGTGCGCGAACTAATACCCGGAACTAGTGCAATAAACGGCACGCGTAAGTCTTCCTGATAAGGCTTGGATTTGAACCATTGATTGTGTTCGTTCCACATATAGCCGTTATCGGAGGTGTAGATAATGACCGTGTTATCGTACTGGCCGTTGGTCTTGAGCTGATCGACGATGGCTTTTACCGACCGATCCACTCCCTGTAGCGCGCGCAGTTGGTTACGGATGAATCCATCGCCGTAACCCGGACCTTCGCCCAGCGGCTTGGTGTTCTGGACCCAAGCGGGCTTGTCGGATAAGTCCGTCTCACCGACGCCGCGATCCCTATAGAGATAATCAGAAAATGCGTTCGCGTCCTCAGGTGCCGGGATTGCCGGCGGATGCGGCGCACTTGGTGCCCACAGAATGAAAAACGGCTTCGCCGGATTGGTTGCAGCCGCATTCAGCTTCGCGATAACTTGGTCGCGCTCCCAATACGTGGTGTACGCGCTGGTCGTGGTCAAAGCCCCTGAGCTGTTGGGAACGTTGGTGCTTGAACCAAGGATATACTTGAACGCAAACCAGCTTGTGCCTGTGGCCACGGAGCGCCGACCTATCCAGCTGCTCCAGCCCGGCGGGACGTAGTACTGCCCTAGGGTGCTAGGGAGCGACTCATACCCGTTGATCCACTTGCCGATGAATGTTGTGTCATAGCCAACGCCTTGCAGCATGACACCGAGATTGCTTTCATCGTGAAACTTGGTAACGCCCCCGTTAGGTGGCTCATTACTAAGCACTCCCGTATCCTGGGAATGGTAGCCGCCGGAGTAGAGCATGGACCGGCTTGGCCCACACAGTGGAGTGGGCTGGATCGCATTGGTAAACTGCACACCCTGCGCGGCAATTTCTGAAAGGTTCGGCATCTGACTGACGGTATCCCATCGCTGGTCGTCGGTCATGATCACAAGGATATTTTTTGGAGTTGTCTGAGCGTTGGCTGCACTCATCAATCCGAATATCAGGGACAATTTATATAAGATCTTCATTCAGTTCCTAATTGTTATCGGACTATATAGATAGGCTAGTTTTTAGAATTCCCCGAGCGACCGAGCTGGATGCGCGAACGCTGTTCATACACTTGTCGGTGACACCTCCGCACCCACCGCCCACTCTGAAGGTGCCCTTATACTCGCATCTGAGACAAGCACCAGCCTCTGAACAAATGCGTGGCGTCGTGAATTGGCCGGCTGTCAGTTTTGGCTGTCGGTGCAAAACCAACCGGAAAATCGGACATTCACGGAAAAAAAGGCCCGGATCTACCTAGTAGTGAGTGACGCCGCGGTTATGGGGAATGGGCTCCGCCTTGAAGTCTGGAGCCGCGCCACGCTGCTAAAATGGAATTGGCGGGCTCAAATCGCGCAGGATGTCCCGGCGCCGTGACCTATCTGTCCAGGAGTACCGCCCTGATCAGTCGCAATCAGGAGGGAGCAGCACTTGAACAATTTGAAAGCTCTGGCGACACCTCGTGACGAGTCCGCGCGTTCCGCACCGTTGCGCGCCGTATGTCCGAACTGGTAGTTGCGACTCCGCGAGGTCTTCACTGCGCGGCCGGCGATTTTTACATTGATCCCTGGCAGCCAGTGGAGCGCGCCGTCATCACGCACGCGCACGGCGATCATCTGCGCGCGGGGAGCGGGAGCTACTTTCTTGCAGCGCCGGGCGAGCAGATCGCCCGGCTCCGGCTGCCTGCGGACGCGTCATTGCGGACTGCACAATACGGCGAACCGCTGCAGATGGGCTCCGTGCGCCTTTCCTTTCATCCGGCCGGACACATCCTGGGCTCCGCGCAGCTGCGCATCGAGCATGCCGGTGAGGTGTGGGTGGTCTCCGGCGACTACAAGCGCGATCCGGACCCGACCTGCGCGCCATTCGAAGTCGTGACCTGCGATGTGTTGATCAGCGAGGCCACTTTTGCGCTACCCATCTACCGCTGGTCGGACTCGGGCAGCATCGCGCAGGAGATTCATCGCTGGTGGCAGAGCAATCGTGAGCGGGGCGTGTCGAGCTTGCTGTTCGCCTACGCCCTGGGCAAAGCGCAGCGTGTGCTGGCGGAACTCACGGCGTTTACCACCGATTCGGTCTACCTGCACGGCGCGGTGGCCTCCATCACCGACATCTATCGTGCCGCGGGCGTCAAAATGCTGCCGACACAAACCGCGACGGTAGCACGCGCCCGCGAATACGCCGGGTCGCTGGTGATCGCCCCGCCGAGTGCGGCCGGCTCCCCGTGGGTGCGGCGCTTCGGACACACACAGCAGCGGATTCTGCTCAGGCTGGATGCGGGTGCGCGGGGACCGCCGGCGTCGCGGGTACGATCGCGGCTTCGTGCTCTCCGATCATGCGGACTGGCCTTCACTCCTGCGCACGTTCCGCGAGACCGGAGCGAAGCGGATTCTGCTGACCCATGGCCACACCGACACGATGGTTCGCTACCTTCGGGATCAGAACATCGATGCCGCGGCGCTACGCACCGAGTACGGCGCGGAAGAGTAATGCAACGCTTCGCAGAACTTTTCGAGGCACTGGATACGACCACCTCGACCAACGCCAAGGTGGAGGCCATGGTCTCGTATCTGCGCAGTGCCGACCCGAACGATGCGGCCTGGGCGACTTACGTTCTGATTGGGCGCCGCCCGAAACGCAGCGTCGGTCCTGCCCTGCTGCGGCGTTGGCTCACCGAGGAGGCCGGGCTCCCGGACTGGCTGGTCGAGGATTCTTACGCCTCGGTGGGCGATCTCGCCGAGACCATTGCCCTGCTCGTGCCAGCCCGACGATCAGCTGGTCGCGGAGGCCTCTGCCGTGAGCCTGACGGAATGGTTCGAGCAGCGCATTATGCCGCTGCGCGCGCTCGATGAGGCGGCCCAGCGCGCACAAGTGACGCATTGGTGGCGATCGCTGTGCTATCGCGAGAGTTTCCTGGTCAACAAGTTACTCACCGGCTCATTGCGCGTCGGCGTGTCGCGCACATTGGTGACCCGCGCGCTGGCCGAGGTCCTGGAGCGCTCGCGGGTGGATGTCGAGCGAGGGCTGATGGGCGAGTGGGAGCCGAGCGGACAGTTCTGGGCTGATCTCACCGCAGGTACCACCGCCAGCGGGCTGCCGCATCCTTATCCGTTTTATCTCGCCTCACCGCTCGAGGGTCCGCCTTCGCAGTTGGGTCCGCGCGAGCGTTGGCTCGCGGAATGGAAGTGGGACGGCATCCGTGGGCAGATCGTGCGTCGCGAACACGAATGCGTGCTCTGGTCGCGGGGCGAGGAGCTGATCACCGAGCGGTTTCCGGAGATTATCGCCGCGGCGCGCACGCTTCCCTCCGGCACCGTGCTGGATGGCGAAGTGATGTGCTGGCGCGGGGATGGGCCACTGCCCTTTGCGACCTTGCAGAAGCGCATCGGCCGCAAGACGCTGGGCCCGGCCATACTGGCCGAGGCCCCGGCGCGCTTTGTCGCCTACGATCTTCTGGAAAATGAAGGCGTCGACTTGCGGCCTGCCCCCCTGCGCGAAAGGCGCGCCGCACTGGAGGAGGTCCTTCGGGGTGCGCCGCCGGCTCTCGGAATCTCCCAACCGCTCGCCCAAGACAGCTGGGAAGCCTTAGGCCTGCTGCGTGACACCTCACGCGCCTTGGGTGTCGAAGGCGTGATGCTCAAGGACCTCGATTCGGCGTACGGGAACGGCCGCCAACGCGGTGCCTGGTGGAAATGGAAGATCGAGCCGCTGGTATTCGATGCCGTGATGATCTACGCCGCCGCCGGGCACGGGCGCCGGTCCAACCTCTACACCGACTACACCTTCGGGGTCTGGGATGGCGATACGCTGGTGCCGGTCGCGAAGGCCTACTCGGGTCTGACCGATGAGGAAATCCGTACGCTGGATCGATGGATCCGCGCGCACACCCGCGAGCGCTTCGGACCGGTCCGCAGTGTCGAACCGGTCCAGGTGTTCGAACTCGCCTATGAGGGCATCGCCGCCTCGCCACGCCACAAGTCCGGCATCGCCGTGCGCTTTCCGCGCATCCTGCGCTGGCGCCACGACAAACCCGCGGCAGAAGCGGACAGTCTTAGCGATCTGCGGAAAGTGTTGGCGGAACAGTCACGAGCGACGGCGACATGAGCCTGCACCTGCGCTTAGCACCGCCTAATCGTATTTGCGCATTGAGGCAGGGCATCAGATGCGCCGGCAAAGACGCATTCAACTGACCCACCCCAGCTGCTTGGCCTGAGCCGCCGAATCTCGCGCTCCCCAGCGCCGGTGTATGAGCTCGTCCTTGATCTCAAACCACTCCATGGCGGTAAGCTCGTAGGAGCGACCCGTGGCCGCGGCTCCTCGAAACTCGCGCGCGGCGGTGCCTCGTTCGACGTAGCGCACGGCCACGGTATTGCCCTCAGCGATGATCGCTTCTACCTGCAGCTGAATTTTCAGGCAGTCCATGAGGTCTCGCCACATCGGGCGTACGGTTTTGATCTCGCCCCAGCCAAAGACTCCCCAGATCAGCGCGTCCGTCGAGAATAGATTGCAAAGCGCATCCAGATCGCCGCGATTGAACGCATCAACGTACTTTAAAACGAGTTCTTTATTTTGCTGTGACATCCCGATTTCTTCATCATCCGAGGAGTTAGCGAGCCGCGCGAGCGTACCATGCGCTGATCAGGCCAATGCACACGAGCAGGGCGAGGGCACTGAAGGCCAGTGAATAATGGATCCCTACCAGAGTCCCGCCGAGTCCCACCGTCACCCCGCTAAAAGCGCGCAGTCCCAGACTCGCGGTGATGAAAAGTCCGATCATCCGTCCGCGCTGCTCATCGGGCGAGCGCATCTGGACGATCGTCTGCGCCATGGCGCTGAAGGCCAATTCGAAGAACCCGGCGGCCAGGAGCAATGCCAGTGTGAGCGGCAGCCCGTGGGCGAGCGCGAAGCCGGCCATCGCCAGGCACCACCCCCCGGCCAGCAGCAAGGCGCGGCCAGGCGTGGCCGAGAGCAGGCCCCGAGCCTCGAGCAGGAGCACGGCCAAAATGGCGCCGGCCGCATCGGCGGCGAGGAGCGCGGCATAGGTGAGCCCGGCGTTGGTGAGTCCCAGGTCCTCTGCAAAAGCGGGCATCTGTGCCTGGTAGGCATTGCCGATAAATAGAGAGCCCGCCCCGGCCAGAGCGTCATCGCCATGATCTGTCGGTTGCCTGCCATGCCGCGTAGCGTGGTGAGCACCCCGTCCCAGGTAGAGGCTTGAGACATTGCGCGCGGCGCGGCCTGCGCCCGGCGCGGCACGTAACGCACCTTCCCCAGCCAGATCACCATCGGAAGGTAGATGAGCACGTTGGCGAATATTCCGTAGACGGGGCCCAGTCCGAGCAGCAGCACGTTGCCCACCACGGGACCTGCGAGCATGCCCAGGTAACGGCCACTGGCGTTGAGGCGTACCGCGCTTTGCAGATGCTCGGGGCCGACGATGTCGTAGATCAGCACCTGCGAGGCCGGATTCCACAGCACGCCGGCCAGGCCGTGAATGGCCAGTAACGTCCAGGCCTGCCAGATCTGCAGGTGACCGTAGAGAAACAGCACGCCCCATCCGACCGACACGCCCATAAAGATCAACATGCCGATCTGCATGATGCGCCGCGGGTTGTAGCGGTCCGCGAGTGCCCCGGTATAGCCGGAGAGCAGCAGGAAGGGCACCCAGTGGGAAATCACCGCAAAGGCCCCGAGCGCCGGCGAGTGAAATTTCTGGTGCAACACCCAGTAGCTGATCACGTGCTCGATGTTGTCGCCCATCATGGCGATCGTGGCCGCGATCACGTAGCCGCGGTAACCGCGGTGCCTGAGGGCGGCGAATGAGGGCGCGCGCGCGCTCGGGGCGCTCATGCCGAGAGCCGCGTGGTCAGGAATTCCACGATCCTTTCAATCGTGGCCGGATCGCGGAGCGGTGCCCCATGCCCCAGACTCCGGGGCAATCAGCAACTCGCCCTCGCGTAAGTGTCCGGACACCCGCTCGGCATGCGCGGTGGGCACCACATCATCCGACCCGCCGTGCACCAGCAGAACGGGTCGGTGAACTCGCCGCACCAGTGCGCCCGTGCTCACTTCCTCCGGGTAGGCGCCAAAACGCTCTTTGATCTGCTCGCGGAAACCCTCTTGCACCTTGGGGCTGAGCGCCATGACCTGGGAGAAAGAATCGGTGATGTAGCCCAAGTCGTGCATCATGCCGATCAGCACCGCCGCGCGCATGTCGGCGGGCTGATCCTCGGCCAGCCAGCTGGCGGTCGCGAATGCACCAAAGGAGTGGGCGATGACCCCCTGGACCGGGCCATGGGTGGCAATGACCTGCTGGATCGCGCCCCGAAACGCGTGCATGTCGGCCTGGTGGCCACTGGAGCGACCGTGCGCCGGCGCATCGAAGGCCACGACGCGCAGGCCCTTCGAGTGCAGTGCCCTGATCAGGTACTCCATGCGCGCGGCGTGGGAAATCCAGCCGTGCACGATCAGGACCGAGGCGGACTCGAGAGGAAGCGCCGGGCCATATATAGACCTGTAGCGTGCCGCTCGGCACACGGAGGCTCCGCGACTGGCCGGTGGCCAGGAACTTCGCTTCCTCAGGATCGATTTTTCGCTTGACCGGGGTGAGGAACAATCTTAAGGCCAGGCGCACGGCCAGGGAGGTGCTCAGCGCGCTGAGCACCCTGAAAATCCAGCGGGCGCGCTCGCGCAGGACCGGGTCCACCCCAGGCACTATCCGTTCCGGCGCTGCCCCGGGCGAGTCTTGCGGGTTGATCTTGAGGCCTTCTGGAATGTGAACGATGGATTCCTAGGGGCTCTCGATGGACTTAAGTCCTAAAGAGCCGATGGGCGTAGCGTATTGTATACATCGGCTGGGAGGCCGACCGCTCCAGCACCAGGTAAGGACTCCGCAGTTATATGAAAACCTTGGGCTACGCCGCGCACTCTTCCGATACGCCTTTGCGGCCCTATGAGTTCGAGCGGCGCAAGCTCCGCCCGAACGACATTGCGATGGAAGTGCTCTACACCGGCGTTTGCCATACGGACCTGCATCAGGCCCGGAACGATTGGGGGTGGGCCGAGTACCCGATGGTTCCAGGCCACGAGATCGTGGGCCGCGTCATCGAGCTGGGCCCGGAGGTGCGCCGCTTCAAGGTGGGTGATGCGGTTGCGGTCGGGTGCATGGTCGACAGCTGCCTCAGTTGCGATCAATGCAGGAAGGGCGAGGAACAGCTGTGCCGGCAGGGCGCCACCAGCACCTACAACGGGCATGACCGGATCACCAACGAGATCACCTACGGGGGATATTCCAGGCATCTGGTGCTGCGCGAGGAGTTCGCGCTCCGTGTGCCCGATGGACTGGATCTTTCGCGCACCGCACCGCTCCTGTGCGCGGGCATCACGACCTATTCGCCGTTGCGAACCTGGAATGCGGGACCGGGGACCCGGGTGGGCGTGATCGGATTGGGCGGGCTGGGCCACATGGCGGTCAAGCTCGCGGCCGGGCTCGGGGCGGATGTGACCGTGATGAGCCGCACGGCCGGCAAGAACGCCGATGCGCGCGCGCTGGGGGCCGATCGGCTGCTGGTTTCCTCCGACGCCGAAGCGATGCGCAAGGCGCTCAACCACTTCGATCTGATCATCGACACGGTGCCCGTCAAGCACGACCTCAATCCCTACCTACCGCTCCTGGACATCGATGGCACGCTGGTGATCGTGGGCCAGGTCGGGATGCTCGCCGAGCCCTCGACGATTCCGCTGATGATGGGGCGTCGCCGGATCGCCGGATCCCCGATCGGCGGAATCGCCGAGACCCAGGAGATGCTCGATTTCTGCGGCAAAAAGTACATCCTGCCGGACTGCGAGATGATCCGCATGGACCAGATCAACGAGGCATTCGATCGGCTGGCGAAGGCGGATGTGCGTTATCGCTTCGTGATCGACATGGCGAGCCTCAAGGCCCGCTAGAGCGCTGATCCGAACTACGCCCCGCGCTCAATCGCCCGAAAGCCAATGTCGTGGCGGTACTGCGCGCCCTCAAAATTCAGGCACTCGATGAGCGCATACGCAGCGCGCTGAGCCTGCGCGACCTTTTCGCCCAAGCCCACCGCGCACAACACGCGCCCGCCGCTGGTGATCACCGCCCCATCGCGCACTTCCGTGCCGGCGTGAAATACTTTTCCGGGAAGCTCCGCCGCGCGAGTAAGTCCCTTGATGGTGCGACCCAGCCGCACCTTGCCCGGATACCCTTCGGCGGCCATCACGACCCCGAGTGCGGCGCGCGGATCCCACTCGATCACCTGATCCGCCAGGCGCCCTTCCAGGGCGGCGAGGCATAAGGCCGGAAGATCGGAACGGAGCCGCGTGAGCACCGCCTGGGCTTCCGGATCACCGAAGCGGCAGTTGAATTCGATCACGCGCGGAGCGCCGTGCGGATCGATCATCAGGCCGGCATACAGGAACCCGGTATACGGCGTGCCATCGCGCGCCAGGCCCCGGAGCGTGGGATCGATGACCTCGCGCATGATCCGCTCGTGCACGGCGGGGGTCACGACCGGCGCGGGCGAGTAGGCGCCCATCCCTCCGGTGTTGGGTCCCTGGTCCTGGTCCCTGAGGCGCTTGTGATCCTGCGAGCTCGCGCAGGGGAGCGCCTGCGTGCCATCGGCGAGCACGATAAAGCTCGCCTCCTCGCCGTGGAGGAATTCCTCGATCACGATCGTCTCGCCCGCATCGCCGTAGTGCCCCGCGAACATATCCCGCACCGTGGCGAACGCCTCCGCAAGGCTTTCGGCAATGACCACGCCCTTTCCTGCCGCAAGCCCGCTCGCCTTGATGACGATCGGCGGGGTCTGCGCGCGAAGCCACACCTCATCGAAATCATCGCGCCCGAAAGTGCGGTACGCGGCGGTGGGAATCCGGTGGCGCTCCAGGAATTCCTTGCAGTAGGCCTTGGAGCCCTCAAGCTGCGCGGCGGCGCGGCTGGGCCCGAAGCAGGCGAG
The DNA here is from genome assembly GCA_963717335.1 of uncultured Gammaproteobacteria bacterium. GTDB lineage: Bacteria > Pseudomonadota > Gammaproteobacteria > Steroidobacterales > Steroidobacteraceae > FEN-1191. Next base: position 59,155 of record CAVQVZ010000003.1, on the reverse strand, counting down.
GCCCGCCGCTTTGAACGCATCGACCACCCCGAGCACCAGCGGCCCTTCGGGACCGATGATGGTCAGGTCCACCTTCTCGGACTGCGCGAGCCGCAACAACCCTGCGATGTCGGTCGATGAGACCTTGACGTTGCGCACCCGCGCTTCGGCGGCGGTGCCCGCATTGCCCGGGGCCACCAGCACCTCCTCGACTCCGGCCCCCTTGAGGCAGCACCACGCGAGGGCGTGTTCGCGCCCGCCGTTGCCGACGATCAGAATCTTCATGAGGCTCAGTGCCGGAAGTGGCGCAGGCCCGTGTAGAGCATGGCCATGCCGTGCGCATCGGCGGCCTCGATCACTTCCGCATCGCGCTTGGAACCGCCCGGCTGGATGATGGCCGCGATGCCGTACTCGGCGGCCACGTCCACGCCGTCCCGAAACGGCAGGAAGGCATCCGAGGCCATGACCGCACCGCGCAGCGGGAGTTTTTCATCCGCCGCCTTGAGCGCGGCGAGTCGGGTCGAGTAGACGCGGCTCATCTGCCCGGCGCCGATGCCGATGGTGGCGCGCTCGCGCGCGAACACGATCGCATTGGACTTGACGAACTGCGCGACCTGCCAGGCAAAGCGCAGATCCGCAAGTTCGCGCGGATCGGGCGCGCGGCGGCTGACGAGGCGAAGCGCGCTCTCCCCGAGCACCGCGGTATCGCGATCCTGCACCAGCACCGCGCCGTTGATGCTGCGCAGCTCATAGTCCGATTCATCCGGCTCGCCGAAGGCTCCGAGCGCCAGAACGCGGATGTCGCGCTTGGCGGCGAGCACCTTGAGGGTCTCATCACCGATCGCAGGGGCTGCGATCACCTCGGCGAACTGGCGGCCGATGAGTGACTGCGCGGTTTCCGGATCCAGCGCGCGGTTGAAGGCAATGATTCCCCCGTAGGCGGAGGTGGGATCGGTGCGGTGCGCCCGCTCGTAGGCCTCAGCGATCGTGGCGGCGATGGCGACACCGCAGGGGTTGGAATGCTTGACGATGACGCAGGCGGGCTCGGCGAACTGGCGCACGCACTCGATCGCGGTATCGGCATCCTGCAGGTTATTGAAGGACAACTCCTTGCCCTGCAGCACGCGCGCGGCGCCGATCGTACCGCTCCGCGGGTCCCTTAAGCGATACCACGCGGCCCGCTGGTGCGGATTTTCCCCGTACCTGAGCTCCTCGACCTTCTCGAGCACGAAAGGCAGGCGATCCGGAAAGCGCTCGATCGGGAGCTGTTGCGAGCGCTGCAGGTAGCCGGACACCGTCGCATCGTACTCGGCGGTGTGCGCGAAGGCCTTCGCGGCCAGGCGCGAGCGGGTGTCGATCGAGGTGTCCCCGCTGGCCTGGATTTCCTCCAGCACGGCCGGATAGTCGGCCGGATCGACCAACACCGTCACATCGGCATGGTTCTTGGCGGCGGCGCGCAGCATCGCCGGTCCCCCGACGTCGATGTTCTCGATCGCCTCGGCGTAGGTGCAGGAGGGCTTGGCAATGGTGGCGGCGAACGGATAGAGATTGACGATGAGCAGGTCGATCGGATCGATCCCGTGGGATCGCATCACCGCCTCATCCTGCCCGCGCCGCCCCAGGAGTCCGCCATGGATCCTCGGATGGAGCGTCTTGACGCGCCCGTCCATGATCTCGGGAAAGCCGGTGTAGTCCGCCACCTCGCGCACTTCCAGCCCGGCATTGCGAAGCGCCTGGGCGGTGCCGCCGGTGGAGAGCAGCTCGATCCCGTGCTTGGCGAGCGCGCGGGCAAAGTCGGCCAGGCCGTGCTTATCGGAGACCGACAGCAGTGCGCGTGCGATCGGCATGCCTTCTCGCCCTATTCGTTGAGCCCCATCGAGCGCAGCTTCTTGCGCAGCGTCGTGCGGGTAATCCCCAGGATTTCGGCCGCCTGGCTCTGGTTGCCGTCGGCGTAATCGAGCACCGCGCGAAGGAGCGGTTCCTCGACCTCGCGCAGCACCAGGTTGTACAGGCGCGCGGGACGGTGGCCGTTGAGGTTGGAGAAATAGTCACTCAGCACCCGCTCTGTATGGTTACGCAGCGGGAGATCCTTGCCGGCAGTTCGGTTCATCGTTGTAGTTCTTCGAAAGTCTGAAGTTTTGCCCAGCGTCCAAAGACACGTTCCGCAAGCTCGAACTGCGACGCGGAATCTTCCGCCCCCATGAGCGCCGCGCGTGACGCGCGACACTCACCATCCACATCGCAATACCGGCTCAAGTGTTTTCGTGCCATCCGAACCCCGCTGTACTCGCCGTAGAACGCGTACAGGGTTTCGAGGTGTTTAAGAATGATCGCAGTGATCGACGCGCGCAAGAGCGGCGGCGGAAATTTTTTTCTATCGAGGAATGCATTGACATCTCGGAAAATCCATGGTGAGCCCAGCGCCGCGCGGCCGATCATCACCGCATCCGCGCCGGTGGCCTCAAGAACCGCCTGCGCCTGTTGTGCGGTGCCGACATCCCCGTTGGCAATCACCGGAATGCGCACCGCTTGCTTCACGGCGCGTATGGTTTCGTATTCGGCGTTGCCCTGGAAGCGATCGGCGCGCGTGCGCCCGTGCACGGCGATGGCGCTGATGCCGGCGCGCTCGGCAAGCTGCGCAATGCGCGTGGCGTTTCGGCGGCTCGGGTCAGGACCCGTGCGTATCTTGACGGTCACCGGCACCGAAACGGCGCGCACCAGCGCATCGAACAATCGCGCCACCAGATCCTCATCGCCCAGGAGCGCTGATCCGCACATCCGATCGCAGACTTTCTTGGCCGGGCACCCGAGATTAAGATCGATGATGTCAGCGCCCGCATCCACCTGGTGCTGCGCGGCGGCGGCGAGCTGGCCCGGATCGGCCCCGGCCAGCTGCACCGCCACGGTGGCATGGGTCGATGCCGCACTCGCCATCCGGCGCTGCGATTTTGCGCTGTGCCAGAGCGACTGGTCGGCGCTGAGCATCTCACCGCACGCCAGTGCGGCCCCCTGCTCGGCGCACAGATCGCGAAACGGCGGGTCGGTGACACCGGCCATGGGCGCAAGCAGCACGCGCCCGCTCAGCGCGTGGGGGCCGATGCTCAAGCTCAAGAGGTTCTCGCCGCCAGCGTCGGGGTATCGCCGGCGCAACGCAGGCCGCCGCCGGCGACGCTCACGCACACATCAAGCTCGAAGCTCGAGGCCTGGCGCGAGGGATCGAGAACGCGGATCTCGGTGTCGATCCGCTGGTCGCGCCGGATCATGCGCTGGCCGCGCTCATCCTCAGGCAGGTATTGCTCGGGCTGCAATTCCCCGCGGCTCACCGCTTTTCCGAAACGATCGCGGAGCGTGAGACGGATCAAGGGCAGGGCCTGCGCCCGTTCACCGACGTTGGTGAGCCGGAGCCGAACCTTGAGCGTCTGGTTGTCATCGCCATCGGCGCTCGCGCCCAGTTGCCGTACGTCGTAGTTGCGAAGATCCCAGTTCGGATGAAGTGATTCGCCCATCATCGAGGCGAGCCCACGCATGGGTCCGAACCACCCGGCGCGCGTTGCCAGGTCATCCCGCCAATGGTTCAAAGCCTGGAACACCAGGACCGCCGCAAGTGCCGAGGCGGCGACCATCAAGCGCCAGTCGCCGAAGGAACGGATGGTGCTAAACCAGTCGCTGGGATCCTCGAGCTTCGAACCGGTCCTCGCCCCGTGGGTCAATTCGCCGCTCGCCTCGCGAAGCGCGGCCAGTTCGGGGGCCGGGTCGGCCTCGGTCTCGCTTCCCACGGATTTGGATTCGGGCTCCGGTTCCTCATCGAAGGGCTTGTCCAGCAGGGCCGCAAATTCCGAGGTGTGGTTGGCTTCGGCGATGCGGCGCGAGACATCGGCAATCTCGCTGTCCAGCACTTCCTCCGGGATCGTCTCCTCGGTCTGCAGGAAGGTGTCGCCCTCGAGCACGATGGTCTCGAAGGTCCCGGTGCCGCGATACGGGGCGGATTCCTTCTTCTCCTCGTCGACGAAATCGAATTCCTCGTCCGACTCGGCCGTGTCGCTGGGCTCGTCCGTCTCATCGGCCTCGTTCGTCTCCTGGGCCTCGGCCGTTTCGTTCACCTCGCCCGGCTCATCCAGTGCCTCCGCTTCTCCGAGTTCGTCCGGCTCGTCCGCCAGGTGGTCCTCGTCGGTCTTCGGGTACGGTGCGGCGTTTTCAGACAAATCCAGGGGCTCCTCTGCCTCGTCTTCCTCGATATCGATATCGGCGGGCGGCAAGCGGGTGGGCGAGTCCACCAGCCACAGGGACGGGGAGCGCGAAGTGGGCTGGGGCGGCACCAATTGGAGCGGGGCGATGCCGATCTTGGGATTGGTGCTGTCGGGGTCCTCGAACTCCGGTGGGGCGAGGATTTCGGCCGCGGAAGGAATCGGTTTGGGATCGGAGGCCGCCGCGTGACTGGGTTCGACCAAGCCGTTTTCCGGAAGCGTCGGGCGCGACAGGGTCGCGCTCGCCTTGTCCATGTCCTCTATATAAGGGACGGGCTCCAGGTCATTGGCGGCGGCCGCACCGAACGCGGATTCCTCGCTCAGCCTGAGCAAGGCATTGAACACGTTGGCGCACCGGCCACAGCGCACATAGCCCTGACCGGCCCGAAGATCGGCTGCGGTGACGGCCAAGGGCAAGGCGCACTTAGGACAAACGGTGTACATACGCGTTTCTATTGCCCGAAAGAGCCACCCACCCGTCCCGCTGCGCCCATGGAGCGATATCAAACCACGGCGCGTAGGCCTTCGCCACGACTTCTGATTGTTCGGCGAGGATTCCGGCCAGCAGGATCTTTCCTCCCGGCCGGACCCACCCGGCAAACCGGGGAGCGAGCTCGACCAGCGGCCCGGCGAGAATATTGGCCACCAGCGCGTGGTTTTCCTCAGGGAGAGTGGCCGCCTGCGCATGGACACTCAACTGTCCGGCCACGCCGTTGGCGGCGGCGTTTTCGGCGGTCGCCAGTGTGGCCTGGGGGTCGATATCAAAAGAGGCCACGCGGGCGGCCCCGAGCCTGGCGGCCGCGATGCCCAGGATCCCGGAGCCCGATCCGTAGTCGATCATCGTCATGTCCGGCGTGACGTGCTGATCGAGCCATTCAAGGCAAAGCGCGGTCGAGGGATGGGTGCCGGTCCCGAAGGCGAGCCCCGGATCGAGCGTCACGATAATGGCGCCCGGCTCGCTCACCTGCTCGTGGCGCGGACAGATCCACAATCGCGATCCGAAGCGCAGCGCATGAAAGTCGCGCAGCCACTCGCGCTCCCAGGCGCGCGAGCTAAGCACCTGCCCCTCGATGCGATCCACACTGAACCCCAGTTCCTGCGCGAGACCGGCCGTAAGTGCAGGCGCGTCCGCATCGGCGGCAAAGAGCGCCTGCAATCGGGTCGCGGGCCACAACCGCACCTCGCCCACGCCCGGTTCGAGCACCGCATCGTCGTGAGCGTCGCTGAAGGTCACGGCGAACGCGCCCAACGCCTGGCAGGCGCTTTCCGCGCGTTGCGGGTCAAGGCCCCGCAGCTCGAAGCTCAAGGCCAGGCAGTCCCCGGTGGGCATGCGTCGAGAACTAGCGCAGCCCCAGGCGCCGCTCGAGGTAGTGGATGTCCAGGCTCCCGGTATGGAAGGCCGAGTGCGCGAGGATTTCCTGGTGCAGGGCGGTATTGGTCTTGATGCCCTCGACCACGAGCTCGGCCAGCGCATTGCGCATGCGGGCGATCGCGGTGTTGCGGTTCTCGCCGTGCGTGATCAGCTTGCCGATCAGCGAATCGTAGTACGGCGGGACGCTGTAGCCCGAGTACACGTGCGAGTCGACCCGGACGCCGGGGCCCCCGGGCGGATGCCAGAGCTTGATGGGACCGGGGGAGGGCGCGAAGGTGCGCGGGTCTTCGGCGTTGATGCGGCATTCGAGCGCGTGGCCGCGGATTTCGATCTCGTCCTGCTTGAAGGGGAGCTTCTCGCCCGCGGCCACCAGCAGCTGGGTCTTGACCAGATCGATCCCGGTGATCAGTTCGGTGACCGGGTGCTCGACCTGGATGCGGGTGTTCATCTCGATAAAGTAGAACTCCCCGTCCTGGTACAGGAACTCCATCGTTCCGGCGCCCCGGTAGTGCACGGCCTTGCAGGCATCCACGCACCGAGCGCCCATGCGCGCGCGCTGCTTTTCGGTGATGCCCGGGGCCGGGGCCTCCTCCATGACCTTTTGGTTCCGGCGCTGCATCGAGCAGTCCCGTTCCCCTAAGCTCACCACGTTGCCGTGGTTGTCGCCGATGATCTGGAATTCGATGTGGCGCGGCCGCTCGAGGAATTTCTCCATGTAGATCTGATCGTTCCCGAAGGCGGCCGCCGCTTCCGAGCGCGTGATGGCGATCGAGCTCAGCAGCGCCCCTTCGGCGTGCACCACGCGCATGCCGCGCCCGCCCCCTCCGCCGGAAGCCTTGATGATCACCGGATAGCCGATCTGGCGCGCGATGCGAAGATTGTCGGTCGAGTTGTCGTTGAGCGGTCCGCCCGAGCCGGGCACGCAGGGCACGCCCGCCTTGGTCATCAGGTGGATCGCGGAGACCTTATCGCCCATCAGCCGGATGGTCTCGGCCTTCGGTCCGATCCACGTAAACCCGCTCTTCTCGACCCGCTCGGCAAAATCGGCATTCTCGGACAGGAACCCGTAGCCTGGGTGGATGGCCACCGAATCGGTCACTTCGGCGGCGCTGATGATCGCCGGCATGTTCAGGTAGCTGTCGCGGCTGGCCGGCGGGCCGATGCACACCGATTCATCGGCCAAAAGCACGTGCTTGAGGTTGGCGTCCGCGGTCGAATGCACGGCGACCGTCTTGATGCCCAGTTCCCGGCAGGCGCGCAGGATCCGCAGCGCAATTTCGCCGCGGTTGGCGATGACGATCTTATCGAGCATGGTTATTCGATGATGAACAGGGGCTGGCCGAATTCGACCGGCTCCCCGTTCTTGACCAGGGCGGCGCGGATCCGGCCGGCCACATCGGACTCGATCTGGTTCATCATCTTCATCGCTTCGATCGTGCACAGCACCTGGCCGACCTCGACCTCATCGCCGATCTCGACGAACTGCTTGGCCCCGGGCGAGGGCGCGCTGTAGTAGGTGCCCACCATCGGGGCGGTGACCATGTGCTCGCCCTCGGCCGGCTGCGGTCCCGGGACCGGGGTCTCGGCGCTCGCCCGGGCGCTGGCCGAGCGCTGCGAGGCGGAAGTCGGCGCGGGGGTGACCGAGCTGGCCGGCGTCTGGTGGACGGCAGGGGCTTTCGCGGAGGTGGTCTGCACCTCGATGGGGCTGTTACGCGCGATGCGCACCGATTCCTCCCCTTCCTTGATCTCGATCTCCGAGACGCCGGATTCCTCCAGCAGCTCAATCAGTTTTTTTATTTTTCTGATGTCCATCGATGGAGGTGCTCCAGATTGGCCTTGAGGTCAAAGGAAGAAAGTCAGGCGGCGAGCCTGGCCGCCGCCGCCCGTACGGCGAACTCGTAGCCCTGCGCGCCCAGGCCGACGATCGAGCCGACCGCAATATCGGCGAAATAGGAGTGGTGGCGGAAACTCTCGCGCGCCGCCGTGTTCGAGAGGTGCACTTCGATAAAAGGAAGCTTGACCGCGAGCAGCGCGTCGCGAAGCGCGACGCTGGTGTGCGTGAGCGCGCCCGGGTTGAAGATCATGAAGGCGATGCCCTCGGCCGGGGCGCGCTGGATGTGCTCAATAAGCACGTGCTCCGCATTGCTTTGCACCGCGACCAGCTCGTGGCCGAGCTCTTTGGCCAGGCCCTGAGCGTTCTTCTCGATCTCAGCGAGGGTCTGGCGCCCGTAGGTGTCCGGTTCCCGGCTGCCGAGCAGGTTCAGGTTGGGACCGTTGAGCAGGAGCAGTCGAGCCATGGGTTCTTGAGCCGAAAACGGCCTGAACATCGAATTGGAGCCAATTTAGCCCAATCTGGCGGAGATTAATACCTATTGTCGTCGAATCTGCCGGGATCTTCGGGATCGGTGAGCCGGAGTCCTCTGCCCAATTGTGGCTTTTTAGACACTGGAGGGCCGCCCTGGCAGGGCGCAAAGGCTACGGCAGGGCGTCGCTTACTTGCAACAGCGGCCTGGCGGGGTAGGCCGCTGGGGGCTGAGTCGAAGAGAAAGTCGAGCGTGCGCGTACGGCGGAACTTGAAAGCTTGCCCGCCCCGCGGGCGAGGTGCCTCGTCTCCTTATTGGTTCAAATTCAATACCATTAGTGTCACGCCGGAGGCGATTGTTTCGATCTTTGCACGGCCAGCTGCCTTAACGCGGAGGCAATCCCCGCCCGGGCTTCGCTGATCGTCTCTTTTTTCGAGGCCAGATTTTTCATGTGACCCAGGATGGCGTCGGCCTCATCCGGGTGAAGTTCTCCCACCTTGATCGTCACGATCTGGTTCTGGCCATCGGCAAAGACCGTGAACGGGAGTGCCAGCTCCACGCCGAATTTTTGGGCCGCCTCGGCCCCATCCTGCTCGCCCACCAACACCTCGTAATGGAGCGGGGTGGCCTGCAGAAAAGTTTTTACGGCGGCCGGGCTGTCCACCGCAATCCCAACGATCGAGAGCTCCTCGGCCCGGTGCGCCCTCTGGAGCGCATTGAGCAGCGGAATCTCGCGCCGGCACGGCTCGCACCAGCTGGCCCAGAAATTATAGAGGCGCGTGCGGCCTGGAATCGCGCGGAGCGAACGCCGGGTACCGCTCAGGTCGGCCAGCTTAAGGTCCGGGACTTCCTCGGGGATGGCCGGGGCCGGTATTTCCGCCGGCGTGGCGGCGGATTCCGATTCCGCCGCGGCCTTGGGGAGCGCGGGCGAGGGCGCGGTGATCGCCGGCGGTGCGGATCGGGTCTGCAGGTAATGGCGGTAGGCGAGGAACCCGGCCGACGCCCCCAGCAGGGTGGTCAGGGTGTAGAGCGCCGCCGGTGGGATTGTTGTCTTCAATGGCCTCGGACCGTAGGGCCCGCTCGGCGAGCGCGGACCTGACAAGTGGATGAGAGGGCGTGAACGAGCGCGAGCACCGCCTGCGGCACGCTAAGCAGAGTATCACGGGTTCGGTCGACTCGAAGGCTCGGCCGCCCGCCGAGGCCTTAGCCCGCGTGTCGGAGGGCCGCACGATGGCCTCAGGCCAGCTCGAAACGATCCGCATTCATCACCTTGTTCCAGGCCGCCACAAAATCCTCAACGAACTTCGGCCTCGAGTCCGAACTGGCGTAGACCTCCGCAAAGGCCCGCAGTTGGGAGTGGGAGCCGAAGATCAGGTCGACGCGTGTGCCGGTCCACTTGAGGACATGGGTCTTGCGATCGCGGCCCTCGTAGAGACCCTCCGCACCCGCCACGGGTTGCCATTGCGTCCCCATGTCGAGCAGGTTGACGAAGAAGTCGTTCGTCAAAGTCCCCGGCTGGTCGGTAAAGAGGCCGTGCTTGGATGCGCCGGCCTTAACGCCCAGCACGCGCAAGCCACCGACCAGAACGGTCAACTCCGGACCGGTCAGCCCCAGCAATTGCGCGCGATCCACCAACGCCTCCTCGGGCGCCATGAACTGCTTTTTGCCGCTGATGTAGTTGCGGAAGCCATCCGCGCGCGGCTCGAGCGGCGCGAATGAAGCCACGTCGGTCTGATCTTGCGAGGCGTCCATGCGTCCGGGCGTGAAGGGCACGCTGATCTCCACCCCGGCGTCCCGCGCGGCCTTTTCGACCGCCGCCGCTCCGCCGAGAATGATCAGGTCGGCCATGGAGACCTTCTTGCCGAACCCGTTCTGGATCGCTTCGAGCCTGGCCAGTACGCTCGCGAGCTGGCCGGGCTGATTGACCTCCCAGTCTTTCTGCGGCGCCAAGCGGAGGCGTGCGCCGTTCGCCCCGCCGCGCTTGTCGGAGCGGCGGAAGGTCGAGGCCGAAGCCCACGCGGCCGAGACCAGTTCGGGCACGGACAGGCCGGATGAGAGAATTTTGGATTTGAGAGCCTCGATATCCTTGGCCTCGATCAGCGGATGGTCGAGCGCCGGGATCGGGTCCTGCCAAATCAGCCGCTCCTTGGGGACCAGCGGGCCCAGGTACCGCGCGATCGGACCCATGTCGCGGTGCGTAAGCTTGAACCAGGCGCGCGCGAAGGCGTCGGCGAACTGATCGGGGTGCTCACTGAAGCGCCGCGAAATCTTCTCGTAGGCCGGATCGAAGCGCAGCGCGAGATCCGTGGTCAGCATCGTCGGCACGTGCTTCCTCGCCGGATCGAAGGCGTCGGGAATCGTGGCCTCGGCCGATTTGGCGCGCCATTGCTTGGCGCCGGCCGGGCTCTTAGTCAACTCCCAGTCGAACTTGAACAGGTTCTCGAAGAAATGGTTACTCCATCGGGTCGGGGTCTGCGACCAGGTGACTTCCGGCCCGCCGGTGATCGCATCGGCGCCCAAGCCCGTGCCGTGCTTGCTTTTCCAGCCGAGGCCCTGATCCTCGAGCGCGCCGCTTTCCGGTTCCGGACCGACCAGCGAGGGATCGCCCGCGCCGTGGGTCTTGCCGAAGGTGTGGCCGCCGGCAATCAGCGCGACGGTTTCCTCATCACCCATCGCCATGCGCATGAACGTCTCGCGGATGTCGCGGGCCGCCGCCAGCGGGTCCGGGTTGCCGTTCGGCCCTTCCGGATTAACGTAGATCAGACCCATCTGCACCGCGCCGAGCGGTTCAGCCAGCTGACGCTCGCCGCTGTAGCGCTCATCGCCGAGCCACGTTCCCTCGGGACCCCAATAAAGTTCTTCGGACTCCCAGACATCGGCGCGGCCGCCGGCGAAGCCAAAGGTCTTAAAGCCCATGGATTCCAGCGCGACATTGCCCGCGAGCACCATCAGGTCGGCCCAGGAGATCTTCCGGCCGTATTTTTGCTTGATCGGCCACAACAGACGCCGCGCCTTGTCCAGGTTCGCGTTGTCCGGCCAGCTGTTGAGCGGCGCGAAACGCTGCTGGCCGGCCCCGGCACCGCCGCGGCCGTCGGTGATGCGGTAGGTGCCCGCGCTGTGCCAGGCCAGGCGGATCATCAGACCGCCGTAGTGGCCGAAATCGGCCGGCCACCACTCCTGTGAGTTGCTCATCAGGGCGTGCAAATCTTTGATCACGGCATTCAGATCGAGCGTGCTGAACTCCCGGGCATAGTCAAACGCTTCGCCCATCGGATCGGACAGCTCGGAGTTGCGATGGAGGACTGAAATGTCCAGGGCCTCGGGCCACCAGTCGCGGTTTCCGCGCTTGGCGGGCTTCGGGGTCCCGTGCATGACCGGGCATTTGCTCTGTTCAGCCATCACTGTGTGCTCCTGTGGAGATCGGTGGTCGAGCGGCATGCTATCCGCTCGGTATCATCAGGTAAATTTGATTATTTTTATGATCTCGATAAGATAATCTTATGAAGAACGTCACCCTCAGGCAGCTCCGCTATCTGGACGCGCTGGCCGAGAGCGGCCATTTCGGCCGCGCCGCGGAGGCGAGTGCCGTCACCCAGCCGGCCCTGTCGATGCAGATCAAGGAACTGGAGTCGGCCTTGGGTGCAGTGCTGGTCGAACGAGGCGGCCGGCGGGCACGGCTCACGAAGTTCGGAACCGAGGCGGCCGCGGGGGCCCGCGCGATCCTTCGTTCCGTCGATGCCCTGGGCGAGATGGCGCGCGCATCGCGTGGCGGGCTCTCGGGCCGGTTTCGCATCGGCATGATTCCGACGATCGCGCCCTATCTTGCTGCCCACGGTCATTGGTGCCCTGGCCCAATCGCATCCGGAAGTCGAGATCCAGGTGCGTGAGGCGGTCACCTCGAAACTGATCCACGAGATCAAGGAAGGGCGGCTTGAAGCGGCGGTTCTGGCACTGCCGCTCTCCGAACCGGCGCTGACCGAAGTGCCGCTGTTTACCGAGAACTTCCTGCTGGTGCGACCGGCGAACGAGGAGGGAGCGCCCGTGCCGGGCCCGGCCGCGTTACGGGACATGAGGCTGCTTGCTCCTCGAGGAAGGGCACTGTTTTCGCGAGCAGGCCCTGGCGTACTGCCACCGACGCACCTCGCCGTCACGGGCGACGCTCGATGCCAGCTCGCTCTCGACGCTGGTGCAGATGGTCAGCGCGGGCCTGGGCGTGACCTTGATCCCGGAAATGGCCCTCGCGCTGGAGACCCGCTCGGCGGCCGTGGCCGTCGCCCGCTTCAAGGACCCGCAGCCCTCGCGCACCGTCGGCATGATCTGGCGCAAGGGGAGCCCGCTGGCCGCGCCTCTGCAGCAACTCTCTGAAGTGGTGCGTCGCGCCGCCGGCGAGCGGAGTAAGCCACGGAAAGCAAAAGCCTCCGCGCGCAAGCGCCGAACGCTAAGAGGCTTGCATCGCGCTCGCTGCGACCGGAGCGCGAACTCTTAGAGGCCGAGAGCGGCCTTATCCGCCGCCCGGCGCAGTCGCCTTGGGCAGGAGGCTGGCGAAGGCATCGGCGGGCATGTAACCCACGACCCGATAGTTGCTGCGCTCGTGGCCGTCCGCGCCGTAGAAAGCGATGGTGGGTGGCCCGAATATGCCAAAGCGCTTGAGCAGCGCCTGATCGTCGCTGTTGTTGGCCGTCACGTCCGCGCGGAGCAGCGTCATGGTGGAAAGCGCCTCGTGCACCTTCGGGTTGCTGAAGGTGTAATGCTCCATCTCCTTGCAGCTCGTGCACCAGTCGGCATAGAAATCGAGCATCACCGGCCGGCCCGAGGACGGCGGCGGTGCTGACCGCACGATCGAGTTCTGCGAGATTGGCGACGCGCGCGAACTTCAGTTCCGCGCGGGCCGAAAGTTCAGGCCGGGTGCAGCGGGTGCAGGGGATCGGTGGCGCCGCGCGCGGCACCGAGGCCCAGGAGGATCGCGTAGAGGCCGGCGGCGAGTGCGGCCGTGCGGCCGAGGAGCGCGCGCCGGGCCGCGGTTTTGCAGCCGCCAGAGCACCAGGAACGCGGCAATGAACGGCACGCAATACAGCAGCAGCGCCCAGCGGTCGCTCATCAGGCGCGCGAGCATCCAGGCGGCCACTCCGAGCATCAGCGCGCCGAACAGCTGCTTGACCGTGTCCATCCAGGCGCCGGCCTTGGGCAGGAGCCGCCCGGCCGAAGTGCCGATCACCAGGAGCGGTGTGCCCATTCCTAAGCTCATCGCAAACAGGGCCAGGGCGCCGCGGATGATGTCGCCGCCCTGGCTGATCACCAGGAGCGCGCCGACCAGCGCAGGGGCCACGCAGGCGGTGACGATCAGCGCGGACAACGCGCCCATCACCGCCACGCCGCCGAAGGTGCCGGCGCGCTGCTTGTTGCTGCTGTCCGAGAGGCGCGTCTGGATCGCGGCGGGCATCTGCAGCGTGTACACGCCGAACATCGAGAGCGGCGAGTGCGATGAACAGCGCCGCGAACAGCACGATGATCCAGGGCTGCTGGAACACGGCCTGCACCTGGTGACCGGCCGCGGCAAACGCGGCGCCCGCGATCGTGTAGGTGAGCGCCATGCCCAGCACATAGGTGAGCGAAAGTGAGAACGCGCGGGCGGTGGTGAGTTTCGGTCCCTGGCCTGCGATGAGGCCGGAGAGAATCGGCACCATCGGCAGCACGCAGGGCGTAAACGCCAGCAGGAGCCCGATGCCGAAGAACGTGGCGATGATCGCCGCGACGCTCCCGGTGCGGATCATCCGCGCCAGCCGATCCTGGTCCGAGACGAAGGCCGACCCGCCCGCACTCGCGCCACCGACCGCGCCGATCACCGCCGCGCTTTTGGCCGGCATGGCGAGCGTGAATTGCTTGGTGATCGGCGGATAGCAAAGCCCCGCGGTGGCGCAGCCCTGGTAGGTCACGGCCAGCGTCACCTCGCTTGGCGCCTTCGCGGTGCGCGTGAGGCCTAAGTGCGCGATCAGGTCGCGGTGATAGACGATCTGCTTGCCGAAGTACTCATCGTTCTTGGTGTCCCCGGCCGGGAGCTCGGGCTTATCCAGCGTGACGCCCGGGGTCGAGGTCGCGAACTTGAGGCGCGACTGGTACAGGTAATAGCCCTCGGCAATGCCCCAGCTCAGGCGCACCCGATTGGGACCCTCGGGAACCACCGCCAGCCGGAACGCCTGGTCGGGCGGCAGGAAGGTATCGCTTTTGGGCGCGGCGCCCAGAAGCGCGCTGCTGCTGGTCGGCGCATCCGCCGCACGGGAAACGGTGGTGTAACTTAATGCAAGACCCGCCAGGGCGCCTAGGGCGAGCCAAAGGCCACTATATATAGAGGCGGGACGTGGATTTCGGGCGGCTGAGTTTACTTTCATATAATTCAAAGGGTTACATGCCAAGAAATCCACTATTGACCCCGCAGCGCCACGGCGCCGGGCGGGTCGGGCGCGGTCGGCGGCACCGCGATGGAGTTCATCGCCTCCTGCACCACGCCCAGGTTCTCGAAGATCGAGGTGACGTTGAAGGCGACCCAGCCGGAGATGTTGGCGATCTGCCAGGCCATGGGCAGCGCCGTCGCCACCGCCGCCACCTCGATCGCGCCCTGGGTCCAGAGCCAGACGGCGACCGCGGCCATCGCCGTGATCATCGCCGCGTTCAGCGTGGCCAGCGCGAAGCCGTTCAGCGTGACCAGCCGCATCTGCCGCTGGAAGGCGGCGGTCAGCGCCGAGCAGCCCGTCGCGGACGAAGGCATCCTCCTGCCCGCGCCCGGGCGAACAGCTTCACCGTCTGGATGTTGGTGTAGCTGTCGACGATCCGCCCGGTCAGCAGGCTGCGCTGCGCGCGAGGCCTCGCGCGAGCGTTCGCGCATCCGCGGCACCAGGTAGCGCAGCAGCAGCGGCATAGAGCAGGAACCAGACGAGCGATCGGCAGCGCCAGCCGCCAGTCGGTCGTGCGCCAGCAGCAGCACCGCGGCGGTGCCGTAGACCAGGATGTACCAGACCGCGTTGACCGACCTGGACCACGCTCTCGCGCAGCGCCGGCCCGGCCTGCATCACCCGGTTGGCGATGCGGCCGGCGAAATCCTCCTGGAAGAAGGGCAGGCCCTGGCGGACCACCTGCCAATGGCTCTGCCAGCGGATCAGGAGGTGACGTTGCCGTTGATGCCCTGCTGGGTGATCAGGTTCTGCAGCAGCAGGGCGCAGGGCCGGCCGATCAGCACCAGCGCCGCCCATGCCGACCAGCACCGGCCAGGCCTCGGCCCACAGCCGGTCCGGCGCATGGGTGGTCAGCAGGCCGATCAGCCGGCCGATCATGGTCGGGATGGCGGCATCCAGCAGCGCGACCAGCAGCCCGGCGACGAACAGCGCGACGAACAGCGCCCGGGTCTGCTGAGGAAGTGCCAGTAGAAGCCGGGCAGGGTGTGCGGCGGCGCCGTCTCCGGCACCGGGCTGCCGAGCAGGCGGCCGGCGGCCTCGCCGGGCGGCGCGACGGGGTCGATCAGGCGTTCGAAGAGTCGGAAGGGGCGAAGGGGCATGGTGCAGGAACCGCCCTCCGGTGCCGGGGATCAAGCGAAATCCCGTGACGAAGGCGCGATCGCGGCCGGGAACTTGCATGGCCGCCCGGTATTCAGCGTCTGCCCGTTCCACGGTTCGAGTGCAACGCCCAGGAATGCCGCCGCATGCGCGACACGTCCGATCCCGGACCGCCCCATGGACCGAACCGCCGCCCTGTTCTCCGCCTGCCTGATGGAGGCGGCGCGCGGCGCGGGCGCGGACCGCGGCGCATCTGCGGATCAGCGGCCCGGGGCCGCTGCCGATGGTCCTGGCGCAGGGGCTGTTCACCGCCGTGGCGGCACTGGCCGTCCTGCGGCTGTTCCACCCGGTTCTAGAGCAGATCGCGGGAGAGCGTGAACGCTCGGACGCCGAATTCGCCTGAAAACAATACGCTACGCGGTGCCGCGTCGCTTCTGAACGCACCGCGACCCTGGCCTATTCGGCCGCCTGCGGCCCCTCCACCATCTCCACCGCCCGGCCGAGATCGACGCTCAGCAGCCGGCTGACGCCGCGTTCCTGCATCGTCACGCCATAGAGCCGGTGCATCCGCGCCATGGTCAGCGGGTGGTGGGTCACGACCAGGAAGCGCGTGCCGCTTTCCGCCGCCATGCCGTCCAGCAGGTCGCAGAGCCGCTCGACATTGGCGTCGTCCAGCGGCGCGTCCACCTCGTCCAGCACGCAGACCGGCGCCGGGTGGCAGCGGAACACGGCGAAGATCAGCGACAGCGCGGTCAGCGCCTGCTCGCCGCCCGACAGCAGCGACAGCGCCGAGAGCTTCTTGCCCGGCGGCTCGGCATAGATCTCGAGCCCGGCCTCCAGCGGATCGTCGCGAGCCGACCAGCGCCAGATGCGCCCGCCCGCCGCCGAACAGCCGGCTGAACAGGCTGCGGAACTCGGTATCCACCCGGTCGAAGACCGCGCGCAGCCGCTCGCGGCCCTCCCGGTTCAGATGGCCGATCGAGCCGCGCAGCTTGGCGATGGCGGCGCCGATCTCCTCGCGCTCGCGTGGTGATGTCGGCGATGCGGGCCTCGATCTCCGCCATCTCGACATCGGCGCGGAGGTTGACCGGGCCCATCTCCTCGCGCTCGCGGGCCAGGCGCTCCAGCTTGCGGCGGGCCTTGTCCTCGGCGGCGTCGGTCAGCTCCTCGGGCGCGCGGCAGCTCGGCGCCCTCGCCGAGCCGTTCGACGACCCGCGCCTCGACCGCCTCGGCCGCGGCGGTCGCCTGGCTCGGCGGCGCCCTCGGCGCGGAGCTGCGCCTCGCGGGCGGCGGCGAAGGCGGCATCGGCGCGCGCGGCGGGCCTCGCCGGCGGCCTGGCGCTCGGCCTCGGCGGCGGCGAGCGCGGCGGCGGCGGCGGCATGCGCCGCCTCGACCTCGGCCAGCGCCGCGCCGGCCTGGCGGCGGCGGGCGGCGGCGGCCTCCGGCGCCTCGGCCAGCGCCGTCGCGCTCGGCCGCGCGCCTCGGCGGCGCGGGCGGCGCAGTCGGCCTCGCGCCGGCCGGCGGCATCGGCGCGGCGGGCTGGCCCAGTCGGCCTGCTCGGCGGCGATGGCGGCGCGGCGGGTGGCGATGCGGTCGCGCTCGGCGCGCAGCCCGGCCAGGGCTTCGCAGCGCCGCACCTCCGCCGACCGCGGGCGGCCGAGAGCGCCGCGCGCGCCTGCTCCACCCCGGCGCGGATCGTCGGCGAGGTCGGGCAGCGCGGCCTGGGCGGCGCGGGCCGCGGTCCAGCGCCGCCTCGGCCTCGGCCGCCTCGGCCTCCAGCCGGGCGAGCTGCGGCGCCAGCGCGGCGATCCGGTTCTCCGCCTGGGCGGCCGCGGCGGCCGAGCCGCGGCGGCCTCGGCGCGCGCCGCCTCCTGCGCCGCCTCGGCCGCGGCGCGGGCGGCGCGGGCGGCGGCCTCGGCGGCGAGCGCCGCGGCCTCGCGCGGCGCGCGGCCTCGCGTGCCGCGGCGCGCAGGGCGTCGAGCGTCGGGCAGCGCGGCCATGGCGGCTCGCGCGGTCGGCCAGCCGCGCCTCGGCCTCGGCCCGCTCGGCGCGCAGGCGCTCGAGCTGCGGCGCCAGGGCGCCAGCCGGCTCTCCGCCTGCGCGGCGGCGGCGGCGAGGGCGTTGGCGGCGCCGCGGCTGCGCTGCAGCCCCATCTCGGCCTCGGCGCGGGCGTCGCGCGCCTCGGCCTCGGCGGCGGCGGCCTCGGTCTCGGCCGGGCGGCGGCGTCGTACTCGGCGATCGCCGCCTCGGGGCCCGGCAGGCGCGGCCAGCGCCGCGGCGGCGGCCTCGGCGGCGGCCTCGGCCTCGGCGCAGTTCGGCGGCGAGGCGCGCGCAGCTGCGGCTCCAGCGCGCCGAGCCGGCTTTCCGCCTCGGCGGCGGCGGCGGCCAGCCGGCTGGCCTCGGCCCGGGCGGCGGCGAGCCGCGCCTCGGCGGCGCGGCGGGTCTCGCGCGCCGCGGCCTCGGCGGCGGCGGCCTCGGCCTCGGCGGCCTCGGCCTGCGGCGCGGGCGGCGCGGGCGGCCTCGGTCGGCGGCTGCGGCGCCGTCGCCAGCCGGGCCTCGGCGGCGCGCAGCCGGTTGCGCTGCTGCAGCCGGACGGCGCCGGGATTGGGCGCATCGGCGCGGGCGGTATGGCCGTCCCAGCGCCAGACCGCGCCGTCGCGCGCGACCACCGCCTGGCCGGGGCCAGCGCCGCCTGCAGCGCGGCGCCATCGCCGCCTTCCGGCAGCAGCCCGACCTGGGACAGGGCGCGGGCCAGCGCCGGCGGCGCCTCGCACCAGGGCGGCGAGCGGCGTGCAGCCCGGCCGGCAGGGCGGGCGGCGCGGCGAAGGGCGGCAGGTTGCGCCAGTGGCGGGCGGCGGCGGGATCGGCCGGGCTGTCCAGCGCCTCGCCCAGCGCGGCGCCGAGCGCGGCTTCCAGGCCCGGCGGGACCGGCGACCGCGTCCAGCACCGGCGGCGCGGCGCTGCCGGCGCGTCTCGCCGGCGGCCAGCGTCTCGCCCAGCGCCTGCACCTCGGCGGCGGCGCGGGCGGCGGCGCGCCTCGGCCTCGGCGGCGGCGGCGCGGGCGGCGGCCTGGTCGGCGGCGGCGGCGGCGCGGGCGGCCTCGGCCGCGGTCACCGCGGCCAGCGCGGCGGCCAGCGCGGCCTCGGCGTCGGCGGCCTCGGCCTGGGCGGCGGCGAGCGCCTCGGTCGGCACCAGCGGCGGCGCGGGCGGCAGTCGCGCTCGGCCAGCCGGCCGCGTGCTGGGCGCGGGCCTGCGTCGGCGCGCTGGGCGGCGGCGGCGTGCCTCGGCGGCGGCGCGTTCGCCGCGCGGCCTCGGCATCGGCGATGCGGCGGCGGGCGGCGGCATGCGCCTCGCTGGGCCGCGGCGCGGGCGGCCTCGGCCGCTTCCAGCGCGGCGCGGCGCGGCGGCCAGCGCCGCCTCGGCGGCGGCGGCGGCGGCCTCGGCGGCGGCGAGCCGGTCCGGCCGGCACCTGCGTCGGCCAGCGCCGCGGCATGGTCGCGGGCGAGCGCGGCGTGCTGCGGCGGCGATGCGGGCGGCGCGCTGCTCGGCCTCGGCCAGGGCGGCGCCGGCGCGGCCGGCCTCGGCCTCGGCGGCGGTGGCGTCGCGGCGGGCGGCGGCATGGGCTTCCTGGGCGGCGGCGCGGGCCGCCTCGGCCTCGGCCAGCGCCGCGCGGGCGGCGGTGAGATCCTGTTCCGCGGCGGCGACCGCCGGCCTGCGGCCGCGGCCAGCCGGTCCGGCGGCGACCCGCGCGGCGAGCGCCGCCGTCGTGCTCCGCCGCCAGCGCGGTCCGCTGCCCGCCGAGCCGCCGGGCGCGCTGCCCGGCCGCGTCCAGCTCGGCGCCGGCGGCATTGACCCGGGCGGCCAGCGCGGCCGCCTCCTCGGTCGCCGGTTGGCGGCGCGCTCGGCGGCGCGGGCGGCTCTCGGTCGCCTCGTGCAGCGCCGCCTCGGCGGCGTCCAGGCGGTCGGGCAGGCTGGCCTCCGCCGCGTCCAGCCCGGCCTGCTCGGCGCCAGCCGGCGCTCGGCGGCGGCGGCATCGGCCTCGACCGCCTCGGCATGGGCCAGGTCGCGCTCGATCTGGGCCAGGCGCGCCTCGGCGGCCGTCCAGCGCGTCGCGGGCGCGGCGCTCCTCGGCCTCCAGCCCCTCCGCCTCGACGCGGCGGCGTTCCAGCGCGGTGCGGGTGCGGGCCTCGGTCTCGCGCAGCCCATCGGGCCGGGGGCGAGGGCCTTCTCGGCCTCGAAGCTGCGGATGGCGGCGGCCTCGGCCGCGGCCTCGGCGCGGCGGGTGGCGGCGGCGGCGGCGTCGAAGGCGGCGCGGGCGACGGCCAGCGCCGCCTCGGCCCGGGCGCGCAGCAGCGCCAGCCACTCGGCCTCGGCCTGCGCGCACCAGGCCGGAGAGGTTGCGGTAGCGGTTGGCCTGCCGCGCCTGGCGCTGCAGCGCCCTGCCGCTGGACGTCGAGCTGGCCGAGCAGGTCCTCGGCCCGGGTCAGGTTGGTCTCGGCCTGGCGCAGCTTCAGCTCGGCCTCGTGCCGGCGGGCGCGCAGGCCGGTGATGCCGGCCGCCTCCTCCAGCACCTGCCGGCGTTCCTCCGGGCTTGGCGCCGATCATCGCGGCGACCCGGCCCTGGCTGACCATGGCCGAGGCGCGGGCGCCGCTGCCGATATCGGCGAACATGGTCTGCACGTCGCGCGCCCGGACCTCGCGGCCGTTCACCCGGAAGGACGATGCCCTCGCCGCGGTCGATCCGGCGGATGATCTCCAGCTCCTCGGCTGCTCGGCATGCGGCGGCGGGGCGAGGCCGGCGGCCTCCTCCAGGTACAGCGTGACCTCGGCGAGGTTGCGGCCCGGCGCGGGTCGCGGTGCCGGCGAAGATCACGTCGTCCATCTCGCCGCCGCGCATCGAGCGGGCGGAGCTCTCGCCCATCGCCCAGCGCAGCGCCTCGACGACGTTGGACTTGCCGCAGCCATTCGGGCCGACGATGCCGGTCAGGCCCGGCAGGACCTCGACCACGGTCGGTCTCGGCGAAGCTCTTGAAGCCGGCGATGCGCAGCCGGGCGAGGGTCGCGCGCAGGCGGCGCGCGCGCCGCCTCCGGCGTCGGCGCGGCGCGTCGGCGCGTCGACGCTCAGGTCCGGGGCTGCCCGGCGGTGCGACCCGGCTTCGCGCTCGGCAGCGACGGCTGCTCGTCAAGCCGGCTCGCATCCTGGACAGCGCCGGAACGGTCGAAGGTGTGCCGGATTGGTTCGACCGCCGCGCCTGGAAGGACGAAGCTGGGCGTGGCCTGCACGTTGAACTCCTGCTCGGCGACCGTCCGCTGCTCCAGGATGGCGCGCTTCAGCGCCTCATCCGCCACGACCTGGTCGAATTGCGGCCTGCGGCATGCCGGCCAGCGCCGCCATCTTGGCCAGCTCCGTCGGCGGGTCGCCCGCGGGCGAAGGCCCAGCGGTCCTGGCTGGCGAACAGCGCGCCGATGAAGGCCTCGTAGCGCTCCGGCGGCAGGGCTGCGGGCGACCGCGGCGGCGGTCAGCGCCAGCTGGTCGAGCGGGAAGTCGCGCCAGACCAGGCGGATGCGGCCGGTGTCGACCAGCTCCGCTTCACCTGCGGGAAGGTTTCCCGGTGGAAGGCGGCGCAATGGGTGCAGGTCAGGGAGAAGAACTCGATCACCGTGACCGGCGCATCCGGCTTGCCGATGCCGCGCTCGGCCAGGCGCGGATCGGTCGGGCGGCCCTGGGCCGCGGGCGGGGCGCAGCGGGCGCGGCGGCGGCAGGGCCGGCACGGCGGCGAGCAGGGTGCGGCGGGGCAGGCGCATGCGGCCTCCGTTCGGTGGTCTGGCGATGCGACTCCGGCCTGCCTGCGGGCGGTCAGGCGCGATTCCGATAGACGCCCCGGC
This sequence comes from uncultured Gammaproteobacteria bacterium, assembly GCA_963717335.1. Lineage (GTDB taxonomy): Bacteria > Pseudomonadota > Gammaproteobacteria > Steroidobacterales > Steroidobacteraceae > FEN-1191. The sequence continues at coordinate 37,827 of CAVQVZ010000003.1, read as the reverse complement.
GCCAGCTTTGCCAGCGCCTCGCGCAACTCGCCTCGCCGGAAGCGGCCGACGGCCGGCCTCCACCGGCGGCCGGCAGCGGGCCGTCCGGCGCGGCGGCGGCGCGGCGGGCCGGGGCGGCGGCCGGCGCCGGGCCTGCTGGACGAAGCGCAGCCGCTCCACCGTCGGCTGGCCGAGATGGCGCGTTGATCCGGGCGATGAGCTGCGGCGCCAGATGCTGTCAGCTCCATCGCCACCGGGCCGGCGCAGGCGATGGTCAGCGTCCCGGCGCGAAGCCGGCGCGGCGTGGTGACGGCGGCCAGCGCCGGGCCGACGATCGCCGGCCCAGTCGGCCATCAGCTGGGCGCCGGCCGGGCTCGCGCTTGCGGAAGGCCGGCCGGGTCAGCGCCGGGATCAGCGCGCCGAGCGGCCGCGGGCCATAGGGCGTGCGGCCGCCGGTGAAGCCGCCGATCTGTCGCTATCCTTGGCCATATGCCATCGTCCGCTCCCGCCGCCTCCGCGCCGCCGCCCTGCTGCTCGCCTGGTACGACCGCCACCGCCGCGCTGCTGCCCTGGCGCGCAGTCGCCGGGCGAGACGGCCCGATCCGTACCGGGTCTGGCTGTCCGAGATCATGCTGCAGCAGACCACGGTCGCCGCGGTCGGGCCGCGCTTCGAGCGCTTCCTCGCGCGCTTCCCCGACGTGGAGGCGCTGGCCGCGCGCCGGAGGCGGCGGTGATGGAGGAATGGGCCGGGCTCGGCTACTACGCCCGCGCCCGCAACCTGCACGCCTGCGCCCGGGCGGTCGCGGCGCGCGGCGGCTTCCCGCGAGACGCCGGAGGCGCTGCGGGCGCTGCCGGGCATCGGCGCCTATACCGCCGCGGCGATCGGCGGCGATCGCCTTCGGCCAGCCGGTGGTGCCGGTGGACGGCAACGTCGAGCGGGTGGTGGCGCGGCTGTTCGCCGAGTCGAGACGCCGCTGCCGGCGCCAAGCCGCGGCTCGTCGGCGCTGGCCGCAGGGCTTCTGGCGCGATCCGGCGGCGCGGGCGCGGCCCGGCGACTTCGCCCAGGCGCTGTTCGACCTCGGCGCCACGATCTGCACCCCGACGCGCGCCGGCCTGCGCGCTCTGCCCCTGGCGCGGCGGCTGCGCGGCGCAGCGGCAGGGCATCGCAGGCGACGCTGCCGCGCAAGGCGCCGAAGCGGGCGCGGCCGCTGCGGCACGGCGCGCATTTCCTGGCTGACCGACGCCGCCGGCCAGGTGCTGCTGCGGCGCCGGCCGCCGCGCGGGCTGCTCGGCGGCATGCTGGAACTGCCCGGCACGCCCTGGCGCGACGCGCCCTGGGCGGACGGCCGAGGCGCTGGCGCATCGCGCCGCTGCCCGGCCTGGCCTGGCGCCGCGTGCCGGGCATGGCGCGGCACGGCTTCACCCATTTCGAGCTGGAGATGGTGCTGCTCGCCGCCTCGGTGCCGCGGATCGCCGCCCCCGAGGGGATGGAGGCGCGCAGCCTGGCCGAGGCCGGCAGCGCCCTGCCTACCGTGATGCGGAAATTGCTGGACCTGCCGGGCTGAGCCCGGAATGGCCGAGCCCGGCTTCGGCGGCAGGCGGCCGCGTGCCGAATTCCGCGAGCAGCACCACGCCGATGCAGACCAGCGCCAGCCCGCCGATCTTCATCGGCGACAGCGTCTCATGGAACAGCAGCAGGCCGAAGAGCGTGGCGGCGACGTAGGAGATCGCCGTGCAGGGCGCCGCGACCGACATCGGGATGCGGCGCAGCGCCACCACGTAGAACATCGTGCCGCTGCCGTAGCAGCAGAGCCCGACCAGGGTCTGCCAGCGCAGCATCTGCGCCAGCAGGCTCGCCAGCAGGTCGTGTTCCATCGGCGGCAGGCCGCTGGCGCCGAGCTTCAGCAGGACCTGGCCGGCCTGCGAGGCGACGATCGCGATCGCCAGGGCCGCCCAATGCAGGGCGGTGGGTGATTCCTGGGTTGCAGGGGACACGCGGCTTCTCCGGTTCGAGGATGCAATCTTGTCGCTTGTGTGCTTCGCGCGTCAGACACGAACGCGTGGATCAGGTGGTCGAAATTACCGCATATGGTGAAATTTGTTCTGGCCACGGCGCTTCCAAACGCAGCGTCCGTCGCCATGGGCATGACACCGTTGCGCGAGCATCGCTGCCCCGACGATCCGTTTATTTTCCGTCGCTCCCCTGCCACGGCATGGTGCGGCCGGCAAGCGGAGCGGAGCGGCATGGCTGGCAGGCCCTGGCGACATGGCGGTGTGGCACGGTGCGGATGCGCGGCATGAGCGGCGGGCTGACCCAGGATCGTGCCTTCGTGCCGGCGCGGACGGCGGCGCCGGCTGCCGTCTCGCGCGGCATCCTCGCCGCGCTGGCCCTGCTGACCGCGGCGGGGCTGCGCGCTCCGGCTGTTCCGCATCGACGCCGCCATCCTACTGGGCGGACGAGCTGTTCAGCGTCTTCTGGGTGCGGGAGGGCCTCGGCTTGCTCTGGAGCGCCAGGGCTTCGAGATCGAGACCACGCCGCCGCTCTACTACACGCTGCTGAAGCCCTGGGCGGCGGCCTTCGGGTCCGGCGAGCTGGCATCCGGTCCTTCTCCGCCGTGCTGTCGGCGGCGACCATCCCGCTGGTCTGGCGGCTTGGCGCGGGAATTCACCGGGCCGGGCGCGGCGCTGCTGGCGGCGGCGATCTTCGCCCTCAATCCGATGCAGATGCCGCTCGCGCAGGAGGCCCGGGCCTATGCGCTGATCCCGCCGCTCTATGCCCTCGCGCTGCTCGGGCTGGTCGGCTTCTGCCGCGCGGCGCCGGCGCGGCGCGACGGCGCGCTGCTGCTGTACGGCGTCGCGGCGCTGGGGCTGGTCTATACCCATGCGACCTCCGCCTTCACCCTGGCGGCGCTGAACCTCTGCGCCGGCGCCTGGCTGCTGCTCGGCGCGGGCGGGCTGGGCGCCGCTGCTGCGGCTGGCGGCGGTGGATGCGGCGGTGGTGGTGCTGGCGATCCCGGAGATCCGCGCCATCCTGGCGCAGGCCGGGCGCTACGACATCGCCTGGATCGAGCGGCCGGACCTGGTCGGCCTGTTCAACCTGGCCAATACGCTGCTGGTCGACCCGGTCTTCGCGCTGCGCTTCCGCACCGCCAGCCTGATCGCCGCCCTCCTCGCCGCGGTCTTCGCGGTAACGCTGTGGCGGGCGCGGCCGGGGCGGCTGGCCTGGGTCTTCCTGGCGGCCCGGCGGTGCTGTTCCTGGCGATGACGCTGGGGCTGAGCCTGGTGGCCTCGCCCTTCTTCATCCCGCGCATCGCGGTCTTCGTCCCGGTGCCAATGGCCATCCTGATGGCGATGGCGCTGGTTTCGCCCGGCCGCCGGTCTGGCTGCGCGGCGGGCTGATGCTGGTGCTGGTGGTGGCGACCGGGCTCGGGGTGCACGGCATCCTGACGGTGACGCCACGGATCAAGGAGAATTGGCGCAGCCTCGGCGCGACGCTCGGGCCGCAGCTTGGCGCGCGGGACGTCATGGTGATCGGGCCGCGCACCAACATGCTCGGCCTCGGCTACTACCTGGACGGGCTGCGGCAGGAGCGCTGGCAGCCCGACGGGACGCCGGTGATCCCGCTGGCGCCCTTCGCGCCGGCCGGGATGACGGAGGCCGAGCGGGTGCCCGATGCCCGCATCGCCGAGTGGGTCAGGCAGGGCAGGCGCGTCTGGCTGGTGCTGAACCCGCGCGACGGGGAAGTGCTGACCCAGCGGGCGATGGGGCTGGTGCCGGGGCAGGTGCCGCGGCTCGATCGCCGGCATGCCATGCTGACCGTGCTGGTCTGGGACGGCGCTCCCTAAGGGTCCTGGGCGAGGTCGCCGGTCGGCTCCGGGGCAGGTTCGCCGGTCCGCCCGCGGGCGGCGATCGCGCCCTGGCCTTCAGCCTGCCTCGTGGGCCGCCACCGACGCATGCTGACGCGGAATACAACTTCAGATTGCATGTCCGGCCGTCGGATGACATATATGGCCCATCCCGAGCACCGCCTGGCAGCTAACGCCGATCCTGTCGGGCGACTCGCCCCCGTGGAGTATTCCGATGGCGCAGGACACTGGCTGGTTCATCCATTCGATCAATGCCAGCAACGATCGGACGGTCGGCAAAAGCACCGCGAACGCAACGGTCGACACCAATGGCACCGGGGCCGGCAACTCGCTCCAGGTCGGGGAAAAATTCACCGGTCGGCTCGACGACCTACACCTATGAAGGCACGGCCAAGGTCGGCTCGGTGAATGGCTTCTACGCCAATGCCGGGACGAAAAAGGTTTTCTTCTCGAAGGCCGATGTCGGGCAACCAGCCGGTCACCTATTCAGCGGGCGACACCACGATCTGCTTCTACCCCGGCACCCTGATCCGCACCCCAGACGGCGAGGTTGCGGTCGAGACGCTGAAGATCGGCGACCTCGTCCTCACCGCCGAAGCCGAGGCCGTGCCGGTCCGCTGGATGGGCCGCCAGACCGTCTCCACCATCTTCGCCGACCCGGTGCGCGTGCTGCCCATCCGCATCGCCGCCGGCGCGCTGGCGGAGAACCTGCCGGTCCGCGACCTGCTCGTCTCCGCCGACCATGCCATCCTGGTGGAGGGCGTGCTGGTGCAGGCCGGCGCCCTGGTGAACGGCAGCAGCATCCGCCGCGAGACGCGATGTGCCGGCCAGCTTCACCTACTTCCACGTGGAACTGGCCAACCACGCGCTGGTCCTGGCCGAAGGCGTGCCGGCCGAGACCTTCGTCGACAATGTCGAGCGCCTGGCCTTCGACAACTGGGCCGAGCACGAGGCGCTGTACGGCGCAGGTGCGGCCGATCCCGGAAATGGAGCTGCCGCGCGCCAAGGCGCACCGCCAGGTGCCGATGGCGACCCGCCAGCGCCTCGCGGCCCGCGCCGCCGCTTGCTCGGCGAGGCTGCCGTCGCGGCCTGATCCGGGCGCGCCGGCCCGCCTGACCCGGCGAGGACCGGCGCGTCCGCGACTCGTCCGCCGGACCTGAATGCAGGACGGCGCTGCCCAGGTCCGCGCCCCGCGGGCGCCCGATGCCCTGCGAGGCATGTCTGGCCATGGCCGGCGCCGATCGGCCTGGCCAAGGCGATGAAGGACGACGGCATGCCGGCGAGGCGGCTTCCACCGATGTCAGGGCGCTGCTGGATGCCGGGCGCGGCGCCCGCAGCCGCGGTGACCACGCGGCTGCGCTGGCGCATTTCGCCGAGGCCGCGGCGGCGGCCGGTCCGGCCGACCCCTGGCCGCGCCTCGGCCAGGCGGCGGCGGCGCTGCGCGCGCTCGGCCGCGACGCCGAGGCGGACGCTACCTTCACCGCGGTGCTGGCCGACCATCCCGGCCAGGCCGAGGCCCTGCTCGGCCTCGGCCGCGGCGCACGCAGCCGCGGCGACCACGCGGCGGCGCTGGCGCATTTCACCGCCGCGGCGGCGGCCGGCCCGGGCAACCCATGGCCGCGGCTCGATCAGGCGGCGGCGTTGCGTGCGCTCAGCCGCGACTCCGAGGCGGACGCCACCCTTGCCGCGGTGCTGGCCGACCATCCCGGCCAGGTCGAGGCGCTGCTCGGGCTTGGCCGGCCGGCGCCCGCAGCCGCGGCGACCACGCGACGGCGCTGGCGCATTTCACCGCCGCCGCGGCGGCCGGCCCGGGCAACCCCTGGCCGCGTCTCGACCAGGCGGCGGCGCTGCGCGCGCTCGGCCGCGGCGCCGAGGCGGAGGCCGGCTATGCCGCGGTGCTGGCCGATCACCCCGCTCAATTCAGGCCCTGGTCGGCCTCGGGCTGGTCGCGCGCGACCGCGGCGACCGCGTGGCGGCGGCGGCCCGCTTCCGCCGCGCGACGGAGGCCGATCCCGCGGCCGGCGGCGCTTGGCTCGAACTCGCCACCGAGCTCCGCGACGCCGGCGACTACGCCGCGGCGCGGGACATCGCGGACCGGCTGATCGCCGGCAACCCCGGCGACCTGCAGGCCTGGATGAGCCTCGGCCGCACCGAGACCGCCGCGGCCCGCCGGCCCGAGGCGCTGGCCGCCTTCCGCCGCGCGCATGGCTGCGAGCCGCGCAACCCCTATCCGCTGATCGAGATGGCCGCCGCGCTGCGCGCCCTGGAGCAGCCCTGGGAGGCGCAACGCCTGCTCCACCAGGCGCTGGAATGCGACGCCCGGAACCTCCAGGCGCTGGAACAGCTGGGCGAGCTGGCGCGGCTGGCGGGCGAGCACGACGCCGCGCTGGCCTGGTTCCGGCGGGCCATCGCGGTCCGGCCGGCCGGTGTCTGGGCCCATCTCGGCGCCGCCCGGACCCTCGCGGATCTCGGCCGGCGCGAGGCGGCTCTGGCCCTGCTGGCGGCGGCGGAGGAGCCGTGCGGCCCGTCGCCCGACCTGGCGGCCGGGCGGATCGACCTGCTGCGGCAGCTCGGGCAATGGCCGGAGGCGCTGGCGCTTGCCAGGGCGGCGTCGGCCGCGGCACCGCGCCATGGCGGGCTGTGGATCCAGCGCTTCTTGCTCGAACGGCTGCTCGCAGCGCCAGCGGACGTCGAGGCCTGCCTCGACGCCGCGCCGCCGGCTGGTCCGCGAGCCTTGCCCGCCTGCAGCATTCTCCGCGGCCAGCGGCCAGAAGCGATCGCCGGTCGAGGCGGCGGTGCGCGCATCCCGAACGCGCCTGCGTCACTACGCCGAAGGGTGCCTGGCCGCGCTTCGAGACCTGGTGCGCGCGCGCATCCGACGCTCGACATGGTGCGGCGCGGCAGGATCCTGCTGGCGCTGACCAACGGCGCCGACGTACGACCGGGCGATCCTGCAGGGCGCCTCGACAACGCGACGCGCAGACAACATTTCGGCCAGCTTCCTCGACGAGTTCGCGCTCGATCGCGACGCGCTGGGCGCGGCCCAGGCCCTGCGCGACGTGCCCGCCCGAGGACCGGATCGGGCCGCTGCAGGCGCTCGTCGGACGCTTCCCGGACTACACGCCGGCGGCGATGATGCTGCTGATTGCGCTGCGCCAGGCAGGTCGCTTGGTGCCGGACGAGGCCGCGGCCCAGGACGAGGCGCCCCGGCCATCCCGCGCCGGATCATGCAGTACTGGGATAGCGCCGAAGTTCCGGCCGAGCTCGCCGCGCTGATGCGGGGCTGGCGGGATGCGCATCCAAGGTACGGCTATCGGCGGTTCGACGCCGCGGCCGCGCAGGACTTCCTGGCGGAGGCCTGCCCGGCGGCGACGCTGCTGGCCTACCGGCGGGCCCGCGAGCCGGCGCAGAAGGCGGACCTCTTCCGGCTCGCCTGGCTGTTCGCCGAAGGCGGCTGCTACATCGATGCCGACGACCGCTGCCTCGCCCCGCTCGACACGGTGCTGCCGCCTGCCGCGGGGCTCGTCCTGTACCAGGAGGATTACGGCACGGTCGGCAACAACGTCATCGCCGCCGCGCCGCAGCACCCGGTCACCGGCCTGGCGCTGGAGCTCGCGGTCTCGGCCATCAATCGCGGCGACGGCGACCTGCTGTGGTTCTCCACCGGCCCCGGGCTGCTGACGCGGGCGCTTGCCCGGACGATAGCGGGACCGGCGCTGACCTTGCCGGCCTGGCTGCGCCGCCTGCGGATCCTGTCGCGTGGGGAACTGCACCAGGCGGTCGGCATGCACTGCCAGGTCGGCTACAAGACCACCGAGCGGCACTGGAGCCGGACCGCCTTCGCGCAGCGGCGCCGGCCCGACCCGCACCGGCCAGCCGCGGCGCCCTTCCCAGGCCTCCACCAGCACGCCGGCATGCGCCGAAGCGCCTAGGCGTCCTCCATCCCCGCCACCGCCAGGATCGTCGGCGAGGCTCGCCGTCATGCCGCGCAGGCTCTCGCCGGCTCCACGTCGATCCACTCGTCCAGCGAATGCGCCCGGCCGCCGCGTGCCGCCGGAGCCGATCGTCACCGCCGGGATGCCGAGGCTCATCGGGATGTTGGCGTCGGTCGAGGAGGACTCGTGCCGCGGCGTGTAGCCGTGCGCCGCGACCGCGGCGGTGGCGAGCTGGACGATCGGCGGCGTCCGGCCGGGGTTGGCCGGTCGGGCGGTCGCCGATCGGCGTCGATCTCGACCGTCGATCGTGCCCTCGCGGGTCGAGCGCGCGGCATTCTCGGCGGCGACCGCGCGCCTCGACGCCCGGCAGGAACTCGGCCTCCAGCCGGGCCAGCTCCGCGGCCGACTGGCTGCGCAGGTCGACCTCCATCCAGACCTCGTTGGGGATGGAGTTCACCGAGGTGCCGCCGCCGAGCACGCTGGCGCAATGCGTGGTCTGCGGCGTCGCCGGGACCTGGCAGCCCGGCCAGCGCCAGCGATGGCGCGGGCCATGGCATAGGCCGGGTTGACCAGGCCGAAGGCGCCGTAGCTGTGGCCGCCCGGGCCGCGGAAGGTCACGCGGTAGCGCTTGCTGCCGACGCCGCCGGTCACGATCCGGTCCACGTCCGGGCTGTCCACGGAGAAGAAGGCCTTCGATGCGGTCCTTGTACTGGCCCTCCGCGAACAGGTAGCGCACGCCGCGCAGGTCGCCGAGCCCTTCCTCGCCGACATCGCCGACGAACAGGATGTCGCTGCTGGTCCTGATCCTGGCGGCGTCCATGGCGCGGAGGAAGGCGAGCATGCACCGCCAGGCTGCGGGTGTCGTCGCCGACGCCGGGCGCGAAGAGCTTCGTCCCCTCGCGCCGCACCTTCACATCGGTGCCTTCGGGGAAGACGGTGTCGAGGTGGGCGGCGACCACGACGGTGCTGGCCGTTGCCGGTGCCGCGGCGCAGGCCCATGACGTTGCCGATCGCGTCCTTCTCCACGTCCTCAGCCCTGGGCGCGCAGCATCGCCAGATAGGCGGCGGCGCGGCGCGCCTCCTTGAAGGGCGGGGCGGGGATCTCGGTCAGGGTGACGATGTCGGCGACGGTGCGGTCGTGCTCGCGCGTCCATCGTCGCGACGGCGGCCTGGAAGCGGGGGTCGGCGAGCAGGCGGGCGATGGTCTCGGCGGCGGTCATGACGTGTTCCGTGCGGCTCGGGCGCCAGTCCTGCGCGGCCTGGCGGCCGGCGTCAAGCCGGCGTCGCGGACGTTGGGGACCGAGGCCGGGAGGCGCGGGGATGGCGGGACGACGGGCGGTGGTGGCGGGGCTGACGGCGGCGGTGCTGGCGCCCGGGGCTCGGGTGCGCGCGGGGCAGGGCGTCGGCCGGTGAGTTCCGCCGGGCCGATTTCGACATGGTCGGCGTCTTCGACATCGACTGGCTGAGCGAGCCGCGGCATGGTCCGCGATGCTGGACGCCATGGCGGCCTCGCCCCGGGGCCTTCGGCGCCGTGCGGGTCTTCGGCGTGCTGAATGCGGGGGAGCGGGAGGCGACCTTCCCGACCGGCAGCGGCACCACCTGGCCGGCGCCCGGCGGCGCCGATGGACTTCACGGCGGCGCTCGCGGCGCTCGAGGCGCTGGTCGCGCGCGGCCTGGTGCCCTTCCTGCCGCTGGCCTTCTTCCCCGCCGCGGTCTCGGCCCTCGCCCATCGAGCCGCCGGCCGGCTTCGACCCGCTGGCAGGCGCTGGTGCGCGGCTTCCTCGACGCCGCGGTCGCGCGGTTCGGCGCGGCCGAGGTCGGGCGCTGGTGGCTGGAGGTGTGGAACGAGCCGAACATGCCGCCCTTCTGGGCCGGTGATTTCGACCGCTACCTCGACCTCTACCGCGCACCGCGGCGGCGGTGCGGGACGCCGGCCATGCGGTGCGCCTCGGCGGCCCGGTGATCGCCTGGCTGCCGGACGAGGGGCCGCGGCTGATGCGCCGCTTCCTGGAATTCCTCCGCGACGCGCCGGAGCCTGCCATGCGACTTCCTCAGCTACCACCGCAAGGGCGTCTGGTCCGAGGCGGAGGGCGCGCCGCGCATCGACCGGCTGGTCGAGGCGGCGGAGGCGACCGCAGGCGATGGCCCGCGAGCCTGGTGCCCGGGCGCCGCCTGGCGCTGGTCAACGACGAGGCCGACATGAAGGTCGGCTTCGACGCGCCCTATGCGCCGCGCATGGACGAGCATTTCCCGTCCTGGCTGGCGGCATCCGCCATCGCCCATGCGGCGCTGTCGCTGCGGCACGGGCAGCGCTTCCTCGCGGCGGCGGACAATGCCAACCAGCATCTGGTCCGCGCGCCCTTCGATGGCCGCCGCGCGCTGTTCACCCGGACCGATGCCGGGCCCGAGGACCTGCTGAAGCTGCCGGTCTTCGGCTTCTACGAGATGCTGCGGCTGCTGGGCGACCGGATCCTCTCGATCGAGGCCGGGCCGGACGCTGTACCGCGATGACCACCGCCGGCGAGGCGCGCATCGCCGCGCTGCTCACGCTGCAGGAGGGCGCGCGCGCGGCGGCTGCGCCTGGCGGTCGAGGACATCCCCTGGCCGCGGGTGAACCTCGCCGTCTTCCGCATCGACGGCGTGCGATCGAACCCCTTCGCCGCCGCGGGACGCGACATGCCGGGCCGGATCGATGCCGCCGCCGCGCGGCGGCTGCGACGTGGCGGCCGAACTCGGCGTGCAGGCGCCGCTGCGGCCGGGCCTCGCGCCGCGTGGACGGGCGCTTGGCGCTCGACCTCGACCTCTCGCCGCGGGCGACGCTGCTGGCCTGGGTGACGCCCTTCGATCCGGCGCCGCCCGCGGTGCCGGCGGGACCTGCGACGCCGCGCCGCGCGGCGAGGACCTGCTGCTGCGGTGGCGGCCGGGCCGCGCGCCCGGCTTCTACGGCTACGAACTGCACCGGCGCGACGGCCGCGGGCCGTGGCGCCGCATCGCGCCCCTGCCGCTGCGCGCCGCCGAATGGTGGACACCGCGCCGCCTGCGGGCCGCTGGAATATCGGCTGCGCGCCGTCTCGGCGTCCGGGCTGCGCGCCCGGCCGCCGACATCGTGCTGCGCCGCTGAGGCCGCTCCGCCGAGGCCTGGACCCGGCGCCGCGCCGGCCCATCTCTGCCGGCCATGAAGGGATTCCGCCGCATGCTCGCCCGCCTCGCTTCCGCCGCCTCGGCCCTGCTGCTCGGCGCCTGTTCGGTGATCGGCGTGCGATCGGGGACGGAGGAGCCGCGCTTCGAGGTCATCGGCCGGCAGGGCGAGGTGGAGATCCGCCGCTACGCCCCGCGCCTCGCCGCCGAGACCACCGTCGCCGCCGCCACCGAGGAGGCCGCCCGCAGCGAGGGGTTCCGCCGCCTCGCCGGCTTCATCTTCGGGGCGAACCGGGGCCGGGCGAAGATCGCCATGACCGCGCCGGTCGCGCAGACGTCGGAACGCATCGCCATGACCGCCCCGGTGGTGCAGGAGGCCGCGGCGGAGGGCTGGACCATCCGCTTTTTCATGCCGGCCCGCTACACGCGCGACACCCTGCCGCAGCCCGAGGATGCGCGCGTCGCGATCGTCGAGGTGCCGGGTGCGACCATGGCCGTGCTGCGCTACAGCGGCGTGCCCGGCGCCGCCGCGGCCGCCACCCACCGCGCCGCGCTGCTGGCGGCGCTGCGGGACGGCCCCTGGCAGCCGCCGGCGCGGCGGAGGACTGGTTCTACGACCCGCCCTGGACCCTGCCGCCGTTGCGGCGGAACGAGGCGGTGGTGGCCGTCACCCCACGCTGATCACGCCGGGTTGGCCCGGCGCTTCCGCATCGCCAGCGCCGGCAGCACCGCGAGGAGCGCAGGCGATGGTCACCGCCAGGAAGCTGTCGCGGAAGGCCAGCATCCCCGCCTGCGCCTGCAAGCACCCGCGCCGAGGTAGTCGTAGGACGCCGGCCGAGCCGCTCGGTCTCCGGCACGCCGTCCTGCGCCAGCAGCCCCTGCGTCAGGCGGAGGAATTCCAGCGTCGCCGCGCTGCCGCCATCCTGGGTCGGCGTCAGCGACTGCGCATGCAACTCGGTCTGCTGCTCCAGCAGGATCGACAGCAGGTTCACCCCCAGCGCCCCGCCGAATTGCCGGGCGAAATTGATCGCCGCCCGCGCCCTGGCCGAGGAAGCGCGGCGGCAGCGCCCGCAGCGCCCCGGCATTCATGCTGGGCATGGTCAGGCCCGAGCCCGACCCGGCCGACCAGGATCCACAGCGCCAGGGTCCAGAAGGGCGTATCGGTATCGACGCCGCGCAGCAGCCAGCAGGATAGCGCGAACAGCAGCAGGCCGAGCGCCATCGGCTGCCAGACCGGCAGCCGGTCCGCCAGCCGCCCGGCGATGGGGAAGACCACCACCATGATCAGCCCCGCCGGCATCAGCACCAGCCCGGCCCGCGTCGCGGTGTAGCCCTGGATGGTCTGGACGAAGAGCGGGATCAGGTAGGTGCGTGCCGAAGATGCTGGCGCCATAGACCAGCGCCACCGCGAAGGCGCCGGCGAAGCCGCGGTTGGCGAAGACCCGCGGGTTCAGCAGCGGCGTCGGGGTGCGCAGCTCCCACAGCACGAAGCCGAGTCGCGGCCAGCGCCGGCGAGGCCGAGCTCGAGCATCCACCCGGCTGGCGCCCCAGCCGTCCCGCTGGCCGCTCGACAGGCCGGTGAACAGCGCCAGCAGCGCGACGATCAGCAGCAGGAAGCCGGGCAGGTCGAAGCGCCGGCGCTGCGCCGTCCGCGGCGCTCGGCATGAAGACCACAGCCCATCGCCAGGCCGAGCACGGCGACCGGCATCGGCCAGGAAGAACACGCTGCGCCAGCCGTAATTGTCGACCAGCAGCCCGCCGACGGTCGGCCCCAGCGCCGGCGCCAGCACCACGCCGATCGCGGCGATGCCCATGGCGGTGCCGCGCTTCTCCGGCGGGAAGACCTGGAAGACGATCTGCGTCATCAGCGGCTGCAGCATCCCCGCCGAGGCGCCCTGCAGGATGCGGCCGAGGATCAGCATGCCCCTCGTTCGGCGCGAAGCCGGCGACGACCGAGCCGAACAGGAACAGCCCGACCGCCGCGGCATAGGTGGCGCGGAAGCCGAAGCTCTCCACCAGCCAGGCATTCAGCAGCATGGTGCCGGTGACCGCCGCCAGGAAGCCGGTCGACAGCAGCTGCGCATGGTCCTGGCCGATGCCGAAGGCGCCCATGATGTCGGGCAGCGCGACGTTGACGATGGTCGAGGACAGGATGGTGGCGACGGTGCCGATGATCGCGGTGATGGTGACCAGCCAGCGGTAGGACGGCCCGAAGCGCTGCCCGAGCGCCTCGAGGGTCCGTTCAGTCGGTCCCTGGCGCACGGCGCCTCGATCTCCACCATCATCCCGGGCCGCAGCAGGCCCGGGCTCGGGCGGCGGCTGCAGCGCGACGCGGATCGGCAGGCGCTGGGTGATCTTGGTGAAGTTGCCGGACGGGTTCGGGCTCGGCAGCAGGGCGAATTCGCTGGTGGCGGCGCCGGCGACGCGTTCCACCACGCCCTCGAAGCGCTGGCCGGGCAGGGCATCCACCGCGCACCCGCACCGTCGTGCCGGGGCGGAAGAAGCGGATCTCCGTCTCCTTCACATTGGCCTCGACCCTGCACCCGCGCCGGGTCGTGCAGCATCAGCACGCGCTGGCCGGCGGCGACGTATTCGCCGGGGTCGATGAAGACCCGGTCCACCATGCCGTCGAAGGGCATCAGGATGCTGCGGTCGCGCAGGTCGAGCGCGGCGCGGTCGCGCTGCGCCGCCAGCTCCCGCTCCTGCGGCTCCAGCGAATCCAGCTGGCGGCGCAGCACGTTCAGCTCCTCCCGCGCCGCGGTCGGCGGCGGCGATCTGCGCCTCGGCGGTCTGGATCTCGGCGATGGCGCCGAGCACCCTCTGCCGCGCCGCCGTCCAGCAGGCTGCGCGCCTGGTCGTGCCGCTGGCGCGTGCCGCTGCCGCTCGACATCAGCTGCATGGCGCGGCCGAACTCGGCCTCGGCGAAGATGCCGTTCGGCCTCGGCCGCCGGCAGGGCGGCGCGGGCGACCTCCAGCTTGGCGCGGCTGCCGGCCTGCTGGCTGCGCGGTCTGCAGGTCGACCATGGCCAGCCGCGCCTCCAGCTCCCGCCCGCCGGGCGCCGAGGCTGGCCAGCCGTGCCTCCAGCTCGCGCAGCGCCAGCGTCGAATCGCGGCTGTCGATGCGCACCAGCAGCCTGCCGGCGGCGAGCGCTGTCGCCGGCGATGACCTGTCACCTCCGCCACCCAGCCCGGCACGCGGGAGGAGACGGTGATCATGTCCGCCGCGATGCGGGCATCGTCGACGAAGACCAGGGTGACGAAGCGATGGGTGAACCAGCCGCCGGCGGCCAGGACCGCGATCAGCAGCGCCGCCGAGGCCGAGCAGGCCGCAGCCGCCGCGCCGGTGTCGCGCGGCGCGGCGCGGAGATGGGCGGGGCCGCTAGCCGGGCCGACATCCATCCTCGGCCTCCGCCGCGGGTGGCGGCGGCGCCGGCGCGGCCAGGCCGACCGCCACGCGTTCCAGCACCGCCAGGCAATGCGGCCAGCTCGGCTTCCGGGATGCCGGCCAGGATCTCCGCCCGCACGCCGGTCGCCGCCGCCTCGATCCGGTGGATCAGCGGGCGGGCCTTGGTCGTCAGGTGCAGGGTCTTGGCGCGGCGGTCATGCGCCGCTTCCCGCCGCTCGACCAGGCCCTCGCCTTCCAGCCAGTCGAGCGTGCGGACCAGGGTCGGGCCCTCGATCAGCAGGCGGCCGGCGAGGTCCTTCTGGGTCATGCCCTCGCCGCCGCGGGAGATCGCCAGCAGCGCCAGCCAGCGCGCCTCGGTCAGCCCGTATTCGGCGATGCGCTGGTCCAGCCGCGCGCGCCAGCGCCGCGCGATCTGCGCGATGGTGATGCCGAGCCGCCATTGGGTATGGGCGAGGGTGGAGCCGTCCCGCATGGGGCGAGACTAGGACGCCCGCGAATAATGAGGAAGCTAGATATTGCCCCGGGGCCCGGCCGGGCCGCATCCTGCCGGTCCGGCCGGGGCGGCGACGCCCCGGGCCGGCACGGGAGGGCAGGACGCGATGCGCGAATACCGCATGGTCTCGGTCGGCCGGCATCCTCGGCTACGGCTACCCGGAAGCCTCGCTGGACGCGGCGCATGGAGCGCGGCGTCGACATGATCGGCTGCGACGGCGGCAGCACCGATCCCGGCCCCTACTACCTCGGCAGCCGGCAAGCCCTTCGTCTCGCTGCGCGCGATGAAGCGCGACCTGCGGCTGATGCTGCATGGCCGCCGTCGCGCACCGGGTCCCGATGGTGATCGGCACCTGCGGCGGCGCCGGCGGCGAGCCGCATCTGCAGCTGGTGGCGCAGATGGTGCGCGAGATCGCGCGGGAGGAAGGGCTGCACTTCCCGATGGCGCTGATCCATGCCGAGCAGGACAAGGACCTGCATCCGCCGCCGCATCGCGCGAGGGCCGCACCAAGCCGCTCGGCCGCATGGCCGCCGCTCGACGACGGCGACGGTCGACCGCGCCGACGCGCATCGTCGGCATGATGGGGCCGGAGCCGTATCATGCGGGCGCTGGACGAGGGCGCGCAGGTGGTGCTCGCCGGCCGCAGCAGCGACCCGGCGCCCTTGGCCGCGCGCGCCATGCGCGCGCAGCTTGCCGCCGGCGCCGGCCTGGTACGCCGGCAAGATGCTGGAATGCGGCGCCGCGCCGGCGCTGCCGAAGGGGCCGGACTGCCTGCTACGTGACGGTGCGCGAGGACGACGTGATCTGCGAGCCGATGGGCCGACCGCGCCTGCACGCCGATGTCGGTCGCCAACCACTCGCTGCACGAGAATGCCAGCCCGATCCACCATATCGAGCCGGGCGGCCTGCTCGACACCTCGCGACTGCCGGTTCGAGGCGGTCTCGCCCAAGGCGACGCTGGTCACCGGCATGCGCTGGACGCCGGCCGAGCCCTACACGGTGAAGCTGGAGGGCGTGGAGCGGCGTCGGCTACCGCGCCATCAGCATCTGCGGCACGCGCGACCCGGTGCTGATCGGCCAGCTCGACGACTTCCTCGGTCTGGTGCGCGGCGCTGGTCGCGGCCAAGGCGCGCGACCTCGGCGTCGCGCCGGAGGACTACGCGCTGGCCATCCGCAGCTACGGCCGCGACGGCGTGATGGCGGCGCGCGAGCCGGTGCGCGAGCATCCGCGGCGCACGAGCTCGGCTTCGTGGTCGAGGTCGTCGGCCAGCGACGCCAGGAGATCGCCAACGCGGTGCTCGCGCTGGCGCGCACCAGCATGCTGCACGCCGACTTCCCCGGCCGGCTCTGCAAGGAGGGCAACATGGCCTTCCCCTTCTCGCCGTCCGACATCGAGGTCGGGCGAGGTCTACCGCTTCAGCATGTCGCACGTGGTCGTGCCGGACGATCCCTGCGAGATGTTCCCGATCGAGTACGAGACGGTCTGACCGGCTGGAGAGGATGGCCCTGCCGCATCCGCGACATCGCCAAGGTCTGCAAGAGCAAGAACGCCGGCCCGTTCGAGCTGACCATCGACGTGGTGTTCGACGACGACGCGATGTTCGACGCGGGTGCGGGCGACCGGCGTGCTGTGCCCGGCGCTGTTCGCCCGGCTGTACGGCGTGGCGGAGGCGCGACGTGCTGTTCACCCCCTATCGACGCCGGCGCGCGCCTTCAAGGCGACGCTGCCGCGGCTGGTGCCGGCCGGCGACATCGGCGACACCGATGTCTACGGCGCGCAGCAGCACGCGCCGCTGCTGGACGTCGACATCCCGCTGTGACGAAGCGCGCCGCGCCGGCGATCCGCCGCCGCCTCAGCCCGGCGGGTTCGCCGGTACCGCCGCCGCCGCCAGGACCCGCTCCGCCGGCAGGATGACCTCGCAGACCAGGCCGGATTCGGCCCAGCGGCAGTCCAGCCTTCCGCCGAGCTGCTCCGTCAGCGACGCCTGCATGACCCGCCAGCCGAAGCCCAGCCGCCTCGGCGGCGCCGGTGATGGCCGGGCCACCGGTCTCGCGCCAGGTCAGTCGCAGCGCCCCGCTGTCCCGCTCGATCGACCAGGTCACCTCGACCTGCCCCCGTGGCCCCGAAAGCGCACCATGCCGGGCTGCGTTGGTCGCCAGCTCGTGCAGCGCGATCGACAGGGGCTGCGCGGCCTGGGCCGCCAGCAGCACGGCCGGACCCTCGATCCGGAAGCGCTCGGCCGCGGCGGCCGGCAGGACGCTGCGCCGCTCGCCGCACACCAGGTCATGCAGGTCGGCCCCGGTCCAGCGTCGCTGCGTCAGCAGGGTATGCGCCCGCGCCAGCGCCCCGACCCTGCCCTCGACCGCCGCGGCATAGGCGCGCGGATCGCTGGCCGGGGTCAGCCGCAGCGCCGCCAGCACCACCGCCAGCGCATTCTTCGCCCGGTGGTCCAGCTCGCGGGTCATCAGCACCTGCCGCTCATCCGCCTGCCGCCGCTCGGTGACGTCCCGCAGCAGGCCGGAGACGCGCCAGCCCGTCGGCGCCCCGGCCGGCAGCACCTCGCCGCCGACCTCCGCCCAGAGCACGCCACCATCCGGCAGGGTCACCCGGAATTCCTCATGCAGTGCGCCGCCCTCGGCCGCGAGCCGCTGCGCCGTGGCCTCCAGCCGCGGGCGCTCCGCCGCATGCGCGACGGCTGGCATCCCCTTCAGCACCAGCGGCGCGGCGTCGTCCAGCCCGAGCAGGCGCCGGAGCGCGGGCCGCAGCGCCGGGTCGGGGCCGGCGGCCGCGCTGGCCTCGAAGGCGGCGACCCCGGTCGCCTCCTGCGCCCGCGCGCAGCCTGGCCTCGGCCGCGGCGGCCTCCTGCGCCTGCCGCGCCCGCAGCCGCAGCTCGAGCTCGTCCATCGCCAGGGCGGCGAGGGCGGTGAGCCAGCGTTGCTCCGGCACGGTGATGCCGTCCGGCCGCGGCGTGCCGGAGACGACGCAGACCGTGCCGAGCGGGAAGCCATCCGGGGTGCGTATCGGGGCACCGGCGTAGAAGCGGATCCACGGCTCGCCGGTCACCAGCGGGTTGGTCGCGAAGCGCCCATCCACCCGGGTATCCGGCACCACGAAGACCTGTTCCAGGTCGCCCGTGATGGCATGCGCGCAGAAGGAGCAGTCGCGCGACGTCTGCTGGGCCCCGACGCCGATGCGCGCCTTGAACCATTGCCGCGTCTCGTCGACGAAGGACACCAGCGCGATTTCCGTGCGGAGGAGGTCGCAGGCCAGCATGGCCAGGTGGTTGAACGGCGCCTCCTCCGGCGTGTCGAGGATCCGGTAGCGACGGAGCGCGGCCAGCCGGCCCTCCTCGCCCTGCGGCGGCGATGGCCGGTCCGGGTCGTCGCCTGGCATCGCGGATCGGGCGTCGGCGGGCATGGCCCCCATCTGGGTTGCGGACGCCATCGTCCATCCTTCGCCGCCGCCGACGAAGTGTTCTGTCGAATTCACGCGCAGGTGTGAGGAGGTGCGGTGGTTACGACCGGCCCTCAGCCGGAGGCCGCCGCGTCCCGCTCGAGCGCGGCGCGGCGTATCTCCTCGACGAGGCTCGACGTGTCCCAGCCCTCGTCGAAGCCGGGGCGGCCGCGGGCGCGGTCGCGTTCCAGCACGTCGAGCAATTGCTGCGAGGCCTCGCGCACCGCCATGCTGTACCGCCCGTCATCGCCGCGCATCCCCGCCAGGCGTTCCATGGCGCGCATGTCGTGCCGGCGGAACAGCCGTCCCGCCCGCGCTGCCTCATAGGCCGGCATGCCGAGCCGGCGCAGCGCCTCCACCCCCGTCTCCAGCGCCGAGCCGAAGGTCTCCCGCACCACCAGATGCGCGCCGGCCGCCATCAGGTCATAGGCATGGCCGCGGTCGGTGGCGCGGGCCAGCACCTGGGCCTGCGGGAAATGCCGCCGGACCGTCTCGACGATGGTGTCGGTCGTCTCCTTCGCATCCGTCGCCACCACGATGACCGCCGCCTCCGCCGCGCCGGCGGAGTGCAGCAGGTCGATGCGCGAGGCGTCGCCGTAGAGCACCCGGAAGCCGAAGCGGCGGAGCTGCTCGATCGTCTCGATGTCGTGGTCGAGCACCGTCACCGCATGGCCATGGCCAGCAGCAGGCGGCCGACGATCTGGCCGAAGCGGCCGAAGCCGGCGATCA
Organism: uncultured Gammaproteobacteria bacterium; assembly: GCA_963717335.1. GTDB lineage: Bacteria > Pseudomonadota > Gammaproteobacteria > Steroidobacterales > Steroidobacteraceae > FEN-1191. The sequence continues at coordinate 18,827 of CAVQVZ010000003.1, read as the reverse complement.
CCACGCTGCCCTGCGGCTCGATCGCGTCGGGCTCGGGCGGCAGGTCGGTGGTCGCCAGCCGGTGCGCGCAGCACGCCGGTCGTAGACCATCATCAGCAGCGGCGTGACGGCCATGGACAGCGCGACGACCGCGACCAGCAGCCCGGCCTCGGCCTGCGGCAGCACGCCGGTCTGCGACCGCGAAGGACAGCAGCACGAAGCCGAACTCGCCGCCCTGCGCCAGCGCCATCGACGGTCAGCAGCACCTCCGGCCGCGGCCGCGTCGCCGCGAGCCCGAGCGCCGACCAGCACCGCCGCCTTCACCGCGATCAGCGCAGCACCAGCGCCGGCCACCGTCAGCGGCGCGCCGGCGACCAGGGCGAAGTCGATCCCCGCGCCGACCGTGATGAAGAACAGCCCGAGCAGCAGGCCCTTGAACGGCTCGATGTCGCGTCTCGAGCTCGTGGCGGAACTCGCTGTCGGCCAGCACCACGCCGGCCAGGAAGGTGCCGAGCGCCGGCGACAGGCCGACCAGCTGCATCAGCAGCGCGATGCCGACCACCAGCAGCAGCGCCGAGGCGGTGAAGATCTCGCGCAGCCGGGTCTCGGCGATGCAGCGGAAGACCGGCCGCGATCACGTAGCGGCCGCCGAGCGACCACGGCGGCGACCGCGCCCAGCACCGCCAGCGCCTGCGCCCAGGCCGGCAGCGCGCCGATCAGGCCGCCGCCATGCGCCGCGCTCGCCGATGGCCCGCCGCCGGCGCCAGTGGCCAGCAGCGGCAGCAGCGCGAGGATCGGGATGACCGCGATGTCCTGGAACAGCAGCACCGCGAAGGAGGCCTCGCCGCCGCCGGTCTTGCAGCAGGCCCTTCTCGTCCAGGGTCTGCAGCACGATGGCGGTGGACGACATCGCCAGGATCAGGCCGACGGCGAGCGCCGTGCGCCAGTCGAGGCCGAAGGCGATGCCGATCGCCGCCGACCGCCGCCGCGGTGGCCCGCACCTGCAGCCCGCCGAGGCCGAAGATCGGCCTGCGCATCGCCCAGAGCAGCGCCGGCTGCAGCTCGAGCCCGACCAGGAACAGCATCATCACCACGCCGAACTCGGCGAAGTGCATGACGTCCGCCTCGGCGTCGCCGACCAGGTGCAGGCGCGAAGGGGCCGATCACCACGCCGGCGAGCAGGTAGCCGAGCACCGAGCCGAGCCCGAGCCGCTTGGCGATCGGCACCGCGAGCACGCGCGGCGGCGAGATAGACGAAGGCCTGCGCGAGGAAGCCGCCCTCCATCGCTCAGCGCTCCCCGGCCGCGTGCTGGTGATGCGGCGATGCGCCGCCGCCGCCGGCGCGTCGCGCAGCCCTTCGAGCAGCGCGCGATAGGTGGCGGCGTGCCGCGCCAGCCCCGCGCCGTCCAGCAGATGCGTCCCGTGCAGGATGAAGGGCGGCAGCCAGCGCATCCGGCAGAGCCGCGCCGTCGGCTCGAAGGGGCGGAGGAATTCCGCGATGGAGTAGCGGTTCAGCCCCTCCGGCCCATAGGCGGTCTCGGTGCCGCCGGCGGTGACCGCGGACGAGCAGCGCCTTGCCCGCCAGCGCCGTGCCGGCGCGGCCGTAGGCGAAGCCGTGCTCCAGCACCAGGTCCTGCCACTCCTTCAGGATGGCGGGCGAGGAATACCAGTAGACCGGGTGCTGGAAGACGATGACGTCGTGCCGCAGCAGCAGCGCCTGCTCATGATCCACGTCGATCAGGAAGTCGGGATAGGCCTCGTACAGGTCGTGCAGCGTCACGCCCTCCACGGCCTTGGCCGCATCGCGCAGCGCGGCATTGGCGCGCGACCGCCGATGCGCGGGATGGGCGAGCAGCACGAGGATGCGCTGGGGCATGCAGGGCCTTTCCGGAGAGGCTCGAAACCGGCCACGGGGCGGGTGGACGCCCGGACGCGTGACCTGGCCTTAAAAGCAAAAAAACCGACATCGGCGCCGCGTGCAATTCCGCACGTGAACCGCTGTACAGATCGGCTGCGAGTGCCGCCGCGGTCAAGCTGCCCGTTCGGCACCCGTCGCGCCGCTGGCGTTCCCGCCGGCCGCCTGTGAAACTGTTCGAAAGGCGGCGGACGCGATGCCGCACCGGCTTGAGGCAAGGACAAGGGGACCCGCCATGCATTTCACCCGTACCGCGATCCTTCTCACCGCCCTGGCAACCACGGGCCTGCCGCGCCTCGCCGTGGCGCAGCCGCAGCCCGCCTCGGTCGCCCGCACCGCCGAGGCGGTCTCGATCGATCGAGGCGGTGGACCAGCGCGAGCGCTCGGTCATCCTGCGGGACGAGGACGGCAAGCTGACGACATTGTTCCTCGGCGAGGGAGTCCAGGAACCTGCCGCAGGTGAAGGCCGGCGACCGGGTGGTGACGCGGGTCACCCAGGCGGTCGCGGTGGCGATGAACAAGCCGGACGGCCGTGCCCCCGCCGCGGCCGGCGAGATGGCCGAGGTCGCGCCCCCCGGCAGCATGCCCGGCGCGGCCTATGTGCACGGCGTGCGGGCGCTGGTGACGATCGACGCGGTGGACCGCCGCGCCAATACCGTCACCTTCACCGGCCCGGCCGGCAACCAGCGCACCGTGGCGGTGCGCGACCAGAAGATGCGCGACTTCGTCCGCCGCCTGCGCACCGGCGACCAGGTGCAGGTCGCGGTGGTCGAGGGCATCACCATCGAGGCGGTGCGCTGACCCGATGGCGGGGAGGGGCATTGCCCTTCCCCGCCGCATCCTTCAGGTCGTGCCCAGCCGTGCCTTGGCCAGCGGCAGGCTGCGGATGCGCTGGCCGGTCAGCGCCGCCACGGCATTGGCCACCGCCGGCGGCACGCCCGGCGTCCCGGGTTCGCCGATGCCGCCCATCGGCGCGCCGCTCTCGACGATGCGCACGTGCACGCGCGGCATGCGGACGGCGGCAGGATCGGGTAGGCGTCGAAGTTCCGCGCCTGCGGCTCGCCGCTTCTCGTAGACCACCTCCTCCAGCAGGGCGGAGGACAGGCCGAGGGCGGCGGCCGAGCGCACCTGCGCTTCGACGATGCGCCGGGTTGACCACCTGCCCCGGATCGATCGCGACCCAGAGGTCGTGCACCACCACCTCGCCGTCCTTCAGCGAGACCTCGGCGATGGTCGCCACCTCCGAGCCGAAGGGCGAGGCCATGGCGACAGCCGCGCGCCCGGCTGCGTGCCGTCCGCCGCCTGGTACGGGCCCGCGCTTCCAGCCGCCGGACAGCTCGGCCACCGCCTGCAGCAGCGTCGCGTGGCGCGGGCTGTCCTGCAGCAGCGCCATGCGGAGCTCGAACGGATCGCGCCCGCCGGCATCGGCCATCTCGTCGAGGAAGCTCTCGTAGAAGAAGTCGTTCATCGAATGCCCGACCGAGCGCCAGAAGCCGATGGTCACCGGGTGCGTGCGACACTTGACGTAGTCGACCCGCCGGTTCGGCGATCGCGTAGGGCTTCTCGGTCGAGCCCCTCGACCACGGTGGCGTCGACCGGCGGGTTGGCCAGGACGGCCGAACCAGTGCCGGCCGATCGGGCCTTCGCCGACGGCCGTCGTCTGCAGCGCGACCGGCATGCCGTCCGCCCCGAGCCCGGCGCGGAAGCGCGCGAAGCCCAGCGGCCGCAGGCGTCGCTGCCGAACTCCTCCTCGCGCGACCAGAGCACCTTGACCGGCCGGCCCACGGCCTTGGCGAGCAGGATCGCCTGCGGGAACGGGTTGGCCGGTGCCGTAGAAGAAGTGGCGGCCGAAGAAGCCGCCGAGCATCGGCGAATGGATCCGGACCTGCTCCGGCTGCAGCCCGGCGACCTTGGCGGCGACGCCGCTGGAACAGCTCCGGCATCTGGTTCGGCAGCCAGACGTCGAGCGTGCCGTCCGCGTTGAAGCGCGGCGACGGCCGAGGGCGGCTCCAGCTGTGCATGGGCGAGGTAGGGCGCGTCGTATTCCGCCTCGACCACCTTGGCCGCGCCGTTGCAACGCGGCCGTCGACGTCGCCCGCCGTCTCGGCGACCTGCCCGGGCCGCCGTCCGCCGCCTTGAGGCCGGCGAGCATCGCGGCCGAGGAGAAATGCCTCGGCCGGCGCGTGGCCGCGGGCGGTCCAGGCCGACCTCCAGCGCCTCGACCGCCTTGCGGGCCCGCCACCAGCTGTCCGCCACCACCGCCACGGCGCCGGGCAGGCGGTGGACGGAGTGGACGCCCGGCATCGCCGTCACCGCGGCCTCGTTGGCGAGCGTCGCCGGCTCCGGCCCGAGATGCGGCGCGTGGGCGACGCCGGCGTGCAGCATGCCCTCGACCGCTGGAGTCGATGGCGTACTTGCGCCGGCCGGTCGACTTGTCGCGCATGTCGAGGCGCGCGCACCGGCTTGCCGATGCAGCGGAAGCTGCGCCGGCATCCTTCAGCGAGCGCATCGGCCGGCACGGCAGGGCGCCGCCGCCTCGGCCAGCTCGCCATAGGCCGAGGCTCGGTTGCTGGCGGCATGCACCACCCGGCCGGGCGCGGTCGTCAGCTCCGCGGTCGGCACGCCCCAGCGCTGCGCCGCGGCCTGCAGCAGCATCTCGCGCGCGGTGGCGCCGAGCTTGCGGAATGGTCGAGTAGCTGGAGCGGGTCGAGAAGCTGCCGCCGGTCAAGCGGACCGGCCGTTGACAGACAGGTAATCGGGCCCGGCCGGCGCGCATTCCACGACGAAGCGCGCCGGGTCGACGTCGAGCTCCTCGCCGATGATCTGGGCGAGGCGGTGTTGATGCCCTGGCCGCCCTCGACGAAGGGGCTCAGCAGCCGGATCGTGCCGTCCGGCGCGGATCTCCAGGTAGGCGGCGACCGCGGTCGCATGCTTCGAGCAGCGGCCGGGCCCTTCGCCTGGGCGCGCGGCCACGGTGGGCAGGCCGAAGCCGAGCAGCAGCGTGCCGATCCCGGCGGCGCCGAGCAAGCCGCGGCGGGAGAGGTTGAGCGGTGCTCGCGAGCGGCTCGGGCGGCGAGAGGCGATGCGGTCGTTCATGGTGCGTCCTCCCTCAGGCCGCTCGGCCGCGCGCTGCACGGCGGCGGCGATGGCGTTGTAGGTGCCGCAGCGGCACAGATTGGTCATCGCGCCGGCGATGTCGGCCTCGGTGGGCTTCGGCGTGTCGCTGCAGCAGCGCCGTCGCGGCCATGACCTGGCCGGACTGGCAGTAGCCGCATTGCGGCACCTGCGGCGCGACCCAGGCCTCGACGACCTGCTTGCCCGACCGGGTCCTCGCTCGATCGCCTCGATGGTCGTGATCTGCTGGCCGGCGACGCTCTCGACCGGCATCTGGCAGGAGCGCGTCGCCTGGCCGTCGACGAGGACGGTGCAGGCGCCGCACTGGGCGATGCCGCAGCCGTATTTCGTGCCGGTCATGCCCAGCGTAGTCGCGCAGCACCCAGAGCAGGGGGTGTCCGGCTTCGACCTCCACGCGCTGGGTGCGGCCGTTGATGGTGATCTCGATCATGCGGGGGGTGCTCCGGACAGGCAGCATTATCGCGCGGCCGCATCGGGCGGCCGGTTCGATGTGCCACATGGTCCCGCGGGAACGACCGTCCAGACTACCCCGCCATCCGGCGGGGGCCGGTGTGGTCAGGCGCTGCCGAGCATCTCGGTGCGGTACTCGTCCAGCAGCCGCAGCCGGCCGTCCGCGCTGCTCGACATGCCAGAAGGTCCAGCCATTGCAGGACGGCGCCTCCTGCACCGCCGCGCCGACCTGGTGGATCGAGCCCGCGCCGTGCCGCAGCGCAGCGAGCCATCCGCCGCCGACCGTCGCGCGTCCAGCGCCGGTGCGCGGTCGGTCAGCATGGCGCCGGCCGGGACCAGGCCGCGCTCGACCAGCGTGCCGAAGGGGATGCGCGGCTGTTCCCGCTTGCCGGCGGTGACCAGCGCCGCGGTCTCCGAGAGCGGCTCGATCGCCGTCGATGCGCGCGCGCGCGGCCGCGGCATAGGCCGGGTCGCGCTCGATGCCGATGAAGCGGCGGCCGAGCCGCTTCGCCACCGCGCCGGTGGTGCCGGTGCCGAGGAAGGGGTCGAGGATCACCTCGCCCGGATTGGTGCAGGACAGGATCACCCGGTGCAGCAGCGCCTCCGGCTTCTGCGTCGGGTGCAGCTTGGCGCCGTCGTCGTCGCGCAGCCGCTCCGCGCCGGTGCAGAGCGGGATGAACCAGTCGCTGCGCATCTGCAGGTCGTCGTTCAGCGACTTCATGGCGGCGTAGTTGAAGCGGTAGCGGCTTTCCGGCCCGCGCGCCGCCCAGATCAGCGTCTCATGCGCATTGGTGAAGCGGCGGCCGCGGAAATTCGGCATCGGGTTCGCCTTGCGCCAGATGACGTCGTTCAGCATCCAGAAGCCGAGATCCTGCAGCGCCGTCGCCGAGCCGGAAGACGTTGTGGTAGCTGCCGATCACCCAGATGCGTGCCGTCCTTGCGCAGCACGCGGCGGCATTCGGTCAGCCAGTCGCGGGTGAAGGCGTCGTAGGTCGGCAAGGTCGTCGAAGCGGTCCCAGGCATCGTCGACCGCCGTCGACCAGGCTGTCGTCCGGCCGGCGCAGGTCGCCCTTGAGCTGCAGGTTGTAGGGCGGATCGGCGAAGATCGCGTGCACCGAGGCCGGCGGCAGCCGCCGCATCAACTCGATGCAGTCCCCGACCAGGATCTGGTCGAGCGGCAGATCGAGCCCAGTGCCCACGCGTCTTCCTGCGCGCACGCTCCGGCGCCGGGATGCGGACGCATCGAGTCGCGTCGTCGACCGCACAATCGCCGCGCCGAGTGCCGGTCAACCGAACTGCGTGGCGCGAGCTGCCGCGTGGTCAGCGCCGAGGAGCGCGCCAGCACAGCGCCTGGTCCACCGGCGCGAAGCCGCGGCGGTGATGCGGGCAGGCGCCATGCTCGCGCCAGCGCCGCCCGGTGCCGCTGCGGTCGGGTAGCCGGCATGGCCGGCGAAGCCATAGGCCGGCCAGCGCGGGTCGAGCCGCGCCATGGCGCGGTCCCGCATCACCTTGGCCAGGATCGAGGCGGCGGCGATCGAGAGGCTCAGCCCATCGCCGCCGACCACGCAGCGCACCGGGCAGGGCAGCGGCGGCGGCTGGTTGCCGTCCACCAGCGCGAGGTCGGGCGGCACGCGCGCAGCCGCGCCACGGCGCGGCGCCATGGCGAGGTGGGTGGCGCGCAGGATGTTCAGCCGGCCGATCTCGGCGGCCGAGGCGGCGGCGATGCCGCATTCCGCCTCGCCCGCGCGCGCGGCGGCCAGCAGCGCGGCGAAGGCCGGCCTCCCGCCGCGCCGGCGGTCAGCCGCTTGCTGTCGTCGAGCAGCGCCGGCGAGCGCCGCGCGGCACGCCGCGCGGGAAGACCACGGCGGCGGCGAGCACCGGGCCGGCCAGCGGCCCGCGCCCGGCCTCGTCCACCCCGGCGACGCGGCCGCCCGCCGCCGCTCCAGCGCGAAATCGGGCATCAGGCCGGCGAGGCGAGCGGCTTGTCCTTCTCGACGACATAGGTGATCGCCAGCCGGGCGTTGCTGAGCACCTTGCCGCCATGCGGCACGCCGGGCGGCACCTGGAAGCCCTCCCCGGCGGTGAAGCGCTTCGTCGGCTGGCCCTGCACCTCGAGCTCCAGCTCGCCTTCCGTCACGCACCGAGGATTCGATGCCCGGATGGGTGTGGCGGGCGATCACGGTGCCCTCCGGCGCCTCCAGCGTCATCAGGATGGAGACCTTGCCGTCGCCGGGATAGTCGATGGTGCTGAGCACCTTGCGCACGACGCCGCCGGCCTGCGCCTGGGCCGGCGCCTCGACGCCGGTGGCCACCAGCCCGACGGCGCTGCAGATGGCGCAGGCCAGGAATCCGCGTCGTGAGGCCATGGCTGGTGTCCTTCCCCGGTCTCGTTGGCAGTCCGCAACCCTAGGTCCGCGCGGCCCGGCCGACAAGCGGGCGCGCTTCGCTGTTCCCAGCGGCGTCGAGGCGGCCTAGTCTCCGCCCGAGACAGAAACAGGGAGGCGTCCATGCCCGACGGTGCCACACGAAGCCCATGCGCAAGCGGCTGACCGCGGACGAGGTCTCGCCGCGCTCGGTCTTCCTCGACGTGCCGAACATGCCGTGGGAGCAGACCAAGTTCGCCGGCATCAAGTGCAAGACGCTCTACAGCGACGGCAGCGGCATGGCGACGCTGCTGATGGAGCTCGAGCCCGGCGCCGAGGTGCCGCTGCACGAGCACACCGCGATCGAGCAGACCTATGTCCTCGCCGGGCATTTCGTCGACGAGGAGGGCGAATGCCTGCCCGGCCAGTTCGTCTGGCGGCCGGAGGGCAACACCCATGTCGCCTGGGCGGGCAAGGAGGGCGCGACGATCCTCGGCATCTTCCTGAAGCCGAACATCTTCGCCGATGGGCGGCCCTTCTTCACCCAGGACAAGGGCTGAACCGGCCGCCTCCGCGCTCGGCCCGGGGGCGCGGAAACGCGGGTTTCGGACAAAGCCTAGAGCAGCTCCAGCTGCCGCGGCTCGGCCCGCGCCGCCGGCGGGGGCGCGAACTGGCTGCAATCGAGCGGCTGCGCTGCGCGCATTCGTCCCGGTCAGGCCGAGCCGCGCCGCCGCCATCTGGAAGCGCCGCGCCAGCATGTCGGCATAGGGGCCGGTGCCGGTCTGGCGGATGCCGAAGCGGCTGTCATAGACGCTCGCCGCCGCGCGTCTCCCGCACCAGGGCCAGGATGCGCGCGGCGCGGTCGGGGAAATGCGCCTGCAGCCCATTCCTCGAACAGCTGCGCGGATCTCGAGCGGCAGGCGCAGCAGCACATAGCCGGCGCGGGTCGCGCCGGCCCGGCGCAGGCTTCGGCAGGATCCGCTCCAGCTCGGCGTCGTTCAGCCCGGGGATCATCGGCGCCGCCAGCACGCCGACCGGGCACGCCGGCCGCGCGCCAGCTGCCGCATCGCCTCCAGCCGCCGCAGCCGGCGTCGCCGCGCGCGGCTCCATCCGCCGCGCCAGGCCGGCGTCCAGCGTGGTGACCGACAGGCAGACATGCACCAGGTTGCGCGCCGCCATCCGCTGCAGGATGTCGAGGTCGCGCAGCACGCCGGCCGACTTGGTCACGATGGTGACCGGGTGGCCGAAGCGCTCCAGCACCTCCAGCACCTGCCGGGTGAGCAGCAGGGTGCGCTCGATCGGCTGGTAGGGGTCGGTATTGGCGCCGAGCGCGACCGGCCGCGCCACGTAGCCGGGCTTGCGCAGCTCCTTCTCCAGCAGCGCCGGCAGGTCGGGCTTGAACAGCAGCTTGGTCTCGAAATCGAGGCCCGGCGAATAGCCGACATAGGCGTGGCTCGGCCGGGCATAGCAATAGACGCAGCCATGCTCGCAGCCGCGATAGGGGTTGATCGAGCGGTCGAAGCCGATGTCCGGGCTGTCGTTCCAGGCCATGGCGCTGCGCGCCGTCTCCCGCGATCAGCGTGGTCGGCAGCGGCGGCAGGTCGGCGAGGTCGGCCAGCGCTGCCCCAGCCATCGTCGAAGGCCTCGCGCGCCGTGCTTTCGAAGCGCACGGCGGGATTGGAGATCGCGCCGCGGCCCTTGCGCGGCGCCAGCCTCGCGCAGAGGCATGCGCGGCAGAGAAGTCGAGTACCGTCCGGCATTGCGTCCGAGTTCCCTTTCTGTTCGATGAGCACCTTGCCGGTCCGGCGGAGCCGCTGTCAAGAACAAGATGGAACGACGTTGAGTTGAAGACGTCCTGCCGAACAACCTGCCTGACCATCGTCATCCCCACCCTGAACGCCGCCGCGCAGCCTGCCGGCGACGCTCGCGGCGCCTGCGCCGAGGCGCGGCGGCCGAGATGGTGGTGGTCGATGGCGGCAGCACGGACGGCACCGCGGCCCTCGCCCGCGCCGCCGGGCGCGCGGGTGGTCGCGGCGCCGCGCGGCCGCGGCGCGCAGCTCGCCGCCGGGGCCGCGGCGGCGCGCGGCGACTGGCTGCTGTTCCTGCATGCCGATACCCGGCCGGCGCCCGGCTGGGCGGCGGCGGTGCGCGGCTTCATGGCCGCGCCCGCCAATGCCGGCCGCGCCGCGCTATTTCCGCTTCGCCCTCGACGATGCCGCGCCCGCGGCCCGCCGGCTGGAACGCGCCGGTCGCCTGGCGCTGCCGCGTGCTGGCGCTGCCCTATGGCGACCAGGGGCTGCTGCTCCCGCGCGCCCTGCTACGACGCAGGTCGGCGGCTTCCGCCCGCTGCCGCTGATGGAGGATGTGGACCTGGTCCGCCGCCTCGGCCGCCGCCGGCTGGTCGGCGCTGCCGGTCGCGGCCGCTGACCTCGGCCGAGCGCTGGCGGCGGGACGGCTGGCGCCGCCGCTCGGCGCGCAACCTGCTGCTGCCTGTCGCTCTGGTTCCTCGGCGTGCCGCCGCGGCTGATCGCGCGGCTCTATGCGTGAAGGGCGACACGCTGATCGTCTTCGCCCGGGCGCCGCGGCTCGGCACGGTGAAGCGGCGGCTGGCGCGGGGGATCGGCGCCCTGGCGGCGCTGCGCTTCTACCGCGGCGCAGCTCGCCGCGCTGCTGCGGCGGCTCGGCGCGCGACCGGCGCTGGCGGACGGTGCTGGCGGTGACGCCGGACCGTGTCGCGCGGCGCGCTGGCCCGTGCCGCGTCGCCGGTGCGGCCGCAGGGGCGGCGGCGACCTCGGCCAGCGGATGGAGCGGGCGCTGGCGCGGCACCGGCGGGCGGTGCTGGTCGGCTGCGACATCCCCGGCCTCGGCGCGCGCCGACATCGCCGCGGCCTTCCGGGCCCTCGGCCGGGCGCCATGCGGTCTTCGGCCCGGCGGAGGATGGCGGCTACTGGCTGGTCGGCTTCGGCCCGCGCCGGCCGGCCGCGGCCCTTCGCCGGGGTGCGCTGGTCGACCGAGCATGCGCTGGCCGACACGCTGGCGAATTGCGCGCGGCCGCCGGGTGGCGCTGCTGCGCCGGCTGCGGACGTGGACACGGCGGCCGACCTCGCTGGCGGCCTGCGGCAGGAAGGTCGGGGCAGCGCGCCGCGCAGCGCGTGGGCGCCTCGCGCCATGATGAGCGCCTGGGAGGATACCTCCTCCCTGGCCTTGCGTCCTTCGCCGCCGCCCGCGCTTCGCGCCGGCCGCGGCGCCGCCGGCACCGGCGGCGGCACCGCCCCGGCCGGGCGGCCGGCGTCGAAGCCGAGGAAGCCGATATCCGGCTGCGGCGCGCCGCCATCCCCGGCCCAGAGCCGCGGGTTGCGCGCCACCGGCGCCGGCATCGGCACGTTGCGGTCGACCGCCGGGGCCGGCCGTGGCGCGGCTCCCGCCGGCGCCGCGGGCGCGGCTTGGCCGGGGTGGCGGCTTCTCGTCCGGCGGCGGCCGGCGGACGCGGATGCCGGTGCGGACCGACAGCAGGTAGAACATGATCTCGTGTCCGCCCCTGGTCGACCGCCGCATCGATCGGCGTCAGGCCCAGCACGTTGCGCGATTCGATATCGGCGCCGCGCACCACCGCGTCCCGCGCCGCCGGCAGATCGCCGCGGTTGATCGCGTCGAACAGCGCGGCATTGGGCGAGAGCACCTCGTTGGGGTCGGCCGGAATCGGCTCCGGCGCGCGCCGGTACTGCAGGCCGGGCAGGGCCGGCGGCGGCGACCGCAGGGGCCGGCGGTCGGGCGCGGCACGCGATTGGTGGTGCGGATCGGCCGAATTGCGCCGCCGCATCGCCAATCGGCAGGGCCAGCCAGGCCAGGAGCGGCAAGCGGGAGCAGGCGGGCAGGGAGAGGCGGCGCATGCGCTTTCCTACCGCGCTGCCGAACCGGCCGCCAGAGCCGCTTCGGGCGCGCCGTCCGAATGGAAAGCTCCGGCACGCCCGGTCAGCGCAATCGTCGCCGCGCAGGGAAAAGCTCTGCACCACGCCCTGCCGCAGGGTGAAGGTCGTGTCGCAACTCCGGGTGATCAGCAGCGGCCCGGCGATGAGAGGCCCGGCCCGAAACGGCCATAGGGCCGGCCCCAATAGAAGTCGCCGGGGTAGATGTGCGGCGCTGGTCCTCGTATTGCAGGAATTTCCGCGCCGTCGGCCTCATAGGTGCGGGTCGGGACGCCGAGCGCCATCACCAGCTCCGCCTCCCGCTTGCCGACCAGCGGCTGCAGCCGTTCCTCGAGGCGGCGGCCGGTGGCGCAGGCGGCCAGCAGCAGCGCCAGGGCCAAGGCAGTGACCACTGGGCGCCACCGCATCAACGCCCCTCCCGCTGCCAGGCCAGCACGGCCAGGCCCAGCACCAGCGGCAGCGCCAGCCAGGGCGGCAGCAGCGGCAGGGCGGCGATGCCGGTGACCGTGTGGTCGCCGTTGCGGCGCAGCCCGATCCAGCCGGCGCCGCTGGCATCCCGCGCCCGGGGCCGACGCGGCGCAGCTCCGGCAGCGCCGGCTCCGCCGCGCTGCCGAGCCAGCGCGTCGCGCCGCCGGTGGCCGCCAGGATCGGCGCCAGCCGCGCCGGATCGGCGCGCAGGTCGGCGACCTCCAGCGGGTTGGCGGTCGCGGCGGCGGCGAAGGCGGTGCGTCGGCCATCCGAGACCTGCCAGACGCCGGGCTGGTCGGCCGGCAGCTCCGCCGTGGCGCGGCCGCCGGCACCGGGCGTCAGCGGCCGGCGCGCGGGTGGTGCCATCGGGGGCGGTGACGGCGACCTCGGGCGGCGGCGCCGGCCTCGACGCTGCGGCGCTCGACCGTGCAGCTGGCCGGCCTCGATGCGCGCGGTCAGGTCCTCCTCCTCCAGTTCCGGCTCCTGCATCAGCCAGTGCGCGGCGCGGCGCAGCAGTTCCGCCTGCGGCCCGCCGCCGTCATGGCCGCGCGACCACAGCCAGATATGGTCGGACAGCAGCAGGGCGACCCGGCCCTCGCCGACGCGGTCCAGCACCAGCAGCGGGCGCGCCGTCCGGCGCGCCTCCATCACCGTCGTGCCGCCGCGCTGGTCGGCGCGGATGCTGCGGTACCAGCGGCCCCAGCTCGGCCTCGGCGTCTCGTCCGGGTTGGCGCCGGTCAGGCCCTCGGTCACCGGATGGCGGGCGCCGAGCGCGGTCACCCGCGGCCGGAAGGCGCCCTCCGCCGCGGCGGACTGCCCGGCCGGCGCGGCCGCGCCGGCAGCACCGGCGCCGAGCGGGGTGCGGCCAGGCTGGCCGGCCCGGCGAATTCCGGCCCGACCGACATCAGCAGCGCGCCGCCGCCGCGGACGTAGTCGGCGATGTTGCGCAGATAGACCGGCGGCAGGATGCCGCGATTGGCGAAGCGGTCGAAGACGATCAGGTCGAACTCGCGCAGCTTCTCCTGGAACAGCTCGCGCACCGGGAAGGCGATCAGCGCCAGCTCGTTCAGCGGCGTCAGGTCGTCCTTCTCCGGCGGGCGCAGGATGGTGAAGTGCACCAGGTCGACGCCGGGATCGGCCTTCAGCAGACGGCGCCAGGTGCGCTCGCCGGCATGCGGCTCGCCGCGAGACCAGCAGCACGCGCAGCCGGTCGCGCACGCCGGTGATGGTGACGACGGCGCGGTTGTTGAGCGTCGGTGACCTCGCCCGGCGCGGGCCTCGGCGGCGAGCTCGACCACGGTCGGGCCGCCGCGCTCGATCGGGATCGTCGATGCGGTGCTCGCGGCCGACCGGCACGCTCTCGATCCGCGGCGGCGCGCCGTCGCGGCGGATCGTAGAGGCGGGCCGCGCCGCCGCCGCGGTCGGCACGCCGAGATCGTCGACCGCGACGCGCAGCTCGACGCTGCGGCCGACGATGCCGAAGCCCGGCGCCTCGATCACGCGGAGGCGCCGGTCGACCTCGCCGGGCCGGCCGGGCAGCAGGGCGTGGAAGGGCGCCTCGATCGGGGGATGTGGCGGGCACGTCGTGCACCTGCCCGTCGGTCAGCGCGATGACGCCGGCGAGGCGGGCGCGCGGGATGTCCGCCAGCGCCGCTCCATGGCGGCGAACAGCCGGGTGCCCTGGTTGCCGCCTTCCGGCACCTCCACGGTGCGCAGCTCCAGCTCCGGCAGCCGGCCGAGCGCGCGCCTCGAGCGCGACGCGCGCCGCCTCGATCTGCGCCGCGCGGTTGCCGATGCGGGCGCTGTCGGAGCGGTCGACGACGCAGCAGGGCGATGTCGGGGCGGGTCTCCCGCGTCTCCTCGACCAGGCGCGGATTGGCCAGCGCCAGCAGGAGCAGCGCGAAGACCAGCGCGCGCAGCGCGCGCGCCGCGCGCCCGCCGCCAGAACGGCCGGGACCAGCGCCAGCACGCGCCACCACGCCGAGCGCGGCGAGCAGCCAGAGCGGGATGACGGGCGAGAAGTCGATCCCGGCGAAGGCCTGCTGCATCTAGTTGCCCAGCCTTTCGAGGATGGCCGGCACATGGACCTGGTCGCCCTTGTAGTTGCCGGTCAGCGCGTACATCACGAGGTTGACGCCGAAGCGGTAGGCCAGGCTGCGCTGCCGCGTGCCGCCGGGGATGACGGCGTAGGGGTTGTTGCCGCGCGCATCGACCGCCCAGGCCGCCGCCCAGTCATGCCCGCCGATGATGACCGGGGAGACGCTGTCATTGGCGCGGTCCTGGTCGCGCGCCACCCAGACCTGGCCGCCGGCGAAGCGGCCGGGCAGGTCCGGCAGCAGGTAGAAGGACCGCTTCAGCACGTGGTCCTCGGCCAGCGGGGCCAGCGGCGGGATGGCGAGGTCGCGCGTCACCCGCCGCAGCGCCGCCTCGCGCGCCGGGCGCGAAGCCCTCGCCGCGGCCCTCGTCGCGGGTGTCGAACAGGATGATGCCGCCGTTGCGCATGAAGTCGTTCAGCGCGGCGACCGCGCGCCGCGTCCGGCTGCGGCGCGTCCGGCAGGACGGCCCAGTAGAGCAGCGGGAAGAAGCGAGAGGTCGTCCTGCCCCGGCGTCACCGCCGGCCGGGTCGGCCAGCGCCGCGGCGGTGCGCCGGTTGACGAAGTCGGACAGCCCGACCAGGCCCTGCCGCTGCGTCTCGTCGATCGCGGAATCGCCGGTGACGACATAGGCGAGCCGGGTCGCCAGCGCCGGGTCGCCCTCGGCGGCGGTGCGCGCTGCGCCTGCGCCGGCGCCGCGGCCAGCAGCCGCCAGCAGCACCGCGCCGCGCCGGGCAGCCGCGCGGCCGGCGCGAGCAGCCCGCGCAGCACGCAGCGCGATCACCAGGTCGGCCGCCAGCAGCAGCAGCGCCGCGGCCAGCAGCCAGGGCCCGAGGTCGCGCTCCGCCGGCACGCCGCCGATGGCCAGCAGCGCGGCGCCGGGCGGCGGCGGCGGCGCGGCGCGCGGCGCCGGCGATGCGCGCCGCCGAGGTTCAGCGCCCGGCGGTAGGCGGCATCGCCGCGGCATCGGCCCTGGCCCGGCGTGCCGTACCAGCCCGGCGGGTTGCGCGGCGAGGGCACCGTCGTCTCGATCGCCGAGGCGGCGACCGGCGCGGCGGCCGGCGGCGCGGCGCCGAGCCGGCCGAAGCCGTCCAGCGTCTCCAGCGGCGCCAGCGGCGCGTCGCCCTCGCTGCCCGGACGCCGGCGGAGAGCGCCACGATCCGCCGCAGCATCTGCACGAACAGCCCGGACAGCGGCAGGTTCGACCACTCGGCATTGGCGGTGACGTGGAACAGCACGATGCGCCCGGCGCCGCGCGCCTCGGCGGTGACCAGCGGCGTGCCGTCGGCCGAGCCGCGCCCAGGTCGCGCTCGGTCAGCCGCGGCGGAGGGCTCGGCCAGCACCTGGCGCTCCACCGTCACCTCCGCCGGCGACGGCGCAGGCCGACGAAGGGCGAGTTCTCGGGGAAGGGCGCGAGGCGCTGCGGCTGCTCCCAGGACAGCGACGCCGCCGAGCTGGCGTTCCGGCGCGCAGCGGCACCGGCAGCAGCGGGTCCGGGCGTTCGGCCACGCGCGGCCCGGCGAAGCGGATCAGCGTGCCGCCGCGCTCGACCCAGCGGGTCAGCGCCTCGCGCTCGGCGCCCTCGGCGACCGGCCGGTCGGCCAGGGCCAGCACCGCGATCGGGCGGGCCAGCAGCTTGTCGAGCGGGCCGCGGCGCAGCTCGCGAAGGGGCCCAGCGCGCGGTCGAGGTAGAAGAGGTCGCCGATCAGCGGCGCGTCGGCCGCGTCTCCTCCGCGCCGGCAGCAGGCCGACCGGGCGGCGGCGGAAGCGCTCGTCCAGCAGGACCGACGCCGCCGGCGCCCGGTCTCGCCCTCGATCTCCAGCCGCACGACCTGGTTGCGGATCTCGACCGGCAGTTCCAGCACCGCCTCGCCCTCCGCCGCGCCGGCGCGGGATGGCGACGCTGGCCGGGCGAGCGCGCGGCCGTCGCCGGTGCGGGCCAGCACCACCGCCTCGGTCGCGGTGCGGCAGCGGCGCCTGCTGGACGCGCAGGCGCAGCCGGTCGGCCTCGGCGACGCGGCGGCGGCAGCAGGCGGACCGGGCGGGCCTCGGCCCGGGCGACGGTGAGCGGCCGCCGGCGGCGGCCAGGCGCCTCGGGAAGGGGCCGGCCGTCGCCTCGGCGCCGTGCTCGAGCCCGTCGCTGACGCAGAGCAGGGTCGAAGCGCGCCGGGATTGGCGCCGCGCCAGGCCGGAAGGCGGCCAGCGCCGCGGCGCGGTCGGGCGCCCAGGGCTTCGGCCGCAGCGCGGCGAGCCGGGCGCGCAGGTCCTCGGCCGGCATCGGGCCGATGACGCGGGGCGGCTCGCCGGTCTCGGCCGGGCGCGGTGGGCAGCAGGGCGGCGCGGCGGCCCTCGCGGCCCGGCGCGGTCCAGCGCGGCCGCCGGCGGCGGCCATGCGGGCCGGCCAGTCGGCGGCGGCGGCCCAGCCGTCATCCACCACCAGCAGCAGCAGGCCCGTCGCCGGCCGCGCGCCGGCCGCCGGGGCCCAGCACCGGCCGCGCCAGGCCGAGGATCAGCAGGGCGGCGGCGACGATGCGCAGCAGCAGCAGCCACCAGGGCGTGCGGGCCGGCGTCTCCTCGGGCGATGGGCAGGTCGCGCAGCAGGCGCAGCGCCGGGAAGGCGATGCGGCGCGGCGCCGGCGGGGTGACGCGCAGCAGCCACCACAGGATCGGCAGCGCCGGCAGCGCCAGCAGCAGCCAGGGAGCGGCGAAGGCGACGGGGCCGAGGCTCAGCATTGGGAAGCCGTGACGATCGCGCTGCGGCCGGGCGGGTCGCCGGGCCGGAGGCGCGACATCGGCCGACCCGGCTCAGCGCCGGCGCCGCGACCAGGACGGCCACGCGGCGAGGGGCGGGCCGCCGCCACCGCGACGCTAAGCCTGTTGCCCTGCGCATGAAGGGGGTGCCCATGCGGTCGCCGCCTATTGTCGGCGCCAGCGCCTGCCACAGCGCCAGCAGGGCCGCCTCGGGCGGCTGGTCGGTGCGGTGCGTCGACGAAGCCCCAGCCGGCGGCGGCGGCGATGGCGGCGATCCCCTCGCGGTGGTGGCGCAGGCGCTCGGCATAGACCGGCGCGGACCGCCTCGACCCGCGGCACCAGGACAGGTGGCGCCTCGCCGTCCGACCCCTTCGAAGCGGATGCGCCCGGCATAGGGCAGGCGTTTCCTCCGCGGGGTCCAGCACCTGCAGGATGTGGCCGCGCACCGGCCGCGCCGCCAGGCCGCGACGGCGGCATGGATCTCCGGCAGCGGGTGCCAGGAAGTCGCCGAACAGCACCGCGCGGGCATGCCGCGGCAGGCGTGTCGGGTCCTCGGGCTGGGCGCGGCGACCTGGCGCGCAGTCATGGTCGCGACCAGCGAGGTCAGCGCCGGCCGCCCGGCGAAGGCCGCGCCGGCGCCGCCGATCAGCCGCACCCGCTCGCCGCCGCGCAGCAGCAGCGAGGCCAGCGCCAGCAGCAGCAGGTCGGCGCGCGTCCGGCTTGCTCGGCGACCTCCGGCGGAGATGCCCATTCCATCGACCGGCGAGGCATCGCGCCACCAGAGCGCGACGGTCTGCGCCGCCTCCCATTCCGTCTCGCGGATGAAGAGCCGGTCGGACTTGGCGCTCTGCCGCCAGTCGATGCGGCTCGGCGGCGTCGCCGGGCAGGATAGGGGCGGAACTGCCAGAAGGCGTCGCCCTGGCCGGCGCGGCGGCGGCCATGCACGCCCTGCATCACCGTGGAGGCGACGCGCTCGGCGGCGACCACGCAGCGGCGGCAGCGGCCGCGGGCGCCGCGCGCAGCGCTCGGCGCCGGCGGGACGCGCCTGGCCGGTCGAGGCGTCGGCGACTAGCCAAGCTGGGCCTTCAGCGTGCTCGATCACGTCGCGACAGCTGCACGCCATCGGCGCGGGCGGAGAAGTTCAGCGCCATGCGGTGCCGCAGCACCGGCTCGGCCAGCGCCAGCACGTCCTCGACCGAGGGCGACAGGCGGCCGTCCAGCACCGCCCGCGCCCGGGTCGCCAGCATCAGCGCCTGCGCCGCGCGCGGGCCGGGGCCCCAGGCCAGGTGCTTGCGGACCTCCTCGATCGCCGCCGTCTCCGGCCGGGCGCCGCGCACCAGGCGCAGGATCGCGTCCAGCACGCCCTCGCCCACCGGGATGCGGCGGATCAGCGCCTGGGCCGCCATCAGCTCCGCCCCGGTCATCGCCTGGCACCGGCCGTCGCCTCGCGCGCGCCGGTGGTGGCCAGCAGCATGGCGCGCTCGGCGGCCTCGTCGGGGTAGGCGACCTCGACCTCCAGCAGGAAGCGGTCGAGCTGGGCTTCGGGCAGCGGGTAGGTGCCTTCCTGCTCGATCGGGTTCTGCGTGGCCAGCACGTGGAGGCTCTCGCCCTGGCGCCCTTCTTCTTCTTCTTCTTCTTCTTCTTCTTCTTCTTCTTCTTTTTTTTTTTTTTTTTTTTTTTTTTTTTTTTTTTTTTTTTTTTTTTTTTTTTTTTTTTTTTTTTTTTTTTTGATGCAATTCATTCACGC
>CAVQVZ010000002.1:240000-735208 GCA_963717335.1 uncultured Gammaproteobacteria bacterium | reverse complement strand
TCCTGGACCTTATGGTTCACGTCCGCTCCGGCGGCCAGGAGAAGACGACACACCTTTGCAAGTCAGTACACGAGAAATTATGGGCAGACCTGCGCGATACGCTGCTCCAAGTGCGGCTCCTCACGCCGCCGCGCATCAACCGCACATTCCAGCGGCGACCTTACATTCACGCCCGGGCTGTTGGCAACTGCACCCTGCAGCAACAAGCGCTGCACTGCATCCACGTTCGCGTCATAACACGCTCTGTGGAGCGGCCACTCGGCCATATTGGCTCTTGACTGCCTGATTTGGTGACAGCTTCACCGAGCCTTTGTAGATTATCTACTTCGGGCAACACGGCGGCATTCCATCCGAGAGCCACCCAAAGTGCTTGGGCACTCATCTCTCGTGGCGACTGTGTTCATTTTCTTCACTAAATCACGTCCCATCCAACTTTCACTATGCCGGCACGGCTGGTGTCTCATGCACTTTGCACGTGGGCGGGTGCGGGGGCAGATCCAGGCTGGCGCACAGCCGCGCCGCCATGCGGTGCAGGCACGCCAGCTTCGTCTGCTCCTCCTCGTTCAGGACCGCGTTGTCTGGTGGGTGACTGAACGCGACACCGTGGTTGTCTATTGAGGTATGGGAGTGGAGGGAAGGTACGAGCGACCACCTAAGCACAACAGCGGTGATGCTTGCGACCAAATGTGCACCATACGAGGGAAATGAAATACTGCTGAGGGGGTGGCGTACTGCGGCATGTTGGTGTGCCGCCGAAGGTGGAGTACAGCGCCAGAAACGCCTTCGCTGGACTACGCCCGAGGGTGGATCGGGTCCGAATTATCAGAATCTGTAGGTGAAGGAAGCTCCGATCGGTCTGCAGGAGCGTTACGCACGCGAATTACGCGAACGCGGCTGGAACCCCGACAGCGCGCAGCTGGCGGCCGTGGCGCGGCTGGAGCTTCTGCGGGGCGAGCTCGTGGCGCGACAGCGACATCTTGGGCTGCTCGGACGGCGTCCGGCGGTCGCTGGGTCTGGCGCAGAGCGCCGGTGCAGCGCGGGGCGTGTACTTGTGGGGCGGGGTCGGGCGCGGGAAAACTTGGCTGATGGATCTGTTCTTCGACAGCCTTGGCACGGTTCCACGACGTCGCCGGCATTTTCACCACTTGATGCGTGACGTACACGCCGGGCTTGCGGCCATACGCGATCAGGAAGAGCCGGTTCGGCTATTCGGCCCGGCGACTGGCGCGCCGAGCCACCGTGTGGTGCCTGGATGAACTTCAAGTCACCGACATCGCCGACGCCATGCTGCTCGGCGGCTTGTTCGATGAATTGCTGAGGCAAGGCGTGACGCTGGTCATTACATCGAACGTACCGCCCTCAGCGTTGTATCGCGACGGACTGCAGCGGGCGCGTTTCCTGCCTGCGATTGAATTGCTCGAGCGGCACCTCGATGTGTTGGAGGTCGACGCTGGCGCGGACTACCGCCTCCGCCAATTACGACGGGCCCCGGTCTACCTGATAAGCACCGACCCGGCCACACCAGCGAGACTTGCCTCACTTTTCGCCGAGCTCGCCGGGATGAGGGCGGAATCTGCGCGACACATCGAGCTCAATGGGCGCACGCTTACCGCGTCCAAGCGCGCCGGGGGCGTGGTCTGGTTCAGCTTTGCCAATATCTGCGAGGGCGCGCGCAGCGCGATTGATTACGCCGAGCTGGCGCAGGATTTCCACACCGTTTTCGTCACGGATATTCCGCTGCTCACAGCGTCGCGAGAGGATGCCGCGCGCCGCCTGATCATCCTGGTCGATGAGTTTTACGATCAGGGGGTGAAACTGGTCGTCTCCGCGGCCGCGCCGCCGGCTGATCTGTACCAGGGCGAGCGGCTAAGTTTTGATTTCCGGCGCACCGCGAGCCGCCTGGCGGAGATGCAAAGCGAGGAATATCTTGCTCGCGCTCATTTAAAATCAATGGATTAGATGTACATTAATAAAATCCCAGGGTATGGGTACTGTAAGATCCGCGAATGGCAGAACGATCTCGATGAATAATCGACCGGTCACTTCCGCCCGCCAGCGGCGCCTGGCGGCGCAGCTCCTTCGATCCTGGCGCGTCAGCCTTCCGGCGGCCGAATGGCAGGCGGTGGGCGTAGCAAGCCTGCGAGCAGCGGCCGAGGCCCAATTGGCTTTCGGTGCCCGTCGCATGCCTCGCCAGACGCTGCTGCGCGTTTCCAGCCCGCGAATGCAAATCGCAGCCGGCCGCAGCTATTCAGTGGTCGAGCTGATCACCGACGACATGCCTTTCCTGGTCGACACGCTGCACTTAACGCTCAACGAAGCCGGATATGGGGTGCAGCTGATCTCCCATCCCATCCTCAGTGCGGTACGCGGCGCGAACGGACGCCTGCTGTATTTTCGCGAACGGGGAGGCGACCGCGCACCGGTGAGCGAATCGTGGCAATACCTGCGCATCGATCGAGTTCCGGGAACGCAAGAGTGCGCGGCGCTGCGGTCGCGGCTGATGGCCGCCCTGCTCGATGTTCGCTATGCCTGCGAGGGGTGGCGGGCGATGCGCAAGGCCGCCTTGAGCGTGCGCGATCAGCTCGTGCGCCAGCCACCACCGCTCCCGGCTGCCGTGGTCAGCGAGAGTGCCGCGTTGCTGGAGTACATGGAGGACAATCATTTCACGTTCCTGGGCTTCCGGCACACGCGGCTGCGACGCCGGGCCAATGGTCCGCATCTGGAGGCCATTCCAGGCAGCGCGTTGGGAATCATGCGCTCGCGCCCGTCGGGGGATCTGGTGCCACTGCGCGCGAAGCGCGAGCTGGTGGTGGTCACCAAGGCCAATCGCCGTTCCACCGTGCATCGGCCCGGCTACCTCGATTACGTCGTCGTCAAGGAGTTCGACCGCCGCGGCCGGATCACCGGCGAGGCCCAGTTTCTGGGCCTTTGGACCTCCAACACCTATCACGCCGATCCGCGCACCGTGCCATTGATGCGCCTTAAGGTGGCGCGTGTGATCGAGGCGTTCCCGTTCCGTCCTTCCAGCCACGACAGCAAACGCCTGGTCAGCATCCTGGACAATCTTCCGCGTGACGAGCTTTTTCAGGCCTCGATCGCCGAGCTCACGCGTTGTGCCCGCGCGGTGCTGGCATTGCACGATCAACCGCGCGGGGTATGCCTGGTCTTGCGACGTGATGAACTGCGCCGCTTCTGGTCGTGCCTTGTGTATCTGGCGCGCGACCGGCTGGACAATAATGCTCTCGATCGGATCGGCCACGTTCTGCGCCGTGCGCTTGGTGGCGGGCAGCTCGACTCGGCGCTCGCTGTAGGCGATGCGCCCTTAGCGCAGCTGCACATCACGGTGCGCATTACCGATGCGAACGCACCGGGGGTAAACCGGCGCGCGCTGGAACGCGAACTCGACGCCACGCTGGTGACCTGGCGCGATCGCCTGCGCAATGCGCTGCGCGCCTCCCACGATGAAGCGACGGCCGCCGCAATCGACCGGCGCTACGCACAGGCGTTTCCGGCCGCCTATCAGCAGGATGTTCCACCGTCTCTGGCGGTTCGGGACATCGCCGATCTGGACACCCCCGCCGCCATGGGTGCCGGACGGCTGCGTCTGCAGCCGCCGCAGGCCGCCGGCCAGTCACATGCGCACCTGCGCCTGCTCCGTCACCGGGAACCGCTCGCGATCTCCGACGCGCTGCCGATCCTGGAGAGTTTCGGGCTCCGGGTAATCGCCGAGCGCCCTTATGAGTTGCGCCCGAGCGAAGGCGGCGCCGTGTGGATTCAGGACTTCGAACTTGAAACCCCTGGCCTGCACGAAGCCGACGCGCACGCGCTCGAAACGCAACTGAACATCGCCTACACCGCGGTACTGGCGGGCGCGCTCGACAGCGACGGTTTTCACCGGCTGATCGTGAGCGCAGGTCTGACTGTGGCGCAGACACGAGTGCTGCGTGCCTGTTGCCGTTACCTCCTGCAGACGGGCATTCCCTTCAGCCAGGCCTATATGGAGCGCGTCCTGCACTCGCACTCGCACATTGCGCGCGACCTGTGGCGGCTGTTTGAGCGGCGGTTAAATCCCGAGGCCACCGATCGGCGCTCGGTCCGCGAGGCATCGGACATCGAACGGCGCCTGCATCACGCCATCAGCGAAGTGCGTAACCCGGACGACGATCGCATCTTGCGCGGGTTTCTGAGTCTGATCCTGGCGATGGCGCGCACCAATCATTTCTGCACCCATCCTCCGGGTCATCCGCTCGCCTTCAAGCTCCAGCCGCGCGCCATCCTCGATCTGCCCGAGCCACGCCCGGAGTTCGAGATCTTTGTGCACGGCACTCACGTTGAGGGCGTGCACATGCGCCGCGGCCCGATCGCGCGGGGCGGAATCCGCTGGTCCGAGCGGCCTGAGGACTTTCGCACCGAGGTGCTTGGCCTGATGAAGGCCCAGCACGTCAAGAACACGCTGATCGTACCGGTCGGCGCCAAGGGCGGGTTCGTCGCGCGACGGCTGCGCGTCACGGCAACGCCCGAAGAACGCGCGCTTGAGGTTCGCGAGTGCTACCAGGCTTATATCCGTTGCCTACTGCAGCTCACCGACAACATCGTCGATGGGGTCATAGTCGCACCAAGCCAGGTGCGTTGCCGGGACGGCAACGATCCCTACCTGGTCGTGGCCGCCGACAAGGGCACCGCCAGTTACTCGGACATCGCAAACGCGATCTCCGCCGAGTTCGGTTTCTGGTTGGGCGACGCGTTTGCTTCAGGGGGGTCGGCCGGGTACGACCACAAGAAGATGGGCATCACCGCGCGCGGCGGCTGGGAGTGCGTCAAGCGACATTTTCGCGAGATGGGCGTCGACATCATGCGAGAGTCGGTGAGCGTCGCAGGCATAGGAGATATGTCAGGCGATGTGTTCGGCAATGGCATGTTGCTCTCGCCTCAGATCCGCCTGCTCGCGGCCTTTGATCACCGACACATCTTTATAGACCCGGATCCTGACGTACGACGCAGCTTCCGGGAGCGCGCGCGCCTGTTCGCGCGCCCGCGCTCGAGCTGGGCTGATTACGACCGACGCTGCCTTTCCGCCGGGGGTGTGATCCTCGAGCGTGCACATAAATCCGTCACCCTGCCGCCGCAGGTCCGAGCCCTCCTGCAGCTTGAGCACGAGCGCGCCACCCCAAACGAGGTGGTCAGGGCCATTTTGAGGCTCCCGGTGGACCTGATGTGGAACGGGGGCATCGGCACCTACGTTAAAGCCACCCGCGAGAGCCACGGCCAGATTGGCGATCGCGCCAACGATGCGGTGCGAATCAACGGCAATGAACTGCGCGCGAAGGTCTTTGGCGAAGGCGGGAACCTGGGTTGCTCGCAGCTTGGACGAATCGAATATGCGCAGGCCGGTGGCCGCATCAACACCGATTTTGTGGACAATTCCGCAGGCGTGAATACTTCCGATATCGAGGTGAACCTCAAGATCATGCTGGCCGGGAAGGCGGGGGAGCCCGCACCCACCGGGGCCCGGCGGCGCGAATTGCTGGCCAGCGTCACGGAAGAAGTCGCCGCGCAGGTACTGCGCAATAACTACCTGCAAAGCCAGGCCATCAGCCTGCTGGAGGAGCGCAGCGTCGCCGACCTTGGCCAGCATCAGCTATTGCTCCGGGTGCTCGAGCGCGACGGGGAACTCAATCGCGCGCTGGAATTCCTGCCCAGCGACACCGACATTGAAGAGCGCATGGTGCGCGGGCTTGGCCTGACCCGGCCGGAACTCGCGGTGCTGCTTGCCTACGGCAAGATCGCACTCAACCAGGCGCTGACCGAAGCGGACATTGCCGGTGACCCGTATCTGGAAGGCGAACTCGAACGCTATTTCCCGCGTCGCTGGCGCAAGCGCTTCGCTCGCCGCATTGCCCGTCATCGATTGCGCAGCCAGCTTATTGCCACTACGACCACCAACAGCATCCTCAATCGCATGGATCCTGGCTTCGTAATGCATATGGCCGCCCAGACGGGCTCCGACACTGCCGCGGTGGCGCGTGCGTACATGATCGCGCGCGACAGCGCCGGCCTTCGCGATCTGTGGCTTTCCATCGAGGCGCTCGATAACCATGCGCCGGCCACCGCACAGTACGAGGCGCTGCTGGCGACCCGGGACTACGTTGAACAGCTCACGCGCCGCTTGTTGCTGTCCCGCAGCCCGCGCCAGCAGACCGACATCGGCGCGGAAGTGGCGCGTCTCACCCCGGCGTTCCAGACCCTCGAGCGCCTGTTGCCAGAGGCGCTACCGGGCATTGCGCGCGAGAGCTATCGGGAGATCTACGCCCAGCAACAAGCGGCCGGACTACCGCAAGCACTGGCAGACCGGCTGGCCGCGCTGATGGCCATGCGCGCCACTCCGGACCTTGCAGATATTGCCGAGGCTTTACGCCGACCATTGCCAGTGGTGGCACAGCAGTATTTCCAGACGGCGGCGGCCCTGGGCATCGACTGGTTGGCAGAAGCCATTCGGCGGTTACGGACCACAAGCACCTGGCAGGCGGTGGCGCGGGAACGCCTGTACACGGCTTGCCTGGACGGGCAACGAAATCTGGCGGCGCGTGCGCTCCGGGAACGGGCTGGCGATGGTGCGGCCCGCGAACGCTGGATTGAGCGGCTCGGGGCTCCGGGCCAGCAGTGGTTGCTCACAATGCGCGATCTGAGAGCCAGCGCCGCGCCCGATCTCGCTGCGCTGATGGCGGGCGTTGAAGCCTTACGCAATCTCGCGCAATGAGTACTGGCCAAGTGACTGGAAAGCTGCTGCTCGTTCGCCACGGCCAGAGCACCTGGAACCTCGAGAACCTGTTCACGGGCTGGACCGATGTGGACCTGTCGGAACAAGGGGTGCAGGAGGCGCAGCGCGCCGGTCTTGAAATTGCACGCGCCGGAGTGCTGCCGGACGTGGTCTACACATCAGTCCTCAAGCGCGCGATTCGTACCGAATGGCTGATACTCGAGGCATTGGATCTGATGTGGCTCACCGTGATTCGTGATTGGCGACTCAACGAGCGTCACTACGGGGCTTTGCAGGGACTCAACAAGGCCCAGACCGCAGCCGAGTATGGTGCGGCCCAGGTCAAGATCTGGCGCCGCAGCTACGATTGTCCGCCGCCGCCACTAAGCGCTGAGGACCCGCGTCACCCGTCCCACGATCGCCGCTACGCGCATGTTGATCCAAAACAGCTGCCGGCCACGGAATCCCTAAAGGACACCCTCGCACGGGTAATGCCCTGCTGGGACCAGTGCATCGCCCCAGCGCTGCGCGCCGGCCGCAATGTGATGATCGTCGCCCACGGCAACAGCCTGCGCGCGTTGGTCAAGATGCTCGACCGCCTTTCTGAGAACGCCATAATCGAATTGAATATCCCCACGGGCATTCCATTGCTGTATGAGCTGGACGATGCCCTCTCGCCGCTGTCCAGCCGGTATTTGGGGGAAACGGCCGCGGTGCAGGCGGCGGCCGAGGCCGTGCGCGCGCAAACCGAGCAGCGTCCTTAGCGTGGTTAGGTCGTGCTCTAGCGTCGCGGCTGGCGCGTCATGCCGGCCGCGGCCCAGCCGTCATAGCGCCCGGCGTGGCGAGAAGCGAGTTCCTTGAACTCGACGGTGAGGGCCTGCATGTCGGGGACCGAAATGCGCAGGGCCTTGAAAGCGTGCAGCGTGTAGCGATCGCCCCGATCGGCGTCGACCTTCCGATAGTCCACAACGAAATCGCGCGCCTTGAGCAATGAGCCGAGCTGTTCACAGGATGCCTGGTCCGGCAGATCGAAGAAGAAATCCACATCGTACGGCCGGAACGGGTCACCGCCCTGCGCGCGCAAGTTCTTTACCAACCGCTCGTCCCAGTCCTCCTTTTGCTTGGCACTGGCTCGCCGCACCGTCAGATACACGCGCACCACCGCCACCAGCGCCGCCAACACCAACAACCAGAGTGCGATTTGCATAGACCTGAGCCGCTGGGGCTATTCCTCCGGGGCAATCGTGACGCGCAGGCCATCGAGCGCGTCGGTGAGCGGAATCTGGCAAGACAAGCGCGAATTGGCGCGATAGGAGGTCAGATCCTTGAGCATGTCGGTCTCATCGGACATCGGTGCCGGGAGCCGCGGCACCCAGGACTCATCGATATACACCTGACAGGTCGCGCAGGAGCACATGCCACCACAAATGGCCGTCACACCGTCGTCCAGGTCTCGCAGTGGCTCCATCAGGCTCGTACCTGAGGGGGCGCTGATCTGCTGCTCGACGCCGTCTCGACCTATAACACGCAACACGGGCATGAACCACTCCGGGGGAGAAATTGGGGCGCGCTAGTTTGCCGATCGGCCGCCACGGACGCCAGTGGGAGAGCCGCAAAAGGCCCAGAACTTTACCTCAGCCGCGGATTGGCGCGAGCCCGCTGCCATAGCTCGCTAAGACCCTCGTAAACGCGGATCGCGGCTGCCAGCCGCTCATTCAGGTTAATGCCTTCCAGACCCGCGGCTGTCAGAAATTGACCGGCCAGCGGCTTGGCCTGCGGGTAGTAGGCCAGCGCACAGGCCACATCATAGAGGGGGTCGGCGCACTGCGAATATTCCCAATCGAGCAGCCACAGCTGCCTGCCCTCGAGCACATTGCCCTGCGCCAGGTCCCCATGGACGATCGACAACCCGACCGTCCCCTCCGCCACCCGGCGCGCCGCGGCCTCGATAGCCGCGACCATTTCAGTGGAACTCGGATCCCGGCGCGGCTCAGAGCCCATCGATGCCAGATATGCACCCGCGCAGGAGGCCGGATCAAACGGAACAATCCCGGAGGGGACCTCCAAGGCGTGCAATTGTTCCAGCCGTTCGCCCAGCCGTCGGAGCTGCAGCGGCTGAAGGAAATCCTCCTCACTCCAGCTGCGCCCATCGAGGTATTCGCAGACCTGCACCCCGTCGGCATCGCTCCTCGACAACACCTGCGGGGCAAGCCCGGCCCGGGCCGCGGCCCCATGGAGGCGTTGCTCGCGGCCGCGGTCCACACCGGGCCGGCGCCATGCCGGCCCGTCGATTCGCAGCACGAATCGTCCTTCGGACGTGTCTACTCGCCAGCTTTCATTAACGTTCCCGCCCTGCAACCGCTCGATGCGTGGCGGTGGCGCTCCGCGGCGCACGCCGGGTACCCAGCAAAGCGCCGATGCGGGCGGACCGTGGAGCGCTGACACTACGACGCCTGCTGTTTGTAGCGCAGCAACCAGGAGCGCAGGCCGAGCACCGACACCACGGTGTAGGCGAAGAACAGACCCGCCGTATACGGATAGCCCTGCAGCACGAACAAGCACACCATGATGAGGTCGGCGCATATCCAGTAGATCCAGTTCTCGAGCACCGAGCGCGCCAGCATCCAGGTGGCCACCAGGCTCGTCCAGGTGGTGAATGAATCGAGCAGCGGCCAGGCCGCTTGAGTTTCGAGCGCCAGAAACTGTGCGCTCAGCGCGCTCACGGCCAGCAGGGTCAATGCCGTGAGCAGGTGTCGGCGCAGCGTCCAGCGGTAGATTCGCCCGCCCTCCTGCTCGGCGTTGCGCTTCCAGCTGAACCATCCATAGAAGGCCATGACTACGTAGTAAGCCTGCAAGAGCGATTGCATCGGCAGTTTGGCGCGCGCCGAGATGAGAATGTAGATCGAGGAACTGCAGGCGCCCGCCACCCACCCCCAGCGATTCCGTCGCAGGATCAGCACGACATAGGTCAGGCCGGCGATGACCGCGATCGCCTCCTGCCAATGCGCGTGCATGAAGCTGACAGCGCGCATGCTAGGTGGCGTCCAGGTTCATGCTCAACGTGAGTCCCACCTGCCGCGGATCGCCGTTTTGCAAGTACAACTTAACCGGGAAATCCGGTGGCTCATCGCCGAAATAGAAGCCCTGCACGGAGTACGCAGCGTCGAATAGGTTGTGGGCCCAGACGCTCGCTGTCCACTGGCGGGCGTGCCAGCCGGTGCGCAGATTGACCAGGGCACGCGAACGCGCGCGCTGGTCGTGGCTTGAACTGAAATAGAAGCCGTCCTGTGCTTCAAGGTCGGCGCGCGCGAACGCGCCGGCCGGATGCTCGTAGCCTGCGCTCAACGATACCTGCCAGGGCGGCGCAAAGGCCTGTCCGCGGCCGCGCAAATCCAGGCCGTCATTCACATAGCCCAGGTAGCGGGTGTCCTGGAGCGCGCTGCTAGCCCCCAGCATCCATCCCGGCCGCACCTGCCAGTGCAACTCGGCCTCGACGCCGATGTTATCGCCGTGCGCCGCATTGTCGGTGTAGAAAACGTAGGTGAGCGGATTATCGGGGAGCAGCTGGCGAGAGTTGTACACCTGCATGGAACTTCGCCTCATGGCATAGACGTCTGTGCTGAAATCGAGGTGGCTGGCAGGATTCGAAAGGCGCAGTCCGAGCTCCAGATTCCACAGCGTCTCGGCACCGAATTGGCGTTGCGCAGGATCAATGTCCGCTCCGATATTAAAGCCGCCAGCCTTGTAGCCTCGAGACAGCGTTGCGTAATACTGGCGCAAAGCGCTGGGCTTCCACATCCAGGACAGGTTCCCTCCCGCGAGCTGGTTGCTCGCCTTAGGGAAAGGCGCATCAGAACTGTCGGCGTACTCTGCCGTTCGCTGCTCGGCTCGGACACCGAACGTAAGCAAGCCGCGCTCACCGGTGATCAACTCTAACGAACCGTAAAGTGCGGCGTTAGTCGCCTGATAGCGACTTGCCAGCGCGCTCTGCCCTGCGCCGTAGTACTGATCGGTCCAGGTGTCGAGCTGCAGATCCTCCTCGCGCAGGCGCAGCAGATACACGCCAACGGCGGGACGCAGCTCGCCGATCGGAAGCGCCGCGCCCTGACCCAGGTAACGCAGATCCTCGGCGAAGGTCTGACGCGTGCGCTGGTGACTTTCGAAATAATCGTAGGGCGCACTTGCACCCCAGTACCCATCGTTCCCCCAATCGCCGTCGAAGGAGTAATCAATGCGCGAGTCGGCCGCGCTGGATATGCTCAGCCACTCGCCGTGGGCATTCGTGTGTTCCAGCCGCAACGAGGCGCCGCTCGAGCGCTGCGCGTCACGACCGGGCTGATTGGAACGTGTGATGCGCGAGTTGTCGACCGACCAGGCGTCATAGCCGTTGTCCAAATCAGCGTACAGCACAGTCAACGCCGCATGCATCTGCGTGGTGGGGTCCCAAGCGAGCTTGGCGCGCGCCGTGGATTCGTCATATCCATTGGTCGAGTCACGGCCCAGGTATTCGTTGCGTCGGAATCCATCGCTCCGATAGCGCTGTGCCGCAAGTCGCCATCCGCCGCTCCCCTTGGGGAGGCCATCACCGAGCGCAAGTCCCACAGAAGTCGTGCCGTAATCCCCGACGGTGGCCTCGCCCCCGAGTTCAAAGGCGCGACCCGGGTCGCGACTGCGCACGCTGATCAGCCCGGCGAGCGCGTTGGCCCCATAGACCGTGCTGCTTGGACCGCGCAAAACCTCGATCCGGTCGAGATCAAAAAGTGTCGCGGGCATTCCGACGCCCGAGAAATCAATATCATCGATCAGAAAGCCGACCGAAGGGTTTGGTGCGCCCTGGTACTGTTCCGTTTCCCCGATGCCGCGAATCTGGAAGTAGCGCGGTCGGGAGGTGCCAGATGCCCAATTCAGGCCCGGAATCAGCCCGATTACGTCCTCAAAGTGCTGAACGCCAGCGGCGCGCAAAGTCTCACTGTCCAGGACAGTGACGCCCTGCGGAAGGTCGCGCAACGGCGTGCTGCGCAGACTCGCGCTGATGATCACCTCATCGAGTGACTCACCGGCCGCTGCTCGAGCCAGCGCCAGGCGCGCTCGAGCACAGCCACGGGATCAACACCAACGATGCGAAAAGGAGGTTCTTGCGATTCAAAGACCTGCTCCCTACGCCGGTACTAGCCGGATCAGGTTCAACGGGTTTGCCGGTCGAACCGGCATCTCAGGCCCTCGCAGGGCCACCCCAAGGTTTGAGGTGGGAACTATCCGTGCCCCGGGCCGGCATTGCAAGTGCCGCACGGCGCACGATGCCGGGTTAGCATCACTTTTCGGGCAGTGCGTGCGCTGCCGACGTGGCGAGGTCCGGGATGAGCAAGCGCTTGCAGGTGTATCGGGTCGACGCCTTTACCTCTACACCCTGCACCGGCAACCCGGCGGGCGTAGTGTTGGGCGCCGAGCGGCTTGATACACGCGAGCTGCAGTCGATTGCCCGCGAGCTGGGCGGCGTCGATGTGGCCTTCATACTGCCGCCCGATTCCCCCGACCATGACTTGCGCCTGCGGTTTTTTACGCCCCGGACTGAAACGGGTCTGGTAGGACATGCCACGGTGGCGGCCCACGCTGTGCTCGATAAGCTGGGTCATGCGCCGCTTCGGCGCCAGAAACAACGCGGCGCCCTTGTCGATATCGAGCGGCTCGACGGTCCGCGGGGCCGACGCTACGCGTTCAGCCAAACGCCCGCGCCGCTCCACGGTGCGCTACCCGAAGATAAGCTCCTGGCCGCGTGCGCCGCTCTGGGCGTGGGCCATGAAGAACTCGATCCCGATTGCCCGAGCGTTGTCGCGGGCCCGGGGGGGAGCCGTGCGTTGATCGCGGTGCGGACCGGCACGACACTGGCGCGACTGCGCCCGGACATGGGGCGACTCGCTGAGCTCTCGGCCAGCGGGCTTCCTGCAGGGTTTTTTGTGTACAGCTTGTCCCCGGCGGTACCCGATTGCGACACAGAGGCGAGAATGTTTTGCCCGGCGATCGGCATTCCGGAAGACCCGGTCAGCGGCAATGCGCATGCCATGCTGGCCACGCAACTGCAGGCGTTGGGAAAAATTGCCGACCATGGGACTTCGGAATTTACGGGCCGCCAGGGGCACCACATCCGCCGGGCGGGCGTCGTGGAGGTGCGCGTATCGGAAGGCGCATCGGGCATGCGGCAGGTGCGCGTTGCGGGCAGCGCGCGGATCGTCTTTGATGCGACCCTGGAGCTCTAAAGGGCAAGCGGCATCGCGCATCGCGTGGGCCCGAAGGCGATCTGGGTCATTCACGCGCCAATCCAAAAGGTGGATAATGTGCTTAAGGACGCAGCGACAATTCCAACAAGAGGGGACGCCATGAGTTCATCGGATGACAATGGTTTGAGCCGTCGGGACTTCGTGCACGGCGCGGTATCCACTGCGGTGTTGGCCGCCACACCCGGACTGGTACTGGCCGCCGGCGCAAGTGCCGACAAGTCGGCCGTATTGGCCCAGATTCCCAAGATGCACGCCGAGAACATCAAGCGCCTGCAGGACTGGATCGCGCTGCCGTCGATCGCGGCGGAGAACCGCAACTACCCTCAGGGCGCCGAGTACATGGCGAAGCTGGCCACGGACGCTGGGCTTCACCGGCGTCAAGATCATTCCGACCTCCGGCAAGCCGGGCGTATTCGGCCAGGCTCGATGCCGGGCGCCAAGACCACGGTCGCCGTCTATTTCATGTACGACGTCAAGCAATTCGTTCCCGAGGAATGGAGCTCGCCGCCGCTCGAGGCGCGTCTGGTGGAGAAGCCGGGACTGGGTACGGTGTGCATGGGTCGCGGTGCGGTAAACCAGAAAGGCCCGCAGAACGCCTTCCTCGAGCGCACTCGCAGGCCTTCAAGGCCAGCGGCAAGAAGCTGCCGGTGAATCTGGTGCTGGTCTGCGAAGGCGAAGAGGAAATCGGCTCGCCGCACTTCGGTGAGATCGTCAACAGCCCGAGGTGTTCCCGCACCTGCAAGGCCTGCGTCGGCGTGCTGCTGCCCGGCGCCAGCCAGGAACGCCGACGGCAGCGTCGAGGTGGCGGCGGGCGCGAAGGGCGTGGTGGAACTGGAATTGGTATCGAGCGGCGAGAATGGGGGCGCGGTCCGAAGAAGGACATCCACTCCAGCCTGGAAGCCCAGGTCGATTCGCCGTCCTGGCATCTGGTCCAGGCGCTCAATACCCTGGTCGAAAAGGACGGGCACACGCCGGCGGTGGAGGGATTCTTCGACAAGGCGAAGCCGCTTGTCCGAGGCGCAGAAGAAAATGGTGCTGGCGTACGTCGGCGGCCGTACCCGAGGCCACGCTCGAAGGCCGAATTCGGCGTCGAGCACTGGGTGCACGACGAGAACTGGCAGAACCTCGCTGCTGCGCCTGTTCTCGCAGCCCGACCATCAACATCGAAGGCCTGGTCGGCGGCTACACGGGCCCGGGCGGCAAGACCGTGCTGCCGCATCGCGCGGTGGCCAAGATCGACATGCGCCTGGTGCCCGACATGACCGCGGCCGACACCCTGGCCAAGCTCAAGGCGCATCTTGGCCAAACACGGCTTCGGCGACATCGAAGTCAACATGAGCGGCGGCTACGACCCGACGCAGACCGATCCGGACAGCAAGTTCTTCAAGGCCGTGGTCGCGACCTTCACCAAGCTCGGCGCGACGCCGCTGGTGATGCCGCGCAATCCCGGTTCCTGGCCCGGCTATCGGTTCACCAGCGCGCCGCTGAGCCTGCCGGCGGCCGGACTTCGGTCTGGGTCACGGCACCGGCGCGCATGCGCCGGATGAGTACTATCCTGATCGACTCGACGAATCCAGAAGATCAAGGGACTGGATGGTGCGGTCGGCCTCGTTCGTCGAGTTCTTGTACGCCGTGGCGTAGTTTGCGCCGCCACTTTCCCGCGGGTTGCCAAATGGCTAGCTGACCGGGTCGGGGCCGCGTGCCTTGCGCATCGCTCGGACTGAATCGGGCCTAGCGGCCCCCGCACTCACAGCTCGCGCAATCCGTCGGTCACCGACAAGCGCGCCGCTCGTAGAGCCGGGAACAAGCCCCCAAGCAGGCCCATCGCCAGCGCCCATTTCAATCCGCGCCACAGCAGCTCAGGGGAGACCTGGAAGGCGAACACGATCTGGGTGAAATTCGATCCCAGGGTGGAGGCCGTGTAGTGATCGAACAAGAGCCAAGCGATCGCGGCTCCCAATATTCCACCCGCCAGCGCCAGTAACATGGTCTCGAGCATGACAGAGACCACGACCGGAGCGCCCCGGAAACCCAGCGCACGCAATGTCGCAATCTCGCGGGTCCGGGAGGCCACGGCCGCGTACATGCTGTTGAGGGCCCCGAAGACCGCGCCCACGGCCATGATGACGCCGATCGCATTGCCCAGAGCCGTCAGCAATCGCGTCAGGTTGGCCGATTGCGCCGTGAAATAGGCGCGTGTGGTCATGACGTCCACTTTAAGGCGCGGATCCGTGGTCAAGGCAGCCTGGAACGCCGCGAACGCTCCAGGATCGGTAAGCCTGACAGTCACCGATGTGGCGCTGCTCCCGCGTCGATAAGTGGGGCCCACGACCTCCACGTCCCCCCAGAGGTCCGAGTCATTGGCGTCGTTGGCCAGAAACTCGCCCACGATCCGCCACGGCTGACCGTTAAGCTTGAGCGTTGAGCCCACATCGACACCCGAGAACTGTTCGCGCGCGCGCTTGCCCACGATAAGTTCGCGAAGTCCAGGCGTAAATCGGCGCCCATCGATAATGCGCAGCCCCGGACGTAGCTCCCAGGCCCGCTCCCCCACGCCGCGCACCTCGACATTCGCGTCCAGGCCGGTGCTGCGCTTGGGCAGCGCCGCCACCACCACGAGCTCGCCTGAGGCAATCGGCTGCCCGCTGCTGCCGCGCTGAACCTGGGACTGCTGGGAGACCAGGCTCACCGTGTCGTGGCTGATAACGGAGTTCAGTTCGGTTTGAGCGCCGGCACGCAACACGATGGCGGTGTCGTCGCTTCCTCCCTGATTGAGCGTGGCGGCGAACCCCGCGGCCATGGCCAGCAGCGCCACGAGAACCCCGACGACTCCCGCAATTCCAACCACCACGACCGATGAGGAACCCAGTCGTTGCGGGATCGTCGCGATCCCAACCTGCGTAGCCGACCATGCCTGGCGTCCGGTACGGGTGACAACCAGCCACAATGCCAATGGCAACAGCAAGATGGGAAGTGTCCATCCGGGCAGGACCGCCAGCACCATGAGGGCCGCGATCACCAAAGCCCAGACGCCGAGCCACGAGAACAGGCGCGTCCACCATTTTCCACGTGCGCTCATAAAAATCCCTAGCGGCCCGCCAGCGCATCCACCACGCGCAGCCGCAGCCCGCGGTAGGCCGGCATGGCTCCGACCAGAAGACCGATCAAAATCATCAGCCCAAACGAACGCAACCACACACCTGCAGCCGATACGATCGGTGGCAGCGTGATGCCGGTCGAAAGCTGCAAGCCATTGGCCACCACTCCGGCCAGCAGCACGCCGATGACCCCGCCCAGCAGCAATATGAGAACTGCCTCGGCCAGCAGCAGACCCATAACGCTCCCGCTGGTAAAGCCGATAGTCTTCAGGATCGCCAGCTCCGGAATCCGCTCGCGCACGGCCTGGGCCATGGTGTTGCCCGTAAGCAAGATCAATGTGAAGAACACGGCGGCCATGATTGCGCCCACGATTAGGCCGATGTCCCCAAACTGGCTGACGAAAGCGAGCTGAAAGGCGCGCTCGCTCTGGGTCTTGGTTTCGTGATCCGAATTCACAGACAGCGCATCGACGGCCTGGGCAACACGGTCTGCGGTCTTGGGGTCGGCGACGCGGATCACGTACCAGCCGATGTTGCCATTGCCGAAGGCGCGCGCCTCATCGAAGTAATCCCAGTTGAACATGAGCGCGTTTTCCTGGGAACGTTGCTGTGGGTCGGCAATCCGGTAGATGCCCACCAGATCCAAGATCCAGGTGTTGCTGCCGTTTTTCTGAGGAAAGATCGTACCCTGCAGCGGGATCTTGTCGCCCACCTTCCAGTTGAATTTTCTCGCCAACGCCGCCCCGACGATGGCTCCGGTGCGGGTGTTGCGGAATGCTTCGCGCTCGGCGGGACTGATTTTCCACTCCGGATACGCATCCAGGTAGTTGGCCGCTACCGCCTGGTTGGGGAAGAAATTCTTCTGGTCCTGATATATGCCGCCGAACCAATTGGCGTAAGTGACGTCGGCCACGCCAGGCACCGCCTGGATGCGCTCGAGCAGGCTCTTCGGAAGCTGCAATGTGAAGCTGATCTTGGATACCGTGACCAGTCGGTTAAGTCCCGCAACGCTGTTGCCTGCTCCCGCAAAGGCTCCACGCACCGAATCGAGAAGCCCGAACAGCAAAAATGCCGCTGCCACTGACAGCAAGGTAAAGAGCGTCCGCGCTTTGTGGCGCATCAGAGCTGCCCAGACCAGTTGCAGATATCTCATGCCGCGGTCTGCTCGACTGGCTCTGCAAAAGTGCCCTTATCCAGATGCAGGATGCGGTGTGCGAATTCCGCCGCCTTCGGATCGTGAGTCACCATGATGATGGTCTTGCCGTGATCGCGATTGAGCTGTTGGAGCAGCGTCAGGACTTCAGCGGCCGACTGACGATCCAGATCGCCGGTGGGCTCATCGCACACCAGCAACGCGGGATCGGAAACGATTGCGCGGGCGATGGCCACGCGCTGCTGCTGGCCGCCCGATAGCTCTGCCGGCTTGTGCACGGCCCGATCCGCCAGCCCCACCAGTTGCAGAGCAATGTCGGCGCGTTGCCGGCGCTGGGCCGCGGACAGGCGGGTGAGCAGCAGGGGCAACTCCACGTTCTTTCGGGCCGAAAGTGTCGAGAGCAGATTGTAAAACTGGAACACGAAGCCGACGTGCGCGGATCGCCACTTTGCCAATGCGTTTTCGGAAAGCTGATCGATCCGCTCCTCGCCCACGGTAATGCTTCCACCGGTGGGAGCATCAAGGCCGCCGATGAGATTGAGCAATGTTGTCTTCCCCGATCCCGACGGGCCCATCAGGGCGACAAAATCACCGGACTCGATGTCCAGGTCTATGCCATGCAGGACCTCGACCTTTTGCGATCCGCGCGCGTACGTCTTGCTGAGGTTTTGAATTTGGACCAGGGTACTCATTGCAACCGCCTATTGCCGATCACGATCGGTTCGTCGCCTTCGAAATGCTGACCTTCGCGCCATCGCGGAGCCCCGCCGGGGGCGCCCGCACCACCGGCACCCCGGCATCGATCCCGGTGACGGCTCGCAAATCGCCAAACGCCCGCCCGCCCTTGACCGCGCGCGCTCGTACGAGATCGCCTTCGAGCACATAGACCACCGTGCCGCCGGACTCGCCTTCGGCAACCACGGCTGAGGCCGGGACCAGCACGCCTTCGATGGCCTGCGGCGCGGGCTTATTTGAGGAGGTGCCTGCGGTTTCGGGTTCCAGAAACGAAACCCGAACTCCCATATCGGGAAGTATTCGCGGGTCCTTCTGGTCAAGTGCCACGCGCACTTTTACGGTGGCCTTGTTACGGTCGGCGGTCGGAATGATGGCGACCACGTGGGCCGGTATGTTCCAGTCCGGGTAGGCGTCCAATAAGGCCTGCGCGGGTTGTTGGGCGATCACCCGATTGATGTAGGCCTCGTTGACGTCGACCTCGATCTCCAGGGAATCCATGTCGACAATGGTACCGACTCCGGTGCGCGTGAAACCACCTCCGGCCGAAATCGGAGAAATGATTTCACCCGACTGTGCCGACTTGGCGACGATGACTCCATCAAAGGGCGCACGCACCGTGCAGTAGGCCAGTTGCACCTGCGCCCCGCGCAGCGCCGCCGAAGCCAGCTCGATCTGCTTGCGCTGCACCTCCAGCTGCGCGGTGAGTGTGTCTTGCTGCATCTGCGTCGTTTCGAGCGACTGGCGCGAGACCAGGTTTCGATCGATCAGGTCCTGGTTGCGCTTTGTCTCGCGCCGGGCCTGCGCCAGCTGGGCAATGTACTGCGCCTCGAGCGCCTGTGCGGCCATCAGTTGCGCTCGCGCCTGTGCCACGCCTGCCTGATAGGCCGCATCATCGAGTCGTGCCAGCACCTGGCCGGCCTTGACGTGCTCGCCCTCCTCGATCAGAACTTCTTTGACTGTGCCGGTGATCTGCGCCGATACGGTGGCTTCCCGCCGCGCTGTGACATAGCCACTGGCCTGCAGGATCGCGGTGGGTCCCTGAGCAATGCTCGGCGCCAGCGCCGTGGCCACCTCGACCGTATAGCGCCGGGAATGCCACTTCCAAAAAAAGACCGCAACCGCCAGCATCGTTATCGCGGCCAGCCCCAACACGATGTAGAGGATTTTGGACTTCGTTGCCGCGGATGTCGGTCCGTCGCGCTCCGCCGGCGCGATGCGCAGCTGGCGGAGAAGGTTGCTCTTGTCGCTCTGTTCGCTCTGGGACTGCGGGTTTCTCGGTTCAACGCCCATCATTCGGACCTGATTTCGGCCGCGCTCAGCCCGGGCTCGGCCCGATACCGATCTATACGCTGCTGATAGTACCGGGCGGCGCCCTCGATCATCGTCAACTCTCGCTCCCCGGTCGGGCGAACGATTCGGCCTGGCGAGCCCATGACAACGCTGCCAGCGGCAATCTCCTTACCCGGCGTAACCAGTGTGCCGGCAGCAATCAAGCAATGCGGCCCGATACGAACTCCATCGAGTAGCACGGCGCCATTGCCGATCAGGCACTCATCGGCAATCACGCATCCGTGGAGCAGGACGCGATGCCCGATCGTGACCCCGCGGCCAACGAGAGTCGGCTGGTCGCGGTCGCAATGAATGACTGTGGCGTCCTGGACGTTGCTGCCATCACCAATCTCGATGCGCTCATCATCAGCCCGCAGCACCGCGTTGAACCATACGCTGGCGCCATCCCCCAAGTGCACATCGCCAATCAATTGGGCTCCCGCGGCCACGTAATAGCGGCCAGTCTTGGTTATCAGGCGTTTGCCTTCGAATTCAAAAATCACACCACCCCTCCAGTTACTGGACCGACGTGCACCCCAGCATGCACCACGCCCTCGGCAACGTCACCCGTGCCCAAAGCGCTGGTGGGCGTTCCCCCCACCGGTTTTAATGCCCCGGCACCAGATCTTTCAAGGTGCTCCCGCCGGTGGCCGGACGATCGCGCAGCGTGTTGATTATTGTACGTGCGAGCGTCTCGTCCACTGCCACCCCTGCCGGCGGCGGCCCGCCCACCCGCAGGATGGCAACATCAAGGCGTGGTGCCAGCCATAAACGAGTTGCTCCCGGACCATTAAGTTTGCGCAAACCGGTGCCCCCCAAGGATTCGACACCGGTCCCATACAGATCAACTGAATGTCGCTCAATCCAGCCCGGCTGCACGATCTGTGTGCCCTCGAACCGCCCGTCGTGCAGCAGCAGCTCGGCCACGCGCAGCCAATCCACGCAGCGGGCACGCACGACTCCGGAACTCCAGTAGGCAGGGCCCGCGTGCAGTGGCTGCCAGACGTAGCGGGAAAGAAACGCGGGATAGCCCCGGCCACTGGCCACCTCGATTGCAGAACTCAGTCGACCCGGATCGAAGGGCGGGGCTGGCATGGGCATGCCGTGTCGCGCCACCGCGATGCCGGCGGCCACGAGCATCAAGGCGTCCGATATTGCGCCTCCGGCCACCGGTGTGCCGCCGTCCGCGTCCGCGCGGTACCGCTCCTCCACCAAGTGCCCGTGACGCATGATCAATAGCGCATCGGTCCCCTGCTGGAGGGCGCGGACCACGGCCTCCTGGAGTGCGGCGGCGTCGAATCCCTCAAGCTCGGGTGCTGTGCGAGGCAGCCCGCCGCCATCCCCGCCCGCAATCAAAACACCGGCCGCTTGCGGTGCGCGGACCGTGCGCCAGTGCCAGGCGCCAAGCACCGCGCACAGCCCCAGAAGCGCGACCGCCCAAAGCGCACTCCGACGCCTCACGGCAATCGCACCCGCCGGGCACTGGCAGCGGCCCGCAGCGGCCCGCAATAACGGGGGCGGCCGCGCGCAAGTTCAAGTTCGCAGCAGGCGCCCCGCGGCCAGTCATCGCGATGATGGGTTGCAATCACTACGGTGCGTCCTTGCTTGACCCAGGTTTCCACCAGCGAGCGGAGTCGTGCCCGAGTTCGAGTATCAAGTCCGGTATAGGGCTCATCAAGCAACACAATATCAGGCTCGCGCGCCAGCGCGCGCGCGAACAGGATGCGGCGCGCCTGCCCGTAAGAGAGCTCGCCAAAGCGTATTCCCGCGTATCCCCTGCCGCCAACGGCATTCAACGCGCGCAAGGCCGAGCGGCGCTCCGAAGTGCTCATCGAGCCGTCCAGATCGTAGGCCCCGCGCATTCCGGCCACAATGCATTCCAGGCACGTCAAGTGCCGCGGCAGGCCGGCCTGCAATTCCGGTGCGATCGCCGCCAAGCGGTCCTGGAATGCACTCAACGGCATGCCAGGCTCTACGAATCGCCTCCAGATCGATCCATCGTCCGCCACACCGTGCTCGCCCTGAAGGGTGGCTAGCAAAGTGGACTTGCCGCTCCCATTGGCGCCGTGCACCACCCAGCACTCGCCGCCGCGAATCCGCATCGTCAGGTGTTGAAGGACTGCTCGGCCCTCGCGCCACACCGAAGCGTCGCGCAGATCGAGCAGAATATGACCTGCCGGGCGCCGGCGCGCCGGTGCTTTGCGCGCCGGCTTTGCCGAGCCTGGCACGCGCGGCGGGCGCCAGCGAGCGGTGCGAAGGCGACCGTTATGCAGACACGCCCGATGGGTCACCGAGGATGGAATCTCTTCCACTCGGTGGCTGGCATAGATCCAGGGCAAGCGCGAGC
Source organism: uncultured Gammaproteobacteria bacterium (assembly GCA_963717335.1). Taxonomy (GTDB): domain Bacteria; phylum Pseudomonadota; class Gammaproteobacteria; order Steroidobacterales; family Steroidobacteraceae; genus FEN-1191. The sequence goes on along the minus strand of CAVQVZ010000002.1, from coordinate 713,514 downwards.
GGCTGAGCACTCTGAGTGCGCCGAGGATCCGTGTGCGATGCATCGCATCAAGTCCGTTGAGCGGCTCATCGAGCAGCAACAAGGCCGGGCGCCAGGCGAGGGCCCGCCCCAGCAAAACGAGCCGACGCTCGCCCTGCGACAGTGTAAGGAAACGTCGCCGGGCCAGACCTTGGATTCCCAGGCGCTGCAGGATCCGTGCAACACGCGATCGCTCCTCGCTGGTCAGCGGACCCAGTGGCGTATCGCTGCGCTGCAGGCCCGTGCCCACGATCGTAGCGACCTTAAGATTCCATTCGTAGTGCTGGTACCGATCCTGTCGCTCGGCGCCAAGATAGGCAATTTCCTCTTTCACCTCATAGGGCTCGGTGCTGAGTTCACCGCGCCACAAGTAATGCCGCCGCGTCTTAGGCCGCGGCTGGGGCCAGACATCGCCGGCGATGAGTTTGAGGAGCTGGGTCTTTCCGGCGCCGTTGGCTCCCTGCAAAACCCAACGCTCCCCGGGGCGGATCCGCCAGCGAAGATCGCGCAGAACCCAGCGTCCGCCCCGCCGCAGGTCCACGTGCGAGAGGGTCACCGCAAGATAGCGTCCAGTGCGCGCGGGAATGCGTTTCATCCCCCACATGATCGAAAAACTGCACCCCGGGCTGTCCGGGTATGCACATCACGCGAACGCGCGCGCCGGCGATCCGCGCCAGGTATGAGGTAGCTCACAAAACTTTACTCCTGTCGTCCAGGGCCTGAAAATTGCGTCGGTGTCTGGCGACAAAGGCCCGCTTGAAACTTGCGCTTGAGGCGCAATCCAGTAGATTGGATCCCATCATTGGCCCGACGAGTTTGTCTTTTATGAATACCTTGCCGATTCGCATCGCCGCCTCGAGTCTGATTGCCTGCGCTGGCGCGGCTTTGCTCGCATGCAGCCCATCGGGTCAACCGCAGGTTGCCTCGCCCGCCCCGCCGCCGGCCGCTGCCCCACTCGCGGCTGTGCCCGAGCCCGCTCCTGCGGCGGCTCCGGAACCCACTCCGGCGCCCGAACCCGCGCCAAAGCCGGCTCCGAAGAAAGTTGTGCACAAGACCAAGCCCGCCACGCCCGTCGCCCCCCCCTCACCGCCGCCCGTGGCCGCCGTCGCGCCCGCTCCGGTTGTTCACCCGACACCTCCGCCCCCGCCTCCGGTGTGCACGAACTGCGGAGTAATTGCCGCAATCACGCCAGTGACCGTGCAGGGCAAGGGCTCGGGGATTGGTGCTGTTGCGGGTGGTGTGGCCGGAATAGTGCTCGGAAACCAGATCGGCGCCGGCAGTGGCAAGACTATCGCCAAGATCGCCGGTGCCGCCGGTGGCGCGTTTGTCGGCAACAAGGTCGAGCAAAAGGCCCGCGCGGCGACTCACTACGATATCCGCGTGCACCTGGACAACGGCACCGACACCACAGTGAGCCAGGACACGCAGCCCACGCTCGCTGTGGGAGCCCCGGTTCGCGTGGTCAACGGCACGGTCATACCCAAGTAGCGGTCTTTGGGCACGCGGGGAGTGCGCCTCACGTGCGACGGTGAGGCTCAGTAGCCGCGCATCCGCAACTGCAGCTCGTTGCGCCGGTAGTCGATGATGAGGGTGTCGAGCAGGCCCAGCGCGTCCATGCCAATGAGCAAGGCCGGTTCCTCGGTCATCTTCCAGTATTCGAAGATCTGCATGTCCGCAAAAGTCATGCGGTCGGTGTGAATGTCGATGGGGCCAAATTGGATCGACGGCGCCCTGCGCCCCTCGCCCTCCTGAACGTCGGTCGTGACCCCTTCGATATGGTCGACCTCGGGCAGGCCTCCCCTGTATTTGCGCATCAACGCGTCGCGCAGCGCGAGGTTTCCCACCGTCGTTTGTCCGCCGGTGTCAACGATCGCCTTGGCGCGCACGCGCCCCAGCCAGGCGTCAACAGTCAGAAGGCGGCCACGTTGTAATGTAAAGGGCACGGTGAAATAGCCTGGGGGTGCCGCGCGGTTGTGCGAGCGGGTGATGGATATGATGTCGTGTCGAAAGTCGATATAGACCCGGCGATCAACCAAGCCCTCATTACCCAATATCCCCTCGGCGCCCCCAAGGGCATCGGGAATAATCGGCAGCTTCGAACCGTTAATCAACAAATCGCCAATCAGCAACGAGTTCACTTGGATCGTAGGCACCGTGGCGCTGCCCGTGACCCCCTGCAGGCGCATCGAGGAGGTATTGTCCGGCGCCAGCTGCAGGCGCGAGGCCACCCGCGCAATCACGCACGAGCGGTTCGCCCCGGTGTCCAGCACCAGGCGAAACGGACCCTGGTTGTTGATGTAGACCGGTGCCCAGATGCGCCCGATCTGATCGCGCCGGGTGGGCGATACGTAGCGCGGTTCGGGCGCGGCAATCACCACCTCCTCGACCACGTCCGGAGGCGTGGCCGCTGGGAGCGCCTGTGCCGGAGCGCTGGCCTCGGGCACCGCCCCGGGCATTTCGATCGTCCCGCTCGGGGGCGGGATCTCGGCCCACACCCCCAGACTGACGCATGCCAGCACGGCCGCCGCGGTAGTCCTTGTGTTCACGAGGGCCATTGTGACACCAACGAGGCTCATGTCCACCTCGCTCCGCGGGGCGCCCCGCGGCTTGCGCCATAATGCGCTGGGCATGCCGCGGGACCCGCTCGGCGCACCGTCGACAATTACGCGCACGCAGGATACCGTAGTGGTTTCAGCCACTGTGCACCACCATTGACACATCCGATACGGGCGATCGATGCGATCGCGGCGCAACTGAATGATCGCCTGCTCGAGTTGCGCTCGGCGGGGACGTTCAAGGCCGAGCGCATACTTGAGACGCCGCAGGGCGCGGTCATTAAAGTCGCTGGCGGCGCCGAGGTCATCAACCTGTGCGCCAACAACTATCTGGGACTTGCCAATCATCCCGCGGTGCTCGCCGCCGCCCACCGGGCGCTGGACCGCTTTGGTTACGGTTGCGCCTCGGTTCGTTTCATCTGCGGCACTCAAAGTATTCACCGCGAGCTTGAAGCGCGACTCTCGAGCTTCTTGGGAACCGAAGACACCATCCTCTACTCCTCCTGCTTCGATGCCAACGGTGGTCTGTTCGAAACGCTGCTGGATGAGCAGGACGCGGTAATTTCCGACGCCCTCAATCACGCCTCAATCATCGACGGCATTCGCCTGTGCAAGGCTCGAAAACTCCGTTACGCGAACCGCGACATGAGCGAACTGGAGGCGCGGCTGGTCGAAGCGCAGAGCGCACGGACACGCCTGATCATTACCGATGGCGTATTTTCCATGGACGGCACCATCGCACCGCTCGCCCAGATCAGCGAACTCGCGGAACGGTACCGAGCGATCCTGGCCGTCGATGACTCGCACGCCACGGGATTTATCGGGGAAAAGGGGCGCGGCACCCATGAAGTACAGCAGGTCATGGGCCGCGTCGACCTGCTGACCGGCACACTGGGCAAAGCGCTCGGTGGCGCTTCGGGGGGATATATCGCGGGCCCGCGCAAGGTCGTGGACTGGCTCCGACAGCGCTCGCGACCGTATCTCTTCTCAAATTCGATTCCGCCGGTGGTCGCCGCCACCACCCTTGCGGTGCTCGATCTGATCGAGTCCGGCGAGGAGCTGCGGCGGCAACTGGCCGACAACTCGAGATACTTTCGCGATCGCATGCAGGCGGCGGGTTTCAGGCTCGTGCCCGGCGAGCACCCGATCGTGCCGGTCATGATCGGCGATGCCGGCCTGGCCTCCCGCGTGGCCGATCGCCTGCTCGAACTTGGCGTGTATGTCATCGGTTTTTCTTTTCCGGTCGTGCCGGTAGGCCAAGCTCGTATTCGCACGCAGCTCACGGCCGCCCACACCCGCGAGCATCTTGACCGCGCCATCGCGGCTTTCACCTCCGCGGGACGCGAGTTTGGAGTGCTGCAGTAGCATGAACAATCCACAGGACAGTCCCAAAACATGAAAGCACTGGTCAAAGCCAAAGCAGAGCCAGGCATCTGGATGGCCGATGTCGATAAGCCCACGATCGGGCCAAATGATGTGCTGATCCGGATGAAAAAAACGGCCATCTGCGGCACCGACATGCATATCTACCACTGGGACGATTGGGCGCAGCGCACAATCAAGGTACCTATGGCGGTGGGGCATGAGTACTGCGGCGAGATCGTCGCCATGGGAAGCGAGGTTCGCGGACTGAAGATCGGAGACCGCGTTTCCGGAGAGGGACACGTGACCTGCGGCTTCTGCCGCAATTGCCGCGCCGGGCGGCGGCATCTGTGCCGCAACACCATTGGCGTGGGCGTCAATCGCCCGGGCTGCTTTGCCGAATTCATGTCGTTGCCGGCCTCGAACGTGTTTAAGCTCCCGGCGGCGATTACCGATGAGATTGCCTCGATCCTGGATCCGCTGGGAAACGCCACCCACACCGCGCTGTCCTTCAACCTGGTGGGCGAGGACGTGCTCATTTCGGGTGCCGGCCCGATCGGCACCATGGCCGTGGCGATCGCGCGGCACGTGGGCGCGCGCCACATTGTGATCACCGACGTCAACCCGTATCGACTCTCTTTGGCCCGGCAGCTCGGCGCTTCACTGGCCGTAGACGTGCGCACCGAAAAACTCGAGGATGCCATGCAGTCGCTGGGCATGGAGGAAGGATTCGATGTCGGGCTTGAAATGAGCGGCGCGCCGGCCGCATTCCGCCAGATGCTAAAGACAATGCACCACGGTGGAAGCGTCGCCTTGCTGGGCATCCTGCCGGCTGATACGGGCATTCAATGGGATGAAGTGATCTTCAAGGGCTTAATGCTTAAAGGGGTCTACGGGCGGGAAATGTTCGAGACCTGGTACAAGATGGCCGCCATGTTGCAGTCAGGCCTTGATATCGGACCGGTCATCACGCACCGTCTGCCCGTGGACCAATATCAGCAAGGTTTCGAGATCATGGCCTCGGGCCACAGCGGAAAGGTCATCCTGGATTGGGAATCGGCCGCCTAAGTCGAGCCGATCAGCATTCGGGTACGTTCACCGCCAGACCGCCCTGCGAGGTCTCCTTGTAGATCGTGCTCATATCGATGCCGGTCTGCCGCATCGTGTTGATAACCTGATCGAGCGAAACCTTGTGAGAACCATCACCGTGCAAGGCCAGCCGGGCGGCACTGATGGCCTTGAGCGAGCCCATGGCATTGCGCTCGATACAGGGGATCTGCACCAGGCCGGCCACCGGGTCGCAGGTCAGGCCCAGATTGTGCTCCATGCCAATTTCGGCCGCATTTTCGATCTGTTCGTTAGTGCCATGGAGGGCCGAGACCAGTCCGGCCGCGGCCATCGAGCAGGCCACGCCCACCTCTCCCTGGCAGCCCATCTCGGCCCCGGATATCGAAGCGTTTTTCTTGTACAGCATGCCGATCGCCGCCGCGGTAAGCAGGAAGCGCACAATGCCCCCCTCGTCCGCGCCGGACTCAAATCGATCGTAGTAATGCAACACCGCCGGAACGATCCCTGCCGCGCCGTTGGTCGGGGCTGTGACCATCTGCCCGCCGGCGGCATTCTCTTCGTTGACGGCCAGCGCGAATGCGTTGACCCAATCCAGCGCGTGCATCGGATCGCGCTCGCCCGCCGATTCCAGTGAGCGGTAGAGCTTGGGCGCACGACGCCGGACCTTGAGCACACCCGGAAGCAGGCCCTGCGCGGTAAAGCCGCGCTGCACACACTCGCGCATCACCCGCCAGATCTCCAGCAAACCCTTCTCGACCTCGGCCTGGCTGCGCCAGGTGCGTTCACGCTGCATCATCAGTTCATGGATTTCAAGGCCGTGCTTGGAACACTGCTCAAGCAGCTCCGCGGCCGAGTTGAACTCATAGGGCGCCGCCGCGCGCTGCGTCGCCGCGTTGGACTGCTCGCCTGCCTTGACGATAAAGCCGCCCCCGACGCTGTAATATTCCTCGTGCGCAAGGACCGCACCCTGCGCATCGCGTGCCGTAAATTGCATGCCGTTGGAGTGGCCCGGGAGCACCTTGTCGTGGTGGAACAGCAATTGGGATGCTTCATCGAAGGCAATCTCATGCTCGGCGCGCAATCGGAGCCGCTTTGCCTTGCGGATGCGCTCGACGGTCGGCTCGACCTGCGCCGAATCGATCGTCTCGGGCCTCATACCCTCAAGTCCCAGCAAGATTGCGCGGTCGGTGCAATGACCGCGCCCGGTCAGCGCGAGCGAACCGTAGAGCTCGGCGGTGACCGCTGTGGTTCGTTCCAGAAGCTGCTGAGCTGCCAGTGAATCGACGAAGCTGCGTGCCGCATTCATGGGACCCATGGTGTGCGAACTCGACGGGCCTATGCCCACCTTGAATATTTCAAAAACGCTGAGGCTCATGACCTTGCACTGGCTCTGGGGGAAAATGATCGCAGGTTGGGGATTCTACCGCTTGCGATGAGGGGGCAGAGTCAACTTGCGAATTAAAGTCCTGCCGCTGCCCTAAATGGCTCGGCGCGCGGCGAACGGATCAGACCCGGACGCCGCGCCCCTGCTGGGGGTTAGCCGGATCGCGCCGCAACGCCTGGCACATGCAGTGCACGGCCCCGCCACCAGCGCTGATCATTGCAACGTCCGGATCGTACACTTTCAGGCCCTCGGCCCGGCACATGTCAATCAGGCGCCGGCTGGAGGCCGGGACCAATACACGATCCCCACCCAGGGCCACGACGTTGCACCCGAGATCCATCGCATCGGAATAGGGAACTTCAAGAAGCCGTATCCCGTGGGCCCGCAGCCATTGCTGCATTTCCTTCTCCATGACTTCAAGGCAGGCCACAGCCAGCCCGGGCGCCAGCATGCCCAGCTGCACGTCCAGATGTAAAAAATGCGAATCGAAGGCATAGGAGTGGAACTCCCAGCCCTCGGCTTCAAACCAGTCGCGCACCTGATCGACCGCCGGCTGGATCGAGCGCTCCCCGGAGTAGCCGCACACGGCAACTCCGGGCTGGAGCACCATGAAATCGCCGCCCTCGATATTGCCCGCGGTAACTAGGTCGTAAATGGGAATGCCCGTCTCCATATAAAAGCGCAGGCAGGCCGCGTACTCACCGCGCCGAAAAGGCTTTTGCAGCTGAGTGATGACCGCACCCCAGGGGGTCATGACGCTGCTGTCGCGCGCAAATACCTGGTAGGGGAGGGATTTGTCGGGCGCCAGTCGATGCACCCGCACCCCGGCCTGTGTAAAGGCGTCCACCATCTCCGAATGCTGCTGACGCGCAACTTCCCCATCGAATCTTCGGCCGACACGTTCGCTACGCTGCGCAACGGCATTGCCCGCCTGCCAGTTGAAATGATCCACAGGCCCAACCAGCACATCAGTCAGACGACCGTATTCGCTGTCGATTCCCCAATAGTCCGGGCGGGCAGTCCCACCTCCTTCAACCCGCGTCCGCAATGACATGGGCCCGACCTCCACTGCTGCGTTCATTCGTTGGCAACCGCCAGCATCGCGTGCAACAACACGTTGGCGCCCGCCGCAAGGTCCTCGCGATCGGCCAGCTCGGCCTCGTTATGGCTGAGCCCGCCCGCGCACGGCACGAAAATCATGGTCGTTGGGGCGAAGCTTGCGATGTTGAGCGAGTCGTGCCCCGCGCCACTGATCATGCGTTGATTGGTGTACCCGAGCCGGCGCGCCGTCGCTTCGACAATATCGATGAGCCGCGGAGCGAAACTCGTAGGCGGCATATGCCATATGGGTTCGATGCGCGCCTCCACGTTTGCGTGCGCGGCTTCGCGTGCCACCAAGGTGCGAAGTTCGCCATACATCTGCTCAAGGACCTCTCCGTCGGGGTGGCGTATGTCGATAGAAATGCGCAGCGTCTCGGGGACAGTGTTGCGGGCTCCCGGCTTGCACTGCGCATCTCCCACGGTACATCGGCCCCACGGCGCGCGTGCTTCGGCGAGCGCCATGGCGCCGGCAACGATCGGGCCGGCTGCGCGCCACGGGTCGCGCCGCATCTCCATGGGTGTCGGCCCCGCGTGACAGGGCACGCCGGTGAGTATCACATCGAGCCAGTGCAGCCCCTGTATGCCAGTCACCACGCCGACGGTCACTTTGTCGCGCTCAAGGATCGGTCCCTGTTCGATATGCGCCTCGAAAGCGGCATGGACCGGGAAGGGTCGCGCCGGACGCTGGCCGCGGTAGCCGATGCGATCCAATTCCTCGGCCACCGACCGGCCCTCGACATCGCGCCGGCCCAGTGCGAACGCCAGTTCGTGCGTGCCGGCGACCGTTCCGGAGCCGAGCATCGCGGGAACGAACCGGCAGCCCTCCTCGTTGGTCCAGCTGACGACCTCGATCGGACGGCGCGTCTCAATGCGGTGCTCGTTCAGCACTCGCACCACTTCCAGTCCCGCCAATACGCCGTATACGCCGTCGAACCGTCCTCCGGTCGCCTGGGTGTCCAGATGACTGGAGGCCATCACCGGTGCGGCCGCCTCTTCCCGCCCGGGGCGGTGCAGGTACAGGTTGCCGATCTCATCGAACGTGGTGGCACACCCCGCCTCCCTGGACCAGGCGACAAACTGATCGCGCCCCGCGCGGTCTTCGTCGGTCAGGGCCTGTCGGTTGCAGCCACCGCGCGCGGTCGCTCCGAATTCGGCAAATCGCTCCAGCGATTGCCACAGTCGTCGGGCATCGACACGAAGCTCGGAGAACGGCGCTGTGCTATTGAATGCGGCAGTCACGGTGCGCCCATGGTAATTGCTGGTCGGCGGCTTGTCGAAGCGAACGCCAGCGATCGGCTTGCTTGTCATCGGCGAGAAAACGGGAAGATTTGCCGCGGCCCGCGCGTGCTGGCGCCGCTTCGGTCGCCTTTTGTAGCGAGACTGACTGCGATAACATGATTGCGCGCGTCACGGCGGCCGTGCGCCGCATCTCCCCGCACCAATTTATTGGAAATCCCATGGTTCATCCCGCCCACCGATTGATCGCTTCCCTGGCCGCGCTCGCCTGCACCCTGCACGCAAGCGCGGCACCCTCCGCCGAAGCGGTCGCGCCCTCGCTCCTCAACGGCCTCGAGTGGCGGTTGATAGGCCCTTTCCGTTCCGGCTGGAGCACGATGGCCGCAGGCGTCGCCGAACAGCCTGATACCTACTACGCAGGCTATGCCGGCGGGGGTGTTTGGAAAACCACTGACGCGGGCCAGACCTGGAGTCCGATCTTCGACAGCCAACCCGAGTCGGCTGTGGGAGCACTGGCCGTCGCCCCCTCCGACCCAGGGGTCATCTATGTGGGCACGGGGCAGATCGAAGAGCGCTATGACATGGGCACCGGGAGCGGCATGTACCGCTCGAGTGACGGGGGCAAGAGCTGGCGGGCCGCGGGCCTTAACGACACGCGCCACATAGGCGCCGTCTACGTCGATCCGCGCAACGCGGATGTGGTGCTGGTGGCGGCGGCAGGCCATCTTTACGGGAACAACGATCAGCGCGGTGTTTTTCGTTCCAGTGACGGCGGACAAAGCTGGTCTCGCACACTTTTCGTGGGCAATGACACCGGCGCGGTCGATCTCGCCGCAGATCCGGCTGACCCGGATCATGTATATGCCAGCACGTGGAGAGACAGGCAATGGCCGTGGCTGAGCTACTTCATGCCCTCGTGGGGACCCAAGGGCGGCATCTACGAGTCGCACGACAATGGCAAAACCTGGGCGCGTGTGCCCGGCAAGGGTCTGCCGCAAGGGGATCTGGGTCGCATCGGGCTTGCGGTCGGCCATACGGCCGCGGGTACGCGCGTGTATGCCAGTGTCAGCGCAAAGGCCGGTGGAGGACTGTACCGCTCGGATGATGGGGGCGCTAACTGGAGCCGGATCAACGAGGCTCGTTCGGTCGTAAGCTCCTATTTCAGTCGCATGACGCTCGATCCGCGCGATGCCGATACAATTTTCCTGACCGGCCAGTCGATTAAGAAATCAACCGACGGCGGCAAGAGCTTCACGGTGGTCCGCGGCTCGCCCGGCGGAGACGACTACCACCACCTCTGGATCAACCCCAAGCACCCTGAACGGATGATTGCGGCTTCCGATCAGGGCACGGTGATTTCGGTCAACGGTGGAATGACATGGAGCAGCTGGTACAACGCGCCCACCGGCCAGTTCTACTACCTAGCCACTGACAACGCTTTTCCGTACCGGATCTACTCCGGGCAGCAGGACAGCGGCACGGTCGGGATAGCAAGCCGCAGCGACTATGGCGCCATCAGCTTTCGCGACTGGGCGCCGGTGGGCGGTGACGAGCGCGATTACGACATTCCCGATCCCGAAGACTCCAACATTGTCTATGCGACGGGTCTGGGCGGACGCATGGCCCGTTGGGACCGCCGTACTGGCGAGGTGCAGAACATCACCCCCTGGCCGGTCAACAGCTACGGCCGGAGGCCCACGGACTATAAGTACCATTACTCCTGGTTCACGCCGATCGCATTCGGCGCTCGGGCGCCCTACCCGATGTACTTCGCAACTCAGAAGCTTCTGCGCTCCATGGACCGGGGCGAACATTGGCAGGAAATAAGCCCTCAGCTCTCGCATCGCGATCCGAAGTTCAATGATTGCGAGGGCGACTTGCAGCCACCCGCGGCGCGCAGCTGCGGGGTGGGCGTGATCTACAGCATCGCTCCCTCACCCCACGACAACAATGAAATCTGGATAGGTACCGATGACGGAATCGTTCAGCTGACCCGGGACGGCGGAAAAAGCTGGCTCGAGATCACACCCCCTGGCGTGGCGGCGTGGTCGAAAATAAGCCGCATCGATGTCTCAGCGCTCGCGCCCGGCACGGCCTACGTCGCAGTCGACAACCATCGGCAAGACGAATATGCGCCGCACGTCTGGCGGACCCGCGATTACGGGACGAGTTGGACCAACATCTCGGCAGGGCTGCCGCCAAATTCTTTCATCAACGTCGTGCGCGCAGATCCGCAGCGCGCAGGACTGCTGTTTGCCGGCACCGACCAGGGTGTGCAGTGGTCGGCGGACGACGGCGTCCACTGGCAGGCGCTCGAGCTGAACCTGCCGCCCGCCTGGGTGAACGATCTGCTTGTGCATGGGAATGATCTCATCGCTGCGACCCAGGGACGGGCGTTGTGGGTACTCGACGATATCTCCCGTCTGCGTCAGATCCAGCCCGGTGCGGACGCGAACGCCACGCGTTTATTTGCCCCGGCGCCGGCGCTGCGCTGGCGCAGCAACCAAAATAAGGACACGCCTCCGCCGGCCGAAACGCCGCTGGGAACGAATCCGCCCGAGGGCGCACTGATCGATTATTCGATCGGACGCGACCGGCCCAGCGAGGTAATCCTCGAGGTAAGAGATCGCAACAATCAACTGCTGCGAAAGTTTTCAAGCCGCGATGCGGACGAGTCTTTGGCGGTAGAGAGCTATTTCGCGCAGGACTGGATCAAACCGGACCGCAAGCTGTCGACCGAGCCGGGCGCACATCGTTTCGTCTGGGACCTGCGGCTGCCGCGGCCAAAAGCCTCCACCTACAAATACAGCATCTCCACCTCTCGCAGCGCCGGCGTGCCGGTCGAACCTAGAGGACCGATGGTGCTGCCTGGAAGCTACCGTCTCAGTCTCATCGTCGACGGCAAGCAGCTGGATGCGCCGCTTGAGGTCCTTATGGACCCACGAATCAAACTATCGGCCCCGGCGATGCAAGCTGCAATGGACTTCTCGCTCAAATATGGCGAAGTGCTCGCCGATGTATGGCGCCATACGCGCGAAATCGACACTCTACGCGCCGCGATCAACACCCAACTGAAGGAAATCCCGAAAGGCGATCCTTTGCACGCTTCCCTCGTAGCCCTCAAAGCCCGCACGCAGCCTTGGGTGTCCGGTGAGGGCGAGAACTCGCTAAACCTGGCCAACACCAACGAGACTCTGGCCGATATTCTCACCGATGTCGGAGGCACCGATCGGGCTCCAACTTCGGCACAACTCGCGGTGGCCGAGGAGTGCGCAAAGCGCGCGGCCGCGGTGTCCAGCCAGTGGCAGGGTCTGCGCGAGCACGAGCTCGCCGCCGCCAACGAGAAATTACGCCATGCGGGTCGCAAGGAAATATCAATACCGGTCCCGGCGAGCCTGGGACCGGGGCTTCCTGAGGAGAGCACCGAACTGCCGTAAGGCCTTAATTACGGCGCCGCGACGCTCAAACGTTACCCCAGTCGTGCAAATCAGCGAGATCGTAGTGGGCTAGGGAGCCCTCAACGACGCAACGGGTGACGAGCAGGGGGCGCGAGCTCGGACTCGGTGGCCGAACCCGCAATCAATGTGCCCTTTTGGCGGGTCGCTGCGGGATGAAAGCGATACACAGGACGATAAATAAAAGCAGCAAGGCCGTTGCGCTGTACCGGCTTAGGTTCAGTCCACCCTTGGCCAGTGGTTTGTCGAGAAAATCTCCGAGCACTGCGCCGAGCGGGCGTGTGAGCACGAATGCCGCCCAAAACAGCAAAGTGCGCGATACGCTTGTCAGGTAGTACGCTGCCGCGATCAGCGCCAGCAGCCCGCTGAACACGGCCGCGCCCCCGAGGTAGCCGAGTCCCGCAGTATCGGCGGTCCAATCGCCAAGTGCCGTGCCGAGCGTCTGCGAGAACATGATGGTCAGCCAATAGAACATCTCGGCCCTTGGGCTGTCGACCGTGTTGATGGAAATCGACCCCATCCTGCGGTGCCAGATGAAAAGGGACAGCAGCAACATCGTCAGCAGCAGCGCCGTTCCACCGGCATAGCCAATCCCCAGCGACCGGTCGGCGAAGTCCGCCAAGGTCGTTCCGACCGTGGTCGTGGCGATAATCGTCGCCCAATACAGGAAAGGCCGAAATTCCTTCGCCGAGATCTGGCAGGCAACGGCGACTACAAATATCGCGGCAAAAATCGCAGTGCCAACCAGGTAGCCCAGATTCATCGACATCGATACGGCATCTCCCCCGGTCTCTCCGACCGTGGTGGCGGCGATCTTGATAATCCAGAAGCCCAGTGTGACTTCCGGCACCTTGGCGGCGCGAATGGTACCTGCGGTGCTCATGATCTCCCCGACTGCGGGCGCTTGGCGCGCCGGTAAGTCTTGTGCAACAGCGATAAGCAGGGTTTGGATGGTCTTTGATCGGACCGCTAAGATCAAGGCCTGACCGATGGTTGGGTTGCCACGCCATCCGGGCTCGCCGAAAATGCTCCGGATAAGAACAATATCCCCGGGATAACCAGTCCATGCGCAAATTGTATTTCCTGCTGCTGATGCTGCTCACAGTGCCTGTTGTGGCCGACGAACTCACGATCGCGAGGATATTTGGCGATCCTGCGCTCTCGGGACCCACGCCTCGCGGCGTGCAGGTATCCCCGGACGGACGGCGCGTCGGTCTGCTTCGTGGCCGCGCAGATGACCAGCATCAGCTGGACTTGTGGTCCTATGACATCGCCGAACGTGCCTTGAAACTACGGGTGGATTCTAAGCAGCTCGTGCCTGAGGAGCAGTTATCCTCGGTCGAGCGCGCACGGCGCGAGCGCGAACGCACTGCCGACTACCACGGAATTGTCGAATACAAATGGGCACCGGACAGTCGCCACGTGCTGTTCACCCTGGCCGGCAGCCTGTATCTGTGTGATCTGGACGCGCCGAGCGACAAATCACTCCGCCAGCTGACGCATGGCGGTTCGGCGATTGTCGATCCACAAGTTTCCCCGCGTGGCGGCTACGTGTCGTTCGAACGTGACCAGGACCTATGGGTGATTGAACTGGCCACGGGCGCGGAACGACGCCTTACGACCGATGGGCAAGGCACGGTCCATAACGCGGAGTCCGAATTCGTCGCGCAGGAGGAGATGGACCAGACTCACGGATACTGGTGGGCGCCGGATGACTCAGCGATTGCCTACAAGCGCTTCGATGAGAGTGCCGTGCCTATCGTGCGCCGTTTCGAAGTGTATGCGGATCGGGTGGAAGTTGTAGAGCAGCGCTATCCCGCCGCCGGAGACCCGAACGTCACCGTGCAGCTGGGGTTGGTATCCCCGAGCGGCGGTCCGACGCGCTGGATCGACTTGGGAGCGGATCATGATATCTACCTCGCGCGGGTGGACTGGACACCGGGCAGCAACGCGCTCGCCTACCAGAGACTGGCCCGTGACCAGCATCGGCTGGATCTGGTGCTCGTCGATGCGAGCAGCCTTGAGGAACGCATCCTGGTCTCGGAGCACTCGCGCACTTGGGTAAACCTCGCGGACGATCTGCATTTTCTCAAGCACCAGGCCGCATTTATCTGGTCTTCCGAGCGCAGCGGGACCAAGCACCTATATCTGTATGGCATTGATGGCCAACTGCGCTATCCCCTGACCCGTGGCGAGTGGAACGTCGATGCATTGCTCGCCGTGGATGAACCGGCAGGCCAGTTGTATTTTTCCTCAAATCGGGACGCGATCATTGATCAACAGATCTACACGGCGCGGCTGAGCGGCCATGAGCCTCAGAACCCGCACCGAATCAGCCGCGGCGACGGGTGGCACTCGGCGCAATTCTCCAAGGAGTCATCACGCGTGGCGCTTTACGTGGATACCTTTTCCGATCCGGCCACCCCTCCCCAAGTCAGCGTGAACGCACCCGATGGCAGACGCCTTGCGTGGATCGAAGAGAATCCGTTGAATCGGGCTCATCCCTATTGGCCCTTCCAGGACAAGCACGTGGTTCCCGAATTCGGCCACTTGAAAGCCGAGGACGGTCAGGAGCTCTACTACTCGGTATTACGGCCACCGGGCTTTAGCGCAACGCGCCGATACCCGGCGTATGTTGATGTGTACGGTGGCCCGACGGTACAAATTGTCCAACGTCGCTGGTCCACAGACTTCTTTGACCAGTACATGGCCCGCCACGGGTATGTGGTTTTCCGTCTGGACAATCGCGGCTCGGCCCGGCGAAGTCGAGCGTTCTCCGATGCAATCTACGGGCGCTTGGGCGAAATTGAAGTGCACGACCAGTTGAAGGGCGTGCGCTGGCTCGCCGAACAGCCGTGGGTGGATGCTTCGCATATCGGGGTTTTCGGCTGGAGCTATGGCGGCTATATGAGCCTCATGCTGCTGGCGAAAGGCTCGGATTTCATCGCCGCCGGAGTTGCCGTAGCGCCCGTGACAGACTGGCGCCTGTATGACACCTGCTATACGGAGCGCTACCTGAGGCGCCCTCAGGACAATCCGCTCGGCTACACCCAGTCGGGCGTTTTTTCCTCTCTTGATGGTTTGCGCTCACCACTTCTGCTCGCCCACGGCATGGCGGATGACAATGTTCTATTCGTCAACTCAACACGGTTGATGTCCGAGCTGCAGCAGCGCGGAGATCAGTTCGAGCTAATGACATATCCGGGCGCCAAACACGGATTGTCAACGCCACAAATGAAGGCCCACGTCTTTACAGCAATCCAGCGATTCTTTGACCAGCACCTAAAGCACTGAGTGTCAGGCCGCACGGTACTCAGGCGCCCTGAAAACCGGCGTACGCGTTCTAGGTGCCCGAGACGGATGGCCTCGACTCGATGGCAGGGGCGCTCGCCGCCTCGCTTCCGGATCGCGGATGAGAATTCAGCCCGGCAACATATTGATCGGCAGCCCGAACCAGCAGCCCTTTCTCGGCCACCTTGAAGCGGGCGGTTTCCATGCCGCGCGCCAGATCAGGGGCCATTTCCTCCGGCAGATGACCCTTTATCCAGGTTTCAAGCTCGTTGAGAGGCACGGAGCGCCAGAACATTTCTGGGCTGTATTGGGCGATGAACAGGGGACCATTGGGCTGGTGGGGAGCGAGCAGAGCATCAAGATGCTCAACGTAGGCGTTCCACGCGAGCTGCTGGTGAGCCTCGCTGAGCGCGAATATGAGCCATAGTCGTAGCGACTGGGCCTGCGGGGGTATCTCTGGCGATAGCGCAATCTTGATGGCGGCCGCGGCCAGGTGAGGATCGCTCACCTGCATAAGGGCAGTGTAATACCGACGCAATTCGGTTTCGTTGTGCGCGGACTGGGCTATGGCGTGCAGTTGCGCGAAGCTCTCGGCGTCGGCATTACGGGCAACGATGGAGAGCACGACCGCCTGTTCATCGGGCCGGATCGCGTTGCGATCCTTTACGAACGCGGCGAACCTGCGACGCGCCTCGGAAATTATTGCCTGATCGCCCCACGTGCCCAGATTTTCGATTACCGTGCGCCGTAAGCGCTGCATACCGGGTGTTTCACTGGGTTTCGACTCCCACCCCAGCTTTTCATATACCGGGCGAATCACCGTTCGTGCGTAGCTTGCAAAAGCTTCGTGTCCGGCGGTGCCGCGTTCATCGTACTCAATCGTCCCAAGTGCGTCGGCAATTTGTGTCCACGCGCGCTCGTTCAGGTCATCGCCCACCGCGCCGACAAGGGCCAGATAGGTGGAAAGCGGTCGTGCGCCCGCCTCGACCAACGCCCATTGATCGTCCAGAAGCGCAATCCGGTCGCCGCTGGGCAGTCCGCCAAATTGCCTGGTAATAACCGATAACAGCGAATCTTCGTACTGCACACGGAAATACCCTACCGCGCCCGCATTTACGCTCAGAGGCTGGTCACATTTCCCGGCGGCGATGGTCTGGCCGTCGCGGGTCATTAACACGGGCTCTGGCAGGTTGCTGGGCCCGGATCGGATCTGCAAAGGAATGATCCAGCGCATATTGGCTGAGTCGTGCCCCTGCAGCAGGAAGCGTCGCTGGGACATCGTCAATGTCCGTTGTCCCTCAGCGCCGCATTCGGCAGTGACGCTCACCACAGGAAACCCGGGCTGTTCGGTCCAGCTCGAGGCGATTTCACTCACATTGTGGCCGCTAGCCGTGCTCAAGGACTCCCAAAGATCGGCACTGTTGGCGTTGGAATAGGCGTGTGACTTTAAAAGTCGCCGCACCCCATCACGGAAGGTATCCGGGCCCAGATACGCTTCGAGCATGCGAAGCACGGCCTGGCCCTTGTTGTAGGTAATTTCCGGATCAAAAACGTTCACCGCCTGGAGTTCGTCGGTCACTTTCTGTTCGACGGCGTGCGAATTTACGCGCGCGTCGGCGCGCATTGCGCTCTCCTTGGTTTCGTCCTGCACCTCCCACCAATGCCAGCTCGGATGGCGCATGTCGGTTTCGGACGCGCCGCGCCAGGAAGCGAAGCTTTCGTTCAGCCAGATGTCGTCCCACCAGCCCATGGTCACCAGGTCGCCGTGCCACTGGTGCGCCATTTCGTGGGCCTGAATGCTGAACACATTCTGCAGATCGTCTCCCGTACTTGATGGGGTCACCAGCAAGGTCTGATCGTTGTAGGAGATCGCGCCCCAATCTTCCATCGCGCCGGTAAAACCGCCTGGGACGGCGATCGAGTCCAATTTAGAGAGCGGATACGGAAGTGCGAAGTATTCGTTGTAATCGGCGAGGATCTGCTGCGCGTTGGCCAACGCCACTGCCCCGTAGGATTGCTGTCCCCGCACCGCCCACACAGCCAATTGCGTCTGCCCGCTGCTGGCCGATATGGAGCCCAGATCGCCGGCCGTCAGGTGCACGAGGTAAGAAGGCATGCGAGGCGAGCGTTCAAACTCGATCGTGGCCAGCTCGGGCCCGGGTATGCGCCGAGCGATGGGCATGTTCGAAACTGCCGTCCAGCTCGCGGGGATGGTCACCGACAAGCGAAAGCTGGCCCGGAACGCGGGCTCGTCCCAGCACGGGAACATGCGGCGCGCGTCTGTGGATTCAAACTGTGTGGACAGGAGCAGTCCGGCTTCCCCGCCGGGCTTAACGTATGGTTGAGCGAATAAGCCCTGGGGAATGGTCTCGATCTTTCCTCGGTAGGAGAACGCCAGGGTGTGCCGCCCGACGCCCGCCGGCGTCCCCAGTGTCACGGTCGTCAACTGCTGATCATTGTTCGTGATCACTCGTAGCACGGGCCTGCCGTCGAACTGGACCGAATCAAGGGTTTGATTGAGGGAATTAAATACGATAGTCGAGGTGGGTTGCTTGAAATACATCGTCACTGATTCGGTGCCCAGCAACGTGCGCGCCACCGCGTCCGGGGTTATGTCGATGGTGTAGTCCATCGGCAAGATGTTCTTCGGCAACCGACCAGGAACTGTCGCAAAGGAGAACGGCGCGGCCGCCGCGGCCGGTTCGAGCAATGCGCCCCACGAAGCTAAGATCAGTGAAAAGGCCGGCGCTACAACCGATAATCTACGCATCATCCCTGCTCCGTGCGGAGCGCGCGCTGCAAGCGGCTCCCGAATAACAACACCAAAAGTCCCCCCGCCGCGCCGATGGCGGCGTGCAGCGCCCAGAAACTGGTAGGGCTCATCTTCTCATACAGGCTCCCGGCCCATCCTGTGAGGATGTTCCCTACAAACAAGCTGGCAAACACCGTACCCATCATAAAAGAGTTCAAACGGGCAGGCGCGGTGCGCGACACCAGCGCCAACATCGTGGGCCAGTAGTAAAGGAATGCTATCCCCAGGCCGACGCAATACAGAAATGGCCAAACTGGATGGACCTTTGCTTCCCCCGAGGCCATGATCGCTGCAACCAGTATCAGGTTGCTGGCGCACGCAATCCAGGCGCCGATCCCGACCTTGCCAAGATCGCCTGGCTCGCCGCCGCGTGCCGCCTGGAAATGCCACATCCACAACAGCACGGGAACGAACAAGATGCTGGAAAAAGCGTCGATTGATTGATACCACGGAATCGGAATGGTGAATGAACCCACCTTGAGTGCCACGTGGCTTTGTATCCAGACCGGCAGCGCGTTGTTGCGCTGATTGTAGGCCACGGTTTGGAAAACGCTGATGCTCACCACCAGGACCAGCGCGCGCACAATGCGCCAGTCGGTTGCGGTCAGCCGGCTGGCCGTTACGCCAGGGCGTTCGACCCGCGCGGGCAAGTGGCGATACCCGATCAGGTAAGTTGCAAGTCCGAGCAGCATGAAAACGGAAGCCACCGCGAAACCTGCGTGCCAACCGTATATTTGCGCAACGAGCCCGCAAACCACGGAACCTGCGGCTGCTCCGATATTGATGGCGGTACTAAAAACCACAAAGCCATGGGAGCGCCGAGCCTCATCATCGGTGGGGTACAGGGCGCCCACTTGAGAGGAGATATTTCCCTTAAGTAGCCCGGATCCGGTAACCAGCAACAGCAATGCAAGCAGGAACGACTGGTCAAATGCCATCGCAATGTGACCCGCTGCCATGGACGCAGCGCCCAGCACCACCGCGTTGCGCTGTCCGATCCATCGGTCGGCAATCAGACCGCCAAAGAGCGGCGTAAAATAAACGAGTCCCGCGTACAGACCGAATAACTGCGATGCAAATCCCTGCGTCGATAACGGCCCGGTTACGGATTCCAGTACGGCACGAAACTGCTTCAGTCCGCCGACGTGCTCCACATGGCCGGCCAGCAAAAGCTGGTTCACCATGTAAAGGACCAGCAGCGCCGTCATGCCGTAGTAAGAAAATCGTTCCCATGCCTCGGTAAAGGCAAGATAGAACAATCCCTTGGGGTGACCCATAAAGAGGGATTTACTGCGCCGACCGATTCTCGCATCTGGGGCCGTCATCGGGGCAGCACCCTACAGAGGTCGGAGTGAGCTCGCCAGTACCTGCCCGTGCCGCACACAGTCTCTCTGGCTACACGTGCGAGTTGGCTTCGACTACCATGGCGTCCGGGGAGGACTCTATGCGGTACAAATTCGAAGGTTCGATTAGGGCATTTTTCGGCAGTTTATTGCTTACCCTGCCGGCCTTTGGGCAGGCCACGCTGATAGGCAATGTCAATGGGTACACACTGTCCGGCGATCATTTGCAGCAGTTTACCGGCCTGGTATTCGACGCGGGCAAAGTGATCGAGGCCGGGGACGCCGCAGCCCTGAGAGGCAAATTTGCGGACGCGAAGTACATTGACGGGGCGGGAGCTACCTTGCTCCCAGGATTGATCGACGCCCACGGGCACGTGCTGAGCCTTGGATACAAGAGCGCGCAAGTGGACCTCGATGGAACCGACAGTCTGGCTGCAGCTCAGATGCGGATACGCGAGTACGTCAAGGCGCATCCGGGGACGGGTTGGGTACGAGGAGATGGCTGGAACCAGGTGATTTGGAAACTCGGACGCTTCCCACTCGCAACGGAGCTGGATGCCGCGGTGGGTGATCGCCCAGCGGCCCTGGGACGCATTGACGGACACGCGTTATGGCTCAACACCCGCGCACTGCAGCTTGCCTCCATTTCAAAGGATACTCGGGACCCGGTGGGCGGGCGAATTGAACGCGACGCCAAGGGAAATCCCAGCGGCGTGCTGGTGGACAAGGCGATGGAGCTTGCCGATAAGGCAATCCCCCCACCCGACATTGATGAGCGGCGCGCCGCGTTGCGTGCCGCGCTTGCACAGTTAAGTGCCGTAGGCCTCACCGGTGTCGCTGATGCGGGAGTTAGCAACCAGGACATCGATCTGTATAAAAGCTTTGCCGACCAGGACCTGCTCACGGTTCGCGTCTACGCCATGATTGGCGATGTAAAAGACAATTTCGATGTCTGGGCGAAGTCGGGACCGCTCCTGGGTTACGGCAATGACCGCCTCACGGTGCACTCGGTTAAGTTGTTTGCGGACGGGGCCCTGGGGAGCCGCGGCGCGGCGTTGTTGGCACCCTATTCGGACGCCCCCGGACAGCGCGGTCTGCTTTTCCAGACCGATGCCGAATTGACGCACAAGATAGAAACTGCGCTGCAGGCGGGCTTTCAGGTCAACATTCATGCGATCGGGGATGCCGCCAACCACCAGGTACTGGATTCCTTCGAGGCCGCGTATCGAAAGGTCGGGGGCCGGCAGCTGCGCAATCGCGTTGAACATGCACAGGTGGTTAGCCTGAGTGATATCCCACGCTTCAAGTCGCTGGACTTGATTGCCTCAATGCAGCCCACTCACGCCACCAGCGATATGAACATGGCGGAAGACCGCATTGGCAAGGATCGGCTCCGGGGCGCCTATGCCTGGCGCACATTTCTCGATCAGGGCACGCGAATTGCGGCCGGCTCGGACTTTCCCATCGAGTCGCCCAATCCGTTCTTTGGTCTGCACGCCGCGGTCACCCGCACCGACCATGCCAATAAGCCGCCGGGCGGTTGGTACAGCTCGCAGGCCATGACGCTGCTTGAGGCCTTCCGCGCCTTTACTATGGATGCCGCCTTCGCCGAGCACCAAGAAGCAACCCTGGGCTCGCTGGAGAAGGGGAAGTGGGCCGATTTCATTCTTATCGACCGGGATCTGTTCAAGATCGCGCCAGCAGAAATCTGGAAGACCAAAGTGCAGCAGACCTGGGTCGCGGGTCGCCGGGTGTTTTGAGATCGGAGTTCTACTGCGGGAGTTTCACTGTACCTAGTGCAGCATCCAGCGTTTTGAGGAGGTGGTCGGCATCCTCCGAACTAAACGGCATTGGCGGCCTGATTTTGAGGACACTGTGGAAGGGCCCATCAGTGCCTAACAGGACGCCCTGATCGCGCATGTGATTAGCGACCAAGGAAGCTTCCTGGGTTGCCGGTTCCAGCGATTGGCGGTCCTTGACGAGTTCAACCCCGAGAAACAGCCCCGCACCTCGCACATCGCCGATCAGCGAATGGTGGTCCTTCAATCCGTGCAAGCCCTGCAGGAGATGCTGGCCTACGTTCGCCGCGTGCGCCTGCAGGTTTTCATCGGCGAGTATCTGCAGCACGGACATGCCAATGGCGCACGAGACCGTATTGCCACCAAAGGTGCTGAAAAATTCCATGCCGTTGTCGAATGAGGCGGCGATTTCTGGCGTCGTTACCACAGCGCCAATCGGATGCCCATTGCCGATTGGTTTGCCAAGTACGACGATGTCCGGCGTCACACCGTAAAATTGAAAGCCCCAAAAGTGATCGCCCAGGCGGCCGTAGGCCGTCTGGACCTCATCGGCAATGCACAGTCCGCCCCCGGCCCGTACCATTTCATATACTCGCCGCACATATTCCGCAGGCAAGCTCATCTGGCCGCCGACGCTCGGCCAGGATTCCGCCAGAAACGCGGCGGCTCCTTTGCCACGACGGTGCAACTGGTCCAGGATGCGCTCGACACCCTTAGCGTACTGATCTGCGGCATCGCCATCGTCATTCCGATATGCGCCGCGGTACAAGTCTGGCAGCGGCGCAACGTGCACCCAGTCAGGGGCGCCTTGCCCGCCTTTGCCAGCGTGCTTGTAGGGACTAATGTCGATCATCGTCGTGGTGTTGCCGTGATACGCATGCTCGAGCACGATCAGATCCCGCCTGTGGGTATGCGCACGAGCGAGCCGCAATGCCAGTTCGTTGGCTTCGCTGCCGGAATTGACGAAATAGCAGACTTTGAGTGTGTCGGGCAGCAGGGCGCCCAAGGCCATCGCGTACTGATGGACGAGCTGATGGAGGTAGCGCGTATTGGTGTTTAGCGTGCCCATCTGTGAGTAGCCGGCTTGCACGACCCGCGGATGGCAATGTCCGACGTGCGGAACGTTGTTGTAGGCATCGAGGTAGCGGCGGCCGTCGGCATCCCAGAGGTATTGCATCGACCCGCGCACGATATGCAGTGGATGGCTATAGGAAAGGCTTAGGTTGCCCCCCAGCAGGTGCCGACGCTGAGCAAGCAATGCATCGGTGGTCGGCACAATCGTCGCACTTGAATTCATGGGGCACCTACTGCAGGCCGCAGGCCCTGTCCCAGAGGGCACGCGCGGCCGGTATGGAAACCTCTGCCATCTGTTGCATCAGCGTCCAGGCCGGCCCTGCGCTGACCTGCTGATAAGCGTCAGCCCTCTTTACCTGAGCGTTATGGGCGGCATAGCACAAACTCATGCTCAGTCGCGCGCCGATCAGCGAATACAGCGCGTCCAGCTCAGAGGTCTGGAGGGGAAGCGCAAGGTGGTACGCCCTAACCACAGTTGCCGCCGCCTCCATCGGTCGAGCCTTCCCCAGCATGGCATAGGCCGATGCGATCGCGAGATCGCAGACCATTGCAGAATGCACCAGGTCGCCAAAATCGATAAGGCCGGCGACTCTCCCCTGCCGCACAAGTACGTTGTGGTCATTGGCATCGCCATGTATGACCCCGTGTCGCAACGTAGTCCAATTGATATGCGACCATGCCTCCATGTACAGGCGTACCAGTCGCTGCTGTTCAGCAGGCAGGAGCGGCAGATGGGCGAGGGCTAGGTCAGCGCACTTGAGGTTCCATCGCAATTCCCGATACATCGCGGCATGCGAGAATCCCTGCAATGCAAGGTCAATTTCCGCCATTGTATTACCCAGAGAAGCCAGCAATTCCTCCCCGTGAGTTTCGACATCGGCAAGCATCTGCCCCTCGAGCCAACTGATCATGCGAATGTAATGCGCCCGCCCTCCCCGGTCCTTGATCTGGGTGAGCTCCTCGCCAAGGCGAGTAGGAGAGAGCCGCGGCACGGCCAGAGCGGGAGCACGCAAGGCTACTTGCCCGAGGGCCGCATTCTGGAATTCCAATTCGGCTCGATCCTCGTCGGCTTTGGCAATCTTGAGCACGAATTTGCCGCGCCCTGGCACCTCGAGCAGGAAATTCTGATCTCGCTCACTTGGGAGCGGGGCAATATGGCCGGTGAGTCCAAAATTCTCGTGGGCGATCTGCGCCGCCTCGTGTGAAGAAAACCGAGGCGTAGGGTCGGGGATCACCTTCGTGGTTCCATTCATTATCTATAGGCGACCAGAGATGGTACCGATGTTAAGTAAAGCCCGCGTCCGCCGACTGCCCAACTGCCGCCGTCGGCATCGGGGAGGCGACCCCATCGCCACCGCAACGTTGCGGCGCGCCGCCGAAAGTATGCAGTACAAATGAGCCGCTGGTTCGTTCTTTCCGAGCGCAAACCCTCTACGCGCCGTCTGAAGGCCCGTACCACCCAGAAGACCACGCTTTGATCGTCGTGCTCATTGGCTTCTGGCCGCTTTGCGCTTGCCACGCGTCACTGGACTAGCGTGTTGCTGGCATGCAAACCGCATTTGGATGAAAATCGGCTGACCGGCCATCCGGCCGGCCAGGGGGAACATGAAGGCCTACTCAATACTGATCGCCCTTGGCCTCGCCCTGAGTGGCTTCGGAACGGCGATGGCCGATGCTCAGGTGACCGTGATACACGCTGGGCATCTGTTAGATACCGATACAGGCCGTGTGCTCGATGCCCAGACCATCGTTATTCGTGACGGGATCATTTCCGAGGTGGGCTCGTCGATAGCCGCACCCCAGGGCGCGCGGGTGATAGATCTCGGTAGCTACACTGTTATGCCCGGGCTCATCGACGCCCACACGCATTTAACGATCGACTCGAACGACCAGGACCCACTCGGGGAGCTGGACCATACAGCCGCGGAACGGGCCTTTGGGTCAATACCCAACGCCCGTGCCGTACTGCTCGCAGGGTTCACGACTGTGCGCGACCTGGGATCCTATCGCGCTCTGGTGGACGTGGCGTTGCGCGATGCCATCAATCGCGGCGACGTGGTCGGACCACGCATGTATGTCGCCGGAGCTTACATTACGATCACTGGCGGCGCGGGCGCGGTGACGGGCTACGCTCCGGATGTGAGCCTGCCGTGGGATTTGCGGTTTGGCAACGCCAATTCGGTCAGCGAGGTGCGCGAGCGAATCCGGGCACTTGCGGGCCAGCGCGTTGATGTGATCAAGATGTTCGCCACGGGCGCCATACTTACCCACAACAGCAATCCGTCGGCGCGCGAGGCTACGCCAGAGGAACTTGGCGCGGCCGCCGACGAGGCACGCAACTTCGGACTTAAGCTCGCGGTGCATGCCCACGGCGCTGAGGGCATCAAGGCGGCTATACGAGCCGGCGCAGCGTCGATCGAACATGGCACACTCATGGACGATGAGGGGCGCAAGCTCATGAAGGAGCATGGCACTTACTTGGTGCCGACGCTGGAAACCCGCGAGTGTGTTGGGAGCAATTACCCGCCCGAATTTGTCGCCAAAGCGACTAAGGTCATGGGATATCAGTTACAGAACTTCCGCAAAGCGGTCGAGGCGGGCGTGAAAATCGCCTTCGGCACCGATATCGGGGTGTGTAAGTTCGGCCAGAACGGGCGCGAATTCAATCTCATGGTCCAGAATGGCATGACGCCGATGCAGGCCATCCAGTCGGCAACCGTCGGCGGCGCCGACCTACTCGGCGTTGCCGACAAACTAGGGTCGATCAAGCAGGGAAAATTCGCTGATCTGATTGCAGTTCGCGGTGACCCGATGAGCAACGTCCGCCTGCTCGAGGACGTTCGCTTTGTCATGAAACAGGGCCAAATCTACAAACAAGACTGAACTTCGCAGCATTGCGGCGTTTGCGCCAGCCCGGGATCAGGGCTTGGGAACTACCCCGCCTGGGGTCAGCCCATCGATGGCTAGGGGAAGTATCTGGGATGGCTTCTGCGCCAGTTCCTGCGGGGTCAGCCCAGCCTTGCGGCCCACTCGGCAATCGCGCCGTGACCGAAGGCCTTGTGGATCTGGTCCGCCGAAATTGGCTGGTTGGCGCCCGTACCCACCCAGGATTTGACCGTCGCGCCCAAGCCCTGCTGTTGCAACGGTTGATAATTCCCAGAACGCCGCCAGTGTCTTCAATCAGGCCGTTAACCACGTTGGCCCTCTCGCCTCCGACCAAGCGGCCGAGCGAGCTGTCCATCAACCCCGTTTTCTAGCTCCTGTATTTATAGTCGACGCCGGGCCTCACGACCCGGCGTCTTTTAGGCAGGCCAAAATTCCAGCAAATTTCCTATTTGCATGCCTTGCCGTGATCGGCCCGGTATCCCTGCGCGACTGCATCCGCCTCGGACATGTACGCGCCATCTTTGGTCTTGCCATACCACTGGTCGTTCTGGCAGTGGTAGACCTTACTGGGCTTGTTGACCCAGACCTGTCCTGCACCCCCGCCGGGGGCCGGCGTGGCAGGAGGCGTGTACGAACCCGTCTTTGCAGGCGCGGCGGCCGGCGTGGCTGCTGCCCCGGCGTACCAGTCCTTGACCCCCCCGTGGCCACTGCAGGCGCCACTCTTTGACGTAGCGCTTGTTGAGGTTCCGTCCTTGCACGTACCTGTCGCCGCCGAAGACCCCGGCGCGGGCGATGCGGCAGGTGCCGCCCTGCTCATCGCTGTGCCGGTCGCAGGGGCCGCGCCGCCGGAGGTGCCGTACCAGTCCTTTACGCCGCCGTGTCCACTACAGGCTCCGCTCTTGGAGGAAGCACTGGTTGAAGTTCCGTCCTTGCACGTTCCCGTGGCGGCAGCCGCTGAGCCTGCGGCAGTAGAGGCCGTGGATGGAGCAGAGTCGGTTTTCTTCTGGCTCTTGCCGGACGAGCCCGCCGTCTGCGGACTGCTTGAGGGCGAAGTCGCGGAAGATGAAGTTCCTTCAGACTTGTTGCTGGTCTTGGTCTTTTTGGTGGACGCGGGTTTTTCTGAGCTCGACGCCGGAGTGGTCGTGCTGGCCTCAGCGGTGACGCCGTACCATTTCTTAATTCCGTCATGTCCGCTGCACGCACCACTCTTCGAGGCGGCCGAGGTATAAGTTCCGTCCTTGCACAAGCCGGTGGATCCGGCGGGCGCTGAGGCCGGCGCCTTGGCTAAGGCTAAGGAGCTACATAAAAACATCGCTGCCAGAGTCGTCAGCTTGGCATTTCTAAGCATGGATAGTCCCCCAAGAAGTTGATGAGATCGGGCCGAGCCGCATAGCGGCGGGGCCATTTTAGAGCGCGTGTTTTCGGGCAGCTTAATTCTCCTTAATCCTGCCGCGCAAAGCGCGCCGGGGGACGCCGTGAGGCGCAGACCGATGGGAACAATCAGCAAGCGCCAAGTCCCGATTCGCTGCGATTTGTCGGACCTGATGTTCTCGGAATAACTCTCCAGAGCGGTAGCCTCCGGCAAGGTTTCATTACACGGTTCGGCGCCATCGTTCTCCCCTGACCCGAGGAGGGATTAGTCACACGACGTTCGATCGCGACGGGCACGCGACGGTACTTAGAGTCATTGCGGGTTCAAGCGGTATAAACACCGCATCGCGGAGCAGGCCTTCAATCGTGCGCATACAGACGGTTGAAAAGCGGGGGAGAAAACTGGCGCCTTCCGTCCCCACTCAATAAAGACCGGGGAAGGACTACACGCTCCGCGAGCATCGCTCTGCCACGTGAAGAATCTATCGGAGGTAGGGGTCGAAGAGTGTGCACCCAATACGGCGGATCGCGGGTCCAGGCCGCACCGCCGGGGCATCGTGTCAGAACGCTTCAAGGCTCCGTCAATATATTCACTCAATCAGCTCGCCACACTGTGATTTACGAGGTTTCGTGAGACCCCGGATCGCTCGCTGGACCATCGCGGCGGAGCTATTTTGTGCTCGGTGTCGCAATTTTTCGACAGTGACAAAAGTTTTTTTGCCGCCGCATACTACGCGCCGAATCGAGGGGGGGGTAACCCCATAACTTTAGATTGAGATTCCAAATCTTGAGTTTGACTTGCTACACGAGCGGTGGTCGCGGAGCACCTAAGAGCATTCGCGATCGTGTTGAAATTCGGATCGATTGAGGAATGCCTATGAGATTTTCCCGAATGACGTTTCTTTCTTTGGCCATCATTTCGTCCCCCTTCGCGATGGCGCAAAGCGCCGCGCCGGACGGCGGTTTGCTGATCACGCGACTCAACAACCAGCAGTGGCAGATCCGCCTGATCGGTGGCAGCAACGCGCAACAGTTCAGGGGTGTCGTCGATTCGAGTTTGCCATTTTCGAAGACCGCGGGCGCGAACCGCAATAGCGCCGAAAGCGCCAAGTTGTTGACCTCCACTTCTCTGGGCACGACCCTTGCGGTGCAGGCAGGCGGAAGCGACGGCGTCGATTTCTCAGTGAGCCCGGACAGCGCGCTGTGTCTGCGCGATACCGGCACTGCCGGGGTACCCATTTATTTGGGAGACAGCCTGGATGACGCCATCCCGGTCAAGGCGCCAGTCGCACTCACTAGCGCCGATGCTTGCGGCGATAACACTAGTCTGATGCTGCCCGCCGCCGGAGCACGGAAATTCCACGCCGGTCATTGGATCGTCATGGGACGCGGGGCCGACACCACCGCGCTGATGTCTCAATCCATCAAGCCTGGCGTGACTGGACTGGTCAAGCGCTACACCTGGCGTGACCTGGAACCCAAGCAGGGCGTCTATAGTTTTGCGGGCATGAAGGCTGACCTGGCGTGGGCCGCGGCCAATGGCATGCACCTGATCTTTATCATTGAAGACAAGACCTTCACGATGGAGCGGCCGGACCCGTCCTATCTGGACAAGTACACGCCACGTAATCGCGCTGGTGGCTACACAATCATTCGCTGGAATCCCACGGTGGTGCAGCGATTTAACGCGCTGGTCAAGGCGATTGGCGTTCAGTTCGATGGCAACAAGAATTTCGAGGGCATCGCCACGCAGGAGACTGCCTTGGGACTCGATACTCCCGCCCTAAAGCAATTCGGCTACACCCCGGAGAAGTATCGGGACGCGTATATCAACATGTTGACTGCGGCGACACAGAGCCTGCCGACCTCGCGGGTATTCTGGCTGATGAACTTCCTGATCGGTAACCAGGCCTATATCGGCAGTATCGCCAATGCCGTCGCGTCCAAGGGCGTAGTTATGGGTGGTCCGGATGTCTGGCCGGATAACAAGTCGCTGCAAAGCAAGGTCTATCCGTTCTACACCCAGTTCTCCAAGAAAATGCCGCTGTTCGGGCAGGTGGAGAACGTGTGCTACTCGGAACCGCACATGACAGGCGGATTCAAGACTAAATACTGGACGATGCCAGAACTGTTCAGCTACGCGCGCACCAAGCTACACGTCAGCTATATGTTCTGGGTACGTGTGACCTCAGCGCCGAAGGGTGCCTACACCTGGCTCGACGCGCTGCCGGTCATTGCTGCAAACCGGAACTTTGCGCCGGCGCCGTAAGGCTGTGATCAAAGCCTAGGGTCTGCCGCGTGGCAGACCCTAGGTTTCCTCTTCAGATCTCTTCCTTGCGCAGCCTAACCTTTGGGTTGATCATCTCGGCCGCCATTGCGGCTCCCATTCCCAGTATCAGCCCCAGCACCGTGGCGCTGATCATATTGAGCAATACATTGGGGCTGGCCGGATCCTGTGGAGGCACGGCGGGACTGAGTATCGCGATATTCGTCTGATTGAACTGGCTCTGGAAGGACTGCTTGTTGTAGTTCTGAATGGTTGCGGTGTAATTCTGCTCCTCCGCGTCCGCCTCGCTGGCAAGTTCGTTCAATTGGTCGCGCTGACCTTTGAGCTGGAGAACCAACCGTCGTTGCGCAGCCAGTGACTGAGATAGCGAGTTCTGGCGTTGCAACGCAGAAATATAATCCGGATGATTTTCTCCGAGCTGTCGCGATCTCACCTCATCGGTAGTGATTTGCGCATCTACCAACTTCTTGGAGATGTCGTCGAGGCGCAGATTCTCTGCCGCCAATTTTTCATCCAGTGCAACGATGCCCTTTTGCACCTGAAAGTCCGTCATGCGGGCGTGCGCCGCCTCGACGCGCTTCTTCAATACCTTCAGTTGCTCGTCGAACCAGGCCGCGTTCCGGCGCGCAGGTTCAAGCGTGAGCTCCAGGGTCGTTGTTATGAAGGCCTGAGCAAAGGCGTTGGCTATTCTTGCCGCATCCGCGCTGCTCAGCGCTTCGTAACTGACGCTTACCACATGGCTGCTGTTCGGGAAGCGGCTCGACCAGCAGGTTGGTAATAAGCTGGCTGGCGATCCAATCGCGGATCGGCGTGGTCTTTACACCCGCTTGCTTGTACGCTTGCTTCCACCCTGGCTTGTCCGCCATCTCAAGTTGGTCGACGACTTTGAGAGCCACATTCTGGCTGCGAATCACGTCAAGTTGGGTCTCCAGATAGCTTGAAGACAGCTGCGCCGGAAGAATCGTTGTATCAAACGGATTGTCTTCCTTGAAATTGAAGAGCAGAAAGGTCGCAGCCTGGTATTTCTTGGGTGCCAGGAAAGTCAGCACGCCGGCAAAGGCCACCGTTATGAATAAGGTCAGCACTATGAGCATGAACCTGGTCTTTATGATCGCCAGAAACAGCCTGAAATTCATTGGTAATCCCTGTAGCCCAGATGGTTGAAGCGAAATCGGCCTTAAAACACGGAAGTCTTGACGTAAACAACGTCGTTGGGCTGCATGCGGTCATCCAGATTTGATTTGAATGTCTTGATCTCGCCGCCCACCTGGCGATTCAGTTCTATACCCTTGATGCTGCCACGGGCGGTAAGACCGCTCGCCACCGAAAGGCCCTGCATGACCGTCATGTCCCGGTCCAGCTGGTAACGACCGGGATGCTGAACCTCGCCATATATATAGAATACGTCCATCTCCGGCACTAGCACGACGTCATTGTTGACGAGCGCAAAGTCCGCCTTGATGTTGCCGTTGCCGATCAGATCGATCAGATCGACCCGCTGACGTTTGGGCTGGCCATTTTCTTTGCGCACCAGGAATAAATGATCGGCTGCCTTGTCGGTGGTGCCGCCGGCCTTCGCCAGTAGCGTGACCAGGGTACTGACACTTCCCGCCGTCTCCGGATCCAGGGAATAAGTTCCGGAATGCAAGACCTGCCCAAGCACTGTAACGCTGGCGTTCGGGACTTCGCTCCGTTCCTGCACAAACATGGTCACGGCGGCGTTCTTGACGAACCCACCGTCGCGGAGCTTGCCGGCGATGATTTCTTCGGCGTGGGCCTGCGAAAATCCCCCGACCGCGACTACCCCAATCAGCGGAAAGGTAATGGTGCCATTAGGCAGCACGCGAGTCAGGGTCGTGAGATCGGGGTTGCCATAGACCGAAATCTTCACCAGATCCCCCGGCGAGAGCGTCGCGGAGGTCTGGGCTGCAGCAGGGCGCGCCGCAGCTCCGATCGCCAACAACAGGACGATTAAGGTCTGACCAAACACATCTAGGGTCCGATGATGTCTCACAGTTTCTTGCTCCTCGCGTGTTCTATTGCGTGCCGAAATTTACAGTAGCGCACTGCCGCAGTCATGGATTGAAGGTCGGGTACCGAGCGATGACTTCACGCGCGTCGTCCCAGTTGTGCGAATCGGGCGGGACGCGTTGGGGATGGTAATCCCAGAAAATATAGTCTACGTGCAACTTGTTGCGCGCAAACTGGAACAGATCTTCCATGCTCCAGTAACTGCCATTGCTGTCGTTGCCGCCGTGGCGGTGGCGATAGCTGTTGTGTTGCATCGAGTTGAACAGTTTCAAACGTCCCCGGAACTCATCGTAGTACGGGTACACCCGCTTCTGCAGCGCTCGGTTGTCCGGGAGTATATCTGGCCCTCCCATAACGACTCCAGTACCGACGACTGAGCTGGCAATGTCGCCGATGTACTTTTGATTACGCGGCAGGAAATTCATATACCAGAACACCCGTGAACGCGGCACGCTGTTGGCCGCAGAGCGCAGCAGACCGATCAGTGCATCCCGGTATTTCTCGGGAGTGTAGCCGCTAGCATCCAGCGATGAATCGTCTAGGCCCGGTGAGGTCTCCTGGAAACCTATCCCCTCGAAATTCGGATTGCAGTCGAATTGTGCCCCGAGCTTCGCCACCAGATGCTGCAGCCTGTCCAATACAAACGGGTCCCAACGTAGCGCGCTGAAGCCGCGGTTGTGATTTCGCACCGCGTACTTTTCATTCAAATAAGCAGGTGTAGGCGCATCGTCGGTAAACGACTTGTCCTCGATCAGTACCACCAACTGGACACCCGCACTTTTTGCGGCGTCCAGATCCCGCGCGATTGGCCCGAATTCATAGTGGTCGGGTTCCGGTTCGAGTTGCGCCCATCGATAGCGCATCTGCACGCCCGTGATGCCTTTGCTCAGCGCGGGACCAAAACCGTTGGGTGCCTCTGCCCTGCCTATGGATACATAGTGCCCAGGGTGATATTTACGCTGAACCTCCGACAACGGCGGAGTCGGGGCGGTGCAGGACGTGGCAGCCTGCTCGGGCGGTGTGTTCGCCGCGGCCCAGACGGCCTGCGCGGCACACAGCCCACTTAATAAGGCCAGCAATGCCCGTACCATCAAGCCCATCATAACAGTCTACACGCCCGGCCGCGGATTGATAGGGCTATGACCGCAGTCCTGAGGGCTCATTAATGAATCTGCGTATAAGTACCGTCCTGCTTGAGCTGATAAATGCTGATCAGCTGCCAGTCCGGTATAAGTCGTGGAGGAGTTGTCGGGCCAGACCACCGTGGTGGTGTCGACCAGCGTATTGGCCGCAAGACCCACGTGCACTTGCATGAGGTTCTGCGACCAGCGGTGGTAACCGCCATTCGGTTCGCGGTATTGAGTCACACCGCCGGCGGTCACGTACAGTTTTGAGCCGATACCATCCCGACTGGAGGTGGTGCCAACCAAGTCGAATTCGATCCACGAGTTGGCACTGCCGAAGTTGCGAAATAACTGCTTCGGTCCAACCTTCGCTCGAGGCAAGTCGCGTGATGTGCGCATCAGAAGAATCTTGGGCCGTTAGAAATATCAGCGGCCACCCGCGCAAGTAGCCGCGGATGGCCGCATATCGATAGTGCCATGTCCCTGAATTTGGGCTTTGTCAATGAATCTGCGTGTAGGTGCCGTCCTGCTTGAGCTGGTAGATATGGTCAGCCGCCAGCCCGGTATAGGTCGTCGAGGTATTGTCGGGCCACACCACCGTGGTGCTGTCGACCACTGTATTGGTCGCAAGGCCGACATGGACCCGCATAAAGTTCTGCGACCAGCGATGGTAACCGCCATTCTGTTCGCGATATTGGGTCACGCCACCCGAGGTGACATACACCTTTGATCCGATGCCGTCGCGATTGGATGTCGTCCCGACCAGATCGAACTCGACCCAGGAATTGCTGTTGCCGAGATTGTGGAACAGCTGCTTCGGCCCACCCATTGCCAGAGGCCGCATGTTGTCGCCATTGGTCACAAGAAGATCCAAGAAGCCGTCCAGATCGTAGTCCGCTACCACGACGCTTTCGCCGGTACCGGCATGCTCGGCCACCGCGGCCCCAATAATCCCCGCAGCGCCACCGGCATTCGGCACTTCAATGAACTTACCCGCGCCATTATTCCAGTACAGACGGTCTGCGATGTTATGTGCACCCCCGGTGCACGCGAGGAACACATCTTCGTGCATGTCATTGTCAAAATCGCCACTGACCGCGCTCTGGCAACGTACCTGGTCGTTGAATCCAGCAGTCAATGCCTGCGAGAAGCCACTGCCGGTATTGTGAAGCAGAATGGGCTTGTAGCCGATGTCCGAGCCGCTCGCCCCGTAAAAAGTCAGACCGCTGATGGGCTGGGTCGATGTCACCTGAAGATAGGTGTAGGCGTACTGGTTGTTGCCCTGGGAAACGGTCCAGGTCCCCGTATCGGGCGAATAGCCGATATTGATCCCATCCGAGCTCACCCCGATACCTGCGTTATTCGGATCGGCCGGGTCCACCTGGAAATTGATGTCGCTGGGGTGGTGATTGTTGCTGCCGATGTATATGTATCGGGGATCGCCTTCATATTGCGGATCATTTGAGTTGCTACCGGCGCGCAGGCTTCCCTTGATCGTCAGCACACCGGTGGTCTGAAATGTCACGGACTTGGTCTTGTTCGCCGCGGTGATGAGCTGCATCTCTATGCCGGTGTCCGAATACTGATACGCGTCCGACGGACGCTCGGAACCGCGCACCAGGAACAGGTCGGGCTTTAGGTCACCGTCGTAATCCAGCACGGCAGCGTCGTTGATCGGACCAAACTGTGCGTATTGCGACGTGACGTCGGAAATCGAACCGCTTGCGAAAGCATTGACTTTTGGGTAGGTCGCCTTACGCGGCGCGCATACCACCTCAAACCCAGGGCTCCCGTTGATATCCGAAAGGTGTCCCCACTCGCCGTCCGAGGTGCAAGCC
The DNA here is from genome assembly GCA_963717335.1 of uncultured Gammaproteobacteria bacterium. Taxonomy (GTDB): domain Bacteria; phylum Pseudomonadota; class Gammaproteobacteria; order Steroidobacterales; family Steroidobacteraceae; genus FEN-1191. Next base: position 679,479 of record CAVQVZ010000002.1, on the reverse strand, counting down.
ATACCCTTATCCACGTTTTTGCCACTGCCAAATGTGGCGTTCGACATCTGCGGGTAATAGCTCGGGTATGTCAGTCCGATTGACACCAGATCAAGTCGACCGTCGCCGTTATAGTCGAAGAACAGATCCTGACGCTTGGACCTACTCCTGGTTTTGTCGACCCCCCAGGCGATCGTCGAAAGGGTGAACTTCCCGCCGTTGTTTATCCACAGATGGTCCGTGGTGGCAGACACTGCCTCAATGAGGTCCTCCTGACCGTCATTATTAATATCCGCCCATGTCGCGCCATGCGTGTCTACATCGGACCGGCCCCCGATCCAGCCAGGCGTCTTGGATAGATCCACCTGCTTGGACACGTCCGTAAATGTGCCGTTTTCATTGTTATGGAACAGCGTCGCGCGCATTCGGTGGTTGCTTGAAAAAAGATCTGGGTAGTGGTCCCCGTCCAGATCGCCCCAAGCGGCGCCCCAGGTCTCAGTAAAAGTATTGCCAAATCCTGCCGCGATGGACACGTCCTCGAATGCAATCTGCGCCGAGGCGCTGGTTACGGCAGCGTCCATAAATAGCGCCGTTATCAAAATAGCCCCGGTGCGGTGAATCAACTTTCGCGTTGGCAACTTGCGCATTTGTCGTGTTTCCGTATATTTCAAGTGAAGGGTTCCATGTGCCGATGGGGGAGAAGTTTAGGGGGTTGGCAACTACCCCCGGGATGGCATCAGATGCCCCAAAAGCCCGATTTTTGTGACGAGTGTCACTGGATTTCCGGCCGGTCCAATTATGTCGGAGCCTGCAAACGCACTGCGAAATGAGCTCGGCGCCTGTGCCTTATGTCGAAAGTTCACATATAGTGCGGTACGAGTGCGGCACCGGACGGCCGCAAGTTCGCCTTCACGATTATCGGAGAGTACGGATGGCATATAGTCCCTGCCCTAGCAAGCCTCGTTCGGTTTCCCGGATCGCCTGCAGCGCCGCAATTTTCGGAATCTGTGGTCTGATAATGCAGATCGCGTTTGCCGACAACGCTGATACCTCCCACGGCGCCGACAGCCTGGGCCATTTTTTTGACGTTACGAATCCCTACGTGTCGGCCAAGTACACCAACGACTCGAACGTGCTGCGCCTTGATGACATCCAGCCAGTCGAGAACCGCGCCGACCAGTACCTCACCTTGGCAGCAGGTTTTGATTCAACAATTAAGAGCGGCCAGCAGCAATACCTATTGCTCGGGGAATTCAACTCTACCAATTACAACCACCATAACGAGCTCGACTACAACGGCGGCAAGGCGGCGGCGATCTGGCATTGGACCGCCAACCCCTTGACGACAGGTACGGCCGGTTATCGATTCAGCCGTACCCTGCGAAACTTCGAGAATGAACTTGCCCCTCGCCGTGATATCGACGTGCGAACGGAAAACCGGCTTTTGGCCAGCGCCGACCGGGACCTGCCGAACAACTGGAAGTTCGGTGTGCGCGGGGATGTTGCCGACGTTGCCTACAACCACACGACAAGCCTGAATATCCTACGAAGCACCGGGGGTCTGTCTTTGGGCTACGTTTCAAATGCCGGCAACACGATCGGTCTGGATCTCGAATACATCGACGGCGCATATAAGAATGATTCAAGGCAAGATTTTAAGCAGTACACGATCGGCCCGACGCTGGAATGGAAATTCACCGTTCGGACACAGCTCAGCGGCAAAATAGGCTACACGACGCGCAACAATGCGAGCCCGCTGCGACCCGACTACAGCGCCGCGACCGGTCGCGTTTCACTCACGATAGCGGATGCGGGACGCGGAAGCCTTAAGGCTTCGGGGTGGCGGGAACTCAGCACGCTGGGCGATGAAATCGCGGAATACGCAGTGGTCGATGGCGTCAGCCTCGAACCGGCATGGACGTTGTCAAACGGCATCACCATCCGCTTGCTGGGAAGCTACGAGAACCGGGACTTTAAAGTTGTCGACAATGTAGGTCCCGGTCGCAAGGACGATGTTGGCTTGGTCACCGCATATCTGGATTGGCCCATTGGTCGTCATATCAAGATCACCGGCGGCCTTTCCAGAGGCCGACGCTCCTCTACGCGGCTGTACCAGGATTACGAGTTCTTCCAGCAACAACTGGAAATCGTCGGAACTCTTTAACGCCTGCGGATTTATCGAGAGCGCGGTTGCGCGAAGCGCGGAGTATTGAGCTCGCACGCTCCGAACCTTGACCGTCCGTCCAGTCGTTGCGCCGCAAAGACTGACGTGTAATTCCCATTCATCGCCAGCGCCGCAACTGGGCTGGACGTTTGACATTTATTCGTCCAACCCCTGCAAAAGTGGCGAATACATCGCAAATTTAGCCATGTCGTGCACGGGAGACATTCCCGTTGCTGTAGGAATCCATTACCTTCTCACTCGGCAAACCCGTCGAAAGGCGGGGACGCAAAGCCACCGGTTTAAGGGCACTTGGGGCCTATGACAGCGGGGTTGCCGGGACGTCGAGACGTCCCGTTATCGAGTCGGAAGCTACAGTAGCGTCGTACTGAGCCCTCGACGGCGTGCACCCGCGCAGTCTCCCGATAACAACCCGGTGGTTACACCGCGTCGCCGTGGAGACGGGCATGTACAGCGCGCTTAAGGCCGGATTTCGCGGGGCGGCGATCCTGCTCCTGGTAGCTTCCTTGACGGCTTGCAATGGCAAGAGCGATACGGTTCCCACTACCCCCGCTCCGCCTTCAGGCTCAGTAAATACAGAGCCTCCTCCGAGCGTAACTTCCCCTCCTCCTGCTCCTGCTACTGCGCCTCCCGCGGTGGCCGAGGCCATGCCCGAGATTGCCGGCACGCCTCCCACCAAGGCGGTTATTGGACAACTGTTTAACTTCCAGCCCAGCGCTTCTGACAAAGCCGGCAGCAAACTGGCATTCGCAGTCTCCGGCAAACCCGCCTGGGCAGCCTTCGACGGCAGAAATGGTCACCTATGGGGTACCCCGAACCAAAAGGACCTTGGTGCTCGTGAGCAGGTCGAAATCAGTGTCAGTGACGGGATCCACTCTAAGGCGCTGCCGAAATTTGCGCTCACAGTGGTGTCGCCACGCAAGAGCAACTACGGGCATTACTTCGCAACCCACTATTCGGACACGCCCAAAGACGCGGCCATGTTGTGCGAACAGGCCGGCGTCAGCGGTGTGGTCTGGCGCCAGACTTGGAACCAGGTGGAGCCGTCCGAAGGACACTACAATTTCAGCTCATTCGACCAAGTGCTGTCCGAAATCGCCGCCTCCAAAAACCCTCATTGCCAATTGTGGGTATTCGTGGAGTTCAAGAGTTTCGCTAATAGCCCGGTCAAGAACCCCTGCCCGGTCTACTTGCAGGCGCGACACTCCGCACCGAATACCTACGGCAGGGGCGCGGCAACCTGCTTCATGTGGGAGCAGCCGGTGGTGGACGCCTATGTCGGGATGATGAGAGCCGCCGCGGCGCGCTATGACAGCAATCCACGGGTCGAGGGTCTGATTCTTCAGGAATCATCGCTCGGCTTCAACGACGGATTTTCTCAGGATGTGGCCGACGGAGGAACTTATACGGCCAGCGCGTGGCGGGACTCGCTTATCAAGATCATCGGGGAATGCGCCAATGCCTTCTCGAACAGTCGATGCATGTCGTTTCTCAACTTCTTGCGCGGCGGCCAGCAGTACCTTAACGACATCTCTGCAGCCATCTCGGCCGTACCCGACAACCAGGTGTGTTTCTCGGGGCCAGACCTCCTGCCCAACGAACGATCTCTTTACGACGCCTCGGACAAGGTTTACCAAGTTCTCACCCGCCATTCGGGTTGCCGGTCCAACAGTGCGCAGAATGATTCCTACAAGGTACCGGGATGCGGAATGGATTGCATTTTCCATTTTGCCGTCAGCGGCACGCTCGGCGCTTTTCCAGTGAACGCGCCTCTGTCCGGGGGCGTGTGTGTGAATTCTTATATTTTCTGGAACGACAGGACCGTCCGTGGGAAGGGATTGAGCTACAAGGACGCGCTACCGGTAATTGCTTCGCATCCCTACGGGCGTGGATGGCTCGATCAATGTTCAGGCTCAACCGGAGAGCCCTAGTATCGCTGGAGCTCCAATACTAAAGTAGCCCTTATGTCTAAGGTGGCGCGATCCTGGCCGAATCGGGTGGGAGCCCAGCCTTTGGGAGGGGCAAAATGCTAAGGTAGGATCTACCGCCAGCCGCTACCGAGATTCTCGATGTCTGCAAGCGCCGACCCTGCGCTCCTGACCCAGCGAAAGTTAATCTTCATTACGGGAGCCTCGCGTTCTGGCACCACCTTGCTCAGCTTTGTGCTGCGCAATCACAGCGAGGTGCTTGGCCTGAAGGAATTGCAGTACTTCGGCCAAACTTGGGATCCGCGCGATCGCCAGCGGCGTTTTTCACGTAATGAATCTATAGCGGGAGCGGCCGCCATATTTGCCTGCCAGGAGCAGGGCATCCTATCCGCCAAAGTATCGCCGGCGCACCGGCTCGCTGCGACGCGGCTCGTCGAAGAGCTCGGCGATGATTCCTCGAATCCGGCAATACTATTCGCTGCCGCGGTGCACCGGCTGGCGCAAGCGGCCGGCAAACCAATACCATGCGAACAAACCCCGCGCTATATTTTCTATGCACGCGCGCTGCTGGAAATCTACCCAAACGCTCAGGTCGTACATATGGTACGCGACCCCCGCGCGGTTATGGCTTCACAGAAAATGCGCTGGCAACGCCGGCGCCTTGCGGCCGACGGCGTAAAAGTCCCACGCTATCAGTCCTTGCGGGTTTGGGTTAATTACCATCCGTACACAGTCGCTCGGCTATGGTGCCAAGCGACCGCCGCCGCCCTTGCGCTCTTGCAGCATCCCCGGGTCATCCTGGTTCGATTCGAGGATCTCCTGCAGAAGCCCGAGGCCACGGTGCGCCAACTGTGCGCTCGCCTAGGCCTTGCCTTTGACGAGAAAATGCTCGACGTGGGTCAGATTAACTCTTCGCACCAGTCTTCCGCGGGGGGTGCGCGTCGCGGCTTGCACACCGCAGCGATCGACACCTGGCGCAAGATTCTTAACCGCACGGAAACGGCAATCGCCGAACGGCGATGCCAGGCACTTATGAACCGCTTTGAATACCAGCGCGGTACGGGCGCTTCGGGAACCCTACTTGGGGAACTTGGCTATCGTTTAAGCTATTTCATGCATCTTGCCGGGGTCCTGCTCGTCAATCCTCGTCGCGCGATGGTGCAAGCGAAAGCTTTGCTGCGCCCAGGCGTCCCGACTGGGACGGCCAGCGCCGCTGTGGGCGCCGGCGATCGCTCTGAGTGATATCGACGATGGACCAGCTACGGTTGGACGATGCGGCATTGGGAAACACCCACCGCTCCTCAGCAAGTGCCAACGGCCCTGTGACAGCGCAGTTGCGGACCATCATGGGCCTACGCTATTGGGATATCGACTTGGGTACCGCGGCGCAGTATCTGGTCAAGGCGGCAGCCGAGCAGCGGCGAATTCAGGTTTACTTCGTCAATGCACATTGCGTAAACGTCGCAGCGCGGGACGCCAGTTACGCCGGTGTATTGAAGAGTGCTCCGTTTTTGTTCGCCGATGGCGCCGGCATGGCCCTCGCCGCGCGTATGAATGGTGCGGAGCTCACCCACAACGTGAACGGCACGGATCTGTTCCCCAAACTGTGCGCCGCCGCCGCGGCGGCCGGAGTGCCTGTCGCGTTCATTGGCGCGCGCCCGGGAGTGGCCCGCAGGTGCGCAACGATGATGGAAAGGGAGTATCCAGGCCTTCGTGTAGTGTGGGTCGAGGATGGATATCTTTCCGAGGAAGCCGAGCGATCCAGGCTCGCGGAACTCAACACTTCCGGCGCCCAGATATTGTTTGTCGCCAAAGGGGTGCCGATGCAGGAGCACTGGATGGCGGCTTACGCCGCGCAACTGGCAACCCCGGTGATTCTGGGTGTCGGCGCATTATTCGATTTCTACTCGGGGACGGTTCCGCGCGCGCCCGTGCTGGTGCGCAAGTTGCGTATGGAATGGGCGTACCGCTTGGTGCAGGAGCCGCGCCGCCTGTTCCGCAGATACGTGCTGGGTAATCCGGAATTCATTGCCCGGGCTCTGCTGTGGCGTCTGTCGCACTGATGTCAGGTCCAGCGCGACCGATGGCACCCGGGGTTGCGATAGCACCGCGACTCGCCAATTTTATAATTGGCGGCACGGAGAAATCCGGCACCACTTCGGTATTTGATTACCTCAGCGCTCACCCGCAGGTCTGTGCCTCGTCGATAAAGGAGACCGACTTCTTTCGCCACGGATACACGGGCGACCTCGCGGTGGATGCCAGGCGATATGCGAGTTATTTTGAAAGCTGCGATCCGCGCAGCGTGGTCCGGCTGGAGGCATCGCCGGGATATCTTGGCGAGGCGGCAACGGTGGCCCCGCGCCTTCGCGCGCTCGTCCCACAGGCCAAGTTACTTTTCATCCTTCGCGATCCGGTCGAACGGCTGTACTCCTCCTACAACTTCCATCGCGGAAAGTTCGATCTGCCCTCTGGCATGAGTTTCGATGAGTACCTGGGTCACTGCCTGAATTACGATCGTCGCATAGCAGAATCGCAGCGCTCCGGCCTCGATGAGTGGTATCTCAAGGTGCTGCGCTTCGGTTGCTATGCGGAATTCATCACTTCGTTTCGCTCGCAATTGCCATTGGAGCAAATCAAAGTGATGTTCTTTGAATCACTGCGTGAAGATGAGCGCTCCTTCATGGTAGAGCTAAGCGAGTATCTGCGAATCGACGCCAGTTTCTGGTCGGAGTTCAAGTTTCACAAGAGTAACGTGACCTTTTCAGGACGCAATCGTGCGCTGCATCGTCTGGCTATGCGGGTCAATGCACTCGCGGAACCGGTCATGCGGCGCTATCCCGGGCTCAAGCGCATGCTGGTCAGCACATACAAGGCCGTGAACCAGGAACGCGAGGGCTACGATCCGATGTCGGCGCGGGCGCGCGAGCAATTGATCGAATATTACGCGCCGAGTGTCCGGCGACTGGAAGAGCTAGGCACGGTCTTGCCGCCAGCTTGGCACTACCTGAAGGAACGGACAGCCGCCAGATGACATCGAAGGAGGCCGAGCGTTTGTCGGGCCAGCATGTGGCATTTTTGGTGGGCGCCGGCCGATCCGGGCACCACTTTGCTTCACAAATTATTGTGCCTGCATCCGAAGATCGCCTACATCAGCAATTACGAAAACCGATTTTCGTGGTTCCCGGACGGCCTGGCCTGCGGGGCGATAGCGGGCCGTCTGGAGGAGAAGCTAAGCGCCTGGTTTGACAAGGGGGGCAATGCCTATTTCATTAGGCGTCCCTGGTTCAAGAAGCTCTTTCCAACCCCCAACGAAGGGGAGTCCGTATTCAAGGCGTGCGGTATTCCCTTATTCCCGGCACCGGATTACCGGCCCGATGCTGCAACAGCCTCCCGACTCAGGCGCCGCTTCGATCAGATCCGCCGGCGCGCAGGGGCAAGAGTGTTCTTGTCAAAGCGCACGGCCAACAACAGACGCATTAGGCAGCTGGCGGAGATATTCCCGTCCGCGCGCTACATCCACTTGGTCCGCGACGGTCGCGAAGTTGCGCAGTCCCTATCGACGGTCGAGTGGTGGGACGGCCATCGAGTCTGGTGGGACGGGCGCACCCCAGTGGAAATGGAGCAGGCCGGGGAGCCACGGTTGTCAGTCTGCGCGCGCAACTGGGTGCGCGAGGAACAGGAACTTCAGTTACAACTGGCAGCCATCGATTCCTCCCGGCTACTGGTGCTGCGGTTCGAGGAATTGCTGAGTGACCCGCAACTCCATCTTGAACGCCTGGTACAGTTCCTGGGAGTTGAGTTTTCGCCCGCGTATCGCCACGCAATTGAAGTGCTGAACCTGCGTCCGGCTCGTGCCAAGTGGCCGAACGAATGGGATGCTGGCGAACTTGCAATGGTTCTGGAGGCCCTCCAGCCCATGCTGGGGCAACTCGGCTACACGGATTGAGCCACGCAATGCTCCCGCATCAGTCGTCAAAACCCACCTACATCGGTATCGGTGCGCAAAAATGCGCCTCGACCTGGCTACACCGCATCCTGGCCGAGCATCCAGAAGTGAGCGTGCCCCAGATCAAGGAGCTCGATTTCTTCTCATATCGCTACGACCACGGCTACCAGTGGTACGAGCGCTGCTTTCAGAGCGATAAGCCAGCGCGCGCTCGCGGGGAGATCTCGCCTTCCTACTTCGCCGAGCCCACTGTGCCCGAGCGCGTAGCGCGTTACCTTCCGAACGCCAAGATCTTGCTCTCCCTGCGTGATCCGGTGGAACGCGCCCTGTCCAATCACCGGCACGAAGTGCGCGAGGGCCATCTCACCGGGGCCGACCTGAGTTTCGAGACCGGTCTTGCCAACAACCCGATGTACGTGGAGCAAGGCCTGTACGCGACCCACCTTAAAAACTGGTTGCGGCATTTTCCTCGCACAGCCATTTTAGTGGTGTTAATGGAAGACATAGAGTCCGACCCGCTCGCCGTGAGCAAGACCGTCTACCAGTTCCTGGAAGTGGAGCAAGGTTACGTACCCGCTGGGCTAGGCAATCGCTATAATCGTAGTTTCGCGACACGTTGGTCCCCCCTTGGAGCGATAAAGGACGTTGTGTATAGCGCCACGAGGCTACCGGGTCTGCGCTGGTTATGGGACACCGCAGCTCGTGCAGGGCTGCGCTCCCTTTACCGTGGCATCAATAATGTGCCAAGCAGCTCAGTAATTCCCGAGCCCTCCCCACAGACTCTGCTGCAACTTCGGCAGCGATTTGCCCCCGAAATTCGGGAACTTGAAACCATCATCGGCAGGTCCTTAGCGACATGGCTCTAGCAATGAGTTCCGAGAGGAGCGCCGGGCACAACCCGCAAACGTGGTCGCAAAAGCTGCGCCCGCTGATGGTGTTCGCCATGGTCGCCGTGCTGGGCCTGCTGGGCGGAGGGCTCAGTGCTTCCGGAAAGCCGCAGCTGATTGCGGTTTTTTTCGGCCTCGTGCTCGTCGCACTGATTATTTCCTCGCGCGTGGCATTGTTCTGGTTCGTAGTAGTCAGCGGACTGATCGTCACCGGGCTGTGTCAGCTCTACGTGCCGCAGCTCAAATACGTTCGCTACATCGTGCCGCTCGCCTCGATGCCCCTGCTGCTCCACGGCGTGGTCGATTACTTTACCAGCTGGACGCGCGCCAAGAACGAGCCGATGCCGGCGATCATGCTTTGGGCGCTGGCGTTCGCAGTCTCGTGCGCCGTCTCGGTGCTGATCAGCTTGAGCGACCCCGCGGTCGCGCTGGTGGGCCTGAAGGGCTATTTCCAGATGTGGGGGCTGTTCCTGAGCGTCGTGTTCCTGCGCTGGAATGATCGCTTCACAAAGAATCTGGCCTGGGGACTATTCCTGATCGCTCTGCTGCAGCTGCCTTTCGTGGCGCACGAGTATCTGGTACTGGTGCCAAAGCGCGTGGGTCTGGGCGGCGGAATCGTGCCGGTGGACATCGTCGCCGGCACATTCGGCGCGATCTTGGAAGCCGGCGGCGCCAACGCCGTGCTGGCGGCCTATCAGGTCATCACGGTCGCCGTGTTGTTGGCGCTCTGGAAAAACGGCGCCCTGTCCGGCTTCGTGGCGGCCGTGTTATCGCTCGCGTTGCTTTCTCCGATGGTGGTAAATCAGGCGAAAATCACCGCACTGTACGTGCCGCTCGTCTTCATAGTCGTTTTTCATCGCGACATCGCCGTCAAGCCGCTCAAATTCATCGTCGCCGGCGCCAGTACGGTCGGATTGCTCGCGATTCTGATGACTGCACTGGTACTGGGAAGCAATTCGTCGAAGATCAAGAATTCGGCGGATCTCGTCAATTTCGTTATTGCCCAACAGACCGCGGGTGTGGATCAGCGCGAGGGCCAGTACAGCGAACTCAGCCGCTGGACTGCGCTGACCTTCTGGGCCAAGGAACACCTCCGACTCAATCCGATCAACACCCTCTTGGGGCACGGCGTAGGCGCATCGCGAGAAAACGCCGGAGGACTGGATATAACCGACACGCTGGCTGAAAAGCACTACGCGGGCCTGCGGATCGGCTATACCGCTCTGTCCGCGTTGCTTTGGGATACGGGGCTTGTCGGTCTGTTCACGGTGCTGGGCATGTTTACCGCCGCGTTCTTTACCGCCGGCAAGCTGGCCCGGTACTACCGCGGCAAGGGATAACTTCAGGACCGGGTTATTTGAAGGGCTTCAGGCCGGCATGGCGGTCCTGACCCTAAGTCTCGCTCACAAGGACTTTTTTATTAACCATCTTCCCTATCAGGCATTCACATATCTGATCATCGGCTTTATCGCCTATTCCTGGCTTGAGGTCGTGCGCAACGACAGCCAGGCGTTCCGCACTTGAACACTCAGGCCTACAGCGTCCACCGGTTCCGCAAGGCGCTGCTGCAATTTGTGGGCGGCCGCCTTGGCCAATTGGCGGCACGTGCCGTGCTGGTGCTGGCGCTGGTCCGAATCCTTCCGATCGCAGACTACGGCGCCTACATGTTGATCGTCGGCACCGCCGAGCTGCTTCTGCAAGTCGGGTCGTGTGGGATCCTTCCACTGGCGCAGCGCTATCTGCCGCAGATGCTTACCACTCTGCCGATCAACAAGCTCTACAAATTCGTCAGCTTCTTGGTGGTCGCACAGCTCGTTGTGCTTACGATCATTGCGGCCATACTGGGCCACTACTGGAATTCTCTCGGGCCTGTATTCGGGCTCAGCCAGGAGCAAATTTCGCGCACCAGTCTGGCCGCATGGCTGTTCCTGGTGATCCCCGCGTTTCGGTTCTCGGCAGAGCTTCTCGAGGCCATGCTGGCTCAGGGGCAGACGGCACGCGCTGTCATGGTATTCGTGCGCGCCGCCGCCATTGTGGTGCTCGTGGTGGTCAAGAAAAAGATCGGTCTCACGGACGTCCTGGTGGTCGACCTGGTGTCGACGAGTGCCTGTGTGGTGCTGAGCTGGTCCAGCATTCGCGCGACAATGGCCTCGCCTCCACTCCCCTGCAGCCGACGGCAAGCTTCCGGTGCGCGAGATGTTCACATTCGCGTGGCACATGGCGCTGGTCGGGCCGATGAGCGGCACCGCCAGCCCTGGGGCCATTCGGCTGGCGCTCGCCAACGGTCTTGGCGTGGCGCAGAGCGGATTGTTCGCATTCCTGCAGAGCCTTGAACGTCTGGTCAGTCGCTATCTTCCGGCCACGCTGGTACGGAACCTGATTCGTCCCATTCTTATCTCCCGGACCATCGGTCAGGGGAGCACCGAGCTGCTCAAGGCGGGGACGGGGTTGTTGCTCAAAAGCAATATGCTCACCGTGGTGGGAGGATTGGTGGTGATCTCGGTGTGTGGAGATCAGCTCGTGTACATCATGAGCGGACACAAATTCAAAGGTGCGGGCCTGACGCTGCTTTTGTTGTACGTAAATATGATCGCGACCTCGCAACGCGGTGTGCAGGAGATGGTGATGCAGATTACCGGACACACGCGAATGCTGTGGATCACGACAGTGGTCTCACCGATCGCCTTGTTCCTGGTGTGGACGTTTTCAAAGTACGGCTTGAATGTTGCGGTGCTGATCGTGTGTGCCGGGAGTATGACCGCCAACTGGCTTGCCTCCTGGGTATTGCACGTGCGGACCGACTGGTTTCGTGTCGACTGGCGCGGTATGGCGGCGATATTCCTGCCCGGTGCGGCCGCGGCGGCTGTGGGCTTGGGATTGGCGATGTGGATGAAGCCGCTGATTGCCGGGGCGATTGCACCACTATTTTTCGTCCTGTTCTTGCGCATCGGCAGGCCGTTCGAAGCCCGCGAAATAAGGACCATCGAACGCGCCGTCGGTAAGCGAGCGGCCGGGGTGCTGCGGGGTTTCGCCGTCTGATGACCGCGGCGGCCGCAACCAAAGTCCTGCACCTGATCAACGGTGAATTTTACGCAGGTGCGGAGCGAGTGCAGGATCTGCTGGCCATACAACTGGCACCACGCGGGTTTGCAGTCAGCTTTGCATGTCTGAAAGACGGATCATTTGCGGCGCGAAGGCGCGCTCAACAGGCACCTCTGTATCCAATGCCGATGAGGTCCCGATTTGACCTCGCGCTTTGCCTGCGGCTCGCCAAACTCGCGCGGGTCGAGAACTTTCGCCTTTTGCACACCCACACGCCGCGCTCGGCTCTCATCGGCCGGGTGGTTTCCGTCCTTACGGGCCTCCCCATGGTTCACCACGTGCACAGTCCCGCGGAGCTGGACACGGAACAGGGCTGGAGGAACGTGCGAAATGACCTGGTGGAGAAATTCAGCCTGCGCGGGGCGAGCCGGCTCATCACGGTATCTGCAAGCCTCGAGGAGCGACTTCGGGAGCGTGGCTTTGCCGCGGCTCGGATTTGCCAGATACCCAACGGTGTACCGGTGAGCGAGCGCTTGAGGCGCAGCTACCAGCCCGGTCAGGAACTGGCGATCGGTATGATTGCCCTGTATCGGCCACGCAAAGGAGTGGAGGTGCTGCTCGAGGCGATGAAACGCCTTCGCGATGATGGGATCTCAATCCACCTGCATGCCGTCGGTCCGTTTGAGACACCCGAATACCAGCACGCCGTGCTTGGATTGGCCCACCAGCTGGGAATTGAACAGTCGATCACCTGGGTTGGATTTACCTCCGATATCGCAGCCGAATTTAGGCGCTGGCAGCTGTTCGCACTGCCGAGCCTGTATGGGGAGGGCATGCCCATGGTTGTGCTCGAGGCGATGGCGGCAGGACTGCCGATCGTCAGCACCCGGGTCGAGGGTATACCCCAGGTCATCCGTCATGGCGTTGACGGGCTGCTGGCGGAGCCTGGCGATGCGGGGGATCTCGCCACGGCGCTGAAACGCTTCGCGCGCGGTGAGGTCAGCTGCGAGCTCATGGGCGACAACGGCTGGAGGCGGCAACGGGAGAATTTCTCCGACGAGTCCATGGCGGCGCGTGTCGCGGCCGTGTACGAGCAGGTACTGCAGGCATGAACGCGAAACAGATAAGTTCGGATCCGGTCTTCGTAGTCGGAATGAACGGTTCTGGCACCACCATGCTGCTTGACTGCCTGGGCCGCCACCCGGAACTCTACGCATTTCCCAAGGAAACGCGGCTGATTCCTTTTCTGATGTCGCGGCTGCCCACCTATGGGAACCTCAATGTCGACGAAAATTTTCAAAGACTGTGGGACGAAGTACGCACCCTTGCCGTATTTCGCGAGACCAACGACAACACACCGGTTCCGCTGCCCCCGGACTGGCGAGATTACCCGCGTTCTCTCGCCTCCATACTTGATGCGGTATTTCGATACTTTGCGGCTCAAGAAAACAAGCACCGTTGGTGCGAGAAGACGCCCCAGCATGTACAACACTTGCTCGCGCTGTCGCAGCACTTTCCTTCGGCCAGATTCATCCACGTGGTGCGCGATGGCCGCGACTGCGCCGTGTCATTCCACAGGCGATGGCTGCGTAGGCCCGAACTGACCGTATTCCGGTGGAAGAAAGTCGTCGCCCTGGGGCGCGAGCAGGGTCGCCAACTGGGCAGTGAGCGCTATTTGGAGATCAGGTACGAGGATCTCACCGCAAACCCCGAAACCTCGCTGAGGCGGGTGAGCGGCTTTCTGGCGCTGCCTTTCAATGAGGCCACACTCGAATCGGCGCAGCCCTACCTGGAGTCCGGAGGCGCACAAGGCAGGCGCGGCCTGCAGGCAAACTCAGGAAAGTGGCAAGGATATTTTTCAGTGCGGCTTCAGCAACGGCTGGAACGCATCGCAGGCCGGACGCTGGCAAGCTTCGGTTACGCGACGCAATGTCCCGAGTGTGATGCCAACATACCGGGCTGGAAGCGCCGGTATTGGTCCGTCACCGAGGCGTTGCGCCAGTTTGGTCGCGAAATCTGGCGCAAACTCCACGGAGACCTGGAAAGGCCGTGGCGCGTCATACTGGCCAAGCCGCTCAATGCGCTGCGTCAGCGACAGCAGAACGAATACTAATGAACGCTCCTTCGGCAGCCGACACGCCTGCGCCCGCACGCGGCGCGCAGAGCGTGCGTGTGTCGATCGTTATCAAAGCCCTCAATGAAGAAAGACACATAGGGGCTGCACTGAGCTCAGCGCTCGCCGCGCTCGAGAAAGTCGGCGGTGAGGTGATCCTCGCCGATAGTGGCTCCTCGGACCGTACAGTGGATATCGCCCGCGCCTACCCTGTCGAAGTGTTACAGCTAAAGAACACCGCCGAACGGCGCTGCGGCATTGGGCCGCAACTGGGCTATCAACGCGCGTTGGGGGAGTTCGTTTACATCCTTGACGGCGACATGGAGCTGGATCCGGCTTTTCTGGCCGCCGCAATCGCCGCGATGGAAGCAGACCCCAAGCTCGGGGGCGTCGGAGGATTGGTCGAGGAATCCAGCGAGGCCAGCTACCAGTTCCGAGGCCGGAAACGCCGCGGCACCGAAAGCGTCCCAGGCGAGTGTGAGTGGCTCGATATGGGGGGTCTGTATCGCGCGAGCGCGCTGAGGGAAGTGGGATACTTTTCTAATCGCAACCTGCACGCCTACGAGGAGATGGATCTAGGCCTTCGTCTCACCTCGCGCGGTTGGGTGTTACGTCGCATCGAAATCAGATCCGTCCTCCATCACGGTCGCACCGAAGGCAATTGGGCTCTGCTGATGCGCCGCTGGCGGAGCCGTTATCTGGACGGTGCCGGCGAGTTGTTGCGTGCGGCCGTGGGCCGCCCTTATTTCTTCCGCGCTGCGGCGACACAACGACATCTGTTTGTGGGGTTGATGATCTGGTTGGGCCTAATTGCCGGTGTGTCTCTGCTGAGAGTCAGCGCGTGGCCCCTGCTGATAACTCTAGGGGTATTGGTCGCCCTCATATTGATACGCACAGTGCGCAGTGGAAGCGTGGCGGACGCCTATTTCGGGCAAGTTGTGTGGCAAGTCACCGCGCTCGCCATGGTGCGTGGCTTCCTGAGCCGGCCGCGCGATCCCATGGAGCCCATCGAATATATGGTGATCAGCTCGGCTCGAGCTCGCTGAATAACACCCTTTTAACCCGCCTTACTTGAAAAGGGGCACTATTGTTCACTGCCCTTGGGTAGCATGACCTTTCAAGGGGTGGCGTCATCGAACTCCTGCATTGCGCAAGTGTCGAAACGGCGCGGCTCCAACCTAAGTCCCTCAGGCGCGCCCTTCCATGCCATTAAATCGCCTCGGTCCTCTGCCACAATTGCTCGGCCTGTCGCTGAGCCTCGTCGCGACGGTGGCAACGGCGCAGATTTCCTTCACCGACGTCACCGACGCCTCGGGCGTGACGCATTCGAGTGAGAGCTATGGCGCCGCGTTTGGAGATCTGAACGGCGACGGTTACCTGGATATATATGCCAGTAACCACCGAACGCGCGACAGCCTTTTCTTAAACAGAGGCAACCGGACTTTTGTTGACGTCGCCCCCCAGACCATGGATTGGCAAAACCGGCCCAATGCCGACACCCACGGAGGCACCTGGGCGGACTACAACAACGACGGCCATCAGGACCTGATGGTCAGCACAGGAACGGGCAACCTCAGCATGTTCCTGGTCAACGAGAACCAGCGCCTGATCGACATGACCGTCCCACTGGGGCTTGGTGAAGCCAACCTGGGTGGGCGCCTGCCCGTGTGGCTCGACTACGACAATGATCACCTTCTCGATGTGGTCGTAACGCAGTACGGAGGCGTCGCCAAACTATTCCACCAGCTTCCCAACGGAACATTTATAGACGACACCACGTCGGCGAAATTGCTGTGCGTGCGCTTCATGTATGCGCACCTTTTCGACGCCAACGCCGACGGCCATTTGGATTTCCTGTGCCCTGACGAGACCAACTTCCCGCAAAAGATCTACGACCCCACCAAGTTTCCCTGGAAGAAGCTGTATGACAGCGCCACGCCGAGCGCATTTTTCCCCAACGTTCCTCAGGTGGCCGACTCTGTGGTCGCGGACTTTAACAATGACGGGCGCATGGATATTTTTCTTCTCAGCAACGTCCAACTGCGCCCGTCCTCGGTAGTCCAGGGGGGTCCGAACACTTTCGAGTCGTTGCTGGCTGGCGGGAGCAAGGGCTTTAAGTTCGTGAGTACGGGCCTGATCACCTTCAAGGTGGACTGGAACAAGGCCGATGAGGGCGTAGGCACCGACATTACTAAGATCCAGATCGGTTCGGGTGCCCGCCACCCGGCGGCTAGCACCTTTACCCTTGACCCGAATGATCCCACCGTGGCGGGCTCTCCCCCGCCGCCGACCGACTCCAGTTCCCTGCCCGTCATGCAGATTGCCTACTCCCCCAGCACCCACCTCTGGACGGTCGCCATCGTCACCAAGTTGACCCCCACCAGCCCCAGCATATTCAGTCAGGGCTACTTTCAGGTCAGCTCGACGGCAACGATTACGGGTTTGGTGGGTACCGGACTGTGGCCCAGTGATAAGCCGGGTCGCCCGACATTGCTCATCAACACGCCGGGTCAGTACATCGACTCCACGGTTGCCGCGGGCCTGGACACTCCGGTGCAATGCGCAAGCGTCACCGCCGGCGACTTCGACAATGACATGTACATGGATCTTTACCTGGCGTGCCGGACAGGTGCCAGCAACATCGCAAATATCCTCTACCACAATAATGGCAACGGCACATTTACGGCCGTGCCCAACGCGGGCGGTGCCGCAGGCCCGCTGGGACTTGCCGTTACCAATGGTGTGGGTACCGCCGATTCAGTGATATCCGGCGATTACGACGTGGACGGATTTCTCGATTTGTTCGTGACCAACGGCTTTAACCTGCGACCGCTTTACATAGGCGGCCCCGATAAGCTGTACCACAACAACGGAAACAGTAACCATTGGATCGAGCTTGACTTGGTTGGCGTCAATTCCGACCTTGACGCAACGGGCGCACGGGTGTCCGCAACGGCCCTGGGCGTCACGCAGTACCGCGTGCAGGACGGCCGCTACCATCGCTGGTCACAGGATGCCAAGCGCATGCACTTTGGTTTGGCCGGCGCCGCCGCCGCCAATATCACGGTTACCTGGCCAAGCGGAGCCGTCCAAACATTCCCGAACGTGCCCGCGAACAAACTCTACAGGGTTACCGAAGGCGTGAACGTGCCCGTCCCTGTCTCCTTGGGAATTGCACCAGCCTATCCGTGCGGGTCACCCAACCTGAACGGCGTAGTCGATTCGGGTTTGTTTATCTGGAGGGACTGCCCCTCGGGTGAGTGGCGGCTCAAGACTGCAGTCGCCGGCGGCAGCAATACCTACAGCGGCACGGTGACCTCTGATCAGAACTATTCCGGTGTAGCGGCGGTCGGCACCAGCTCGCTCGGACATCGTGACCAACACGAATCCCAAGCAGATCTCATTTACATTCCACACAACCGGCGCGGGGACGAATGGCGTTAATTTCACCCCCGCGAACTTCAGCAGTAGTTGCCTTGTCATCAGTGCACCCGCCTCGACGCCGGTATTCTTCGGGCCGTTTCGAATCCCTGAGCCCCGGAGCTTCAGCCTGGAAACGCAGGCCGCCTGTTTCTGAGCGAGTGGCCACTCGGGAACGTTCGAGTAGGTCAGGCAGTTCCTACGGCGCGGAAGTCCCCGTCCTCTTGCGTTATCGCCGATCCCCGGTAGGGTGCAGTGTCTCTATGTCCGACCCGACACTGTTCCCCGGCGATGGTCCTCAGCGCTCGGTGGTATTAACGCAAACCCGGCCGTCGATACGCGCCAGCGCCCGCTGCTTTAGCGGGATGCCGGCGCGGGAAATGCCATGAGCGTGCCGGCTCAATCGGACCTGAGCGGCGCCGAACGGCCTTCGGACGCGCTCGTCATCTTCGGATTTTCGGGTGACTTGGCCCACAAGAAGATCTTCCCAGCGCTGTACGCGATGGTGAAAGCACAATCCTTGCTGACTCCCGTGATTGGCATCGCCTCGACCGCTCTGGATGCTGAGCAGGTCCGGGCGCGCGTTCGCGATAGCGTAGAACAGTCCGGCGGGATCGACGACGCACCCGCCTTCGAGCGACTGCTCTCATTGTTGAGCTATGTCAGCGGTGACTACCGGGAGCCGGAAACGTTCCGGCGACTGAAGGCGGCGCTCGGAAGCGCAGAGCGACCGGCCCATTACCTCGCCATCCCGCCGACTTTGTTTGAGACCGTGATCCAGGGTCTGGGGGCCTGCGACCTGGCCCGAAACGCCCGGGTGATCGTCGAAAAACCTTTCGGCCGCGACCTTGCCTCGGCGGTCAAGCTCAACGCGGTCGCGCACGCCGTCTTCCCCGAGTCATCGATTTTCCGGATCGATCACTATCTCGGCAAAGAGGCGATCATGAACATCCTCTACTTCCGGTTCGCCAACTCCTTTCTCGAGCCGATTTGGAACCGCAATCACGTCGCCAGCGTCCAAATCACGCTGGCCGAGAACTTCGGTATAGGCACTCGCGGGGCGTTCTACGAAAGCGCGGGAGCATTGCGCGATGTCATCGAGAACCATATGTTTCAGATCGTTGCATTGCTGGGGATGGAACCGCCCTCCTACCGTGGCTTTGCAGCGATTCATGCCGAGAAAGCCGGTGTTTTTCACGCCATGCGGCCATTGACGCGCAACGACATCGTGCGCGGCCAGTATCAGGGTTATCGCCAGGAAAAAGATGTCGCCGCCGACTCGGACGTCGAGACTTTCTGCGCCCTGCGTCTGTGGATCGACTCGTGGCGCTGGGCGGGTGTGCCGTGGTTTCTGCGCTCCGGCAAGCGTTTGCCTACCACCGCCGCCGAAGTGTTGGTGCGACTGAAGGCACCTCCACAATCCCTGTTCGATGATTTCGCGCCTGAACCGAATGCAACAAACTACTTCCGGTTTAAGCTGCAGCCTGCATCGGCGGTGGGACTCGCGGCGCGAATCAAACGACCTGGCAAAGGATTTGTGGGCGAACAGCGTGAACTGTTTCTGTGTGAGGATTTCGGCAACGAAGAAACCACCTACGAGCGGTTGCTTGGCGACGCAATGAGCGGCGATCGATCCTTGTTCACGAGTCAGGACGCCGTCGAGGCTGCCTGGTCGGTAGTCGATAAGGTGCTCATTGACCACGCGCCGTGCTTGGCGTACGAGCCAGGCACTTGGGGTCCTCCATCGGCTGACGGGCTGATCGCAGACTCGGGCGGCTGGCGCAACCCCGGGCTGGAAGTCGGGTGCCCCCCTTGAGCGCCTGCACTGCCAGGTGCTCCAAGGAGGTGGCACGGCGCACCGAGGGGCGGCGGTGGCAACCTTTGGGCGTTTCTGCTGCCCAAAGGAGACGATTGGATCACAACGTGCCCTCTGGCCAATTTGGCGCTCAGGAGATGCCATGAACACCAACACCCAAAAGCTGCACGCGATCGGCCAAAGCCTATGGATCGATAACATCAGCCGGCCGATGCTCGAGGACAACACGCTCGCGCGCTACATCTCCGAATTTTCAATCACCGGCCTGACCTCCAACCCGACGATCTTTGAGCACGCGATCGGACAGGGGCGTGCCTACGACGAACAGATCAGCGCGCTCGCACACGCCGGCAAGGCTGATGAGGATCTTTTCAATCAGCTCGCTCTGCAGGATCTGACGCGAGCAGCGGATCTATTCAAACCAATTCACCAAGCCACCCGAGGCGTGGATGGCTGGGTGTCTTTGGAAGTGTCCCCACTCCTTGTCGATGACGCCGCCCGGACGATCCAGGCGGCGGCCCGATTGCACGCGGCCGCTAAGCGCTCGAACCTCTTCATCAAAATTCCCGGAACGGCGACCGGCGTAAAAGCAATCGAAGAATCGGTTTTTTCCGGAATCCCGGTCAATGTGACACTGCTGTTTTCACGCGAACAATACCTCGCCGCCGCACATGCGTACATGCGCGCTATAGAACGCCGGCTTGCAGCGGGGCTCGATCCCAAGGTCGAATCGGTCGCCTCGCTGTTCGTCAGCCGCTGGGACGTCGCCATCAAGGATCAGGTGACACCCGAACACCGAAACCGCCTGGGCATCGCCATCGCGAAGCGGACCTACAAAGCCTATCGCGAACTGCTGAGTTCGGAGCGGTGGCGAAAGCTTGCGGCCGCAGGCGCACATCCCCAGCGCCTGCTATGGGCCAGCACCGGTACCAAGGATCCGTCCGCCCGCGACACGCTTTACGTTGAGGCGCTCGCGGCTCCCGATACGATTAACACCATTCCGGACAAGACGCTCGAGGCCTTTGCAGAACACGGCAAAGTTGGAACGCCGCTTCCGATCGACGGCGGCGACGCCGAGCGGGTGATCGCCGAATTCCGCACCCTGGGCATCAATGAGGCCGTGCTTGCTGACCGCCTTCAGCAGGAAGGTGCCGATGCCTTCACCAAATCATGGAAGAGTTTGCTCAAGGGTATCGCCGACAAAGCCTCTACCCTGTCTGCGGCATAAGTCCGGGAGCGTTGGACCGGCACAGATTTTTTGTGGGGTGGCGCGCCCGGACGGATTCGAACCGCCGACCACCTGGTTCGAAGCCAGGTGCTCTATCCAACTGAGCTACGGGCGCTTTTTGTCCGGCCCATGGTGGCATGAACCGCCCTCCGGCAACAATCGCCATCAGGCGATGTACTATCTGAGGCCACCCATAGCAGGTTGAATCTTGTGACCGAACTGGACCCCTCCGCCGCAGGCCGTCTTATCGAAGAGCACCTGGTTTGCTTGCCGATCGAGTCGTTGCCGGTGGCCCAATGCGCCGGGGCGGTGCTGCGCGAGAACGTCTACGCCGAGCGCGACCAGCCGCCATTTGATCGCGTCAGCATGGACGGGATCGCGATCGCGGCGAAATCGGCCGAGTCCAACCTACGGCAGTACCGGGTGCAGGGTATCCAAGCGGCCGGGGAACCGCCCCTTACGCTTCGAGACCCGGAGCACTGCATCGAGATAATGACTGGCGCGGTGCTTCCGGTAGGCTGCGATTGCGTAGTTCCCATCGAGCGAGTCCGCCTCGAGAACGGCACGGCGCAGATCGATGAGCAGGCGGTAACCAAGCCCTGGAAAAACGTCCACCGGCGCGCGAGCGATCAACGACAGGGCGCGCTGTTGCTGGCCAGCGGAACGTTGTTGCACGCCCCTGAAATCGCGGTGGCCGCCTCAGCCGGCATGGCGCGGCTGCGGGTCAGCGGTCAGCCATCGATCATCGTGATTTCGACCGGCAGCGAACTGGTCGAACCGGGCGAGCCGATCGCACCACACCAGATTCGGCGTTCCAATGCGTACGCGGTCGCCGCGGCGTTGCGCGAGCATGGCTTCCAGCGGGTCTCCGAGGACCACATCGACGATGATGCCACTGCGCTGCATGATCGGCTGAGCCGGCACTTGCGCACTCACGAGGTACTCGTGCTCTCGGGCGGGGTGTCGATGGGAAAGTTCGATCTTGTTCCCCAGACCCTCGAGAACCTCGGTGTCCAACGCGTGCTGCATGGTGTCGCGCAGCGCCCGGGGCGGCCGATGTGGTTTGGAACAACGCACGAGGGGCGAGCAGTATTCGCGCTTCCGGGCAATCCGGTGTCGACCCTGGTGTGCTTGTCGCGCTATGTATTGCCAGCGTTGTATGCGGCCATGGGCGTGCGCGCGGCAAGCTTTGAGCGCATCGCTCTGGCCACCGGACTCGATTGGGAGCCCGCACTGACTGGGTTCATGCCTGTGCGGGTAACGCATGATGACTGGGGCCGGCCCTGGGCCACGCCCTGCCCGACGAACGGGTCCGGCGACTTCACGGCGCTCGCTTTGACCGACGGCTTCGTTGAGCTGCCCCCCGGGCCCGCCAGCCTCAACAAGGGTTTCCTGACTCGGCTGTATCGCTGGTAACAACATGCCTTCCGTTCATACGGCAGCCTTATCCAGCCTCCAGCCCCGCAGGCCGCGCGACACGCTCGGACGGCCCCTGCGGGATCTGCGTATATCGGTGACCGACCGGTGCAATTTCCGCTGCCCGTACTGCATGCCACGTGAGCGATACCACGAGCACTACAGATTCCTTAAGTCGAGCCAGCGCCTGAGCTTCGAGGAAATCGTGCGGCTTGCTCGCTTGTTCGTTCAGCTGGGAGTTCGAAAGTTTCGCGTGACAGGCGGCGAGCCGCTGCTGCGCGCCGGGCTTGCCGATCTGATCGGGGATCTCACCTCTCTTTCGGGAGTTGAGGACGTGGCGCTCACTACCAACGGAGTACTGCTGGCGCAGCACGCCGCCCAGTTGCGAGCCGCTGGCTTGCATCGGGTCACGGTCAGTCTCGACAGTCTTGATCCGGCGGTCTTTGCGCGCATGTCAGGCGAACTGGGAAGCCCGGAGGAGGTACTCTCAGGCATCAGCGCCGCGCAGCGCGCCGGCCTGGTCCCGGTCAAAGTCAACGCCGTGGTGCAGCGTGGGGTCAACGACCATACCGTGCTTTCCCTTCTGGAGCATTTTCGGGGTACCGGCGTGACTGTCCGTCTGATTGAGTACATGGATGTTGGCAGTCGCAACGAGTGGCGGCGCGAGCAGGTGGTGCCATCGAGAGAACTAGTGCAGCGGGTGAGTGAACGCTGGCCCTTGACCGCTCTCGAGCGGGACTTTGTTGGCGAGGTCGCCGAGCGCCACGCCTACATCGACGGACAGGGCGAGATTGGTTTTATCTCTTCGGTATCGCAGCCATTTTGTGGGGACTGCTCGCGCGCGCGTCTTTCCTCGGATGGTGTGCTCTACACTTGCCTGTTCGCCACGCATGGGCTGGACCTGCGCGGACCGCTCCGCGCCGGGGCGAGCGATGAGGAATTGCTGGAGGCGATCCGGCAATGCTGGCTGCAGCGTGATGATCGCTACAGTGAATTACGCGGTCGCGTAGACCTGCACGGCGCCGCACGCGTTGAAATGAACCACGTAGGTGGCTAATTCCGGCACCGCGCGCATGATCAAGCGAAAAAAGAAACAGCCCTTCAGCCACTTGGATGCCGCGCGCCGACCGACGATGGTCGCGGTGGGAGCCAAAGCGGTCACGCATCGCATTGCCGAAGCGGAGGCGCACCTGGTCTTGCCGGCCTCGGTAACACGCGCGCTGCGCGCCAGCGGACACCGAAGCACCAAGGGCCCGGTGTTCGACACCGCGATCATTGCCGGGGTGCAGGCGGTAAAGCGCACCGCCGACATCATTCCCTTCTGCCACCCGTTGCCTATCGAAGACTGCCAGATCAGTATTACCCCCAAGCCTGGCAACAAGCTGCGGGTTTTTTGTCGGGTCGAGACTCATCACAAAACCGGCGTTGAAATGGAAGCGCTTACCGGCGCCACCGTCGCGGCGCTCACCATTTATGACATGTGCAAGGCACTCTCGCATGAGATCCGTATTCTGGAAGTGCGTTTGATCCACAAGTCCGGCGGCCGCCGCAAAGTCGGAACGCCACGATGACCGCAGTTCTAAACGGGCTGGTGTTGTCGGGCGGTCGCAGCCGGCGTATGCAAAGAGACAAGGCTGCGCTCGAATACTCCGGTGTCCCGCAACTGGCGCGCGCCCTTGCGTTGCTTGAACCGCTGGTCCCCAGCACATTCGTCTCGGTCCGGGCCGACCAACTGAACGACCCGCAGCGGAGCTCGCACCCATGCATCGTCGATCAGACGCCGGATGCGGGTCCGATTGGAGGGATTCTGGCCGCGCTGCACGCCCAGCCGCGCGCCGCTTGGCTGGTGCTTGCCTGCGACCTGCCGTTTCTCGACTCGGCCACGCTTCAGCAACTCATTGCAGGGCGCGATCCACATCGCCTGGCCACCGCTTTCCTCAGCAGCCACGACCGCAAACCGGAACCGCTGTGCGCGATCTATGAGCCCGCGAGCCTTGCGGCCATGGAGTCATGGGTTGCTTCCGGTCAGAAATGCCCACGCGGATTCCTGGCACAGGCGAATGTCGCGCTGCTGACGCTGCGAAGCGCGCGCGCGCTGGACAATGTCAATACTCCCGCTGAATACGACACAGCGCGTGCGGTGATGCACGCCGATGTTCCGCGCGGTCCACCCCGCTCGGTCAGAGTACGGTATTTCGCAGTGCTGCGCGAACAGGCGGGCCGGAGTGAGGAGCAGGTGAGTACCGGGGCGCGCGACGCGCGCGAACTCTACGAGGAGTTGCGTGCTCATCGAGGACTGCGACTACGTGCGGAACAGCTGCGGGTCGCCATAAACGAGGAGTTTGCAGACTGGTCACAAGCACTCGCCGAAGGAGATAGCGTCGTGTTCCTGCCCCCGGTGGCCGGCGGATGAGTCCCTTCCGATTTAGCAGCAAGCCACTGGACTTGCAGGCTCTTCGCTCGGAGCTCTCCGACCCAAGTTGCGGGGGATTTGCGTCCTTTGAAGGCTGGGTGCGCAATCATAACGAGGGCCGGCAGGTCTCGAAACTTGAATACGAAGCCTTCGTGCCGCTTGCGGTGCGAGAGGGTGAACGTGTCATCACGGAGGCACAAGACCGCTTTGGGCTCCGTAACTTGCTATGCGTACATCGCGCTCGGCGAGCTCTCTTTGGGCGAGGTTGCCGTATGGGTGGGCGCCGCAGCGGCCCATCGCGAAGAAGCGTTCCGGGCGTGCCGCTACATCATTGATGAAGTGAAGCACCGACTGCCGATCTGGAAGAAGGAGCATTACCTGGATGGCAATTCCGGGTGGGTTAATTGCGAGCGCTGCGCACCAGCGGACGTGGAAGCCGCGTCCAACGCGGTTCAACCCGCCATGGCGCGCGCGCATACGCACGAATAGCACGATTCCGTCGGCCCTGCCGCGGCAGGCCGGCGTTCGCTCGTTCTCAACATGTTCGGTCGATGGCGTTGCCTTAAGCGCCGCGCACACCCTAATATCGCGTCTGGAGCCGCGCGCCGCGCGGCGGTCGAGGTGAGGATCAGACGGTGGCCAGAGAATACGAACCCGTGGTGGGTCAGTGGTACGAGAATATCGAGGAAAACGACAGTTTTCGCGTGCTGTCGGTCGACGAGGACGCCGAACTCATCAAGATCGAGTATCTCGATGGCGATATCGAAGAGATTGACGCCGACATCTGGGCGGAATTTGATCTGGACAAAATCGATCAGCCGGAAGGCTGGTCGGGGGAAGAGATTGGCGCATCGGATGAGGAAGACGACGAGGACGATGATGACTGGGAGGACGACGAGGACGACGACGACGATGATGACGATGAGGACGACGACCTCGATGAGGAGGCGGACGAGAATTATTGAGCTCTAGCGCGCACCGATTTGCCACGCCACAAGCTCCATCACCGGACTTATTGGATTGCGATGACACGCGCCGGCTGCTGCATCTGACCGCATCCCTCGCCTGCGCCCCTGTCAGCTAACCCCGTTTGGGCGAGGACCGCGATCTTGGGTCGCCGGCCGTGCTAGCGCGCGCTGGCGAGCGCTTCCCCTGGATGTTTGGTAGCCTGAACGCATGAGCGACCCTTACCAGAGCTGGTATCACGAGCGTGAATCAGCGTGGCTGTATCGCGTCGTTGCCGAGGCGGATAACGATGCTCGACATCGGCAACTCTTCCGCGCACTCGCCGATGCCGCCGAAGAGCAAGCCACCCACTGGGCGAAGGCCTGCAATCCCGGCGAGTTCAAGGTGCAAATTCGGGCCCGCTTGGTGGCCTGGCTGGTGCGGCGGCTGGGCCCGAACGCCCTCAGACCGATCCTTGCGGCCATGAAGCTGCGCGGATTATCCGTGTACGGTTCCGCTCCATCGACCGATGGTCATCTCATGCCTGTGAGTGTGCGCGATGTGGGTCAGCGGCACAGAAGCGTTACCGGAGGAAACAACCTTCGCGCAGGTGTGTTCGGAGTGAACGACGGCTTGGTATCCAACCTCAGCCTGGTCCTCGGCGTGGCGGGTGCGGGCGCCAGCGGCCAAATTATCCTGACCAGCGGGCTCGCGGGATTGTTGGCGGGGTCGCTGTCCATGGCATCGGGCGAGTACGTGTCGGTCCGCTCGCAGCGCGAAATGTACGAACACCAGATCGGCCTGGAGCGCGACGAGCTGGCGGAGTACCCGGCCGAGGAAGCCGAAGAGCTGGCCTTGATCTATCAGGCTCGGGGCGTGGACCTGGATCAAGCCCGGGCCATCGCCACACGGCTCATGTCGAACCCGGAGCACGCACTCAATACCTTGGCACGCGAAGAACTCGGGCTCAATCCGGATGACCTGGGATCCCCGTGGGCGGCGGCGGCATTTTCGTTCTGCGCATTTGGCACCGGCGCAGTGGTGCCGCTAATCCCTTTTCTGCTCCATTGGGCCGAACCGCTGACCCGATACTGGTCCGTGGGCCTTACAATGGTGGCGTTGTTCGGCATAGGCATGGCGCTGAGTCTGTTCAATGGCCGCAGTGCAATACTCGGCGGATTGCGCATGGTAATGATCGGGGCGGTCGCCGCCGCCTGCACCTGGGCTCTAGGGCATGCCCTGGGCGGTTTGGCGGGGTGATACGACCGGCTCTGAAGGCTTGAACTCTGCCAGTCCGGTATCATCTTAAGGTAGGCGCGACCCAGGTTTAGGTGTCGCCAGAGGCTCAATTACCATGAAGCGCATTCTCCTTTTCCTGGCCACCAACCTGGCCGTGGTGGCCGTCCTGTCCGTGGTGGCGCGCCTCACCGGTCTGGACCGCTGGCTCGCGGCCAACGGCAGCAGCTACCAGGCCCTGCTGGTCATGGCAGCGCTGTTTGGATTCGGCGGCGCGCTGATTTCCCTGGCTATTTCCAAGTGGACTGCGAAGCGCGCGATGGGGGTCCGCGTCATCGAGCGGCCGGCGACCGCGGACGAAGAGTGGCTGCTCAACACGGTGCGCGCTCTTGCCGCCCAGGCACAGATCGGGATGCCCGAGGTCGGCGTGTTTGATTCCCCCCAGCCCAATGCCTTCGCGACCGGCGCGCGCCGCAATGCGGCACTGGTGGCCGTGAGCAGCGGGCTCCTAAGCAGCATGAGCCGCAGCCAAGTGGAAGCGGTGCTGGGCCATGAAATAACCCACGTCTCCAACGGGGATATGGTCACGCTGACTCTCATCCAGGGCGTGGTGAATACCTTTGTAATCTTTTTGTCGCGGATCGTCGGCAGTATCGTCGATCGGTCCCTTTCCAGAGACGGCGAGGGCCGGGGCGGCATCGGGTATTTTGTCACCGTGATGGTGACGCAGATGGTGCTGGGCATCATTGCCAGCATGATTGTCATGTGGTTCTCGCGTCGGCGCGAGTTCCGTGCCGATGCCGGGGGCGCGCACCTGGCTGGGCGCAACAACATGATCGGGGCGCTTGAGCGCCTCAGAGCCGCGCATGAGCCCAGCCTGCCCGCCCAGCTTGCCGCCTTCGGCATCGGGGGAGGGGCCGGCCGCGGGTTGCAAAGGCTGTTTATGAGCCATCCGCCACTTGAGGAACGCATCGCAGCTCTGCGATCTGAGGTGTAGTTTCTACGGTGTAAGTGCTTGAATCGGTAATGATCGATTGCAAGCCCCGGACCGCTTCGGTAGAGTCCGTGCCCACTTGACATTAAGCGGGTCGCGCTGGCGGCCTACAGGAAGTCCATGACGCTCCCCGCGACCGAACATCACTCTTTCCGACTCACCTCGCGCGTGTGGAACGCGATTGCCGGCATGTACGACAGCAGTCGGCACAATCTTAAATTGGCGCGCGCACAGTTCCCTGATCGCATCGACTGGGCGCGCAGCGTCCCTTTCCTTCTGATGCACCTGGCGTGCCTGACCGCGTTCTGGACCGGCGTCAGCCCGGTGGCGATCGGGGTGGCCGTGGCCGCGTACGTCGTGCGCATGTTTGCCATCACCGGCTTCTATCACCGCTACTTTTCGCACCGCACTTTCAAGACCTCCAGGGCCGGTCAGTTTGTCTTCGGCCTACTGGGTGCCTCGGCGGTCCAGCGAGGGCCGGTCTGGTGGGCGGCACATCATCGCCATCACCACGCCACTTCCGATCGCACCGCCGACGTGCACTCGCCCTCGCAGCACGGATTCTGGCGCTCGCACATGGGCTGGTTCCTGACCATCAAAGGGTTCGCTCCCGATTTCCAACTGGTTCGCGACCTGATGAAATTCCCCGAACTGCGCTGGCTGGACCGCTTCGATATCGTGGTCCCCGTGTTGCTTGGGGTCGGAATGTTCCTGCTCGGGGTGATTCTGCACAACGTCGCGCCTCAATTGGGCACCACCGGTTGGCAGATGCTGGTCTGGGGTTTCGTGATCTCAACCGTCTTCTGCTGGCATGCGACCTACACGATCAATTCGCTCTCGCACGTGTTCGGCCGCCAGCGCTACCGGACCGGCGACACCAGCCGCAACAACTGGCTGCTTGCGATCCTCACGCTCGGCGAGGGCTGGCACAACAATCACCACTACTACCCCAACACCGTGCGTCAGGGTTTTTATTGGTGGGAATACGACATCACCTTCTACTTCCTTAAGCTCCTGAGCTGGTGCGGGCGTGATCTGGGACCTCAAACCCATACCGGCCGCGGTCCGCGAAAATCCGGCCCGGCGGCTGCCGACCCGGCGCTGATTCATTCGCGAATTGGCGGCGCACCACCTTTGGGTGGATACTTGCGCCGTGAAGCCCAGCATTGTTCCCAGCGATTTCGAGGCGTCCACGGTAACCGCCGGACCCTTGGAGGCGCTCGGCCGGCGTCTGCTGCATGCGCAGCTGCGGCGCTTACGCGATGGGGAAATCCGACTGTTGGATGGAGGATCCGAGCAGCTCTTCGGCGCGCGGTCCGAGCGCTGTCCGTTGTCGGTCACCATTGAAGTCCTCCAACCACGCTTCTATGCCGATGCCGTGTTTGGAGGGACGGTAGGTGCGGGGGCGGCCTACATCCACGGGCTATGGCGCTGCAGCGACCTGACAGGCCTCACTCGCCTGATGTATGTAAATCGCGCGGTCATGGATCAAATGGACCGTCGCTGGACCTTTCTGAGTCGCCCGCTGCTGCGGGCCTTTCACTGGCTGCATCGCAATAGCAAAGTCGGCAGCGAGCGCAACATAAGCGCCCATTACGATCTGGGTAATGATTTTTACCGGCTGATGCTCGATGAAACCATGGCCTACTCGTGCGCTATCTTCCAGGACGAGGCGACCAGCCTGGCAAGCGCCTCGCGGGCCAAATTCGAGGCGGTATGCCGCAAGCTGGCCTTGCAGCCTGAAGAACATCTGCTCGAGATCGGCACCGGCTGGGGAGGCCTGGCGATCTACGCGGCAGAAAATTATGGCTGTCGAGTCACCACGACCACCATCTCGCGGGAACAGCACAAATTCGCCCTCGCCCAGGTCGAGGCACGCGGCCTCGCAGATCGCGTTACCGTGCTGCTCGAGGACTACCGGAGCCTCAAGGGTCAGTACGACAAGCTGGTGTCCGTTGAAATGATCGAGGCGGTGGGTGCACCTTACCTCGATACCTATCTGGCCAAATGCGCGGCGCTGCTTCGCGAAACCGGCTCCATGCTGCTTCAGGCGATCACCATCCAGGATCAGAACTACCTTGCGCAGCTGCGCTCGGTCAATTTCATCCAGCGGTATGTGTTCCCCGGCAGCTTTATTCCCTCCGTCGGCGCGATCGCCGAATCGTTGCGTCGAGTTACGGATTTGAAGATATTCCACCTGCAGGACATCGGCCCTCATTACGCGCGCACCCTCGCCTTATGGCGCCGGAATTTCTTCGACCACCTGGCCGCGGTTCGCAAGCTCGGGTTTAGTGACCAGTTCATACGCCTGTGGGAGTTCTATCTTTGCAGTTGCGAAGGCGGCTTCGCCGAACGGGCTCTGGGCGATGTGCAGTTGCTGCTGACCAAGCCCGGCTGCCGGCGCGATGTGGTCGCGACCTGCTGATTAGCCATGCAGACGGCGAACCCCGGCGCCGCCGCCCCCCAGCTGCGCGAATCGCTGCGCGCCATGATCGGACCGGACGTGCTGATCGAGACAGGCGCGGAGGCCCAACCGTTTCTTACTGACTACCGAGGACTTTTCCGGGGTCGCGCGCTGGCGGTGGCGCTTCCGCGGGACGTCGCTGAGGTGTCAAGGTTGCTGGCCTGGAGCCACGCGCAGCGCGTCGGGGTGGTCCCGCAGGGAGGCAATACCAGCTACTGCGGGGGCGCCACTCCCGACGAGTCGGAACTGCAACTGGTGATCGGCCTGAGGCGGCTGAATCGCATCCGGCAGGTCGACGCCGCCAATTTTACGCTGGTTGCCGAAGCCGGGTGCACGCTGGGCGCCGTACAACGAGCCTCGCACGAGGCGGGGCGGTACTTCCCCCTTGAACTGGGCTCGTCCGAAAGCTGCCAGATCGGCGGAAACCTCGCCACTAACGCGGGCGGGCTCAATGTGGTGCGTTACGGCATGGCGCGCGCGCTCACGCTCGGCATTGAGGTGGTGCTGGCCGACGGCCGTGTGCTTCAGCACCTTCGCGCGCTCCCCAAGGACAACACCGGCTACGATCTCACTGGCCTGATGATCGGTTCTGAAGGCACCTTAGGCATTATCACCGCCGCCACCCTTAGGCTCTGGCCCCCGCCCCTCAGCACCGCCACGGCCTTCGTTGCCGTACCGGACCTCGCCGCCGCCGTGGAGTTGCTTTCCCTGATGCGTGCGCGGACCGGAGATCGCATCACCTCCTTCGAACTGCTGCCGCGCAGTGCCCTTGAGTTGGCGCTGGCACACGTGGAGGGGATCACCGACCCCTTAAGTGAACCGCACTTGTGGTACGTATTGCTCGAGCTGAGCTCGGCCGCGGAGGAAAAGCTCGACGATCTGCTCGAGCAAGCGCTCGGCAGCGCAACCCAGAACGGCCTGGTGCTCGATGCGGTCATCTGCGCCAATGAACGGCAACGGACCGGACTTTGGAGGCTCCGGGAAAATATTCCGGAAGCTCAGCGCCGGGCGGGACCGAGTCTCAAGCATGACATCGCCGTGCCCGTCGGGGCGTTGGCGAGATTCGTTGCCTTAGCGACCGACTGGATCCGGGACAACGTGCCTGAGGGTGTGCTGATCGCCTACGGTCACGCCGGTGACGGCAATTTGCATTTCAATATCAGTTTCCCCAAAGAAACGCCGGTCGCAGCGCTGAGTGCGTATGAGCCGCTGATCCGGCGCGCCATTCATGATCTGGCCGCTTCCCTGGGCGGGAGCTTCAGTGCCGAACACGGCATCGGCCGGCTGAAGGTGGGCGAACTCGAGCGCTACACAAGCGCGGTCGAGTTGGCGACCATGCGTAGCATCAAACAGGCCCTGGATCCGCGCGGCATCATGAATCCCGGAAAGCTCCTGGCCGCGTCCTAGTCCGGAGCGAGCGGGAGCACCCGCACCAGCCCTTCCTGGGTTGTGCTCGCCACCAGCACGCCCTGGCGCGTAAACAGGCTCCCGCGCGTGTAACCGCGGGCGCCTGAGGCGCTCGGGCTATCGGCCGCATACAGGAGCCATTCGTCCATGCGGGCCGGACGATGGAACCACATGGCATGGTCTATGCTGGCGATGATGAGCTGGCCCTTGGCGATGGCTTGCTCGTGCTGAAGTAATGCCGTGCCCAGCAGGTGAAAATCGGAAGCGTACGCGAGCAGGCAACTATGCAGGCGTTCGCCATCCGGCAATCGATCGACCGTGCGGATCCACAGGAACTGGCGCGGCGCGCCCGCAGCCGTTGCCGCGGCGGACAGTGGCACCACGCGAAATTCGATCGGGCGCTCGTAGACCAGTTGACGAAGGCGCGGTGATAGGCACCGCAAGAATTGCGAGTCCGGCGCAAGCGACTCGGGCAATTGCTCGGGCGCTGGCACCTGCGGCATCGGCAACTGGTGTTCGAAACCGGGCTCGGGCTGCTGGAAGGACGCCGAGCAATTGAAGATTTGTTCGCCGTGCTGAATTGCGGTCACCCGCCGGCTGGTAAAGCTTTGTCCATCGCGACTGCGATCAACGAAATAAACAATGGGCGCATTGAAGTCGCCGCGCCGCAGAAAATACGCGTGCAAGGAATGCACCACGCGGCCTTCCTCGACGGTGGCATAGGCCGCCTGCAGCGCCTGCCCGAGCACCTGGCCGCCATACACCTGAGGGCTGCCAATGTCCCGACTGGCGCCCCGAAAGATATTTAGCTCGATCCGTTCCAGCTCCAGCAGGCGCAGCAGTCCGGCGAGACGATGGTCCATGTCGTTAGCCGGCTGTTACGCCCAGGCGCTTTTGCATCGCCGGGCTGGTAGTGGTGTATTGCAGATACTGCTTCTTGGCCGGATAGAGATAATGCTGTACCGCGAACGCCGCGAGCGCCGCTTCGTGGAATGCGGAAAGAATGAGCTTCTTCTTGCCCGGATAGGTGTTGATGTCGCCGATCGCGAAAACGCCCGGGATACTCGATTCGAATTTCTCCGTATCCACCTTGATGGCGCGCTTGTCGAGCTCCAAGCCCCAGTCGGCGATCGGTCCAAGTTTTGGCGCCAATCCAAAAAACACCAACAGCTGCTCGGCATTGACGTGATGCTTCGCGCCGCCCGTGGTGCTCACCTCGACGCCCGAAATTCTCCCGTCGGCTACGTGCAAAGCGTGAGCGAGTCCTTCGATAAACTGCAGTTTTCCCGCCGCCTCCAGAGCACGCATCCGCGATACCGAGGCTGGCGCGCCGCGAAATTCGGCGCGCCGGTGCACCAAAGTCAGGCCGGCGGCCCGAGGGGCCAATTCGATCGCCCAGTCGAGCGCGGAGTCGCCGCCGCCGAATATCACCAGACGACGCCCATGCAGATCGGTCGCGTTGCTGACTTTATAGTGGACCTGACGTGCCTTCAAACGCCTCCACGCCCCCCAAGCCGAGACGTCGCGGCTGGAAGGAACCGACACCGCCCGCGATTACTACCGAGCCGGCATCGAACTGGGTTCCGGCGCTGCTGAGCAGGTGGAATCGACCGCTATCGAGCTTGCGCAGCTCAACTACCTCTTCGCCCAGGTGCAGTTCGGCACCGAAGGGCTTGATCTGCTGCATGAGACGATCGACCAGCTCCTGTGCGCCGCAGATCGGAAGAGCCGGTATGTCGTAAATGGGCTTGTCGGGGTAAAGCTCTGTACATTGCCCGCCCGGTACGGGGAGCGAGTCAAGCACATGCGCTTTGATACCCAGCAGACCGAGTTCAAAAACCTGAAACAGTCCGGCCGGACCGGCGCCGATTATGACCGCTTCGGTCGAGATGGGTGCGCGCAATTGGGGAGCTCACCTGCGGGGTAAATAGCCCGTCGATTCTAGCAGGCAACCCCTAGTCATTGAATCAAAATACAAGGACAATCCGCTTCAAGGAGCTGTGATAGCAGCCTTATTGACTCCCTGAGGAATGACCATGAGCACCAATGCCGAACTGCACCAGCGCCGACTCGCCGCCATTCCGCGCGGGGTTGCCAATTCGCTACCCGTATACGCAGAGCGCGCCACCAACGCCGAGCTGTGGGACGTCGAAGGCAAGCGCTACGTTGATTTTGCGAGCGGCATTGCGGTGCTCAACACCGGCCATCGCCATCCCTCGGTCATCAAGGCGATCAGCGCGCAACTTGAACGGTTGATGCACACCTGCTTCCAGGTGACCCCCTACGCGAGTTACATCGAGTTGTGCGAACAGCTCAACAAGCTCGCGCCCGGTCCGACCGCAAAGAAATCAATGCTGTTTTCGACCGGTGCTGAAGCGATCGAGAACGCGATAAAAGTGGCGCGCTATCACACCAAGCGTTCCGGAGTCATCGCCTTCAGCGGGAGCTTTCACGGGCGCACGCTGGCAGCCATGACCCTTACCGGCAAAGTGCAGCCTTACAAGGCAGGTTTCGGGCCGATGATGCCCGGGGTGTTCCACGCGCCGTTTCCGATGAGCTACCACGGCGTAAGTGCTGCGGACTCCCTCGATGCGCTCGAGCAACTGTTCAAGACCGATATTGATCCGGCCCAGGTCGCCGCCATCATCATCGAGCCGGTGCAGGGTGAGGGGGGCTTCTACATCGCGCCCGCCGAGTTCCTGCGTGCTCTGCGCGCCTTGTGCGATCGGCATGGAATCGTACTGATCATCGATGAGATTCAGTCCGGCTTCGGGCGCACCGGCAAGATGTTCGCTGTCGAATATGCCGGGGTCGAGCCCGACCTGATGACCGTCGCCAAAAGTATTGCCGGCGGTGTGCCGCTCTCAGCGCTGATCGGCAAAGCCGAAATCATGGACGCCCCGCCGCCCGGCGGCCTTGGCGGCACCTACGCAGGCTCCCCGCTCGGTTGCGCGGCCGCTCTTGCGGTGCTCGAAGTGATCAGGAACGAGAAGTTACTGGAGCGTTCGCTCCACCTGGGAGAGAAATTGCAGGCGGGTCTGCGTGCGTTGCAGAAGCGCTACCCGGCGATCGGTGAGATTCGCGGCCTCGGTTCGATGGTGGCGATGGAGATGATCAAGAACGGCAAGCCCGAGCAACCCGACGCAGAGCTGACCCGGGCCCTGGTTCAGGCCGCTGCGCGTCACGGACTGGTGATACTTTCCTGTGGCGCGTACGGCAATGTGATCAGGTTTCTCGCGCCGCTGACGATACCGGAACAGATGCTCGAGGAGGGGCTGGGCAAGCTCGAGGCTGCCCTCGCCGAAGTCAGTTCGGCCGCGAAACAAGCGGCCGCCTAGTCGGAGTGTTCGGCTAGGCGCGACCGACGTTCGCGTCGGTCGGTGCGTGAAAATACTCGCTCTCGGCGGCGATCTGGCCAATCAGTCGTTTGAGCTCCGCAAGCCGGGCTTCGGCGGTATTGATGGGCAGGCAGTCCTCGCAGCGCGCGTCGCCACAGGGCTGGCGCGCGTACAGCCAGTACTGCACAGCACCGGCGAGCAGACCGTCGGCGATGTCCCAAAGATCCGCCTCCTTGTCCTTGCCCGCGAGGCGATTGCCCAGATCCACCGCCTTGGTGAAGGCGGCATCAAACGTGTCTGCCTGTTCGTCCATGGAGATATTCTACCTGAGGAGCCTACGGGAAGGCCGGTTCCCGTGTAATCAAACTACTGATAACCCCGTGCCTGCAGTGCAAACAATTGTGCATAGGGCCCCCCCGCCGCTGTCAACGACTCGTGCGTGCCGCGCTCAATGATCCTCCCGCGTTCCAGCACGGCGATCTGGTCGGCCATGCGCACCGTCGAAAATCGGTGTGAAATCAGAATCGTAATGCGCCCGCGGGCCAAACGTCGGAAGTGCTCGAACACCTCGGCCTCGGCACGGGCGTCCATCGCGGCGGTAGGCTCGTCGAGAACTAAAACATCGGCTCCGGTGCGCATGAAGGCACGCGATAGGGCGATTTTCTGCCACTGGCCTCCGGACAGTTCGCGTCCATCCCGAAACCATTTGCCGAGCTGGGTCTCATAGCCTAGCGGAAGCTCATCGATAAACTCGGCGGCACGGCCCTTTTCAGCGGCCTCGCGCCAACGGGCCTGGTCCTCGAAGTGCGGCTCATCGCCGACGCCGACATTCTCGCCCACGCGCATTTGGTAGTGCGCGAAGTCCTGAAAAATCACCCCGATTCGCTCGCGCAGTGCCACCTCGTCCCACTCGCGCAGGTCCAGGCCCTCGAAGCAGATTCGTCCAGAAGTGGGTGCGTAAAGACGCGTAAGGAGCTTGATCAGCGTGGTCTTGCCTGATCCGTTCTCACCGACCAGAGCAAGCGAGCTGCCCGGTGGCAACTGCAGATTGATGTCGTGGAGCGCAGACTCATTGGTACCGGGGTAGGTAAAGCTGACGTGCTCAAAGGTTATTCCAGCCTCCGGATTTGGCCCGCGGCGCGCGTTGCCAGCAGGCGGTGCCACCGGAGTTTCCAGGTAATCGTAGAGCGTGGACAGGTAAAGGTTGTCCTCGTACATTCCGCCGACCGCCACCAGCATCGCCGTCACCGCCCCCTGCCCCTGGCGAAACAGCAGCAGGTACATGGTCATCTGTCCAAGCGTAATGCTGCCCGCGACCGCCGCCAGCGCGATCCAGGCGTAGGCGGCATACAGCGTAATGGTGGCCAGCAGGCCCAGCAAAAACCCCCAGGTGTCGCGGCGGATGGAAAGTGCGCGATCCTGGCCATAAAGACGCAAAAAAATGTCGCGATAGCGCGAGAGAAAGCGCGCGCCCAGTCCGAACAAGCGCACCTCTTTGGCGTGTTCCTCACGAGCCAGCACCGTCTCTAAATACATCTGCATGCGCGACTCGGGAGAGCGCCAGCGAAAAAGCCGGAACGCATCGCCTGAAAATTTGGTCTCGGCAATGAAAGGCGGTAGTCCCGCTACGAGAAGCGCCACCACCGTCCAAGGAGAAAAGCGCACCAACAACGCCCCGAA
This sequence comes from uncultured Gammaproteobacteria bacterium, assembly GCA_963717335.1. Lineage (GTDB taxonomy): Bacteria > Pseudomonadota > Gammaproteobacteria > Steroidobacterales > Steroidobacteraceae > FEN-1191. The sequence continues at coordinate 643,042 of CAVQVZ010000002.1, read as the reverse complement.
GCTGACAAGCGACACCAGGTTTTGCACGAGCCCGAAGGTGCGCATCACCAGACTCAGTGGCCTGCTGGAAGCCTCGCGGCGGGCCTGGGTTAACTTGTCGTAGAACTCGGAATCCTCAAAATGCCGAAGCTCGAGAGTGAGTGCCTTCTCGAGAATCATCACGTTGACGCGTTGACCAAGTTGCGCGCGCAAAAGCGCCTGGCATAGCGAAAGGCCGCGCTGCACGCCGGATAACGCGCCTACCAACAGCCCCTCGAACAGCACCATTCGCAATACAAGGTGCACATCGTGAGCGGGGGCGCGCATGGCGGCCACCACCGCATCGACGATCCGCGCGCCGATCCAGGCAATCCCCGCGGGCAGCAAACCGCCCACCAGTGTGAGCGCCGCTGCGGCGAACAGCAGCCAGCGATTGGTTTCCCAAACCAGCCGAATTGCGTGCTTGCTGTAGCGAAATACGCCCAGGAAATTCCGCAGCACCTCGTCGGGACGCTGTGCGGGCGAGCCCGGCAGCGGCAAGGGCCGTGAGCCCGGACTCACAAGCTCGCTCCGCACATCCGGTGCTCTGCCCGGACTGCCCGTTCAATGTTCATAGCGACCTTTGCGCCAGAGTCAGCAGGTATCGACCGCATGTCAGATCGCAGGGCCGCAAACGGTCGAGGCCAAATCCGGATTCGCCCAGCCACCGGCGCATGCAGACCAAGGAACTTTCCTCCGAACCGGCGCCGACTGCCTCGACGCTCTCGATTACGAGCAGGCGGCCGGACGGTCGTAATACGCGCGCTGCTTCGGCAAGCACCGCAAGCGGCCGCTCGGCGATGGCCAGCACCCGATCGATCGTTACCGTGTCGAAGGACTCAGCGGCAAAGGGCAATGCGTACATATCGCCGCGCCGGAACTCGCAATGGGCCAGAGCCCGCCCGTGCAGGCGGGCTCTGGCCATGCGCAAAGCGGGCGCGGACAGATCCACGCCCACGGCGTGGATCGCCTGTGCGCCCAGCATTTCAAGAAGCCATCCCGCGCCGGTACCGATATCGAGCAGCTCCCCCAGGTTGCCGTCGCCCAATTCCTCTCGCACCACTCGTGCCAGTCCGTCGGGATCAGGCTTGGCGGAGGCGGCCGCACCAAGTGCCACCGCCGCCGACTTTCCGCGCTCCCCCACCACCATGGCCAATCGCGCCCGATCATGCTGCAGTGCGGGATCATTCGGGTCCACCGCCGCCAGCAATTCGTTGAGCCAGGCGGCACGGGGGCCGGCGGCGGGGGTTCGGTAATAGACACATTGTTGTTCGCGAAAGCGGTCCAGGAATCCTGCGTCAGCGAGGAGCCTGAGGTGCCGGGAGACACGGGGCTGGCTCTGCCCCAGCACCCGGCAGATTTCCCCCACGGTAAGCTCACCGTGCCCCAGAAGCGTCACAAGCCGCAGCCGGGTGGGCTCGGCCAAGTTTCTCAGGCCCTGCACCACCTGCTCGATTCTGGTCCTTTGGGCAATCATTATTTAAATATAAACATATCTTTATATATTTGCCACCGGAATGGGGTAAAATGCCCGCGCGGCAGAGACTTAGCCCAGGACAAGCGGTTCTGGTACCCTGCACGGCCTTTTTTGACCCCCCAGCGCCCCCCCTCCTCTATGCAACGCCCGATCCGCAACATCGCCATCATTGCCCACGTCGACCACGGCAAGACCACCCTGGTCGATTGCCTGCTCAAGCAGTCGGGCACCTTTGCATCGCACGAGAAGATCGGCGAGCGGGTCATGGACTCCAACGACATAGAACGCGAGCGCGGGCATCACCATCCTGGCGAAGAATTGCGCGATCGAGTACGGCGGTACCCGCATTAACATCGTCGACACCCCGGGCCATGCTGATTTTGGCGGCGAGGTCGAGCGCGTGCTCTCGATGGTCGATGGGGTGCTGATCCTGGTCGATGCGGTGGAAGGTCCGATGCCGCAGACGCGCTTTGTCACCCGCAAGGCTCTGGCCCTCGGGCACAAGGCGATCGTCGTGGTCAACAAGGTGGATCGTCCCGGATCGCGCCCGGGCTGGGTCGTCGATCAGACCTTCGATCTGTTCGACAAGCTCGGCGCCACCGACGAGCAGCTCGACTTTCCCGTCATCTACGCCTCGGCGCTGCAGGGCTGGGCGAGCCTGGATCCCACGCGCGTCGAAACCGACATGACGGCGTTGTTTGAGGCCGTACTGCAATACGTGCCCGCCCCACGCAGCGAGCCCGACGGTCCGCTTGCAGCTGCAGATCTCGACGATCGATTACAACTCCTACGTCGGGCGCATAGGCATCGGCCGGATTCGGCGGGGCACGCTGCGCGCCGCGCGCCAGGTCGCGTTGCGTTATGGCGAGGAAGACCGCGGCTTGGCGAAGATCGCCCAGGTGCTGAGTTTTAAGGGCCTGCAACGCGAAAGCGTCGATGAGGCGACTGCCGGGGACATCGTGGCCGTCACCGGCATCGAGGATGTGAATATCGGACTGACGATCTGCGACCCGGAGCAGCCCGAAGGTCTCCCCCCGATCCAGGTCGACGAACCGACCTTGGTCATGAATTTCCAGGTCAACACCTCACCACTTGCCGGGCGCGAAGGTAAATACGTCACCAGTCGCCAGATCCGGGAGCGGCTGATGCGCGAGCTGCAGAGCAACGTCGCCTTGCGTGTCGAGGAGACTGAGGAAGCCGACGTGTTTAGGGTCTCCGGGCGTGGTGAACTGCACCTCACCATTCTGGTCGAGAACATGCGGCGCGAGGGATTCGAGCTTGCCGTGGGCAAGCCGCAGGTGCTCAAGAAGGAAGTCGATGGCCGGACCCTTGAGCCCTTCGAAGCCCTGACCGTGGACATCGACAGCGATTGCCAGGGCGCGGTAATGGAAGCACTGGGAGTACGCCGGGCCGAGCTCACCGACATGGTGATCGATGCACTAGGCCGTGTGCGCCTCGAATACCGGATCCCGGCGCGTGGCCTGATTGGCTTTCAGGGCGAGTTCATGACCATGACGCGCGGCACGGGGCTCATGAGCCATATTTTCGACGGGTTTGCCGAAGTTAAGGGCACGATCCCGGATCGCCACAATGGGGTGCTCATCAGCAACGAAAACGGCGAAGCGGTGGCGTATTCAATCTTTGCGTTGCAGGAACGAGGGCGCATGTTCGTCAGTCACGGCGAAAAGGTCTACGAAGGCATGGTCATCGGCATCCACAGCCGTGATAACGATCTGGTGGTCAATCCGATCAAGACTAAGAAGCTCACCAACATTCGTGCAGCGGGCAAGGATGACGCGTTGCTGCTGACGCCGCCGATCAAGCTCAATCTCGAATACGCGGTGGAGTTCATCGCCGACGATGAGCTGGTGGAAGTTACCCCTGAGAGCATCCGAATCCGCAAACGCTTACTGTCCGAGCATGACCGGCGCAGGCTGGCGCGCACCGACACTTCCGCCGTCGCCGGCTAGACAATACCCTGGCCTCGGCCCGGGCAAACTCAGGTGGGCCTCCAGCCGGTGTCGGTCAGTGGCTACATTTCAGCCGTGCTCGCGGCTGGGCCAAAATAAAAGCCCCTTAGCGGCCCTGAACGTAGGACTGCCTGCCGGGCGGAGCAAATTGAACGAGCTCGTGCAGGTACGGTCCGAACTTAGGCGAGTCGCCGCAGCCCGGAGATAAGGTGTGCACCGAGGTCCTTTCCATTCCATCCCTGGCACCGGAGCGCCTCGTGCGCGGAAGGCAAGCAGAAGAGTCTTGGCGATCCTGCCGTGGGCGCCGTTATTCGCCTGCGCGCTGCCCACGCTCGGCTGGGCCGCGCTCGGTGACACGTCGGTCTCCATCACCTCGGATATCCACTCCCTCGAGGCGAGTGGCCGAATCGAATCCCGCGCGGCCTATACGGTCCACGAACTCAAGACGCCAACCGGTACACTGATCCGCGAATTCGTCGCACCCTCGGGCGTAGTGTTCGCCGTCTCCTGGCGCGGTCCATTCAAGCCCAGCATGGCGTTGCTGTTGGGTCGCCATTTCAGCGACTATGCACGCGCTCCACGGAGTCCCGGCTCTTCCCGTTCGCGCCTGATAATCGAACAACCGAACCTGGTCGTGCACGCGGCAGGCCACATGCGCGCGTTTTCGGGGATCGCTTTCGTACCGCAGCTGCTGCCCGAAAACGTGGTCGAGGCGGATTTGCAATGAGCAGGCGCCGATGGCTGGGCGCCCTCGCCCCAGTGCTCCTGCTAATGCAGGCCTGCGGAGGCGGCGGCGCGGGCAGCTCGACCCCGCCCCCACCCCCGCCGCTCCCCAGCGGGACGAACGTTGCTCCGCTCGTTGTCGATGCCGGGCCTTCGCAACTGGGCGTCAACCTGCCCTCGGTCAGTGTCAAGTTCTGCGAGCCGGGGACGATCACATGCCAGACCATCGACCATATTCTGGTGGATACCGGCTCGACCGGACTGCGCATCGTGGCCTCCGCCTTTGCCACTCCCGCACTCCAGTTGCCCGCTGCGACTACGACGAGCGGTAGCCCGTTGTATGAATGCTTGAGCTTTGCCGATGGGTACAGCTGGGGGAGCGTGCGTAGCGCCGATGTTCAGCTGGCAGACGGTCAGGCAGCAAGTCTTCGCATTCAGTTGATCGGCGATCCGAGCATTCCCACCGCGCCCTCGGACTGCTCTGAGGATCAAACGACCAGCCCGCCGAGCACGATGCCCTCGCAGAACACGGTCGCGGAGCTGGGCGCCAACGGCATATTGGGGGTCGGGGTTTTCCTGCAGGATTGCGGCCCCGTCTGTGAGACGATTGCCAACCCCAACGGACGCGGCTTCTACTATGCGTGCCCCGGCGGGGTGTGCGCAAACACCACCTTGCTGGTGGCGGAGCAGGTGCAGAATCCGGTCAGTAAATTCGCGACCAACAATAATGGCGTGACGATTGTCCTGCCCGCGATGACGGCGGTGGGCCAGCCCACGGCCAGTGGTTCTTTGGTGTTGGGGATCGACAGCCAGTCCAATAACCAACTGGGCAGTGCGGCGGTAATCAGCGTGGATCCGCTGTCAGGCAGCTTCACGGCCATTTTTAACGGTCACACATATACGATGGGCGGATATATCGACTCGGGTTCCAACGGCAATTTTTTCACCGATTCAGCGTTGCCCACCTGCACCAGTCCTCTGTACGTCGGGTGGTACTGTCCCGCTCAGGCGGTTTCCCTGTCTGTGACCAATCAGGGGGTCGGTGCGAGTAGCGCGACCTCGAACGTGACCTTCAGCGTGGCCAGCATCGAAGCACTCACGAATGCGAATCCCAGCTTTGCCGCCTACGACAACATTGCAGGCACGCTGTTCCCATCGATCTTGGGATTCCAGTGGGGGCTGCCGTTTTTCTACGGACGCAGCGTATCGGTGGCCTTCGAAGGCCAGTCCACCGCCGCGGGCCCTGGTCCGTTCATCGCTTACGCCGATTTTCTGTAGCCGCGGGAATATGCAGGGGCGGAGGTTGCTCCACCTTCAGCGCTCACCCTCGAGAAACCGGACATAATGATCCAGCGCCTTGCGCTGATCGTCCCACAGAATGTAGCTCACGACTTGATCGGCGACCTTCGCCTGAATCTGCAGATTGCGCGCGGCGGCAATAAACCGCTGCGTCGCAAGGTCCATGGGCACAACAATCGGCTTTACGGTTCTGCCCGGCGGCGCGCCTACCGCCCGGACGATGCCGAAATCTGCGGCCGTCCCGCCACTGCCGTCCAGCCGAATGAGTCGATCATCAGCCACAAGAACCAAGCTGTCCGCGACCGGCCTGTCCGGCTCGTAGCGGGCATCGAGCGTCGACCAGATGTAGGCAATCAGCAGGGAGTCCCGCTTGCCGCCGCGGTTGACCGTTACGGCCATCAAGCTCACGTAGTCTCGGAGATTCGCGGCCCGCTCGCTCCGCTCCCGGGCAAAGAGCAGGGGCTTTTCCATGGCCGTGACGGTAGCGCCGCTTTGCTCATCGAGATATTCAAGCGGCTGTTTGCCTTTGGCAGGGGCTTGGTCGACGACGGCGGCCCCGCCCCCGCAAGCACTAAGCAGTACCGTAACCAAAAACTGTACGAGATAAGTTCGGCAGCGCGGCACCGGAATAAGGCCTCGATTAAAAAGCAATGCGATAGGATGCACTCATATAGTAACGCCTCGTGTTCTGGGTCTGAAGCGATGAGTCGCGCTTACCGAACTCATAGCCGCCTTCAACCTGCACGAGATTGCGCCCGCGCTGCCAGTCCAGCAGCGCCGAGGGTATCAAACTTAGCTGATTACTTCCGTCGGACGACAACTGTTGGTGGACCACCGACAGACGCGGTCCAAGCCGCCAGGCTACTCCTAACGGGAACCGCTCGGTAATGCTGGCTGCGTAGGTCTTGGCCGTCTGCGTGTCGGCATACAGCACGCTCAAGACGTTGAAATCGCCCTCCTTCCAGATGTTGGAGCCGTAAAGCTGTGCCTGATAGGCGATCTGCAAACCGGTCGCTTCCTGCCCGGGCACACTCGTACCAACCCCATTGGTGGCTCCGAATTGCTGAGCGCTGACCGTGGAGGCAAATTGGTAACGCGGGCCCAGCGGACGCGAGACGGTCACGCTGTAACTCGTGGAGCTCGAGGTGTTGTCACGTGCGTTCTGGTAGATGGTATCGATCGGCAGGCCAATTGACTCGTAGAATTGCGCAAGCTCATTCAGCCCCTGGAACGGCTGCCCGATCAGAGCGTTTTGCGTGGTCAATACCGGCGCGTTGCGTCGCTCGGCGTCGAAACTCAAATTCCAGCGCGCCGGCAGCTGCATCGTGCCCAGGATCGCTGCCGTGTTCAGTGACTGGTAGAAGATGTCGTAATCCACCAGCGCAGTGACCGAGGCGCTGGGCAACAGGAGCCTGAGCTGTGTTCCGACGGCCTGCCGGTCCGTAAACCCGTCGTTCTGCCATTGGCTGTAGAACACACTCGCGTCCCAGTGCTTTCCGATCGGCGTGTAGGGCACGGCGATTGACCAGAACTTGCGGGAGGTTTGCAATCCGAGGTTCGTCTGTTCGACCGGATATCCGGCGATCAGGTTTACGCCGATGTCAGGCCGGAACTGCCAAGCGGCGAACAATCCATCGAAGGTACCGAGTGCGCCGTCAAAATTTTGCACTTGTCTGCCAAGCCGCGCAAACGCGTTCAAGACCCGATCATCTATTTCGACCGAGGCGATACTGACGCGAGTGGAAGCATCGTTGGTAGTGGTGGGCGAAGGACCGGCGAAGTTCTTCGCATAGGTAAGGCTGGTACGCGCGAGCAGATCAAAGCGCTGCCCCCGCCTTCGCGCCAGTACGTCGAGGTCGTTGTACAGGGAGTTAGAGCTCTGGGACTGCGAGGAAGGCGCGGTGCCCGAACCGGGCGCGCCCGCGGCGACGGTATTGTCGACGCGCGTGCTGTCGTAACGGTAGGTCTGACCAAACCCGCCCTCAACACTCCAAACCGCGGCGCTCTCAGTGCCCCCTCCCGTGCCGGTGCGTGCCGCGGTGGAAGCCGCCCGCAATGTGGCCAGCCGGCGCGCGACTCGATCGGCGGCCTCCCCTGTAGGATAGCGACGCAGATACTCCTCGAATTCCGCTTTCGCGTGGGCAAGTTGACCCGAACGCTCCCGCGCCAAGCCCAGCAGTTCCTGCATCTGCGCGCGCTGCGGGAACTCCGGCTGCCGCTGCAGTTTGGTCAGCAATTCCACAGCCTTGGGGTAATCGCGGGCGTTCATGGCTGCGCGCGCCTCACCGACCAATGCGGCCAAGTCCGCGGCGGGAAGCGGCGGATCAGCTCCGATGGGCTCGACGGCAGGCAGTTTTTCGCCCGCGCCGCTGCTCGTGACGGCATCATCGCCAATCGCGAGCCACGCGCGCGGGTAATCCACCAGTCCGCGCGCGAGCACCCTCTCAGCGTCGGTGCGCTTTTCAAACGGGCCGGCGCGCAGACGGAACCAGGTGACTCCATCGACGACCGCCTGACTTACAAACACGGGCACCTTGAGGCGGTCCCGAGCCAGCTGCAGGGCTTCCGGAGTGTAGTCGGCGGGCTGGGATTCGAGATTGACCGCAAAGCTTGTGGCGGGCCCGCTCGGCTCATTGACCGTGATTTTGCCGCGCCCGCGCGCGCGGTCGATCAAGCGCAAGCGCATGCCGCGCAGATCAGCCCCTTGCGCTACCACAAAGTGCTCCGGTTTGCGGAAACTGAAGGCAAGGGTGAGCTGTCCGGGTACATCCGAGTCGACGCGCACGTTGTTAATGATGTTCTTGCCCCCGGACAGCGGCGGGAGCTCGCCGATTGTTTGCGAAGCCAGGGACATTCCACAATCGCCCTGCGGTTTTAGCTGGATGCGAAGTTCCTTGCCCTCGGCGGCAGGCTGGTGCGTGATGTAGCGAACGGAGCAGTTGAACTGGACCGCAATATCCGCCTGGTCGTCGTGATCGGTCAGTTCGACCAGGTCAACAATCCGGGTAGGCGCGCCACCGACTATTTGTGCCTGCGCTGAGGCCCAACTTAAAGCAGTGCTCAGGGCCACGGCGGCCCACAGCATGGACAATCCCGTAGACGGTCCGCGCACCGGGTCGCATCGGTCGGGGGTTATCCGCGCACGGTTCACTGAGGACACTGTCACCCCTTCGATTAATGCGATGCCTGCTGCGGAGCCAAACTGCCTCAAGCTTCATTATGCAAAGCCATCCCTGCTAGACGATGTGATGGGACTCGCACCCATGCCACCCGTCAGCACACAGAGAACCAGATCACACAATGATTGGCCGAGGACCATACCGTCTCTCGCCGCCGCGGTTCGAGCTGTCGCCGATTGACGCCTTGTCGCCATTTGACGTCGCACGTTCGGAATTACTGGGCCCGAAATACCAAGCGCCAGGATGTCGCGAAGATCTGTCCGCAACGCGTCTGTACTAGTGTTTGAATGCGACGTTCGACGGCCGATGGTACGGACCGGGCTGCGACTTGACGATGGTCTTGAAAGTGGCATCGCTGTACACGTGGCAAGCGCCCGCGCAATTGCGAAGTTCACTTGCCGTGTACGGAAGTCCGGCTTTGGTTTTCGGGTGCGCTGCGGCCTTAAAATCCTTCGTGTGACAACCCGCGCAGCTCCCAGCATTCGCTGGCGCGGCCCACGGCACCGTATCGGTGTTACCGGTATGACAGGTCGCGCACTCCAGAGGCCCCCTGTGGTCACCCGGATACGAGGCCGAGGTGTGCCTGAAATGCGTTAAGGTCCAGTCCGGATAGCTGTGGCAGGTGGCGCAATCGAGCTTGCTGTCCATGTGGTTCGGGGGCACGCCCAGCGCAATGTTGTTGTTGTGGCAGCTCAGGCAACGGCTGGTCAAAGTCGTGTGGTCGACCTTCGCGGGTTTCCAGGCGAGCGTTCCGTGGCAGGTATCGCACTGCGCGCCAGTGGCTATGTGATTTGAGGGCAGGCCCATGGCGTGCACGCTGTCGTGGCAGCTTCGGCAAGTATGTGCCGCCACGGCGATGTGATCGAAGCGGGCCGGCGTCCAGGCATTGGTCGTGTGGCAAGCCTCGCAGGCGCTGCTACTGGCAATGTGGCTCTTGGACTTGCCCCGTGCCAGCGCGCCGCTGTGGCAACTCACGCAACTGCCCCGCACCTGCGTGTGGTCAACGACAGTCACGGGCAGCCAGGCGCGCGTGTTGTGGCAGCTGACGCAGGAATTGCTGCTCGCGATGTGATCGGAGGGCTTGGCGGTTGCGGTCGCGGAATTGTGGCAGTTTGCACAGGGGGTTGCCGCCGCACGGCTGTGATTGAATCCCCCAATCGCAGGCGCCAGGCCCGCCGCGCCGCCCGAGGCGGAGGTGTCCCGAGTCAATGCGGTCGCGCCGGCCGCTAGCGTGGAGCCCGGGCGCAAGGCGCGCTTGTCACGGGAATTGTGGCAACCGGAGTTTCCGCAGTCTTGTCCGGTGTGATGCCCGTTTGGACGGACCCACAATCGGGTTCCGGAATTGGTTTTCCACTGCATGCCCGTTTCATGACAACTCATGCACGTCAACGTAGTCACGTACGTGTGTTTCATGACCGTGCCCGCAAAAGTCGCGAAGTTTGTCGGGCTGTGGCAAAGCTCGCAGGCGACATTTAACTTTGAGCCATTGGGCGGATTGGAAGGAATGTGCCCGGTCGCGCCCGACGGGGGCTGCTTTAGGGTCGGTGCGGCCATATTGGCAAATGACAGGCCGTAGGCATGGCAGGTGGCGCAGCCCTTGGTAATGCCCGCGTGCCCGGGGGCACCCATGACGTACGCGGCATAATTACCAGCCGTGGTATGGCACTGCGCGCAGGGGGCGTTGGTGGGAATGTGGTTGGCCGGTTTGGACCCGCCCGTGACGTTGCTTGAGAACGTTGGGCTCTTCGTATGGCAGCCGCCGCAATCGCCCGTGGTGGGGTGGCTCTTATCGAGCGTCGCGTTGGGTCGCGAGTCCCCGGCCGTGCTCGAGGTGCTGGCGATCATGCCCACGTACGGGGCGCTTTCGTGGCAGCTCGTGCACGCACTGACCTGGGCCGCCACCGTGGTATGCCCGGCCACGTTCAGGGTGGGGGCGTTGATGCTCGCGGCCCCCAGCTTGAATCCACCGGCGGTGAGCTTCGCGGTGGTGTGGCAGCCCGAGCCGTTGCAATCGAGGCTGCCGATGGGGATGTGGTTGATCCCCGTGGTGCTCACGATCGTGATGTTGGCGAACGTGTTGGCCACCGAAGGGGCGTGGCAACTGAGGCAGTTGCTCACGCCCTGGTGGGTGCCGGTGACCGAGTAGAGCGCGTTGTTGCCCACGGTCGTATGGCACTGCGCGCAGGGGGCGTTGGTGGGAATGTGGTTGGCGGGCTTGGCGTTGCCGGTCTGGTCGGTCGTAAAGGTCGGGCTCGTGGTGTGGCAGCCGCTGCAATCGCCCGTGGTGGGATGGCTCTTATCGAGCGTCGCGTTGGGCCGCGAGTCCCCGGCCGTGCTCGAGGTGCTGGCGATCATGCCCACGTACGGGGCGCTCTCGTGGCAGGTCGTGCAGGCGGGCACCTTGCCCGCCACGGTGCTGTGCCCGGCCACGTTCAGGGTCGGGGCGTTGATGCTCGCGGCCCCCAGCTTGAAGCCACCGGCGGTGACCTTCGCGGTCGTGTGGCAGCCCGAGCCGTTGCAATCGAGGTTGCCGATCGGCATGTGATTGGTGCTCGTGGTGCCCACGATCGTGATGTTGGCCCAACGTGTCGGCCGCCGGGGGGGTCCATGGCAGCTCAGGCAGTTGCTCACGCCCTGGTGCGTGCCGGTGACCGAGTAGAGCGCGTTGTTGCCCACGGTCGTATGGCACTGCGCGCACGGGGCGTTGGTGGGAATGTGGTTGGCGGGCTTGGCGTTGCCGGTCTGGTCGGTCGTAAAGGTCGGGCTCGTGGTGTGGCACCCGCTGCAATCGCCCGTGGTGGGATGGCTCTTATCGAGCGTCGCGTTGGGCCGCGAGTCCCCGGCCGTGCTCGAGGTGCTGGCGATCATGCCCACGTACGGGGCGCTCTCGTGGCAGGTCGTGCAGGCGGGCACCTTGCCCGCCACGGTGCTGTGCCCGGCCACGTTCAGGGTCGGGGCGCTGATGCTCGCGGCCCCCAGCTTGAAGCCACCGGCGGTGACCTTCGCGGTCGTGTGGCACCCCGACCCGTTGCAATCGAGGTTCCCGATCGGCATGTGATTGGTGCTGGCCGTGCCCACGATCGTGATGTTCGCCCAGCCTCCCGCCGGCGGGGGTCCATGGCAGCTCAGGCAGTTGCTCACGCCCTGGTGCGTGCCGGTGACCGAGTAGAGCGCGTTGTTGCCCACGGTCGTATGGCACTGCGCGCACGGGGCGTTGGTGGGAATGTGGTTGGCGGGCTTGGCGTTACCGGTCTGGTCGGTCGTAAAGGTCGGGCTCGTGGTGTGGCACCCGCTGCAATCGCCCGTGGTGGGATGGCTCTTATCGAGCGTCGCGTTGGGCCGCGAGTCCCCGGCCGTGCTCGAGGTGCTGGCGATCATGCCCACGTACGGGGCGCTCTCGTGGCAGGTCGTGCAGGCGGGCACCTTGCCCGCCACGGTGCTGTGCCCGGCCACGTTCAGGGTCGGGGCGCTGATGCTCGCGGCCCCCAGCTTGAAGCCACCGGCGGTGACCTTCGCGGTCGTGTGGCACCCCGACCCGTTGCAATCGAGGTTCCCGATCGGCATGTGATTGGTGCTGGCCGTGCCCACGATCGTGATGTTCGCCCAGCCTCCCGCCGGCGGGGGTCCATGGCAGCTCAGGCAGTTGCTCACGCCCTGGTGCGTGCCGGTGACCGAATAGAGCGCAAAGTTGCCCGCAGTGGTGTGACATTGGGAGCAGGTCGCCGTCGTGGGGATGTGATTGGCCGGCTTGGCGCCCGTTGACAGGTCCGAGCTGAATACAGGGGTTTGCGTGTGGCAGTCCCCGCAATCTCCCGTAGTCGGGTGGAGGGAGTCCAGCGTCGCGTTGGGACGCGAGTCTCCCGCCGTGCTCGAGGTGCTGGGGATCATTCCCAAATAGGGCGCCGCCTGATGGCAGGTCTGGCAGGCCCCAATCTGGCCCGACACGGTGATATGGCCTGCCGTGCTCAAGGTCGGGATGTGGATGTTGGCCGCACCGAGGCGGAACCCACCGGCGGTGAGCTTCGCGGTCGTGTGGCAGCCCGAGCCGTTGCAATCGAGGTTCCCGATCGGGATGTGGTTGATCCCCGTGGTGCTCACGATCGTGACGTTGGCGAAAGTATTGGCCACCGAAGGCGCGTGGCAACTGAGGCAGTTGCTCACGCCCTGGTGCGTACCGGTCACCGAATAGAGCGCGTAGTTATTGGCCGTGGTGTGACACTGGGCGCACGGGGCGCTGGTCGGAACGTGGTTGGCCGGCTTGCTCCCACCGGTCATGTCAGTTGCGAACGTGGGCGCCGTCGTGTGACAGCCCGTGCAGTCTCCGGAGGTCGGATGCAACTTGTCGTACGCCGTGGGTCGTGAATCCGCGGGGACGGCCGCTGTACTGGCGATCATCCCCACGTAAGGAGCGCTCTCGTGGCAGGTCGTGCAGGCGGGCACCTGGCCGAGCACTGTCGTGTGCCCGGTGACGTTCAGGGTCGGAGCACTGATACTCGCAGCGCCCAGGCGGAACCCACCGGCGGTGACCTTCGCGGTCGTGTGGCACCCCGACCCGTTGCAATCGAGGTTCCCGATCGGCATGTGATTGGTGCTGGCCGTGCCCACGATCGTGATGTTCGCCCAGCCCCCGGCCGGCGGGGGTCCATGGCAGCTCAGGCAGTTGCTCACGCCCTGGTGAGTGCCAGTGACCGAATAGAGCGCGTTGTTGCCGGCGCTCGTATGGCACTGCGCGCAGGGGGCGTTGGTGGGAATGTGGTTGGCGGGCTTGGCGGTGCCCGTTTGGTCGGCGGCAAATGTAGGCGTGGTGCTGTGGCAACTATTGCAGTCTCCGGTAGTCGGATGATTCTTATCGAGCGTCGCGTTGGGCCGCGAGTCCCCGGCCGTGCTCGAGGTGCTGGCGATCATGCCCACGTACGGGGCGCTCTCGTGGCAGCTCGTGCACGCACTGACCTGGGCCGCCACCGTGGTATGCCCGGCCACGTTCAGGGTGGGGGCGTTGATGCTCGCGGCCCCCAGCTTGAATCCACCGGCGGTGAGCTTCGCGGTGGTGTGGCAGCCCGAGCCGTTGCAATCGAGGCTGCCGATGGGGATGTGGTTGATCCCCGTGGTGCTCACGATCGTGATGTTGGCGAACGTGTTGGCCACCGAAGGGGCGTGGCAACTGAGGCAGTTGCTCACGCCCTGGTGCGTGCCGGTGACCGAGTAGAGCGCGTTGTTGCCCACGGTCGTATGGCACTGCGCGCAGGGGGCGTTGGTGGGAATGTGGTTGGCGGGCTTGGCGTTACCGGTCTGGTCGGTCGTAAAGGTCGGGCTCGTGGTGTGGCACCCGCTGCAATCGCCCGTGGTGGGATGGCTCTTATCGAGCGTCGCGTTGGGCCGCGAGTCCCCGGCCGTGCTCGAGGTGCTGGCGATCATGCCCACGTACGGGGCGCTCTCGTGGCAGGTCGTGCAGGCGGGCACCTTGCCCGCCACGGTGCTGTGCCCGGCCACGTTCAGGGTCGGGGCGCTGATGCTCGCGGCGCCGAGGCGGAATCCTCCGGGATTCACATTGCTGGTGCTGTGGCAGCCCGAGCCGTTGCAATCGAGGTTCCCGACCGGCATGTGATTGGTGCTGGCCGTGCCCACGATCGTGATGTTCGCCCAGCCCCCGGCCGGGGGTGGGTTGTGACAGCTCAAGCACTCGGTGACGCCCTGGTGAGTTCCGGTCACCGAGTAGCTCGAGTTCTGTCCTGGCGTGGTGTGACACTGCGCGCACGGGGCCGTGGTTGGAATGTGGTTCGCTGGTCGCAAGGAGCCGGCGGCATTGAACGAGGTGGTGTCGTGGCAAATGCCGCAATCACCGCTCGTGGGATGATTCTTGTCCAGCGTAACCGACGGTCGAGAATCGTGCGCCGCACTGGCGGTGCTCGGCACCATGCCCATGAACTGAGCCGTCTCGTGGCAGCTTTGGCACGCCCATCCCGTGGCGGTCGCATGGATCGCCGGAGTTCCGGTCACATCGTGCCAGGTAATGTAGTTGGTCGGCGCGTGGCAACCTTCGCAGCTCCCCGCCCCAGCCGGAATGGTCGGAATATGATTGGCAGGTTGTCCCTTGGCACTCACGTTGTTGTGGCAGGAGGCGCAATCTGTCGTCCTTCCGGCGTGGTTGAATACGGCGCCAGCCCATCCAATGGTCGAATGGCAAACGCTGCAATCAAGATCGGTAACTATATGGTTGGGTCCCTCACCACCGACCGGACTGCCCGCGTAGTGACAGCTGACACAACTGCCTAAAACCTCGTTATGACTGAAGTTCACGGCCGGATTCCATGCCACGGGTGTATGGCAGGCCTGGCAGTTGTTGGAGGTAAGAATGTGATTGGAAGGTTTGGCCGAAGCCCGCACCGAGGTGCCCACGCCGTGACACTGCTCGCAATCACGCGGCGTGCCTTTGAATATGGCATTGACGTGGCACGATTCGCACGGCAGGTCGCGGTGTTGCCCGGTGAGTTCGAAACCTGTCGTCAAGTGATCAAAAAGAGTGCGCTGCACGGACGCGTTCTCCGCCGCTTGCACGCTTGAGGCCGGCGCCCAAACAGACAGGCACAACGCTGTAAGTGCAGCGATACACGCTGCAGACCATGAAGATTGACGCCTTTGCATAAGTGCGGTTCGAAGATCCAGCCTACCTCGCACGCCCGCCCTGAAAGGTCCCGGTCGTATGACAGCGTTCACAACGTCGTCCAAACTGCCCGTTGTGCACGTCATCTTTCTGATGACAGGAGATGCACTCCGGAGAAAGCTTCACTTCTGCTGCGGGCTGGCGATGGCAGTCGGCACACTTGAGCTTGGAGTGGGCACCAAACAATCCAAAGCCGGTCTGCTTGAAATGATCGTACTGCCACAGTGCCCAACCGTTGGGGCTGTGGCAACTGTCGCATTTCGCACCCAGTCCCCCTTTGTGCACGTCGTCCTTCTGGTGGCAATCGACGCAGCCGGATTTTGTCGCCCCGAAGGCCTGTGTGCGGTGGCACTGGGCACAACTCACCACATTATGTAAACCCAGCAGCGGGTAGCTCGTCAGGTCATGATCGAAATTGATCCCGCCCCGCCAATCCTGCTGAGTGTGGCAATTTTCGCAGCCGGTATGGAAATTCTTGCCGTGAGGACTCGCCGCGCGATGACAGCTGCTGCAATCCGTGCCCAGTTTTTGCGTGGCCGCGTTCGCGGTGTGACAGACGTGGCAATCAAGCTTGGCGTGTATCCCCACCAGCGCGAACTTGGTCTTCGCCAGATGATCGTACTTGACGGGTTGCCACACGTCGTTGTCATGGCAGTCGGCGCACTGAGTGCCGAAGCGTCCCGCGTGCGAGTCTACCGAGCGGTGGCAGCCGTAGCAGTCCTTCGGGATCTTGTCCTTGTACACGCCGCTGCGGTGGCAGCCCAGGCAGTCCAACTTCGCGTGCCGACCGAGAAGGGCAAAACCGGTCTCCCGTTCGTGATCGAACTTTGCTGTCTTCCATTCGGTGGTCGTATGGCACTTGCCGCACTCGGATCCACGTTCGCCGCGGTGCGCATCGTCGGTTAAATGGCAACCGACGCAGGTTTTGGGAATTCCCTTATATTGGCCTCCCAAATGACAGCTCCCGCAACTCAGACTCTGGTGAGCTCCGTTGAGGGCGAATGCGGTCTTTGCATGGTCAAAATGCGCGCCGACCCAACTATCGGCGTTATGGCAATCGTTGCAAGTACTGGCGAGCTGCCCTTGATGGTAGTCATCTTTCTTGTGGCAGCTGATGCAGGCAGTGGATGCCTTGCGATAAGCCTCGCCGGATTTATGGCAGCTCTCGCAACCGAGCGAGCGGTGCGCGCCAGCCAGCGGGAAATCGGTGCGCTCATGATCGAACTGGGCGATATTCAAACGCACGATATCGGCATCCCGTCCCAAGTGCTCCGTGTGGCAGCCGACGCACCGGCCCGATGCTGGCATTGGCCATACGCCCGTGGTAGCCCTTGTGTTCTCGGAGGTCGGCGGCGATCGGCTTGTGGCAATCGAGGCACAACGGGCTCTGCCGCGTCCTATCAGTCCGATCATGGCAATTGCTGCAAGTGGTCTCTAGGTTGGCATGCGCCGAGGCGAGCGGACCTGGCATCAACAGGCTCTCCACTGAGGCGGCATACGCCAGCGGTGTCCCGAGCACCGCGGCGGCCAGAGCATTCGCACGATCCATTCGCCTCCGGTTCGTCGGATCAAACCTGCATTCCCAGGCGGCTAGTAAACGCTCACGGAAATCACATGCACAGTTCCGGCCACTAGAGTCATGATGAAGAATGGCACATGCGCCACGTGCCAGAGAGAGAAGAGTTTCACGTAAAAGCCGTGCTCTCGCACGCGTCGGACCGCGTCCAAGCGCCGCGACGCATAGATGGTAGCGCTGGCATTCAGCCGCGGAGCATGGGTCGCCAGCCGGGGCGAGAGGCGGACCGCTTCCGACACCATCTCGTGAATCTGCTTTTTTAGGCGCCAGCGTGCCAGCATCGCCCGCACGCCCATCGTGACCGGCTGCAGCAGAGCGCCGAATGGAGTCTTCGGGGCGCGGAAAAGTCTTTGTTCCTCGTGCTCAATTGCTACCAGGTAGCGTGGGAGCAGCGTCACGATCTGGCTCTGGTTACGCAGCAACTCCGCCCTGGCCTGGAGTTCTTCGAGCGTGGCCTTGTGGTCGTGCCAGTCGCCGTACACCCGACTGTAGATATATCGGCCGATCAGCCCACTGCCGGATACCGCGAGCATGCAGAATAAGGCCACGTTGCTGTTTGTCGCGCCCAGCGAAAAATTCGAATGAAATAAAATCAACAGCGGCCCTACGATGCCTAAGGTCATGTGGATGCGAGACCAGATGGGCACGCCACCTATAAAGTGCAGCCATTGCGCTCTCTTTCGCGCCGGGTACATCAGCAACAGCAGCATCAGCGAACCACCGGTTATGCCCAGAGCGTATCCGAAGCCACGGGTCGGCGTGATATAGCGCTCCAGGTGCGCGTTATATCCCCACACCAGCAACGCAATCACAGAAAAACCAAACACGCGCACCGGCGTTAGCATTCTCGCGACCATTGCCGCTGCCTAACCGATCACTCGCTGTATGACCACGCGCACTGGTTTGCCTACGGCCGGATCAAATTGCGATGTCACGCCCTGAAAATCTCCCGCCTCGGGCATGGCCTGGCCGGTCCGGGATGTTCGCGCCTCGATCGTTACCGGCCCCGCGGTCGATAACTTGCGCGTCGGCACCATCGCCTGGGAGTCGTCGAGCTTAAATTGCAGCGGCCAGGTGCCGGTGGAAGTTTTGATGATCGCCACAGGCGGGCCCGCAGAGTTGACCGATTTGGCAACAATAAACAGTGTCAGCCCGGCCGGTATTTTGCCCTTAAGCGCATCCGCCACGACCACTTCGCCGCGCACGCTCACGCCATTCTCCGCACCGGCTCCGTTGCCCGCCGACTGAGGCGCGGCTCCGCCTGCCAGCCGTTGATCTTCGGCAAGGTTCGCGGCAATGATCTTGGAGTCCTCTGAGTTTGGCCCCAGCACCGCCATCAATTGCCTCCAGGTATCCACCGCCGCCTGATATTGGTGGGTCTCGTGCAGCATGCTTGCATTCAGCCATAAGGCCTTGGGATGCCGCGGATCCAGGCGCAACGAGTTATTCAGGTAGATCGCGGGCTGGCCCGCGAGGGAATTGTTATTGAGCGTACCCACGACATCGGCATAGTCCGCCCAGGTGTCGGCGGTCATTTCGTTGCGCGCCGCGAGTTTGGCGTAGATATCACGAGCGGCGGCGAAATCCCGTTTGGCGCGGGCGGCCTCCGCGGATTGCACCAGCTTGGCCGCGTCCGCAGACAACGGCCTCTCCTTGGATGCGGGCACGGTGAGTGTTGCGCTATCAGCGACCGGCGGGTTAGCCGGCAGGTGCTTTTGCCGAGCGGCCGCCGCATCGGCGGATCGGCCCACGAACTCATAGGACTTGGCTAATAACTCCCAATCTCCGTCGCTACCGCCGCCGCCGGCCAGACGGCGCTCTAGGCCTGATATGGCGGAGTCCATTGAACCGGCGGCCTGCTTGGCTCCGCCGGCAGTCGCGGTACCGCTGCTCATGCCGTTCGGCGTAGTCAGTGCAACCGCATCGCGGTCATTGAGTTGCGGGCTGCCAAGTCTTATGTAAAGTGCCAACGCGGCCGCGATCAGAACGACGCCCGCAATGGGCACCCAACGAGGCAATGCGCTAGGCAGGGCGGTACGCGGCCTTCCCGCGAGCCAGGGATACAGAACAAAAAGCAGCGCGACAGTTGCAAGCACCCCGATAGCGAAATAGAAGCCATTACCGAGGCTCATGCAATACAGGCCTTTACATAAAGAACGGGCAAACCGTCACGGATTGTAGCGCCTTTTCGCTAATGGTCATGATGTCGCCACTCTCTGACAGTTTCACTTTCTGGCGACATCTTGACACGTGCACGGGCTCACGGATGCTAGGCACGCAGTGAAGTACTGTCTGTCGAATGACCGATTCTGATCGCAAGAATTTTGGACGCGTTTAATGAAATTGAGTCTTCTGGCCGTGTACGCCGCACCGTTCATGTTGATCATGTTCTGGTACCTGCGCCGGCACCTTCGTTTTGAAAAAATAAGCCGTGAAGTGCACTTCGAGGCGAAGGAAGCCGGGCTGTTAGAACCGGCTTCGCTGCATCCGGTTATCGATCCGGTACGCTGTATAGGCTGTGGAGCGTGCGTACGTGCGTGTCCCGAGTACCCAGAACACACCGTCCTTGGGCTCATCAAGAACAAAGCTGCACTCGTCAACCCGACCGAATGCATCGGTCATGCCGCCTGCAAATCGGCGTGTCCAGTCGATGCAATCTCTCTGGTGTTTGGCACCGCGACGCGCGGCGTCGACCTGCCCGTGCTCCATCCTAATTTTGAGACCAACGTCCCGGGCGTGTTTATAGCCGGTGAACTCGGTGGCATGGGGCTGATACGAAACGCGCTGATCCAGGGCATGCAGGCCATCGAGGCAATCCAAAAGAAGAACCAGCGCGCGCCGAACAAGCGCCTCGACGTGCTTATCGTCGGCGCTGGTCCCGCCGGGATGGCCGCCTCACTCACCGCCAAATCCCTAAACCTTACCTACCGCACAATTGAGCAAGAGTCGCTCGGCGGGTGCGTGTACAAATATCCACGCGGTAAGCTGGTCATGACCGCGCCAGTGGAGCTGCCGTTAGTGGGCAAATTTCACTTCAAGCAAACCTCCAAGGAAGCCCTGCTCCAGGTTTGGACCGAGATCATGCAGCGCGAGCAGCTGCGAATCCAAACCAACGAACGAGTGGCATCAATAGAAAAGGACGGCGATGGCTTCATCGTGCGCACTTCTAAGGCCGCGTACCGGGCCTCCACCGTTCTGCTCGCTATCGGACGGCGCGGCACGCCGCGCAAGCTCGCGGTGCCGGGCGAAGAGTTGCCCAAGGTGGTGTACCGATTGATCGATCCCAGTCAGTACATCGGTCAGGAAGTGTTAGTGGTGGGCGGCGGTGACAGTGCCCTGGAAGCGGCTGCCAGCATTGCCGAAATCTCGGGTACGCAGGTCACGCTCTCGTATCGGGGCGAAGCGTTTGGCCGCGCCAAACCCAAGAACCGCCAGCGCGTCGCGCAGGCGGCTGATCGGGGCAATCTCAAACTATTGCTCTCCTCGAGCGTCAGTGAGATCAATCAGGATCTGGTGACACTGGAATTTGGAGGCTCACAGCTCACGATCAAGAACGAGGCGGTAATCGTGAGCGCCGGTGGCGTATTACCGAATGAGTTCCTGGAGACGGTTGGGATCGAAGTGGAAACCAAATACGGGACTGCCTGATGTCCCCCCTGCCGCGCTGGTCGCTGGTAGCCCTGGTTCTACTCGCCACCACTGAAGCACTTGCGGCGAGCGTCAAAGCTGCGAATCCGCTCGAGGCCGCGATGGTGGCGCTGAGAACCCGTGATTATCCGTCGGCCTTGGCGCAACTGCAGCAGGGTAGCAACGCCGGGAACCAGCAGGCGCAGCTGCTGCTCGGCCTTCTGTATTTGAATGGCGTGGGCGCGAGCGTGGATCCGGCCACGGCCGAGAATTGGCTGACAAAAAGCGCCGCCCAAGGCAACGCGACCGCCACTTATGTGCTGGCTGCGCTGTACGCTCGCCGGGGCGAGGCCAACGCGGCCCAAGCGAAGACGCTGTTGCACAAGGCCGCAGCCCTGGGATATCCGTATGCGAAAGAGGATCTGGCTGCCGGCCGCTTGCCGCTCAGCCCCGATTGGGTTGGCCTGACCGACAACGCGCTGCGCGTTGATTTTGCAATTTACAGCGCCCGCAATTCAGAGCTCGAGTGCTTATCGGCATTAGGTCCATCGGTCAAGGATCTGTTTGATCCGTTTGGTAGTACATTGCTAGCGCATGCGGTTGAGGCCGGATCGCTCATGTCCGCTCGGCTGCTGATCGATGCGGGAAGTGACGTGAATCGGGCGGACAGTTTTGGTGTCACCCCGCTGATGCTCGCAGCGCGCCTCCCGTCCACGCAATTGCTGGAATTGCTCCTCAAGAAGGGCGCCAGCGTAAGCGCCGCGGACCAGGCGAAGCGCTCGGCCCTGTTCTATGCCGCCCGGGCCAACCAGCCGCAGGCCGTGGCGATTCTGGCGCAGGCAGGCGCCCGCCTCGAAGCTACCGACAGCAATAATTACACCGCGCTCGATGCCGCACTCAGCGCGGATGCCGACCGATCCGCGGCGCAACTGCGCGCGCTCGGAGCCAAGAACCTGATTGCCCATGCCAGCAGCCAAGCGGGGAGCGTAGGCAAATTCGACGCCAACCGTCCCGGCGACCTGTACCGGGGCTGGTCGCAGGTGGCGTTGGCGGCTGCGCGTAATGACGAAGCCAGCGTGCGCACACTCCTTGCAGAGGGCGCCGATCCTGACGCGCGCACCGCTCAGGGGGATACACTCCTGCACGTTGCACTTCACGTGGGCTCCGAGGGGACGCTCAAGGCGCTGCTGGCCGCACACGCAAACCCGAAGCTCGCGGACAAGCGCGGACGCACCGTCTTGGTGTTGTCGGCGACTCGCGGCGATCTCGGCCTGGTCAACGTCCTACTGGGCGCACAGGTCGGCGCTGACACACACGCTTCCGGAGAACCCACTCCACTGCTGGCGGCGATTCGAGCCGGGCAAGTCCAGATTGCCCAGGCTTTGCTCGCTGCGGGCGCCAAGGCCGACTATGCCGATGAGCTCGGCGACACACCCCTGCTGGTCGCCGCGACCAACGGCAATGTGGGCTTGGTCAAGCTATTGCTGAGCAGCGGTGCCTCCACGCGACTCTCGGATCGGCGCGGGCAGAGCCCGCTTTGGCGCGCGGCCCACGTCGGAGCCGCGGATGCCGCTCGCCTGTTGCTAGATGCCGGTGCGGACGTGGACGCGGCCGACCGCCAAGGGCATACCCCTCTGATGGGTGCTATCGCCGCCGGTCATGACGATCTGGCCGCCGTGTTGCTGCAAGCGCACGCACGCGCCGGCGCCACGGCGGTAAACGGGGATACCCCGCTCATGATGGCGGCAACCTTTGGAACCGGGGCCCTGGTGCATTTGCTCCTGCAACGCTCCGTCGACATCGACGCCAGAAACCGGGACGGGGACACCGCATTGATCGCCGCCAGCCGAAACGGGAATGTGGGCGCCGTAAAGGTATTGCTGGCCGGCGGCGCCAGTACCGTACTTCGGAACGGCAAAAGAGCCACGGCGGCGGACGTGGCGCGCGACCGGGGCTTCGGAAATCTGGCAGAGCAACTTGGGGGCAAAGGCTAAGGACAGAATAATCGGGCGTGGCGCTCAGTCATCACGCAGGTTCTGGCCCGGAAACAGTTCCTCGTTAAAGCCGAATTTTCGCAAATCTTTGATACGGGTCGGATAGAGCACCCCGTCGAGGTGATCGACCTCGTGCTGTACCACGCGCGCGTGAAATTCTTTCACAGTGCGATCGATGGGCGCACCCCATTGATCGTTCCCCTGGTAGCGCAGGTGTCGGTGACGCGGGACCAGGCCACGCATCCCGGGCACCGAAAGGCATCCCTCCCATCCCTCCTCTTTACCGCCACGCAGCATCTTGAGTTTGGGATTGATCAAAACCGTATACGGCACCGCATCCGCGTCCGGGTAGCGCGATGTCTGGCCGCCGCCGAATATGACGAGGCGAAGCGGTACGCCGATCTGCGGCGCGGCCAGTCCGGCGCCGTTCGCCGCCAGCATGGTGTCGTTCATGTCGCTGATCAGGGCCAGCAATTCCCGCGTTCCAAACTCGCGCACCGGGGCGCTGACCTGAAGCAGACGCGGATCTCCCATCCGCAGGATCGGTTTGACGGCCATGGGTCTTAAGGAGCCTCAAAAGATGCCCGGAACGGCACGGCTGGAGCGCGTACGGTCGCCCGCCGAGCAGGTCCGGGACATGGGGTTGGCAGATGCCGTGCCGTAATCTTAACATGGGCATAGTGAGACGAAGCTTGGCCCGGCAAGGCCAACCCCCACCTAAAAGAGGAAGATGATGATGAAACTTCTGTTACCCCTGTCATTGGTCGCTGCCCTGGTGGCGGCACCCGCCTTTGCCGATTGCACGGCTCCAACCGCCGAGGTCAAGATCCCCGACGGTGCCACGGCCACCATGGACGACATGCTGGCGGCCAAGCACGCGATCCAGGAAAACAACACGGCGGTTGAGGCCTACACGCAGTGTCTCAAGGCCGAACAGGACGCCAAGATCGCGGCCGGCGGCACGGACATGAAGGACGAGGAGCGGGTGAAAATCAGCACCGAGTACGCCAACCGCCAGAATGCGGAAGTCGAAAAGCTTCAGAAGCTGGCCGACAAATTTAACGCCGAAGTCCGCGCGTTCAAGGCCAAGCAGCCTCCGGCGACGCCAGCGGCGACACCACCGACCAAGTAGGCTCTAGAGCTGCGACCCGCTTCCAAACGTGTCGCAGCTTTCCAGTTTGCCACCGTCGAATCCCCGCTGAAACCAGCGCTGTCGCTGCGCGGCCGACCCGTGCGTGAAGGTCTCCGGCACGACACGGCCTTGCGTGCGTCTCTGTAGCGTGTCATCGCCCACCGAGGCGGCGGCCTGGAGCGCCTGCTGCAATTCTCCGGGTTCGATCACGCGCTGCGCCTGCATCGCCCAAACCCCGGCGAAGCAATCGGCCTGCAGCTCGACTTCCACCGAGACTCGCTTAGCGCCATTCTCGCCTTGCTGAGCGCCCATGCGCTCGGACTTCTCGGTGATGCCCAGTAGGTTTTGTACGTGATGGCCAACCTCGTGAGCGATTACGTAGGCCCGAGCAAAGTCACCGGGCGCGCCAAACTCCGACGACAGCTGATTGAAGAATCCCAGATCGATATAGACCTTCTGGTCGCTCGGGCAGTAGAACGGGCCGGATGCGGCGCTGGCCCGGCCGCACGCTGAGGCCACCTGATCGGTAAAAAGCACCAGTGTCGGGGCCGTGTAGTTTTGACCCCGCGCGGCAAAGTACTTCGACCATATGTCTTCGGTCTCACCCAGTACGGCCGCTGCAAAGTCGCCCTGCGCGTCGGTAGGCGCGCCGGTGGGCGCATTCTCGGAACTGGCTCCCGACCCCTGCGTTACGGCCTCACCGGCTCCAAGAAGGCTAAGCACGGTGCTGGGACTGATCCCCAGAAAGTATCCGGCGATCACCAGCACGATGGTGCCGATGCCCACCCCGGCTCCGGTTCGCCCGACGCTAAACCCACGCCGGTCTTCGACGTTTTCGCTGCGACGCATATCTTCCAATCGCATGGCCTTATCTCCTACAACGAGCGTCAGTGGACTTTGGGCGGTTCCAGACCTTTTGTGTATAGGACTTTGCCGTCGGGCTTGACCAGTATCGCATCGACATCGCCTAGGCGCTCGTAGATCCTTATGGCCGCTTCCGCTCCCAGGACAAAAGCCGTCTTGGACAGACCATCCGTGCGCGTCGCGGTGGGTGCCAATACCGTGGCACTGCGCACCGCGCTGGCCGAATGGCCGGTGCGCGGATCGATGATGTGGTGATACCGCACGCCGTTCTCGTCGAAATAGCGCTCGTAATCTCCCGAAGTGGAAATGGCGGTGTCGACCAGCGGCAACCGCGCGATGACCTCATCGCGCCGGTCCGGATGCCGTATGCCCACGATCCAGGGTTTGCCGAATCGATCGCCGATGATGCGGCTGTCCCCGCCCGCCGATACCAGTGCGTGCTTGATGCCGGCTCGCTGCAGGATCGCGATGCCGCGATCCACGGCGTATCCCTTGGCAATACCTCCCAGATCGATGCGCACCCCGGGCTGCGAGAAGCGCACGCTTGAGGTCGCCCGATCCAGGAGCACGTGATGGTAGTTGACCGCGGGGAGTGCGGCGGCGATCTGTTTCTCGTCCGGCCGGCGCCGCGCGCGAAAGTCGTACATGAACCCAACGCTGGCATAGGTGATGTCGAAGGCGCCCTCGGTAATGCGGGAGTATTCGAGTGAGGTCTGGAGCAGATCAAACAGCTCCTTGCTTATTGTTACGGGGCCTTTGGCGGCCTGAGCGTTGACTCGCGAAATCTCGCTGTCGGGCTTGTAGGTGCTCATCTTTGCATCGATGTGGCGCATCTCCGCCATCACGGCATCTATCGCCCGCTCGCCGGCCTCGTGTTTCTCGCTCCAGAGCTCGACTACGATTCGGGTTCCCATCGTGCCGTCGTCGACCCGGGAGAGCCATTCCGCCATCGCCGGTCCGCTTGCCGCCAGCCAAACCGCGGCCGCCAGCCCTGCAAACGCAGACCGGTTCATCAGCTGGACCGTTTGACGAATCAAGCCGCTGCACCCAGAGCCGCTTGCAGCAGGCCTTTTTGCTCCAGCCACTCACGGTTAAATAGCCTGCTCACGTACTTCGCTCCCGAATCGCAGAGCACAGTCACGACAATGTTTCCGGGACCAAGTTGCCGGGCCACGCGGGTGGCGGCCACGACGTTCACGCCGCTGGTACTTCCCAGAAAAAGCCCCTCTTCACGCAGCAACTGATATACGCAGGCAACACTGTCGGCGTCCTCGACATGCACGGCATCGTCGATCGGCGCATCTTGCATGTTCGCCGTCACCCGGCCGATCCCGATGCCTTCGGTGATCGAGCCCGAGCCGGTGGGCTTGAGCGAGCCACTTCGAATGAACTCATACAGCGCACTGCCCGGCGGGTCCGCGAGCACCGTGCGCACGTCCGGCTTTTTGGCCTTCAGGTATTCCGACACACCGGCAAGGGTGCCGCCGGTTCCGCTGGCTGCGACAAAAGCGCCAACACGCCCTTGCGTTTGTTCCCAGATCTCCGGGCCGGTTGTTTCCACGTGAGCGAGGCGGTTGGCCCGATTGTCGAATTGATTGGCCCAGTATCCATCGGGAATCTCACTTGCCATGCGGCCGGCGACGCGCTGGAAGTGGTTCGGGTCGCTGTAAGGCACAGCCTTGACTCGATGAACTTGCGCGCCCAGAGCTTCGATTAGCGAGTATTTCTCGGGCGATTGGTTATCGGGCATGACAATGACGCACCGATAACCCCGCGCACTGCACACCTGGGCCAGCCCGATGCCGGTGTTTCCGGCCGTGCCCTCCACCACCGTTCCCCCGGGCACGAGCAGCCCGCGCCGCTCAGCGTCGAGGACGATGCCGCGAGCCGCGCGGTCCTTGACCGAGCCTCCCGGGTTCATGAACTCGGCCTTGCCCAGGATCTCGCACCCCGTGCTCTCGCTGGCCCGTCGTAACCGGATAAGTGGCGTGTGGCCGATGGTGTGCAGTAAATCGAGCGCTGTTTTCATCGCACCAGGTCGCAGGTCCACCGAGAAATCGCGTTAAGGGCCCCATTATGGCTGTCCTTCTCATAACTAGGACGCATAAGTGGACGGATTTTAATACCTTACAATGCCGTGACGTCGCGCGCACCGACTGCGGCACAATGGGGTATGAGTAAGCATTATCCTCCGACGCTCCGTCGGCTTCGCCAGGACGAGCACGTTCGCGCCCTGACACGCGAGATCCATGTCCGACTCGATCAGTTGATCCAACCGTGCTTCGTGGCCGAGGGCAGTGGCCACCCCGAGCCGGTGCCTGGGCTTACCGCCGTCATGCAGGAGACGCCCGACTCGCTCCTGCGGCAAGTCGAGGCCGACCTGCGCGCCGGTGTGCACGCCTTCCTGCTCTTTGGCGTTCCGCGCGCTCGCGCCGAACGGAGCATTGATTGGTCCTTTACCGCCGGTCAGGTACGCGCTCTCAAGGAGAGGTTTGGCAAGGACATTTGGCTCGCCACCGACGTATGCCTGTGTTCCGCGACCCCGCACGGTCACTGCGGGGTGCTCAATCCCGAAGGCGATCACGTGGACAACGATGCCAGCGTGCAGGAACTGGCGGCCGCAGCCCTGGCCTACGCCCAGGCCGGCGCTGACTGCGTCGCGCCCAGCGACATGATGGACGGCCGCGTGGCAGCCATACGCCAAACGCTCGATAGTCATGGGCTCGAGCGAACGATCCTGATGAGTTACTCGGTAAAGTTCCATTCGAACCTCTACGGGCCCTTTCGGGTGGCCGCGGACTCGGCACCCAAGTCCCAGAGTGGGTTGCGCGATCGGGCCAGCTACCAACTTGATCCCGCACGCCCCGCGGACGCGTGGTTGTGTGCCGAGCGCGACGTGGCGGAAGGCGCGGATATACTGATGGTCAAACCTGGCCTCCCCTACCTTGACCTGCTTCGCGAACTCACGCGCGAATTTGCCCAGCCCTGGGCCGTGTACCACACCAGCGGTGAATTTGCGGCACTGGAAGCACTGGTCGCGCAGGGTCTGGCTACCAGAGCGGCGCTGCATCGCGAGATCCTCACCGCTTTCAAACGCGCCGGTGCCAACATGATCATCACCTACGGGGCACGGCACGCCCGCGAGCTGCTGGGTCTGTGACAAGTTCCGAGGAACTCTACGCACGCGCGCTGAAGGTGGCGCCTGGCGGCGTGCACTCCCCGGTGCGCGCCTTCCGCAGCGTCGGCGGCACGCCCGTGTTCATGACCGGAGGCCAGGGGGCGCGGCTGCGCGATGTCGAGGGGCGCGAATATCTGGACTTTTGCATGGCGTTCGGCCCCTTGATCCTCGGGCACGCCGACCCGACCGTGCGCGAGGCGGTCGATGAGGCCTTGGGACGGGGCTGGAGCCTCGGCACCGCGGAGCCCTACAGCCTGGAACTGGCCGAGTTCATCACCAGCCGAGTACCTTGGGTGGAAAGCCTGCGCTTCGTAAATTCGGGGACCGAGGCGGTGATGTCGGTGCTGCGGGTGGCCCGCGCCGCCACCGGGCGTTCTAAAATCCTCAAGTTCGAAGGCTGCTACCACGGTCATGTCGATGCCATGCTGCTGCGCGCGGGTTCCGGCCTTGCGGACGCACCGGTGCCCGACAGCGCCGGACTTGGCATTCTCGCCACCACCGAGACCGTTGTCGCACCGCTCGATGACGAAAAGGCGCTCGCGGAACTGTTTTCGGAGCACGGACCCTCACTGGCCTGCGCGATCATCGAACCCTTGCCGGCCAACTTCGGTTTGCTCCCCCAGCGCGGCGAGTTTTTGCGGACGCTGGCACGTCTGGCCTCCCAGCACGGCACACTGTTGATCTTTGATGAGGTGATCTCGGGGTTTCGCGTTGGTTTCCAGGGTTACGCCCCGCTGGCGGGGGTCAGACCGGACCTGGTGACTTACGGCAAGGTCATCGGCGGCGGATTTCCAGTCGGCGCCTACGGCGGCCGTCGCGATCTAATGCAGCTCGTCGCGCCGGCCGGTCCCGTGTATCAGGCCGGAACGCTGAGTGCCAATCCCGTGGCCATGTGCGCGGGTCTGGCCATGCTGCGCGCCCTGAGTGACGGGACCGTTTACCTCCAACTGGACGCGCTCGGCGCACAGCTGGAACAGGCTCTGCAGAAAGTGCCAGGCCTGATTGTGCAAAGGGTCGCGTCGATCTTCTGGATGTGCCTTGCCGGGAGCCAAGGCACGAATGGTGCAGTGCTGCGCAGTCCTGCCGCTTTCCCCTCCGGATGCGCGCAACGATACGCTGCGATGTATCATCCGCTACTGGCGCGTGGCATCTATCTTGCGCCCAGCGGATTTGAAGTTGGATTCATCTCCGCAGCGCATACCAGCGCCGACATAACCGCCTTGGCCGACGCGATAGGCGCGGTCTGCGCGGCCGTGCCGGCCTAGTCTCGTCCCCACGGCCGGGATTTTGTGACGGACCGCACACTGCGGCATTCCGGCGGGAATCCCGTATATTCTGTCGCATCGGATTTGTGAACTCGTTGAGGGCATTTTCATCCGCCAAATCACACAGTTGCATTCATGATTCCGGAGGGCTAGCGGTGGCAAACACTGCGCATTCGCCAAATCCTAATGACCAGGAGCCTCGGCGGGGTGCGCCGCCCGCGGCGCACGGGCGCGCACCTATTTTGTATGTACTTACGGGCGATGACGTATTGCTGCTCGAACTGGGCCCGCTGCTGGGCACGCGTTACCGAACGCGTCCGATTGATTCCGCTGACCAAATAGCACCGGCCAACAATTCCCCTTGGGCGTTGATGATTGACGCCTCAGCGCGAGGCGACGCGCGCGCACAAGCCGCACGCGTCAAACAGCAGTACCCGCTGGCTCCCCTTCTGGTGATCTGCGCTGACGGCACAGCTTCGGACTGGGCCAGCCCGCTGGCTCGCGGGGCGCTAACGGCAATTATTGAGCGCGGCACCCTTGGCTCCGAAGCCTTCGAGTCAGCTCTTAGCTCGGCCGATCGGCAGATGGCGGCCGAAAGCGCGCTCGCCCGTACGGGCAGCGGCGCGCCCGGCGCGCTGCTTAAGCGGATACCGGCTTGGATGTTGATCGCAGGTGCGTTGGTACTGGCTGCGCCGGCCCTCTGGTATGTGCTTCGCAGGAACGCGAACGATGCTCCGGTGATTTCAAAGGCGGTACTCAAGGCGCCCTCGCCCATTACCACTTCGTCACTGCAGCCTAATGCCATGAGCGCGGCGCCGGTCGCGGCGGCCCCACGCACAGTTCTGGAGCTGCTGTCCGACGCGCGCGTCGCCTTCAGCGAGGGTAAGGGATTGCTGCCACCGACCGAGGGCAACCCCACCGGCAACAGTGCTCTGGAGCTCTATGCGAAGGTGCTGGCTCAGGACCCGCAAAACGAAGAGGCACAAGATGGCCTACGCAGGCTCTTTAGCGTGGCAAGCGCGCGAATACGGGCCGACCTGAACGCGAACAAGGTTGAGGAAGCCGAACGCCTGCTGACCTCGTTCCGCGGCGTTGGCATCGATTCGAGCGCCCTCGCGACGCTCGAATCGGAAATCGTGGCGGCTAGGCCCCGTGCGCTGGCTGCGCAGGCGCGAACTGCAATTTCCAAGGGAGACACCGAAGGTGCGACGCAACTGATCTCGCAGCTCAGTGCCGCGGGCGTCGATCGTGCCAAGGTCGCTGAATTGCATGACGCTCTGGACTCACAGCGCAGCGCAGCGCGACTTAACGAACTAGCCAATCACGCCCGTGCACTGATCAAATCCGGAGCGCTTCTGGAACCGGCCAACGACAGTGCCCAATCGGTAGTGTTGTCCATGCAACAGCTCAACCGCGGCAGTCCGTTAACGCTTAATATCGAGCGGGAACTGCAGAACGCTTTGATCGAGCGTACTCTCGCAGCCTCACACGCCGGACAGTATGAACTTGCACAGCAGCTGTTGAACTCCGCTTCCATTCTAGGGAACGGAACGGAACTAGCCGCCGCGCGCCGGCAGGTCCAAAGTGAAATCGACTCGTCCACGCGCTCTCGGGCGGCCCCCGCGGCCGCGCCGGCGGCTGTACCGCCAGCGGCCACCGCCTCCGCGCCGACTTTCGTGCGCGCCAAACCCGTTTCTCCCCTCGATGTCGCCTACCCGCAGCGGGCGTTCGAAGCCCGACAGGAAGGCTATGTGATTGTAGAGTTCACACTCGATGCCAAAGGCCACGCCAGCAGTCCTAAGATCATCGAGTCCAATCCCGTCAATCTCTTCGATGATGCCGCGATACAGGCCGTCCGGCGAGGTCATTTCGATACGAGCGAATTGGGCGAATCCGGTGCCCCGCAGCGGGCGCGCCTGCGCATTGCCTTCAAACCGTCGGTGCAGTAACTCCCGGAGCAAGCATGGCCCGATTGTCCCTAACTCACCGCGTCCAATGGGTGCCCGTCGCCGTAGCCGCCGCCTGTGCCGCCGCTCTGGCGTTATTGCTATTTACAGGAGTACGTCTGGCCGCGCGGCTTCAGTCAGCCTCCTCCGCGTTGCAGCTCGCCTCGAGCCTTACCGCGCAACCTCAGTTCCTGCGTTCCGAGTTGACGCTGATACAGCGCGGACTGGAGAGCCAAACGTACGTGGGTAACTCACTGCGGGCCCTCGCCGCCAGTCGCGCTGCAAGTAATGCGTCCTACACCCACCTCGCCGCCGCAATGTCCAGAAGTGGCCTAGCCAAGCGCAGCGACATGTCGACACTTTTGGCCAGCGCCAGCGCGCGTTGGCGTCCCGTGGATTTGGGCCTTGCGCAACTCGAACAAGCCAAGACAACGAATCTGTATTCCGATTCGGCCAACGGCTCGACCTTGACCCCGGCGGGCGTATCACTCAAGCGCGCCGTCGATGAGCTGCTGGTCGCTCAGACGCAAAACACCACGGTCCTGGCCGCGGACCTTGGCAATCTTTCCGCGCAGCTGCGCGAGGCCGTCGTGCATGACGGTCAGTCGCTGCGCGGCCTCTTGCTGGGTGGATCAGGCTTGGCGACTGTGTTGTTGGCCACGATGCTGTATTTCGCCTGGCGCGCCGGGAAGGCGTCGGACAGCGCACGCGAGGCCCAGCGGCAGGTCGAAAACATACTGGGTACGGTGCGCGAGGGGCTATTTCTGATCGACAGGGACGGGCGCATCGGTGGCGCCTATTCTGATTCCCTGCTGCCGCTCCTGCACACTACGGCTCCGGCAGGACAGAGTTTCGAAGACCTGCTTCGCCCGCTGGTCAACGAGCGCACGCTGTTGAGCGCCAGCAAGTACGTTGGCCTGTTCTGGAAAGACAGTGTTAATGAGGAGCTCATCGAATCGGTCAACCCGCTCAGTCAAATTGAGGTGAGCTTTCAGAGACCGCAAGGCGCCGCTGAGATTCGTTATCTGTCATTCTCGTTCCGGCGTGGGCGTGGTACCGGGAAGGCGACCGATTTCGTTCTCGGCGCGGTCGCTGACATTACCGATCGCGTACAGCTCCAGCAAGAACTTGATCAACTGCGCTCCGGTACCGATTCGCACGGCACCGTTCTTCTGCAGTTACTCCGCACCGACCCGCTGCAGCTGCACTCATTCCTCAACAATGTGGATGTGGCCGTCCGCCGCAGCAACCAGCAGCTACGCAGTTCAGGCATCAAGCCTGCCGAATTGCAGCAAAAACTGCAGGGTGTATTCCGAGAAATGCACACGCTCAAGGGCGAGGCGGCCGCTTTGGGGCTGGAATCGTTTGTACAGCGGACGCACGCCATCGAGACGCTGCTGAGCGGCCTGCGCGACCGGCCGGAACTGTCGGGGGACGAGTTCGTTCCGGTGGTTGTCAAACTGGACGAGTTACTGCGTCACATGAACACCATCGCCAGCATGCGCGAGCACGTACACCAAGCGCGTTCGACGGCCGCCTCGGTCGAAGATATCCGGCCGGAAAAGCACGGCGACACGGCCATAATCGCCTCCCGGTCCGCACCCGATCGCGCCACAGGACTGGAGCTCCTCCTGGAACGCCTGGTGCGCGAGGTGGGTTCCCCCGGAGCCCGCAGCGTAAGGCTCGTGTGCGAAGGGCTCGACAGAGTACCCAACCAATACCAGGCGTCCGGTGCGAGACATCTGTATCCAGATGGTTCGCAATGCCGTCGTGCACGGAATTGAATCCAGCGAAGAGCGCGCGGCGATAGGCAAGCCACCCGGCGGCACCGTGCGCGTGCGGTTCAGCGATAGCAACCCGCAGGAATACTCATTGCTGATCGAAGATGACGGCCAGGGGTTGAACACCTCCCGGATCCGGAAGCGCGCCCTCGAGCGTGGCCTGCTGGACGAGGAGCAGGCGGCTTCCCTTGACCGGAGCGGTGCGTTTCGGCTGATCTTTCAGTCTGGTTTTTCGACAGCCTCCGAGGTCAATGAGCACGCCGGCCGCGGCGTCGGCCTGGACGTGGTCAATGCCACGGTACGCGAGTGTGGCGGTCGTATCGGAATAGCCACCTCCCCGGGTAAGTACACGCGCTTCAAGACGGTGCTTCCACGCCGCAGCGCCAGCGAATCGTCGCACACGACGGCCGCGTAATTATGGGCGTGCCCGCGCCACATCATCGGCTGCTGGTAGTGGACGACTCGAACGTGATTCGCCGGCGCATCGAGCGCGCCAACGACGTGCCTGAGATCCAGATCATCGGGTCGGCTCGCGACGGCGTAGAGGCGCTCGAGTTGCACGCGCGGCTGCAACCAACGCTGGTGACCATGGACCTGACCATGCCGCAGATGGGCGGCACGGAATGCGTGGCCGCCCTCGTGGAGCGCGACCCGAATCTTCGCATCTTGGTAATCTCTGCTCTGGCTGACAAACTAACGGCGATCGAGGCTCTTGAAAAAGGCGCCAGTGGTTTCCTGTGCAAACCGTTTACCGACCGCCAGCTCAACGACGCTCTGCGCAAGCTGATTGGAGTCGAGTAGTGGCAAAAGAATGACCCTAGAGACCGAAGTCGCGGTGTTCGTGGGCGGGGTGCTGCATTACTTCGGCACCACCGTGCAGCAGGCCGCCCAGTGCGGGACCCCGCACCTGGCGCTGGGCGAACGGCCGGAAATGTCCGATTACACGGGTGTCGTCCAGGTCAGCGGCAAGCGCGTGGGCCTGGTCGCATTTACGGCTCCCAAAAGCATGCTGAGTGTGATGCTGATGCGAATGCAGGAAACCGACATGAGCCACGAGAACCTGTGTGATCTGGTCGGCGAGATCACCAACACTCTGTCCGGCAACGCGCGTCGCGATTTCGGCCAGCAGTTCCATATCTCCGTGCCCTCGATCCTCGCCGGCCGCGACGGAAAGCTCGAATATCCCGCAGGCGGTCGGCCGATCGTCATTCCGATCGAGTGGCGCAACTACCACGCACGGCTGATCGTCTGCTTGCAGTAGGGAAGCCTGGCTGCGCCCAGGCTGCCGCAGCTATCCGGTCGTCTGCAAGCCCAGGCCGATGCCGGTGACGCTGGCCAACAGCGCATCGAGCAATGCCGGATCGCTGCGCCCGCCTTCGCGCCAGCGTCGCAGCAGATCCACCTGCATCAGATTCATCGGGTCGACGTACGGGTTGCGAAGCGCGATGCTGCGCTGGAGCGTGCGGTCGCTGTCCAGCAACTCGCTGCTGCCCTTGATCTGGCAGACCTACTCGCAGGTCAGGTCGAATTCGGCGCGGATGGCGGCTGCGATCGGTGCGAGCTCAGGCGGCGCCAGTTGGTCGTAGCAGGCGCTGATTTCCATGTCCGCGCGCGCCAGCATCGCTTCGATGTCGTCGATCAGACTGCGGAAAAACGGCCACCGCCTGATAGGCGCTGCGCAACAGCTCGGCGCCGCGCTCGCGCCCGCACCGCGTTGCAGGCCGGTCCCGGCACCAAACCAGCCGGGCAGCATGTGCCGCGACTGCGACCACGCGTACACCCACGCTGCGGCGGGTACGTCAGCGATACGTTCTGCGCTCTGCTGCGGATTCACGGCGCTGCACGGCACCGATGCGCATGCGCTCGATGACGTCGATCGGAGTGGCCGCGCGAAAGAACTCGAAAAATCCCGGCCCGTCGAGCAGGTCCGCCAGGCGCTGCGGCTGGTCTGGCCGCGAGCTGCACCGCTGCCTCGGTAAATGCGGTGCTCTCCTGGACAGTGCACCCCGCGGCGTACTGCCAGTGTCGCCAGTGTCAGCGTATTGAAGGCCCGCTCCAGCGTGCGCATTGCGTTGGCCCGCAAACCGAAGTTCTGCGAAATGCCCTCGCCCTGCTCGGTAAATCTCAAAACTCCGCTGACCGACTCGGCCGGTGCGGCGCGCAGCAGACGCATCGATGCGACCGCCGCCACGCGGGATACTGCCGCCGCGACTGTAGAACAGCACATGGCGGTCCTGTGCCCGATCGAGCGCAGCGGCCAACGTGCGTTGCGCCTGGTAGGCCGCCAGCCGCGAGGCCACCATGCCGCTCTCCAGGTTGCTCTCCGAATAGCCGATCAGCACCGTCTGCTGGCGTTGCCTGGCAGCGAGATGGCGCTGGTAGACCTGGTCGGCCAGCAACTGACGCATCACCTCGCCGCAACCTTCCAGCGTCGCCACCGAGTCGAACTGCGGCGCCACATCGATCGCGGCCGTGCCATTGCGACGGTCACGGGCCCCGGCCCAATGCGCCAGCACCAGCGGCGCCAGCACGTCGGCGGCGGTGGCCGCGGCGCTGACGATGTACAGGCCCGACCGCGTCCGGCCCGTAGCGATGCGCGTCCCTGCATGATGGCCTCGAACACCGCCAGCGTGCGCCGCCGAGCGCGTCGAAGTGCACGGCTGGGACCGGTGTCGCGCGCCAGCACCTCCACCAGCCGGGCATGCTGCTCCGCTGGCGCTGCGCTCGCGCCATTGCGGGTCGTCAAGGCCCTGGGCGATCACGGCATGGTGCACGCTGGCGTGCTGCCGCAGATCGAGCGTCGCCAGGTGGAAAGCCGAAGGTATCGATGCGCGCCAGCAAGCGACGCACCAGAAAGTAGCCTGCGTGCATGCCGCGGTTCGCACGCAGGCTGTCGGCGATCAGGCCCACGTCGCCGCGAAACTGCGCCGGGCCGGTCATAGCCGTTCGGCCGACCGTCGAGCGTATTGCGCAGGCGCTCGGCAATCTGTCCGAACAGCACCCGGTAGGGCATGCGATCGTGGCGCGCGGGCGTGAGCCCGGGCGCGCCGGGCAGGAGCGTGCGATATTCCTCGACCCGCCGGGTCACCGCGGCGGAGACGCCCACGCGCACGGCGCTCTGCGACAGCTGCTGCGCCAGCGCCTGGCATTCGCCGAAGTAATTGTTGATGATGACCTGCTGCTGGCGCGCCAGGGTCTCGCGGATGCTCTTGGCGTGCACGTCGGCGGCGCCGTCCATGTCACCGCCCACCCAGGTGCCGAAGCGCACGATCAACGGCAATTCCAGCGACTCGGAGTCGGCCCCGTAGAGCGTTGCCAGCGCCACGGCGAGTCTCCTCGTAGAACACCGGCACGATCCGATAGAGCACCTCGGCGAGGTAGAAAATGGCGTGCTCGCGCTCGTCGGCAACGGTCAGCTGCTCGCGCGGGTGCTCCTCGGTCTGCCACTCGACGGTGACGTCGGCACGAATGCGCGCCAGCAATGCCGCTTTTTCCTGGGGCGCCAGCAACGGATTGACTGCGTTCGAGCAGGCGGTCGGCGATGCGCTGCTGGCGGCGCAGCCCGGTGCGCCGCGCCGATTCGAATGGGTGCGCCACCAGTACCGGCTCGATGCGCAAGTTGCCGCAGCAGCTCGAGCACGTCGCCGAGCGACAGGCCCTGGGCCTTGAGCGCCGCGAGCGTGTCAACCACACCGTTGGGCTGGGGTCGGTCGGTGTCGGCAAGAAAGTACTCGCGGCGGCGGCGAATGCGGTGGACCTTCTCCGCCACGTTAGCGAGCTGGAAATATGCCGCAAAGGCGCGCAGCAGATCGCGCGCCAGTTCAGGGCGCCGCCCCTGCACGCGCGCCCGCAGCTCGAGCGCCACGTCGGCTGCACCCATGCGGCGGCGGATGGCCGTCTGCCGATCTCCTTCGGCGAGCTCGTAGAGCTCGTCTCCGCCCTGCTCGCGCAGCACGTTGCCGACGATCTCGCCGAGCGCGTGGATGTCCTCGCGCAGCGGGCTGTGGTGGGGAGGGAAATGGCGGTCGTCGCGGTTCATGTCGCGGGTCGTCGGCGGCGCAATTTGCGGCCGCGCATTGTACCTGCATCCGCTCAGCCGGCCAGCAGCACCGCTTCGGCATGCTCGAGCGCCTCCGGTGTTCCATGGATCAGAACAATATCACCCTCGCGCAGCTCGGTGGCCGCGTCCGGCTGACGACCGGTTATGCCGTGGCGACGCACCGCGGTGAAGGTCACGCTGGCGCCCTGCGTCCGCACCTCCTCGAGCCGCCGCCCCACCGCCCAGGCACCGGGTGGCAAGTACGATCGAGCGCAGCTCGTCGCGAAACGCGTGAGTATCATCGACCACCTGTGCGCCGTCGTGCCGGAACACGTCGCGCAGCGTCGCGTAGCGATTGGCGCGGATGTCGCTGACGGTGCGCATCACCTTGGAGGCCGGAAGTTTGAGCAGCAGCAGCACCTGCAACACCAGCATCAGGCTGGCCTCCAGAGTCTCGGGGACCACCTCGGTGGCGCCCGCCTCGGTCAGTTCGGCGAGGCCGACGTCATCCTGGGTGCGCACCAGCACCGGCACGTCGGCGCGCAGGCCGCCGCACGCTGCGCACGATGCCCACCGAAACCGCCGGGTTGGCGAAGGTGACGATCACCGCGCTGGCCACGTCCACGCCCACCTGCCGCAGCACGTCCTCGTCGGCGCTGTCGCCGAATATCACCGGCATCGCCGGCCTGTCGCGCCAGCCGGATGCGAGCCGGGTCAAGGTCCACGGCCAGATACTCGAAGCCCTGCGATTCCAGCACGCGCGCGATGTTCTGGCCGACGCGGCCGAATCCGCACAGCACCACATGCTCGCGCCGGGCGAGCGCGACTTCGGCAGCCGCCTCGCGTTCGAGGCGCGCTCGCCGGCGGCCCGCGCTCGCCGAGCAGCAAGCGCGCGATGCGGCGGTTGTAGCGGATCAGCAGCGGGCTGACCACCATGCTCAGCACCATCGCGGCCAGCAGCGGCTGGATGATCTCGGCACGGACAGCTGCGCATCGTGCGCGCAGCATGATCGTCACCAGCGCCACGCCGAACTCGCCGCCACCGGCCAGCACCACGCTGGTGCGCACCGCCTTGAAGGTGCTGTCGACGTACAGGCGGGTGACCAGTCGCCACCAGCACACCTTGACGATCAGCAGCGACAGCAGAAGCGCCGAGACCAGCAGGAACTGGCTGGTACAGCAGCCGCACATCGAGCAGCATGCCGACCGAAATGAAGAAGAGCCCCAACAGCAGCTCGCGGAACGGCCGCACCGCCATTCCACCTGATGGCGATATTCGCGTCTCGGCCAGCATCATGCCCGGCAAGGAACGCGCCGAGCGCCATCGACAGGCCCACCTTCTCGGTGATCCAGGCGGAGCTCAGCACCACCAGCAGCACCGTCAGCGTGAACAGCTCGCGCAGCCGGCTGTGCGCGATCTCGTCGAACAGCGGACGCAGCAGCCAGCGCCCTGGCCAGCACCACGATCAGCGCCAGCAGGCCCTCCAGCACCAGGCGCGCGATGCTGCCTGCCGCTGAAGCTCCGCCGCGCCCTCGCCAGTCGCCGTGGCCAGTGCCAGCAGCGGCACGAAGGCCAGGTCCTGGAACAGCAGCACCGCGAAGGCCAGGCGGCCATGGGTGCGGTTGAGTTCGGCCTGCTCGGTGAGCTGTTGCAGCACGATCGCAGTCGAGCTCATCGCCACCGCGCCGCCAAGCATGGCGCCGGACAGCCAGTCGACGAGCGCAGACGCGCAGCAGCAGCGCAACCGACATGCCGACGGCCAGGAGCTGCGCGGCGCCGAGCCCGAACACCTCGCGGCGCATGGCCACCATGCGGGCCCACAGGAAATCGAGCCCGAGCGTGAACAGCAGGAACACCACGCCGATCTCGGCGAGCGTGTGCGTGGCGTCCCCGTTGGGCAACAGGCCGAAGGCCAGTGGGCCGAGCAGCATGCCGACCACCAGGTACCCGAGGATCGGCGGCAGGCCCTGGCGGCGCGCGATGGCCACCACCACGACCGAGGCGAAAAGCAGTATCAAGACCTGGGTGAGCGGCTCCGCGCGCATGCGCGAAAAGTAATGGTTCACGCCACCCTTGTCCAACCGCTCAAGCCGTGCGGCTGCGCACGGTCTCGACCTCTTCAGGTCGGCGTCATTGTCACGGTGATGTCGTTGCGATCAAAGCCTTGGATGGCGCGTCGATAGGCGTTGACGACCAGACGCTCGGCTGCCTTGTCGGCGCGCGGCGCGAGTAGCATGCGCATCAATACATCCTCGCCAGGCCGATTGGCCTCATCGGCGAGGACCTGTTCGATGTAGCGAGCAAGCCGTGAGGTAATTTCGTTGACGAAGCGCAACCGCGCCCCGTCCTGCACCTGATCCGGGCCCGCGCCGTAAGTCCCGCGCGCTTCGGTGCTCAGTTCGTGCAAAAACATCGGCCATCAGGCGCGCCTGCCCGATGGGTGCCAGCTCCCGGAAATAATCAATTTCCGATTGCAGGTTCATGTTTACCGTCGCCTGGCTTCGGACTCAGCCCGGGAAGAACTCGATGGTCTTGCGCGCGGTTATGGTTTCGACATCCTTCGCCTCGAATCGGAACAACTTAACGCGCGCGATGATCTTGTGTTCCAGATCCGGATCATTCAGTTCGCTGCTGAGCATCGTGCAGTCGGTAACGTCGCCGGCCGGAGAGATCGTAATCTGCAGCACCATCTTTCCCTGCAGGTCCGCCCGCTCGCGC
Organism: uncultured Gammaproteobacteria bacterium; assembly: GCA_963717335.1. Lineage (GTDB taxonomy): Bacteria > Pseudomonadota > Gammaproteobacteria > Steroidobacterales > Steroidobacteraceae > FEN-1191. Next base: position 603,594 of record CAVQVZ010000002.1, on the reverse strand, counting down.
ATCGCGCGGGTATAGAGCGCATAAATCGCTCCCTTGTTTCGATCGAACACCAATTCGATCTCTTCCTGACTGCGCGCCGCCTTGCCGCTGTTGCCAATACGGGTGGCGCGATTCTGGGAAGCGTTCGCCGCGATCCCCGAACTGACGCCGACCGTGTTGTGGTCCGAAAGCGAGCCGGCACCCGAGCCAAAGCCGCGGCTTGAGTTCGCTGAAACGATGCCCGCAGAACCCGTGCCGACTTTCGAGGTGATCAGAGAACGCTCGGATCGTGCATCTTTGTCGACCGCCGCACTAAGATTCTTGTTGCGCAACGCGTTGGTATCGACCTGATCGCGAAGATCAGCCAGTTCATCTTTGATGGCACGCATGGCGGCGGAATTCTCCACCTTCTTGCGGATGTCGACCGGTTTGGGCTGCGCGGTCGGTACCGGCACCTCCTTGGGTTTTTCCACCTTCGGCTGCGGTTTGGGCGGGGGCGGCTTGGGACGCTCCTCCTGCATCAGGCGTGCCAGCCGAGGCGGCACTTCCTCCGCCGCGGTTCCCCGCTTAGGCAGCTCGATAAAAGGCATCACCAGCCCGAGGATCAGGACCAGGCAAAGTCCGACGACAAGGAAGCGGCGAAATCGTCGCTGATCCCCGGGATCGACTTCCCAGGCAAGCTCGAAGCTGCGGTAGTACTGCGATAACTGCACCTACTGTTTCTCCGCATGCTTCAATTGGCGTCGCAACTGATAGATGCTCACGGCCTTCTCTTTCTGCAATAACGCAAACGACAGGCGGCCATAGTCCGCGTCGGTGCAGGTGCCCATCACCTTCTTGAGCACTTCGTAGGGGATCGTCTTGTCGGCCATCACGGTGATTTCCCGCTCGGCGATCTGCTTTTCGGTCATGGCCTCGCCCACCAGCGTCGGTCGCTTGAGCGCAGCGCGCAACGGGGCGATGATCGGATCGGTACTGGTGCGGATATCGTTGATGCTGGCAACGCGCTCGCCCTGCACGAACAGGTCATCCTTGGTCAGCATCACCACGACGGTCAGGCGCGGGCGCTGTTCGGAGATCGACTGCGGGATATCGATGCCCTTGCTGTTTTGAACGACCTCGACCTCGGTCGCGTACACCAGCAGGAAGGACACCATAACGCTGAGGATGTCGATCATCGGGATCAAGTTCAGTTCAGCATCGGCCTTGTTGCGTATCTGGTGCTGCAACATGCGCTTGGCGCGATTCGACATGCTCATGGCGCAGTCCCACCATCGCCAACCGCGACCGGCGCGTCACCGATAGACACATCCGGGAACAGCTCGGCCTGTATGGTGTTAAGGCCTGCATTCACCTCAACCACACGGGTGCGGTCCATGATCTGGACCATGGTGTCGTAGGCTATCTGCGGTTCGAGCAGGATGCTGGCCTCGACCTTATCCGGGTAACGTGACTTCAAGAGCTTCAGGAACGCCGTCAAGCCGGCAAGGTCATAACCCCCGGCGGCGGTATTGGGCATGAAATGCAGAGGGCCAGTTCCGCGGTCGGCGACCGTGAGCGAATTCGCGCGAACGATGATCTCAAGGTTCAGACCCTGGGGCAGCTCCGGAACGCTGGCGTTGTTGGAGGGCAATTTAAGGTCGAGCACCACGGTGCGCGAAAAGATCGCGGTCATCAGCAGGAAAGTCACCAGCACCGTAAAAATGTCGATCATCGACACCAACTGCAGGTCCGACGGCTTGCGTTGCCTACGCAGCAGCTTTCTAATGGCTTGGGAACGACGCATTCGAGTTCTCGGTCAGCGGATCGAGACGGTCTAGACCGCTGCCGCCGCCGCGCTGCGCTCTGTGACGGCGTTCAGGAATTTAACCGAGGCCATTTCCAGGCTGTCCACCAACTCGGTGGTCTTGGTCTGGAGCACCGCGTGGATCACCAGCAAGGGCACGGCCGTCATAAGGCCAAATGCCGTGCAATTCATGGCCACCGAAATACTCGCCGAGAGCAGGTTGGCCTTGTCGGCCGGATTGACCGTTGCCACGGCGGCGAACGCGTTGATCAGGCCGACCACGGTACCGAGCAGTCCGAGCAAGGTGGCCAGATTGGCAAAGGTCGCCAGGTAGTGGGTGCGCTTCTCCAGCCTTGGCACCACATCCATCAGGCTCTCCTCCATGGCCTTTTCGATGTCGTCGCGGCTGCGCGCCGAGCCGATCCGCGCCAGCCCATAGCTCAGGATCTGGCCCACGGCCGCATCCGATCGGCTGGTGACCTGCACGGCGCCTTTGAAGTTGCCCTGCGTAAGCAGCGGAGCGATTTCATTCCACAGCCCGCGATTGCGAATCGAAGTGCTGGTGAGAACGATGTAGCGCTCAATGGCGATAGCCGCACCCACGACAAGTACCACCGCGATCGGGTACATCATCGGGCCGCCACCCTGGAAAAAACGAACAACCATGCTGAAAAATTGCATCCTCAGACTCCCATGCCTGAATCAACCTAAGAAATTAAAGACCAAGACTTAACATTTGCCCAAGACCTACTTCTCATCCTTACTCGGCAGTGTAATCGTTGCGCCCGCCGCAGGCGCCACTGTCGGTTTTGCGGGGGCCGCCGCCGTTTGGGCCTGCAGGGCCGCAAAATAGCGGTTCTGTCTGCGAAACACGTCACGGTCGACCGGTGCCAGCGCCTCATCGACCAGGCTTTTAGCCGGCCGCCCGCCCAAATCGCCGATATCGGGCCGCTTCCAGGGTACGACATACATCACGTTGGGCAGTTCTTTGTTGCCGGTGATTTGCGTCGGATCCAGCAATATTTCATCGCGTGCGCCGGATTTTTGCCCCCCTTGAGGCTTGGCCGCAGTTGTAGTCCTGGACGTAGGCTTGGTCGGCGACGCACTTGGAGTGCTGGCGGTGGCAGCGGGCGTCGGTTCGCTGGCGGCCGGAGGCGCAGGCGGTACACTGGAAGTGTTTACAGCCGGTTCTATATCGTCGGCACGCGCGATCACAGCGGCGCTCATCAACACCGCGCTCAATAAGATTCTCATCGTCCACCTCCATTGGGCTGGGCATTGGTCGGGGGCGCCGGGGGTGCCGCCGGAGCAGGCGCGGGGGCCGATGCAGGGGCGGAATCGGCCGATGCGGGCGCGCCCTGCGGCGCTTCGGCGGCGGGTTTGGCGGCCGGCGGTGGCGCCGCCACACCGGTGCGACGGCGTAATTCTGCAATCCAGCCGCTTACGGGTTTATCTTCGCCGGTCAGTCGCTGGTATTGCTCCATTTGCGCAAGGGCTTCGGTTGGGTCCTGAAGATACAGATCCAGCAGCACTCCCAAGTTCCGGTGCGTCGGCGCGTAATTGGCGTCGGCCGAAATGGCTTTGCCGTACGCCATGCGCGCGTCGTCGAATTTCCCTTCGGCACGGCGCACCAGGCCCAATTCGTTCCAGGCCAGTGCGTAGTCCGGAGCGCGAGTGGTTGCACGCTGGAGCGCAGCGTCTGCGCCGGCAAGGTCCCCCGCGCCGCGCAACACGATGGCCAGATTCACCGAGGGTTCGGCGAGTGAGGGGTAATTTGATTCCATCTGCTCAAAATCCGCCTTGGCCGCCGCGGTCTTTCCTTCCAGAGCATCGGCAACGCCGTGCGAGAAATCCGCAACCGCCTTGGGGTCGGCCGGAAAGTCGGCCGAGGAAAACAGCGAACGCAGTAGTTCGGTCCAGAGCTCGGTCTTGGCATAGCGTGCCGGACTCATCTCGGCGAGCGCCTGGTAGCTGCGTCGCACCGACTCGTCGTAGACGCCATCAAGACCTCGCTTGGCGTTGGCCTCGTGAATCGCGATCGCCTGCTCCTCGAACGGGAAGGCCTGCTCTTCGAGCAGGGAATCAAATTGCTCGCGCTCCTCGGCACTGAGGTTCGCGGGCCGCTCCGAGGCGAGCAAATCGCGCCCCAGCGTACGATACAGCTCCGCCATTTCGTAGGTGGCCGCGGTCGTGGTGGAGGAAATGTTATACGCCAGCACCGCCTTGTAGCCAGCCAAGGCCGTTTCCATGGCCTGCTTCTTGGCGATCAGCGACTTCTTCAATGGCGAGGTCAAGCGCACGGCCCGGAAAGCATCGCGCGCCGGCTCGGCCAGCGCCAGCTGCGCTGCGGCCGCCAGGGAGCGGCTGCGGTCGGTGCGTTGCGCGCCAGCGGCCGCATCCGCCTTGATGATCTCGTTGCGCCAGTAATCGCGGCGCGTGACGTTGTTGGACTTGGCGGCCAGTTCGGCAAGGCGCGCGCGCGCTTCCATCGCATCGGCCGCAGGCTGGGGATAGCGCTGCACGAATTGCTCGAGCATCACGATGGTGCGCTCGGTGTTGCCCGCCTTCTCGTACAGGTCCGCCGCGCGTAGCGTGGCCTCGCGCGCGACCGCGGGGTCCTCCCCGGGCGAGGAAGCAATGCGCTCGAACTCCGCCCCCGCCTGAGTCCCCTTGCCCGCTTCCACATAGGCCACGGCCAATTTGCGCGTAATGTCCGCCCCGTACTGGGACTGCGGGTAATCGCGCCGGTAGGCTTCCAGCGCGGTGATCGCATCCTGCCACTGCTTTGCGGTGATCAACGAGGCGGCCGCGTCAAAGCGCGCCGTGGGCACGATCTTCGACTCGGGTGCAACGGTGGCCACGCGCTGGAAGTCGGCCGCGGCGCCGAGGTCATCGCCAGCCTTTCGCTTGGCTTCGCCCTGCCGGTAAACCGAGGCGGCCAGCCGCTCGGTCAGATCGGCATGCTCCGGGTTGCCGGCCGGAGCCAACGCGAGCGCGTGTTGGAAGGCGGGCTCGGCCTTGTCGAAGGCGCCCTGGTCAAAATTCCCCTGGCCGATGATGGCCCAGGCAATTCGTTGTTTCTCGACATCGACCTTGGGCTCGCGGGCCAGCAATGTGTCACTGAGCTGCATCGCGCGCGGCAAGTCGTGAGCTGCAAAAGCATCCTGGGCAGCGCGCGTCAGCACTCCCGGGCTCTCCGGATGGCTGGGAAAGGCCTGAGCAAAGCGTACGCCCGCCTCGATCGTCTTGGGGTGCATGTCCGCGCGCGCCGCGGGCGGGAGCATCTCTTCCTGCTTCTGCAGCGCAACCAGCGCGGCATACCCGGCCGCTGAGGAACGCGGTCCAGGGGGATAATTGTACGCGGTATGTTCGTACTCGGTGGCCGCCTCGGCATATTGGTGACTCTCAAAGAGTGCGTCCGCTAGCAGGTAGTTGGTCTCGCTAGAATCCGGATCGTTCGGAAATGTCGCCAACAAATTTCGGTACCAGTCGGCCGCGGCCGTGTAGTCCTCGGAGCGCTTGGTTTTCTGGGCGGTCGCATGGTAGTACTGTGCGAGGTCCTTGAGATTGGACTTGAGCTCGGCGACAACCTCCGGCGAGCTGCTTTTTTCGCGGTCCTTCCAAAAGGGGGCCTTAAAGCCATACGTGCGTACGTATTCCGCCTTTCCCTCGACCACCAAATCCGCGAAGCCACCCTTGGAGTACGCATCGATGGCCTGATTCGACAGCACGGGAGCGTGTTCGTTCGCAGGATCGCGGGCCACGAATGCCCGATAGGTGTTGGCGGCGTCCTGGAAGCGCTCCTTCTGCACGTACAGATCACCAAGGCGCGAGTACAACATCCACGCATAGGGGGCCGATTTGTGCTGGCTCAGCAATTGGTCGAGCGAGGCGGAGCCGTCCAGATAGGTAAAGGAAATACTCATCACTCGCAGGGTGTCGTCCGTCAGCTCGCGGTCCGCGCGCGATAGAGTTTCCAATTTGCGTTCCTTGCCCGACTTGCGGTCCACCAAGATCCGATCGAGCAAGGTAATGAACGACTGAAGGCAAGTTTCATACTGGGATTGCTTGAACTGGGACCAGCCCAGTTTGTACAAGCCCTGCTGGTAAAAGGTAGAACCGCCTGCGCCGCGGCTCACCACCTGTTGGTAAGCGGCCTCGGCGTCGGCATAGCGCTTGGCCGAGAACAGCAGTTCACCCCGACGGAACTGCACCTCGGCGATATCGCGCGTCTTGGGATACCGACGAACGATTTGATCAAGCGTGGCCAGCGCCGTCTCGCTCTGGCCGGTCGTTTCATAGGCGCGCGCTAACTGGTAGAGCACCTGATCATTTCGCGCGTAGTCAGGATAGCCCTTGAGCAAAGTCGTATAGAGCTTGATGGCTTCGGCGCCGGGCAGATCCAGCCGCGTGACCTCGCTGCTCATCCGCTCCAGCTCACCGGATTCGAGGTTGAGATCGGCCAGTCGGCGCATCGCTTCGGCACGCAGCTTCGGATCGGTGTTCTGGAGCTCCAGAAAATGGCGGTAACTCTCCATGGCCCGGGCCGGACCGCCGTTCACCACGGCCCCCGTATGCACATCGATGGCGCGCTTGGGCAAATCGCCCACCGTGGCGGGAGGCTTGGGCGGTGGTTGCGCCGCCTCAAGCGTCGCGCAGGCACTCGCCAGAAGGATCAGCGCCAGATGCGGGCGGGGGTTCATGGCTTCGGAGCGTCCGGGGGTGGCGCATCCGGGCTCGGGGCCTCTGGTGCCGCCCCACTCGGGGACGCCCCCTCCGGGCTCTGGGTGTCTGGTGCCGACTCGTCCGGGGCCGTCTCGGGATGGGCTCCCGCGGGAGGTGCGCTGGCGCGGTCGTAAATGTCCGCCAGCGCAAAATGCGCCTGCACCTGGTACTCGGCGAGGCGGTCCTTCTGCTCCAGGAGAGCCTGGCTGGCGAGCTGCTCAAGGTAGTGCTGCTGTGCTTGCGCCGATTGCGCCAGCTTTCCCTTCAGTTCACTGATGCGGGCGGCGAGTTCCGTGATGCGCGAGGCAAATTCCTCGGTGTTGGTGGGAACGCTGGCGCGTGCCTTTTGCACCCTGACCCAGCGGTTCTGCGCCTGGTTGAGCTGAGCATCCAGTGCACGAAGCTCGCGGCGTTCCGTGTAGCTGCGCTCCTTGAATCGCCCGTCCAGCTCCCAGAACAGAACCCCCTTCATCAGTTTGATCTTGTCGCGCTCCCCCACCATCTTCGCGTGGTCCGGATTTGCGTTATCGGTCGCGGCGGCCTCAAGCTCACGGATCTTTCCCCATTCCACACGCTCTTTGGGGCTGCCCAGAGCGGCGACGTCGGCACCCGTCTCGATGGCATTCAGCCGCGTTTCGATCGCGGCGCGCTCGGCCAGCATCCCAGTGGTCATGTTGCTGGCCAGTAATGCGTCGGTGCGCGGCAGGCGGTCGGCGTAGGCGAGCCTGCGGGAGTCGATCATGTCATGGAAGGCGTCGAGGTTTTCGCCCCAGTGATCGAGGGTGCCACTCAGAAATCCAAGGTCACGATAATTCTTCAGCCCCTCCTGAAAATCGTTGTCTGCGAGCAGCGTGTACAGATAGCGCGATTCGGGCTGGTCCGGGAGCTGCTTGAGCTGCCAGAACCAGCCAATCTCCTGGTTCGGTTGGGCGGCACCGAGCAGGTCATCGAGCATATGCCCAGAGCCGATTCGCGCCACGGCCGTATCGATGCGCCCGGATTCCTCCTCGAAGGACTTGACCGCGCTCTCGTAGTAATCGGCGGCCTGCGCTACCGCGTTCAATTTGCCGTACGCGTATGGAACCGCGAGGTACGACTCTTGCACCGCCGCGTCCAGCAGACTGCGGCTGTGCAGCTCAGTCCATGGCGTCAGAGCGTCCTGGTACTGGCCGAGCGCGGCATCGGCCCAGCCGACCCCCAGCAGGGCACGGGTCGCGTAGGGGCCGACCAGGCGGACGCGATTGAGCGCCGTGCGGGCCTCGTTCGGATTGTTGGCTTGGAGCCACGCATAACCGAGCGCCAGATTCGCCTTATCGCGCAACGCCTGCATTTCGCTGCCCACGGCGTGCATGGTTCCCACCATCGTCAGCTGCTGCGCGGCTTCGCCCATCCGGTTCTGGCTAATCCGCGCCACCCCGAGGTTGAAGCGGGCAAAAGCCATCCAGTCGGGCGGGCCGCGCCAGTTGGCCAGGCGCGTGGCGGCCTCGTCGTAGCGGTTCTCCCGCATCAGCACGTTGACCAGCAGATGCTGGCGTTCCGCCTCGAGCGTGGTCGGTAGCTCGCCGCTGATGTGGCCGAGGGATTCCTCGGTTCGGTCGAAATAACCGCGCGCATACCAAATCTTGGCCAGGTAAAACCAGGCCTCGTTACGCACCGCCGCCGGCACTTGATTCGTCAGCAACGTTTCGAAGCGCTTGCCGGCCTCGTTGTGCATCCCCAGGGACAGGTAGAGCCCGCCGGCGAGCAAATCCGCGTCCTGATCGTGGTGCGGCATGCGCTGCCAATGCTGATAGGCCTCAAGGCGGGTCAAAGCCTCGAAGGTATCGCCGGCATAGAAATGGAACAGCACGTCGCCGTAGTGCAAATCCTGCACGAATACAGGGCGCAGCGTCGGCGGCGGCGGCGGCGGATGGGACTTGCCCACGGCAGTCCCAGCCAGCGCGCTGCTGAGCAGCAGCAGGATCAGGGCTTCGAGCCGCCGCACTGGCGCGCTACTCCCAGTCCTTAATCTCGAATTCAGGCTGTTGGCTGCGCACCCGGTCGGATATCTTGAGTTCCAGATACTTTGCACCTACGCCCTTCTCGAATTTGATCGATGCACCGCGGCTGTAGTCACGATCATTGGGGCCCTTACCGGTAAATAGCGCCACCAGTTCGTGCGGTCCGGCCTTGAGGTTTCCTACGTAAAGGCGTTGCACGCCGCCCTTGACGAGCGCTGCGACCTCGCGTGGCGTGTACAGGTAATTGCTCACCTGGCGGTTGTCGATTTTCACGGTCACCGCGTCGAGGCCGAAGAACTCGCCAACGTCCATGGACACGAACAACGCCACCTGAGTGTTGGCGGGAAACAGAAGTTCCTCTTCCAGCACGAACAGATCTCGATTCAGATCCACCACCGATTTCTTTAGGTCCTGGATCTGCTCGTCCAGCGCGCGGGTGCTGGTATCGGGCACGACCTTGGCGGGCTCCGGGGCTGTCGGGGACGGCGCGCTCGCTCCCGCGCCGGCGGACGGGTCGCCGGGCGCTGGCGCGTCGGTGGGGGCCGGCGCACCGCTCGCTGCCGGGGGCTGAGCCGATGGCCCGGCGGCGGGCTCGGCGCCAGCGGCGATATTGCAGGCGAAACCGAGCGCCAGGGCGAGGGGGGCGATCAGCAACCCAAGGGTTCGTGCACTACTCATTTTTGAGAATCCAGAGGCAGCCAAAGTGGAGTAGATCCGCCGCTTCACAGCGGATCATCGAGTAACGCGCGCACCTGCGCGACGTACGAGTTATCAGTACCGTGATAGTCCGCATGCAGGAAACGAACCCGCCCGCGACGATCAATCAATACCGTTGTAGGGATCAATTCAATGCTGTAGGCGCGGCCCACGGCCTTCAGTCGGTCGAGCAGCAGGGGGAAAGGGGTCGGGTGCGATTTTGCGAACTGCGTCGCACTTTTCATATCGTCATCAACGCTCACCGCCAGCGTGACCAGACCCGCGGACCGGTAGGTGCCCTGCAGGCCCCCCAGGGCCTCCAGCTGCGCGATGCAGACCGAGCAATGGCTGCTCCAGAAGGTGATTAGCACGACCTCCCCGAGGTGCTCAGACAGCCTTACATTGCCGCCTGCCGCTGCCGGGAGCGTAAAGTCAGGGGCCATCTCGCCGACAGCGGTCGCGCCGGCTGTCAGGGGTTGCAGGAATGCGAGCACCAAGGCGCCGACAAGAAAGCGTCCAATACGGCGGATCACCAGCAGCAACTCCTTCACGGGCCCGGGGCAATCATTATCCGCCGCCGCGCACTATTTGACATCATCTGTGCTCCGGAAGCGACAGTACCGTGGCGACCGCGCTAGGCGGTCACGCAGAAGTCCCGGTTTGATCCTTAAGGCCTCAGCCGCCGGATCTAGACGATGGGCGGCATGCCTATCAGATTACTGTAGGTGCCCGAGCTCCCCAGCCCGGTCGGCACTCCCGTGGCCCACTGCATGGTCTGGAAGGAGCCTTCCTTGCCGTGCAACGCCAGGTAGTTTAGGACCACCATCTCGGCGAGAAGGTTCACGGCGTTCGCCCCCGGGCTGCCTACGCTGGCGACCGAGCCATCGGCCGTGTAATAGCCGATCTGGTTTTTTATCGCGGTAATCGGTCCCTTGGGATTGTAGACCAGGAAGAACGCCGCCGCTGTGGCCTGGTTGTCTCCGGTCCATACGCCCTTGCCGCGTCCGCCGGCCGAATTGTCGATCATGCCGTTGGACGACAGCGAACCGTCGCTGAACACATACAGCATCAGAGGCTGCCCGCGGCGCGCCGCGTACTCGATGCACGCACCCATGCAGCGCCCGGCACCAAAATCGCGCATTTCACCGGTGGCGCGGTCGCCCGTGTGGTAGTCGAAGCCGCCCATCTCGATGGTGCCGGCGCCGGCATAGCCGTTGACGACCATCTTCATGACGGCCGCGGTCTTGCGGATGTCATCATCAGCGTCGTATTCGGCCTTGGTGAAGATGCCCGTCGGGCCCACGATCATCGGATCGATATCCGGATCGAGGGCCTGCTTGGAGTTGCCGTAACGGTCGGCCAGATCAGCCGCGCGCACATAGCCACACTGCACCAGGTCCTTGGCCACCTCATCGGCGGTCGGCACGCTGAGCATGGTGGTTTTGTCGAGCTTCTTTTTGCTGATGCGCTCCATTGATTCAAGCACCAGGGTGGCATCGCTCTGTGAGAGCAATCCGACCAGCTTGCCGGTATCGACCAAGCCGGTCACGTCAGAGGACTGGTCCACCTTGGTCGGTCGTGCCGTGTCCACCATCATGTAGGAAGGCGCCATCGAGTTGCCGCCCGTATCGGAACTGTCCGTGCCGATCAGGGTCAGCAGGTCGCCGCGTGCGCCTGTGGAATAAATGCCATACATCGGATTGTGGGGATTGTTCGAGGTGTCGTTCTGGCTCAAGGCCGGAATGACCGTGCCATTGACCTTGGCCCGGGTGGTAACCGCGGTGCGCTCGAGAATGCCGCGCAGGAAGGCGCTGTCGCTGTGGAATGCCAGGCCCAGCTGGCGATCCACGAAACTGCCGGCTCCGATAGATGAATTCGGCGTCATGTTGCCCGGAAGTCCGAGCTTGCTGTAGCCGGCGGTCGATAGGAAATCGAGCTGTCCGCCCTTCTGGCCCACCAGCACGTTGGAGCCCGCGATATTGGCTCCTCCGGCCAGATCGAAGCATATGAAGGGAATCATGCCCGCGCCCAGCTTGATGTCGCAAAGACCTCCCTGGGACACGGGAAGCTTGAGCTGTGCGATGTCAGGTGACAGGGTCGCGTAAGCCTTGCGCGGATCGGCGAATAAGCTGAAGGCGGAAGCGCCGGCCAGTGCGATGCTGCCGGTGATAAATCCCTGACCGAGGAACTCACGGCGCGTGACCGGCCGCGGATGATCGGCATGCCGCAGGGGTTCTTTGGGTCCCAGGGGCAGCTTGCGTCGGATCTTCATGGTCGGCCTCGTGATTCAGGAGTCGCGTTTACTTGATAAGCATCGTGCCGCTGCCGAGCACCGCAGCGCACGCCGCCTTGGCGATCGTCTTGGTACGCACAGAGGTTGCACAACTGGCGCCGCAGCTCGAGAGCTTTGCGATCAGGCTGTTGATTTCGGCTCTCACGTCGGCATCATCGGGCTGCGTTGCAATGTTGGTGCCAACGCCGTTGGCGATCAGCGGATTGATCAACGGGTTGGTGTTGGCGAATGCTATGGTCGGCGAAGCCGCGAAATTCAGTCCTGGGAAGTAGCTGCTCGCGCTCGAGGACTCCACCAGCGAATCGCAGTACTGGATAGCCAGCTGAGCGACTCCGACCTGATTGGCCGCCAGGAACGATTCGAGCGTGGGCACACCGGGCAGCTGCTGCTGGACCAGCAGGTAGGTGGATTTGGCGCCGGCGTCGTTCATCGACACGCCCGTGACACTGGACAGCGAGGCATTGATTTCATTAAACACCCGCACGCCCAGCAGCGAGCTCTCGGCCTTATCGGCGGGCTCGGCCGGCTGAGGCGCCGTCGGTTCGGTGCGCACGTGCGTGCTGGTACCGATCTGATCGAAGCTGAGGAAGAACAGGTCGGAGTCCGGGCCCTTTTCTAGAGCAATCACGGTGCCGACCGAAGAGAGCAGCTGGCCCTTGCCGGCCGTGTAGTCGGTGTCGGTAACCTTCGTATCCAGGCGTGCGTAGGCCTGGCCAACGCGTGCCTCCGCGCCGTTGATGCCGATGCGCATCCCCTTGATTGCGACGGTCCCGGGTTTGACGGCGGGATCCAGGCTGATAAATGTCGGTTTACTGAACAGATAACTGTAGCTGTCGTAGATGCTGGTCTCGAGCATGACGTAGGCCTGGCTGACCCCGGTGAGTGCCGATACATTGAACAGCAGGAAGTAGCGCTCGCCGACGCCGGCGGCGAAATTCTGCTGCACCTGCTCCTGGGTCAGGGCGTGGTTAAAAATGGCGGCGAAGCGGATGGTGCCCTGCCATTTCCGATTGCCCGAAGTCTCGTTGCCGAGCAGGAAAATGAAGGTATCGTCCCAATTGCCGACGGTGCCGCCCTTCGACGGATCGACATCCCCGGTGTAGTTGCCGTTGACGTACAGACGGCGGCCATTGACCGGATCGTAGGTCAGCACCACGTGCTGGAGCGAGGCCTGCGCGTCCTTGTCCGTGTCGGCGGTCAGGAGCGAGGGCCCCCCGTTGGCGTCCGTGGCGCTCGATCGGGAGAACATCTCATACTGATAGGCGCGCTGGCCGAGCGTGAAATTCCGCGAGGCGGTGCCCCCGGAATAACTGGCCATGTAAGCGTCTTCCTGGGTGACGTTGGCCGGCGCGACCCACATTTCCACGCTGTACTCGCCGCCGGCTTTGATCAGGTCGAAGATCTTGCGACTGGCTGCACCACCGCGCGCGGCACCACCGTTGGGTCCAAAGGCCACACCCCACCCACCGACCCAGCTGGTATCACCGGAGAGAGTGAGATTGAGGGCCGGATCCACACCGCTGGTGTCATCGGCCGTGCTGCCCGCACCCTCCTTGAACTGCCATTTGGCGATTACGCCGGTGTCGTAGCGGTTATTGCCCGAGGCGATGGTGCCGTCATACAAGGTCAGGGCCTTCGATAGCACCAATGTCGGATCGACCTGAGTGGGCGCGATGCCGCCGACAAATGCCTGGATGGCCGCGAGCATGGCCGCCGAACTCTGCGGACAGCTGACGGCCGTGTCGCCCGGAGGCACCCAGCAATTGTGGCTCTCGTCGTGGAGACGCACGTAAAAGCGCGACAGCGTGGGGGTGTCGAGGTTGATCTTCGACTGGGCGTTGGCGTAGGCCTCATTCACATCGCTGCTGGCGAAATACGGTGTCTGCGGCGTGGTCGCGTTGGCGTTGTGGCAGCGCGAACAGAACTGGCTCAGCAGCGGATAGATGGTTTGGGCAAACGAAGCGCTGCCATTGGCGGAGGCATCGGTCGGAAAAGTCTTGGTGCTGCCGACACTCTTAATAGCGGGCGCCTGCAAGGTGACCTGCGTGGCGCCGGCGGTGGCGCCGCCCGCCCAATTCTTGATCCAGGTGGTGATGATGTCCGCGCAGGCCTGCGGGCTCGACAGCCAGCAGTTGTGCCCGCCTGCGACCTTAAGGACCATGGCGGACTGATCGGGCTGGGACAGATTGACGACTGTGAGCGCGGCACTATACGCAAGGTTCACGTCGTCTGAACGCGCAAACTGGGGCGTCTGACCGCCCACTTTGTGGCAGTTTCCGCACCGATCGCTGGTATCGATGTACTGCCAGAGATTCACTTTAAACGCCTGCACATCGGCGGTGCCGGGAGCCGGACCCTTATAAGTGGCGGAACTCGCCGACGTCGCGTCCGCTAACGCGGTGGTGGCCGGCCCGCCGCCAGAGCACGCGCTCAGAGCGGCTGCCAAGCCCAGCAGCAACAGGTGCGGAACACGAAAGATAGGCTTCACGGTTCTCTCCCTAGTTGCCCATGCAGTAAATGGCAGCATCGGCGAACACCTGTTTCATCTTGTAGCCGGTGGACTTGAAGGTGGCTTTGATGCTCGCCACCTTCTGGCGATCCGCGGAATTGCCCGGATCGCGCAGGCACACCGTCCTGAAGACCTTCTCCACCTGGCACTGTGCAAACCCATCACTGCGGGCCAACTCCTGACCCATCGACTTCGCTCCGCTGCCGCTTCCCGGCAGGCTGCTGTCAAAACCGAGCACCTGATTGGCGCCATGGCGGTAGTAGTTATCCCAGTGATCATCGGTCGTGACGAAACCGAATTTAAAGTTGTCGGTATTGATCAGATACTTTGGCTGAACCGCGCCCGCGGTATAGACGAGACGGCCGGCGGTGGCGTCGTAGTTGTAGTAGGCAAAGGCCTGGGCAAGCGGATCCATGCCATCGTGACAGGTGATGCAGCTATTGAGGAACACCCTGCTGTCCCCACCCGGCGAACGGCTCACGTCCTGCCGGATCCGATCGGGCGGCAACGAGGAATCCTGGAGTTGCTCGAGATCGCGGCACATGAAATTAATCATCGTGAAGCGAAACATCGCGCGGTTGGTGCCGGCGATGAAGAACGCGGATGCGGCCGTGCGCGTAGTCATGACCCCGGCCGTCGCGGCCACCGGCAGGCCCAGCAGTCCCGACTGGGTGGAAGCCCGCAGCGAGGCCTTCAGATCGACGTTTTTGTCATCGAGGTACTGATAGTGATCGTTGTTGGCCGGTGAGTAGGGCGGCGCGCCACTGGTGCTGCCGATGTAGAGCAAGTCGGCCGAAAGCACGGTGCTGAAGTCCACATCATCACGCACCATCCCAATGACCGTCGCGGTGTAGTCGTTGAGTGGCACGAAGACGGACCGGTCGCGGCTGGTCCACGGAGCGACGAAATTCTTCAACGTCACGTTGTAAAAGTTCTTGTTGGCCATCGCCAGCTGCGCGGCGGCCTGAGGATTGTTAGCGCTGATATCGGCGGCCATCTGCGTGAGCACCGAGTCGGTGGGTGGCACGCCGGCCAGCCGGTCGTGCAATTGCTTGGCCTGCTCGCGCGGCCCTGCAATGGCGGGGGTCCAGCCCTGGAGCGCCAATAGCAATACGCCAGCCACCACGGCGATGCCGTGTGTTTGCCGATCGTACTTACGCTGTCTCATGCTGCGCTCCCATGCTTCAACCTTTGGCGCTGTCGCAAATCAATATACGTAGAACTAGTTAGCCGCCGTAATGTCTCATCCGTCGGACGTCGTAGGACACCGACAGTCTGCGTATTACGTACAACCATTAAGATTGGCTCACGGATCCTTGAACCCGGTCACGCCAACCCCCAGCGTGATCAACTACCTGTGCATGCTGGACATACGGGTGGCTCCCACCCCAAGATGATGCAAGGAAACTCATATGGAGCCCGTGCAGACGTGACGAAGTTGGCAAAATACGAGCCTGGGCCCCGTGGCTGGAGCATTTAGTAATGAACCGTGAATTTCGTCTGCTGTATGGCTTGCTGGCGCTGCTCGTCCTGGGCGCGTGCAGCGACAAGGGCTCCGTGGAGCTGGGGCACGGCCAGACAGGCACAACGGACACCGTTGATTTCGGAATCGCGTACATCAAGCGCGTGGTGCCGCCGGATCCGGCCGATCTTCAGGTCATGCGAACCAAGGATGACCTGCGCCACTACCGCCGCTACTGGAGCAAGGCCGACGTGTTCCTGCGAGAGCAGGCCGCGGAAAGTGGCCCAGAGAAAAACATCACCGCGCGCGTCACGAAGGATGATTTTTACGACGTCAAGGATCTGGACGTTTCGGCCGACGGCAAATTTCTGGTGTTCGCGATGCGCGGTCCGCTTCAGCCCAATCAGCGCGACCTGGATCCGCCGTTCTGGCGCATCTGGGAATACGACATTGCCAAGGACGATCTGCACAGCATCACCGACGATGTGACCGCCAGTGAGGGGCAGGACATCTCCCCGCACTACCTTCCGAGCGATAGCGCGCACCCGAACGGCCGCATCCTGATTGCATCGACTCGCCAGCGTCAATCCAAGCTGGTGCTGCTGACCGAAGGCAAGAGCGGCTTCGAAGCGCAGACCGAGGACGTGCGCGAGTCCGCATTCACGCTGAGCACGCTGGACCCGACCCAAACGGGTCCGAGCGCGTTCCAGCAGATCTCCTTCAATCCCAGCGATGACATCAATGCCTCCGTGTTGAGCGACGGGCGCATTCTCTATACCCGCTGGTCGCACACGCGCCTGCAGGTGACCAACGGTATGCACCTGTACACAGTCAATCCGGACGGCACCGACGATGAGCTGCTGTTCGGCGCGCACAGTCACTTCGTAGGGACCGCCGATCCGGCAACGGGACTTCCGACGGCCGTGCAGTACGTGAAGGCGCGCGAAATGCAGGACGGACGTGTCATGTCGATCATTCGGCCGGCAGACAGCGGGACCGATTTCGGGGGGAACCTGGTGATCCTGGATGTCCAAACCTCGGTCGAGTGCTTCCAGCGCTTGCTCGCCGCCGGGCCGGTGGTCGCGGGTTCAAACCCGTGCCCGCCGCTGACTCCGGCGACCCCCAACGACGTGCGCACCATACCGGGGCCCTCACCCGGCGGACGCTTCAATTCGGCCTATCCGCTGTGGGACGGCACGGGCCGAATCCTGGTGAGTTGGGAGGAGTGCCGGTTGCTGAACTCCTCCGGCGTGATCGTCGCATGCACCGACGCTAATCTGGCCGCACCGAACGTACAGATCGCACCGCCCCTGTACAGCGCCTGGCTCCTCAACCCGGGCAACAATACCTTCAAGCCCGTCGTACCCCCTACTGAGGGGCTCATGCTTACGGACATCGTCACGCTCCAGGCCCGCACCCCGCCCAACTATATTGCACCGATCGGGACCAGCACCCTCACCGGTGACGGCGTCGGAATTATCGACATCCGCAGCATCTACGACTGGGCCGATGCCATCAATCCGCAGGCCATACCTCCGGAGACCAATGCCCACACTATCGCTCGCATGAGTGTGACGCCGGCCGATGAGCGGCGGGTGCGCTTTATGCGCTTCGAGAAAATAGTCTCGTTGGGCGACCCGCGGCTCAACGATGGTTTTCCGAATTTCAACCGCAACGTCGCGCTCGCCAATTCACCGGGGTACATGCGCGAGATCCTCGGGTACGTGCCGATTGAGGCCGACGGGTCGGTGCGCGTCAAGGTGCCGGCCAACGTGGCCTTCAATATCTCGATACTCGATGCTCGCGGACACCGTCTGTCCGGATTCCCGCAGCACCGCACCTGGCTGCAGGTGTTGCCCGGGGAAGTCATACAGTGCAATGGCTGCCACAACCCCAGTACCGCGACGAGCACCACCTCGCACGGGCGCACCGGCGCGTTCGCGAGTGAATATAGGGGCGATGCCAGCGGCAGGACCATGGCCCAGGTGCTCTACGGCGACAATACCGACTGCTCATCGACCCCGTGCAACGCCGCCACACCGACGGTGGATGTGATCTACAACGGCAGCGGCGCACCGGGCGATAACAGCATCAACCTCGCGTACAGCAAGATGACCACTCCGGCCCCGATCGTCCCACAGACCTGCGAGAACAACTGGACCGCGGTGTGTCGAATCACAATCAATTACGCCGCCAGCGCCCCAGGGGCCGCCAACACCTCGCCGGCGATCATCGAGCCGCTCTGGACCGTGGACCGCGGGGCCCATACCTGCACCAATTGCCACACTGCGACTCGCACCCAGAATGTGACCTGCACGCCTGCGGGCACGAGCACGCCGGTCACCGTACCGCTCAGTGTCGCCGCCGACGGGGGCCTTGAACTCGATGCTGATCCTGCGCAGGTGCCAACCAACCAGGATCGCTCCTATGTGCAACTGGTCGCTACGCACACGACCACGAGCTTTAGCCTGGATGCTGCCTGCGCGCCAGTTCGCACCGATAGCCAGGTGCCGGGCTCGATCACGAACGGATCGGCTGCCGCCTCACGGTTCTTCCAGGTGCTGACCGGCAAGTCCGTGGGTACTGTGAATCACAAAGCATTCATGTCTGCCTCTGAACTGCGTCTGGTGGCAGAATGGGCGGATGTGGGCGCCCAGTACTACAACAACCCGTTTGCGGCTCCGCTCAATTAACTGGCTGCGTCCGCTCATTTTGTTGCTGCTGGCCCTCCCTGTGGGGGCCCAAGCGGCCCAGCGCGAGCTGCTGCAGCTGTTTGTAACCGAGCCCTACCTGGAATTGCACACCGGTCCGGGCCGGGGCTATCCGGTCTCGCAGGTCGTGGCACGGGGGGATTCGGTCGACGTATTGTTCCGGCGCACGGAGTGGTACAAGGTGCGCACCGAGCGGGGGGTCGAGGGTTGGGCGTCGGAGGAGTCGCTTCTTCGCACGATGCTCGCCGACGGCTCGACATTCAAGGTAGACCGGGGCAATCGCGACGGCTACCGGTCGCACCGATGGGAGGGCGGAATTCTGGTGGGCGATTACGCCGGCGCGTCGGAATTTGGCGGGCTCGTGACCTACTCCCTTACCGACAATCTCAAGGCCGAGATATACGGGGCGCAGTTTCTCGGCAATATTTACAACGGCTACATCGCGGATCTGGGGTTGAACCATGTCTTTATGCCCGAATGGCGCTTCTCGCCGTTTGTAACGCTGGGAACCGGGGTGGAGCGCGTTGAGCCCAGAACCACGCTGGTCAAGCCGGTCAACCAGACCTATCAGACGGCTTATGTGGGATTTGGTGGCCGTTATTACCTGGCCAGGCGCTTTTTCCTTCGCGCCGAGTACCGCTCTCATACGGTATTCACGAATACGGAATCCAACGAGGTGAAAACAGAATGGAAAATCGGGTTCGCATTCTTTTACTAGCCTCGGTTGTTTCGCTGACCAGCGGCTGCGCGACCATGCACAAGCTGTGGCCGTGGCATCGGCAGGTCGACGCCCAGGTCGCCGCGCAGAAGGCCGACGCCGATGCCGACGCGGCGGCGGCGGCAGCCGACACCGCCGCGCCCCCGACCGTAATCGAGCCCCAAGTCGTCCGCCGCAAGATCAAGGTGCCCAAGATCAAGGCCAAAAATGTCGAGCTGGGCGCGAACTACGGTGAAATTTCGATCGAAAGCTACACGGCCGCCCCGGTCTGGGGCCTCACCGCCGATTACCACATAACAGAGGACTTCTTCTTCGAGGCCGCAGGAGGTCGAGCGCAGGCCGGCCAGACCAGTTTTGAGACGCTGAGCGGCAACATCCAGCTGCTGACCAACGATGAGAGACAGTTCACGTACTACAACCTGTCGGTCGGCTACAACTTCCTGCCTGGCGAGGTGTTCCCCGGTAAAAACCACGCGATGACGAGCGGCTTTTACATCCTAGGGGGCATGGGCGCCGTCAAGTTCGAAGGGAATTCAACGTTTTCGGCCAATTTCGGCGCCGGATTCCGGGTGCTTCCCACCGACTGGCTGGTGATCCGGATCGAGGCCCAGGACATCGTGTTCAAGTCCGACTTCCTCGGCACCAATCGCCTCCGAAATAACCTGACGGCGCACATCGGGGCCTCGGTGTACTTTTAACAGGAGGAATTTGTTATGAAACTTCCTACTCGTTTACTTTGTCTGACGGCCCTGGCGATCGCTCCGGTGCTCGCTGTATCCGGCCCGTCGCTCCAGACCGGGGCACCCGCCCCCACGTTTGAACTCAATTCGAACAGCGGTAAGCCGGTCAGTCTGGCCGACCTGAAGGGCCAGATCGTGCTGGTGAACTTCTGGGCCAGTTGGTGCGGCCCCTGCCGTCAAGAGATGCCGATACTTGAACAGTTGAATCACCAATACCACAACAAGGGCGTGACGCTGATCGGGGTCAACGTGGAACCCGATTCGGCCGCTGCTACCGCATGGCTCAAGGCCACGCCGGTGTCTTTTCCAATTCTTTACGATACCGATAGCAAAGTAAGTAAGCTGTACGAAGTTCAGGGCATGCCCAACACCGTGATCCTCGACCGCAAGGGCGTGGTGCGCTACATCCACCGCGGCTACAGCCCGGGCGCCGAAAATGAATACCTCGATCAGATCCGCACGCTCATCCGTGAATAGCCTCCTGCCCCGCGCTGCGCGCTCCCCGCTACGGTGGCTCGGGCTCCTGGCCGGGGCCCTCGCTCTTTCAGCATGTAGCCCGATCCAGCCGTGGGTCAAACCCTACGAGCGCGAGCACTTGGCCGACCCCATCATGTCCTTCAATCCCAACCCGGTATCGGCCGTGTATCTGGAGCACGTCTTCGAGGCGCGCGAGAGCGCCCGGGGCGCGACCGGCATCGTCGGCGGCGGCTGTGGATGCAATTGATCGCGTGAGTTACTCCAGCCACCTGCAGGTCCGAATTGCTGCCGGAGCGATGCTGTTGCTCGGCGGCGCGCACGCCGGGGTGCTGCCCGAGGATCGAGCTGACATTCTGTACCACCGCTACGACGGTGGCGGCATCACCGTCGATGGTCCGTCGGTGCTGGTTCGCAAAAAGTTCGGCGACAATTTTTCTGTCGCCTACAACTACTATGAAGACATGATCTCGAGCGCCTCGATCGATGTGATCACGCAGGCGAGCGCCTATAAGGAAGTTCGCAAGCAAAACAGCCTCAGCGTCGATGCCATCCACGGCAAGTCCACATACAGCCTGGGCTACATCGACAGCAACGAACCCGATTACAAAGCGAAGACCGCCTTTGGTTCCATCAGCCAGGACATGTTTGGCGACCTGACCACGGTGACCTTTGGCTTCTCCCGCGGATGGGACCGCGTAGGTGAGCGTGGCACCTCACTGGATGAGCCGCTGGACCGTAGCGGCTGGAACGTGGGCCTGTCGCAGATTCTCACTCGTAACATGGTGCTCAACCTCAACTACGAGGTGACTGAGAGCAACGGCATGATCAATAATCCGTACCGGCAGGTGCGTTACGTCGATTCCCTGGAACCGCTCGGCTACGCGTACCAGAAGGAGGTCTACCCTCGGACCCGCTCGGGCAACGCGGCCTCCGCGACCGCCAAGTATTACCTGCCGTGGCGGGCTGCGGCCACCGGCAGTTACCGCTTTTACTCGGATACCTTTGGCGTCCGTGCGAACACCGGCGAACTCGCGTACACGCAGCCCATCTACCACGCCTGGACCATCGATTCACACTTTCGCTATTACCGGCAGAACCACGCGAGCTTCTATAGCGACTTGTTTCCGTACCAGAACGCGCAAAATTTCATGGCGCGCGACCGTGAGCTATCCAGTTTTGACAGCATGACCTTTGGAATCGGCGCTACCTGGGAATATCACGTCAATCGCTTCTCTTGGCTGCAGAAGGGCACGGTCAATGTAAGCTGGGACCGGATGCACGTGAACTACGATGATTTCCGGGATCTGCGGGTGCAGGACGTGACCCCGGGGACCGAGCCGCTATATACGCTCAATGCCGACATCCTGCAGGCCTTTGTTTCCTTCTGGTTCTGAAGCATTATCTCGGCTCCGGTACGCCGCCATAATTTCAGGGGATCGACCATGAGCCATTCCGTGCCGCGCAAGGCGCTGCTGTTTGTATTGTTCTCCATTCTGCTGCCATCCGCTGCCACCTGGGCGCAAAGCGCCGAAGATGCGCGGCTGGTCACCGCCACTCAAGTGCTTACCCAGCTCAGCGCTACGCCTGACCAGAATGTACCCACTTGGCTGCTCGACCGGGCCTATGGCGTCGCGGTCATTCCTGACGTGCTCAAGGCCGCGTTTTGGTTTGGCGGCCGGCACGGCAGCGGCGTGCTGGTCGCGCGCGACGCCTCGGGGCGGTTCAGCAATCCCGTGTTCATATCCCTCACCGGGGGCAGTTTCGGCTGGCAGATCGGAGCACAGTCCGCGGATATCGTGCTGATCTTCGCGACCCAAAAGAGTCTGGACAATTTCGCGCGTGGTGATTTTACCGTGGGAGTGAGCGCGTCGGCCGCCGCCGGGCCAGTGGGCCGCAGCGGTGAGGCTTCGGCAGGAGTTAATTCGGAGATCTATTCCTATTCGCGCGCGCGCGGCTTATTCGCCGGCGTGGCCCTCGATGGTACCGCCTTGGTCTTTGACCGCAAGGCCAACCGCAATTTTTACGGTCACGACGTGACCACCGATGACATCCTCGGCGGCCATGTGACGACCAATGCGGAATCGGCGCGTCGCTTTATCGCCGCCATCGTCGCTGGGATGTCCCCGGCAACCGCAAGCGGCGCAGGCGCGGGCACCGCGCCTCCGGCGACCCCCTCGCCCGTGGCCACCCCGGCACCGGCGGCGACACCAGCACCCGCGGCGACTACTGGCGCGCAAAGCTTTCCGCTGGCCGATCCGAAGCCGGGCAGCGAGCCGCACTAAGCACTTTGTCCTCGCCACGGGGACATCATGCTGGCGCAGCCGGAAGAGTCGAAATGAAACACAAATGGATACTGGCCGTCTCAGCGTTCGTGCTTGGGACCATAGGGGAAGGCGCCTGCGCGGCCCCGAGCGAGGACGGCTGGCAACGGTTTCGGGAAACCTACCGTGAACTCGTGGAAACCAATACGACCCTCTCCGCGGGCGATTGCACTCTTGCCGCCCAACGCATGGCCGCTCGCCTCCGCGACGCCGGATATCCGGAAGCGGACCTGCGCGTGTTTGTTCCGGATGGCCACCCCAAGGAGGGCGGTCTGCTGGCGACCTTGCACGGGTCGGATAGCAACTCGAAGGCGATCCTGATGCTCGCGCACGTTGATGTGGTCGAGGCCCACCGCGAAGATTGGACGCGGGACCCATTTACCCTGATCGAGGAAGGCGGTTACTTCTACGGTCGCGGCACCGCCGACATGAAGGCCCAGGCGGCCGTGTGGGTCGACAATCTGATCCGATATCGCGAGGAAAATTTCAAGCCCAAGCGGGACATCAAGCTCGCCCTCACCTGCGGCGAGGAGACAAACGCCGCACTCAATGGCGCCGGATGGCTGGTCCAGAACGCCAGGCAGGCGATCGACGCGGAATTTGCGTTAACCGAGGGCGTCGATGGCGATCTGGACTCGCAGGGTCATCGCATCGCACTGGAGATCCTGGCGGCGGAAAAGATGTCGCAGAACTTTCTGTTCGAGGTGACCAACGCGGGCGGCCACAGCTCGCGGCCGGTTCCGGACAATGCCATCTATCATCTGGTGCGAGCTGTGGACCGGGTCAGCCATTATGAATTCCCGGTCCAGCTCGATGATGCAAACCGTGCTTATTTTACCGGGATGTCCAAGATTTATTCGGGCGACCAGGGTACTGCAATGTCCGCCATTGTCGCCAATCCAAGGGATACCGCAGCCTTGGCGGTACTCGACAAGAACATGAACTGGCACGCGATGCTGCGGACCACCTGCGTCGCAACACTGCTGTCGGCCGGACATGCGACCAACGCGTTGCCGCAGAGAGCTACGGCGAACATCAACTGTCGGATCTTTCCCGGTGTTCCGCGGGAGGAGATTCTCGCCCAACTCGTTAAGATAGCCGACGATCCGGCGGTCTCGGTTCGGATATCTGAAATCCGCGGTCCCGCCGCCAATCCCGCACCCCTGACCCCGCGCATCCTCAAGCCTGTGGAAACGGTGGCGCACGAGCTGTGGCCGGGCGTCCCTGTGATACCGGCTCTCGAACCCGGAGCGTCGGATGCGCAGTTTCTGAATCCCGCCGGTATACCAACCTACGGTGTCACCGGCATGTTCACGGACCCCGACGGCGGTCACCAGCACGGGCTCAATGAGCGGATTCGGGTGCAGTCGGTTCGCGAAGGCCGAACGTTTCTCTACAGGCTCGTCAAACTGTACGCCAACGAGTGACTCGCAGCACCAGGATGGTCGACGTAAGCGCCGAGCGTATCCTGCCGACCTGCCTAAAGACCTCGCACTGCTCGCGGTGCAGGCCGGATCAGTGATCGGCTCGGCTTGGCGGCGGGGCTGAGCTGTGGGTTTGGTTCTTGTCCAAGGACCCGCGCACCTGGGCCAGCTGGCGGCGCAAGCCTTCCACTTTGGCGCGGTCGGCGGGATTTGCTCCTAGCACGTTGACCGCACGATCAATTGAATCCAAACCGAGCGTGAGCCCGAACCGGGTGGTGGCATTTCTAAGCGCTGCTTGAAAGCCAGGATCGGCCTGCAACTCCGTTTCGCCCAGTACCTGGGCCTTGTGCAGCAAGTCGGAGAGCACGGCCACGGCCCGGGAAATATTGGCTGGCGAGGACAAGTCTCCGGACTTCGTAAACTGCGCGACTTCGGGCAAGCTCGAGGCGAAGTTCCGCAATGCCGCCGCCTGCTCCGCGTTGCGCGGATTATTCTGGTGCATGATGGCCTGAGCCGCGCCCATAACAGCAAAGGGTGCCATCGCGGCGTGCGTCATGATCGGAGTTCCCGACACCAGTCCGCTGACTGGAAGGGCGATCAGCGCCAGCCCGCCCAGGCCGTGTATCAGATGAAGCGCTTTGCCCTCCAGCTCGAAGATCTCCGCAAGCACCGCGCGAACGGGCACGAGCGCCAGCAGGGCCGCAGCGATCAGGCTGCCCGTGGAAAGAGCCGTTTGCCCGCTGATCTTAAAGTGCTGGTAGGCGACAAATAATCCCGCCGCACCCAACACGCACAGAACGAAGTGGCTCAATCGAACGACCGCCGAGCGGGTCCCGGCGCTTGCGCGCGGGCTCGCGCTGGACGATGGGGCGAGCCCCGAGCTGAACTCCTCGGCGCTCACGTGGCCTTCCCACACGGCCGCGACAATTCGACTCGGCGGTTATGGGCGCGGCCTTCGATCGTCGCATTTGTCTCGACCGGTCGGGTCAGACCATAGCCTTTTGCGCTGAGACGGCCCGCTGGAACGCCGAAATCCTTGACCAGCGCTTTGCGCACGGCCTCAGCCCGTCGCTCCGAAAGGTCCTGGTTATACTCCGCGCTGCCGATGTTATCGGTATGGCCCTCGACAGTCAGGGCGGAAAACTTTGATTGCATGATCAGCTTGGCCACGGCCACCAGCGTCGGGTGGGATTCCTCGAGAATTTCAGCGCTCCCGGTGTTGAAATAAATCCCGGAGATTTCTGCGCGACAAGCCTTATCCAACTGCGCCGACACATTCGCCATGCCGGAACGCGCCGCCGAGGCGGCAGGGTTTTTGGGCTCTGAAGGCGGCATCCCTTCCAACTCCGGCGGAAAATCGATTCGCGTCACCTGCGAGCCGGCATTAGCGAACGTCCATTTGAGGGTCAGGGGATAGGCCGGATTGTCCAACCACCAGAACTCGGCGCGCTGCGCAGGTTCTGAGCCAAAGGTAAAGGTGCCGGCAGCATGGACGACGGCGAGATTGGTACGCTCGCCGTTTACCAGCACCGCGACGCTCACCGGCCCCGCCTCGACACGTCGCAGCGTCCCCCGGTAGTAGTTGCGCCCCGAGCTCAGCATCAACATGGCCGCGCTAACATCGCCGAGCGGCCCGCTGGCCCCACTCGCCGCAGCGCCGCCCATGGCGGCCATTGCCCCCAGGGCGCCACCGGAAGACTCGTTTACTCCAAGGACAAAGGGCACTTCCGTACCGGATTTCAGCATCGTCAGCGCTTTTGTCGAAGTTTCTGCGAAGGTCTGGCCGGCATACATGAGCGGGTCGGTCGTCGAATTCAGTAAAGTCATACGCGTCGACTGCTCGATATCGGCTTGCCTCACCTTGCGCTGCAGTATGAATTTTTTGGTGTCGTAATTCGCTTGTTCGTTCCCCGGAGCGGCGACGTGAAACTTGTATGTGAGGTCCTGCGGCGTGACCGCCAGTAGAGAAGTCCACGTCTCCTGATCCAGGTTGTTATAGCCGTGCACCTTGCCGGAAGCGGCCGCCACCAGAGCGGAACGCACGGTGTTTGTAATGACGAGCCCCTGTACGGGCCTTATGCTCGAAGCGTTGATGTCCGCCAGCGCGCCGGAGTCGCCCATCAGGCCGATGAGCACGATGCTGACTAGGATGTTGGCTTTTGGCCGCATCGTGGCCGCTTAATTTCCGGCGTCGGATTTCCCAAACGCTACCTCGGTATACCCTTTTGGAATCGTGAACTGATCGGCGGGCAGGGACTTTTTCTCAATGCCCGTTACGATCGTCTCCTCTGGCGCTCCTCCGCCGGACATCTGGCGCGTCATGACCGGAAAACCGTCCAGCTTTCCATACATTTTATAGACAGGTGAGATGGCGCGCGCCATCTGGGGCGAGGCCGAAGCCATGTCGGCGGCGATCAAAGAGGCATTGTGGGTGGCGGTGGCGAGTTCATCTCCCCCCGTGAGACTGCCTTTGGGCACGACGCAATATTCGGTGACTGGCTTGCCATCGCGCACAGCCTGCCAGATCTGGCAGGTGTAGGCCCCTACATGCTCGCTGCGGCCAGAATTGGTCACTTGATAATCGTGGGATTCCCCCTGCATGGCCTTCATCCGCTGCTCGACCATGGCACGCCGCTCCGGTGGCATGTTCTGCATCATCGCCTGCATTCGATCACTCATCACTTTTTGTTCGGCCGCCATCGCGTTCTTGTCGAATTTCCGGAAGGTGTGCTTTTGCGGATCGACGTCCCAAATCGCGCCATCGCGAAACACTGTAAAATCCCGCACCTTCCCCTGCTCGTCGAGTTTATCTATCCGCAGCAGTCCATCTTGGGCGTACAGAGTCTGCTGGTGCTTGGCTGCCCCATCGGCGCCTGCGCTGCCACTCATGTGAACCACTACACCAGCCCGCACGGCGGTCGTGGTGGCCAGGAGAATCCATAGGCACCCGGTGATTTTCCTCATGTAGCTCGCTCCCTGTTCAAATCTTGCGCATCGCCGCAGCTACCAGTGCCTTCATCTTTGCGTCATCGAGCGTACGGTGATCGATCTTGACTTCAACGTCCTTTTTCACCGCGACGAACTCGTTGTAGACAAGGCCGGCGCTTTCCCACGGGTCCTCGGCTTTGCCGGGTTCGAGCGGTGTGTCATCAGCCTTAGTGCCCGCTCCGCCCATAGCCATTCGTCCTAACCGGACCGTGTGCACGGAGTCGCGAACATCGGCATATCCTCCCTGCCAGAGGTACCGCAAGTCGTAAGGGCGGGACAGGGGCCCCTGCGGTGGAGTGTGGTATTCGCAACTGATGCTTCCGACGGCCACGGGCGGCGAACTTAACTTACCCAGGATCGCCTCGGCTTCGGCTTGTGAAAGCACGGAACACGGAGCCACGGGCTTTGGACGGGTCTTAAGGAATGCACTCGCCGCGGCGACGCTCGCGGCGCCATCGAACTTGAGGGGCTTGTCGATTCGCTTGAAGGCGGCATCCACTAGCGAGGCCGCCTGAGGAAGCGTTGCGGAAGTCGCCGTAAAATCAATGGTAATCATCTGATCGCCGCGAAGTGCATTGAATATGCAGCAGTGCATGGCTGTGAGATTCGCTTCGTCCCATTCACCCGCAAGCTCAGTCCCATCGTCCATTTTGAACGCGTTTTTGGCGCTTTCCGTGGGCGCATTGCCGAGCAATTTCTTGGCAAAACCGGTCATTTGGTAATTCTGGGCGCCATCCGTGAACTCGACGGTGAATGTGATCTGATGGAAATTCGCGGTTTGGTAGATGCAGTCCGGACCGTCTGCCCGGGGGGTGCCGTTCGATGCGCGATACGGCGGGGTTCCCAGCGGAGCGCCGAGCACCGCTTCGGCCTCCTTCGGTTCGATCAGGGAACATGGGTCGCCCTGGTTATTGCCGTCGGATTCGTTTTGTGAAATGGGTGGCGGGGCAGTCGCATCGTGAGGGGTTGCGGAATGTTTGCCGCTGCACGCCGCGATGAGGATGCAACTCATCCAAACCAAGCCGGGCCATTGCCTGCGCATGATGCCTCCCGCAGCGCCCTACCCAACGCTGATGAGCGGGAATCTACGCTCAAGGCCCCAAACAAGGCAACTGCGCCAATCGATACGATCCTCAGCGTCGGGCGGGGCTAACTTTGCGACGGGGCTGCCGGGTTGCCTGCTGAACATTAAGCGAAAGCAATGATCACAAAACATCGCTTTGCCTGCGAGACAGAGGTAGCGCCTGTGTCCAAACCTCCTGTGATCTGCGGCGCGTTCCCACATCAGGCATGATCGGGGGACATGCGGTGGCTTCCCAAGAAAACGGGCCCGAACTCTAGCCTTATGCATCTGCGATTCTTTCCGGAAGCCGGACACTTTGCCGAAAGGTCACCCTTGGGCCCTGCGGATGCCGACACTTGCCATATGGATCGATGAGACCGGGTGTAATTTGGGCTGTGGCAGCGGTCACCGTACTCGCGGTCGCTCTTGCCGTGGGCGCTCCATGGATCAGTGCCGAATACCTGCTGCGCCATCACGGCGCGCTTATCGGAGCGCGATCCCCTCAGCCGGTCCGAGGCCACTGGTTCGATGACTACTTCCTGATCGAAGCCATCGATTCCTCGACGTTTGCCATCGGCGAGCCGCGATACTACCAGGGCAATTACAGCTACCTGCTGCTGGGCGGGAAACGAGCGCTGCTCTTCGATGCAGGAACGGGCAACCGCGACATAGTCCCTGTGGTTCGTTCGCTGACCTCACTGCCCGTGACGGTCATGCCCTCGCACCTGCATTTTGATCACGTAGGTGCCCTGGGACGCTTCGAGGAGACCGCGCTGATCGGTCTGAGGTACTTTGCGAGAGCGCCTCCACAATGGGAGACTGGCATTGGGGCGCTACGAATTCCTGGGATTCGCAGATTCTTTGCCGGAGCCCAGCTTTACGGTCACCGAATGGTGCCCACCTGGCAGCACCATCGATCTGGGAGCACGGACAGTGCGGGTCCTTTCGACACCAGGGCACACCCTCTCCTCCGCCGCCCTGTACGATGCTCAGAGACGCCAGCTCTTTGCAGGTGACTTCATTTACCCGGGAACGCTGTACGCTTTTCTCCCAGGCGCGAGTCGGCGCGATTATTTGGACACCACCCGAAAGCTGCTGGCGGTTCTGGACCCTGCAACGCGCATATATGCCGCACACATGGCGGACAAGGCGCCCACAATCTCCGCTCCGGTACTGGAGATGGCGGACCTTTACGCACTCGAGCACACCTTAGAGAGAATCAAGGCGGGTGGTCCGAGCAATTCAGGTTTCTATCCAAGAATCTATTCCGTGCGTGGCCCCATCACATTCGCTTCCGGCTACGCGTGGAATAATCAATGATCTGTGGTACTGAATGCACCCGTCTGCAGGTGTTTTGACATCCTACGTATGCAAACGAAGCCGGTGGCCTGATCAGCTACTTCCCGCCCACCCCTCTCAGGTTCGTTAGAATGGCGCGCCCGGGGCTAAAAATAAGGAACACTCTGTGTCTGAAGACATTAACGTGGGAATTGCGCACGAGCTCCTGGAATCCGGTGCAACTCCACAAGGCGCTACTCGAAAGTGGCTGATCGAAGTCGCCGAGGCCATTGGCCTTTCAGTAATCGCCGTGGCCACCGCCTGGTGCGGATACCACGCCGCGCGTTGGGACGGGCGCCAGGCCTTTCTGTACGGTAATTCTTCGCGCCTGCGGGTGGAGGCGGCCCTTGAAGCAACCCAGGGCGGCCAGCAGCGCCTGCTGGATGTGGTCACCTTCAACACATGGATTCGACTGAAGGAGATGCACGACGACAAAATCGCGGCAATTTACGTGCGGAGGTTCAGCCCGGAATACCGCGTCGCGTTTGAGGCCTGGCTCAAGACCGATCCATTCAACAATGTGAATGCTCCGCCCGGTCCAGCCGACATGCGCGAATACCGTAATACCAAGCTATTGCGTTCCGATCAACTCAACCGGGAAGCCAGCGCAGCCTTCGATCAAGGCACGAAAGCCCGCGAGAATTCGGAGCAATTCGTGCGCGGTACGGTATTGCTGGCAACGATTTTGTTTCTGATCGCCCTTGCCCAACGCTTCAAGATCCACCTTGCCCGCGCGGGTCTCCTGATCGTGGCAACCATTATGATCATCTATGTCTTGTCGAATGTGGCGCGTTACCCGAAATTGTGATGACTCGGTGTGTCGACTGAGTTCCGTGTCAGCCCCGCTGAGGCTCTTTACTTGGTATTCCGCGACAGGTAGAGCGCGAGTGCGTCCAGTTCAGCGTCGCTTATTTCCGTTTTGCGAAACTGCGGCATCACTGAGATTCCGTGCCGCACAAAATGTTTGACAATGGGCGGCGGCAGATCGGTGCGTTCCAGAAGTACCGCCGGCTTGGTTCCCTGGTATTTGGCCATCAGCGCGTGTGTTCCCGGGTGGTTGATGCCCGGATCGTGGCATGGCGCACACCACTTCTCGTAAACGCCGCGCCCGGAATCAGCGGGTGGTGCTGAATCAGCCCTTACAGGGACGGCTTGGATCACTACCGCCACTGCCATCAGGGCGGCGCGCGATGAGCGGCCAGTCCGCGCGCGAATCATCGTCTGCTCTCCCGCAAATGCTTAGGCCAAATCGCGTAGCGGCCGGCCGATAGGATGCCATTGGGATCGATGGCGTCTTTGAGCGTTTCGTGGAAGCGCTGCAGGGCGTGATCGTTGAATGAGTACACGTCCATTACCGATTTCTGAAACACGGGTGCCGTCCGATACTCTCCCCAGCCATGCTCGCCTCCGATCTTGATCAGCTTCTTGAACCCCTCCCGATAACGCTTGTTTGTCGCTGGATCTTCGGTAACCGGCGTAGCCAGAATGAAAATGAACGCTCGCTCCCAGAAGCAGGCCGGGAGACTGAATGAACGGAACAAAGGCATGTCGAGTTCGCGGGCCGCTTCACTGAACACCCGGTTCACCTCGATGATCGCTGCACCCGTGCGGGGTACGATCGGGGAGAACCACATGTGACCCTTCGAGGGCGTGGGGTTATACGGGGATCGGGCGCCGATTGAGAAAGCCCGCAGCGATGGCACCCCGAGTTCCGGTTCGTGGTAATCGGAAGCCTTGGAGGGATCGAGCGGGAGCTTGAGCCGATCGGCGACACGGAATCGTGATCCCGCTATTTTTGAGAAGTGCCGCTGCGCGGCACTCCACTGCGCATCGATCACTTCCATCGGACCGTAGAAGCTCAGCCACAGTTCCCAGTACGGGATGCCTTTGCGGATCCCGAAGGCCTCCAGATCGGCAGAGTATCCGGCTTTCGCGCCGGAAAGCAGTCCGATGTGCTCCTTTTCCAGTGGCGGAGGGCCATTTTCCATGAACAGTTGGATTTGACCAATCGGCGGATAACCAAGGAGCGGGGAAGAAATATCAGGGAAGCCGGAGGTTATGCGACTGTTCTCGAGATAATTAAGCGTCTCCACAATCGAAGACAGATCCTCGAAACGCTGCGTGGAAACCACGCAGCGCAGGTAGGCTTCCGGTTCCGGCATGAGCCAGAAGCCCATTTTCGTTACGATACCAAAATTCGACTGGGAGAAAATCCCATCGATCCATGGGCCGCACCCGGTCTTGTACTGCTGCCAAGTCTGTGAGTTTGGAATGGCGCCCATGCCCGTACGCAGCAACTCTCCTGAGGGCAGAACGATCTCCATGCCGCAATGCGCGTCGAAATGGTTGCGGTAGTTGGCAGCGGTGTACCCGCCGCCACGATCGATGGCATTTCCAATGACACTGCCCCAACCCGGGTCCGGACAGTCAATCCAAACCTTGAGCTTGTGCTCCTGGATGTAGCGATAGAGATCAAAGTAGCTCACGCCGGGCTCAACCAAAGCGTAAGCATTGGCCTCGTTGACTTCAATGATTCGATTCATGCGCTTCAGATCCAGGACCACACTGCCTGAATACGCCGGAGCCGAGCCTCCGTAGCCCAGATTCTTGCCGGTCGAAATTGTGTAAAGCGGAATACGATAGCGGCTAGCAATCCGAACGATTTGCTGCACCTGCTCGGTAGAGGCTGGCGCGAGAGCACCCGAGGCGATAAGTTCCTCGGGTTCGTTCAGGAACGGTGAATAGGCATCTCGGTATAGGTCCAGATCCTCGTCGCTCGTAAACACCCACTCCTGCCCCACGACGCCTGCAAACTCGGTTAGAGCCTTGGCGTAATCGGCTTGAATCACTCCTGGCGGCAATCTCATAGCGATGCTTCCGTAGTTTTGATGATGTCCCGGATTCTCGGATCGGCGTCCGCGCCTGATCGGGGGGCGATGGCCCAGGACACAAGCGAAATTCTGGAAAGGGCGCGCGCCGGACGCGTGATGAACACCGATTGCATCGGCCGACCGCCTGGGTCCGCACCGGGACGTTTGACAAGGGCCGCAGCCACTCGCTCAGCCCAGTGGCCATTGCCTTCGAGCGCGGACCGGGTCTCGGCCAGGGCACTCGCTGGCATCAAGAGTCGGTGTCGGATCGTACCGTCCGGTTGGGAGCGGTGCTCGACCCGGGCCGCCACCCTCATCCATTGCTCCCAGGCCAGCTGCTCCAGGCATAAAAGCGAGTGGGCCGTGGTCATCCCGACGATGGCCTCTTTGCGTCGTGCCCAATGCGGTTGCAGTTCATTGAACCAGAGTGCCGTGACGTCACCGTGAATCGGCCGGATTTCGCACCCCATCCGGCCGGCGCTCGCGCCAAACTCGCAGGATTCCGGGAAGCGAGCATCGATAATCACCCTGTAGGGTGCTAGTCCGAAGAAGGACCGGTCGCCTGCTATGGTCATCGCGGCGACGCCCAAGCCGGCCGCGACGGTACCGTGCACCATGAAATCACGGCGGTTCATGTTATCGTCACCCACTTCGCGACCTGCCGGCCCGTGACGTGGACATTAGCATTTTGCATCAGCGGGCGCGTGCAGCCTTCGCGAGCAGACGAATCCCTGAATAGCCGCAAGCCTCTGCCGAACCTCTTGGCGGTAAAAATGATCGGCGACTAGACTTGTTCTGACGGCGCAGGCTCGGACAACTTCAGGGGAACGCCACATCCGCCGATACCGCAGTAACCGCCAGGATTCTTGGCCAGGTACTGCTGATGGTAGTCCTCGGCATAATAAAATGTCGGTGCAGACTGGATTTCCGTCGTGATCCGGCCAAGGCCCGAGCGCTGCAGTGCCTCGCCGTATTGGCGCCGGCTTTCTTCGGCCGACACGCGCTGCGAGTCGTTGAAATAGAAAATTGCGGATCGGTATTGAGTGCCAACATCGTTGCCCTGGCGCATGCCCTGAGTGGGATCATGCGACTCCCAAAACACCCGCAGCAACTGGGCATACGAGATCAGCTTTGGATCGTAGATTACGAGCACTACTTCAGCATGGCCAGTTCGTCCCGAACACACCAGACGATAGTCCGGATCAATAGCCGTTCCGCCGGCATATCCCACGGCCGTGGAGTACACCCCAGGAAGCTGCCAGAACAGCCGTTCGGCGCCCCAGAAACAACCCATGCCAAACATTGCCCGCTCGAGGCCTACGGCAAATGGCGGCTTGATCGAGTGGCCGTTGACAAAGTGCTTCGCTCGCCAAGCTGGTACCGTCATATCTCCTCCCACAAATCGATTATCATTACAATGAACGTCCCGTTTCCATAGAAATTATCAAGCATGGGCATTTCAAACGCGCACAACTTGTTGGAACCACCCGCCATCGAACCGCGTCCCTACGGGTTGCGAGTCAGCCTTCGCGCGCTGGACCCGTTTGCCAAGTTGTGCGGTGCCGACTGGCAGCGCAGCCATTGGTATCGTACCTCGGCCGAGCGCGATGCGGCCTTACTTGAGATGAGTCGTAAGCACGAATATTCAAGGCCCGGTGACCGGCCCGCGCTCGTTTACACCAAAATCGAGAATCTCGCTGCCAGCCGGGGTCTGTGACGGGCCCACTAGAAATTATGCCCCAGGAACAGATAAAAACCCGTGGTACCGGCCTCGTCATAGCCGACCGCTAGGTAAACCGGGCCGATGTAAGTGTCGGCGCCGAAAAACAAAGAAGCATCGCGCCTGGCGGAGTCCAGACTTATATCACTCCGCTGATCCCAGACGTTACCAAGTTCCAACGAGGCGCCGACATAGGCCGGTACGTCCAGAATGCCTTCACCGCCATTGCCGACGCTGTGCAGAAATATCCCGCGCGCAATCGCGTAATTCGGTCCCGCGAGCGACTGCGCCGCTAGGCCCGACAAGCTCAGGAACCCGCCTAGCGGAAAGTACTCGTGTATGTTGGTTGTGCTCCCGCCAATGGTGCTTCCGGCCGATACCCAGGCGAGGAAGGTGTCCTTGCCGCGGGTCCACGCAGAGCGCCAGTCGATCGTAGCCAGGTCTGAGCCTTCTGCCCCGCTCCCGGAGAACTCATCGCGGACGGCCAGGGTGAGTGCCTGGCCCTGATGAGGGAAGTCGGCGCTGTCCAGACGATCGTAACTAAACCGCAGAAAGGCGGCCGGAGTATGAAAACTCTCTTCCGGGACGCTAAAGTCGCCCAGCCTCACGTAAGTACTGCCTTTGCTGTCGAGCACCCCACCTCGTAGCTGACCCCAGTTTCCAAACTCTCGACCCACATCTAGGCCGTATTCGAACGAGCGGACGCGATATTCGCCAATGATGTTTCCGTTCTGCAGCTGCGGCACATCGTGCGCTTCGGCCTGTATGCGTGGGGCGATGAAGAAGCTACGACGCACGGACAGCGGCTGATACCACTCTGCGCCAACGCGTGGCGAGGCACCCACCTGAAGATCGAGCAAGGCCTCTGCGCCCAGTGCATTGAGTTCAGTAAATGAGGCGCGCGTTGCGGCATTGAAGGTGCTGTTGCCTTCAAAGTCGTCCTGCAATGACAGACCCACGCGCAGGTAATTCGGACCCCAAGAATTGCGTTTTGCGCTGAATACCAGGCCGTCGGCTCCCTCGGGCGAGCGCTGCATATGGTAGTCAAGTACCTGGTAATTGCCGGTTCCATACAGCACCGTCAAGCGCTGGGCAATCAGGCCGGGGTCTAAGGGCTTTCCCAGCTGGTCGGCAAATGTGGTTTGCAATAGCCGCTCGTAGCGTTCCGATCCGGCTTCGGTCGACTATGAAATGGATTGTCGCCGGTGGGCCCCCGGGAACGGGCTCGGGGGTCACGGCCGCCGCCACTGCGGGTGCAGGCTTGTGCTCAGCTACCAGAGCCACAAGCTGCGGTTGCGCGCTGCGGGCGGCAATCTCACCGGCCAGAACCGCGCTCGATACGGCGCTGAAATCGTAAGACGAACGTGTGCCCAGCTCCGGCTTCAGTACGAGATCTTTTGAAGACAAGGTGGTCCGCTGGCGTTCCACGTCGCGACGCACCAGTATGGCCAGTGCCTGATTCGAGATGCTGGTGAGGGAATTGAGGCGGTCGCGAGTCTGGAGCGGGAAGCCGGCATCAACGACAATCAGTATGTCGACGTGCATGCTATGGATTACGTCAATCGGGAGGTTCTCGACCAAGCCCCCGTCCACGAGCAGACGGCCGTCACGCTCTACGGGGGCGAACACCCCTGGCGCGGACATGCTGGCGCGCAGCGCCGTAGCCAGATCGCCCGAATCCATGATCACCGCCTCGCCTGTTTCGAGGTCAGTCGCCACAGCCCTGAAGGGCGTCGATAGTTCATCGAAGCGGGTGATCCCCGCGGCCGGCAGTGTGGCCCGGCGCAGGAGCTGGGTGAGTTTCTGCTCTTGCACCAGCCCGGTCGGGATCAGCAGCTCCCTGCCCCGGATACCGAGCGGGAAGTTCACCAGAAAGTCCCGGTCTTCTTCCTTACGCCTAAAACTGAGTTCCTCCCGTGGCACGCGTTCACGAAACGACTCCTGCCACTCCGGGGAACTCAATAGCTCCTCGATTGCGCGTCCCGACAATCCGCTGGCGTACAGTCCGCCGACTACAGCTCCCATACTCGTGCCAGCGATCGCATCCAGATGCACGTGCAGCTCGTCGAGCACCTTCAGCACGCCAACATGGGCCATGCCTCGCGCACCGCCGCCCGATAGCACGAGCCCGATGCGTACAGGAGGACTGGGCCCGGAATCCGGCGGGGTGGCCACCGGCGGTTCGGCCCGGAGCTGGCCCGCCAGCAACAACCCAGCCAGGAAGAGTGCTGTCAAGCGCATGGATCAAAATACTACCACGCGCGCCGAGCGCTTCCGTTGGGCGCCCGCGAACGCTTATGCTTCGGCGTGTTCATGAGTCCAATTTTCCTAGTCGGCCTTGTTCTCCAGGTCATCCTGATCATCCATTGCGTTCGCACCGGGCGGAACACAATATGGATCTGGGTCCTGGCGCTCCTGTCGCTGCCCGGTGCCATCGCGTACATCGCGGTAGAAGTCCTCCCCAGCCTGTGGCGCGCTCCCACTACCGGGCGGGCTTTGCGGGGAGTGCGTCGTGCGCTCGATCCTGAAAAGCAATTGCGGGACTTGGCGTTTGCCGCGCAGCGCACTGGCGATGTTGCGAGCCGTCAACGCTACGCCGAGGAGCTGTTGCGCCAGGGGCAGGCCGCCACCGCGGTCACGGTTTACGGCCAAGTCTTGACGGGCCTGTACCAAGACGACCCGAACCTGCTGTTGGGCCTAGCGCGCGCGCAGTATGCCAACGGCCAATTTGCTGCGGCCCGCGGGACCCTGGACCGGCTGATTTTGAAAAATCCGGAGTTCAAGTCGCCCGAGGGGCATTTGCTTTACGCCCGTGCGCTGGAAGGTGAGGGGGACTTACCCAAAGCGTTGGACGAGTACGCCGCCGTTGCTGCCTACTTCGCGGGGGCCGAGGCCTCCCTGCGGTTTGCGCAGTTGCAGATTAGGCTCGGCAAACACGGCGAAGCCCGTCAGACCCTGAGCGCACTGCTGGAGCATGCCCGCCTCGCGCCGCGCCATTACCAGCAGGCGCAGCAAGACTGGCTGACCGCGGCGCGCCGTGAACTGGCCACGCTTTAGATTAGGCGAACCTTAGGGTTGAAGCGCGGCGCCGGGAAACGCAGCGCCAGGGATTTCAACTTCAGGTACATGATCTGAGAGACTGCCAGATCACGGAACCATTTATGGTTGCCAGGCACCACGTACCAGGGCGCGTAGCGGGTATTGCAGCGACCCAGCATGTCACCAAACGCCAGCTGGTAGGACTGCCATTGCTTGCGCTTGACCAGGTCCTGCGCGTCAAACTTCCATTGCTTGCGAGGCTCGTTCATACGTTCCTCGAAACGGCGACGCTGCTCGGCCTTGCTGATATGCAGGAAAACTTTTATCACTTGGATGCTGTTCTCAACCAGCATGCGCTCGAATTCGTTGATCTGACGATAGCGAGCCTGCCAGACCGACGGCGGGACCAAATGATCGACCCGTGCGATGAGCACGTCCTCGTAATGTGAGCGGTTAAAAACCCCAATCTCCCCGCGTGGTGGGATATGTGCGTGCACGCGCCACAAATAGTCGTGACTCAATTCCTCGGCACTTGGCGCCTTGAAGGAATGAACCGTGCAGCCTTGTGGGTTAAATGCGGAGAAGACATGGCGGATGGTCCCATCCTTGCCCCCGCCATCAATCGCCTGAAGCACCACCAGGACACCGTAACGCCCATCCGCATGCAGCCGATATTGCAATTCTCCGAGTTTTTCAGCGAGCCGCTTGGACTCCGCGCGTGCTTCCGACTCGTGCCAGCCGTGAGTGTGGGCCGCGGCCGCTTCCCTCAGCCCAACCCGCCCCGCACCCCGCACCCGAAGTTTGTCCGGAAGGTCAATGGGTAATTTGTCCATCGCCCCTGGAGTGTGCCGCAGTCCGCGGTCCATCCGCTACTGGCATTTGCCGGGAAGGGCGGCGGCTCCGTGGAATCGGCTTCATGTGATAGCATTCGCGCCTCTTTTTTTGTCCGCAACGGATCTACGCAACCCCATGACCATGCCCAGCAGCGCCAAGCCCTCCCCGCCGCCGAACGGCCAGAAAATAACCATAAGTGGCACCAAGTTGCAGGTGCCAGACCGACCAATTATTCCATTCATCGAAGGTGACGGTACCGGCCGGGACATCTGGCGTGCGAGCGTACGAGTACTCGATGCGGCTGTCGCCCGAGCCTACGCTGGCAAGCGCAAGATTGAGTGGATGGAGGTCTACGCGGGCGAGAAGAGCTATCAGGCCTTTAATAGCTGGCTCCCCGATGAGACGGTCGCCGCCTGTCGCGAGTATCTCGTATCGATCAAGGGCCCACTCACCACGCCGATCGGCGGTGGCATCCGTTCACTTAATGTGGCGCTTCGCCAATTGCTAGACCTTTACGTCTGCCTGAGGCCCGTGCGCTGGTTTAAGGGCGTGCCTTCGCCGGTCAAGTCGCCAGAGAAGGTCGACATGGTGATCTTCCGCGAGAACACGGAGGATTTGTACTCGGGCATCGAATTTGAGGTTGGCACGGATGACAACAGTAAATTCCTCGCTTACCTAAAGGACAACTTCCCAAAGCACTACGCCAAGATCCGTTTTCCCAACACCTCCGGCATTGGCATCAAGAATGTATCGCAGGAAGGAACCGAACGGCTGTTCCGTGCCGCCGTCGAATACGCCCTTGTAAACAAGCGCAGGAGCGTAACGATCGTCCACAAGGGCAACATACTCAAATTCACCGAAGGGGCATTTAGAAGTTGGGCCTACGCCCTCGCTGAACGCGAGTACACCGATCGGGTCTACACCTGGACTCAATGGGAACGCACCAAGGCGGCGCAGGGCGAGACCGCGGCCAACGCGGAGCAGGCCACGGCATTGAAGAGCGGCAAATTGCTGATCAAGGACGCGATTGCCGACATCACCTTGCAGCAGGTGCTGACTCGAGCTGACGAATTCGACGTGGTCGCTACCCTAAACCTCAACGGCGATTATTTGTCGGATGCACTGGCCGCACAGGTCGGGGGCATTGGCATCGCGCCCGGGGCCAATATCAATTACTACACCGGTCACGCCATTTTTGAGGCCACGCACGGAACGGCGCCCAAGTACGCCGACCTCGATCAGGTCAACCCCGGCTCGGTGGTGTTGTCCGGGGAAATGATGCTGCGCTACATGGGTTGGACCGAGGCGGCTGACGCCATCATCAGTGCGATGGACAAAACCATAGATCAAAAGATCGTCACCTACGACTTCGCCCGCATGATGCCGGGAGCAACTAAGGTGAAATGCAGCGAATTTGGTGACGCGCTGATCAAGAATCTATAAGGCGCCTAGCCGGTCCAAGGCGTCGGGCGGCCCGAAGATCGCCTGCAAAGTTGCCCCGTGCAACCGCTTCGCCGCGGCTTCACGCCTTCGAGAGAGCCTGCTCGAGATCCGCGAACAGATCCTCGGTGCTCTCCAAGCCAATCGATAATCGCACCGTACCTGGTCCCACTCCCGCGAGGCGTTGCTGGTCCGAATCAAGGTCACGAGCAGCCAGCAATTGCGGAGGCAACACCAAGGATTCAGTCGCACCAAAACTGGCCGCAATCGCGAATAGCTCCAGAGCCTCTGCAAACCGGCGACCCGCTTCCGCCCCGCCACGTAAGTCGAATGTCACAACCGACCCGAACTCGGACATTTGCGCGCGAGCCAAACCATGACCTGGGTGCGTGTTCAGGCCCGGGTAATAAACGGCGCCCACGGCAGGATGCTTCGCTAGGAATTGGGCCACTTGCTGTGCATTATGGCTGTGTTCCCGGTACCGTATCTTATAGGTCTTAAGTCCACGCTGGATCAGGAAAGCCGCCTGTGGATCGAGCGCTGCGCCCAAGACATTAAAGTCGGGCCGCATTTGATCGATCAACTTCGAGCTGGCAATCGCCGCACCCCCCATTACATCGCCATGACCAGAGGCGAATTTCGTAAGGCTGTGCACAAAAATATCGACGTTGAATTCGCCGTGTTGGTGCAGGCCCGCGACCGTATTGTCGAGTACGGTCAGTGCACCATGCTGCCGGGCCAGTTTGGTGATCGCCGCAATATCCGCAATTCGCATGATTGGATTGGTAGGGCTCTCGAAAAGGACCAGCCGAGTCGGCGTCGCCGAGAGCGCGCGCTCTATGCCCGGCAAGTCACTGACCGACAGAAGGGTGTTTGTCACCCCGAACTTGGCGAGCATGCGCCTTACCAGGTGACGGGTTGGACCGTAAAGCTCCACAAACGAGATAATGTGATCGCCCTGCTTCGTAAGCGAAAGCAAGGTGTTTGAGACCACCCCGACCCCGGAGGCACAAGCTAACGCGTCTTCGCGACCCTGCAACTGTGCCAAAGTCAATTCTAGCTGGCGGGTTGTGGGATTGGCCGAGCGCAGATAATTAAATCCTGGTCGGGCACCCCTCCAGTTGCGCACCGTCTCCTCGACGGACTCGAACTCAAACTTGACGCTACGGTGGATCGGTGCAACCACCGGGTGGTTGTCAGCCGGCAGGGGCACCTCAGGCGGATGTATTAGGCGGGTAAATCTGTCCATCGGCGCATTGTACCTCTAGAGCCTATGCACGCTGGCGCTGCGACCAGTCCCGCAGGCGACGCGCGCCTTCCACCAGGGTGGAGTCGCGCTTGGCGAAGCACAACCGCAGCAACCGCAAAGGCGGCGGTTCACGATAGAAAACTGACAGAGGGATAGTGGCCACCCCGGCATCGTCAATTAGCGCGCCGGCCAGTTCTACATCAGCGCGCGAGGACACGGCACTGTAATCCACTAGCTGAAAGAATGAGCCGGCCGACCGGAGTACTTTCAGGCCGGAGCCCTCGAGCAGCGAAGTCAGGCGGTCCCGCTTGTCTTGAAAATAGTCAGGCAGATCCGCTCCGCACTTCGGTCGCTCGCGCAGGTATGCTGCCACCGCATATTGAAGGCAGGTCGCTATCGTGAAGGTGTTGTACTGGTGCACTTTGCGCAGCTCGATTGTGAGTTCCGGAGGCGCCACCGCATAACCGATGCGCAGGCCCGTGGCATGCAGCGTCTTCCCGAACGAATATACGGCGACGCTGCGCTCCCTCAGCTCCGGGTGTGTGAGCACGCTCGCATGCTTGGCTCCATCAAATACCATGTGCTCGTAGACTTCGTCAGCCAGGACTGCGCAGTCCCGGCCACGAACAATCTGAGCGAGAGCATCAAGGTCCTCAGGCCCAAGACAGCTGCACGCAGGGTTGTGCGGCGAATTGATGATCACCAGGCGGGTGCGCTCGGTGACAGCCATCCTGACCCGATCCCAATCCGGAAGGAAAGCCGGCGGGGACATAGGCACATGCACGCAGCGCGCACCGGCCAGACGCACGGCGGGATCGTAGGAATCGTAGGCGGGGTCGAATACCAAAACTTCATCGCCCGTGCCCACCAGCGCCTGGATCGCTGAATAAATCGCTTCAGTGGCGCCGAGAGTGACGGTCACCTCGTGGGTCGCGTCCACTTTTACCCCGTAGACACGCTGGAGCTTCGCCGCTATCTGCTCCAGCAATGCCGGCACACCGGGCATCGGCGCGTATTGATTGTGGCCCTCCGCCATCGCCTGCTGAACCAGTTCAGCCAGCCTCGCGTCAATGGGATAATCCGGATAACCCTGACCTAGGTTGATCGCTCCGGCCTCGGCGGCGCGACGCGACATCACGGTAAAAACCGTTGTGCCCACGTCGGGTAATTTATTCGCCAGAATCATCGCGCGATCCGCCGCTATTCGTTAGCGAGCTGCATCTCACGCTGGCGGCGCTTCTCCTGGCGCTGCATCGCGAGCGCAGAGAACACTACCCCGGTGGCTACTACAAGAACCATCAGGGTGGCGAGCGCATTCACATCAGGACTCACCCCAAGGCGTACCTTGGAGAAAATTACCATTGGCAAGGTGGTGGAACTGGGCCCGGCCACGAATTGCGAAATGACGACATCGTCCCAGGAGAGAGTAAAGGCGAGCAGCCAACCGGATACAATGGCAGGCATGATCAGCGGCAGAGTGATACGCCAGAACACTTTGGCCGGGCGCGCGCCCAGGTCCATCGCTGCTTCCTCGAGCGAATCGTCGAAATTCGCGAGTCGCGACTGAATAATGACGGTTACGTAAGCCATCGAAAAGGTCACGTGCGCAATCGTTATCGTGGTGACCCCTCGGCCTGCTGGCCAGCCAATCAGCTGCTCCATAGCGACGAACAGCAGCAGCATGGCGAGTCCGGTTATAACCTCCGGCATGACCAGGGGGGCGGTAGTCATGGCGGCGAGTAACGTCCGGCCCCGGAACCGGCCGAACCGCGCCAACACCAGGCCGGCAAGCGTGCCGAGGACCACCGAAATACAGGCGTTTAGCGTGGCTATTTTGATCGACAGCCAGGCCGCACCCATGATCTGATCGTTCTGGAACAGCAGTCCATACCATTTCAGCGTCGGGGAATTAGCTGAATCCCAGACGGTGACCAGTTTCGAGTAATTGAACGAAAAGAACATCATCGACAGGATCGGCACGTACAGAAAGGCGAAGCCGAAGGCGAGCATCGTCGGTACAAAAAATTTTCGCCCTCCGATCATTTGTGCGCCAGCTCCCGGTTCTGGTAGCGCTGGAAAATCATGATCGGGACCACCAGAAGCACCAGCATGGCGGTCGCGACAGCGCTGGCCACGGGCCAGTCTCGATTGGCGAAGAATTCATCCGAAAGCACGCGCCCAATCATCAGTTGGTCGGTGCGGCCGAGGAGCGAGGGGATAACGTATTCGCCGACCGCCGGTATAAACACCAGCAGAGCTCCGGCCACTATCCCTGGCATGGACAGCGGCAGCGTGATTCGCAAGAAGGCCTTC
Organism: uncultured Gammaproteobacteria bacterium; assembly: GCA_963717335.1. Taxonomy (GTDB): domain Bacteria; phylum Pseudomonadota; class Gammaproteobacteria; order Steroidobacterales; family Steroidobacteraceae; genus FEN-1191. The sequence continues at coordinate 560,899 of CAVQVZ010000002.1, read as the reverse complement.
CAGGGCCGTGATCCTAAGTCAGCAGCGGCCTCGAGAAGGGTTCGATCGTGTTTCTCGAGGTTCGAATACAGCGGCAGGATCATGAACGGCAGATATGAGTAGACGATACCGATGTAGACCGCAAAGTCGGTCTGCATCATGGTGATAGGCTCATGGATGATCCCCAGCGACATGAGCACGTTGTTAATGACACCGTTATTCTTAAGAAGGCCGATCCAGGCATAGACCCTGAGCAAAAACGAGGTCCAGAAAGGCAGGATGATCAACATCAAATAGATGTTTCGAGTAGTCGGTGGCGATCGGGCGATTCCGTAGGCCATCGGATAGCCCACCAGCAAGCAGCAGATGGTTGAGACCGCCGCGACCTTAAGCGAGTAGAGATACGAGCTGATGTATAGAGAGTCTGTGAACAGGTAGTTGTAGTTTCCGAGGTGCAGCCGGAGCGTCAGCACCTTGTCGTCTACCCAGCTCCACAATGATTCGTAGGGTGGGATTGCCAGCACTGACTGTGAAAATGAGATTCCGAAAACGATAATGAACGGCACCATGAAAAACAACACCAGCCAGATCATCGGCACTGCCGTCACCAACGGCTTCCCAATCCAGTGATCTCGGATGTGGGCTGACCAGAACGCGGGGCGCAGCCGATGGAACCACTGCCAGAGCGGTTCCCACGGCGTCGTCAGCCGGGATCCCTTCTTGCCGGTTCCCGTCGGCCCGTGATCGGAACCGCTGCGCGAGCGCGCCATATCAGTTCAGTCCCACGACCGGGCTTGAGGCGTCCCAACTCAAGTACACCTCCTCGTCCCACACGAACTGCTCATCAGACTTGCGGGCGCGATTGGCTTGCGTGACGCGCATCTCACGCCCCGAGTCGAGCTTGACCACGAACACGGAGGTATCGCCGAGGTAGGCAATATCGTGAATCGTCCCGTGCGTCCAATTGTCCGTGCCGTTCGGGCGCTCGCGCGTCAGGGCGATCTTCTCCGGGCGCACGGCTACCCAGCACAGCGCAAGCGGCGGCGCGCTCATTCCGTGGTCCACGTAGACCGGGACGTTGAGCTCTTCGCATTTGACGCGCACATGATCCTGCTCGTCCTCGGTGAGCTGACCTTCGAACAGGTTCACTGAGCCGATAAAATCAGCGACGAACCGGGAAGCTGGAAATTCGTATATCTGCCTTGGCGTTCCTACTTGCACTATCTCACCGCGATTCATTACTCCGACGCGAGAGGACAGCGTCATCGCCTCTTCCTGGTCGTGAGTGACCACCACGAAGGTAACTCCCAGCTTCTCCTGGATGCTGAGCAGTTCGAACTGGGTGTGTTCGCGGAGCTTTCGGTCGAGCGCGCCCAGGGGTTCATCGAGCAGTAGCAACTTTGGCCGCTTTACGAGGGAACGCGCCAGTGCCACGCGCTGTCGCTGGCCGCCTGAAAGCTGGTGGGGCTTGCGCTTGGCGTATTCGCTTAATTTGACAATGTCGAGAATCTCGGCGACACGGCGATTAATCTCAGCCCGCGCCAGTTTCTCCTGCTCCAGGCCGAACGCCACGTTTCCGGCGACCGTCATGTGCGGGAAGATCGCGTACGACTGGAACATCATGTTGACGGGACGCTCGTATGGCGGAATTCCCGCCATGTCCTGGCCATCGATATACACGGAGCCGGAGGACGGCTGCTCGAAACCCGCCAACATTCGCAGCAGCGTGGTCTTGCCGCATCCGGATCCGCCGAGCAGGCAGAAAATCTCGCCCTTATAGACCTTCAACGAGACATTGTTTACGGCCACGAAAGTGCCAAAGCGCTTGGTGACGTTCTCGATACGAATGTAGGCCTGGGCGTGCGGATCGAGCCACGGCTCGGGTGTCTTGCTGCGGTTTTCAGCCATTATTATTGCGGATTGCCGCCGCTGACCGGCCGACGAACCCTGCTCCGTGGTTGTTTAGTGGCCGGACTTGACTCGAGTCCACATTCGATTCAGCAGGCGCATGTAAGGCTGCGAGCGCGGCAGGTTCGGTGCCAGATGCGCCGTGGTTTCGGGGGACGGGAATATGCCCCGATCATTGTAGATGGCCGGATCGATCAATGGATAGGCTGCGGCATTGCTAGAAGCGAAGTGAACGGCACTGGAGTTCCTGGCCGACACCTCGGGCCGCAGCAGGTAATCGAGGAACAGATGGGCGTTCTTGGGATGCGGAGCGTCTGCGGGAATCGCCAGCATGTCGAAGAACAGCACGGCGCCCTCCTTAGGGATGAGGTACTTGATGTTATTCCCGTTCTTGGCCTCCCGCGCGCGCAGTGCCGCCTGACCCACATCACCGCTCCACCCCAATGCCAGGCAAATCTCTCCGTTCGCGAGATCTTCAATGTACTTTGACGAATTGATATAGCGCACGTAGGGCCGTATCGCCATCAGCGTCTTTTCGGCTGTCGCGAGGTCTTCGGGCTTCTCGCTGTTGGGTGGTATGCCCAGGTAGACGAATACTGTGTTGATGACCTCATCCGGCGCATCAAGCAAGGTGACGCCGCAGTCTTTGAAATGCTTGACCACGCTGGGGTCAAAGAACATCCGAAAGCTGTCGACTGGTGCGTCGGGCAACGCGGCCTTTATCTTGTCGACGTTGTAACCCACCCCCGAGGTGCCCCAAAAATAATTCACGGCATACTGCATCCCCGGGTCCAGCGGGTCGAAGTACTTGGCCATTTCCGGATCGACATTCTTGAGATTCGGCAACAACGACTTATCAAGCTTTCGGAACACTCCGGCCTTGATCTGCAGCGCGAGGAAATTGGCAGTGGGTACCACGATGTCGTAGCCCGTCTGCCCTGCCAAGAGCTTAGTCTGCAGAACCTCGTTCGAATCAAAGACGTCGTAGTGGACCTTGATGCCGTATTCCTTTTCGAAGTTCGGCACGACCTCCGGTGCGATGTAATCGGACCAGTTATAGACGTTGAGCACCTTTTCTTCGTCGGTCGCTCCCCGGGGCCCCGCACTTGAAGCGCCCGGACCAGTCGCTGCAGTGTGCTTAGCGCCACATGCGATCAAGGAAATCGCCGCTATGACCCACAATGCTTGCCGAGCGACTGATTGGAGCATCTTGAGGGGGTCCCGGATGTCTTTGAAGTGAATTAACGCACGTCAGCGGCCGGGGCACCGCACTAGCAGACCCCTCTTATGTACGAGCCAATATACCAACGCGGCGTCCGGAGAAACAGCCCCGCACGGTGATGAGCTCGCAGCGCAGGGCGCGCGGCCTGCGTGGGCTGGCAAGGGACCTATACGTTCAGCAACAGATGTTCACGCTCCCAGGAACTGATTACCTGAAGGAACACCTCGTGCTCGGCCTGCTTGACGATCGTATAGGCTGCGACGAACGGTTGGCCAAGCAAGCTGACCAGTGGCTGGCAATCCTTAAGGCGCTTCAGGGCGTCATCGAGCGACCGCGGTAAATCCCACGGCAGATCCTGTGCGCTGCCAGTTATCGGATCGCTCGGCTGGAGGTTCTGCACCATGCCCAGATAACCACATGCGAGCGAGGCCGCAATGGCGATATACGGATTCGCGTCCGCCCCGCCAAGCCGATTCTCCACCCGGCGCGCGTTCGGGTCGGATACCGGCACCCGCAGCCCCGCGGTGCGATTATCATAGCCCCACTGCACGTTTACGGGCGCTAACTGGTAGCGTGCGATGCGGCGGTAAGAGTTCACATTCGGCGCAAACAGGCTCATGGCGGGCGGCAGGTAACGCTGTAGCCCCGCAATATGCGAAAAGAAAAGCGCCGAGGGCGTGCCGTCCGCATTGCTGAAAATGTTGGCGCCGGATTTGGTGTCAAGCACGCTCTGGTGTATGTGCATTGCACTGCCGGGTTCTTTGGCGTGCGGCTTCGCCATGAAGGTGGCGTACATCTTGTGGCGCAAAGCTGCTTCGCGGGCCGTGCGCTTGAACAGGAAGGCCTGATCGGCGAGGTTCTGCGGATCGCCATGCAGAAGATTGATTTCCATCTGAGCGGGCCCGTCCTCGTGGATGAGCGTATCGATCTCGATGTCCTGCGCCTCGCAGAAGGCATACATGTCATCGAATAGCGGATCAAATTCGTTGACCGCGGCGATGCTATAGGACTGTCGCCCCGGCTCCGAGCGACCGGAACGCCCGATCGGCGGCTTGAGCTGGTAGTCCGCATCAATGTTGGGCTCAACGAGGTAGAACTCCAGTTCGGGGGCTACTACCGGTTGCCAGCCGCGCTCGGCGTACAGCTCCAAAACGTGCTGCAGCAGCTGGCGCGGCGCCATCGTGACGCGCCGTCCGTCCGAGTAGTAGCAATCGTGAATCACCTGAGCCGTAGGCTCTGCAGCCCACGGCACCACCCGCACCGTCTTCGGGTCGGCCTTGAGCACGATATCGATTTCCTCCGGACTCATGGCCGATGAGGTATCACTTGGATAATCGCCGGTCACGGTCTGCAGAAAAATGCTCTCTGGCAGCCGCATACCTGCCTCTTCCGCGAATTTCTCAGCGGGCATCAGCTTTCCGCGGGCAATTCCTGCCATGTCGGGGATGATGGCCTCGACTTCAGAGATGCCGTGATCGCGGAAAAATTGCTGAATTTCATTGGACATACATCACCTTGGTTTACATTTGTGCTCTGCAGGCGGCGCCGAATTCGGCAAACAACGCCATCGAGAACTTATTCTTCAATACCTGCCATTCGGGGTGCCATTGCACCGCAAGAGCGAAATTACTGGCCTGGGTGACGCGGAACGCTTCGATAACTCCATCAGGAGCACGCGCTTCCACGGTCAACCCCGGGCCGAGCTCGCGAACGCCCTGGGCATGGAGCGAATTGACCTGCACCCTCTCCGCGCCGCCCGCCAGCCGCTGCAAAATCCCGCCCGGCACCAGATCTATCTCGTGTGCCGCGCCGTATTGCTCTTCGAACGGAGCAGCTTTGTCCTCGCGATGATCAAGATGACCAGGCACGTCCTGCAATTGCTGCCACAACGTTCCGCCGAAGGCGACATTCATCTCCTGAAACCCACGGCAGATTCCTAGCACCGGCACACCCGCCGCAACCGCACGCGGGATCAACGGCAAGGTTGTCTGATCGCGATGCGGATCGTGCAAAGTCCCGGCGGCGCTCGGCTCGCCACGGTAATGGTGCGGCTCAACATTGGACGGGCTGCCGGTAAAGATCAGCCCGTGCAGGGAGTCAAGCAAGCCCTCGTAGTTCAGCTCACGGCCAAGGGCAGGCACGATGACCGGAACCACCCCTGCGGCGTCGAGCGCGGCTGCCACGTACTTTTCGCCGGCGAGGTGATAGGCCTGCGGCCCCAGCACACGGCGGTCCGCTGGTATGCCGATCAAAGGACGTTTGCCAGACATGAAACGGGGCTCCGACGCACCAAGCCGCTGCGGTCGGTACGCCTCAGGGCAGGCTCTCTAATGGAGTCATTAGACCATAGGGCAGCTCACGCAGTCCCGCTGAGAATGACGATTCTGAAGCCGCCACTTTATTTTGTTAAATACTAGGCTATTGTTTTATAAAGCTTTCTACTCCAAATTACCTCGATTGCTCCTGACAATCGCCGCAGCGCGTTTGGAATGATTTGACTTAACGCCGTTAGGCATAGAAGTCGTATTCACGATTAAAGACCGCGTCGATGAGTTCGCCGTATTCACCCCTTTTTACCTCGGAGTACACCTTCAGATACCTCGCCGGGATGTACTTGGAGAGCGCCCGCGAGGTCTCGAGCCGATCGAGCGCGACTATCAGGTCCCCAGGAAAATCGGCGTCGTCCGCATGAATGGCACGGCCGTCGATCGGGGCGGTGGACTCTAAGCGATTGGCAATTCCGTGCAGCAGCGCCGCCAGCACTGCCGCCAGAGTCAGGTGTGGGCTGGCGTCGGCTCCCGCCACCCGATGTTCGATGCGCCGCGCCGAACCGTCTCCCAGCGGCACCCGAAAAGCTACGCTTCGATTGTTATGGCCCCAGTCACGACTGGCGGGCACGAACGGGCCCAGAAAACGCCGCTGCGAGTTGAAGTTGGGGGCGAACAGAGCCATCGAGTCGTACATCAAGGCCTGCATCCCGGCAATGCCATGGCGAAGCAGTGCGTCACCGTTCGCCGCCCCGAATCGGTTCTGGCCCTGCTCATCGACGACGCTCACGTGGACGTGCAAGCCACTGCCCGGTTGCGACATGAAAGGCTTCGCCATGAAAGTGGCCTCCATCCCCAGCGAGCGAGCCACACCTTTTACGAGCCGCTTGAGCAGCACGGCCTGATCGGCCGCCAGGAGTGGTTCGGCGACATGGCGCAGATTCACTTCGTACTGGCCGAGGCCGTATTCGGCCACGGCACCGCATACGGGCAACTGCTGTGCCGCCGCTGCAGCGTCGACGCGGCTGAGAAAGGCGGCCATGTCCTCGACCGCTTCAAGTGACAGATTGGCTGCGCGCCGCGCCGGCGTGCGGTCCGGTAGCGCGCCCAGTGCGATACTGCCGTCCGCAGCGCGGCGAGGATCGATCAGGTAGAACTCAAGTTCGCAGGCCATGACCGGATGCACAGCGGCGGCGCGGCATTGCGCCACGACCTCGGCCAAGATCATGCGCGGGTCAAACCAAAGCTTATCGCCGGTGGCCGCCTCGGTCATGTGGCAGAGCACTTGCGCAGTCGGTGTTGCAGCCCACGGCACTCGCTGCAGATAACCGCGCAGTGGTCGCGCTATCCCATCAGGATCGCCATCGGACTTGCCCATTCCGCCGGCGTTGTGGCCCAGCCCGCGGCAGTCGGCTATCGGCGCACACGCCGAGTACATCACGCCCTCCCTGTAGAGCTTCTCGCCGTCCGAGGCCGGGAGCCTTTTACCGGTTGTGTGGCCGTTCAGGTCGAAGATGAACGCGTCGACGTGCTGAATGTCGGGGTTGGCGGCCCGAAACTCCTGCCAGTCTTCTAGCGGGGCTGTGTTACAGAATTTGTGTTCATGCATGATTTCCTCACCAGTTGATGATCGTCAGATACGGTCTCTAAGAGCATAGAAAAGCATCGCTGCAACCAGCGTGGGCGAGCGCAGCCACCGACCGCCCGGGAAAGCCGGCACCGGCACTCGCCCGAGCAGATCAAAGGCCTCGCGATCCCCGCACAGCGCGTCTGCAACGGCCTTGCCTGTATAGGGCGCAACCACCACCCCCAGACCGGAAAAACCGCTGGCGTTGATGCATCCGGGCGCGAACTCGTGCACCCACGGCATGCGAGTGGGGGTAATCGCCAGGGTGCCGCCCCACGCATAGTCGTAGCGAATCTGGCCGAGCTGCGGAAAAACTCTTAACACGTGCGGGCGGACGAACCCGGCAATGTCATCCGGAAACCGATAGCCGTAGTTTTCGCCGCCGCCGAACAACAGTCGGTGGTCCGGCGTAATGCGGAAGTAATTTACGACGAAGCGTGAGTCCGATACCGCCGCGCCGTTGCTTATCAGCTGCTGCGCGCTTGCAGCGCCGAGGGGTTCAGTGACCGCAATGTAGTTATTGATCGGCATGACGTGCCGCTCCACCGCAGGTGCCAGGCCACGAAGGTAGCCGTTACACGCCAGCACCACCCGGTCAGCGATTATGTGGCCGCGTGTGGTGGCAATTCGCCAGCTGCCCGAGTGTGGATCTACAGCGGTGACCTCTACCCCCTCGTGCAGGCGGGCACCGTGGCTGATCGCCCCCCGCGCCAGGCCAATGGCTAGGTTGAGCGCGTGTAAATGGCCCGCGCGCGCGTCAAAGCTGCCGCTGCAATAGTCCCGGCTCGCTACCATCGTCGCGAGCTCGTCGCGATCAACAAAGCGTATATGCTCGTAGGCGTAGTGCGAGCGCAGATGCTCGACGTGCTGGCGGGTTTCGGCCGTGTAGCGCTCGCGATGATTGGCGTGCAGATAGCCAAGCCGCAGATCGCACGCGATGCCGTAAGTTTCAATCAGCCAGTCAAGATGAGCGCGGGCCTGCAGCGAGAAATCCCACAGCCGATGCGCGTCGGCCCGACCCATATGTTTCTCGAGCCATTCCTGATCGCGTCGCATGCCCATGTGTGCCTGCCCGCCGTTGCGGCCGGAGGCGCCCCAGCCCAGGAGCGATTGCTCGACCAACAGGACATCAACTCCGCGTCGCGCCAGGTGCAAAGCCGCAGAAAGCCCCGCATAACCGCCCCCTACGATGCACACATCGGTCCGTGTCGGTCCGGTAAACGGCTCGGTGGTGACCCGCTCCTTTAGGGTCGCCGCATAGTAGGAGGCCACGTGCACAGCGCTCGGCCTGAGAGCTGCGGGAGCGGACCGCGGCATCAAACCCTCGGACGAGTTGCGATTAGTTCGTTGACAGCCCGATAGGCCTGGTCAATAGCCACGTCGGTGTAGGCCCCGCCACCGGAATCCGAGTTCGCGATGGCCATCCGACCGAAAGGTGCGCGACCGATTACCTGCGGACGCTCGCTGTCGGGAAGTTCAGCCTCCCACAGTGAGTTGTGTTCCGGTGCGTATCCATGGGGCCAGCGATTCACCGTAATCGCCGTGATGTCTTGGGCCGGATCAAATCCGGCCGCTCCGAGCATTCGCCCGAGCTGTGCACGGATGTTGCGTTCAAATACTTCGAACGGCGTCGCCAGCAACTCCGCCCGACCGGCACGATTCTGATCGTGTTCCGACAAGCCCGGCTTACATGGCGTCTTCACCATCCACACCAGATTGGGCTCGTCCGGCGATCGCGGGCTGCGGTACTCGCCTATGTCGACAATCGCATTCAGTCTTGTCAGTGTGTGGTAACAACCGGGCGAATAAATTCGATTGACGCCGAGCTTTGCAAACGCCCGTGTATTGCGAACGGCGACGCTGGTGTAGACCAGGGGCGTCTTGACGAGCTCGTGAAGGGCTTTTTTCTGGGATTCAGGCAGTTCGGGAACAAGATAGGGGATCATCATGTTGTAGCAAGCGAGTACGCAGTGGCGCGCCCGCACCCGGTAGGCGCGCTTGTCCCGCATATAGGTCACAAACGCCTGCTTAGCGGTCGAGGGCGCCCCCTCATTGCGTACGCGTATGACCGTGCTGTTGAGCCGCATGCGCACCGGCTCGCCCCCGCGATCCAATTGCGAGTAGTCCACCCGCGATGTCACCAGATCCTGCACGGTACTGCCCGGAACGGCTGCGGGAATCAGTCGCCGCACCAGTCCACGGGCAATCGTCGCATTGCCGTCCGGGAAATGCAGGCGTATCGAACCACCGGTGTCCGCGTAACCGGCAGGAGTAAATCCCATTCCCGGAATCGACCCTTCCTCGAGCTTGAGCCCGTCGAAACCCGGGAAGCCCAAGCCCCAGCAATCGAGTGCTGAGACCGCGTCGATCCCCACGCCCCACTCACCCTGCGTGGAGGCTTGCTGCATGGCCAGCACCGCCGGATCAACTCGCACCGTGTCGCGCAAATAATCACGGTAGCTCACTTTCATCAGCCGTTGCTTCTTCTGAGTAGAGTTCAAGCCCGGCATGTAGTCCTTAGTGGTGGTCTCCAAGCGCTCGAAGTCCCGCTTGGCGGCCGCGGACAATGGGGTACCCGCGAGAAATTCGCGCCATGGCTTGTGGCGATATCCCACCGCCAGGTAATCAGCCCCGAAGGTCTCGCTATCAAAAAACACGCCTGTCTGTTTAGCGCGCAGGAAATCGTAGAAATCCGGATCTTGGGGCTGTATCACCTTAGCGAGAGCAGGAGCATCGATGCCGATAGCCTTCAATACCCCGTCGGCGACAGCGCTGTACGGCCTGGGACTGTCGATCAGCAGCGTACCCCCGTTGATCAAGTAAAGCTGGTTGCCGAACTCGAACTCATTGCGTTTGGCGTGACCGCCAAAATCATCGTGGTTGTCTAGTAACAGGATGCGAGCGTTCGGAGAGGACTCGCGATAGAAATGCGCGGCCGCTAGTCCGCTTATGCCGGCTCCGACGACTACAAGATCGTACTGTTCATCGAGATCGACCGGCTTGGGCATGGCTTGGCCGTCGCGCAGCGCGTGGGCACTCTCGAAGGACCCGGGATGGCTCCCTCGCATCCCTGTGAGCCGGGGTGGGTAATAACCGGTCTGATCCTGCGCGGCCAGGGTTTCCGGGGGTTCACGCTGTGCGCACCCCGGCAACCAAGCCGCTGCGAGGAGCCCGGCGCTTCCAACGGCCGCTCCCTGGACAAAATCGCGGCGCGTGATCGAGGCGCCCATGCCAAGTGCACGGTCGGACGGATCGCCGGAACGACTGCTCGCCATAAGTTCTGCTCCATTGACTGCCGGCTGGGTGCCGGTCTACCCCCAAGGGCCGCGCTGAACGCACGGCCCTGGGGAATTGGGTCTTATTTGCGATACGTGAGAGTTATCCCAAACGTCCGGGGACGGAATGTGTAATTTCGCTGGACGCGGTTGGTATAGGAGTTCGGTCCATTGAGCGGATCGATCGTAAAGTCGTAATTCGTGACCGGATGCGCATCGGTCACGTTGTCTACAAAGGCCGACGCCGCCCATTCACCGAGCTCGACTCCGCTGCGCAGGGTGAGGAAACTGGTCGACGGCAACGAGTAGTTCGCCTGATCGTACTGGCCGCTGTTCGGGTCCTGGTTCGGGCCAGCCCATTTGGGTGCGCCGACGTATTCATAGTCGGCGCGCGCAAACGAACTCTTGTCGAAAGCCGTGAAGTGATACTCGATGCCGACTGATCCGGTAAACGGTGCGCCGGGCTGACCGCCGAGGCCGACGATGGCATCGCCGCTTACCACAATCGGCGCAAGACTCGGGTCAGGAGATAGTCGCGAATCTTTAGTGTAGCGCGCATCGGTATAACCGGCCGTGAAGTCCATCGTAAGGTCGTTTGTGATGGCGATGTCTGCCTGCACGTCCAGACCCTTCGCGGTGGCCTCTCCCAGGTTGGATATGAACGAAATCTGGCACACCGGCGGCACGACCGTTTGCTGGATGTTGTGCCACTTGATGTAGTAGACGCTGCTAGCGAGCTTGACGCGGTTATTGAAGTTGTTTTTGGCGCCCACTTCAAAGCTGTCGACGGTATCCGAATTGTAAGTCGGCGGGGCCCCCGCTATGCCGAAGGTTTGAAAGTCGCCCGCGCACGAAGCATAGGGCACCGGATTGTTACCTCCGCCTGGCCGGAATCCTTTCGCATACGTCAGATAGAACAGGTTATGCGGGTCAGCCTGCAGCGAGAGGCTCACTTTGGGCGTAAAGGAGTTTTCGCTCTTACTGCTCGTGAGCGCGGTAGTCACGTCATAGAGCTGGGGCCCCCCAGTGATGGAATCAAACGAAAACTTCATGCGCGCGTAGCGCGCGCCGACGGTCAGCTTCCACTGATCGGTGAAGGCGTAACTGCCTTCGCCAAACCAAGCCAGTTGCTCGTCTTTGGCATGAGTTTTCAGGAAGTACGAATCGATCGGATATGCAGGATCGTAACCAATTCCGAAAAAGTCGAGTACGTAGTCATCCGTCGTGGCGTCCGGCCCCAGAGAGTTGCCAGTGCCGGTGTAAATTGCCCGCAGGAAGCTGCCCACATTGGGATCGATAATCTGTTCCAGGTAATCTTGCCGATTGCTTGCATAGAACACTCCGGTGGTCCAGAGCAGCTTGGCGTTCGGGTCATTCGATTGCAGGCGAATTTCCTGGGTGAAATTCTGCTGGGTGTTGTCGACCTCACCCTTCGCTCGATAGCCCGCAGCTCCCGGTATGCCGGACGGGTTGTAAAGGGGATCATTTAAATGAAGGCCTTGGGCGTCGATCAGGAGCGGGTCCAGAGGACTGAACGCGAAGAACTGCTGGTAGAAGCCCAGGTTATACAACGTGCCGTCGTAGCCAGTGACGTTTTGACGGTGGTAGTAGGAGGTGTTCGAGATCAGCTGGAACGCCGAGAAATTTCCCTCTACTTTGAGTGACGGCAGGTAGAGCTTGTCGGGCGAAAGCAGTTGCGTGGGATTGGCACTCACGTAGTGATTGTTTGACGGGTTGGAGTACAGCGTCCAGAAATTGGAGGTGTCGTTCTTCTTCAGATACTCATAGTAAATGCTCGGTGTAACCGACCAGTTGTCGTTTACTGCCCAAATTGCGGCGAAGCGAGCCACGGTCGAATCCGTATAGTTCGCGCGGGGCGTGGACACGGCCAGCGTATCGGGATTGATCCGGTCGATCCAGCCGCCGTCTTTGCGATACCAGACTGACAGGCGTGCACCTAGTTTGTTATCGATCAGGGGCCCGCCGACGGCAATGCCGGCCTCGTAGCTGGGATCGCCTTGTTGCGTGAAGGAAATCTCGCTGCGTCCGTAGACGCTGGTCTTGGTCAGGCTCGGCTTGGTTGTAATGTAGCGAACCGTGCCACCCATCGAACCGGCACCGAACAGCGTACCCTGCGGTCCACGCAGCACTTCGATTCGATCAATGTCAAAGGATTTGGGGAGCGCCTCGTCCGGGTTGAACGCCAGTGCCCTCATTTGAATTGGCGTGTCGTCAATGTAAATTCCGGTCGTGCCCGCGCCTCCGCTCGAGGCTATCCCGCGGATCGCAATGTTGTTCGTCCCGGAATTATCGACATTGATGCCCGGCGTAAAACGCGCCAGGCTTTCAATGTCTTTGATGCCGCGGATATCCAAGCCCTCTTGGGTAACTGCCGTGACGCTGACCGCGACCTTACTGAGGGATTCCTCGCGGCGCGTCGCCGTCACGACCACTTCTTCCAGCGGAGAAGCGCCAGCGGCCCCGGTTGCCGATGTGGTTTGTGCGCTGGCGTAGCTCGCGGCCAGCGAAAGCAAAGCGGCAGTGGCCGTTGCCAGCAATATATTATCGGTCCAGGCCCCCCGCATTCGCGGCGGTATCACTGTGTGTCGCATGAATCGCTCCCCTTGCCCTGGTTATGCGCGCCTGCCGAAGGCCTCATGCCATCAACGGGACACGGTAACCTCACCTTACCGCCGTCGCGGAACGAACGCAATTTGCACAAAGCAGCCGTATAGCAGGGGGGCGCCAGTACAACAGCGATCTAGGGGAGTCGAGGGATGGCCTCTATTTAAAACCGCCAAGCCATCAAGATCGAGGCTTGATTGACGTCGTAGCTGTAGCCGAGATTGTCCCCGGTTGCTAAGTGCGTCCATTCGAGGCTGAGCCGGGTGTTGGCGGCCAAATCAAAATCCATCCCCACCCCGTACGAAAATCCCGTGTCGTTCGCGTAAACCAGACCGAAGTCCCGTCGCAAATCGACGTTAGCTATACCTCCCAGACCATAGAGCGAGAATCCCGGTGCGACCGGGACCGAACCCTTGAGGTAGCCGGCAAACATTGAGCGCACGTCCAGCCCGTAGCCGTTGGCCTGCGCCGAACCTAATCCGCCGCCCAGCCGACCCTCGATTGCAAGGTACGGGGTGAGCGGCGCACCGACGAACACCATGGCCGTCGCAGGTGTAATCGTATCCAGCCCGTCCTCGCTGTAGCGCAACTGACCTAGACCCATTCCCGCGTATGCACGCGGATAGGACGGGCGCCCGTAAGGATCGCGGGCGCCATAGGGTGCGTAATTTTGTTGAGCCGAAACCCAAGTGCCTGCCAGCATGCAGAGCAAGCCCAGCCAGATCCGGTTCATGTGCCACTCCAGGTGATGTGCCTGGTTTCAAGTTTGGGTGGCTGGGCCTGAACCTAAACTGAACTGCTGCCCCCGAGACTGCCGCCTTTCGGACACGGCGCACACTTTTCCGCGACGCTTATTGCTACAGGCAGCGCTCGCGACTATACATATCCGCACGCACTAAGGAGGCACGTATGCTTCGCCATGGCATTGCACTGCTCGCGATTATGACCCTGTCCGGATGCGGTCTGGCCGAGACGGCCGTCACTGGCGCCAGCGTGGCAGCTTCCGAGGCCGAAGCGGCCAAGCAGGCGCAGGCGGCCGAGCAGGATATCCAGCAAAAACTCGATGCCGCGCAGCAGGCCGCCGCTGAACAGCGACGCGCTGCCGATGCGGCGGCCGGGAATTGAACCTGGCGAACGGCTAGTCGGGACGGGCGCGCAGTTCATAGGCGCGATGTATGCGCGCATTTCTCTTAAAATCAAAGGGTACGGTCGCCTCCGAAATATCCTTCAGATTCCATCGCTCTCGGGCCACATCGTCTAGCTTAAAGCGTTGCGCATTGGTCGAGAACACCAGCAGGCCGCCGGGCGCGAGCAATCGCATGCACTGCTCCAGTAGAAACATATGATCGCGCTGTGTGTCGAGTACACCGTGCATGCGCTTGGAGTTAGAAAAGGTTGGGGGATCGAGAAAGATCAAGTCCCAGCTGGCTTGGGAAGCTGTCATGAGCCATTGATTGCAGTCGGCGCGCAAAAGTTCGTGAGACTCGCGCATCAAACTGTTAGCGCGGAAATTCTGCGCGGCCCAGTCCAGGTAGGTGCCGGAAAGATCGATACTGAGACTTTGGCGCGCGCCCCCCGCGGCCGCGTACACCGTGGCGCTGCCGGTGTAGCAGTACAGGTTCAGGAAGCGCCGCCCGCTTGCCTCATCTCGCAAGAGCTGCCGTGTCAGGCGGTGGTCCAAAAAGAGCCCGGTGTCCAGATAGTCGGTAAAATTCACCAAGAAGCTAAGACCGCTCTCCTCGACCTTGATGTGGGATCCGCCACTGCCCTGACGTGAGTATTGACTGGCCCCGCGCTGCTTCTTCCGCACCCGCAGGTGAATATTGCTTGCATCGACCTTCGTGATGCCAGGAAGCACAGCCATCGCCTCTGCACGTCGCCGCGAGGCTGCGGCAGGTTCGATCGAGTCGGGAGCCGCGTACTCTTGTACGTACAGGTGAGGGGTGCCGTTTTCCGCGTCAACGTAATGATCCACTGCGAGCGCGTATTCAGGCATATCGGCATCGTAGAGGCGGAAATTGCTGATGTTTTGCTGGCGCGCGGTTTTGCCCAGTACCCTTAGATTTTTGCTGAGGCGGTTCCCGAACATCTGCGCACCGGGGCTTGCCGCAACCTCAGGGTCCACGGGACGAGGCTCGTTAGGGGCCCTCGCAGGAGCGCCAGGATCTGCCAGGTCAAAGCGCAGCAGCCTGCACTGAAGCGCACCGTTCCAAAGTTCGTGAGTGCGGTAACTGCGCAAACCGAGCGCCTGCGCTCCCTCCCCCGCTCCCGTCAACACGGCCGCCTGCCAGCCGGTGAAATGCTCGCGCAACACCGCACCGAGCTCGCGATGCGCAGCGCGGGCGCCCTCATCATCCCCGAGTCGGCTGCCATATGGAGGATTCGTGCACACCAGGCCAGTCTCCGAACTTTCGGGCCGCACTTGTGAAACTTCGCGCACGGTGAATGTCGCAAAACTCGCCACGCCCGCCCTTTCAGCATTGGCGGCGGCATTTCGCAAGGCTGGCGCGTCACGGTCGCTCCCTACGATTCGGTTTTGGACCGTGGTGCGTACCCGGGCCCGGGCAGCGGATAGGGTTTGCTGCCACAACAACGCGTCGTGTCCACACCAGCCAGTGAAGCCCCAGTAGTCTCGGTGCAGGCCCGGCGCCAGATCGGCAGCAATCATTGCCGCTTCGATCGGCAGTGTGCCGGAACCACACATCGGGTCGAGAAAGGCACCTCCCCGTGCGGCGATCTCCGCCCAACGTGATCGCAGCAATATTCCCGCCGCCAGGTTCTCGCGCAAAGGCGCCTCGCCGCTACGCAATCGGTAGCCGCGACGATGCAGGCCCTCCCCTGCCAGATCAATATATAGCAGTACGCGTGGGCCACTGGCGTGCGCCACGACGCGCACGCCGGGTCGCTCCAGGTCGATGTTCGGGCGTATGCCACATGCCTCGCGCAACTGGTCGCAGATCGCGTCTTTGAGCTTGAGCGCGCCAAACTGACTGTGCGTTATAGTCGGGTGGACGCCGGTAAACTCACAGGCCAGCGTTCCACGAGGGTTGACGTGCGCGCGCCAATCGAGCGCGCGTGCCCCGGTGTAATACGCATCGGTATCAGCAGCACTGAAATCGGCAACTTCCAGTAGCACCCGGCTCGCCACCCTTGACCACAAGCAGGCGGCGTAGCCATCAGCCAGGTCACCTGAGAAGCGTACGCCTGCTGTGCGCTCACTAAGATTACCGATTCCGAGTGAGCGCAATTCTGCCGCAGCCAGATCCGCCAGACCGCGGGGCGCCGTCGCCATAAAACGGAGGGCCACAGCGCTCAAGTCGGCGCGATCCAAGCCGTCTTCGATTCAGTTCGAGGGTTCAAGCAGTCCAATGGTACGTAGAGACTACACAACAAATGGCTTTCACAACGGCGCGGTTTATTCGTAGATCGCGTAGATCTTCGAGCAGGCCTCGATAACTTCCCAGGTTCCGGAAAACCCTTTGTCAATCATAAATGTATCGCCCGCCGTGTAGGTCCATTGTTGGCCGGCCTCATCCGTCAGGCGCACAACCCCTGAGAGCAGATGGCATAGTTCGCGCTCGGTGTAATTGATGCGCCACGTACCCTCCGACGATGCCCACCGGCCCGTATGAAAACGTCCCTCGGGGTCCGAGAATGCATTCCAGATTTGTTGCCGCGGAGTACCCGCGAGCACCTTTTCAGGAGCGGGGGCACTGCTTTCGCCAGGACCCAAAGAACTGAAATTGATGATTTTCACGATGGCGCCTCCCGGGACCATACTAAAACATGTATCTGCGGTACGCCGCTATGATCAAATAACGTTACCGGAACTGGAGCCGTAAGCACTTCAGTTCTATAACCGCCAGCAACAACCGGGTTCGCGCACAGTGGACCGCAGTGCGGGGCTATGTACGGATGTCAGATCGCCGGACGAAAACGATCGCCTTTTTCCCTGAGGCTGCCTATGGGCCAGCGCTTAATTCCGTGGGCATTGCCCAAGCGGTCACACGGCTTGGCCATAAGGCCATTTTCCTTTCGGACCCGGGCTTCGTGGAAGTCTATCGCGATTACGGATTTGCATCGTACCCGGTCAATTTGTCCGAACCGATGCCACCGGAGCAGATGGCGCGCTTCTGGGAGGACTTCATCAACGGGCACCTCCCGAATTTCTATAAATCGGCTTATGACCAGATCGACAACTACGTCAAGGAATGCTGGGCAGCGATCATAGAGAGCGCCCGCTACGCACAGCGCGATCTGCCGGGCGTTCTGGAAAGCATTCGGCCTGATCTCGTTTGTGTCGACAATGTAATTTTGTTCCCGGCTATAAAGCAGTATGGCGTGCCATGGGTGCGGATTGTCTCGTGCTCCGAGAACGAAATCGAGGATCCGGAGATTCCTCCGCATCTGTCGGGGTGTGGCGCGCGAGATCACGCCTGCCATATGCGCTTTCGCGAGCGGTTCAACGAGGTCATCCGGCCATTGCACGAGAACTTCAATGAATTTCTGGCCGCGCAGGGCGAGAAACCCTATCCATTGGGCCAATTTTTTGAAGCGTCGCCATTTCTCAACTTGATGCTGTACCCGGAATCCGTGAGATTCGATCGCTCCCGCCCATTGCCCCAGGAGCAGTTTCAGTACCTCGAAGGCTGTGTGCGCCAAGACAAGCCCTACCTGGTCCCGACATTCCAGGCCCACAAGGACGCGCCGCTCGTCTACCTCTCGTTCGGCAGTTTGGGCGCGGGCGATATAGCATTGATGAAGCGCTTGATTGACGCGCTGGGACGTCTCCCGTACCGCGCGCTAGTCAATGTGGGCGCGTACAAGTCACACTACAGCGGCCTACCCCCCAACGTGATCATCGACAGCTGGTTTCCGCAGCCTTCCGTCATTCCTCAGGTCGATATCGTCATCCACCACGGTGGCAACAATTCATTCACTGAGTGTCTTTTGTTCGCAAAACCGGCAATCATCATGCCCTTCGCGTGGGACGGTCACGACAACGCCATGCGGGTGCAGGAGACTGGCCACGGATTTCGCCTGACGCGCGCGGATTGGACCGAGGCCGAGCTCGCCTCGCGGCTAAACGCATGTCTGGCAGATCCGAGACTGCGCGCCCGCCTGGCTGCCACGAGTGCACGGATGCGTTTGCAAGACGGCCCCGCCAAGGCTGCGCGCCTCCTGGACGGATTATTGCAGGCCAAGATACGCCATGACCGAACTTGATTCCTCAGCCCCGCACCTCGCCAACGCCTCCACCCGTTCCGATTTGGTGCAGTGGGGCGCTCAACCCCATCCGATCTCGCGTGCCTCACAGTCCAGCGGACGTCTACTCTATAAGGGAGCCAATGGCCAGCCCGAAGCGGGCCTCTGGACTTGCACGCCGGGCCGCTTTCGACTCTCGATTCCGCGCGACGAGTTGTGTTTCTTCGTGGCAGGACGCGCCGAATACCAACGCGATGCAGGCGAGCGGATCGAAATACTGCCCAACACCCTGGTGCTATTCCCGGCGGGGTGGGAAGGCGAATGCACAGTCCATGAGACTATGCGTAATACGTATTTGTTGACGGCCGAGGACAACCAGGTTCCAGGCGCATCATCTTCGGAAGCGCTTAGTCTACGGGATCCTCTCACCCACACCGCGCTCGTGGACTGGGGCATTATTCCAACCATGCTGGAGGGCGAGTCCCATACTTCCGGCAAGCTCCTTTACAAGGGTCCACAGGGCCGATCCGAGTGCGGTATCTGGCGCTGCACGCCCGGACGCTGGACCTGCCATGTAACGAGGGACGAATACTGTCACTTTCTGGGCGGTCGGAGCACGTACGTTCATGAAGATGGCGAGGTTATAGAGATCGCGCCGGACACGGTGGCATTCTTTCCCCAGGACTGGAAGGGAGTCTGCACGGTCCGTCAGACCGTGACTAAGGTTTACATGATCCGTTGAGTGCGCCGAATTTTCCAGGCAGTGCGCGAGCGTGAGAATTGGCATTCATGAAAAAGCTCCTCATCGTCTATCACTCGCTCACCGGCGGAACCGAGCAGATGGCGCGCGCCGCCGCGGAGGGGGCTGTGGACAGCGCTGGCGGCGATGTGCAGTTAAGGATTGCACCGCAAGCTGGCCCCGATGATTTGCTGGCGGCAGACGGTTATTTGTTTGCCTGCCCGGAGAATCTGGCTGCAATGGCAGGAAAGATGAAGGATTTCTTCGATCGAAGTTACTACCCCGCGCTCGAGCGCTTGAATGGTCGGCCTTACGCTGCACTGATTTGCGCGGGGAGCGACGGCAGCAATGCAGCCCGGCAGCTTGAACGAATTGCAACGGGGTGGCGGCTAAAACAAATCGCCCCGACCCTGATTGTGTGCACTCATGCGCAGACGCCCGAACAAATTCTGCGGCAGAAACGCATAGGCAGCTCTGAACTGGCGCGCTGCCGAGAACTGGGCGCCACCTTGGCATCGGGCCTGGAAATGGGGATTTTCTGAATCAGGAGCCTTACTTGATGAGCACGCACAACTCACATCGATCGCGACAGCGCTCGTGGAATCTCCTGTGGGGCGCCGCATTCGCTCTGGCGATTGCACCGGTGCACTCCGCACCCGCTCGCCTTGTACATCAGTACTTGACTGTGCGCATCTCCCCGGATGCAGCCTATGTCGCCGCCGTTGAAGGGGACGCGCCCGCCGGAGGATTCTATCCGGACGTGCGGGACCTGGTTATCCGGGCCACTAACGGCTCGACCGAAACACGGGTCGAACTTCCCTGTGGAAGGGTGCCCCAGTGTTGGCCAGGGTCACTTGCCTGGTCGCCCGATGGAAGGGACCTCAGTTTCACGGTGCGAACACCCGGCAGCCACGCGTATAGCCTATACCGCGTCTCGTCGGACGGGAGGGCTGTAAGCAAGACACTCGATTTTAACGGCACGCTTTCAGATCTTAAGTACGCGACGGATGGCACCCTTGCTTTGCTGGCGGTGGAGAATGCCCGCAAAGAAGTCGGTGCGACCGAGGCCGGTGCCGCCATCGCCGGTGACTTGGACGCTCCTCCCGCCGAGCAACGCATCGCCTTGTTGATCGACGGCAAGTTGCGCTGGGCGTCGCCACCGGATCTGTTTGTCTATGAGTACGACTGGCGGCCAGGTGGCCAAGGCTTTGTGGGGACAGCCGCCCATGGCGATGGGGACAACAATTGGTGGATTGCAAAACTTTATACATTCTCAAAAAGCGACGGGGCCGCGCGCGTGATCTACACGCCGTCGAGCATTCGCCAGCAAATTACAGTACCAAAGGTATCGCGCGATGGCCGTACAGTCGCCTTTATTGCCGGCCTCATGAGCGATTTCGGCTCGATCGGTGGGGACGTCTACACCGTTTCACCGGACGGCGGCAAGGCGCTGAATATTACGCCGGGCATTAAAGCTACGGCGACTTCGCTGGCGTGGGGTTGCTCAGGCAAACTGACCGCACAGTTGCTGGTTGGAGGTCAGGATAAGATCGTCGAATTGGGCAAAGGCGCAGCTCCTTCAGGCACCCCAGAAATTCTGTGGAGCGGCGCTGAAACACTCACCGGGGATGATGCGGGCGGCTCTTGGGCCTGCCCCGCCAATGTCCTGTCCTCGGTAAGGGAGTCGTTCGTCACGGCGCCGGAGATAGTGGTCGGCACGCCCGACCACCTGCGCGAACTCACACGAGTCAACGCCGGCCTGGGCGCCCAGTTAAAGGTACAAAGCGTCAACTGGAAACATGAGGGATTCGACGAGCAGGGTTGGCTTCTTTTGCCCCTGCAAACTGACGGCAAGATTCCGATGGTGACTATCGTGCACGGCGGGCCGGCCGCGGCCGCGCAACCTTATTACTACGGCCCGGGGCTGCAGACCGCGATGCTTGAGCGTGGCTGGGCCGTGTTTCGCCCCAATCCCCGTGGTAGCTTCGGTCAGGGCGAGCGCTATACGGTGGCCAACGTGCGCGACTTTGGACACGGCGATCTGCGCGACATTTTGGCGGGGATAGATGCCGCCGAGCGAATCGCCCCGATTGACGATAAGCGCCTCGGTCTGACGGGCGGAAGCTACGGCGGATTTATGACCATGTGGGCGGTTACACAAACGAACCGCTTCAAGGGAGCGGTTGCCGATGCTGGTATCAGCAACTGGCAATCCTATTACGGACAAAATGGCATCGACGGATGGATGGTGCCTTATTTCGGAGCATCGGTGTACGATGATCCGGCCGTATACGCGCGTTCCTCGGCGATCAACTACATCCACAATGTGCGTACTCCGACCTTTAGCTTCGTGGGGGAGCGCGATATTGAGTGCCCCGCGCCTCAGACTCAGGAATTCTGGCATGCCCTAAAGGCGGTAGGCGTGCCGACCGCGATCATGATCTATCCTGGTGAGGGTCACGCACTGCGCGATCCGGCGAATACGCAGGATTCCGTGCAGCGTTCACTGACGTGGTTCGATAAATATTTGCGGTAGCACAGGCCAGAACTCGATGAGGGAGCGGGAACGCGTGTTTATCCGGAGATTAGACCCATGCTAAAGGTAACGATCAGCATACTGCTGTGCGTTCTGGCGATACGACCCGGCGTGGCGGCCGAGTGGAGCTACGTGTCGCCAACCCTGGGCAAATCAGCGACCGGCGGAAAAGTAAAAGGCACGATGGAAATCGACGTTGGCAGCGTCGTTCCGGAGGACACGGTGGTCAAGGCGTGGTTTAGGCTCAGCTACAAAACGGATGTGGTCAATCCGGTTAATGCGGCCAAGCCGATCCGCAAGCAGAAACTTCTTTATTATCATTTGTGCGACGAGCACAAACGAGCTCTAATCCAAATAATGTACGACGACGCAGCGGGCGCGACGGTCTATTCGTCCTCCTTCGCCGCTAACCCACCTAAATTTGAGGACGTAGTTCCTGATACCACCGGTGAGGCTTGGCTGAAGGCCGCTTGCAAGATAGCCGCCATGAAACATAAATCCTCGAGTAAGCCCTAGCCACTGCGGGGACTGCCCACAGTGGCATTGCTCAGTCCGAGAGGTGGCAATTCTGGATCGACCGCGGCGGCACCTTTACAGACATCATCGCGATTCGACCCGACGGCCAACAGGTCACGCACAAACTGCTCTCCGAGCACCCTGAGCGCTATGCTGACGCGGCGGTCCAGGGCATCCGCGACCTGCTGGGCTTGCGCGGTCGAGGAGCCCTTGCCCGCCGAACGCATCCGAGTTGTAAAGCTCGGCACCACCGTAGCCACCAACGCGCTTCTGGAGCGCAAGGGCGAGCCGACTCTTCTGGTCACGACCGCCGGATTCGCCGACGCCCTGAAAATCGGCTACCAAAATCGGCCCCAAACTCTTCGCGCTGAAAATCGAGCGCCCCGCGCCTTGTACGCGGCTGTGGTCGAAGTACACGAGCGCATAGGTGCCCGTGGGCAAGTCATTCGGCCCCTGGATCTCGCAGCGATGCCGAAGTGCAGTTGCGGGCCGCACGCGCCAAGGCATTCAACGCCTGCGCGATAGTTCTGATGCACGGCGTATCGATATCCACAGCACGAGTAGGCATTGGCCGAGCTGGCGCGCCGCTCGGGATTCACCCAGATCTCGGTATCGCACCAGGTCAGCCCCCTGATGAAGCTGGTCTCGCGCGGTGATACCACGGTCGTTGATGCGTACGTGTCGCCGGTAGTGCGACGCTACGTCGATCAGCTGGCCGGAAAACTTCCGGGCGTGACGCTGCAAGTCATGCAGTCTTCAGGCGGCCTCGTCGAAGCCAAACGATTACAGGGCAAGGACGCGATCCTGTCCGGGCCGGCAGGTGGCATTGTCGGGGCCGTGCAGACATCGGTCGCGGCCGGCCTGACCAAGATCATCGCCTTCGACATGGGCGGCACATCCACGGATGTGTCGCATTACGCGGGCGAGTATGAGCGCAGCTTCGGAGACCGAGATTGCCGGCGTACGACTGCGCTCGCCAGTGCTGCACATACACACGGTAGCGGCGGGCGGCGGTTCAATTTGCAGCTTGACGGCACACGACTGCGAGTCGGACCGCACTCTGCCGGTGCCCTCCCGGGCCCGGCTGCCTACCGGCGCGGCGGACCCGTGACCTTGACCGACTGCAATGTCATGGTCGGAAAATTGCGCGCGGAATACTTTCCAGCGTATTTGGGCCAGGCGGTAATCTGCCGCTGGACTCCGACACCGTGGCTGATACATTTCGATGGCCCGCCGAGGCGATTAGCGGGACCAGGGGCTCAAAGAAGACGGCAGCGGAGATTGCCACTGATTTCCTGAAAATTGCGGTGGACAACATGGCGAATGCAATCAAGAAGATATCTGTGCAGCGTGGCTACGACGTATCTGAATATTCGTTTGTGCAGCTTCGGTGGGGCGGGCGGCCAGCACGCCTGCCTCGTGGCAGATGCGTTGGGCATCAAGACGATACTTGTGCACCCGCTGGCAGGCGTGCTATCGGCCTTCGGGATTGGACTGGCCGATGTGAGGGTTATGAAAGCGCATGGCGGCTGAAGTGTTATTGGGCCAAGCTTCGCTCGACGGCTTGGCACCCGACGTTTGAACGGCTCGAATCCCTCGCTCGCGATGAGGTTGCGCAGCAATCCGGTACCACCGGGCAGACCCGGACGGTACAACAGCTGTCGCTCAAGTACCAGGGCACGGACAGTACTCTGGAAGTCGCGCGGGACGACCTCGATATCATGCGCGCGGAGTTCGATCGGAATTACAGAGCACGCTTTGGCTTTTTGATGCCCGGCCGGGCGCTGATAGTCGAGTCCATTAGCGTGGAATGCATCAAAACTTCCGAAGGTGGCACGCCCCAGCGAACCGAGTTTGCGCCGCGCTCGGGCTCGCTGCCACCGCAGTGGGTGCATCCGGTGTTCTGTGGGGACAGGTGGCGCCAGACCCCGTTTTTTGATCGCGACGCATTGCGACCGGGGGATCATATCGATGGACCGGCAGTCATACGTGAGGCCAATGCCACAACGGTTATTGAACCTGGATGGAGCGCTTCCCTAACGCCTCTCAATCACTTGTTGTTAAGACGGCAGGCTGACTACGAGCCGGCGAGTGTTCTGGACACGGCGGCCGATCCGTTGCGCCTTGAACTGTTCAACAACCTCTTTATGGCAATTGCCGAACAGATGGGTGAAGTTCTGGCCAAGACGGCCTATTCAGTCAATATAAAGGAACGGCTTGATTTCTCCTGCGCGCTTTTCGACGGCAAAGCGCAGCTCGTTGCCAATGCCCCACACATGCCGGTGCACCTGGGTTCGATGGGAGAATCCGTCCTGGCGATTCTGCGTCGGCTTCACCGGCCTGATGCGGCCGGGGGATGTGTACGTCTTGAATGCGCCCTATGCGGGGGGCACGCACTTACCAGACATCACGGCAGTTATGCCAGTCTACTGCGATACGAACCCGGCCCAACCCGAGTTTTTTGTCGCAGCGCGCGGCCACCACGCCGATGTTGGTGGCACTACGCCCGGATCCATGCCTGCGCGCTCCGTTCATATTGACGAAGAAGGAGTATTGATCGACGGAAACCTCCTGGTGCGCGGGGGCAAGTTCCTTGAGACCGAGATGCGCTCCCTCCTGAGCGGCGCCCGCTACCCGGCACGAAACATCGATCAGAACATGGCGGACCTCCGCGCCCAGGTCGCCGCCTGCCAGCGCGGAGCAAATGAGCTTGCGAGTGCGGTCGCACATTTCGGACTCCCGGTCGTGACAGCGTACATGAGACATGTACTGGACCAAGGAGAGGAATACGTGCGGCGCGCACTCCTCACCCTCCGGGACGGCAACTACGAATATCCCTTTGACGATGGCACGGCCATACGCGTTTCGATACACATCGACCACGCGCGGCGCGAGGCGACGATCGACTTTTCGGGCACCAGCCTGCAGCAGGCCAACAACTTCAATGCCCCGCAGGCAGTTGCGCGGGCGGCCGTACTGTACGTGTTTCGGACGCTGGTGGCTGATGAGATACCGATCAATGCGGGTTGCTCGCGGCCATTGCGTATCATCATTCCCGAGGGATGCATGATCAACCCGCAATATCCGGCCGCAGTAGTCGCCGGTAACGTCGAGACCTCGCAAGTGATCACTGATGCCCTATATGGAGCACTTGGTGTGCTTGCTGCGAGCCAAGGCACCATGAACAACTTTACCTTCGGCGATGACGAACATCAGTACTACGAGACCATTTGCGGCGGGGCCGGTGCCGGCCCGGATTTTGACGGTTGCGACGCGATCCAGACCCACATGACTAATTCGCGCCTTACCGATCCAGAGATACTCGAGTGGAGATATCCCGTGCGACTCGAGTCCTTTCGCATTCGCGCGCATTCAGGCGGCGCCGGACTTCACCGTGGCGGGAATGGCGTGGAACGCCGGCTCCGTTTCCTGGCGCCGATGACGGCGGTCATACTCGCGAATCACCGCCGCGTCGCTCCCTTCGGGCTACATGGCGGTCGACCGGGCGCCGTGGGCCGGAACTGGATTGAGCGCAGCACAGGTAGTTCGCGAGGAGTTTGGCGGCACGGCTGAGAGGGAACTACAGATTAACGATGTCTTCGTGATCGAAACGCCGGGTGCGGGCGGTTACGGCGCGGCGCGGGGATAACTGCCGATGCCGGGGATTCGCAGGGTCGCAACCGCCAGCATGGTGGGGACCGCGCTCGAGTATTTCGACTTTGCGGTGTACAACTCCTTGGCTGCAATTGTCTTTAACCGCCTTTTCTTTCCAACCTTCGATCCGCTCTCTGGAACCATACTGGCATTCGCCACTTTCGCCGTCGGCTATCTGGCCCGACCCCTGGGCGGGATTGTGTTCGGACGCCTAGGCGACCGCCGGGGGCGGAAGCATGTGCTGATGTTGACCCTACTGCTTATGGGGTTCTCGACTTTATCGATGGGGTTGCTACCCACCTACGCAACGGCCGGACTTCTTAGTCCGATCTTGCTCGTAGCGTTGCGTTTCGTGCAGGGTACGGCACTCGGTGGGGAGTGGGCAGGAGCTGTCCTGTTGTCCCTCGAGCACGGAACAGAAGATCACCGCGGTCGGAACGCTTCCTGGGCGCAGACCGGACCCGCGATTGGCACGCTCTTGGCGATCACCGTGATCGCAGCCACCACGCTGGCCCTTTCAGAGATTTCTTTTCAATCGTGGGGCTGGCGCATTCCGTTTCTGCTCAGCGCGGCGCTGGTTGCCTTTGGGTTGTGGGTCCGCACCGGAGTCGACGAGACTCCTCTGTTCGTTGGTTTGCGCCAGCGCAATGAGGTAGCCTCCGCGCCGATTGGTGAAGTTATGCGTCTACATTGGCGCCGATTGCTGATCGCCGGGGGCGCGCGCATCGGACCGGATGTGCAGTATTCGCTTCTGGTCGTCTTTACCCTGACTTACCTGACGACCGTCCTGCATCAATCTCGCACTCTGGCCCTTTTGGCTGTGTCCGTCGGCGCGTTGTGCAGTGCGCTCGCCATCCCGTACTTCGGGGGATTGTCGGATCGTTACGGACGACGGCCGGTGTACGGCAGCGGTGTACTTTTGGCTCTGATCTGGGGCGGCGTGTATTTTCGAATTCTCGAGGGTGCCGGAGCCGCCCTGATCGTTGCGGCCGTAGCCAGCGGATTTCTCATCCATGCAGTCATGTATGGGCCGCAGGCCGCCTTTATCAGTGAACAGTTTCCGACGCGCGTACGCTATGCCGGCTCTTCGTTGGCATACACGCTGGTCGGGATCGTGGGCGGTGGCTTGGCTCCCGTCATATTTGCCTTACTGATGCGAGCCTATGGCATCGCGGCGATGTCGGTGTATTTGGCGTTTTCCTTCGCGTTAACTGCGATCGCACTGCTCCTCGCTCGCGAGACTAGCGGAATGCCCCTCGAATAGTCCTATTCCATCAATCGGGTTCCAGCGAGTCTCGGTGCCAATCCCTTCGTGTTCGGCACCGTTGCCAGCGCGATCTGGGCAGCGATCGGATCGACGACTTTTAACGTTGGTGCCCCTTTTGCCTTTGCGTTGGCCGCAACCCGTAGCAAGCTAATAACTGGAGGTAATTTCCGCGCATACCCGCATGCAATTGAAGCTGTGCGGGAGTTGATCCCCTCAGTAGGGGGTCCAATACAGTGTTTGTGGTGTCAACTTGACCCAGCGCTGGATTCAGACGACCTACTAGGAGTTCCAACGATGATTCGTGCGCTGCGCCGATAAGTCCAGTAGGCCGCTGCCCAATCGATCAGGACGACCAACCGGTTACGAAAGCCTATGAGAAAGAAAATATGCGCCGATAACCAGAACCACCAGGCGAGTAGTCCTGAAATGCGCACACGACCGAGATCCACAACCGCCGCGCGGCGACCCACCGTCGCCAGCGAGCCGTAGTGTCGGTAACGAAAGGCCGGGGTCGGGCGGCCCGCAAGCCGCCCGCTGATCGAACGGGCCACGTGGCGCCCCATTTGTTTGGCCGCCGATGCGATTCCAGGCACCTGTCCGGCCCCATATGTCACGCTGGCCAAATCTCCGGCCACATAGACTTCAGGGTGATTCGGGATGCTGAGATCCGCACTCACCACAACGCGGCCGGCTCGATCTGCGCGGACACCGAGCGCAGCGCCCAACGGCGAGGCTGCCACGCCGGCGGCCCATATGACCGTACGCGCCGTTAGCCGCTCGTTGCCCATGACCACTCCGTCCTCATCGAGTGCAGTAATCGCCCGGCCCAGCGAAACACTGACACCCAATCGCTCTAATTGGCGCAAGGCGGCCTCAGAGAGCGCCGGGGCAAATGTGGGCAGAATTCTGGGCCCTGCCTCTACGAGCATCACCCGCGCCGTTGATGGATCGATCCGTCGAAACTCATTCTTCAGCGTATGCCGGGCTATTTCGGCGAGCGTTCCCGCAAGTTCGACCCCTGTCGGGCCGCCCCCGACAATGACGAAATTTAGCCAAGCCTCGCGGTCGTGCTGGTGCTGTGCAATCTCGGCGTGCTCGAACGCCCTGAGTATCCGTCCCCGAATCTCCAGTGCGTCATCGATCGTCTTCAGGCCCGGCGCGTAACGCGCCCACTGATCGTGACCAAAATATGCGTGAGTCGCCCCCCCAGCTATCACGAGATAATCGTAATCATATCGGATGCCATCAACACTGAGGCAGCGCCCGCCAACATCGATCGCCGTCACTTCGCCCATCAGTACCGTGACATTGCGTTGCCGGCGCAGGATGTGCCGGAGCGGCGCTGAAATGGACGGTGCCGCAAGCCCCGCCGTAGCCACCTGATAGAGAAGCGGCTGGAAGTTGTGATGATTACTTCGATCAATAAGCAGGATTTCGGCCGCCGCCCGGCGCAGGCCCCGCACCGCTTCTAGCCCGGCAAAGCCGCCGCCTATCACTAGGATCCGGTTTGCCTTGTGCATTGCCGGCGGCTACGACGACCGTAGGTCCCAAAGCCGAACCTCAAAGGGCTTGAGATTCCGGGTGGTCCCCCGGTCCGCGACCCACGTCCTTGTCGCACCTTGTCGGCGAGGCGGACTGGCGCGCCAGGAACGTCGGGTCAGGCGGTTGTCGAATGCTTGAGTGCGAAGCACCGCGTCCTGGACGCCAATCACGAAGCGCAATGCGGCATTCTCCACCGTAGCCAAGCCGCCAACTGCCGCGCAACGGAACTTACCAGGACTCACGGGTACCCACGACGTCGCCGCGAACGCAGCGGGATCGAACACCAGCGCAGAGCATGCCCACCAGCGGACAATTACCAGTCCCGCAGCCATTTGCAGCAAACTTAATCCAAGCACGACACCTGCTCCTCCGCTCACGGAAGCTTAACGCGTTTATGTGGATGGTAAAGCGAATGCTTTACATTGGTCAGCGCGATATACGAGCATTGCGGCTGTCCGACCAGCTTTGGGATGCGAATATTGGACCCTAATAAACTTGAAGACCGGCATGCCCTTTCCGGGTATGTAGGTTCCCGGGTTAAAGATGCCTTATTAAGAGGAATGGCAGCCAATCTAAAGCGGACTGCGCGAAATGCGAACGCGATGAGGATCAGCATATGAATTCGAAGGTGGTTGCCACGGGTGTCACGAGCCAGCCCAGCTCGATCACTATTGCCTGGACCGACGGCACGGCCGGCGAATTTGCCAGCATTTGGCTGCGCGACAATCTTCCAGAGGACCGTGACCCGCACAGTGGCCAACGGCTCGTCGATGTCATGGATATACCCGCCATGCCGCGCATTCGGTCGGCCCTCCTCACGGAAAGCACGGTCGAAGTCGAATGGATCGATGAGCAGCGACGATCCTCGTTCGATCTACGATGGCTCTATGAATACGCCATCGGAGGGAGGGTGCGGCCTGAACTGCAGCCCCGCCTGTGGCTGGAGGGCGCGGCGCGAGCCCCACAGCACGACTTTGGCTGGCTGACTTTTGAGGATTTTCTCGCGGACCCGCAAACCCGGCTCGCTTGGCTTATCCGGCTGCTGCAGGATGGCCTAGCATTTCTCAGTAACGTACCGTGCCGACATCACGCCATTCTCGAGGCGACCGCTTATATTGGCTATGTGCCGGAAACCAATTACGGGCGCGTTTTCGACGTACGAGCGGTGCCGCAGCCCGAGAATCTCGCTTACTCCGACTTGGGCCTGGGCCTGCACACCGACAACCCCTATCGCGAGCCGGTGCCGGGCTTCCAGGCGCTACATACTCTGGTTGCGGCGCCTGACGGAGGCGACAGCTTATTTTCCGACGGTTTCGCCATTGCAGAACATTTGCGTGAAACCGAAAGCGATACCTTCGCTGCTCTCAGCACGACGCCGGTGCCTTTTAGCTATCAGGCCGTCGGAGTAGACCTGTATGCCGAGAGGCCGCTGATTGAACTCAATTGTTCCGGCCTGGTGACGGCTGTAAATTACAACAATCGCGCCGTCCAACCTATACGCCTGCCTTCAACACAGTGCCCTGCTTACTACGCCGCCTACCGGACATTTGCTGCCCTGCTGCGCGATCCGCGCTTGCAGATGGGAACACGTCTTAATGACGGAGATCTAGCCATTTTCGACAATAGACGAATCTTGCACGGGCGCACGGGCTTTGAATCGGCTAATTACCCGCGCCACCTGCAGGGGTGCTATCTAACGCGCGACAGCGTGTTCAGCGAAACTGCCGTTTTGCGCAAACAATTGAAAAATGGTGAGGCTCTATGAGCATCGCTGGCGAGATCTTCTCGTTATACGCCCTGCGTGGCGGGCAAGCGTATGGCGAGGATGTGACCATGAGCGAACACGGATTGCAGGCAGCCTACTTCGCTCAAAGGGCTCATGCCACCGAAGCGCTCTGTGTAGCCGCGTTGTTACACGACATCGGACATCTGACTGAAGTGGTTCCCGATGACATCTCGGACTGGACCAAGGATGCAGGTCACGAGCGCAGCGGCAGCCGATGGCTGGCAAAACACTTCGGCCCTGAAGTTTCTGAGCCGGTACGACTTCACGTGCCGGCGAAACGTTACTTGTGTGCCACGGAACCCGAGTACTTTCAGGAACTCAGTGCGGCCTCCGTTGCCACGCTCAAGCTTCAGGGCGGCCCCATGTCGACCCAAGAGATCACGGCATTTGAATCCGAGCGGTACTGGCGCGACGCGGTTAAGGTCCGCAGGTGGGACGACCTAGGTAAAGTCGCGGGCCTGAAGACGCCAGGCTTTGAAAATTACCGCGCGCTGATTGAACGCCTTGAGCTAAAAGTCAGAGAGGCGGCGACATCCCCACCCAAAGACAAGGCGGTCCGCGCCTTGCTATTCGATCTGGATGGCACGCTTATAAATACCGAGATGCACACCGACACAACGGTTACCGCTGTAATGGCCCAACACGGATTTGCTAATTTCAATTTGCCGCACACCGAAACACACGGACGCACCTGGACGCATGTTGCCGACAAAATACGCTCGCTGACCGGGATTAGTGTGACGGCAAAGGAACTGGCTGCAGCGATGCTAAGCCATTGGAATGGCGCAGTCGGTGAGGTGCAGGCCATTCCTGGGGCACCTCAGGCGCTGCAAGCGGCTGCGGCGGCGGGACTAAAGATTGGGGTGGTGTCCTCCAGCCCCAGGTCGGTAATCGATCGTTTTATCTCGCGCTTGGGAGCAGACGATTATGTCGCCGCACGCGCCCGGATCGGGGCCGAATCGGTGCGCGTGGGCAAGCCGGATCCCGAGGGCTTTCTGCTTGCGGCCCGCGCCCTGGACGTCGATCCCGCCGAATGCGTGGTTTTCGAAGACAGCGAAGCTGGATTGCTGGCGGCCCGCGCCGCCGGAATGCGCTCCATGTTCATCACCTGCGTCGCGGTGGATATCCCGGAAAACAGCGCCCGCGCGACGAACGCCTTCACTAACTACGAGACGCTACCGCCAAACTTCTGGAACGACCTCGCTGCGGGAAAGATCTCGCTTGCGCACGGTTCATTCGCTTGAGCGACACCGATCCGGTTCTCCTGCGGCGCTACCGCGCACAGTTATTCACCGCAACCTGGCTCTCATACGCCGGCTTCTACCTGTGCCGGAAAGTTTACGCCGTCGTAAAGCACCCGCTCAAATTGCAATTCGGATTTGACGACGAGCAAATTGCCCTGCCCTGGACGATTTACCTTATCTGCTACATGCTCGGACAGTTCTTCGCGGCGTGGCTGGGCCGGCGGATGGAGAGCCGACGCGTGCTGGCCTACGGCATGAGCATCGCGGCGGCGTGCAATGTGGCTCTTGGCCTACTCGTGGACTCACACCAGGCCAGTGTGCTGCTGTGGATATGCGTGACGATGGGCATCCACGGCCTTGCCCAGGCGACTGGATGGCCTCACAACGTTGCGCTATTCGCGAACTGGACCCGGCGTTCCGAACGCGGAACGTTGTTTGGCGTTTGGGGGAGCTGTTATCAAATTGGTGCAGTCGCCGGCAAGGGACTGGCTGGATTCATGCTGGGCTGGCTCGGATTGTCGTGGTCTTTTTTTGGCTCAAGCATCGTTTTTTTCGTAATCACCGTGGCGTTCGTGTTTCTCGCGCGCGAACGTCCGCAGTCTGTTGGCCTGTCACTGGCGGATGAGGCCGAGCCAGATGTTCCGGCGCCGAGTGGACCGGGGAGCATCGCTGTGCGCGAGGCACCGCTCCCAAAGGGCTTTTTAGGTTCGATTGTCGCAATGGGGCTTATCTACTTCGGTTTCAAGTTTCTACGGTACGCGCTCGACAGCTGGTCGGCATTGATTCTGGGCGAGCACTTCGCGCTGTCGTCGTCAAATGCTGCCTACCTGTCGACGGCCTTTGACTGGATCGGACTGTTGGGCGTCATTGCAGGCGGTTATTGGTCCGATCGTATTCCAGGCTCCCGGCGAACACCGGTTATTTTTTATATGTGCTTTTGTTGTCTTCTTTCCACCTGTCTCATGTGGCTATTCGGGTTGTCCTCGGCTGTGCTTTTCGTCGTGCTTCTGGGTGTGATCGGCTTTTTTGAAATGGGACCCGACGCCCTGCTATCGGGCGCCTGCGCCATGGATGTAGGTAGCCGGCGCCAGGCCGCGCTCGCCGCCGGCGTAATTAATGGTTTTGGCTCGATCGGTCCAATCCTGCAAGAGCCTTTGATCGGTTGGTTGAAGAAAAGTTTTGGTCTCAATTCGGTGATGCTGTTGCTCGTCCTGGTGGGTATTTTGACGACCATTGCAACCTGGTTGTTAATGCGTTTCGAACGCGGGCGCGTGTGACCGAGCCGCCCGGCCGGGGACGCCCGGCAAGGCGGGGTCGCCCGGCAAGCCGGGCTCACCTCGCTTTGTATTCCAGCCGGCTCCGCTCTAGGCGGCGGAAGCCAGCCTGCCGTCGCGATAGTCGGCCAGCGCCTGCTCGATTTCCTCTCGCGTGTTCATGACGAAGGGTCCGTACTGCACCACCGGCTCGCCGAGCGGCCTCGCAGCCAGAAGGAGGAACTGGACTCCCTCGGTTCCGGCCTGCACCCGCACCTGATCGCCGCTCGACAGGACGCCCGCGGCACGATTTGGCAACGCTTTGGCGTCGGCAGGCTCACCCACCGCGGCGCTTCCCTCGTAGTTGTACAGGAATGCGTTGTGACCGACGGTTACCGGTGTAATGAACTCGGCACCCGGCGGCAGCCGCACATCGAGGTATAAAGGATCGGTGGAGAGACTGGCGCCTTTGCCGTTTACCGGGCCAAACACCGCCCCTGCATCCGTGCCAAATGTGCCGGCAATGACCTTCACCTCGCCGCCTCTCGGCAACTTCGATACTGGAATCTCCCGAGCTGGAATATCTCTGTAGGCAGCCGGCTTCATTTTTTCCCGCGATGGAAGATTCAGCCAAAGCTGAAAGCCCCGCATGCGCCCTTCGCTCTGCTGCGGCATCTCGGAATGGATGATTCCGCGCGCCGCTGTCATCCACTGCACATCACCGGGACCAAGGTCACCACGATTGCCAAGATGATCTTCATGGCGCATGTGGCCGTCCAGCATGTACGTGACGGTTTCAAAGCCACGATGGGGATGCGCGGGAAAGCCGGCAAGGTAGTCGTCCGGATTGTCGGAGTAGAATTCATCGAGCATCAGGAACGGGTCCACGTGCAGGCCCCGCTGACTGCCTAAGCTCCGGCGCAACTTGACGCCGGCGCCGTCGGACGTCGCCATAGACGGAATAATCTGAGCCACGGTGCGGGTAGTCATGAGTACTCTCCTTGAGGATCTATCAGGCCGCGAGCAGCGCTATTTCTGCTCCGGCCTTGGCAAGACCTGCCGCCCTGCTCTCGGGACTAATGGCCAGGCCTTCAGCGTAGACAAAATTCACGTCAGCAATTCCGATAAAGCGCAGAAAATCGCGGACATATGCCGTTTGCGTATCCAAGGGCGTGCCGGCATACACTCCACCGCGCGCTGCAAACACGTACGCCCGTTTTCCGGTGAGCAGACCAACCGGACCTTGTTCCGTGTACTTGAAGGTTACTCCGGCGCGCGCGATGTGATCAAAATAGGCCTTGAGTTGTGAGGGAACACCAAAGTTGTACATCGGCAATCCCAGCACGATGACATCAGCCTGTTGCAATTCGCTGATCAGCGTGTCCGAGTAAGCAACCACCGCGCGCTGCGCCTCGCTGCGCTCTTCCGGCTTAGCGAGAAAAGCGCCAAAGCGCTCACCGTCCAAGTGCGGCACCGGCTCAGAGGCGGCAAGGTCCCGGACTACGAGCCTCACACCAGGATCGCGTTCTTGGATCGCAGTAACGAATTGCCTCGCCAGCTGGCTGGACTGACCATTGCCGTTATTTATGCTGGTATTGAGCTGGAGTACGGTCTTCATATTTATCTCCCGTCGTTCGGAGGAAGCGTTTATCACGGGAGCCATTAAACTATTTACTAATTGGATAAAAAAGTATAAGATTTAGGCCATTCTTATCGAATTCTCTGATATTAAGTGGACCCGAAAGTTTCCCTTGAGCAGTGGCGGTGTCTGGTGGCCGTCGTAGATTCGGGCGGATACGCCCAGGCTGCTGCAGTACTGCATAAGAGCCAATCGGCAATCACCTATGGAGTACAGAAGCTCGAAGCGCTATTGCGAGTGCAAGCGCTGACTATCGTCGGTCGCAAGGCGGTACTGACCCCGAGCGGAGAGGTCCTCTACCGGCGAGCAAAGGCTTTGCTGGAGGAAGCGGGCGCCCTTGAAGGAGCGGCTGGGCATCTCGCCGCGGGCTGGGAATCCGAACTGCGCCTGGCCGTAGAAATCATCTTCCCCACCTGGATGCTGCTGCAGTGCTTGGCTCAATTTGGCCAGGAACAGCCGCAAACGCGCATCGAACTGTATGAAAGCGTGCTCAGTGGCACCGAGGAAGCGCTACTGCAGCGTCGAGTGGACCTTGCGATCTGCTCGCGGGTACCGCAGGGTTTCGCCGGCGATCCGCTGATGCGCCTGAGATTCGTGGCCATGGCACATCCAGAACATCCGCTGCACCGTCTGGGGCGCGAATTAACGCTCACTGATCTGCGCCAGCATCGCCACCTGATCATCCGGGATACCGGCAGCCAGCGACGCAGCGGCAGTTGGGTCGGCGCGGAGCAGAGCTGGACCGTCAGCCACAAGGCGACTTCAATACACGCCGCCGGACTGGGTCTGGGATTCGCCTGGTTTCCCGAGGACACGGTGCGCGGGGAGCTGGAACGCCATGAGCTAAAACCGCTTCCATTACGCGAGGGGGCCGAGCGCTGGGGTGAGCTCTATTTAGTATTTTCCGACCGCGATTACGCAGGGCCCGGAGCACTCCGTCTGGCTGAGCTGATTCGCAACACCGTTGCGGATCAATGCCGCCAACAAGCGCAAATCTTTCAACCGACGCAGGCGAGCCCGGACCAGACTCCTTAGTCAGTTAGGCGCGCCGTTTCCGACATCATCTTGACCGGCCGGTACAAGAAGACCTGCCTACAGGGTTCGACCCACCGCTTTCGTAAATTTTTCCAGAAGTTCCGATAGCTCAGCGTCCGTCGCATTGTACGGAGGGGCTATGATTATCGCATCGCCCAGCCCATCGCCCGCGTTTCCGGCGCATGGAAAGCAGATTAGGCCGTCCTCGAATGCCCGAGTGCTGATCGATTGGCTCAGTGCCCGCTCCTTCGGAAACGGTTCCTTAGTGACGCGATCGCGAACAAACTCCACGCCGATAAAATAACCGCGTCCGCGCACATCGCCTACCTCCGAAAACCGTTCCAACGCGTCCCGCAGTGAAGTCTGGAGTCTCGGTCCTCTGGCGCGCACCCGATCAAGCAATCCATCGCGGTCAATAATGCGCTGAACAGCGAGGCCGGCGGCGCACGCGGCCGTGTGACCCGAAAACGTGTGTCCCGTAAGAATGGCTCCCTGCTCCCGGACGATCGTGTCGCCGATTTCACGCCCAAAGATAGTGGCCGCGAGCGGGATGTATCCTCCCGCCAGACCTTTTGCGACGGCGATTATGTCGGCGGTCACGCGCTCATGCTCCAAGGCGGACCACGTGCCACAGCGCCCCGATCCGCACATGACTTCGTCGGCGATCAGCAGTACCTGATGACGGTTGCAGACATCCCGGATGGCCTTGGCGTAGCCCGGCGGTGCGGGGACAACCCCTCCCGCGGCGCCAACAACCGGCTCAAATACAAACGCGGCTACGTTCTCAGGACCTAAGGATTGAATCTGTGAATCGAGTTCGGCCGCCAGGGTATGCACCAACTCTGCGACGGTCACACCTGCAGGCGGTCGGTAGGCGTTCGCGGCGGAAACGAATGAAACTTCGAGCAAGCTGCGAATGAAGGGCTTTCGCCTCTCGGCGAAGCCGGACAGCGACAAGGCCCCCAACGTGCTGCCGTGGTACGAGCGTTCTCGCGCAATGAATCGATGTTTTTCGGGACGACCGGATGCATCCCAGTATTGCAGCGCCACCTTCATTGCCGATTCGATGGCCTCAGAACCGCTCGAAGAAAACACGATATGCCCAAAGTGCGGCCCGCATTTTTCAAGAAGCAATTGGGTAAGCTGCTCGAGCGGCTCGCTAGTAAACAGGTACCGATATCCGCAAGCCACCTGCGCAAGCTGCGCGGCAATCGCCGCGTTGATTTCGGGATGTCCGTGACCGAGGCAGAAAGCCGCCGGTCCACCGGAACCGTCCAGGTACCGAGCGCCGGCCGCGTCGTATAAATAGCTCCCCTCGCCGCGAACAATACGCGGCATACCCTCCATCTCCCATCCGATCGCGCGATTTACCGTCATTACCTGTTGTCCTGCATGTGAACAGTCTTGTCTCATACCCGGAGATCTGCAGAGCCTCCCAGGCAATCCCTATTTATGCGGCCTCGCCGCCCCGCGGCATGATACTTGCGAATCGATTTAAAGACTCAGGAAAGCCGGCCATTTGTCGGCAGGGCGCCGACCGCGCGACTTCGTACAGGGGCACCGATCCGGAGGGTCACATTCCAGTCCGGCAAACTCTTTGCACAACGTTTTCACATTACAGCCGCTAGTTTAGCCGCCATGACTTCCAGGCCAATTATTGCGCGGATCGCAAATAAGTCCGGTCTAGCTATAACGCTCGCCGCAGCACTGGCCCTGGCGGTCACTTCAGCCCCAGTGGCTGCCGCGGACGACAAGTCGGCAGCGCCAAAGGTGTCAGACGTGCTGCAAGCGTCGAGGCTAACGGTGGCCGGATACGTCGATGGCACGTACTCTTATGCCTCGCAATCGCCTGCGGACTGGCGTACCAAAGATTCGAATAGTTTCTCGCTTAATCAGGCCGCCTTGACGTTGGCGTATCTGCCCCCCACCGACTTTGGTGCACTTATCAATGCCGTAGCAGGAACCGAGGCCTGCGATGGTTGCTACGCATCCGGCTATGGCTCGTTAGGAGCTCATGCCACCACCAGCAGTATTAACTTGCTGCAAGCGTATATGCAGTACGTCACCGGTAAGGCCACCGTGGTGGGTGGCAAATTCCTGACTCTCGCTGGGGCGGAAGGAGCTGTCCCGACGAGCAATGCCAACGTTACGCGGTCGCTCCTGTTCTGGTATAGCGAACCTACCACTCACGTTGGGGTGCGCCTGGTATACACCGCCTCTGAAAAAACTACATTCACTTTCGGCGTTAATAATGGCTGGAACAACGACGGGTCGGTGCCGAATGGCGGCAAGACCGCTGAAATCGCCATGACCCTGACGCCCAGCAAGAATTGTTCGATCGCAGCGGCCACTTATTACGGCGCCTTTGACTTGGGTGATGGCGTGGTGGGCAACCGCGCACTGTTCGACACTGTCGCCACTTGGAACGCAACATCGTCACTCACCGTGATTCTAAATGCCGACTGGGACCGCCAAGACCATGCCAGGGGACCGGGCACTTCGTCGGCGAGTTGGTATGGGGTCGCCGGATACCTGAACAACACGATCAACCCCAAATGGCGCACTTCCCTAAGGTACGAGTATTTGGACGACCCGAACGGCTTCAATTTTGGCGTCGATACAAAGGTTAACGAAGGCACCCTGACTTTGGGCTTTGCTCCGGAAAAGAAGTTTGAGTTGCGTCTTGAAGCCCGCTATGACACCCACAAGCCGAATGACCAGGAAAGTAGCGCCACCACGCAGGGTTGGCTGCAAGCGCTCTATAAATTCTGATTCCTTAAAAATACCCCACCGCTGGATAGCATGGTTGACCAGCGCCGTCTCGGCGATCGATGAGGTGCGCGCAGCTGGCCCAAGGGCACACGGGGCGAGGCGCGAATGCGGTCACGCAACACGTTTTTTCACAGGCTTTTCACAACTTTCGGCCTACCATTTCTTGAGCACTAAAGGAGAGGCCGGTTCAATGGACGTAATTTATATTCTGTTGCTCATTGGCCTGTATCTAATCACACACGGTCTCGTCTGGGCTGTCTCACAGCTGGCCGGGGAACCATGAATACAATGTACTGGTTGGGCGGCTTTCTGGCATTCGCCCTATTCCTCTACCTATTTTATGCTCTAGTGAAAGCGGAGCATTTCTAATGCTGCCAGGATTGACGTTCTGGTTTCTTCTGCTTGCACTCTTCGGCTTGGTACTCGCGTGCGCCAAGCCACTCGGCACGTATATCGCTGACGTAATGGAAGGAAACCCAACTTTCGCATTGCGTTTGGGGGTCCGCGCCGAGCGATGCCTGTATCGAGTCTGCGGTATTGCTGCCGATGAGGATATGGGTTGGCAGCAATACGCCATCGCCCTCTTACTGTTCAACTTACTTGGCGCGGCACTCGTTTATGGCTTGCAGCGCCTGCAGTTCTGGTTACCGCTGAATCCCCAACACATGACAGCCGTCCGTGCCGACACATCCTTCAATACCGCCATTAGTTTTGTCACCAATACAAATTGGCAGAGCTACTCGGGCGAATCAACGTTGGGTTACTTGGTGCAAATGGCAGGTCTTGCGGTACAGAATTTCTTATCCGCAGCGACGGGTATCGCGGTAGCGGTGGCAGTCGTACGCGGCTTCGTACGCCACAGCGCCACTACGATAGGCAATTTTTGGGTCGACATTACCCGCTCAATCTTGTACGTGCTGTTGCCGATTTCTGCCGTGCTAGCGATCGCCCTGATAAGCACCGGCGTTATCCAGAATTTCGCCGCATACAAGGATGCAACGACCATAGAGTTATTAACCTATCAGCAGCCAAAAGCAGATGCCCTGGGTAACCCCGTCAAGGACGCGGCCGGCAATCCGGTCTTGGAGACTATCACTACGCACACGCAGTCCCTGCCGATGGGACCCGTCGCTTCCCAGGAATCAATTAAGGAACTTGGGACCAATGGCGGTGGGTTCTTTAACGCGAACTCGGCACACCCGTTTGAGAACCCCACCGCCATTTCCAACTTGCTGGAAATGCTCGCGATCCTGTTGATTCCCATCGCACTCACATACACGTTTGGCAGGATGGTCGGTGATAAGCGGGAGGGCTGGGTATTGCTCGCAGCTATGCTGCTGCTCTTGTTGCCGTTGATCGTGCTGGCCTATCGAAGCGAGCAGCACGGTAATCCCCTAATTGCGCGGCAGGGAGTGGACCAAATCGCCAGTGCAAGCCAGGCCGGAGGCAATATGGAGGGCAAGGAGACTCGGTTTGCCATCGGGCCGTCCAGTATATTTGCTGCGGTTACGACCGCCACTTCCTGCGGCGCCGTCAATTCAATGCACGACTCAATGACCCCATTGGGCGGATTCGTGCCCCTCTTTCTGATCCAGCTCAGCGAACTTGCTCCCGGCGGAGTAGGCACAGGGCTGTATACCATTTTGATATTCGCGATCCTCGGTGTGTTCATTGCCGGCCTCATGATTGGTCGCACGCCGGAATATCTGGGGAAGAAGATCGAAGCAACGGAAATGAAGCTGGCGTCGATCTACATCCTTACAACGCCTTTCGTTGTACTGATCGGTGCCGCGGTTGCGGTGGCGACGATTGCGGGGAAGGCCGGGGTGGCAAATCCTGGGCCCCACGGCTTTAGCGAGATTCTCTATGCGTTCTCCTCGGCCGCCAACAACAACGGCAGCGCATTTGCTGGACTGGGTGCTGGCACGGTGTTCTACAACATCGCCACCGGGCTGGCCATGTGGATAGGGCGCTATTGGCCGATCGTTGCCGCGCTTGCCCTGGCGGGATCGCTGGCTGCAAAGAAGCGCGTACCCGTGACCGAGGGCACTATGCCAACCAACGGACCTCTCTTTGTGGCGTTGCTGGTAGGTTCGATCTTGCTGATCGGTGTTTTGACTTACGTCCCAGCATTGGCGCTAGGCCCGGTCGTCGAGCACTTCATGCTCAATGCGCCACACTGAGAACCTGACATGTCACGGCGACAATTGACCTTGTTCGACCGCGGGCTCCTGGCTCCTGCGTTGGTGGACTCACTATTCAAGCTCGATCCACGGGTGCAGTGGCGAAATCCGGTCATGTTTGTGGTTTATATCGGCGCAATCGTTGCCAGCCTGCTCTATTTCCAGGCGCTTGGCGGACATGGGGAGGCGTCACCCAACTTTGTCCTTGGCGTCACGGTGTGGCTGGTGTTTACCGTTCTGTTCGCCAATTTTGCGGAGGCACTCGCAGAGGGCCGAAGTCGAGCACAGGCGGCGGCCCTGAGGGGCATGCGCCAGACCGTATTGGCCAAGAAGCTCACAGATCCGAAGCTCTTGCGACGAGACACTATCAGCATAAAGGCGGAGGACCTACGTAAGGGCGACGTGGTTCTGGTTGAGACGGGAGCGGTAATTCCTGCGGACGGCGAAGTCATCGAAGGCGCTGCATCGGTCGATGAAAGTGCGATAACCGGTGAATCGGCGCCGGTAATCCGCGAATCGGGTGGTGATTTTTCGTCCGTAACGGGCGGGACTCGCGTTCTGTCCGATTGGATAGTCGTGAGAGTGTCAGTCAATCCTGGTGAGACCTTTCTCGACCGGATGATCTCGATGGTGGAATCTGCCAAACGGCAAAAAACACCTAACGAAATTGCGCTTACAATATTGCTGATTGCCCTAACGCTGGTATTCCTCGTCGTAATCGTAACGCTGCTGCCTTTCTCGCTATTTAGCGTGGAAGCAGGCACGGCAGGCAGGCCAGTGACAATTACCGCGTTGATTTCCCTGTTGGTCTGCCTCATTCCGACCACGATCGGCGGCTTGCTGTCTGCGATCGGTGTGGCGGGTATGAGTCGAATGATGCAGGCCAACGTAATTGCAACTTCAGGGCGAGCAGTAGAAGCCGCCGGTGACGTTGATGTGCTTCTGCTCGATAAAACCGGGACGATTACGCTTGGTAACCGTCAGGCGGCCGCGTTTCTACCCGGTCCTGGCGTTACCGAGCAAGAACTCGCAGATGCCGCCCAGCTCGCATCGCTTGCCGACGAGACCCCAGAAGGCCGTAGCATCGTTATTCTGGCCAAGCAACGCTTCAACTTGCGGGAGCGGGATCTGAAGACCTTGGCCGCCGCTTTTGTGCCCTTCTCGGCTCACACTCGAATGAGTGGTGTCGATCTCGGCACACGACATATCCGCAAGGGCGCACCAGACGCAATCAGCAAGCACGTCCTTGCCCAAGGCCAAACATACCCGCGCGCAGTCGCCGATATGGTGGAGCGCGTTGCCCGCCAAGGGAGCACCCCGCTTGTGGTGTCGGACGGTTCGCGGGTTGTGGGGGTCATCGAACTCAAGGACATCGTAAAGGGAGGTATTAAGGAACGCTTTTCAGATCTGCGGCACATGGGCATTAAGACAATCATGATTACTGGCGACAACCGACTTACTGCTGCGGCAATAGCCGCCGAAGCCGGTGTTGACGATTTTTTAGCCGAAGCAACGCCAGAGGCAAAGCTCAAGCTGATCCGCGAGCATCAGGCACAGGGACGGTTGGTGGCGATGACTGGCGATGGCACCAATGATGCCCCGGCACTCGCTCAAGCCGACGTAGCCGTGGCAATGAATACCGGTACCCAGGCGGCCAAGGAAGCCGGCAACATGGTGGATCTTGACTCCAACCCGACAAAATTAATAGAGATTGTCGAGACTGGGAAGCAGATGCTCATGACTCGCGGCGCCTTGACCACCTTTAGCATTGCCAATGACGTCGCGAAGTACTTCGCCATCATACCAGCCGCGTTTGCCGTCACCTACCCACAACTTGGCGTGCTCAACATTATGCGGCTGACAACCCCCAACTCGGCAATTTTGTCTGCAGTGATTTTCAATGCACTTATCATTGTCGTGCTGATTCCGCTTGCTATCCGCGGTGTGAAGTATCGCCCGCTCGGCGCCGGGCCGCTATTACGTCGCAACCTGCTGGTATATGGTTTGGGCGGCATCATTGCGCCGTTCCCTGGAATAAAGCTGATTGACATGTTGCTGGCGGCGGCGGGCTGGGCATGACGAACAAGGGAAGCATGCTTGTTTCAAGTTCACGAGTAGCCGTGAGTCTGCTGCTTGCGATGACGGTTATCTGTGGACTGGCCTACCCATTCGCCATCGCGGGCATTGCGCAGTTGGTGTTTCCAGCTAAAGCTGAGGGTAGCCTAATCCTCATCGACGGGAAGCTAGTTGGCTCGCGACTGATCGGCCAACATTTTGCCGACCCGAAATATTTCTGGGGCCGTCCATCTGCCACTGCCCCGCAACCTTACAACGCCATTGGATCTACGGGCTCGAACTTCGGGCCCCTGAATCCTGCCCTGATCGATCAGGTAAAAGCCAATATCAAACGACTAAGGGACGCCGACCCGGATAATCGCCAACCCGTCCCGATCGACCTGGTTACTGCCTCCGCAAGTGGACTCGATCCGGAGATTGGTTCGGCTGCAGCCAACTATCAGGTGGCTCGCGTCGCTCGACTTCGCGGACTCTCGGTCGGTGAAGTGCGGGAGCTAGTAGCAGCGCATAGCCGCGGCCGTGTGCTAGGATTCATCGGTGAGCCGCGTGTTAATGTGCTCGAGTTGAATCTGGCTTTGGATACGCGTCGCTGATGTAGCCACGGCGATCTGGTACCGATGGTAGATTCCGAGCGCCTCGACCCTGACAAGCTCCTCGCCGCCATAAAGCGCGAGGAAGCGCGTGCGCGGCGCGGCCGCCTGAAGATTTTCTTCGGGGCATCGGCCGGTGTGGGCAAGACTTACGCCATGCTCGAAGCAGCGCTCAGATCGCACGCCGCAGGCGTCGATCTCGTAGTGGGTTATGTGGAACCACACGGACGCTCTGAAACCGAACAACTGCTAGAGGGCCTAGAGCGAATACCTTTCCTGGCCGTGCAGTATCGGGGTATTACGCGCCCGGAATTCGATCTGGACCACGCACTACAACGTGCGCCGACGACACTCCTCGTCGACGAACTTGCTCATTCCAACATTGCCGAAGGTGAACCACGACCGAGGCACACAAAGCGCTGGCAAGATATCGAAGAGTTACTCGATGCCGGAATCAACGTCTGGACAACCCTTAATGTTCAGCACTTAGAAAGCCTGAATGACATAGTTGCGGGCATAACCGGCATTCGTCAAAGGGAAACTATTCCGGACAGGATCTTTGACGAAGCGGACGAAGTCGAGTTGATCGACTTGCCCCCGGACGATCTTTTGGAGCGCCTCCGTTCAGGCCGCGTCTACCTGCCTGACCGTGTTGCCACGGCCACGGAGCGCTTTTTCCGCAAGCCCAACCTACTCGCGCTCAGAGAAATTGCGCTCCGCCGAACCGCCGACCGCGTCGATGCGGCTGCACACGACTACGCAGCTACGCACGGTACGCCGCGCCCGGGGCTTGCGCGCGATCGTTTCATGGTCGCGATCGGGCCGAACGACCAGGCCGAGCAGCTCGTGCGCTTCGGAAAGCGCTTTGCCGACGCGATGGATGCAGAGTGGCTGGTAGTTTCTGTTGAAACTCCCGCGCTCCTCACGCTTGGGGATACGGCACGCAATCGGCGAATCGAGGTTTTACGTCTCGCAGAATCCCTCGGCGCTCACACCGTGACGCTCGATGGCCCCAGTGTGGCGGAAACTTTGATCGAATACGCTCGGCTCCGGGCCGTCTCGAGGATCGTGCTGGGGGAACCCACACGTAGAGGGTGGCGGGCGCTGCTACGTCGCTCGACAGCCAATGCGCTTGCGCGCGGCGGTCATGGTTTCGACGTGTCCATTATTGCGCGTCACTCAGTCGCACAGGAGCGTGAACGCCTGGTAAACATCGCGCCTCGAGACGTCTCATGGGGAAGTTACTGGACTGCGCTTCTGGTGTCGGTTCTCTGCACCGCGCTGGCGGCATTTATGTATCCGTATTTTGAGCTAACAAATCTTGTCATGGTTTACCTGCTTGGAGCCGCCATCGCCGCACTGCAGCT
Source organism: uncultured Gammaproteobacteria bacterium (assembly GCA_963717335.1). Classification (GTDB taxonomy): domain Bacteria; phylum Pseudomonadota; class Gammaproteobacteria; order Steroidobacterales; family Steroidobacteraceae; genus FEN-1191. Next base: position 516,592 of record CAVQVZ010000002.1, on the reverse strand, counting down.
CGGTCGGGGACCTGCGATCGTTACGGCAATTGCCAATGTGGCAGCTTTCGATTTCTGTTTTGTGCCGCCTCGCTACACCTTCGCCGTGAGCGATTTTCAATACGTCGTGACATTTGCGGTCATGCTGACCGTCGCATTTACCATTGCCACCCTGGTCGCAAGCGTACGCGCGCAAACCCGTGTCGCTGGTGCGCGCGAGCGCCGCACTTCACTACTCTATGCGATGAGCAGGGAACTGGTCGCAACTCGAACCCTAGAGAATCTCGCCCGCGTCGCGATCAAACACGTGGCCGAGACTTTTTCTAGCGAAGCTGTGGTATTACTTCCAGATTTGCCTTCGGGTCAACTGCTCCACCCCCATGGCTTACCAATCGCAGGCTCGCTGCACGGTGCGGACTTATCAATCGCACAATGGGTGTTCAATCATGGCCGACCAGCGGGCCTAGGGACCGATACTCTGCCAGCTGCAACTGCGCAGTACCTCCCACTTCGGGGGACCAATCGAACCTTTGGTGTGCTGGCCGTTCGCCCGAGTCAACGTCGTCGACTTCTTTTACCGGAACAGCAGCATCTGCTCGAAACTTTTGCTGGGCAAATTGCACTCGCCATTGAGCGCGCACATCTTGCCGAAGACGCCGAAGCGGCACGTGTTGCTGCGGAAACCGAAAGTCTACGCAACACCCTGCTTGGATCGATCTCGCACGACCTGCGCACCCCGCTGGCGGCTATTTCGGGCGCTAGCAGTGCGCTAAATGATCCCAAGCTTGCCCTGGACGCGGCCGCCCGCGCGCGGCTTGCCGCGTCCATAGAGGCCAAGGCCAAGGAAATGTCCGAGCTGATCTCGAATGTCTTGGACCTCATGCGCTTCGAGGCAGGCGAGGTTAAGCTCCGGCGCGAATGGCATACAATCGAGGATCTTGTGGGTACCGTTCTCGAACGAATGAGCGAGTCATTGGTTGGTTTTCGGGTCGATGTCAGTCTCCCACACGACCTCCCCGCTGTTTGCGTCGACGGCCTTCTTATCACGCAGGTATTCGCTAACCTCATAGATAACGCCACGAAGCACGCTCGGTCCGCCGCCCGAATCGAGATTGGCGCTACCGCAGAACATCCCGTAGTGCGGGTGACCGTGGAAGACAACGGGCCGGGTTTACCTCCGGGGGATCCGAAGGACCTGTTTGAGAAATTTCAGCGAGGACGCGATGAGAGCAGTATCGGCGGTGCAGGACTCGGACTGGCAATTTGTCGGGCAATTGTTAACGCGCACGGGGGTCACATCACGGCAGCGCAACGACCGGAGGGAGGGGCTCGCTTTGAATTTACTTTGCCCGTTGCGGAAGACGGCTCATGACAACAGCGATGTTCCTGATACTGGTCGTTGAAGACGATCCCACGCTGCGGAGTATTCTCGGTACATTGCTAGTGGCAAATGGCTTCCGTTTCGTCGAAGCAGCGACCGGAAGGCGAGCGGTTATCGAAACCCGGGGCCACCGGCCCGATCTCCTTATTGTTGATCTGGGGCTACCAGACCAAGACGGGACCCAAGTAATACGCGAAGTACGATCGTTTTCCACCGTACCAATCCTGGTGCTTTCCGCGCGCTCTATGGAATCACAGAAGATACTCGCCCTAGACGCGGGCGCCGACGACTACGTGACCAAACCTTTTAGCACGCCAGAACTCATGGCGCGCGTGCGCTCGGCGCTCAGACGGAGCGCCCGCCGCTCCGAGGGGTTGCCCGTACTGCATTTTGAGCAAGTGACTGTCGACTTAACAGCGCGAACCGCGACCAGCGCTGGAGCACCATTGCACCTTACGCCACTCGAATATCGCGTTCTTGAGTGCTTGGCTCGCAATGCCGGAATGATCGTTACGCAAAAAAGGCTCATAGCCGAGGCCTGGGGACCCGATCGCCAAGGCGACGCACGCGGCTTGCGCTCGTACGTAAAGATGCTCCGCCAAAAGATCGAATCCAATCCGGGACGCCCACGCTTTCTTGTAACTGAGGTGGGACTTGGCTACCGTCTAAAACCCGATGAGCCGATAGCCGCGCTCTAAGGCAACAGCGGCTCGCTGCCCCGCGCTGCGATCGCATCCTGGGCTGCAGATTCGGCTGCCCCTAGAATGACGGACCCGCAACCTAATAGTCCGGCGGCTACTGCCCCCTGTAGAGCCTCTGGGGCGGCAGCGAGCGTCATACGACCGGCGACGACGCTCGGAACCAGCCCGTGTTCAGCAATGGCTACGAGCGCAGCATCCAGTGTGTTTCGCTGGCCCTCCGTCGGTAGACGCCCAGCAACCAGCAGCCAGACATGCTCAGTAAAGGTAATCTGGCCGATCAGGTCACGACACAGATCCATGCCTCGAACGACGATTACTTCGGCATTCGCCGTGGATATCGAGGACTTGGATGGATTTTGACGCCCAATCTTCAAAATGCGACCCCCAAAGGGCGTTTTTCGGATAGCGAACGCTAGGTCGCGTATCGAATATACTGGTCCGGGCCCCGGCAGGATGTCAATAGTAGGGGGCGCGTGCTTCCACTATTTCGGATATCGAAATACACTAACTTTAGATGGCGAGCGCAAAAGCTAGACCGCTAACGGCGCCACGGCGCGAAGCGATGGGTGGGCTCGCCAAGGGACTGGCGGTCATTCGTGCACGCATCCATTCTTTATGATGCGATGTCCCATGCTCAGGCAGAAGGGGCTCGCCGGTTCCTATATGCAAAAGTCGTGGTCAGGCGGATCCCCGCACTAGTTCTCGGCTTTCCACGATGTAAGATCCCCTGTTTAGGGGGCCATAGCACTGGAGGTCGCCAGCGTAGCCATCTCGGCGGCGCAGCCCTCCGCAGGTATTTTGTTATCGTTGCGCGCGTTTGCGATCTCAGCCTGCGCCGCCCGCATTTGCTCAACAAATACCTTGTTGGCGTGGAGCCGCGCAACCAATGCCCCGCCCACGAGTCGGCCCGCCTCGATATCACTTTGCCAGTGGACCCCACAGATTGCTCGACTTTGGCCGAACGCTCGACCCCGCTGGAGGATCGAGTCGGCCCGTTCGGGGGCGATTTCCGCCAGTAGGAGTGCCCACGCCCAGCCCGTCGTGGAGTGGCCGGAAGGGTATGAGCCATCCTTGACCAGTATGGCTTCACTGGCGGGGGTGCAGCTCGGTACTTTGTACGCCATAAACGGGCGTGGGCGTTGATATTTACTCTTGGCCTTGGAAGTAGCAACGATGGCGTCGGTCAGCGTCCTGCGCAACAACATGTTTACGTTTGGCGTGCCCTGTTCCGAGATCGGCACGCCGAGCGAGCACGAAAACGTCGACGCGGCGGCGGGAAAGGTCAGGTCGGCATCTCGAACTGCAAGCGTCCCGCGCGGCGTCCCCTGAAGCTTTGTCATTTCATGGAATGTCGCATTGTCGGCCGCTTGCGCGGCAGAGTCAGCTGTCGGTGGCTCAGGCAACAGCTTGATACTGTCAGGCAACTCCGTGGCGGTAAGATAACCATTGAGCAACCCCGGGCGATACTCGCCCACCACCGCGGGTGATGTGGGAGCCGCGATACGCGCAGTGGAGGCGCAACCGCTGGCGATCACCATTGCGAACACTGCTAGCAATCTATTCATTGATTGGCCGTCCTTGAATCTTGTTTTATGTTAATCGGAGCGGGGGCGTCAGGTGCGGCAGACTTCGGATACCGGATCCAGGCGGGCCTGGATCTCTCAGTTTCTTGTAGGAGCGGGAAGGCGCGACCGGCTTCACTCGTGCATTTTGTGGGGCTGTAACTGCAAAACACCTAGCTTTAGTTCGCGTTTAAGATCGAAGCTTAACAGTTGATAATCAACGGCAGCTCCGATCCTGCCGCTCGGAAGGTCAAACCGGTCTCCCCCAGATCGTCGGGTATGGCCCCCCAAGGCGCTCCGGCACCGCGAGCCCCGGCGAGGGGGCCGCTTAAGTTGTTGAAATGGTGGCTAGGGTGGGACTCGAACCCACGACCTCGGCATTATGAGTGCCACGCTCTAACCAGCTGAGCTACCTAGCCAATGTGCCCGGAAAGGGTGGCGGATTCTCCCGGCCTACCATCCTATCGTCAAGGTAGGACATTGATTTTTGTCCTACAGCAATGTCCAGGCGCGTTCCCACCTGTTGCTAAAGGCTTACGGTGGACTACAAAAAATTGCTTGGGGTTCCCGTCAAACGCGCGCAACATTCGCACTTAAGAATTCTGATAGCCACGGCGGACCCGTGCGCTGTCGTGAAACCAAAGATCAATGAGGATGGGGAGCAAATGTCGCCAGCAAGCGCAAAACCCAGTATCGCTGATACGTTTACCCGGCTTCTGCGGCTCAACCTGGGAGGTGGTCCTCCCCAAGTCAGCCGCAGCCGCCTCATGGACGCTTCTGAGAAGCAATTGGCGCGCGCTGCGCGCGGCGGGACGTCGAGGGAGCAACAAGTCGCGGGTCCCCTGCTCTCTAACCCAAAGGAATACCGAGCCTGGGAAGCGGAACATACGCGCCTCATGGATGCTGTATCGAAGCAGTCAACTGGAGAGCGGCAGGCGCGCTCTTTGCTGTCGACTGCTTTCTCGCTGGTGCATCGTACGGCGCTGTTCGAGTTCTTTCGCGCGCATTCGCCCCGGGAGGCGGGCCGACGGCTCCTGATTCAGCACTTCCACGGCAACAAGAGCTACAGCCGCGCCATGGTGGCCGAGCACGGTAACTACCAGCGCGGCTACTCGAGCTTGATCTGCGTGGAGCACATTGGCGCCACGCTGCTGGTACACCAGGCGTTTGGTGAACCGTTCCGACGCTACGAAAATTTATACGCGGATTATTACCGCAGTTACTGCAACAGCTTACTTGCCCCTCCTGAAGCGGGGGATGACGGAAGCGACAGCATGCGAATGCTGCTGCCGTACCTGAAGCGCAATGTGCTCGACGTCCGATCGCAGCTGCTGGCGATGCACTCCACTGGCGATGCGGGCCACAATACCCGTTAAACGTGGGATCCCGCGCTGGGTCGTTATCAGAACCGCCCGACGATGACGGGGCTCTATCTCACACGAAGACCCAGGCCAAGCGAATGTCGCCGTACGAGCCGAGCTAGTGATCTGCTTCCAATGCGTACAGGTTGCCGTCCATACTGCCAAAAAACACCACACCGTCAGCCACCGACGGCGATGCGAGTACCGCACCAACCCCCATTAACTTGTCGACTGCCACAATAAGGGCATCGTAGAAGTTTTCGGACTGCGCCGCATGGTAGTTCGGCGTACCGTCCGGGTTGGTGTACTTAGCCAGATTGGCCTTTGCGCCGTCCGTCTCGAATTCCCATTGCAGTTGGTGGGTAGCCAGATTTATGGCCAAGAGCTTGCCGGTGTGCGAGCCCTGGTAGGCGATATCGCCAATTACGGCCGGTGAGGAGAACATTGGCCAGTGCTTGAAATCAACCTTAAATCGAATGGCGCCGGTGCGGGCATCGACCGCCAAAAACAGGCCCGTATCCGAGGTGGCTGCATACACAACGCCCTTGCTGATCGCAGGAGAGCTGTTGACCCACGATCCATTCATATCGACAGCCCAGGCCATCTTCCCAGTACTCGCATCCAGCGCGTACAACTTGGAATCCCGGCAGCCAAAGTAGACTAAGCCGTCCGCCACGGCAGCCGAGGACTGAATTCCGACCTGGTTGTGAATATCCGGATCCTCTCCGGTCTTGAATTTCCATTTCAGTGCGCCGCTAGCGGCGTCTAGGGCGTAAAAATAGCTGTCCCAACTGCCGACGTACAGCACTCCCCCAGCAACGGCTGGGGAGGCGTGCACAACATCTCCGGTTTTAAAGGTCCAGTTCAAGTGGCCCGTAATCGCATCGAGTGCGTACACATTGCCATCGCCGCTGCCGAAATATGCGATGCCGTTCGATATTGCCGGCGAGGACATGTAGAAATCGAATGGATCAGGCATCGTCTCCGCGTACGGGAAAGTCCCGTGGATGTGTTCGGCGGCAAACCGGCGCTCCGCGGAGGTCTTGAACTTCCACTTCAATGCACCGGTGGCCGCGTCCAGGGCATAGAAATTCCGATCATAGCTGCTAACAAAGACGGTCTTATTCCATACCGCAGCGGACGACACGATGCGAGCGTCGGCCTTGAATTTCCAGAGCAACACTCCGCTTTGGGCGTCAACGGCGTACAGGTTTCCGTCGGTACTCCCGACGTAGACCGTTCCGTGATCGGCCGTTGGCGAGGCGATAATCTGTCCGGAAGTCTTAAATTTCCATTTGAGCCGTGGCTCCCCCAGGATCGCTTGCCCCGGATAAACGCCGGTATGTGAGGGGCCAGCGCGGAACATCGAGGCCTCGGGCGGCGGCGTATCCGCCCACCCGCCGGTGCTGGTAGAGATAGCGGCCATCAGGATCGCTGTGAGTCTATTTGTCATTGGCTGCGCCTGCTTACTGGACCGGAGTGTGCTTGAAGGTTATGGCCGTCCGCTGGCAGTTGCCTGCTGGCTTATCAAGCGAACCGGCAGGCTTGTATAGCCCGGATGCAGCCTTCGCCAGCGACAGCGCTGCCGCATCGGCCTTCACTACGCCGGATGGAGTCACTATGACGGGGTCTTGAGTCAGCGTACCCGATTCGTCCACGCAGGCGCATACCACTACCCGGTATCTAGCGAGGCTTGTACGTTGAAGCGGCGGTGTAGCGGTGACGGTGCCCTTCGACTGACAATCCGTCGTCCATTCCAAATCGTACTGCTGCTCTATCGTCATGTCCTGTCGGCTGACCTGGTCAAGTGCCATAGCTAGTCGTAAGCGAGCGTTCACTTCGGCCCGCGTGACAAGGAATTGTCCTTTGGCATCAATCCCGGGAACGAAGCCCTTAGCGGGATCGGTGTGGTTCTTGAGCTCGCTAATGTCGTGGTAGCACTTTGTAAGGGTGAGCGAATGTGGACAACCAACAAGGTGGTAAAACTCATGAACCGTCGCTGCAGAAGGCGGTGAAAATAGTTGGTCTACCGTGCCGAGGTTGGCCACAACGAACCCGTGTGTGTGAGTCGCATTGTCTACGGCGCCGAGTACCTCGCCGACCAAGCAGGTCCGACACGAAGTCCCCAGCATTTCGATCGACGAGCGCAATCAGGCGATCGCATGGGGCTTCGAGATCACGTCCAAAAACATCGTTAATTATCGTCTGGTCCATAAAGCCAGGCCGCTGCCAGGGATGCCGCCACGGCGCTACAACTTGTATTTTGTATGGCGCAAATTCCTTATTGACAGCGCTCAGCAGCTCGTCAACCCGCTCCTCACGCACCGCGGGCACTTGCAGGATACATACGTTCAGGATTGTGGGAGGTCCGAAATCGGTAGTTCTCTGGGTGCTCGTATTCATTCCCACGGTCGTACACCCGGTGACTAAACAAACCGCAACTAGAGCAAAGAGCGTTACAGTTTTGGGCTTGTGGAACACGATTGACGGGCGAGAGTAAGTGATTAACTTCAGTGTGGCAAAGGATGGATCACCTTACCCGGTTGATGACACATGGCAAGCGAGTCTTGCGCCTCCTTTCCCTAGAGCGTACGGTTGCGCTCCACTCTGCTTCGGAGCTTGCTCAGGAAATTCAAATGAATACAAGAAATATAGTGATGAATTTGCTGGCAGGGGCCTTGATGCTGAGCGGCGCAGTAACGAACGCCGCCGCATCCGGCACGGCGGAACAGGCCGTGGCCGCGGCGGAAAGTCAGATGATCAAGGCACTTCAGACCAATAACATGGAGTTGTACGGGTCATTCCTCGCCGACAAGTACGTGCAAACGGATCAGGATGGCAGGGTATTGCTCGGTAAGGCGGCAACTCTTGCCGATATGAAAACTTACATTTTTAACGATGAGGAACTCTCTGATCTGCAGGTCACGGTGTACGGCGATACGGCCATCGCGACCGGCACGTTCCTCGTTAAGGTTACTTTCCAAAATAAGCCGACCGTTAATCGAGGACGTTTCACCGATACCTGGGTCAAGCTAGACGGGAAGTGGCAACTCGTTGCCGAACATTCTTCGATGATCAGGAAGTAGGAATGTTTTTGCGATCCCAGTCTCCGGCACGGGCGCCAGTCAAGATTCCTGCAGAAAGGAATATCACCTCGCCATCCTGGCGGCTAAGAGAAATAGTCCGGTCCGCCACAGGACGCCTGAATCCGGTAAAAAAATTCACACATTGAAGCGAAAGTGCATGACGTCGCCCTCGTGCACAACGTACTCCTTTCCCTCGAGGCGCAGTTTGCCGGCCTCTCGTGCGCCGGATTCACCGCGGCAGCGTATGTATTCTTCGTAAGCGATGACCTCGGCGCGGATAAACCCGTGCTCAAAATCGGTGTGGATTACCCCCGCAGCCTGGGGCGCAGTGCTGCCGCGCCGCACCGTCCACGCGCGAACTTCCTTAGGGCCGGCGGTGAAATAGGTCTGCAGTCCCAGCAGTTCATAGCCTGCGCGTATCACCCGGTTCAGGCCAGGCTCGTCCAACCCAAGATCCTTGAGGAACTCGGCCCTTTCGGCCTCATCGAGCTGCGCAATCTCGGACTCAATTGCCGCGCACACCGGTACCACCGTTGCCGCTTCGGAGCGGGCTCTTTCCCGCAACGCCGTAAGGTAGGCATTATCGGCGGTAAGTGCTGCCTCATCGACATTGGCCACATACATGACGGGCTTGGAGGTCAGCAACTGCAGTTCCCGAAGCTCCCGCCGTTCCTCGGGCGCGAGCGGAACAGCGCGTGCCGGAACCCCCTGATCAAGAGCGGCGCGTACCCGCACGTAGAGCTCGTGGCGGCGGGCGGCCTCCTTGTCGCCGCTCTTCGTCAATTTCGCCATCCGGTCCACCGCCTTGTCGATCACCGCCAGGTCGGCCAGCGCCAACTCGGTATTGATCACATCAACATCGGAAATGGGATTGATGCGCCCCGCGACGTGCACTATATCGTCGTGGTCGAAGCAGCGAACCACATGTGCGATGGCGTCAGTCTCGCGAATGTGCGACAGAAACTTATTGCCCAGGCCCTCGCCTTGCGAGGCCCCGGCCACAAGTCCTGCAATGTCGACAAACTCCACCGTCGTCGGAACGACCTTTTCAGGTTTGACGATTGCAGCCAATGCGGCCAAACGCCCATCGGGTACCGGCACGATGCCGACGTTCGGATCGATCGTGCAAAACGGGTAGTTTTCAGCGGCGATCTGGGCACGTGTCAAGGCGTTAAACAGCGTGGACTTACCCACATTCGGCAAGCCCACTATTCCACATTTGATGCTCACAAGACCTCTTTGGTATGCAATCGGTGCATGGACTGTTGCGCGCCCGCGCCCAAGAATTCCGGCAAGGCCGCAAGCGCACGCGTGAGCGCCGCATCGATGAGCTGCTGCTCCTCGGCCGTCGCCCGGTCCAGAACGGCATCCACGACCTGTTCCTTGGCGCCTGGGTGGCCTACCCCGATGCGAAGGCGCCAGAAGTCCGGCCCAAGCTGTGCCATTACGTCGCGCACGCCATTGTGGCCGCCGTGACCTCCTCCCTCCTTGAGCCGCACCACTCCAGGAGGCAAATCGATCTCATCGTGCACTACCAGGATCTCGGCAGGTGCGATTCGATAGAAGGCGGCGATCGAGTGCACGGCGGCCCCGCTCCGGTTCATGTAGGTCGTGGGCTTGATGAGCCACAGGTCGCATCCAGCCACTGTGACTCGCGCTAGCTCGCATTGGTGGCGGGTCTCGGTTCGCCACACTCCTCCAGCACCGCGCGCCAGCTCGTCCACATACCAGTACCCGGCGTTGTGTCGCGTGCGCGCGTACTCGGGCCCCGGATTGCCCAATCCGACGACAAGCTTGAGGGGTTGCCCGGCCAAGATTAGCCCCCGGTTCGGGGGACAGGCTCGCGCAAGCGTTCGGCGAGGGCCGCGACCTCAGGTCGCGGCCCCTTCGCAAGCGTACTGCGCGTATAAGACGGCATACCAACCTCTCGCCGCAAGGACGGCCAAGCCACCGACCATGGCCCCACGCCACGGCGGGGCAGCGAGACCATGCGGGACTACTTCTTCCCGCCTTCCTTCTTCGCGTCCTTCCCGCCTTCTTCTTTCTTGGCCTCCTCCTTCTTGCCCTCCTCCTTCTTTGCGCCGGCGGCGCCCTCGGCAGGAGCAGCGGCCACCGCGCCCTCGGCCGGAGCGGCCTCGGCTTCGGCGGTGGGCTCGGGTTCGGCAACTCGGGGCGCGTGGATGGAGACCACCGGCGGGTTGGCGCCGTGCGCCAAGGCCGAAATGGTCACGCCCGCGGGGACCTGGATGTCTTTCAGGTACAGCGAGTCGTTCAGGTTCATGCCTGACAAGTCCAGCTCGATGTACTCGGGCAGATCCTGCGGGAGGCAAACCACTTCCATGTCCGCCATGTGGTGAGACACCACGCCGCCCTGCGTCTTCACGCCCGGCGCTGCAGCCTCGCCCTTGAAGTGGATCGGCACATGCAGCCGGATCTTCTCGTTTTCGAGCACCCGCTGCAGATCGACGTGCACGATGGCGTTGCGGGCCGGGTGCATCTGCACATCCTTGACGATGACCGGCTGCTTTTGCGTGCCGACGCTGATGCTGATGATCGAGGAATAAAATTTCTCGTCACTCACCAGAGCCAACAGTTTGTGATGCTCAAGCGCGAGCCGCGTAGGCTCGGCATGAGCGCCGTACAGAATGGCCGGAACCTTGCCGGAATGACGCAGGCGGCGGCTCGCACCCTTGCCCTGATCATTACGCGGTTCCGCGCTGAGTTCGAAAGCGATTCGCATCAAAATACTCCTTAACAGTTACTACCACGAGCCCGCACCGCGACCAGTGCCGACTCACCACAAAAACTATTCCCGTCAGTCAATGTAGAGCGAACTTACCGATTCCTCGTCGCGGATTCGGCGAATGGTCTCCGCCAGCAGTGCCGCAACCGAAAGCTGCCGGATGCGCCCGCACTTCTGGGCCGCTTCACCCAGCGGTATGGTGTCGGTCACCACCAGCTCATCGAGTGCCGAATTGCTAATCCGATCGACCGCACCGCCGGACAGCACGGCATGGGTAATATAGGCCACCACGCGCTGGGCGCCCTCGTCCTTGAGGGCCTGCGCCGCCAGGCACAAGGTTCCGGCCGTATCGACCATGTCGTCGATCAACACGCAGCTCTTGCCGCTGACCTCGCCGATGACATTCATCACTTTGGATTCATTGGGTCGCGGACGGCGCTTGTCGATAATGGCCAGTTCAGCGTCGTCGAGCCGCTTGGCAAATGCGCGCGCCCGCACCACGCCGCCGACGTCCGGCGACACCACGATCAGGTTCGGGTAGGTCATGCGCCAAACATCGCCCAGCAGGACCGGTGATCCGTAGACATTGTCCACCGGCACGCCGAAGAAGCCCTGGATCTGCTCGGCGTGCAGATCGAGGGTCAGGACCCTCTCGACGCCGGCCCCGCAGATCATGTCCGCCACCAGTTTGGCGGTAATGGCGGCCCGCGTGGCGCGCGGTCGCCGGTCTTGGCGTGCGTAACCGAAGTACGGGATCACGGCGGTAATGCTGCGGGCCGAGGCCCGCCGGCAGGCATCGGCCATGACCAGCAGTTCCATCAGGTTTTCGTTGACGGGCGGGCAGGTCGATTGCAATAGGAATACGTCTCGACCGCGCACGTTCTCCATCAGCTCGATGTTGACCTCCCCATCGCTGAACCGGCTCACCGATGCACGACCCATCGGCAGCATCAGGTGCCGGGCAATGTCGTGGGCCAACGCGGGATTGGCGTTGCCGGTAAACAAGGTGATCGACTGCGAGTCCACGGTCTATACCGTTCCTTTTTTTATACTGGCCGGAAGGGGGGTTCGGACGCACGGACAGAGGGGTCCGTATCCGAACAAAGAGTCAGCACAATCAATGAGTTATTGATCCTGCTCACTGCGTACCCCCACTCGTTAGCCACCCGTCGCTGGCACCAATGCCGGCACTTGAGCCTAGAGCGTGGGGCTAGAGTCCCCGGGGGAGCCAGAAGGCCGGGCATGATACACGATCCGCGCCCAAATCAGCCTTGATCTGAGCTTGACCTGCCACTGCCGTAAGGCGCTCAGATTGGGCAAATCTGCCGGCGAATGTCGGTGCAGGCTACAAAAAATGGCTGGGGTGGAAGGATTCGAACCTCCGAATGGCGGGATCAAAACCCGCTGCCTTACCACTTGGCGACACCCCAATATAAACGCGCACCCTAAGTGATCGACGCCAACGCCGAAACAAGCGGTGACTGGTTCACCCCGCGCGCGACAAAGCTCGTCCATTCGTCGGGCACCCGGGCCGCAACGCGCTCTGCTTCCCGCGCGGAGGCAAAGGAGGCGAACACACAGGAACCCGTACCGCTCAAACGCGCCGGCGCCCAGGCATTCACCCAATCGATTGCCGCTGCGATACCCGGGTAACGCGACAGTACCAAGGACTCACAGTCGTTTCGCCACTCCCCCTGCGAAAGGGCGCGTATTTTGATGAGCGGGGAATTTCGTGTCAATTCAGGGGCCTGGAATATGCCGGCGGTGGACACGGCGATCCTGGGCCAGACGATCAGATACCAGGCCGGGGACAGCTCAATCGGCGTCAATACCTCCCCTCTCCCTTCCGCCCACGCCGATCTACCCTGCACAAAGACGGGCACGTCCGACCCGAGCTGCAAGCCCAAGGTGGCCAGTTCGCTTACCGTCAGGCTCGTACCCCAGAGTTTGTTTAGGACCTGAAGCACGGTGGCGGCATCCGAACTGCCGCCGCCCAACCCTCCGCCCATGGGGATACGCTTGCGTAGCCTGATCCGCGCGCCCTGACGCACCCCGCAAACCGATTGCAGCAGCAACGCTGCGCGCACAGTAAGGTCCTCGGCCGGTGCCAGACCTTCCGGACCTGCCAGCCGCTCAATGGCGCTGTCCGGGGTGAGCGCGATTTCCAGTTCATCGCCCCAGTCGAGCAACTGGAAGATGGTCTGCAGGTCGTGAAAGCCATCGCTTCGCCGCCCGGTCACGTGCAAGAAGAGATTGAGCTTTGCCGGCGCCGGCCATCTGCGTCTGTCAGCGGGGTCGGTCGGCACAGCCGACGCGCTCATGGCAGTTGCCAGTTGGACAGCTGCAGTTTGACTTTCAATTCGCCGCGATGGAGGGCCACACGACGCGGCAACCACAATCCGGCCGCCTGCTGGTATTCGCCATAATCAACTTGCCACTCTCCCTGCTGCAGCTGTGCCAGACGCTGCGTGCTATCCAAAGTCTCGGTGGCGGTCGTGGCCGGATCCGGCGTGCCCAGCAGCCAATAGCGCAGACTCCTCAATGGTGGCTCGAACCCAAGCACCCGGACGAGTTCCTCCTGCGCACCCGCGCCCTGGAGCTGCGTGCCCTGGCTGTTGGTCATGCGTAATTCCTCGCCATCGAAGATCAATCGCGCCCCGCCCAGGCCGAGCGGCGCGCGCAACAGTAAATCGCTCGCTACACCCTGTTGTTGCCAGAGCAGATTTGCGCTGAACCCCTGGGAGGGTGTCGCCACCGCCAGTTGACCGTGCACCTGAAAATTTGTGACCGCCTGCAAGACCGCGCGCCGTTCGCTCCAGGAACTGACCGGCAGCGGCGCCAGTGTGTGGCAGGCGGTCAGAGCCAGCGTTGCGGAGCAGACCAGCCAGGCACGCATGCGGGAGCCGGCGTGCTCAGATCGACGTGCGGGGGGCCGGCTCCAGCGCCGGTGGCGGCTTGGGTGCCGCCAGCGTCGGTGCGTAGTGGCGCACCGTTGTTGCCAGCAATTTGTTGTCAGGATCAGAGGCGAGCGCGCGTTGCCACGCCGATCGGGCTGCGGCCTTCTGGCCAGACGCCCACAGGGCCTCACCCCAATGCGCACCGACGTCACCGTCGTGCAACAGGCGGAACGCCCGCTCCAACTGGGCCACGGCGGGAGCGAATTGACCACGCCGGTACAGCACCCAACCGAGGCTGTCCAGAAGCGCCGGATTATCCGGCTGCGCCGTCAGGGCCTCACGTATCAGCTGCTCGGCGCGAGGCAATTGGCGCTTGTGATCCGCCAAAGTGTACCCGAGCGCATTGGTGATTCCCGCATCCAATGGACGATCACGGTGCATGGCTTCAAGTGCGCTGATCGCCGCATCGACGCGTCCAGCCCGGTCGAGAAGCACAGCGCGCTGATAAGTGATCTCAGGATTCCCAGGCGAGCGCCGCAAGGCGCTGTCGATGCGGCTTAGGGCCTCGTCGGTGGCTCCTGAGGTCGACAGTAAGTCGGCGGCGGCCAGATCGGCGCGGATGCGCTCATCGGGTGCGGCGTCACGCGCCGCGTTGAGTACTCTGACCGCCGCATCGCGCTCGCCTGCGCGGTACAGAATCGCTGCCGAACGCTGTCGGCCCTGCGCTTCGAACGCGGTCCCCGACAGCAACGCATAATTTCGCGACGCGGCTTCATCATCGCCGCGGCGCTCGGCAATCAGGCCCAGGTAGAAAACCGCGAGCGGTGCGGATTCGGGATCTTCGAGCAGCGTGTTGCAACGCTGTTCCGCCACCGGATAGTCGGCGCTGTCGATGGCCACCTGCGCCAGCATTCGAGCCGCGCCCGCGCCAACATCCGGATCGCTCCGCAAGCGCAGCAGCTCTTTGACCGCCTCGCTGTCCTGTCCGAGCAACAACATGACTTGCGCCGGTGACAACTTTCCTGAGGGCTCGGAGGCGGCGAGTCGAGCTTCGGTTTGCGCGCTCTTTGCGTCGCCGAGCACGGCCTGCGCACGCGCCGCAATCGCGGCAGCGGCGGCGTTGCTGGCGCCGGCGCCACGGGCCGCCTGGCTGTACCGTAGAGCGAGTTTGGCATCCCAGCCATCCAGCGCGAGCGCGGCCAGTGCCAGCTGTGCCGGACCGCCGCGCAGCTTTGCATCGTCCATGTCTCGGACCATCGCCAGCACCGGCTCGGCCCCTGCCCTCTGGGTCACGGCGTCAATACTTTCGGGCACCTTGTCCTTGGTATTGCCCAGCAGGCTCTTAAAGTGACCACGCGCCTCGGTGATCTTGTAGCTGCCCAGTTCTGCGTGGGTGAGGGCGAGTATGGCGTCCGTATCGGCCGGAGCGAGCTGCAACCAGTGTTCCGCGACGCTGCGCGCGGTCGGAGTACTGACCGCAGGCCAGCGCCACCGCACTGGCCCGGGCCGCCAGGTCCGCCTCGCCGAGCGCCTGTGCGGCCTGCTGATAGAGCCCACTGGCCACACCGCAGTCACCGCGCTGGAGTGCCTTTTCGGCATTCGCGACGGCCGCCTTACTGTCCGCGAGTGGGGTAGCGTTGGCCGATCCCGCCTGGATGGTCAAGCTCAGTAATGTCACCGCCAGGAACGGTGCGGTGCGCGGCAAGCGGTGGCAAAGCGGCATGATCATGCGACTATAGTAGTCGATGAAAGTTTCGATTCGGCAAAAACTCGAAAGATCCGAGGAACGATGTGAAGAGGTGGGCCGGATGCTGGCCGACCCCCAGGTCCTGGAGCGTGCCGACCAGTTTCGTGAATTGTCGGTGGAATATGCCCGACTCCTGCCAACCGCAACGGCGCTGAGGGAATACCGCCGCCTGGAAGCCGAACTTGAGTCGGCCGAGGTGCTGCGCACCGATGCCGACCCCGCGATGCGTGCCTTAGGAGAGGAGGAAGCTGCCCGCCTGCGGACCGAACTGGCCACGAACGAGGAGGCGCTGCAACGCCTGCTTTTGCCCCAGGACCCCCATGACGAAGGCAACATATTCCTAGAAATTCGGGCCGGTACCGGAGGCGATGAGGCCGCAATATTCGCCGGCGACCTATTGCGCATGTATGGCCGCTATGCAGAGCGGCGCGGCTGGCAGGTCGAATTGATCAGTGAAAGCGGCGGCGAGCACGGAGGCTATCGTGAAGTGATCTGTCGCGTGGTCGGCCGGGGCGCATTTTCCAGGCTCAAGTTTGAATCCGGCACCCATCGGGTGCAACGGGTCCCTGCCACGGAGGCCCAGGGCCGCATACACACCTCCGCGTGCACTGTGGCCATCCTGCCGGAGCTGGCCGCGATCGATCGCATCGACATCAACCCGGCAGATCTTCGTATCGACACCTATCGCTCATCGGGAGCCGGCGGACAGCACGTCAACAAGACCGACTCGGCGGTGCGCATCACGCATCTTCCAACGGGTGTAGTTGTGGAGTGCCAGGATGAGCGTTCACAGCACAAGAATCGATCGCGCGCAATGTCGCTGCTGCAGGCACGCCTGCTGGCGGCGGAGCAGGAGAAGCGTGCCAGCGCGCAAGCCCAGACCCGCAAACTCCAGGTCGGAAGCGGGGACCGTTCCGAACGAATCCGGACCTACAATTTTCCGCAGGGTCGCCTGACTGACCATCGAATCAATCTTACGCTCTACAAGCTCGCCGCCATCATGAACGGCGAACTCGACGAACTGCTTGAGGCTCTGCAGCGCGAGTTTCAGGCCGAAGAGCTGGCCGTCGAGTAAAGAACCAGCCACAGCGCGTTGAAGTACACCAGCGCCACGGCCTGCACGCCCAACCCACAGGCAGCGGCAAACGCGCTGAGTGCGCCGGACTGAACCCCGCCCAAGGTCAGCACAGATTCCAGAATTCCTAGACACGCGGCGGCGGCAATTGCACAAATCCCGAACACGAGTCCGGCGATCACGGCGCAGGCCAGCACCTTTACCCACATGGACCGGGCCAAGCTGAAGCAGCGACCTACGGACTGCAGCGGATCGCGCCCGTCAAAGAGCACCACCGGGCGCAGCAGCAGCAGGCAAACGGCTGCAAATACTCCAGGAATAACCAGCGCCAGCAGCCCGGCAAACACCAGAAGCCAACCCAACACGGCACTGATCACCAGGGCAGGCCAGCGCGCCAGTGCCTTCCCCAGATCGATTTGCAGATTGGGAGCACGTCCACTGAGCAGCTCGCGCTGGCGCACCATCAGCGCCGCAGCCAGTAATTCGTAGCCGGCAAAGCCAACTGCCGCGAGCAACCAGAACAAGTCATCTACGGGCGGATGCAGCACATCCAGGGGCTTGCCCTTGGTCAGCCAGTAAAAATTGGGCAGAGCTACCAACAAGATCGCAAACATGCCGGCCGGCAGAGTTTTCGCCAGCGTCATACGGAACACAGCCGTAGCCGCTTCCAGTAAATCGCTGACGGACGCTGAGGGCGGCGGCGTCTTGAACTCGGGCATGCGAAACTCCGTCAACCGGTCCCAAAACTTCTGGCGCGCAATCTATCATTACTTAGCATGACAGCAGAGACTTCCCGAGCCTCGGTGAACGCGGCCCTGGCCAGCGCGGTGAGCCGCCTGAGGCCGCTCACCAGCGCCATACTCGATGCTCAGGTTCTGCTCGCCCACGTGCTGGGCCAGTCGCGCAGCGATCTTATGATCCGAGGCGGGGAGCTGATTCCAGAAGCAAAGCTTTCCGACTTCGAGCAATTGGTGGTGCGGCGCGCCGCCGGCGAACCGCTTGCCTACATCGTGGGCCGCCGCGAATTTTGGTCTCTCAGTCTACAGGTCTCACCGGCCGTGCTTGTGCCTCGGCCGGAGACGGAACTCGTGGTCGAGCGATCTCTGGCCTTGTGCGGAAGCGAGAGCGCAGCGGCCGCTGACCTTGGGACGGGCTCGGGCGCCATCGCCCTGGCCCTGGCCTGGGAGCGACGCGGGTGGCAGGTGACGGCCACCGACCGCTCGGATTCTGCGCTCGCCATCGCCGCAGCCAATGCTGAGGCGCTGCGGATAACCAATGTACGATTTCTGCGGGGGGACTGGTTCCAGCCACTCGGCGGCCAGCGATTTGATTTGATCGCCAGCAATCCGCCCTACGTGGCGACCGTCGATCCGTGCTTGGACGATCCCGCGTTGCGACATGAACCGCTCGGTGCACTGGCCAGCGGGGCGACGGGGCTTGAGGATCTCGCCATCCTCATTGGCGGAGCCGCAGTGCACCTGCATCAGGGGGGTTGGCTGGTTTTGGAACACGCTCCCCGGCAGGCACGTGAACTTGCGGAAATGCTTGTCGCGCGGGGGTTCGCTCACGTACGCTGCCATGCTGATCTGGCGGGACTGGAGCGCGTAACCGAGGCGCAAAGGCCCAATGAGACAAGTCTAACAACGCAGGGCCACGCATCATGATAGTTTTCGACACCACCCACGGCCCCTTTACCGTCGAACTTTTCGAGAAGGACGCGCCGCTTACCGTCGCCAACTTTCAGCAGTACGTGGATGACGGATTCTTCGACGGCACCATTTTTCATCGCATCGTGCCGGGCTTCGTCATCCAGGGCGGCGGAATGACGCCGGATTTCTCCCAAAAGCAAACCCGCGCACCGATCAAGAATGAAGCCAACAACGGATTGCAAAACGAACGCGGGACGCTCTCAATGGCCCGAACCGATTCGCCTCACAGCGCCACCTCGCAGTTCTTCGTGAATCTGAAAGACAATGATTTCCTCGATCATCGTCCAGGACATCACGGATACGCGGTATTCGGCCGGGTGGTTGAGGGTCTGGACGTGGTCGATAAGATCGCTGCAATCCGAACCGGTCGACGGCAGGGCTTTAGCGACGCACCGCTCGAGGACGTAATCGTGCGCAGCGCCCGGCGCGTACCAGCAAAGAGCTAGTCGATCAATCTGAAGACTGGCTCGTGAGCGCGGAGCGGTGAAGCGTCGCGTGGCGCTGCCCTGGCGCATCGCGCGCGCCGGAGGCTGGCTTGTGCTCGCCGCGATGGTGGGCGCAGCTCTAATGGTGCTGGCGCTGCGCTGGATCGATCCACCCACCAGCGCCTTCATGCTGGGCACGCGCTTGGCGGCGCTGGCCAGCGGGGATCATAAATACACCACCCATTACGAGTGGGTCGATCTGGAGCACATCTCCCCGCAGGCAGCGCTCGCAGTCATCGCCGCAGAGGATCAGCAATTCCCTTTTCATGCGGGTTTTGACTTCAAATCGATACGCGAGGCGGTGCGCCACAACTCGGGCGGTCATCACGTGCATGGCGCCAGTACCATTTCGCAGCAGGTTGCCAAGAACCTATTCCTTTGGTCGGGCCAAAGCTATTTCCGCAAGGGCCTGGAAGCCGCGCTGACCGTGCTGATCGAGCGCTGCTGGCCCAAGGAGAGGATCTTGGAGATCTACCTGAACATCGCCGAGTTCGGCCGCGGCATTTACGGCGTGCAGGCCGCTGCGCAACACTTTTTTCGAGAGGACGCGCGGCGGCTGAATCGTGCCGATAGCGCCTTGCTTGCCGCCGTGCTGCCCAATCCGCGCCGTTACCGGGTCGATGCACCGTCACGCTTCGTGCTGGAACGTCGCAACTGGATCGCGCAACAGATGGCGGATCTGGGCGGGACCACATATCTTAATCGTCTGGAGGCCGAATCCGGTCCGCGCCCCTGATCCAAGGATGGCCGCCGTGGACGCGTGTGCTGCGCTAAGCTTGCCCGATGCCTGAAAGATCCGCCCGTCAGTACCGCTATTACGATCTGATCATGGCGGCGTACGTGTCCATTCTGCTGTGCGCGAATCTGATTGGGCCATCCAAGGTTGCCGCGGTGGAGGTGCCACTTATCGGCACGGTCACTTTCGTGGCCGGCGTGCTTTTCTTTCCGCTCTCTTACATCTTCGGCGACATACTCACTGAAGTGTACGGTTACGCGCGCGACCGGCGTTGCGTATGGGCCGGCTTTGCTGCACTCGCATTCGCAGCGTTTATGGCCTCCGTCATCGTGGCCCTCCCGGCGGCCCCGGAATGGCGGGATAAACAGGTGCACGTGCAGGCTGTCTTTGGCAGCACCTGGCGCATCATCGGTGCCTCGATCATCGCCTTCTGGAGCGGTTCTTTCGTCAACAGCTACGTGCTCGCGAAGATGAAGATCTGGACGCGTGGCCGTTGGCTGTGGACGCGGACCATCGGCTCAACCATATGCGGCGAGGCGGTTGATTCCGGTCTTTTCTATACGCTGGCTTTCTACGGAGTGTGGGGTCAATCACTCCTGATTAAGGTGATGGCCACGCAATACGTGCTGAAAACGGCCTGGGAGGTCGTAAATACGCCTCTGACCTATCGGGTGGTGGCGTTCCTTAAACGTGCCGAGCTCGAGGACTACTACGACACGAACACCAATTTCACGCCCTTCTCGCTTCAGACCTGAGAGCACTAAAGTCTCGACGGCGCGCGGCCAAAAGGAACGCCCGTGAGTTCGGCCGAGAGCTCCCAAAGCCGCTCGGCGTCGCCGTCATTGCGTGCCTGCGGGGCGGTCTCGCTCAGCGCGCAGTGTACGTAATAGCCACCGCTCCGCCCGGCTACCTCATCGGATTGCGCCAGATAAACCAGCGTCTGCGCGCCCTTCTCGGGCGAGATTCCGGCCACTGCCTTGGCACAGCTCGAAAGAGCACGCCAGAGTACGCCGCCGCTGCCGGCAAAGCGCGTCGCCACAAAACCCGGATGCAGGGCATTAGCCGTGGTGGTGCTGCCCGACAGAAGTTGCGCCAAGCGCCGGACGAACAGGAGGTTGGCCAATTTTGATTGCGCGTATCCGCTCATCCCGTCTCGCTGCAGGTGTTCAAAATCGAGGCGCCCCTGCCGGTGCGCGCGCGATGAGGTGCACACGATGCGGGCTGCTGGGGAGGCCTGGAGGCTCGGGAGCAGCAACGCAGTCAGCACGTAGTAGGACAAATGGTTCAGCGCAAAGGTCACCGCCAGGCCATCCACCGTTCGGGTCCGCCCCGTGGTCAGTGCCCCCGCATTATTCACCAGGACATCGACGCGCGGCTCCACTGCAGCAATTTCCGCCCCGACTCGCCGTTGCTCGGCCAAGACCGAAAGGTCGGCGAAATGCACCCCATGACCACGGCCCGGGCCCGCCTCCTCCAAGCGTGCCAAAGTGACTCGCGCACGCTCCCGGTCTCGTGCCACGAATACGATGCGCGCACCGCGTGCAGCCAGGCGCAGCGCCCCGACCTCGCCGATGCCCGAGGTGGCCCCGGTAATTACCACGGTTTTTCCGAGCAACGAAACGACTCTAGTTATAGCGACCAGGACTATGCTGGACAGGGCCGTCGGCGACGAATAATTGTTCGATGTCCACGGAATCGTAGCGGTAAGCGCGGCCACAGAACTCGCAAGTCACCGTAAGGGCTCCCTGTTCCGCCACGGCCGCCCGGGCTTCATCCTGACCCAAGGAGCGCACCAGTCCAGCCACGCGTTCCTCGCTGCACCGGCAGCCGAAGCGCACCGGCGTGATCCCGAACAGGCGGCAATCATGCACGCCGGCCACCTCTCGCACGGCCTCCTCGGGCGTGGCCTCCAGGAGCACTTCGGGCGATAGAGCCTCAAGGCCACGCTGCAGATCTTCCCAGGCCGTTTGCAGCAGCGCACCGGCGCCCTCGCCCCCGCTCGCACTTCCAGGAAGCTTCTGCAGCAACATCCCGCCGGCGCGCGTCGAATCTGCGGCCAGCATCAATCGGGTTGGAAGTTGCTCCGAGTTTTCGAAATAGCGCTCCAGGCACTGCGCTAAATCTGCACCTTCGAGCGGCACGATGCCCTGATATTGAGCGGAACTCGCATCGGACTGCACTGTGACCGCAAGGCGGCCGGCGCCCACGAGCTCGGAGAATTCCGCGACTTCTCCCGCATCCAGATCGTGGTGGGCGACCGCCCGCAATTGAAAATCGTCAGTGCATTGCGCAACCAACAGGCGAACCCGCCCGCTGCCGGTGATTTGCAGCGTCAGAGTCCCGGAAAATTTCAGTGTGGCTGCCAGCAGCACCGCCGCGGTCGCCGCTTCCCCCACCAGCGCCTCGACTATGGGCGGGTAGGTGCGATGAGCGCGCAGCTCCTGCCAGGCGGATCCCAGCCGTACCCAGTGACCGCGAAGCGGTTGGGTCTCCAGCAGGAATCTGCGCAGCGAGCCGGACTCCGCGGCCGGCCCAGGGACAGGATCACTAGCCACTGAGCGCCTTCTTGAGCAGCTGATTGAGTCGCTCAGGATTGGCTTTGCCCTGGGTAGCCTTCATGACCTGGCCGACGAAAAAGCCAAACAGCTTGTCCTTGCCAGAGCGGTAATCCGCCAGCTGCGCGGGATGCGCGACGAGCACGCCGGCGATCGCGTTCTCGATTGATCCCTCATCCGTAATCTGCCGCAGGCCTCGGGCTTCAATGATTGAATCCGCGTCGAGGCTCTCCTCCCACATGGCCGCAAATACATCCTTGGCGATCTTCCCGGATATGGTCTGATCATTGATACGTCGCAGCAATGTGGCGAGCGCCTCTGCACTGACGCGGCTGGAGGAGATCTCAAGCCCATCGCGATTAAGAAACGCCGCCAGGTCTCCGCCGACCCAATTGGCGGCGAGTTTGGGCGAGTGGCCAAACCCGCTCACTACAGCCTCATAGTAGTCAGCAAGTTCGCTGCTGGCAGTCAAGACCTGCGCGTCGTAGTCCGAAAGCTGGTGTTGGGAGACAAAGCGCTGCGCCTTTTCGTCGGGAAGCTCGGGGAGCTGAGACTTCACCTGCTCGATATAGGCCTGGTCCAATTCGACCGGCAGCAGGTCCGGATCGGGAAAGTAGCGATAGTCGTTCGCTTCCTCCTTGGAGCGCATCGAACGGGTCTCGCCCCGATCCGGATCGTACAGGCGCGTCTCCTGCACGACTTTGCCACCGCCCTCGAGAAGCTCTATTTGGCGCGCGACTTCGAAATTGATCGCCTTCTCAACGTACCGGAAGGAATTGATGTTCTTGATCTCGGCCCGGGTCCCGAATTTCTCGGTACCCATCGGGCGGACGGAAACGTTCGCGTCGCACCGGAACGAACCTTCCTGCATATTGCCGTCACAAATGCGCAGATAGCGCACCAGGGTGTGCACTTTCTTCATATAAGCGACCGCTTCCTTCGCGGAGCGCATCTCCGGCTCGGAGACGATCTCGATAAGCGGGGTCCCGGCGCGGTTTAAGTCAATGCCGGTCAGCCCAGGCAGCCCCTCGTGCAACGACTTGCCCGCGTCCTCTTCAAGATGCGCGCGGGTGACGCCCACGCGGCGAGCGGAGCCGTCATCAAGCACGATGTCCACATGCCCTCCCGCGACGATGGGCAATTCGTACTGGCTGATCTGGTAGCCCTTGGGCAGGTCAGGATAGAAATAATTCTTGCGAGCGAACACCGAGCGCGGTGCGATCCGGGCACCGATAGCGAGCCCGAAAAGCACGGCCATGCGCACGGCCTCGGCGTTGAGCACCGGCAGAATCCCTGGGTATCCGAGGTCTACCAGGTCGGCCTGCGCGTTCGGGGGGGCGCCAAAGGCGGTGGCCGAGCCCGAGAATATCTTCGAGCGCGTGGCCAGTTGCGCATGGATTTCCAGCCCAATGACGGTCTCCCATGCCACTTCTCCAGTAAGCGCGCTCGTCATCGATATTCCTTGGGCGCTCTCCGGTGCCAGTCAGTCTCCCGCTGGTAGCGGTGTGCCACGTTCAGAATGCGCTCCTCGGCAAAATGTGCACCAATGATCTGCATGCCGATTGGCAGGTCCTCGGCAAAACCGCAGGGCACCGAGGCGGCCGGAAGCCCGGCAAGATTGGCCCCGATCGTGTAGATGTCATTTAGATACATGGTCACCGGATCGTTCATCTTCGCGCCGATTTCAAAGGCAGGTGTCGGAGTGGTCGGGCTGATCAGAACGTCGACTTCGGAGAACGCTCGCCTAAAGTCCTCGGCGATAAGGGCACGGACTCGCTGGGCCTTGAGGTAGTAGGCGTCGTAGTAGCCGGCCGAGAGCACGTAAGTGCCGGTCATGATGCGTCGTTTGACCTCGGCACCAAATCCCTCGCCCCGCGAGCGCTCATAGAGGTCCTTCAGGTCACGCGGGTTCTCGCACCGGTGGCCAAAGCGCACTCCGTCAAACCGTGCCAGATTGGAGGAACATTCCGCCGGGGCCACCACGTAATAGGTCGGGACCGACAGTGGCAGGCTGGGCAGGCTGACTTCCTTGAGGACCGCCCCTTGGCTGCGCAATACTTCCAGGCCGCCGCGCACGCACGCCTCAACGGCCGGATCAAGGCCCTTGCCAAAGAACTCCTTGAGCAGGCCCACTTTCAGTCCTTGCAACGGACGATCCAGACCGGCCTGATAATCGGGCACCGGCATGTCCACGCTGGTCGAGTCTCGCGGGTCAAAGCCGGCCATCGCGCCGAGTAACAAGGCACAGTCTTCGGCACTTCGGGCAATCACGCCGGCCTGATCGAGGCTCGAGGCGAAGGCCACCATCCCGTAGCGTGACACGCGTCCGTAGGTGGCCTTGAGCCCGGTGACACCGCAAAGGGCAGCCGGTTGGCGTATCGAACCTCCCGTGTCCGTGCCGGTCGCGGCCGGCAGCAAGCGCGCGGCAACCGCGGCGGCCGATCCGCCCGAGGATCCTCCGGGTACACGCGCCACATCCCAGGGATTGCGCACCGGTCCAAAGAAACTGGTCTCGTTTGAGGACCCCATGGCAAATTCGTCCATGTTGGTCTTGCCGAGCATCACCGTGCCCGCGGCCCGCAGCCGCGCCACTACGGTCGCGTCATAGGGAGAAACGAAGTTCGCCAGCATCCTGGACCCACAGGTCGTGCGCGACCCCTCGGTGCAGAAGAGGTCCTTGTGGGCAATGGGAACGCCCGTCAGGGGCGGCGCATTACCCGAAGCCAGCGCGTGGTCGGCGGCGGCGGCGGCGGCCAGCGCGGACTCGGCCTCGATGCTGACAAAGGCGTTCAGGGCCGGTTGCGCGGCATTGATGCGCTCAAGCAGGCTGCGGGCCAATTCGGTGGCCGAAAATCTGCGCTGCCGCAGACTCGAGCTGAGCTCGGTCACTGTCTCGGAATACATACAGGCCTACTCGATGACCTTGGGCACCAGGTACAGGCCCGCCATGGCCTGGGGTGCATTGCGCTGATACAACTCGTGTCGGTCTGTTTCTGTGACGAGATCGGCACGCTGCCGCTGCGTCTGGCCCGGCAAAGGGTGCGACATGGGCGTGATACCGGCGGTGGTAGCGTGATCCAGTTCACCAACCAGCTCGATGATTCTCGAAAGACTGTCGATGTACACCGGGATCTCGGCCTCGGTAAGCGCCAATCGAGCCAAATGGGCAATGTTGTCGATGTCGCGCCGGGTCAAACTCATGATGGTGTGATGATAAAAGTTTCGGAAAAATGGGCGCAAAATCATACACCTCGCCTTGTGGAATGTCCTGTCGGTTGCTAGATTACCGGGCGCTTTTCCGCCCCGGCCACATAAGGTCCCGCCTGCCCCATGTTCAAACGTTTGCGCGGCTATTTCTCGAGCGACCTATCCATTGACCTTGGAACAGCCAACACCCTGATCTACGTCAGGGACCGTGGCATCGTGCTCAACGAACCCTCGGTGGTTGCCGTCCAGGATGAACCCTCGCGCGGAGGCAAGGTCATCGTCGCGGTAGGCACGGAAGCCAAGGGCATGATCGGTCGGACCCCGGGACATATCACCGCGGTGCGGCCGATGAAAGACGGCGTTATCGCCGATTTCACCTATACCGAAAAGATGCTGCAGTACTTTATCAATAAGGTGCACGGCAACCGCTTTCTCAAGCCCTCGCCACGCGTACTGGTGTGCGTGCCATTCGGGTCGACTCAGGTCGAACGCCGCGCGATCCGCGAGTCGGCCGAAGGCGCAGGCGCGCGCAACGTGGCGATCGTCAGCGAACCCATGGCCGCCGCGGTGGGTTCGGGTCTGCCGGTGCAGGAGGCGCGCGGATCCATGGTGCTGGACATCGGTGGTGGCACGAGCGAAGTGGCGGTGCTGTCCCTGAATGGCATCGTCTATGCAAGTTCCGCGCGCATCGGCGGTGATCGTTTCGATGACGCCATCATGAATTACGTGCGCCGCAACTATGGAATCCTGATCGGCGAGGCGACCGCGGAGCGCATCAAGATTGAAATAGGCTCGGCCTACCCCGGGCAGCAGGTGCGCGAGCTCTCCGTCAAGGGACGAAACCTGTCCGAGGGCGTGCCCCGCAGCTTCACGCTCAACAGCAACGAAATACTCGAGGCGCTGCAGGAACCCCTCCAAGGCATCGTCAGCGCCGTCAAGCAGGCACTGGAACAAACTCCGCCTGAGCTGGGCGCCGACGTTGCCGAGCGCGGTATCGTTCTTACCGGTGGCGGCGCCCTGCTGCGCGACATCGACAAGCTTCTGATGGAAGAAACCGGCCTGCCGGTGGTCATCGCTGATGATCCGCTGACCTGCGTGGCACGCGGCGGTGGGCGCATCCTGGAACTCATGGATCAACTGGGCCCGGGTCACTTCGGACTGGAGTGAAGTGGCCGGCTTCGGCACAAGCATCGGTCGACCTATTTATGGCCGCGGACCTTCGGCCGGTCTGCGCTTTACCGTCTACGCGGTGCTGTCGCTCACACTGATGCACCTGGATCAGCGCGCGCACTGGTCCGAGCGGATCCGCTACGGACTTGAGGCAGTCGCATACCCGGTGCAGATTGCGGTCAATTCCCCGCTCGCCGCCTGGCACTGGATGACCGACAGCTTCTCCACGCGCGGCATGCTGCGCGCACAGAACGAGCAACTGCACACGCAGGTTCAGGAGCTGCAGCTGGCCATGCTGCGGCAGCACGCTCTGGAGCAGGAGAACGCGCAGTTGCGGGAGCTGCAGTCCGCGCTGCCGCCGCTGATCAAGAAGTGGCTGGTCGCCGAGGTCATCGGAGTCGACCCGGGCACCCTGCGCCAGCGCCTGATCATCAACAAGGGCAAGCACCAAGGCGTGCAGCTGAACGAACCGGTGGTCGATGCCAGCGGCATACTCGGGCAGGTGGCCCACATCGGGCCGTGGAGTTCGGAAGTCATCCTGATCACGGATCCCGAACATGCAATTCCCGTGCAGGTGGCGCGTAACGGCCTGCGCACGATCGCGGTGGGCTCGGGCAATACGGATGAACTGCTCCTGCCTTTTCTGGCGGCGAATTCGGACGTCAAAGCCGGTGACTTGCTGACCAGCTCGGGCCTGGGCGGCGTGTTCCCCGCTGGATACCCGGTCGGCCGTATCACCGGCGTTCGCCGCGAGGCCAATCAGCTACTGGCACAAGTCCGTGCAGTACCCCAGGCCAAGGTGGACCGCACGCGCGAGGTGTTGTTGATCGAATTCGATCCCGCCAATCCAGCCGCTCCGCCCGCGCCCGAGGCCTTGGCCGAGGGGAGCTCGCCGGCCCCCGTACCCGCCACGACTGTCGCACCGGACCCCGACAAGCCGGAGGGCGCGCCGCGGGAAAAATCAAAGGGCAAGCCGAAGAGCAAGAGCAAGCCTTGATCAGTCGCGAAACCCTTCCGGTCATCCTGCTCACTTCCATCGTGGCATTGGTGCTGAGTATCTTGCCGCTTCCCGGATGGCTTCCGGTCATTCGTCCGGCGTTTCTGGTGCTGGCGGTCCTGTATTGGTCGACCATGGCGCCGTTCGTGGCCGGCATGGCGCTGGGCTTCTTTGGCGGCTTAGCGCTCGATGTGTTCCAGGGGTCGTTGCTCGGCGAACACGCGCTGGCACTTTCCTTTCTCACCTACCTTGCGCTCCGCTTCAACCTGCTGACGCGCGCTAAGCCCATTTTTGAGCAGTCCTTGTACGTGCTGGTGGCGCTGGTGGCCTACGAGTTGCTGCTGTGGCTGATCGACGGGTGGACCGGACGTTCGATGTCCAGTCCGCTGCGCTGGGTCCATACGGTCATCGGCGCACTGCTCTGGCCGGTCATCGTCGGCATGCTTGGCCGCTTTCATTCGGCGCGCTGATCGCCGCAGGCCTAGGGTTCTCGCATGCGTATCAAGGATCAGTGGAATGAACAGCGCATTTTCTCCAGTCGCACCTTCGCGGCGATACTCATCATGGGTTTGCTCAGCCTGAGCCTGCTCGGCAAGCTCGCCTACCTGCAGATCATCCGTCACGACTACTACCTGGAACTCTCGCAAGGCAATCGCGTGCGCCAGGATCCGATTCCAGCCAGCCGCGGTTTGATTCTCGATCGCCGCGGTCGTGTGCTGGTTGACAACGAACCGGCTTTCCAGCTCGAACTAATTCGGGAACAGACCCCGGACCTGGGCGACACGTTGCAGCGGCTGGCCAAGCTTAAACTGCTTGATCCGGATGACATTGAGCCCTTGCGGCGGATAATTCGCTCGCGGCGCGTTTTTGACAGCGTTCCCATCAAGTTGCGGCTCACCGACGAGGAGATCGGGCGCTTTGCCGTACATCGTTACGAGTTCCAAGGGGTGGAACTTCGCGCCCGCCAGACTCGCCACTATCCCTACGGGGAGCTGGGCGTGCACGCTCTGGGGTACGTAGCGGCGGTCAGCGAAGATGATCTTGATCGCATCGACAAGCCCGGTTACGCGGGTACGACTCTGATCGGAAAACTCGGCGTAGAGAGCGCTTACGAAGCCCGCCTTCACGGTCTCAACGGCTACCAGCAGATACTCGTCAATGCGCAGGGCCGCTCGGTGAAGTTTCAAGGCGCCTACCAACCGGATCTGCAAGCCTCGCCCCCGGTGCCCGGTACCGATCTGCTGTTGTCGCTGGATCTGCGCGCGCAGCAGGCCGCGGAAACCGCACTCGGTGCGCGTCGGGGCGCGGTCGTGGCCATCGATCCGTCCAACGGCGACATCCTGGCGCTGGTCAGCCACCCGGGCTTTGACCCGACGCTTTTCAGTCGCGGTCTGACCCGCGCCGAGTATGGCGTGCTGATCAACAACGAGGATAAGCCGCTCCTCAATCGCGCCTTGCGCGGCACCTACCCTTCGGGCTCGACGATCAAGCCGATGATGGCGCTGGCCGGGCTCAGCTATAACGTGGTCGATCCGGACCGGCGCGAGTTCTGCAACGGCACATTCCATCTGCCGGGCAGCACGCGCCAGTTCCGCGAAGGCAAGGGTGGCAAACACGGCGCGGTCAACCTGGTAGACGCCGTGGCGCGCTCCTGCGATGTGTATTTCTACGGCCTGGCGGCGCAGCTGGGTGTCGATCGCATCGCCGCCTTCGCGGCTCAGTTCGGAATCGGCTCCCTGACCGGGATCGACATCAGCGGCGAGAAGCCAGGACTGCTCCCTACGCCGGCCTGGAAGAAACTGACCTTTAAGCGTCCTGAAGACCAGATCTGGTTTCCGGGTGAAACCGTGAACTTCGGCGTCGGGCAGGGGTATTTGCTGGTGACGCCGCTCCAACTGGCGCACATGGCGGCGGTGCTGGCCGAACGGGGCAAGAGCTTCAAGCCCCGCGTCGTCATGGGGGTGCGCGACGCGGCGGGCCGCGTCGTCCCGAACACCCCGGTGGCCACGACCGGGCCTAAGGGCATCACCGAAGTGAACTGGGCCCTGGTGCTCAAGGGAATGATCGGCGCCACCACTTACGGCACCGCTGCGGCCATCAGCAAGGACGCGCGCTACTCCATCGCCGGCAAAACCGGCACCGCGCAGGTGTTCACCGTCGCGCAGAACGCCAAGTACAACGCCAATACTGTGGCCGAACGCTTGCGAGACCACGCCTGGTTTATCGCCTTTGCGCCCGCCGAAGCCCCGCGGATCGCTATCTGCGTGCTGGTCGAGAACGGCGGCTTCGGCGCCACCGCCGCCTCCCCTATCGCCCGGGCCGTCATGGACGCCTATTTGCTCGAGGATGCCCCGCCGACAGCAGCCTCTGGACCCAAGAGCCCGGCGGCTCAGCCATGATTATGGACGAGAACCGCGACTCCCCTGCCCGCCGCACTTTCTCGGCCACGGCACGGCTCCTATCGGCGTTGAAACTCGATGGCCCGCTGCTGGTCGGTCTGGGACTGCTGGCAATCTACGCAGTAGTGGTGCAATACAGCGCTTCGGGTCAAAGCCTGGAAACCATATTGCGCACGCTCATGCGCATAGGCATCGGGACCGTTGCGATGATTGCTCTGGCGCAAAGCAGTCCGAACTTCCTGCGCAGTCTTGCGCCATGGCTCTACGGCGTGGGCGTGCTGTTGCTATTGGTCGTCGACGCGATCGGTTACGTCGGCAAGGGAGCGCAGCGTTGGCTTGACGTTGGCCTGATCCGCTTCCAGCCCTCGGAGATCATGAAGCTCGCGGTACCCATGCTGGCCGCCTCTTTCATGCATGAGCGACGCCTGCCGCCCGACTGGCGAAACCTGCTGGTGCTGGCGGGCATCATCCTGTTGCCAGTGGCGCTGGTGGCGATGCAGCCCGACCTTGGCACCGCCGTGCTGATCTTTGCCGCCGGGGCGCTGGTGGTGTTGATGGCCGGACTGCAGTGGCAGGTCATCGCCGGCCTTGCGCTCGCGGCGGCTGGCGCGGCGGTCCTAGGCTGGAATTTCCTGCACGATTACCAGCGCCAGCGCATACGGATTTTCCTCGACCCCCAATCCGACCCCCTCGGCTCGGGTTACCACATCATCCAGTCGCAGATCGCCATCGGCTCGGGGGGATTGTTCGGGAAAGGCTGGATGAACGGCTCTCAGGCCCAGCTCAATTTTCTGCCCGAACGCTCCACGGATTTTATTTTTGCGGTGATCGGCGAGGAGTTTGGCCTGCTCGGTCTGATCGTACTTCTGCTGCTGTATCTGGTGATTGTCTCGCGGGCCGTGTTTCTGGCGACGCAGGCCAGCGGCACTTTCGCCCGGCTGCTCGGCTCGAGCGTCGCATTGACGTTCTTCGTGTACGTGTTTATCAACGCGGGAATGGTCAGCGGCCTGCTGCCTGTGGTTGGAGTGCCCTTGCCACTGATCAGTTATGGGGGCACCTCGGTCGTGACCCTCCTGGCAGGGTTCGGTATTCTGATGGGACTGTACTCGCACCGGAAGCTCGTCAACTCGTGATGCCCCACCGCCTGTTACCGCTTCTGGCGCTGTTCACCTTGCCCCTCGCACTGCCGGCTGTGGCGGCAAGAACGCAGTCTCAACCGAGCGCGACGGCAGAGCCCTCGGCCACCGGGCGCACCCGCTTTGATTTGGATCGCGCCGATATCGTCGCCTTCGTCGATCGCATGGTCGCACTCGGGATGCCGCGCGAAACGGTAGAGGCCGTGCTCGCCAAAGCCGAGCCGCAGCCAAAAATCATCGAGGCCATGACCAAGCCCGCCGAAAAGTCACTGGCGTGGTGGGAATACCGCGCGCGTTTCCTCGATGAGGCGCGGATTGACGCAGGCGCGCGGCTGTGGCGCGAACATCGGGAATTATTTGACCAGATTGCGATGGAAAGGCATGTGGACCCCCAGTACGTGCTTGGCATACTCGGGGTCGAGACCTATTTTGGCCGCCTGATGGGCCGCTATCGGGTACTGGATGCCTTAAGCACGCTGGCGTTCGACTATCCGGCGCGGGGCGAATACTTTCGCCGCGAGCTGGAACAGTTTTTGTTGCTGACCCGGGACGGTGAAATTGACCCGCTAACCGCGCTGGGCTCTTACGCCGGGGCGATGGGCGCCACACAGTTCATGCCCTCGAGCTACCAGCATTTTGCCGTTCACGAGGACGGTGCCGGACAACCCAACCTGTGGAGCGATTGGGCCGATATTTTTGCGAGCGTCGCGAATTACCTGCAGCAACACGGCTGGGAGTACTCCCAGCCCGTGCTGGCCGAGGCTACGCTCGAGACGGCTCCTGCCCCCGCCATGCCCTCCCCAGTGACTCTCGACACCACGCTTGGCGCGCTGCGTGAACGCGGCATGAAGGTGGACAGCGCGCTCGAGGAGGGCACCGCGTGCGTGGTCATTCCGGCCGTGCTTGCTTCGGGAACGAGCTACCGGGTCGGGTTTCGCAATTTCTATGTGATCACCCGCTATAACCGCAGCCCGATGTATGCCATGGCGGTCAATGACCTGGCACAGGCCATCGCCGCGCGTGTCCTGGCGCCGGATGCACCCTGATGCGGGCCGCGCGGATCGCTCCGGCCGCAGCGCTGGCTCTGGTGCTGACCGCCTGCTCGAGCACCCCCAGGCACGCCCCTGGAAGTGAGAAATCGTTGCCGCCGTCGGGGACTGTCCCTGACGCCATACCGCGCGCCGAGACTCGTAGCACTCACGGCAACCCACCCTTTTATGATGTCAACGGCCAGCGCTATAAGGTGCTGGCAAGCGCCGACAACTATGTCGAGCGCGGTGTAGCCTCCTGGTACGGTCCGGATTTTCACGGCCACAATACCTCCAGCGGCGAGCGCTACGACATGTACGGGATGACCGCGGCCCATAAGACCTTGCCGATCCCCTGTTATGCGCGCATCACGAATCTGAGCAATGGCCGCACTGTGGTCGTGAGGATCAACGATCGGGGCCCGTTCGTAGGAAACCGCATTGTCGATCTGTCCTATTCCGCTGCAGTACGCCTGGACATCGTGCGGACCGGAACGGCATTCGTCGAACTGCGCGTGGTCGGACCGGAAACACCCAGCACGCAAGTGAGCACTCCCGTCCTGGCAGCCGCCGGACCGCCCGCCGATCTGGCTGTCCCCGCTCCGGTCCAGCCCACCTCCATGGTGTCCAATCCCGTAGCCCCGGAAGTCTCGATTGCGGCGGTCACGCCGCCTCCGTCGGAGGAATTCGCCCCCGTCACGGCGCCCGTGGCGCTGTACATCCAGGTGGGAGCCTTCGCCGATGAAGGAAACGCGCAGCGCCTGATCCAGCGTCTGCAAGGCGTCGGAATCCCGAACGTGTTTGCGTTCACCAGCGCCGAGTCAGGCCGGACGCTGCGGCGAATTCGCATTGGTCCAATTTCAACCGTTGAGGAGTTCGATCGTCTGGCGGCGCAGTTGGCCACCCTCGGTTACCCCGAGGCTCGACTCGCCACCAACTGAGCCATGCCGCTACACTGCCGCCCGCCGCACAAGAGCCGCCAGCCTGTGCCAAATACGGAGACCCGCTGATGAAGTCGAGTTTGTCCCTGCTTCTTGGAATTGCGATTGCCCTGTCCGCCGGCGCGCCGCTGTCAGCGGCGGCGCGACACAGCAAGACGCCCGCCACCCACCGGCAAACCCCCGCGCCCGCGGCGCCGCCATCGGCCCCGGCGACGGCAGCCCCGATGGCCGGACCGCCCGTGATTCAGGCGCGCACCTGGGTGCTGATCGATTATG
The DNA here is from genome assembly GCA_963717335.1 of uncultured Gammaproteobacteria bacterium. Classification (GTDB taxonomy): domain Bacteria; phylum Pseudomonadota; class Gammaproteobacteria; order Steroidobacterales; family Steroidobacteraceae; genus FEN-1191. Next base: position 483,421 of record CAVQVZ010000002.1, on the reverse strand, counting down.
GCTCCGATCAGTTGCTGGCCGAGCAAGGCGCGGATCAACGCATCGAACCGGCGAGTCTGACCAAGCTGATGTGCGCCTATGCCGTGTTCAGCGCACTGCGCGATGGCCGCCTGAAAATGAACGAGACCGTGTTAATCAGTGAACACGCTTGGCACGCTGAAGGTTCGCGTACCTTTGTGCAGGTGGGTACGAGGGTGCCGGTCGATGTACTGATCAAGGGGATGATCATCCAGTCCGGGAACGATGCCACCATTGCGCTCGCCGAGCGCATTGCCGGGAGCGAAGCCGCATTTGTGCAGATGATGAACGGCTATGCGCAGCGCCTGGGCATGCGTGGCACCCACTTTGAGGACTCCAGCGGCTTGCCAGGCCCCAACCACTACAGCACGGCACGCGACCTGGCGACCCTGTCGCGCGCGCTTATCCGGGAATTTCCGCAGTACTACGGCACATTTGCAATCAGGGAATTCACCTGGAACAACATACGCCAGGAAAACCGCAACGGTCTGCTCGAGCGCGATCCGACCGTCGATGGCATCAAGACCGGCCACACGGACACGGCTGGCTACTGCCTGATCAGCTCTGCACTTCGTTCAGGCATGCGCCTGATTTCCGTGGTGCTGGGCTCACCCAGCGTGCAGGCGCGCGAATCCGGGAGTGCTGCGCTGCTCAACTACGGTTTTAATTTCTACGAAACCGTGCCGGTCAAGAAAGCCGGTGAAATGGTGTTGAAGCCGCGCGTCTACAAGGGTTCGGAGCAATACATTGCCCTGGCCCCATCCAGCGCCGTGCAGGTGACCGTGCCGCGCGGCCAGGCCGGCACGGTCACCGTGCGTACCGATGTGCATCAGCCGCTGATTGCGCCTTTGGAGGCACACACCGCGCTCGGTCAGCTGCAGGTCAGCGTATCGGGAAAGGTGGTCGCCAACGTACCGCTCTACCCGGTGGCCGCGGTACCCGTAGGGGGGCTTTGGCGGCGGCTGATCGACACGATCATCCTCTGGTTCTGAGAGCGCGGGAGTTTGCATGGCCGATCCGCTGCCCGTGTGCTACCTCAATGGCTCACTCCTGCCGCTGCGCGAAGCCCGCATTTCACCGCTCGACCGCAGTTTCCTATTCGGTGACGGGGTCTACGAAGTCATCGCCTTTCACGGCGGCTACGCTTCTCGCATTGCCGCCAACCTTGCCCGCCTGCGGCGCAGCCTGGCCGAGTTGCAGATCCGCAATCCTCACAGCGATGCCCACTGGGCCGAGCTCGTGGAGGCACTGGCGGCAGCCAACGGCGGCGGAGATCTCTATGTATACCTGCAGGTATCGCGGGGTTGCGAATTTGGGCGAAACCACGCCCCGCTCCCGGAGGTCGAGCCGACGATCTTCGGTTTCTGCTCTCCCCTCCCGGCCGTATCGCCGCAAGCGCTTGAAAACGGCGTGGCGTGCATAACGGCCGACGGACACGCGCTGGGCGCGCTGCGACATCAAGTCGGTGGCGTTGCTGGCCAACGTGCTGCTGCGACAGCAGGCGGTCGAGGCGGGCGCGGCAGAGACGATTCTGCTGCGCGATGGGTGGCTCACCGACGCCAGTGCCTCGGCCGTTCACGTCGTCGTGAGCGGCGAGATCATCACCCCACCGCGCAGCCCCCGATTGCTGCCGGGGACGACCCGCGGCCTCATCGAGGATCTTGCCGCCCGCGAACAGATACCGTGCCGGTCGGCGCCGGTCAGTGAGGCCACACTGCGTCGGGCCGAGGAGATCTGGCTAAGTGCCGCGACTCGTGGGGTCATGCCCGTCACAAAGCTGGACGGCGCGCGAATGTGGGCACCGGGCGACCCGGGCCGCTGTGGCGGCGCATGCACGCCCTGGTGGTGGCCAGCTGGACGCGTCCCCCGCCATACAGCAGGGTTTCAGGGGCCCGCAAACACCTTCTGCCAATAGCCGACATCGACCCAGCGGCCAAGCTTGAAGCCAACCTCCGCGAAGTGCGCCATCTTCTGCATGCCGAGTTTCTCGTGCAACGCCACACTGGCCGCATTCGGCAGGGCGATGCCGCCGATCACCGCGTGACAGCCCCCTTGCTGCAGGCGGGCCAGCAAGCGTCGAGTACAGCACGGTCCCCAACCCCTGACCCCAGCGGCAGGTTCCAGATAGACCGTTGACTCGACCGAGTAGCGGTAGGCACACCGCCCCTTCCACCGACTCGCGTAGGCAAAGCCGTTCACGCCGGCGGCGGACTGCGCCACCAGCCAAGGCAGCCCCGCCGCATCGATCTCTCGCCAGCCGCGCCACTCATATCGGCGCCGCTCAATGCGTCTCCTCGAACGTAATGACCGTGGTGACGATGTAGTGGTTGTATATCCGCGCCAGGTCGGCGGCGTCCCCGGCAGTGGCGGCACGAATTGTTGCCTCGGGCGGCACGGATCAGTTCCGGAACATGAAATAGACGGCCCCGCACATGCAAAGCGCCGCCCACAGATAATTGAGCCGGACCGGCTCGCCCATGTAGAGCCAGGCGAACGGCACGAACACGCTCAGTGTGATGACTTCCTGAAGGATCTTCAGCTGCCCGAGCGTCAGCGGCTGTGGCCGAGCCGATTGGCCAGGCACCTGGAACAGGTACTCGAACAGCGCGATCCCCCAGCTGGCCAACGCCGCGATCAGCCACGGTCGCTGCGCCAGATTGCGCAGGTGCGCATACCAGGCAAAGGTCATGAAAAGGTTGGAGATCAGCAGCAGCGCGACGGTCTCTGGCGATCACGGGCATAGCGGCTATTCTGCCCGGTTTCGAGGCCTGTCGCGACGCGATGGCGACACGCCGGCCGGTGGCTCGCGGGCCCGCCTCCGCGCTATGCTGGCCGCCATGAGCACGCCCGAGTTACTCACATTTCCGTGCGCGTACCCGATCAAGGTGATGATGCGGGCCGGCACCGAGCCGCGCGCCCACGTCGACGCCGTCTTCGGCCGCCACACCGGCGCCGCGGTCGCGGCGGAGGCCACCGAGCGCTCCTCGGCGCAGGGAAATTTCCGCGCCGTGACCTACACCATTCAGGCGCGCGACGCGCAGCAGATTGCCGACTCTGTTCGCCGACATCAAGGACATTCCGGGCGTCCTGATGGTGTCTGATCAGACTACCCGTCGCTCAGCTGGCTGACCCGCGCATCGGCGCGACCCAGCCGCAGCAGCAAGAGCGGCACCAGCGCATCGGCCGCGTGGCGGACCTCACCGGGACCGCCGAGTGCCGCAAGCTGCGTCATCTGCAGGCCCTGCGTAACCGCACGGATTGATGCGGCCAAACGGTGCGAGGTCCATGTTTACGTTGAGCGCCAGGCCGTGGTAACTGCCGCCGCGGCGTATGCGCAAGCCCACGCTGGCGAGCTTACGCCCATCCACGTATACCCCGGGTGCCTGCTCGCGGCACGTCGCGACGATACCGCAGGCGGCGGCGAGATCGATGACCGCGCGCTCGAGCGCGGTGACCAAGATCGCGCACCCCGAGACGGCAGCGCCGCATGTCGATCAATGGATAGACCACGAGCTGGCCGGGACCGTGGTAGGTCACCTGGCCACCGCGGTCGATCCGCACCACGGGAATCTCGCCCGGATCCAGCACGTGCGCGGCATCGGCGTTGAGACCGAGGGTGTATACCGGATCATGTTCGAGCAGCCACAACTCGTCGGGCGTGTGCGCATCGCGCTCGTCGGTAAACTGCTGCATGGCGCGCCAGGTGGGATCATAGGCAACGCGCCCGAGCCACTTCACGCGCAGGTCCGCGCCCCGGCGCTTGCAGCACGGCGTTCACGAGGCGCGCTGCGCGCGTGCCGTCGCGCAAACCGGCATTGTTGCCGGCCAGTGCCTGCTCCGCGCGGTAACTGGAGCGCACCAGCGGACCGGCAACGCATTCGCGAAAGCCGCGCGCCAGGCCCCATTGGCGGTACGCGCAGGAAATCCTCCGGTGGAACGAAGCGCTCGACCGGAAGGTGATGGATCGTCGGCCGCAAGTACTGGCCCAGCGTCACGATGTCCACCCCGACGGCGCGCAGATCGTCCATGCACTCGGCCGATCTCGGCTTCGGTCTCCCCCAGGCCCAGCATCAGGCTGCTCTTGGTCAGCACGGCAGGGCCGGTGGGACTTGGCGTGGGCGAGCACGGCGAGAGTCTGCTCGTAACTGGCGCGAGGATCGCGCACCGGATGAGTCAGGCGCCGCACGGTCTCGATATTCTGCGCGAACACGTCGAGGCCCGAATCCACCACCGATTCGACATCGCGCAGCACTCCCTGGAAGTCCGGGCGTCAACGCCTCCACTGCAGTGGCCGGGCGTGCGCGTCTTGATGGCGCGCACGCACGCGGCATAGTGCGCCGCACCGCCATCCGCGCAGATCGTCGCGATCCACGGAGGTGAGCACGACGTACTTGAGGCGCATCAGCGCCGACACTGGCGGCCACGTTCGCCGGCTCGTCTGCGTCCAGCCAGCCGTGGGGATTGCCGGTATCGACCGCGCAGAAACGGCAGGCGCGGGTGCAGACCTTGCCCATCACCATGATGGTGGCGGTGCCGGCATTCCAGCACTCGCCGATATTCGGGCACTTGGCCTCTTCGCAAACCGTGGCCAGGCGATGCTCGCGCACGGTGTGGCGCACGGCCGTCGTAGCCCGCGCCGGCGGCCAGCGGCGCCTTGAGCCATCGGCGGCTTGCCCGTCAGCCCGTGCCGCTCGGATTCGCCGCGCGCGCGCACGCCGTCCTTGATGGCCGTATAGCCCTGCGGCGTAAGGTACTTCTCGCCGCTGCGCGGCGACGCACAGACCAGCGGAATGTTCTTCAATTCGGCCATGCAGCTAAGACGCCGCGGCTCTTCGTGTTCCGGATCATTCAGCGCGTTCAGGCGCTGCACCGATCCGACGTCGGTCCATTGTCCATCATACCGCTCACCGCTCAGGCGGCGCGCAGCGATCGCCTCGCTGCAGCACGGCAGGAGCGGGAAACGCCCGGGCAGCGCAACGCGTGAACAGTTCCGCGCGAAACACGCCGATCCCGGAGTAAGTCAGTCGCGGCAGCGATGCCGGCCGACACCTCGTCGTCCCTGCAGCACGAAATCGCCGCCGGGATGGTGCTCGGGATTGGGCACCAGGACCAGATGCGCGAGTGCGCCCGGCCGCAATGGCCAGCTTTGCCAAATCCAGGTCGGTGTAGGTGTCGCCATTGACGACGATAAAGGGCGCATCGCCCAGCAGCGGCAGCGCGCGATGAATGCCCCCGCCCACTTCGAGCGCGCCCGGGGGCTCCTCGCTGTACTGGATGTGCACTCCGAACTGCGTTCCGTCGCCGAGCGCCTGCCGGATCGACTCACCGAGCCAGGACAGATTGATCACCACCTCACGCACGCCGGCGCGTGCCAGCGCCTCGAGATGCCAGACAATCAACGGCTTGCCTCGCACCACCAGCAAGGGCTTGGGCGTATGGTCGGTCAGCGGTCGCAAGCGCTCGCCGCGACCGGCGGCCAGCACCATGGCCTTCACGCGGGCACGCTCGCAAATTCGCGCGACATTCGCCGCCTTCAAGTCCGGCACCAGGGCCGCCTCGACCCAGGCGCTGAAGCGCCGCAGCTCCGGGTAACGCGCGGCGGTGCCGCGCACGTACTCCAGTGTCAAGGGCAAGATCGGCCAGATACTCGCGCTTGCCGTCGCGGTACCACAGGCGCGCAGAAAATGCCGAGCACCTTGAGATGCCGCTGCAGGCCGGCGAGCTCGAACCAGCGCAGGAACTCGCCGGCGTCGGCGCCGACGTCGGCGCCCGCGGCGCGCAGCCGCGCGCGATAGTCATCGAGCCACGCGGTGACCCGCGCTCGCGCGGCCAGGAGATGTAGCAGTCCTTGAGCAGCGAGACCAGGTCGTAGCCGATCGGGCCTGCGAGCGCATCCTGAAAATCGATCACTCCCGGACTGCGCTCGGCGGTGATCATCAGATTGCGCGAATGGTAGTCGCGATGCACGAACACCACCGGCTGCGCCAACGCCTCGCGGATCAGAAAATCGAAGGTCTCGGTCAGCAGTGCACCGTCCTCCGCACTCAGCGTGAGCCGCAGGTGGCGCTCACAGAACCAGGTCGGGCAACAGCCGCATTTCGCGTTCCAGTGCCTCACGCTCCGTAGGGCGGCAAGTCACGCGCATGGCCGCGCCCCCATGCAGCTGAATCAGGCCAGAGCCGCGAGCGCCTCGCCGTACAAGCACATCCGGGTCGGCGCCGACGCCCAGGCGCGCCAGCATGTGGGTACTGCCGAGGTCCTCGAGCAACAGAAATCCACGCGCCGCATCGGCCGCTTCGACTTCGGGCACGTGCACCCCGCAGCTGCGCAGCAGGCTGCCGACGTGCAGGTACGGCGCGATATTCTCCTTGTCCGGTGGTGCGTCCATGACCACGGCCGTGGCGCCCGAAGGCCGCCAGACTCGGAAATAGCGCCGAAAACTGGCGTCGGCCGAAGCGCGCTCGAGCCGCAGATCTTCGGGCCAACCCAGCTCGCCGGCCAGCCAGTCCCGAATCAGTGCAATCCGCACATCGCCCATCGATCGGTCACCCGATCTTGAGATCGCGAGCCCGGCATGATTGCCTGGGCTCTATGCGCAATAACGGCCATTATAATGGCCGCGCCCATGAATTCCCTCCCGCACCATCGCGGCTGCCTAATAATCGTGCTGCTGCTGTGCGCGCTCACCGGCCAGGTGCGCGCCGCGGAACCCGAGTGCCCGCCCGCTCCGTCCTGCCGAGGTTGTGCCCGCCGCGGCCGATGCGCCCGGGACGGTGCACTGGTCGGGTTGCCAGATGAGCGTCGCCGCCAACGGCGACACCGAACTGACCGGCGATGTGGCCGTCAGTGTCGATGGCAAGGAGATGCACTGTGATCACCTGAGCTACCTGGCAGCGACGCAGGACCTCAAGATGTCCGGCACCGTCCGCCTCAGGACTCGGCCGTGCGCATCGTCGGGGACACCGGGGACTACAGCAGCACAGGGGCCCAGCTCACGCACGCACAGTTTGAACTGCTGCAACACCCGGGCCGCGGCGAGGCGGAGGCCATCTCGACGGTGCAACCGAACGTGTTCGAGCTGAAGAACGTCACCTATACCACCTGTCCCAAGGGCGTCGCCGATTGGGAGCTGCGCTCGCGCAGCATCACCCTCGATACCAACACGCTGCGCGGTGTGGGCCATCACACCGTGGTGGTCTTTAAGGACGTACCGATTCTCTACCTGCCATGGATATCGTTTCCGTTAAGCAGTGCGCGCCAGTCCGGATTTCTGTATCCGACGCTTGGCAGCTCATCGCAAAGCGGTGCCATATTCTCCATTCCCTGGTACTGGAACATCGCGCCCAACCAGGATCTCACGGCCACCCCGACCGTCTATACGCGCCGCGGCGTCGATCTGGGAGCTGAATACCGCCTGCTCGAGCACGACGGTCAGGGCGACGGTGCGCATCAATTACCTGCCGAGCGACAACCAGCTCGACAACGCCAATCGCAGCTGGCAGCGACTGGATGCGGTCGACAATCTCGGCGACCAGTGGCGCGTCGCGAATCAACGTCCAGAACGTCAGCGACACGCATTACTTCGAGGATTTCGGCAATGGACCGCTGGCCAGCAGCACGGTCTTCCTGCCGCGCGACCTGAGTCTGACGCGGCGCGACGACGTGTGGCAGCTGGGCGCCCAGGTGCTGACCTTCCAGACGCTCGACAGCCAGCTGATCGTGATCGATCCGACCGATCGGCCGTACTGGCAATTGCCCCGGCTCACGGCCGTGGGCCACTGGCATGGCGCCTCCGGCCTGACCAGCGATCTGGAAAGCGAACTGATCGACTTCCAGCGCGACATCGGCACCACCGGCTGGCGCGGCTGGGTGCAGCCCGGCATCGGCTACAACTACGAACGGCCCGGGATTTTACCTGCGCCCGCACGCCGCCTGGAATCTCACCGGCCTACGAGCTGCAGCGATGCGCCCGACGGAGGATGCCACCCCGACCCGCAACCTGCCCATACTGACGCTGGACAGCGCCATACAACTTGAGCGCAGTGCCGGGGCCGACGATGCGCGGCGGGTGACGCTCGAGCCGCGCATCAAATACGTCTACATACCGTACCGCGACCAGTCGAGCCTGCCGGTATTCGACACCGACCTGCCGGACCCGAACTACGTATCGCTGTTTCGCGATAACCGTTATGTGGGGCTGGACCGCATCGGCGACGCCAACCAGTGACCGTGGGCGTCACCACTCGCATGCTGCAGGCCAGCACCGGCCAGCAGTTCCTGAGTGCCACCATCGGCCAGACCTTCAACTTCACCGAGCCGCGCGTCACCCTGCCCGACGAGACGCCGGTGACCGGCAAGCGCTCCGACCTGATCGCCGACATCGACCTGACGGCCTACCGGCACTGGAATCTTCATTACGACCTGGCGTGGAATCCTGAGCTGTCGCAGACCGAGAAGATCGAACCTGAGCCTGCAGTACCTGCGCTCGGGCACCCAGGTCATCAATCTCGGTTATCGGTTTACGCGCGGCAGCGTGGATCAGGTGGACGCCTCTGCCGCCTGGCCGGTCGGGCGGCACTGGGACCTGTACGGGCGCAGCGTCTATTCTTTCCTCGACCACCAGTCGGTCGAGAATATCGCCGGATTTCAGTATCACCAGAGCTGCTGGGGCGTGCGCTTCGTGGTTCGCGACTCGATCACCAACCGCTCGGGCACCCGGGAGACCGGCTGGTACCTGCAGTTGGAACTCAGGGGCCTTTCCAATGTCGGATCAGGGGCCGACTCTTTCCTGCACGGGTCGATTCAGGGATACTCCCCGCAATGACATTTCGCACTTTTTCCCGGCTGCTGGTGGCGACTCCTGTCGTCGGCGACATGCGCCGCCGCGGCCGACGTTCCGACACCGCGCGCGCATCCCACCCACGGCACCGCGCTGGAACGCATAGTGGCCATCGTGAACGACGGGGTGGTCACCGAAAGTGAGCTCGACGCCCAGGTCAGCGAGGTCACGCAGCGCCTTCGCGCCCAGAACGTCACGCCGCCCGCCGCGGATGTGATGCGCAGCCAGGTGCTCGAGAGGCTGGTGCTCGAGACGATACAGGAGCAGCGCGCCGATCACGCCGGCATCACCGTTTCGGACGAGCAGGTCAATTCAGCCCTGCAGGACATCGCGGCACGCAACAAGGTCAGCTTCGATCAGCTGCCCGAGAAACTCGCCGGCGAAGGCATGGTTTATTCCGAATACCGCAAGTCCCTCCGGCGCGAGATCCAGCGGCAGATGCTTCGCTCAAGGGATGTTGTCCAGCGGATCAATATCTCCCCGCGCGAACTGGACCGCTACATGGAGCGCATGCGCAGCACGGCCTCGGCCGCCAATGAATACAACGTGTCGCACATTTTGATCGCGGTCCCGCAGGATGCCAGCCCGACGCAGCTCGCGCAGGCTCGCAAGAAGGCGGAGGATGTCGCCGCGCGCGCGGCCAAGGGCGAAGCGTTCAATCAATTGGCGGTGAGTTTTTCGGACAGTCAGACCGCCCTTGAAGGGGGCGCGCTCGGCTGGCTCAAGGGGCCCTCGCTTCCCACCTTTCTGGCTGAGGTGGTTCCGCGCATGAAAGAAGGCCAGGTCAGTGACATCCTGCAGACCGGGAGCGGCTTTCACCTGGTCAAACTCAATGAGGTGCGATCCTCCTCGGGAACGCAAATCATCAAGCAAACGCACCTGCGGCATATCCTCCTCAAGACCAGCGAGGTGGAGGATGACGCCACGGTCAAGCAAAAGCTGACGGAAATGCGCGCCCAGATTCTTGCCGGAGCGGATTTCGCGGTGCTGGCCAAGGCCAGCTCGGCTGATCCGGGCTCGGCCATTGAAGGTGGAGACCTTGGCTGGACCACGCTGGACACTTTCACGCCCGAGTTCGCCAAGCAGGCCGCGGGTCTGAAGGATCTGGAAATCAGCGAGCCGTTCAAGACCCAGTTTGGCTGGCACATCGTGCAGGTGCTCGGTCACCGCGATTTCGACAACACGGCCACCGCCGAGCGTGAGCAGGCGTACGCGCAACTTCGTGAAAGCCGAGTCGATGAGGCCACCGACGTGTGGCTCCAGCAGCTGCGCGACGAGGCCTACGTCGAAATCAGGCTCTAGAGAGCCCTCCTTTCCTGCCTTGAGTGCCGTCCTGCCCATCGCCTTGACTTGCGGGGAAAGCGCCGGCATCGGACCCGACCTGTGCGTAGCGACCGCCCAGAGCGCTCGTGATTACCCTTTGGTGTGCCTTGCGGACCGCACGATGCTGCAGGAGCGCGCAGAGCAACTCGGGCTGCCCTGCGAAATCCAGGAATACGCCCCCGGCGTCGCCGCAACCGGCGCGGCAGGCAGGCTTTGCGTCCTGCACCAGCCGCTGGCTGCGTCGGCTGTGGCGGGAAAAGTAGACCTGCGAAACGCGGCTGCGACGCTCCGGCTCATCGATCGGGCGGTGCTCGGGTGCCAGAGGCGGGAGTTCGCCGCCATGGTGACCGCTCCGGTTCATAAGAGCGTGATCAATGATGCCGGCGTGCCCTTTACCGGGCACACCGAATACATCGCGGCATTGTGTCAAGTGCCGCTTCCGGTCATGTTGCTGGTGGCCGGCGAGCTGCGCATTGCGCTTGCGACCACGCACCTGCCCCTGCGGGCCGTGCCCGATGCGATCACCCACGACGGTCTGCTGGCCGTACTGCGCGTGCTCAGTGGGGGTCTGCAGCAGCTCTTTGGTATCGCGCGACCACGAATCGGCGTATGCGGCCTCAACCCGCACGCCGGGGAGAGCGGGCATCTGGGAACCGAAGAGCAGCGGATCATCAAGCCCGCGGTCAACTCGGCGCGCGATTTCGGGCTGGATGTGAACGGCCCGTATCCGGCCGACACCATGTTTGTGCCGCGAAGCCTGGACATGTATGACGCGGTGCTTGCGATGTATCACGACCAGGGCCTGCCGGTACTCAAGCACGCCGGTTTTGGCGCCGCCGTCAACGTCACCCTCGGCTTGCCCATTGTCCGTACTTCGGTGGATCACGGCACCGCGCTCGATCTGGCGGGCACAGGTCGCGCAGATGCGGGAAGTCTCCTGGAGGCCATCCGGGTGGCCGCTGCCCTCAGCACGCGGCTGCGCTGAGATCCCGGCCGCCTCCCCATCCGCATGCGCGCTCGCAAACGGTTCGGACAGCATTTCCTGCACGATCCGGAGATCATCGCACGCATCATCGCCTGTATCGGCGCCCGCTCGGGCGAGGCGTTGGTGGAGATTGGTCCCGGTCAGGGCGCGTTAACGGCCCCGCTCCTTGCCGCCGCTGGGAGCCTTGATGTGATCGAGATTGATCGCGACCTGGCGGCCATGCTGAGCCACCAGTACCAGGATCAGCCCGGGCTGCGCGTGCACTCGGCGGACGCGCTTGCGATGGACTACGGCGCACTAGCCCTCGAACGCTCTCATCCGCTGCGCGTGGTGGGCAATCTTCCCTACAATATTTCCACACCGCTCCTGTTTCACCTGCTTGCCTACCGCCGGCACATCCAAGACATGCATTTCATGTTGCAGCGAGAAGTCGTCGATCGGATCGTGGCCGAGCCCGGCAGCAAGCAATATGGACGACTGGGCGTGATGCTGGCACCCCATGCGCGCGCCACGAGGTTGCTTGAGATCGGGCCAGGCGCCTTTCGACCCGCCCCCAAGGTGCGATCAGCGCTCGTCAGGCTCCAGCTGCGACCGGAAGCACCGCCGTGGGCCGCCGCTCCGCACTACGGGGCGGTCGTGGCCGCGGCGTTCGGGCAGCGCCGCAAGACGCTGCGAAACTCGCTGAGCGGGCTGCTCAGCGCGGAGCAGATAAGCGCCGTGGGTATCGACCCTGGGGTGCGGGCCGAGACACTGGCGGCCGAGCAATTCGGTCAACTTGCGCTCGCAGTAGCCTCAGGCGCGCGGCTGTGATTCACTACGTCCTGAACGGATAACCGGGACCGTCGTATGTCAAGTTACGCACATTTGCTGGTTGCCATTGACCTGAGTGACCAGAGCCGCGCCATTGCGGCCAAGAGCGTCGAACTCGCGCGGCAATGGCAGGCGCAATTGCGGCTCCTGCACGTCATAGAATTTGTGCCCGTCGAGCCCATGAGTGATGCTCTGGTCCCGGTGGTGCAGATTGATGATCGGGTCGTGGCTCGAGCCCAGGAACAGATGCTCGCACTCGCCAGCGGCTTGGGCGTGACATCGGATTGCTGCCGGGTGGCCACCGGCAACGTCAAGGCCGAGATCCTGCGGCAGGCCCGTGAACAGGGCGCGGACCTGATCGTACTGGGTTGCCGCGAACGCCACGGGCTATCGATCCTGGTCAACCTGACCGAAGACACCGTGCTGCACGGCGCACCCTGCGACGTGCTGGCCATGCGAGTACGCTAGGGCGGCAATATGAATGACCGGAACCAGATCCAGGTCGATGTGGAGACTGCCTACCTGGAGGAGCAGTCCGAGCCGGCGGAGCACCGATTCGTGTTCGCCTACACCATCACCCTTCGCAATGCCGGACAGGTCCCCGCAAAACTCCTGACGAGGCACTGGATCATCACCGATGCCAACGGCCGCATCCAGGAAGTGCGAGGCGAGGGCGTGGTCGGCGAGCAACCGCACCTGCAGCCCGGCCAGGGCTTCCGCTATTCCAGCGGAGCGGTGCTCGAGACCCCGGTAGGCTCCATGCACGGGAGTTACCAGATGCTGGCCGACGACGGGCAGCAGTTCGACGCGCCGATTGCCGCCTTTCGTCTGGCCAAACCCGGACTGCTGCACTGAGCCTCAAAGTCTGCTCGCCCCTATGACCCGCTGGGCCATAGGCGATGTACAGGGCTGCTATGCAGAACTTGAGGAGCTCCTGCAGCGCATCCGCTTCAACGCGGATCGCGACCTGCTTTTGTTTACCGGGGATCTGGTCAACCGCGGGCCCCAATCACTCGCCACGCTTCGCCGTGTCCGCAATCTGGCGGCGAACGCGATCGTGGTACTCGGCAATCATGATCTGCACCTTCTGGCGGCGGGCTTTGTGCCCAACCACCGCTTGCGCCGTAGCGACACTCTCGAGGAAGTTCTGCACGCCAGTGACCGGGACTCGCTGCTCGCGTGGCTCCTTGAGCGGCCCCTCGCACATTACGACAGCGCGCGTCAGGACTTGCTGGTGCATGCCGGGCTGGTACCGCAATGGCACGCGCAGCAAGCCGCCCAACTGGCCGGCGAAGTGCAGAGTGCGCTGCGGCGCGACCCGCGCGCGTTGCTCTCGGCGATGTACGGGGATGAGCCGGATCGCTGGGACGAGTCGCTGAGCGGGGAAGACCGGTTGCGCTTTATCATCAACGTGCTGACCCGGGTGCGGGTGTGCACCGCACAGGGGCGCGTGGATCTGCGCCAGAAGGGTCCGCCCGGCGACAGTCGAGCGCCTTGGATGCCATGGTTCAAGGTAAGGGAACGGGCCAGCGCGCCGGTACGCGTCATTTTTGGCCACTGGTCGACGCTCGGCTTCCACCGCGGCGACGGCGTGCTGGCGATCGACACCGGCTGCGTTTGGGGAGGCGAACTTACGGCCGTCAATCTGGATGATCCGGACGCGTCCCCCGTAGCCGTGGCGTCCCGCCGCAATGCGGACGACGGTTAGGCGGAGCCGTTTCGGTCGCGGCCACGTGGCCCGTTAGCCGGCGTGTCAGAATCTCCTTACCGCACTCTCGGAAGGGCGCCTGCGGCGGCTCTGCTCCATCCGCAAATACGCTCGAAGATTGATCGACCTAAATTCCATTCGGACCGGAGTGGGTGGATCGATTGAGCAGCGACGGCAATAAAAGCCCTGCGGTACGCACCGGGCAAGGATCGGGACCGATCTCGCGCGAGGAATTCGCGCGGCTTTTTCGCGCGCGGTTCCATGACCCTGCGTTCGCCGATCAGAGCCCCAGTATCGATAAGCTCCTGCAAATCGCATGGGACGGCTATATCGAGGGGCGCAAAGCCCCCATCACCCGTCCGGCGGGCGCTGAGTTTGCGGATCCCGCATACGACCTGTCGACGGACTGGCTGGAGACTCGCGCGAAGATACATGCGGCGCAAGCCCGACACGATCGGCAAGATGCGCCACTGCGGGTTCTGCTGATCTGCGGGGCCGCCCGCAACGACAAGACCTGCCCAGGAGAGATGTCAAAAAGCTTTCGGCTGACGCAATTGGCTGCCGAGATTTTCAAAGGCCACCTTATTGACGTCGACCTGCTCGACCTCAGTGCGCTCACCTCCGAGTACGGCAAGGTCATCTACCCGTGCAAGGCCTGCGTATCGACCGCCATGCCACTGTGCCACTGGCCTTGTTCGTGCTATCCCAACCACGGTCTGGGCCAAGTGACCGACTGGATGAGCGAGATTTACCCCCGGTGGGTCGCCGCGCAGGGAATCATGATCGTCACGCCCGTATATTGGTATCAGGCACCGAGCGTTCTTAAACTGATGATGGACCGTCTGGTGTGCGCGGATGGCGGCAATCCGGATCCCACCACCACGCACGGCAAGTCCGCCGCAGAGGCCAAGAAGCTGGAACTCAAAGGGTGGCCTTATCCCAAGCATCTGGCGGGACGCTCCTATGCGCTGGTCGTGCACGGGGATGCGGCCGGCACCGAGACCTTGAGGCGATGCCTTTCGGACTGGTTGAATGACATGCACCTGATCGAGGCCGGGGCCGGCGCCTGTATCGATCGGTACATCGATTACTACGGTCCGTACGCCACCAGCCACGATGCACTGGACAACGACGGTGCCTTACAGGAGGAAGTCCGGAACACGGCACGCGCCTTGAGCGCTCATCTTGCGCAACGGCGTGCAGGTCAAGTGGCACCCGACGAGAACCTGCGCGATCCCCGGCCCAAATAGCCCGCATTCGCTCCGGGCTGCGAGCGCCGAGCTGCAGATGCGGGGCGCCCTGCCGTACCCCGCCCCACCCCGACTTCAACCCGCCGCCCGGACCCCGCTACGGATCCTGCCCTTTTCAGAACCTCGCGCGCACGCCGAGCGCGTAGCGCGGCTCGAATTGGGTGGTGTTCAGCTTCATATCCGGCCAGACCAGATAGTAGTGCTCGGATTCCTTCGTCAAGTTGGAGCCTTCGGCAAAGACCGTCCAGTGCGGCGCGAACTGGTA
This sequence comes from uncultured Gammaproteobacteria bacterium, assembly GCA_963717335.1. GTDB lineage: Bacteria > Pseudomonadota > Gammaproteobacteria > Steroidobacterales > Steroidobacteraceae > FEN-1191. The sequence goes on along the minus strand of CAVQVZ010000002.1, from coordinate 468,223 downwards.
GCTGGTGGATGCGTCAAGGTAGAACGTCGAGCCCTGGTATTCCTCGAAACCGGTGATGCCGCCGTAATCCTGCGCCACCGCGCGCTCGGACCGATAATTTCCGGCGAGCCGAACCTCCAGCTTCTTACTCTGGTACCAGAGAATGATGTTCGCCTGCTCCTTGGAATTCTCCTGGAATGGAATCGTGTGGCCGGCAATGTCCTTGCCCACATCGCTCGGTGAGTAGGTGAAATTGGCGTCGATGCCCAGATTCGAGAACATGCCCGGGAGAAAATCAAAGGCCTGCTTGATGCCAAATTCCAGTCCGTGGAGTGACTTTCCGGTCCCCTGGCTGGGCCCGCTGATGCCTACACAGCGCCGCACCACGCCGTCCTGGTCCGGAAGGTCGCAACGCGTAGTACCCTGTTGCACGATAAAACTGGCCACATCGACGTAAAACGCCGCAAGGCTGATCATGCTCGAGTGGTTGATGTAGTACTCCAGGGACATGTCGTAGTTTGTGGAGCGCCACGGATCCAGATCGGGGTTGCCGGCCTGCTGCCCGCCATATACCGCGAACACGGCCGGTGGGCCGGCGGTGTAGGCGTAGTTCAGTGTCAGGCCACCGCCCCATTGGTCCAGATCCAGCAGCTGCATGTTCTTTGAGTAGGCCATGCGAAGCCGCAGATCATGGCGAAGGTCGAAGTACACGTTGACCACCGGCAGGGTGTCGGTGAAGTTTCGGTCGGTGTTGACGATCCCCCCGTCGTGGGGATTGACGTAGTAGGCCACGGGAATCGGGCTTACGCTGTGCTGATCGATGTTCAGGCTCGTCTTGATGAATTTCAGGCCGACGTTTCCACCAAAGGGAACAATCGCCGTGCCCTGGAAATTGGCCTGCAGGTAGCCGGTGGTCTGGCTGACGTCGACCCGCCACGTTCCTGCGGGGTCATAGTCGCGGACCTCGCCCGGATACATCGCGTTCTGGAACGCCAGAACATCGTCCATGATTTTCGGGTCCAGCGCGTAAATGCTCACGCCCTGCACGCCGGCCAGGTGCTGATACAGCCGGGTGTTGTTGGCGATCATCGCGCCCAGCTGCGTGGGGTTCAGTCCCACCAGCGGATTGGCGCGGTAGAATCCGGTCACCGGATCTCCCGCCTTGCATGCCCCTGGAATGCCCTGGCCGTCCAGCACGATATCCGCGGCCTTGTAATGCTGGTAGCAACCGGCGGCCACCGGGATCCTGGTCGACAGATCCTCTTCACCCGTCACCGGATCGATGACCGGATTGTAATAGGCCAGGCCGGGATAGACCGGCGCGATCAGCGCAAAGTTTTCGTTTTGCGCGGTGCGATCGCCCTGCCGTAAGCCGAAATCAAGGCTGATCGGGTGGTCGCTGAACTTGAAGTGACCATCGGCCCGCAGCACCTGCATGGTGGCGCTGCGATCGTAGTCTCCTTCGGAGGCCACGGTCTTGAGCGCAAAGGCGCTCTCGTTTCCAAGCTTTGATTGGATCGAGGTGGGCAACGACGATGCCCATGTGATTGCCCGAGAAATCAAGCCCTGCCGCGTATGTGTTGGGCGGGAATCCGTAGGGGTTGAACACGCGCGATCCGCCGGGGACCACATAGGCGTAAGTCGCGGGCGGCACCGGAGGCGGCAGCGCATCCGTCGGGCTATTCTTCCAGATGGATCCGTCCGAGACCGCATACTGCAGGTAACTTTCCATGTGGAGCTGGCTGGCGTTGGCGTAGACGCCGCGCAGCTCACCGGTAAATTTTCCGCCCTGATCGTAGGCGAGCTCGAGGTTGTAGTTCCGCGAGGTCGAATTGGTCACGTTGTCGTCCGAATAGGTCTCGATGTCGCCCATGTAGAACTGGCGCTGGGGCGCGATGTAGAAGTCGTTTAGCGGCGCGCCGCCGTCCGCGCCGTTGTACCCGTTGTAGACCTGGACGCCCGTGTTGCGGGCGTTGATCGGAATAAAAGTGGCGCCGTCCCAGTTGGCGGAATTGAGCTGGTAGCCCGTCTGGCGATCGTAGCTGTCCTGCTTGGTGTAAAAGAAATCGCCCAGCACTTTAAGGCCGGCGCCGAGATCGCCCTGGAATGAGGCATTGAGACCCAGGCGCTTGTTCTCCAGTTGCTCGTCGATCGCCGCATAGTCCGCTGTGTTGTAGTACACGCCGTTGGCCTTGCCGTCGCCATTCACGTCGACATCGCACCCGGTGCCGTCGCTGGAGGTGTCCAGGTAGTGATTGGGGTCCTCCGGATCTCCGCCGAAGATGCAGTTCGACGGATGGAGCAGGTGCACGCCTGAAGGGATCGGTGCGCCGTTGTAGGCGCCGAGGAATCCCACATCGGCCACGGTATTGTCCGAGGTCTCCCCCACCAATTCACCGCTGTATTGACCCATGCCGTCGAAGGAGTGCTCCAGGGTGGCGTCCGAATAGGCCGCCGAGACGACAAAGCCCCATCGCTCGGCGTGATAGCCGATCAAGGCGTCGGCTTCGCCCTGGTCCTTGTTGGTCTGGCTGCCGTGCAGGGCTGCGGCGGAAAAGGCCGTGGTCCAACCCGGATCCAGGTCGTAGGGTCGCCTGGTCTTCAGATTGATCGTGCCGGTGATCCCCGCATTGAGCAGATTGGCCGTCGGCGATTTGACGACGTCGGCCCCCGAGAACAATTGCGAAGGTATGTCGCTGAAATCCGGCTGCACGCTCACGATCGAGCCGCTCGTCAGGAACGATTCGCCGTTGAGGAGCGTACCGACCTGCGGGAGACCGCGAATGTTGACGCTGGTGCCCTCCCCGCCTTCGCGGTTGATCTGAACGCCGGTGATCCGCTGCAAAGAATCCGCGATGGTCCGGTCAGGCAATTTGCCGATGTCCTCCGCGGAGATACTGTCCTGGATGGACGCCGCATCGCGCTTGAGTTGGACCGACCTTTGCTCAGAAGCGCGCACGCCCGTGACGACGACTTCTTCGATGACCGCCGGCTGATCCGCGGTCGGCGGCGACTGGGCGTACAGGCCGGAAGTGGCCGCCAACAGGCTCAGGGCTGCGCACACATTTTGCTTGTAGAACATTTGCTTCTCCCTTCCTTCGCTAATTGGGCAATGGCGTGCTCAGTACTTCCATTTGCCATTTATCCGTCGCGTGATCGAGATGACTCTGGTAGCCGTAGAATCGTCCGTTAAAGACATGCTGAAAAAGACAGGCGCGCTCGCCGGTTTGCACAGGATTGCCGGCCGCCGGCTCGAACGGGCCATCGGCGGCGCTGGCGTAGAACACCTTGACCTGCCACACGCCGTGCTGTTTGTCGTCGTAGCGGTTGGGATAGATTTCCGTGGCCAGGTAATAAATACCCTTGTGCTCGGGCCCGCCCTTGGGCACATACAGCAGATTCGGGGAGGCCACGGTCTCCGAGGAGTGCATCAGTACCTTTTCCGGCGCCTGGCCGAGGTCTCCGATTCGGTCCGCGCTTTTACTGACTATATCGAAGTAATCTTGGTCATTGCCGCGATAAAAGGTCAGAAAAAAACGCTTCGTGACCGGGTCACGAAACAGGTTGGGATTCTGATTACGCTGTTTAGGTACCGGTGGCGCCAGATTGCTTAGCTCGGTGAGCTTGATGCCGTCCTCCGAACTGGCCAGAACGATGCGACTGCTGGGCGTGTCGTAATCGCGCGTGATCGCGAAATACAGCGTGTTCGGATGGGCCGGATCCGCACCGAGTAACGCAGAAGGCCAGCGTGCGTTCAGCCACAGCGGATTATGCTCGTACTTGGTCCAGTGGATCAGATCGTTGCTGCGCATCAGGCCCATGCCCCGGCCGTTGTTCAGTCCATACCAGGCCCAGTAACGGTATCCGTCCTTGTTCATCTCCAATACCGACATGGTGTGTGGTTGTTGATCGCCCTCCCAGGCCTGTTCAGGCAGCGCGAGCAATTGCGGCTCGGGCAAGTTCAAGTACGCCGTCGATGCCGCCTTTGCCGGCTCGCCGAGTACAACGCAGAGCGCCAGCACGGTGGAACCCAGCATCAATCGCAGCCGGCGGCCGCCAGCGCGGCACCGTTGCGCTCGCGCGGCGCTCATACACGTTTTTGGTTCCGGTCACGCTTTTGCTCCAATGAGGGCGTTGTTGATCAGCGGCCTGGCCCAGAAGCCCACACTCAGGACACAACCGAAGGTGAGATACAGAACTAACATCCCGGTGCGCAGGCCGAAGTGGTCACCGATACCGCCGATCAGCAGCGGAATTACCGCACCGCCCATGATCCCCGTGCACAAAATTCCGGCAAAGGGTCCGTGATGCGCCGGCACCGAGTTGAGTGCAAGGGAAACCAGCGTCGGCCACATGATGGAGGCGAACAGCCCGATGCAGGGAAAGGCCAGCAAGGAAACCTGGGCAGGGCCGAACAGCGCGAGGGTGAGCATGGCGAGGGCGCCGAGAGAAAACCCGATCAGCACCCTACGGCTGTCATACAGCTTGAGCAGCAGCATGCCGACCAGGCAACCGGCCGTGAGCAGTCCCCAGAAATACGAGACCGCAGAAGCGCCCTGCGAGTGCGGGTCAAATCCGTGATAGCGATAGAGAAACTGCGACATCCAGTCAGCGCTGCCTTGCTCACAACCCACATAGGCGACAATTGAAAGGAAATAAAGCCAGGTCACCGGATTGCGGAGCAGTTCACCGTACATCGCCAGCGTGCCGGCGGATTCGTCAGCCGAGCGTTCCACCTTCAGGGAGCTTTAAGGTCCCCACATACAAGGCCATCGCCACGGTGGCGAATGCGAACAGCCAGTAAATCGAAACCCACGGCAGCGCGCTCGGAGTCACGTCCGCGAGCAGTCCGAGCAAGGGTCCGCTCGGATGTCCGCCAACCCCGAGCCGGGTCACCAGATAGGCGTAGACCATCGGACTCAGGAACGAAGCCGCGCCAAAGACCAGCTGGGCGAATGCGGAGTTAAACGCAAAGTGGGCCTCGCCGCCGGCGACCCTCAGCAGCGGGTTGATGGCCACCTGCAGCGCCGCCATGCCAGCACCCATGACGAACAGCGACAGTACGGCGACCTGATAGGTCGGGAACAGGGCAAAACTAAGTGCCCCGGCGGTGCCAAACAGGAACGAGACGATGATCAGCGGTTTCTCGCCCCAGCGCTCCACCAGGAAGCCGGCAGGAATCGACATCACGCCATAGGCGATGAAGAACGAGAACGGCAGTACCGCCGCCATCGCGAGTGAGACGTGGAAGCCGCTGATGATATCGGGCACCAGCGGCCCAAGAATGTTGGTCAGGAAGGAAATAACAAAGAAAATTAGGAATACCAGGCCCACGATAAAACGACCTGAGCGGCCATTTCGTTTTTGCTGCTGGGTCATTTTTATTCAGTCCCCGTAATTTTAGTGGCCTGCTCGAAGTGGCCCGCTTCCCGGCCAACAAGTCCCGCCAGCGCAAGAGTCATCATTTGCACCGGAAGGATCTCCAGTATCGGGCGAAGCGGTGCGGCGCATTCCGCCAGGCGGAACGCGGGCAGACTTGCATCCGTTCCAATCTGGTAGCAGTGGCCGCCCCTGGCGAGCAAATCGCGCGCCAAGCGGTGATTGAGTGCCTGGGTGCGGCCATCGCCGCTGAAAACGCCGATGAACATGTCGGCGCGCAGCATCTCGATCGGGCCGTGGCGAAACGCCGCGCTGCTCATCCCTTCGGCGTGCACCCGCGCCGCTTCCTTGATTATCAGGGCACCGGTACCCACGGCACTCAGCGAACTGCCACGTCCGGTGAGGAATAGATGCCGGATGCCCCGTAATTTTTCCGCCAGAACATCGCTGTACTCCCTCCAGCTGTGCAGGTATTGCGCGACCAGATCGCAGACCGGCTGGAGCTGCGCAAGGCACTGGCCCTCCTCCCGCCCCGACAGCACCGCTCCCAACCACTGGAGCGTGAGCATGTTGGCGACGTAGGTCTTGCATGACACCGAGAATTCCGGTCCCGCTTGGGAAAGCAGCACCAGTTCCGCACGCTGCGCCAGCGGGCTCGAAGCGGTGTTGGTGACCCCGAGGATTTGCGCGCGCCGGTCCAGTTCCAGGAGCCGCACCGTCTCCGCGCTGCCGCCGGACTGCGAAACCGCCACGACCAACGTTTGCTCATCGAGCAGAGGTACGCCGTAATGGACCAGCTCCGAGGTCTCCATCATCACGGGATTCAGACCAGCCTCGATCAACGTAAGGTTGATCGGATGCAGCGTGTGATACGAGGAACCCATGCCGGTCAGCACAATTCGCCGCCAGGGGCGCGCCGTTCCAAATCTTCGGACGGCGTCCCATCGGCCTGCCTCGCCAAGCCACGCGAGCGTCGCACCCAGAGCCCGGGGCTGAGCCATGAGATCCGCGAAATACGGTCCCTCGATTATCTTGGGCGCGGTGTTCACTGCGATCACTCAGTTATTTCCATAGCGGTGCCTCCATACGGCACCCGCACCGATCAGCGGCGCATCGTTGCCGAGCGCGGCGGGTACTAAATCGACGCTTGCAGCAGGCACCAGGCCGCAGTTGCGAAGCATCACTGCACGGATCGTCGGCATGAACAGGTCGGCGCTTTCCATCACGCTGCCCGACAACGCGATAACTTCCGGCGCGAACATGGTGGTAAGGTTGGCTACGCCAATTCCCAGGTAGTTGCCCTCTCGTTCGATCTCGCGACGCGCAGCGGGATCACCCTGGCGAGCCAGCTGGCACACATCCTGGGCGGTGAGCTGGTTGCGTCCCGGGTAGTCGCTGGGTGCTTCCTGGATGAAGCGCGCCGCGATCGCCGGCCCACGCGCGAGTACTTCCCAGCAGCCTCTGCTGCCGCAATAGCACGATGGGCCGGAAGCCTCGATGACGTGGTGTCCGATCTCCGGGTGCGCGCCATCCACGCCGCGATAAAGCGCGCCGTTGAGCACGATGCCTGCCCCGATTCCGGTGCCCACGGTTACGCATATCAGGTGCCGCTTGCCGCGGCCTGCGCCCCACTGCAATTCACCCAGCGAGGCCGCGTCCGCATCGTTTTCCATGGCGACCGAGAGATTGAATTGCCGTGTCAGCCATTCGACCGGGTTGCACCCGCGCCAGTCCGCCAGGAATTCCACCGAGCCGATCTCACCGCTCATGGGGTCGATCGGACCGGTGCACCCGATGCCAATGCCGCTCAATTCGACCCCAGCGCGCTCGCTTGTGCTGTCCAGCATCCCGGCGATGCGCCGCATGGCCGCGTCGAAACCTTCAGCCACCTGCGTCGCGTGCACTTCCTTGGCGAGCACTTTGCCTGCGGCGTCGATGGCACCGACGGCAATCTTGGTGCCGCCGATATCGACAGCTCCGACCACAGGCTGCTCGGTCGCCATCGTCAAGGCTGCCGCCATTCGAGAATGACGCCACCATAAGCGGGCATATCCACGATCCACCCACTTTTGTCCCCAGCCACAGCATTGATTCCGGTCGTATCGAGCCGTTTGAGTTCGTGCACGGGCAATGTCGTCGTTACCCGCGTTTTGAGGTTATCAGCGCTGTGATTGGCGAGAACTATGTAGCCGCGGTTCCGGCCGCTCAGTGCGCTGGCCTCGACGGACGGCTGATCGGTGGAGACTCGCGGATGGACAGAACTCCAGTCACGCAGGGCGCGGTACAGCCGGTGCGCCGTCTCATGGTTCTCGAAAGCCTCGGGCTGGCTGCCCAACCAGGCCTCGATCGGATAAGCGCAAAGGAGTGTTCGGCCTTTGCCGAGCTGGTGAGCCACCAAAGCCGGGCGTCCCTTGTCATCTACTGCGATGACCTCGCCGCCGTCGACCTCTAGACCCGTTCCCCAATATTTTGCGGTCGCGCCGGGCGCCGTGAAGTGAAAGGTATCACCGGGCACGAGCTCGCCGAAGGGCTTGACGATCTTGAGCGTCACTTCGCTGGCCACGACCGTATCGGTCATGCGCGCGCCGAACAGCGATGTCATTTCCGGAATCGCGCCGTTGGCCGCGAGCGACGCATAGAGCACGCCGCCGTCTTTTACATAGGTTGTGGCACGTTCCCAGAAGTCCGTGTGCAGGTGCACGAAGATGGGATCGGTGGCGGTCAGTGGCGAGGGCAGCAGGACCAGGGGGTATTTGCGCCAATCGTCGGCCTCCCGCGGCAGTGCCGGTTGCAGTCCTGCGCGATGAGCAAGTATAAAAGCCGAAAGTACGGAACTCATCACCCACTGATTGCCATCATATGGGGCGGCAGCCTGGCCGTTGACCGCACCGCCCTCGCTGACCGAGACATAGGGAATGACCTCGGGGCCAGTAAGACCGAACCGAGAAAAATCGCCGCGGGTACGGGCCCACTCCTCCGGAATCACGATGGCCGCATCACCCGCAGGTACCGCAAGGTCATCAAGATTCATCCGGGCGACGGTTTGCTCGAACGCCTGAAAGGAGACACCCTGCGGCCGCATTTGGCGGTCCCAGGTGGTCAGACCAAACTGCGTCTCGTGGGGAGAGCGCAAATAAGGCACTTTGCGATATTGCGCGGGCGCCGCGTCCGTGTAGCACCAGAGTAGAAATCCGTTGGCCCCGGCCGCAAGTGCGGAATAAAGGCTAACTCGGTCAAAGTCGCTGATCTTCTCGGGTGTGTACTGCGCCGAGGAGGCGCCCATCTCCTGCACCATGACGGGGCGGCCCGCGCCCCGGCTTAAGGTGGTCTCAAACGCCGCCCCGTAGGTACTTCGTTCCGACACCATGGGGTCGGGAAAAAGATCGGGCGTATAGATCGTGTACGGATGCACACTGAGAAAGTCGACGTCGGCGGCAATAGTGTCCGGGCGGAATGGGCCGTGTTCCATGTCCTGGGTGCTGACCCCGGCCACGATGGGATGCATCCTGTCGTATTTTCGCAGGCCACCGGCGATCAAGCGGGTCCAGTTGACCGCCATGGCGTCGCTGGTATCGGCGGCGATCCAGAACGGCGGCTCGTCCGTGAGATCCCAGGCCAATATCGCCGTCTCGTGCGCATAGCGGCGCCCGAATTCCTGTGCATGATTGGTTTCGAGCCTCAGCATCTCAGGATCCGCCTGCGGATTGCGGCCCAGACGCCAGGGCACGTCCCAGTACGCTTCCCCGACTTCGCCACCCACAAATAAGGTGGGATGCAGGTAGATATGGTGCTTGTGCGCCAAGGCAATCAGTTGGTCGAACTGTTCGAAAGCCTGGGGGTTGTAGTTGCCGGGACGCGGCTCAAACCAGGCCCACATCAGATCGAGACGCACCGTGTTAAATCCCATGCGCTCCATCTGCGCAAAGTCAGCGGCAATGTCCTGTGGATCCCACTGCAGAGGCCACTGCATAGCCGCTTTTGCCGGTACCCAGTGGGCACCTACGACCAGGAAGCGGTGGCCGTCTCGACTAAAGTAATTGCCGTCCAATGTCGCCGCCGGCAGCGCGGGCGTTGCGCCCCAAACCGGTGCATTCAAGCCCAGCGGCAGGCATAGTGCGGCAAGCGAGAAGATGCATGCCGCGATGAATAGTTTTCGGCCGAGTTGCGCCCTGGATTTCAATGCATTTTTTCCAACCAGTACTCAGAATGGGTGCGAAAATGCCCACTAGTACCCATCCCCGTTAAGTGTCATCATATTATCATATGTGCTAATGAGCAATCCTTGCCAGACGACGAGGATGCGTGGGACCGATGCGCGGCAACAGTACTGACAAGACCGTAGCGAGCGTGCCACTGGATCTGCACGTCGATACCGACAGCTTCGTACCTTATTACCAGCAAGTGGTCGAGCAGGTGCGCGCCCTGGTCAAGTCCGCGGCACTACACGAAGGGGACGTCTTTTACTCCGAGGGTGAGATTGCCGGTCTGCTGGGAATCAGTAAGATGCCGGTGCGGCAGGCGTTCCTAAAGCTCCGCTCTGAAGGCCTGCTGATCATAGAAAAAGGCAAGCGGCCGGTTGTAGGCTCAAGCCGTGTTCCTTGGAACTTTCAGCAGCTGCGCGGTTTCAGCGAGGAGATGAGACGACGCGGACTTGTACCGTCGGCAAAGGTGCTCAGTCTCAAACGAGCCTCAGCCAGCGCCGAGGTGGCTCATGCGCTCCACCTCGCGGCGGGCGATCCTGTCTTTGAGTTGCGGCGGCTGCGCTATGTCAACGGCGAACCAGTCGCGCTGGTCACCAGTTATTTGCCGGCGGCACTGTTTCCGGATCTCGATCGGCAGGATCTGGGTAAATCCTCGCTCTACGCGGTATTCGAGAAGGTCTACAAGCGCAAGCTAAACTGGGCCGAAGAAGAGATTGGCGCGGTCATCGCCAGCCGAGAGGTCGCGCGAATTCTGGGCACGACCGCGGGCAAAGCGCTGCTGTTCGTTCGCGAGACGACTTATGACTTGCGGCGCATTGCGATTGAGCATAGCCATTCGCTACTGCGCGCCGATCGCTACAAGGCCACGGTGGTCTCGGTGCGTAAGCGCTGAGCCGATTTACGGTCCGTAGAGCAGCGTAAGTTCCGGCGTCGCTGCAACGTATGCGCCCTGCGGCACCGGGAGCACCGTCACAGCACCGCTTTCGGGCACGCTCATGATGATGCGTTGCGCACCATGGACTTCGAGGTGCCTGAAGGAACCGGGTCGCACCGCGAATTCAAGCCGAACCGGCCAGGCATGGCCCTGCGCGAGCGCCAACTTCAGTTCCCCCTCGCCGGCAATGCCGCTTAGATCAACGCGCAGGGCGTTGCGATCCCAGCTCTGCGGGAGCACAGGAGCTGTAGCGCCCGCCGCAGGTACTACCACCAACTCACTGGCGGCCGGTGGGGGCGCGGCCGGGGCGTGATGCCAGGGCCATAGGTGTTGCATATGGCTGCAACCGCCCAGGCTCGCTCCGAGCCCGAATAGGGCCAAAGAAGCCAACAGCAGCCGCAAAGAACCCAAAGTGTCTGTATTCAAGGCAATTTCCTCGAAAAGCCCGGCTGAGTTTGACCAACCGAACAGTCGCGAAGAATGCCCGGCTTTGCGTACCATACGCGAGCTTCGACAGATTTATCAGCCGCTGGGTTTCGTCGACATAATATAGTCGTATGCAGGCTCTACTACCGCTGAATTTGCGTCGCTGGATCGACGAACACCGTTCGCTGCTCAAGCCGCCGGTGGGCAACAAGCTCATATTTGAAGATGGTGAATTTATCGTGATGGCCGTCGGTGGTCCCAATGCCCGACGGGATTTCCACGTCGATCCGGCCGAAGAGTTTTTCCACCAGCTCGAGGGCGATATGGTGCTCCGGGTAGCCGAGAACGGCAGGATTCGCGATCTGTCCATACGAGCCGGCGAGATTCTGCTCTTGCCCCCGCGCATCCCGCATTCGCCACAACGTCCAGCCGGCACGGTGGGCCTGGTCATCGAGCGCCGGCGCAGGCCCGGTGAACTGGACGGACTGCAGTGGTACTGCGAACAGTGCTCAAACCTGCTCTATGAGGAATACCTGGCGCTCACCGACATCGAGACCCAGTTTCCACCGGTATTCGACCGCTTCTACGCAAGCCCCGAGCACCGACGTTGCAAGCGCTGTGGCGCGCTTAGCCCGCCCCCGGCAGCGCCTTCCGCGGCTGGTTGAGCGAGCGGCGATGGCAAACACCGTGGTGCTGGAATCGGCGACGTTTGAAATCGAAGGAAGCGATTACACCGCAGATCTTGGCAAGCCCTGCGATCTTGCCATTGCACTTGATTTCAATGACGTGCAGCCGCGCTGGTTCGGTGCGCCAGCGGCACGCAGCGCACCTCTGTCGGAAGGGGGTTTCAGCGGCCGCGTGCATAGTGGCGCCAGTTGTAACTGCAGCACGATGTCCTTGACGCCACACCTGGACGGCACGCACACCGAATGCGCCGGTCACCTGACGCTCGAGCCGATCGACGCTCGCACGGTAGTGCCCTTGGGATTTCTTACCGCGCTTCTCCTCAGCGTGACGCCGACGCCGGCACACAGCACTGAGGAAAGCAGCGATCCGGCGCCTCACAGGGACGATCTGCTGATTACGGCCACCTCACTGGCTCGCGCGTGGCCCGCCAAGCTCCCATTTGCGCCTCAGTCTCTGATCGTGCGCACACTTCCCAATACCCCAAGCAAGCGTTCGCGCGATTATCGTTCCGAGCCCGCGGCATACCTGACGATCCAGGCCGCTTCGCTTCTGGTGGCGCGCGGCATCGAGCACCTAGTCCTCGATGTGCCCTCGGCCGATCGCGCTGAGGACGGCGGGCGACTCAGCGCGCACCGTGAATTCTTTGGCCTGCCCCCCGGAGTCGTGTCGCTGAGCGCGGTGCGCAGACCACAATGCACCATCACCGAATTGGCCTACATTGAGCAGGGCGTAATCGACGGAGCGTACCTACTCGAACTGCAGATTCCGGCTCTAGGGGGCGATGCGGTCCCTTCGCGCCCGGTACTGTTTCCGGTGCACGCCGCATGAGGGAAGCCGCGCGCCCCATAGCCACGCTGGCGCGCGCAACCGACTTGGACGCGAACGACGCCCTGAGGTCCTGGCGGGCGCGCTTTGCACTGCCGCGAGATCAGCACGGCCAGGAACTCATCTACCTGTGCGGACACTCGCTGGGGCTGGCGCCGACCGGCGCCCGCGCTCGGGTGATAGAGGAACTTGAGGACTGGGAACGATTAGGGGTCCTGGGCCACGAGCATGCGAGGCGCGACTGGATTGGCTACGCCGAAAGATTGTCGGTGGGGCTGGCAAGTCTGGCTGGTGCCGAACCCGCCGAAGTGGTGGCCATGAACTCGCTCACCGTAAACCTCCACCTGCTGCTGGCCAGCTTCTACAGGCCCGCGTCGGGCCGCCACCGTATCCTGATCGAGGCCGGCGCGTTTCCCTCCGACCGTCACGCCCTGAACTCACAGATCCGATGGCACGGCTTTGATCCTGCGACCGCGCTCGTTGAAGTCAGGCCACGAGAAGGCGAGGAGCTGCTGCGGTCGGAGGATATCGAAGCGCGTATCGCCGCAGAGGGGCAAGGCTTGGCGCTCGTGCTTTGGCCGGGCGTGCAGTACCGCACGGGCCAGGCCTTTGACCTGGATTTTCTGGCGCGCTGCGCGCACCGGTCCGGGGCGGTGGTGGGATTTGATCTCGCGCACTCAATAGGGAACCTCCCGCTGAACATGCACGACGCCGGAGCGGATTTCGCAGTCTGGTGCAGCTACAAATATTTAAATGGCGGACCGGGAGCTATTGGCGGTGCATTCGTGCACGCACGTCATGGCAGTGACCCACAGCTGCCGCGGCTCGCAGGATGGTGGGGGAGCAATCCTGCTACGCGATTTCGCATGAGTGACAAGTTCGAGCTCTCGCCAGGAGCCGCTGGCTGGCAGGTGAGCAATCCCCCGGTACTGTCCGCAGCGCCTCTGTACGAGTCGCTGGATATGTTCAGCGCAGCGGGCATCGCCGCCCTGCGCCAGAAATCAGAGCGCCTTACGAGTTTTCTATCCGAAGCCCTGCTGGGGCAGTGCACCGACAGCATAGAGATCATTACCAGCACGGATCCCCAGAAACGAGGCTGCCAGCTTTCAATCCGCGTGCGCGGCGGAACGGACAGGGCGCGGCGCGTGTACGCTTCGCTGGGCGAGCGGGGGGTGATCACCGACTGGCGCGAACCGGACACGATTCGGCTGGCGCCTGTGCCCTTCTACAACGGCTTCACGGACGCCTGGCGTGCGGCTGAACAGCTCCGCGGAGCGTTGGATGAGCGCTGAGTGACACGAAACCTTCCTTCGCGGATGCGTAGCGGGTGAGCTCCGGCGGCGGGGACGGACAATCGGGCGATGTGCTCATTGTCGGCGCCGGCCCCGTGGGCGTGCTGCTCGCGATATTGCTGGCGCGTCAGGGCCGCCGCGTAAGAATACTGGAGCGGCGGTCCGATCCGCGGCAGGCAGGCAGCGAAGGGGGTCGCTCCATCAATCTCGCGCTCGCCGCGCGCGGTCTGCTGGCGCTGGAGCGCGCCGGAGTCCTCGCCCCAATCCGCGCGGACATGGTCGAAATGCGCGGTCGGCGCCTTCACGACCAGGCCGGAAACGGTCCACTGCTGCCCTATGGGCAGCACGCGGGCGAGTCCATTTACGCGATCAGCAGGGCCAGGCTCAATATCGCGTTGATCGAGGCGGCGTCGGCGCTGCCGGGCATAGAGATGCGCTTTGAACAGCGAGGAGTGGACGTCGAGCCCCAGTCAGGAACCGTGCAGTGGCGTAGCGAAAACGATCCTGAGGTGCACCGTGTTTCGGCCGCCTTGGTGATCGGTGCCGATGGCGCTGGCTCAGCGCTGCGCAACGCGCTGCACGATCGTGGACTGATGCAATCGACGGAAGAAGTCTTGGCGCACGACTATAAGGAACTGCACATTCCGCCCTCTGCTGGTGGCGGGCCCGCCCTTGATTATCACGCCCTGCACATCTGGCCGCGCGGCGACTATATGCTCATTGCCCTCCCCAATCCCGACGGCTCGTTCACAGCCACGCTGTTTCTACCGGCTCATGGCACGCCGGGGTTCGACACGTTGACCTCACCTGCGCTGGCGCATGCGTTTTTTGCTGCGCAATTTCCAGACGCGCTCGCGCTCATTCCCGACTTCACCCAGCAATTTGCCCAACACCCCCAGGGCAAACTTGCAACGCTCTATTGTTGGCCATGGCACCTGAGGCGCTTGTTACTGATCGGCGATGCGGCCCACGCAATCGTCCCGTTTCATGGGCAGGGCCTAAACTGCGGATTTGAAGACTGTGTGCAGCTCGCCGATCTGCTGTCGCGCCACGCGGATACAGAGGCCGCATGCGTCGAGTTCGAACTCTCGCGTCGCGCAAACACCGACGCTATTGCCGCGATGGCGATCGAGAATTATCAGGAAATGCGCGCCACCGTGCTGGCGCCTGAGTTCGCCACGCGCAAGCAGCTTGCGCTCGATCTGGAGCTACGCTTCCCGGGACGCTTTATTCCCCGATACGCTATGGTCATGTTTCACGCCGAAATACCCTACGTCGAGGCGTTCCGACGAGGTGCGGTGCAGGAGCGTGTGATCGATGCACTGATTGCCGCGCGCGCAGACGCACAATCTGCCCTTGCAGCGAAACTAATCGACGAGGCGGGTCTGTGAGTGTATTCGCGCAGCCCGCTCACACCCGATCGAGCGTAAGAAATGTCATCGCGTACGCATGCCGATCGTCGGCAGGGTGTTCAATGCGCGCCACCTCACGCCACTGTTCCGCCTGATAATCCGGAAAAGTCACATCTCCGTCGACAATGGCATGCACGAGAGTCAATTCCAGTCGGTCGGTCCGAGGCAGGGTCTGTTTGTAGACTTCCGCACCACCTATTACGCATAGTTCAGCGGCACCGGCCGATTGCTCGAGGGCTTGCTCCACGCTGGCGACTCCGTGCACACCAGCCGGCAGGGACTCCGGATTTCGGGTCAGTACCAGGTTGGTCCGTGCCGGCAAAGGCCGACCGATCGCATCAAAGGTCCGCCGGCCCATAAGAATCGGCCGGCCGACAGTCAGGGACTTGAACCGCCGCAAATCGTCTGGCAAATGCCAGGGCAGCGTGCCGTCCCGACCGATGACACCGTTGTCTGCCACCGCGGCGACGATTGTCAGCTTCACAGTTCAACCTGGGTGGCCAACACGATAACGCGCCTGTCGGGCATGCGGAAGAAGTCCACCGCCTGCGTGCTGCGCCGCTGCATCCACGCGAACGCCCGACGCCTCATGCCCTCATACCCGCCGCGCGGTCGCGACCGAACCAAGTGCCAGCCCAGGAAGAATGAACAGTCCTGCCCGAACAGCTTCAGTCCGCGGACGCGGCATTGCTTCAGGGCCGCGCTGACATCCGGTGTTTCCATAAAGCCAAAGCGGGCGGTGACCAGGTGCACATTCTCGAACAAGGTCTCGATCCGAACCCGATCGTTGGGGTCCTGGCGCGGCGTGCGCACGAATTCCATGTTGAGGAACACGATCCGCTCGTGGGCCACATGATAGTGCTCCAGACTGCGCAGCAGCGCCGTTGGAACGAAGCGCGGTTCGCTCACCAGGAACACCGCCGTACCAGGCACCCGCGCCACCTTCTCCAGCATGGCGGGAAGATCCTTGAGGGAGACGGCGACATCACGTAACGCCGTGCGCAACAGCCGGCGGCCCGAGCGCCACGTCATGAACACGCCGTAGAGTAAGGTGGCGAAAAACAGGGGCACCCAGGCACCTTGCGCAAACTTAGTAAGATTGGCAATGCCGTAAGTCAAATCGACAACTAGCAGCGGACCAAACACGAGCGCAACCTTCCAGTGCGCCCAGTGCCAGCGCGAAGAAGCCAGCACCATGCCCAGCAAAGTCGTCACTGTCATCGTCCCGGCCACGGCGGCACCGTAAGCGCTCCCGAGTGCGTCCGAGGAACCGAAGCCGATGACGAAGATACAGACCGCAATAAAAACGAAAGTGTTCACCACGGGTACAAAGATTTGACCGTGCTCATGCGCAGAGGTCTGGAGGATTCGCATGCGCGGCAGCAAGTCCAGCTGTACCGCCTGCCGCGTAACTGAGAACGCACCGGTAATAGTCGCCTGCGAGGCGATAATGGCCGCCAGCGTAGCTAGCAAAACCATCCATGGCAGCATTGCCACGGGCACCAGTGCGAACAATGGCTTATGGGCCGCCGAAGGGTTGCTCAGGACCATAGCGCCCTGCCCGAAATAACTGAGCAGCAGTGCCGGCCAGACCAGACCGAACCACGCAAGCCGTACCGGGCCTTTGCCAAACGAGCCCATGTCGGCGTAGAGCGCCTCACCACCGGTAACAGTCAGGAATACACCGCCCAGAATCGCCAGCGCCACGCCCTGGTGGTGCACCAGCACCATCAAGCCAAAGGAGGGATTGATCGCCAGAAGCACGCGAGGGTTGTGCACAATGGCGACCGCACCAGTGTAGGCGAGTACCACAAACCAGAGCACCATGATCGGCGCAAACAAGCGCCCAACCCTGTCGGTGCCGCGGTGCTGGATTCCGAACAGTAGTGCGATGATCACCAGGGTCACGGGCACCACGACCCTCGCCATGTCGGGATTGAGCAATTCGAGCCCTTCGACTGCACCCAGGACGGAGATCGCGGGCGTAATCAGCGCGTCGCAGTAGAAAAGCGCCGCTCCCATTACGGCCAGCGCAATGATGGCGTGGCCCCAGCGCGGCGTCTCCTCCAGCCATTGCTGGACGAGAGCAAACAACGAGAGAATTCCACCCTCTCCGGCATTGTCCGCACGCATGATCAGCATCACGTACTTGAGCGTCACGATGATCAGCAGGCTCCAGAACATGAGAGATAGCACCCCGAGCAACGCCGTTGCCGGGTCCATCCCCGGCCCGGTGGCGTTGAGGGACTGCTCGAGAGCGTAAAGCGGGCTGGTCCCAATATCCCCGTATACAACGCCGATGGCCCCGAGCGTGGCGCTTAGCGATATTGCTTTTTTTCGTTCCACCTAATTCGCCCCGTCCCTAGAGCTCAACCTGGGTAGCCAGCACGATAACGCCCCTGTCGGGCATGCGGAAAAACTCCACCGCCTGGGTGCTGCGCCGCTGCATCCAAGCAAAGGCCCGGCGCCTCATGCCCTCATAACCGCCCCGCGGTCGCGGTCGCACCAGGTGCCAGCCAAGGAAAAAGGAACAGTCCTGTCCGAAGAGCTTCAGTCCGCGCACGCGGCATTGCTTCAAGGCCGCGCTGACGTCCGGTGTTTCCATGAACCCGAATCGGGCGGTAACCAGGTGCACGTCGTCGAGCAAGGTGTCGATCCGAACCCGATCATTGGGATCCTGACGCGGTGTGCGCACGAATTCCATATTGAGGAACACGATACGCTCGTGCACGACATGGTTGTGCTCGAGGTTGCGTAGCAGAGCGGTCGGCACGTACTGGGGCTCGCTCACCAGAAAAATCGCAGTGCCGGGAACGCGCGTGGCGCTGCTCAGTAGCTTGGGCAAATCCTTGAGGGGCACTGCGACCGCACGGAGCGCGGCATGCAAGAGCCTGCGCCCGGAACGCCAGGTCGTGAACACTCCAAACAACAGCGTCGCGAACAGCAGCGGCACCCAGGCACCGCGTGCGAACTTAGCCAAATTCGCCACGCTGTATATGATATCAACCGATAACAACACGCCGAAGCTGGCGACGAGTTTCCAGGCAGTCCAGTGCCAGCGCGCGTAGGCCAATACCACAATCAGCACGGTATCGATGCACATCGTGCAGGCCACGGCCGCGCCGTATGTGCCACCGAGAGCGTCCGATGAACCGAAGCCCACGACAAAGACGCACACCGCAAGAAACACCAGCACGTTGACCACCGGCACGAAAACTTGGCCGTGTTCGTGCGCTGAGGTCTGCAATATCCGCATTCGCGGCAGCAGGTCCAGCTGTACAGCCTGCCGCGTCACCGAAAATGCCCCGGTGATCGTCGCTTGCGAGGCGATGATGGCCGCCAAGGTGGCGAGCAGCACCATCCAAGGCAGCATGGCGACAGGCACGAGCGCAAACAAGGGCTTATGCGCCGCCGAAGGGTCCGCCAACACCAGAGCGCCCTGCCCGAAGTAGCTCAGTAGCAGCGAGGGCCACACCAATCCAAACCAGGCCAGGCGTACTGGCGCCTTGCCGAACGAGCCCATGTCGGCATAGAGCGCCTCGCCGCCGGTGACGGTGAGAAACACGCCTCCCAAAATCGCCAGCGCGACGAGCTGATGCTTAAAGAGAAGCGCGAATCCATAGTAGGGGTTGATGGCAACCAGCACATGCGGGTTGCGGGCAATGGATGCCGCACCGGTTACGGCCAATACTCCAAACCATAGCAACATTATCGGGGAGAAAAGCCGCCCTACCCGCTCCGTGCCGCGCCGTTGTATCGCAAACAGCAGCGCGATGATCGCCAAGGTCACCGGCACTACGACCCGTGCCATGTTCGGGTTGAGCAACTCGAGCCCCTCGACCGCACCGAGGACCGAAATCGCGGGCGTGATCAGCGCATCGCAGTAAAAAAGGGCCGCGCCCAGTACCGCCAATGCAATTATCCCCCGCCCCCAGCGTGGCGTGTCCTCGAGCCAGCGCTGCACCAGGGCGAACAGCGACAGTATCCCGCCTTCCCCAGCGTTATCCGCGCGCATGATCAGTATCACGTACTTGACCGTGACAACGATCAACAGGCTCCAGAAAATCAGCGAGAGTACTCCGAGAACCACGGGTGGCGAGAGCCGATCAGAGCCTGTCGCATTCAGTGACTGCTCGAAAGCATATAAAGGACTGGTGCCGATGTCACCGAACACCACACCGACGGCCCCGACCGTCGCACGAAGCGACAGGCGTTTGGGTTTCATCCGCCTCGTGCCGACTGCCGGCCGGTCTTGGTTCTGGAGCCCGCAACCCTGCGACGGCGGCGCGGTTTGGGCCGTTTCGCGGGCCATAACATGGTGCCGCGACACTGCGGCACACCGCAATGGCAGGCAAACACCTCGTCCACATTGGGTGGATCGTCTCTGTCCCGGGCGATGGAATAGTCGTACTTCAGTTCTTCGCCTGGTTGGATGGTGCGCAGCGCGTCGATAAATACACGACGTCCTTCAATGACCGATTCACAGTTTGGATCGCACCCGTGGTTGATGAAGCGTGCGTCATTACCGTCGGTACCGGCGTCAATGACGATTCCACGGTCAACGACGAACAGGAACGTGTGATTGTCGTCCGAAGATTTCTGAGCGTAGCGCCGATTCGCTTCGCGGTGGCCAACGCGCTCACCCAGATACTCGATGATGCGCGTCCCCTTCCGGATACGGCGCGATGCAAACGCGCCCTGCCCATGCACGGGGGAGCGGCGCACCTGAAACATCTGGGGTTTGGGAGGCTTCATACGGCAATCGGCGCGCTGATGGCCGGATGATGTCGGTAGTTCACGAGTTCGAAATCCTCATAGCGATAATCGAAGAGACTGGGCGCCCGTCGCAACGCCAGGCGAGGCAAGGGATACGGCTCGCGGCTCAGTTGCAGGTCTGCCTGCCCGAAATGATTGAGGTACAGATGGCAATCGCCACCGGTCCAGATGAATTCGCCAGGTTGCAGGTCGCACTGTTGGGCCACCATGTGCGTCAGCAGTGCATAGGAAGCAATATTGAAAGGCACGCCCAGAAACACATCGGCGCTGCGCTGGTAGAGCTGGCAGGAGAGCTTGCCGCCGGCGACAAAAAACTGGAACAAAGCATGGCAAGGCTGTAGCGCCATCTGCTCGAGCTCCCCCACGTTCCAGGCGCTGACTACAATGCGGCGGGAATCCGGATTACGGCGCAAGGTGGAAATAACAGCGCTCATCTGGTCAATATGCCGACCGTCGGCGGTTCCCCAGCTCCGCCATTGCCGTCCGTAAACGGGTCCCAGCTCGCCCTCCTCATTGGCCCACTCGTCCCAAATCGTCACGCCGTGCTCGTGTAGGTAACGTGTATTGGTATCGCCGCGCAGGAACCACAGTAATTCGTGCACCACGGCAGGGACATAGACTTTCTTCGTGGTTACCAGCGGGAAACCCGCCTCCAAGTCAAAGCGCATCTGATATCCAAACAATGCATGCGTGCCGGTACCCGTGCGATCCGCCTTGGGCACACCTTGGAAGCGCACCTGGCGCAGCAGGTCAAGATAAGCCTTCATTTGGGGATCGTGTAATTTCCCGAAGGCCGCCGCCATTTGGCTGGCAAATTAAGCAGGAAAAGCCCCGCCAGCAACATGGGGAGCGACAGCAGCTGGCCCATCGTGAACCAGCCGCCGGCCAGGTATCCGATCTGTACGTCAGGCATTCGTACAAATTCCACGAGGATCCGCGAAATTGAATAGCACACCAGGAAAACTGCTGCTGGCATGTAACGCTCCCGGGGCTTGCGCGTATACAGCCAGACGATTGCAAACAGCAACAGCCCCTCCAGCCCGGCTTCGTACAATTGCGAAGGGTGTCGGGCAATCAAAGGACCGCCGGGCGTATCACTGACGCGCATTCCCCACCAACCATTCGTTGGCCTGCCCCAAAGTTCGCCGTTAATGAAATTGCCGATTCGCACCGCGAAGATGCCTATGCCTGGGAGCGGTGCCGCAAAATCAAAAACGTCCCAGACATTTCGCCCGCGCTGGTGCGCAAACAGCGCCGCTGCGACCACCACCCCTATAAACCCGCCGTGGAATGACATACCACCTTCCCACAGCTTGAAGGGATACCACGGATCGCCGTGCCACATGCTCAGACCATAGAACAGGATGTACCCCACGCGCCCGCCCAGAATCGTGCCAATCATCGCGTAGAAAATGAAGTCGTCCACATCTCGCGCGGACCAGTTGCAGGGCGGTTTCGCCGCTCGTCGCCTCGCTAGGATCCAGGCGGCTCCAAAGGCCACCAGATACATGATCCCGTACCAGTGAATGCGGAGCGGTCCGACCTGCAGGGCGATCGGATTGATGTGCGGATAGGTCAGCATTGGGTGGGCAATTCTAACCTCAATAGGCCGCCATAACCTCAGGCGCGCGTTACCCGGCAAAAAAATGCCTTCAAATAGCGCGTTTCCGGGATCGCCGGATGTACCGGATGGTCAGGCGCCTGCCCCCCAACTGCTAGAATTTGCGCGAAACGGCTGGTATGGCGCGCGGCGGCCTGGATCAGTCCCACCAGTGCATCGGCAGGCAGATGAAACGAACACGAGCAGCTGACCAAAAGTGCGTCGCGCTCGAGCACGCGCATGGCAAGCTGATTGAGTTTTCGATACGCCGCTTCACCGCGCGGCAGGTCTTTGCGGCGTTTGATAAATGCCGGCGGATCCAGCACCACGACGTCGAAGCGTTGACCGTCACGCTGCAGCTGCTCAAGGACCTCAAAGGCATCACCTCGTTGTACCTCAACGGTCACGCCGTTCGCGGTAGCGTTGCTCTGAGCAACTGACAAGGCGCCGGCGGATGAATCCACACAAAGCGCTTCGCGAGCGCCGCTTTGCATGGCGGTTACCGCCCACGCTCCCGCATAACTGCAAACGTCGAGTACTTTCGCGCCGGGCCATAAAAGACGCCTAAACACCTCGCGGTTTGCTGTTTGATCGTAGAACCAGCCGGTTTTTTGCGCTCCGACCATCGGTACCCGGAATCTCAGCGTTCCCTCATGTACCTCGAGGGTTTCAGGGATCGGCCCGACACCGCTCGTGACCTCCTTGGGTAGCTGCTCCAAGTCACGCGCGCCACCATCGTTTTTCCAGACCAGGGAGCTCGGCGCCAGAATCTTTGACACTGACGCTTCGATGTCGGCTCTTAACGCCTCCATACCAACGGTGGCGATCTGTCCGATGATCACCTCGCCGTACCGATCCAGCACCAGTCCGGGCAGGCCGTCGCTTTCGCCGAACGCCAGCCTGTAGTAGGGAGCGTCGTAGTGGCGCTCGCGTAACGCCAGCGCCACCTTGAGGCGGTGCGCAATGAAAGACCGATCGATGGGATGCACCGGGCTGCGGCTGAGGATGCGCGCACAGATTAATGCATGCGGATTCACGTACGCGTATCCCAGAAATTGATCGCGATGATCGAGCACGCGAACGTGAGAGCCGGGTGCGAATCCTGCTAATGGCGTGGCTGCAACATCTACTTCGTTCGAAAAGACCCACAGGTGACCTGCGCGCAGGCGCCGGTCTTCACCTCGTCTTACGCGCAATACAGGCAGGTCCTTTCCGGCGGTACCCGCCGGCCACTCGTCCTCCGCGGCGCTGGGCGGCTCGTCTGCAATCATGTTTTTCAGGTCTTAAGGTATAGTGGCGCGCATTCTACTCAATAGTGCGGCAGGCACTTGCGGACTATGCATAGGGGCGACCACCGCAATCGGCTGGCGGCGGAAACCAGCCCTTATCTGCGGCAGCATGCCGCCAATCCAGTGGATTGGTATCCCTGGGGCGCCGAGGCGCTGGACCTGGCGCGACGTACCGGCAGACCGATCCTGCTTTCGATCGGCTATACCGCCTGCCACTGGTGCCACGTGATGGCACACGAATCCTTCGAGTCTGAAGCCACCGCCGCGCTCATGAATGCTCATTTCGTGAACATCAAGGTGGATCGCGAGGAACGGCCCGATCTGGACCGCCTGTATCAACTGGCTCACCAGTTGCTCACTCGGCGCGGTGGCGGCTGGCCACTGACGATGTTTCTGATGCACGACGATCAGCGCCCCTTCTTTGGCGGCACCTATTTCCCACCCGAACCTCGACACGGCATGCCCTCTTTTGCCGAACTGCTCAAACACGTCGCCGACTATTACCGTGATCATCTCGAGGAGCTGCGCACCAGCGCCGGGGGGGTGGTCAACGCGGTTGGTCAGCTCGAGCCACCGCCGGCGGCAGATGGCTTACCGCTGGATGGAACTCCGCTCAGGAACTGCCGCGCTCAGCTTGCTCGTAGCTTCGATCCTGAATGGGGGGGATTCGGTACCGCCCCGAAATTTCCTCACGCAGCCTTGGTGCAGCGGTGCTTGCGAGACTGGCACGCAAGCGCCTCGGGCAAAACCCCGGATCTTCATGCCTTGTACATGGCGACGCTGACGCTAACCCGCATGGCCGAGGGCGGGCTCTTCGATCAGCTGGGGGGTGGCTTCTACCGCTACAGCGTCGATGGGCAATGGGCGATACCGCATTTCGAAAAAATGCTTTACGACAACGCATTACTGCTCGGGGCTTACGCTGAAGCGGCCAGTGCGACGGGCGAGGCGCTGTTCACCCAAGTGGCGAACCGCACCGCAGACTGGCTGCTCAGCGAGTTGCGTGCTGCCAGCGGGGGGTTCTATTCCAGTCTCGATGCCGACGCGGCCGGAGTTGAAGGCAGTTTTTACGTGTGGGACGCACCGAGCATTCGTGAGGCTCTCTCCGAGGACGAATACACCGTCTTTTCAATGCGGTTCGGCTTGGATCGGCCTCCGAACTTCGAGGGCCACGAACATCACTTGATTGTGACCACAGGCGTGGAGCAGATCGCAGCAGCACGTGGAATCAGCACCGCCGAGGTGACCGAACGGCTTCGGCAGGCCTGTGCCAAGCTGCTGGTACTGCGGGCGCAGCGCGTACGCCCTGAGCGTGACGAAAAGGTACTCACCAGCTGGAACGCGCTGGTCATTCGGGGACTCGCCACCGCCGCCAGGGTGCTGGGACGCGAAGATCTTGCACAAGCGGCCACGGCGGCGCTCGCGTTCCTGCGGCAGCACCACTGGCGCAACGGCCGGCTCCTCGTGACAAGCGCCGGAGCCGATGCACGACTCAACGGCTACCTCGACGATTACGTGTTCCTCGCCGATGCCGTCCTCGAGCTCGCCACCGTTCGGGTCGATTTCGCTGAGCTGGATTTTGCCGTCGCACTGCTCGAGGTTGTGCTCGGCTCGTTCGCGGATGCTAAGCGCGGGGGCTTTTTCTTTACTTCGGACGACCATGAAGAACTCTTCACTCGTCCAAAGTCATTCGGTGATGAAGCTCTACCGGCCGGCAACGGCATCGCCGCGGTGGTGCTACAACGCTTCGGCTATTTGCTCGGAGAATCCCGTTACTTGGTGGCCGCCGAAGGTACGTTGCGTTCCGCGTGGGCCTCCATTCAGGAATACCCGAGCGGGCACGCCACGTTATTGCAGGCGCTGGAGGAGATGCTGCAGCCGCCCGTCATTGTGATACTGAGAGGTCCGCACGCGCTCATCGAGCCGTGGCGGGCACGGCTCGCAGCGCTCTATGCCCCCGGGCGGCTGGTGCTGGCCATACCTTCCGATGCACCTCTTGCCGCTGCGCCCGAGAAATGGGGCGCACTGTTCGGCGAAAAGCCCGCCCTGCCCGGCGGCGCGGCGTATGTATGCCGAGGCAGTCAGTGTTCGGCCCCTCTGACCAGCCTCAATGATTTGATTGTCGAGCTGGATCGCTAGGCAAGGCCGCCCGGAGCCCCCGTTCGGGCCCCACCAAGGCCATGCCAGCAACGCACTCTGGTCACCGCTCCCATATATATATATGAGGACAGATGGGCGTCTTCCCCCGGTCCGCCCCACCTTAGGCAGGAAGCTAAGGATATTGCGAATCATTCTCATTCGCGTTAGTATTTAGCAGGACCAGTTGGCGACCGTAGGGCGCCTGCCGCTCGCCGCGTACGGGTTAGGGCCCCGGTTTGAAAGACGCAATGCACAACAAAACTTCGACTTTGCCCCTCGGCGACCCGCCAATCCCACTTGCCCATCCGCTTTTATTGGCTGCCCGCCGGGGAACCTTCCGGTTGGGTCCGACTGTGCGCCCCGCTACCCCTACCCGAGGGCGATTTCCAGCCGCAGCGAATCATCCCAGACC
Source organism: uncultured Gammaproteobacteria bacterium (assembly GCA_963717335.1). Lineage (GTDB taxonomy): Bacteria > Pseudomonadota > Gammaproteobacteria > Steroidobacterales > Steroidobacteraceae > FEN-1191. Next base: position 442,871 of record CAVQVZ010000002.1, on the reverse strand, counting down.
AATGCGTCGGACTCTGCCGCCCCAGTGCCAGAAGGCGGCCAGTGCGATTGTCCGGGGCTGAGGCTCAGGACCCGCAAACTTTATGCACCCGGCAATCTACAAACGTGTTTGCAGCGCACTGGTCATCGCATGCCTGGCGGCACACGGCGTCCCCGCCGCCGAGCCCGTCAGCGAGGAACGACTCGAGCAGCAAATCACGCAAATGCAACAGCAGCTCGATCTGCTCAAGTCGCAGCAACAGCAGCTCAAGCTCCAGAATGAAGCGCTCGCGGCCCAGCAACAGCAACAGGCCGCACAAGCACAGGCGGCAAGCGCGGCACTGAAGGGCGGGATTTCGCCAGACCTGAGCCTATGGGGGTACGGAGAGATTTACTACACGCACCCGATTCATGACTCCGCTCTGACCGAGTTTGACTTGGCACGTGCCGTCTTCGGCATTGGCTACCAATTCGACGAGCGCACCGTCTTCAACTCAGAATTCGAGATCGAACATGCGGTCTCATCGGCCGATGATGTGGGCGAATTCGAAGTCGAGCAGTTCTATATCGATCATCAGCTGGCCGACTGGGTCAGTCTCAAGGCCGGTCTGTTCCTGATGCCCTTCGGCTTGTTGAACGAACATCACGAGCCCACCAACTATTACGGGGTACAGCGGAACTTTGTGGAAACGCTGATCATCCCCAGCACCTGGCGCGAGGGAGGCCTCGGCCTCCACGGCAGGACCAAGGGTGGATTGAGCTGGGACCTCGGGCTGACCACCGGGGTCAACATGAACGGCTGGAACATCAACCCCGATGAGCCCCTGTACCGCACCGCCCTTCAAATGGGAAATAACGGCGTGGGGCCGCTGGCTGCGACGCACCAGGAGCTATCGCTGGCCAACGGCCAAAACCTGTCCGAGTACCTCTCGCTCAATTACAGCGCAGTGCCCGGCCTGTTGGTGGGCGCGGCGGTATCGACGGGACTGGCGGTCGTACCGAGTGCGCCGGCCGGTTTACCGAATGAGCGCGTCACCCTGTGGGAAGGACATGTCCGCTGGACCCCGGGGGCGGCGGATTTGTCTGCGGTCTATGCGCGCGGCACCATCTCGAACACGGCACCCTACAATCTGGCCAACCCCGGAGCCTCGAACCCTCTGCCTTCGCAGTTCCTGGGCTACTACCTGCAGGGCGCGTATACCGTTTGGCAGCACGCCGCGTCCCGCCTTAGCCCTTTCGTCCGCTGGGAGTACTACGATATGGGCGCCTCCTTCGATGGCATCGCGCCGGGCTTCCCCACCGTTCCCCTGGGGCTGGCCTCTGACGGCAAGCCCTGGCCACAGCCTAATGATCGCGTTTGGACCTTGGGTGCAAACTTCTATATCAACTCACATGTGGTCTTTAAGGCCGACTACCAGACCTTTGATGTGAACAGCGACCTATCGCGCTTCGATTTGGGCATGGGTCTGAATTTCTAACTGGCGGAGGCTCAAATGATCGGTGGATCCCGCATCGCATTTCTGCCACTGACGGCTATCTGCGTATGCCAGCCCGCGCAGGCCATGGTCTATCTGACCGTCGAGCAGGCACAGCAATTGATGTTTGGCTCGCGCCCGCTAACGCCACTGCCGCTGGTGCTCGAGGCGCCCGATATTGCGGCGATCGAGCGCGAATCGGGAACGAAGCTCTATGCAGGCTCACTGCGTGCCTGGAAAGCCGAGGATGGCTACTTCTTCGTCGACGTCGTGATCGGTAAACACGACCTGATCGACTACGCGGTCGCGCTGAGCGCCGAGGGCAAAGTCCGGCAGGTCGAGATCCTCCAATACCGCGAGGCCTACGGCGGTGAGGTGCGCAATTCCAATTGGCGGGCGCAATTCGTGGGCCGTCATCACGGTGATCCGGTCCAGATCGGCAAAGACATTCAAAACATCAGCGGTGCCACCCTTTCCTGCCAGCACCTGACTGACGGAATTCGGCGTCTGCTGTCCACCTATGCTATCGCCATCGCCGGTCGCTGAGCGCGCGCGACCCCACGTCCGAACTCGCCTGGGCCCTGAAGTGCGCCGGGCCCGACCACTGTTGGGCACAATAGTCGATATTCGCGTGGCCGGACCGCTTGCGGAGAAAACGCTCCATTCGGCGATTGATGCGGCGTTCGCCGCCGTCGAACGCGTGCAGTGTCTGATGAGCTACCACGATCCGGCCAGTGAACTTTCCCGGATCAATCGGAAGGCCGCTTCGCGCGAACAGCAGATCGATGATCAAACCTACGCGGTCCTCGAAGCGGCATTGCGGTTCGCGGCCCTCAGTGATGGCGCATTTGATCCATGCATCGGGGAGCGCCTCGAGAGATGGGGGTACCTGCCGCAGAGCGCCCCGAGCGGGGGCACGTCCCGAACCGTAGGTGGAAGCTGGCGCGATGTTTATTTGACGGACCGCTCTCGCGTGCGCTTTGGGCGGCCGGTGCGCCTGGACCTCGGTGGCATCGCCAAGGGCTACGCAGTGGATCGGGCGATACAGGCGCTGCAGCGCGCTGGGGTGGAGAAGGGTCTGGTCAACGCCGGTGGCGATATGCGGATCTGCGGTGATTGGGAACAGCGGATAGGACTGCGCGCTGCCCGTAGCCCGCGTTTGAACGCAGATACTTTGACCTTGGCCAATGCCGCGCTGGCTACCTCGGCGGCCTACTACTCACGGCGACGCTTAGCCGGTGGCGAGGTCTCAGCACTCCTGGATCCGCGCAGCGCAATCCCTTACACCGAGAACGGCAGCGTCACGGTACGCGCCGCGGACTGCATGAGCGCCGATGCCTTGACCAAGGTGGTGTTGTTTGCGGCTCCTGACGTCACGCAGCAGGTGCTTGAGGCGTGCGGAGCCCACGCCTTGGTGCAATCCCCCGGCCGATTGAGCGGTTAGGCGGCGCCCGAGGGCTTGCTGGCGGACGAGGATTCGCCCCGAGCTGTCCCGGCCGTGAGGGGCTTGAGCCGATGGAGTCTGGCCGCCATGCGCCGTTCGCGAGCCCTCGTGGCCAGGCGTTTGCCGAGCACGACGTGCACCGTCAGCGCGACGCCGGCCGTCAGTCCAACGAGCCAATGCAGCGCACTGCTCACAGCGCGCTGCCTGTCATCAACGAGGTAATACAGACCGTACCCGCTCAGCGCCAGCGTAGTGACAATGAGCACGACTATAAGACCGCTATAACGGTTGACGCGCTGCCGCCAGTTTTGAACTACATGGCCAGGCACGAGTGCACCGAACACCACCAGGAATCCGATCACGGCGGCTCCGTGCAGGCGCATCCACCACGCTTCAGAAGGGCGCGGCCCGCCGCCGAACGGAGTCGGGGTTCGCATCAGGTAGTGGGCAACCAACCACGCCACACCCGAGAGCAGCAGTAGCGCGCCGGTCAGATACAGGTACAGTTCATGTCGACGGCTCAGCCGCTGCTGTATCCGGCCAATTCCGTGCCGACGCCTCATCAAATGAAGATTCCTGAGCGGCTTGGCCGCACAATCGAGTTGTCATTGTAAATGATATGCATTCGCATTTGCACACCCCCGGCACGGGCGTGCCGGTGGCCTGGGCCGTCCAGCGTGCTCACTACTGCGTCGCGCCGCTACGGTCTTCCGGCGTCACAGCGGCGTGGAGTGCGGGGACACGCCCCGCTGCGCGGGCAGATCACACCGGCAGGGGTCTCCAGCGCGTCGTTTATCCAGTGAATGTTCAGCACCTGTGAGACCGATTCGAGGGCGGCACGCGCCGAAGGAGGAATCGGCCCGTCGCCGCCGCCGCGCCGACACGCCTCCGCCACCGCCTCCACGATACCTGCACCGTCGTACCCCTGCGCTTCGAGCGCCGGCACCAGATCGACTCCGACCGACTGCACGTGCACGGCCCGCGCGGCATCGCGGGTCACCATCGAATGACAGCAGTACAGTCGTGCATTCTTGCCGTCCTGCATGACCGAAATCTGCGACATCGGTTGGTGCGCGGCATGTTTCGGGAGCGGTGCGTGCCCCAGCAACCGAAAAACGGCCCAACGCGGACAGGGATCAGACACCAGACTCATGTTGCCCCAGGGCAGCGGGATGCCATTCCCGCGGTATACGGCCCGCAGAAAGCCGGGTGGATAGGCATCGAAATAATGCCAGTATCGATAAGGCGATACGGCAGTCATGCGCCGCATGACCACTGCGGTCGTGACGCCTAACTTCCGGCAGGCGGAAAGCCGGTGCGCTTCGCGCACCAGGAAGCGGCGGAATGGTACGCGCGCGCACAACAGCGCGCCTGCAAAGAAGCTGCACTCGAAATCGCGCCACGCGTAGAGCACATCCTGCGCGCCCATGCCGCCGGCCGCGCCGGCGACCGCAGGCTGCTCGACCTTTACGGACCAGCTGGCCTCGTGCGCGGAAACGAGGCCGTCGCCGTTGTGCAGCAGGCGATGCCCGATAAAGTACGCCAGGTCGTAACGCAGCCGTTCTTCCTGGTCACGCAGATTACGGTTGATGAGGACCGTGTCGGGCGCCTCGAAGCGCGAGCGCAGCTGACCGCCCCCGCCTGGCCGCGCTCGGGGTCGACCCAGCGAATGTGCAGCCCGAGGTGCTTGCAGATTGCCCTGCAGTCGATCGAGCGACAGGGGCAACTCGCGCCGGCCCACCGATTCGGCTGCGCGTTCGATATCCGGAAAATCATTGTGGTGCGTTTCCTGCCAGACGCGGATCAGCAGTTGCGCGAACTGGCGGCCGCTGGTGCCGGTTTGCGACAGCAGCTCGGGCAAGGCGTTCTGCAGCAGTTCGTGCGAGAACAGGAACGCCGGCTCCAGCGGCATGGCCTCCAGGCCGCCGCGTTCACGTCGTGCCGGCATGGGCTCGACGGCGGTGTTCTCATCGAGGAACCAGCGCGTTTCCTTGCCGAACAGCCGGGCGAGCATGTCCAGCAGATCGGCTGAGGGCATGCGCTTGCCGTTCTCGATCATGCTCAGATAGGAAACCGACGGGGCGGCAGTCGGCATCGATCTGCACGCAGCGGGCGGACAGTTCATCGAGTGTCAGGCCGTTGCGCTTGCGCAGCGTCTTCAGCTTGGTGCCGAGAAAGTGTCCCTGCCGCAGTCAATCCGCTCATTTGTGAAATTCACACTGTGAAATTTCTAATGTGTAAATCCTCTTCCTTCAACGGTAGGCTGTCAACCTAAGCGTTAGCGAAATCTCGTCAGGGAGTCCCAATCATTATGACAACCGTCAACCCGCAGGTCGCCCGGCTGAGTCTGGACTGGAACGGCAGTCCGCGCTGGCGGGGCGTGACCCGTCCCTACTCCGCCGAGGACGTGGTGCGCCTGCGCGGCTCGGTACACATCGAGTATACGCTGGCTCGGCTCGGTGCCGAGAAATTCTGGAGCCTGCTGCAAAGCGAGTCGGTCATCGGCGCGCTCGGGTTGCATGAGTGGCAATCAGGCGATTCAGACGGTGCAGGCCGGGTTGAAGGCCATTTACTGCTCGGGCTGGCAGGTCGCCGGAGATGGCAATTCCGCAGGGCAGATGTATCCCGACCAAAGCCTGTATCCGGTCGACTCTGTCCCGAAGATGGTCGAGCGCATCAACAACGCGCTGCTGCGCACCGATCAGATCCATCATATCGACGGCCAGACCGACCAGGACTGGCTGGCCCCGATCGTTGCCGACGCCGAAGCCGGATTTGGCGGCAACCTCAATGCCTTCGAACTCACCAAGGCCCTGATCCGCGCGGGCGCCGCCGCGGTCCACTTTGAAGATCAACTTTCCTCGGCCAAGAAATGCGGCCACATGGGCGGCAAAGTACTGGTCTCGACCGAAGAGGCCATCCACAAGCTGGTGGCCGCCCGCCTGGCCGCCGATGTCACCGGCGTGCCCACGGTGCTGATCGCGCGCACCGACGCCGACGCGGCGACGTTGCTGCTGTCCAATCACGACCCACGCGATGCTCGGTTCCTGACCGGGGAGCGATCGAGCGAGGGTTTCTTCACGGTCAAGGCCGGCATAGAGCAGGCGATCGATCGCGGGCTTGTCCTACGCGCCCTACGCCGACCTGGTGTGGTGTGAAACCTCGAAACCCGACATTGCCGAGGCGCGGCGCTTTGCCGAGGCAATCCACGCGCAACTACCCGGATAAACTGCTGGCCTATAACTGCTCGCCATCCTTCAATTGGCAAAAGAAGTCGACGCCTCGAGCAGATGCGACGGTGGCGCGAGGAGCTGGCGGCCATGGGTTACCGCTTCCAGTTCATCACGCTCGCCGGATGGCATGCGTTGAACCTGTCGATGTTCGAGCTGGCCGCAGCCTACCGGGACGAAGGCATGTTCGGTTATTCGCAGCTGCAGCAGCGCGAATTTGCGCAGGAAGGCGCGGGCTACCGCGCCGCCAAGCACCAAGCCTTCGTCGGCACCGGCTACTTCGATGCGGTGCAGACCGCGATTACCGCGGGGCAGTTCTCCACGGGTGCGATGGCCGGTAGCACCGAACACGATCAGTTCACTGCTGCGGGCGCCAAGCCCGCCCTCGCCGTGGCCCGCTGAGCGCGAAGGCCCATGAACGTGCTGGCACACTTTCCGGCCGGCCCGACGCACCGGACCGCCAGCGTAGCCACGCCGCACGAGGCGGCGGCGCTGATCATGGAGCACTTTCGCGACTACAACGAAGAATTTGGTCGCCTTACGCGCCGCGCTGCCGAGCACTTCCTTAGCGGCGAGGATTTGCCCGGGAGCGCGATGCCGTAGCGCGAATCGAACTGTATGAGCAGCGAGTCGTACGGCTCTCCTCGCACTGCGCGATGCCGGCCTGGGAAGCCCTGATGCACACTCCAGCGCCGTGTCGGATTTCTGGGTGGCCGCTACCGCCGCCTACGGGGAGATGATCGAGCGCGTTCCCGACAGCGACTTCTACCGCACGTTCTACAATTCTGTAACCCGTGACCTGTTCGGCACAGTCGGAGTCAACCCGCGGGTGGAGTTCTGCGCCACACACAGCGGGCGCGCCTCGGGCTCGGTACCGATACGGGTCTATCCCGCCTCGGGCTCGCTGCAGTCGGCAATAATCGACGTGCTTGCCGACCTGCCTTTCGCCAAGGCCCTGGCGGCAACGGACCTGGCCGTGCACCGCATAACCACCGAAATCGGGCGCCATTTTGAGACGCGCCCGCACAGCGCCGCGCCCGAATCGATAGAGATGATCGAGCCGGTTTTCTACCGGGCCGGTGACGCTTTCCTGGTCGGCCGCCTGATCGGCGACAGCGCTGTAACCCCGCTGGTCATTGTGTTCCGCCGGGGACCCGAAGGGGTACAGGTCGAAAGCGTGCTGCTATCGCGCACTGACATCGGCTCCCAGTTTGGGTATGCCAACTCCTATTTTCACGTCGACCTGCCGGTGGTCAGCGCCGCGATCACGCTGTTGCGCTCCTTCATGCCGCGCAAACCCGTCGACGAGCTCTACACCGTGCTGGGTCGTGCCAAGCAAGGCAAGACCGAACGCTACTTCGCGCTGCGACGCCACCTGGACAACTCGATCGACGCGTTCGTACATGCGCCCGGCGAGCGCGGCCTGGTGATGATCGTGTTCACACTGCCCTCGCACGATTTGGTGTTCAAGGTCATACGTGACCGGTTCGGCGCACCAAAGCACGCCACCCGCGCGGACGTGATGGAGCGCTACCAGTTCGTATTCCGGCACGACCGCGCCGGACGCATGGTCGACGCGCAGGAATTCAAGCGCCTGCAGCCTGCCGCTGGCACGGTTCATGCCCGTGCTGGCCGAAGAACTGCTGCGCGAAGCCAGCCAGAGTTGCCGGCTCGAAGGCGAGGAACTGATCCTGGAGCATTGCTACATCGAGCGGCGGCTGCGGCCGCTCAATCTATTCCTGCGCGAAGCTGAGCCGGCAGCGGCCGAGTCAGCGATCGTCGATTACGGCAACGCGCTGCGCGACATGGCGTCCACCAACATCTTCGCCGGAGACCTGCTGCTGAAGAACTTCGGGGTGACGCGTCATGGACGCGTTATTTTCTATGACTACGACGAGGTCTCGCTGCTGGGCGATTGCGAGTTCCGCGACCTGCCCGCAGCGAGCACCGACGAGGAAGAAACCGCCGGCGAGCCCTGGTTCTATGTGGGGCCCCGCGACGTCTTCCCTGAGCAATGGCTGCCGTTCTTAGCGATGCCACCCGCCCTGCGCGAGGTCTTCCTCGCTCGCCACGCAGAACTGCTTACGGCGCGCTGGTGGCGAGGCCGCCAGGCCGCGCTTGCCCCGCCTACGCAGGCAATCCCCTGCCCGGCCGAGAGCAGCCCCGCGCTTAGCTAGTCTCGAAAGTTCTCGAATTGCAACGGCAGATCGGCACTGCTCTTGCGCAGCAGCGCCATGGCTGCTTGCAAGTCGTCTCGTTTCTTGCCGGTGACCCGGAGTTTGTTGTCGTTGATCTGGCCGTCCACCTTGAGCTTGGCCTCCCTGAGCGTGCTTATCAGTTTCTTGGCGGCCGTGTGGTCGATTCCCTGCTTGATCGTAATGGTGCGGCGCGCCTCGGCCAAATTGACCTGCACCTCACCAAGCTCAATGCAGCGCGCATCGATGCCGCGGGCGCCCAAGCGCAGGCGCAGGATGTCCAGCAGCTGGCCCAGCTGAAATTCGCTTTGCGCGTATTGCGTGATCACGTAGTCCTGGAGGACAAAGCGCGCCCCGGTGCCGCGGAGGTCGTAACGCTTGTCCAGCTCGCGAATCGCCTGGTCGACCGCATTGCTGAGCTCATGCGGATCGACTTTGGACACTGCATCGAAAGAGGGCATCGCGGAACCGTTCCTCTGTCAAATCCGGGCCAGTCGCACGATTATATCCCGCCAAGATCGCCCCGCCGGCGATTGGCGGCCACCACGGCCGCCCTGGGAAAGAAATTGAAGTTCGAGCCGCAGGCCCACGTGTAGGCACCCATCGCACGGCCGATGATCAGATCCCCGCTCCGCAGCTGGGGCAGTTGCAGATTTTCGGCGATCACATCAATGCTGTCGCAAGTGGGACCGGCCAGCACCGAGGGCAGCGCCGGGCCGGTGCGCAGCGCGCTCACCGGATAGCGGGCGTGGTCGTAGTGCTGGCCGCTGTATGAGCCGTACAGACCATCATCGAGGTAATACCACCAGTGGCCTTCGCGCTGTGCCCGCCCCATGACCGTGGCCACACCGATCGCCGCCGGTCCGACGATATAGCGCCCGGGTTCGGCAATGACGCGGATCCGCCGCGGCAATTGCCTCAGCGCCCGACGGATAGGCGCGCACAGGCGCCCAATCTCGGGCGCAGGTTCGGCGTAGTCGATCGGAAAGCCCCCGCCGATGTCGAGGGTATCGCAGCTCCCTAATCGCTCCCGTCTTGCTCCGGCCAGCAGCCGCGCGCACACGCCGATCGCTTCCACGTACTTGGCTGCATCGGGCACCTGCGAGCCCACATGAAAGGAGAAACCGCATACATCGATGCCCAGATCGGCGGCCAGTCGCGCCAGGTCCAGCGCGGCTTCGGGATCGCATCCGAACTTGCGCGAAAGATCGCAGACCGCCCCGGGACTGCGAAAGGAAACCCGCAGCATCAGTGCAACGCGCCCCGCGACAGCGCGAAACTTGCGCACCTCATCCGGGTTGTCGGCAACAAAGGTGCTCAGTCCATACTCAAGCGCGTTACGAATGTCGGATGGACGCTTGATGGGGTGCGAGTGGATGCAGCGCTCCGGATCTATCCCCAGTTGCCGGACCAGCTGCACTTCGCCGGTGGTGGCCAGATCGAGCCAGCCGCCCTTCTCGATCACGGTTTGGATGACGGCGGCATGTGGGAGGGGCTTCAGGGCATAGTGCAGATCGACTCCCGGCAGCGCGCGCTGCAATTTCCGGTATTGCCGGCGCACCCGCTCGCAGTCCAAGATCAGAAGTGGTGAGCCATACTCGCTGACCAGGCGACGTACGTGCTGTGGTTCGAACGGATCGATGAATGCCTTGCCAGTCAGGGCAAGTCCCCAAACTCAGCGGCCGCTGCCGCGCGCGCCAGGCGATCACGCACCGCTTCCCAGCGCTCATCGTCGGGCACTTCCTGGACCAGCAGGCAGGAAGCGCCGGCCTTATCCAGCGTGCGCAAATTCGCGTACAGATCGTGCGCGTAACTGTCGACCCGCGTTCCGGCATTGACCCAGGTCACGTGCCGGAAACTGCCAAGGGGTGAGCGCTGCGCCAGCACACCCACTCGGGTGCCGCCTCGGGACAGCTCGGCGGCCAGGCGCTCCATCTGGCCGTCCGACACCAGCCGCAGTGGGGTCGCGGGTGCGTAGTGCGCCTTTGAGGAGCCGGGTACTCGCGGGAGCGGTGCAGCGCTCGGCTCGGCCAGTTCTCCAACCACCTGGCGAAGCTGCGAAAGCATTATCTGCCCCGGGCGAAGCAGCCGGACCTCCCCATCAAGGCACGAGACGATCGTTGATTCGAGTCCGACCTGACATTCGCCCCCGTCCAGTACAACCGCAACGCCATCTCCGAATTCTTCCCGGACATGCTCTGCCCGGGTCGGGCTGACGTGCCCGAAGCGATTGGCGGAAGGAGCGGCGATCCCGCCTCCGAAGGCTCTAAGGAGCTGCTGTGCCATCGGATGCGCGGGTACTCTCACCGCGACCGAATCCTGCCCGCCGGTGATCAGATCGAGGACGTTAACCGCGCGCGGCAACACCAGGGTGAGCGGTCCGGGCCAGAAGCGTTCGGCCAGCCGTGCGGCCGCATCAGGCACTTCACGCGCCCAACGGTGCAGGTAGCGGGCGCTGTCGAGGTGCACGATCACCGGGTGCGTCGCCGGACGGCCCTTGAGCGTGAAGATCCTTTGTACTGCCGCCGGGTGCTGCGCGTTGGCGCCGAGCCCGTATACGGTCTCGGTCGGAAAGGCGACAAGCTCGCCGCCGCGCAACGCCTGCACGGCCTGATCCAATTCAAGCGGTGTCGCCCTGATCGCCCTGGCCATGCCGTCAATACTAGTCGAGTGTGCGCCTACTCGAGCGACACGCGCTCCCATCGATCATCGACGCGGCGCAGTTCGTACGCCGGCCAATAGTGCCGATCGAGCTTTAAGGTGATCATCTCCGGAGCGCCGTTGAGAGCCAGAGTCTTCATGCGCAGCGAGGTACGGTCCGCCCGCCCGGTGACCTGTTTGAGAAACGCGTCCAGATCCGGCGTCGGCTGGCCGTCGACTTCCACGATGCGTCGACCCGGGACCAACCCATAGCGGCTCGCGGGAGAACCGTAGGCAAAATAGGCCACATACACGCCGATCGGGTCGATGCCGCGCTGCGCGCTGATGGCGCGATGCGGAGCCTGCAGGGTGGCCCCGGCCCACAGCACGACACGATCCAGATCATCGCCCGTGAGAGCGGCGGTCCGTACGACCAGCTTCAGCTCACTACTGCCCCGCCAGATCGTGGCCTCCACCGTCTCGTGCGCGGCGACCGCGCGTTCGACATCCCGAAACACCGTCACGGGCCGCCCATCGATGGCAAGCAGAATGTCTCCGGGCTGCAGGAGCGATGCGGCGCTCGATCCACCCACCAGCCGCGTGATGCTGAGCACCTGACGTTTGGCAGGATTGCTCTTCTCGATGCGCTTGATCCATTCCTGGCTCAGGCCCAGCCCGTGCGCTGCAGCCAGGGTCTGCGCAACGAATTCGACTTCGAGAGAATGAAGCGGTGCGTTGCGACGCGCGCGGTCAAGGGTCTCGGCGATAAGATCGGCGCTGAGCCCGCGGTTCTGCTGCAAGAGCTCGCGGCCGTTGTCAAAAGCAAAGCTCGCCCATAATCCGCGTACCCGGCCGGCCTGATCCGCCAACACTCCGACCAGGTCCTCGGGGGGATTGACCAGCGTGGCCACCGATATGTTGCTGTCGCGAAAGGCCACGGACCGCGACAGTGGCAGCAACAGCGGATCGACCTCAGAAACGGAGGTGGAGCGGGACTTGAGCGTGCCGTTGGAATCGAGCCCGACCACGACGACCTGCTCGCCTGAGCGCAGCGGCTCGGTGCTCAGGGTCGCGGCCCGGACTTGGCTGCTGCCCTTGATCAGCGCGGGATCGTACTGCACCACGGCGAGATTGTGCAGCGGGTGGATGTAGATCACCTTCGCCGGAATCTCCAATGTATCGGAGAAGGTCAAGCGCACATCGCCTATGGAGACCGGCACGGTATTGCGATCGGTGATTACCAGCCCGCGTTTCGCGTCCACGATCAAGCCCGTGCCCCGATAATTGCGTTCGTTCACGCCCGACAGCGGATAGGGCATGTCAAAGGTCATGCCCACCAGTGAGCCAGCAAGAAGTCGCGCGCTCGCATCCTCGGTCACTGGGGGCGGTGCGACACCGCCCTCGGGTTTCTCTGCCGCCTGGGCGGTCGGCAAATTGAAGCAGTCCCAGTAGCCGCTCGCGTCGTTCCGGGAACATTGGCGCGCAGGGAACCAGCGCCGATCCATGTACACGGAGCGCAATTCGGTGCGATTGGGGTCATCGAGCGTCACGTAACGCACCGTAAAGCGCTCACCGTCACCCAAGGTCGCCACCTTGGTCTCGAAGTCGGCCAGCGTGGCGACCGGTGCCGAGTCGACCGCGGTGATTACCGCACCGCGGGGTACACCGGCCGCATCGAGGCTGTAGCCGGCGGCAGCGACGAACACGCCGCTGACCGGCAGATGGAAGTGGCGGGCTTCCTGGTAGGAAAGCGTGTGCACGATGCCATCCCCGAATTCAAGGAAGCTCGCCGGCGTTATCGCATTCAGATCCTGGACCGCCACTGTCACACTGAACGGGGTACCACCGCGCTCGAATTCAAGCTGCACGGTGCCACCCACGGTCTCATCCAGAACCGCCTCGAGAGGCTCGAAGCCGGTAATCAAGGCGCCGTTCAGTCGCACCAGCACGTCGCCGGGGGCGAGCACCTTGTCGGCACTCGAACCCGGCTGCACCCGCTCCACCACCAACATGCCCGTATTTGCGGGCTGCGCGGAGCGCGCCGCCGCTTCGGTGTTGGTGCGCAATCCCAGTCGGCGCAGCTCATCGTACGGCCGATAACGGAATTCGGTGCCGATCGTGCCGCGCGTGACCGGTCTGCTTTGCTGAATCAGGCGCACCACACGCTGCACACGGCCCAATGGCAGATAGAAACTTGTGGCCGAACCGGTTGCGCCTCCGGCGTTGAGCGCCACCACGCGGCCCTGCACGTCGATTACCGGGGAGCCGGAGGAGCCGCCGGATGTGCCGGAGGCGGCCTGGATATAAAAGGTATTGAAGTCGTTGTAGCGCCCGATCCCGTACTCGGGCGCTTCACGGTCCAGGCGCGCAAGCGTTCCGGCCAGAATCGACAGTTGTTCACCGGCGTCGTTACCGACCACCCGGATCTCGCGACCGACCTGCGCCTCGGCGGGCGCCAGCGGCAAGGCGGCGGGCTTCATGAAATGCAATTTGGCGGGGTCATACCGGTAGATGCCAAAATCGTGGATCGGGTCCCGGTATACCGCGCGCAGTTCGACCTCCTCCCGATTAAGAAAGGTCGCCTCGGCGATGACGGGACCTGGCGTTACGACGTGGCGATTGGTCAGTATCAGGCCGCGCTCGGCGTCAATCACGAAGCCGGTGGCCTGGGCCGAGGTGTTTCGTTCGGTGTCGAAGGAGCGTGTCTGATCGATCTGTATCGTAACCACGCTGGTTGCGATCCTCTCAAGCGTGCGCGCCCAGTCCGCTGGGGGCGCCACGACAGCGGCCACCGGTACCGGGGGAGCCTGGACGATCGCCGGCGGCGGTGGCGGCGCCGGATGCAACGTCACAAGCCCGACAGCGAGAGCGCCAGGGCTACGCAGAGGGTTTTGGGGATGCCGATAACGTGCGGTGAGCCGCTCATAGCGAAAATCCAAAGTTGTTCTGAAATCGCGCAGCAAATTCGCTCCATTCGTAGTGGTGTTGCTGCGTCCCGTGATGCTCTATTTTCATGGCCCCTGCCAACGACGCCACCCGGCCGGTCGTCGCCCAGTCAAGGCCCTGCTGCAGGCCGTAGAGCAGGCCGGCCCGGTACGCATCTCCGCAGCCGGTGGGATCGGCTAGCCGTCGCTGCCTTCGCCGCCGGGATCTCGAGACGTTGACCGGCGGCATAGATCCATGAGCCCGCACCGCCACGCGTGATCATCATGGCCTTGACGCGCGAAGCAATGTCTTCGGCCGACCAGCCGGTACGTTCGCTGAGCAGACTCGCTTCGTAGTCGTTGACGGCCACCCAAGCGGCCCGACTAACAAACGAGCGCAGCTCCTCGCCGTTGAACATCGGCAATCCCTGGCCCGGATCGAACAGGTAAGGGATCCCGCTGGCCGCAAATTGCGTCGGCGTGATCGAGCATGCCCTGGCGTCCGTCGGGCGAGACGATACCCATTTTTACGTTCGCTGCCGCGCCGACCTGGTTGAGATGCGAATGATTCATGGCTCCAGGGTGAAAAGCCGTGATCTGGTTATCATCCAGATCGGTGGTAATGAAGGCTTGCGCGGTGAATTCACTCGGCACCTTGCGCACGTGCGTAAGCGCGATCCCCCGCTCGACGAGCCAGCTCTCGTAAGGCGCGAAGTCATGGCCGACCGTGGCCATGATCAGGCCCTGGCCTCCGAGCAGTTTTAGGTTATAGGCGATATTGCCCGCGCAACCACCAAAATTGCGTCGCATCGAGGGTGCCAGGAACGAGACATTCAGCACATGGATGCGGTCGGGCAGAATATGCTCACGGAATCGACCTTCGAACACCATCACGGTATCGTAGGCCATCGACCCGCAAATCAATGCACTCATCAGCAAACTCCAGCGACATCAGCGTTGCAGCAGAACCAGAACCCAAACGAGCGCACACAGTAACAGGCTCAAGAGCACCGCCGCGGAGCCAATGTCCTTGGCCAGTCCCGCCAGCTCGTGGCGCTCCGGACTGACCCGGTCCACGATTGCCTCGATTGCACTGTTGAGAAGTTCCACGATCAGCACCAGCAGGACCGAGGCGCAGCAGCAGCGCGCGCTCGAGGCCATTGTGCCCGAGCCTCAGTCCCAGCGGCACGGCGAGGGCGGCCAGCGCCAGTTCCTGACGGAAGGCCGCCTCTGCACGGAACGCACCGACCAGTCCCTTACAACTGGCGTGGAAGGCCCGGACCACCCGGGTCAAGCCGCGTGGCTTGTCCCGAACGATCAAAACCTGCGATCCATCAGGAGGCGTCGGGACGATGCGCAAGATCCAGCTCGCGCGCCGCACGCACGTCGTCCAGCCGGCGTACCGGCATTCGATGCGGAGCACCGCGCAGGGTTTCAGGGTCCTTATCCGCCTCGCGCAGAATTTCCGTCATTGCACCCACAAAAGCGTCGAGAGTTTCCTTGCTCTCGGTCTCGGTCGGCTCGATCAGCAGGCACTCGGGCACCAACAGCGGAAAATATGTGGTGGGTGCATGGAAGCCAAAATCGAGCAGCCGCTTGGCGACATCCATCGCCGTGACGTGCTGCTGTTGCGCCAGTGCCTTGAGCGTCAGGATGAACTCATGGCTTGCACGCCGATGCGGGTAGGCCGCGATATAGCCGGCGTGTCGCAGACGCGCCAGCAGATAATTCGAATTTAATGTTGCAAAATCCCCCACCCGGCTCATGCCTTCGCTACCCAGCATCCGCATGTACACGTAAGCGCGCAGCAGCACGCCGGCATTGCCATTAAATCCCGTGAGCCGGCCGATCGACTGCGGCAGGTCCTGCTCATTGAGCCAGCGGTACCGCACCCCTTCACCCTCACCGCTTCGCCCCACCACCGGCAATGGCATGAACGGGAGCAAGCGCGGGCCCACCCCGACTGCACCGGCGCCTGGCCCACCGCCGCCGTGCGGGGTGGAGAAGGTCTTGTGCAGGTTCATGTGCATGACGTCAAATTCCATGTCCCCAGGTCGAACCTTACCCAAGATCGCGTTCAGATTCGCCCCGTCGTAATAGAGCAGTCCACCGGCCGCATGCACGGTGCGCGCCACCTCGACGATCTGGCGCTCAAATACGCCGAGCGTCGATGGATTGGTGAGCATGATGCCGGCGGTTTTCGGTCCCACCGTGGCACGAAGGGCCGCGAGATCAACGTCCCCTTCCGGCCCTACACCCACCTCGCGAGCGATGCAACCGCACATCGTGGCGGTGGCCGGGTTGGTGCCGTGCGCCGCGGTGGGCACAATGATTTCGTTGCGCTGCAGGTCCCCGCGGGCGCGGTGATAGGCCCGGATCATCGCGACACCGGCAAATTCTCCGTGTGCGCCGGCCATCGGCGTCAAGGCCACTCCTCGCATTCCCGTGACGGCCTTGAGCATTTCCTGCAATTCGTACATGCAGGCCAGAAAGCCCTGACTGTGGCGCGCGCTGGCCAGCGGGTGTCGCCCGAGAAACTCCGGCAGCAATGCCGCGGCGTTGCAGGCACGCGGGTTGTACTTCATCGTGCACGAGCCGAGTGGATAAAAATGGGTGTCGATGGAGAAATTCAGTTTAGAGAGCCGCGTGTAGTGGCGCACCACGTCCAGTTCGCTCACCTCAGGAAGCGCTGCGCGCTTGGCGCGGCGCAAGTTGGGGGGCACGGCGGGCGCAGGGTTCAGAGCCGCCGGCCATTGACCGCGCGCCCCCCGCCCGGCGCGTCCGTAGTCAAATATCAGCGGCTCGCACATCGGTAGACTCATTCTGGGTACCTCTTTAGGCCACGCGTGCGGATTTAAGCACTTCGGCCAGCGCCGAGGCATAAGACGAAATGTCCTCGGGGGTGTGCACCTCGGTGGCACAGACCAGCAACGCAGAGCCAAGTTCCGGGTAGTAGCCTGAAAGATCAAGACCGGCTTCGATGCCGCGCGTGGCCAGCGCCTCGAGCAGCGGTGCGGCCGGCCGATCCAGCACGAGGACGGCTTCGTGGAAGCGCGCTCCCGAAAATGCGTTGCGCACACCCGGAACGCGACACAGAGCACTCACCAGCTCGGCACTGCGGGCCATACAGGTGTGGGCTACCCGCTCGAGGCCCTCGGCACCCATCAGCGCCGTGTAAATGGTGCCGGCAATCATCAGCAGTCCCTGATTGGTGCAGATGTTCGAAGTCGCCTTGCCGCGCCGTATGTGTTGTTCACGCGCCTGCAATGTCAGCGTAAAACCGGGCCGCCCGTCCAGATCGACCGTTCGCCCCACAATGCGCCCGGGCATCTGTCGCACGTAGTCCATCCGGGTCGCCATGAATCCGAAGTAAGGGCCGCCCGAGGACAGGGGACAGCCCAGGGGCTGCCCGTCACCGACGACAATGTCAGCCCCGCGCGTACCCCATTGCGCAGGGGCCTTCAGCACGGCGAGCGAAATCGGATTTACGACCGCGATCACCAGTGCGCCGCGCGCGTGCGCCCAGTCAGTGAGCGCATCCACATCTTCGAGCACGCCGAAGAAATTCGGCTGCTGGATTACCAGCGCGGTCACATCCTGGCCCTCGTACGCCGCAAGCGCCGCCAAATCGGTCTGGCCGCTGGCGCGAACGTATCCCGGTGACTTGAGTTCCAGCCCCTGGCCGCCGGTCGAGGCTTGGGTCACGGCGCGATAGTGCGGGTGCACCGTGCTGGGTACCAGAATGCGCGCCGATGTGGACTTTCGATTCGCACGCACGGCCATCAGACAGGCTTCCGAAACCGCCGTGGCGCCGTCATACATCGAAGCGTTGGCCACCTGCATGCCGGTGAGCGCGGTGATCATCGACTGATATTCATAGATGGTCTGCAGGGTCCCCTGGCTGGCCTCGGCCTGATACGGGGTGTAGGCGCTATAGAACTCACCGCGCGATACCAGCGCCCAGACCGCGGCCGGGATATGGTGCGGATAGGCTCCGGCGCCAATAAAATTCAAAGGCAAGCCGTCCTGCCGCGCCCGCTCCTGCATAAGGCGCATGACCTGCTGCTCGTTCATGCCCTCGGGCACGCC
Source organism: uncultured Gammaproteobacteria bacterium (assembly GCA_963717335.1). GTDB lineage: Bacteria > Pseudomonadota > Gammaproteobacteria > Steroidobacterales > Steroidobacteraceae > FEN-1191. The sequence continues at coordinate 424,896 of CAVQVZ010000002.1, read as the reverse complement.
GGTGAGCGCGCGTATCCGCAACTCACCCGGAATCTCCGCGAACAGCGATTCGATGTCAGGCGCACCGATGGCGGTGAGCATCTCCGCTACGTCGGCCTCGGTATGTGGAATGAATGGCATGGCAACTCCTTAAGTATTAAGGGGTCGATGAGGGGCTCAGCCCGCTTCGGCCAGCGTGGCGTAAGCTTCCGCGTTCAGAAGATCGGATGCGGCCAGCGACGCGCTGGGCTTGAGCCGCATGATCCAGCCTTCCCCGTAGGGATCCTTGTTGACCAGCTCCGGAGCCTGAGCCAGCGCCGCATTCACCTCGACCACGGTGCCTGCAACCGGCGCGTAGACATCGGATGCGGCCTTGACCGACTCGACCACCGCGCACGCTTCGCCTTGCTGCAGGGTACGGCCCACCTCGGGGACCTCGACGAAGACTAGATCGCCTAGCGACTCCTGTGCATGATCACTGATGCCCACGGCCACCGTGCCGTCAGGCTGCTGCCTAGCCCACTCGTGGCTGCGCGCGTACATGCGATCCGCGGGTACATTACTCATCGCGAAGAGTCTCCTTAAATATCAGCGTAAGTTTGTGGGGCCCTTACAGTCCGACCAGCGCGCGGCCCAGGCGCACGAATGGAGGTTTGACCACCCGAGCGTTCAGGAATTTTCCCCGGATGTCGACCTGCACAGTGGCGCCAGGCTCCGCGGCCGTTCCCGGAAGGCGCGCCAGCGCAATCGAGCGTTCGAGCGTTGGTGAAAAAGTGCCGCTCGTTACCATGCCCTCGCCTGCCGGCGTGAGCACGCGTTGGTGGGAGCGCATCACGGCGCGCTCCTCCAGCAGCAGACCCACCAGCTTTCTTCCCCCGCCGGCATCGCGTGCCCTCTCAAGCGGCGCGCGGCCCACGAAGGCCCGACTGGACGGCTCAAACGCCACGGTCCATTCCAGGCCCGATTCCAGAGGGTGCGTGGTGGTGTCCATGTCGTTGCCGTACAGATTCAGTCCCGCCTCGAGCCGCAATGTATCGCGCGCACCGAGCCCGCACGACTGCACGCCCAGATCATTGAGGCGATTCCACAAATCGACCGCCCCATCGGCCGGCAGCGTGACCTCGAAACCATCCTCGCCGGTGTAGCCGGTGCGTGCCACGAACCACGCTCCCAGTTGCACCCCGAAGAACGTCGGCAGTGCGAGTGCGGTCTGCGCGTCGGGCGGGGTCAGCAATGCAGCCAGACGCGCACGCGCATCCGGGCCTTGTACTGCCAACATGGCCAGTTCGGCACGCTCGCGAACCTCGATATCGAACGCAGAAGCCTGCGCACGGATCCAAGCCAGGTCGGAATTGCGGGTTCCGGCATTGACAACGACCCGATACCAGTTCGGATCGAGAAAATAGACGATCAGGTCATCGAGGATTCCGCCATCCTCTCTGAGCATGCAGCTGTAGAGCGCCTTTCCCGCGTATCGGAGCCGAGCGATGTCATTGGCGAACAACCCGCGCAGGAATTCGGCCGCGCGCGCACCATGGACGTCGATAACACACATGTGGGATACGTCGAACACTCCCGCGGATCGGCGCACGGCATGGTGCTCTTCAATCTGCGACCCGTAGTGGACCGGCATATCCCAGCCGCCGAAGTCGACCATGCGCGCTCCGAGCGCGACGTGCAGGTCATACAAAGGAGTGCGTAAACCCAATGTGACTCCAGCGCGGAATGCTTTTACCAAAAAAAAGGCGGCAGGCGCGCCGCCTCGGCCTTGCACCTGCCGCCCCTCTGTCCTTCGTACCTGAGAGATCGGGCAAACGACCAAGGCCGCTGCCGCACCCCTTCGGTGGACGGGCCCACCTTGCAGGCGCCGCCGCTCTCCAGAGCCCATCCTTGATCTGCCGTTCCTGGTGCCTGAGCGTTTCCGGGCGGAATTTGCGCCTTCGGCGTCCGGAACTTAAGGCCAAGGCCCAATTCCGGATCTCTTCGGACAGATCTTTTTGACGGGGCCCGAATCATAGCAGTTACGACACCCCCCCTCTACAATTGGCACCATGGCTAATCGAGCTGCCAGCCCCCCCCGACACCACACCTTGGCGGTGGATATTGCAGGCCTCCCGGTGGGGGGCGGCGCTCCGATCGTCGTGCAGTCCATGACCAATACGGACACGGCCGACATTGGCGCCACGGTCAGGCAAGTGCGCGAGCTGAGCGAGGCCGGATCGGAGTTGGTGCGCGTCACGGTTAACACCGACGCGGCCGCGGCCGCGGTCGCACCCATCCGGGATGCGCTGGCGGCACAAGGATGCACGGTGCCGCTGATCGGTGACTTCCATTTTAATGGTCATAAGCTCCTCAAGGACAATCCGAGCTGCGCCGAGGCACTCGCCAAGTACCGAATCAACCCGGGCAACGTAGGCCGGGGAAGCAAGCGCGACCCGCAGTTTGCCGAGCTGATCGAGTTTGCCTGCCGCTACGGCAAGCCGGTGCGCATCGGCGTGAACTGGGGGAGCCTGGATCAGGAACTGCTGGCGCGGCTCATGGATGCCAACAGCGCCCGGCCCGAGCCGGCTTCAGCCGGAGAGGTGATGCGCGAGGCACTGGTGCGCTCGGCCATCGACAGTGCGGCGCGCGCTGTGGAGATTGGACTCGGGCCGGATCGAATCATCCTGTCGGCCAAGGTCTCCTCGGTCCAGGACCTGATCGCCGTGTACCGGGAGCTGGCCGCGCAGAGCCGGCATCCACTGCATCTGGGGCTTACCGAAGCCGGCATGGGCTCGAAGGGCATCGTCGCATCAAGCGCGGCACTCGCGGTTTTGCTGCAGGAGGGGATCGGTGACACGATCCGCATCTCACTTACCCCCGAACCCGGCGGCGCGCGCACGCGCGAAGTCATTGTTGCGCAGGAATTGCTCCAGACGATGGGGCTGCGAAGCTTTTCACCGCTCGTGACCGCTTGCCCGGGGTGCGGACGCACCACCAGCACCTTTTTCCAGACCCTGGCGCAAGACATCCAGGATCACCTGCGGCGGCGGATGCCCGAATGGCGCCGGGCACGCGTTGGAGTCGAAAATCTGTCGGTCGCGGTGATGGGTTGCGTGGTGAACGGACCTGGGGAAAGCAAGCAGGCCAACATCGGCATCAGCCTGCCCGGGACCGGTGAGCGCGCGGTTGCGCCGGTGTACGAGGATGGCGCGAAGACCGTAACGCTCAAGGGCGAGCACATTGCCGAGGAATTCCAGCAATTGGTCGAGCAATACGTCGAACGCAGTTACCCGAAGCGGGTTGTTCAATAGCAGCTGCCCGCCGGGCACATTGGATCAACACCATGGATACGCTCATCAGCAAGCGCTGCAAGCCCTGCGAAGGGGGCACACCGGCCCTCGCCCGCCCCGAAGCGGAAGCGCGATTGCGGGAGCTCTCGAGTGGGTGGCAGATAAGCGCGGATGGAAAGAATCTGGCCCGCGCCTTTCGCTTCGTGGACTTCTACCGAGCCATGAGTTTCGTCAACGCCCTGGCCCATATCGCCAACATCGAGAACCATCACCCGGACCTTGAGATCGGCTACGACTATTGCCGGGTGCGCTACACCACGCACTCGATTGGCGGGCTCTCGGAAAACGACTTTATCTGTGCGGCGAAGATCGACCTGATCGACACGAAGTAGCGCGCGGCGGCCTTAGGGCTCCGTCACCGACCCCCTCAACTTCCGGCGTGCGGTGGCTCCAGCACTTACGGTGCTGACAAACGCAGGCGCATCTGGCGAAGCGCCAGCGTACCGCTCAACAGCGCCTGCAGCGTTACGGACGCCACCGATACCATCCAGATCTGGGTGATCGAGAAATCCGGTCGCGTCGTCAGCCACCAAACCGGCACGATAAAGGTGATCAGGCGCGAAGCGGAACTCCATAGCGCCGGCCACGTATTGCCCAGGCCCTGCAACACGCCAGAGCACACGAAGACAAAACCGCTCGCGACGCAGTTCCAGGAGATCACCCGGAGGTAGCCCGAGCCCACGCGGATCGCTTCTGGTTCGCTGATAAAAGTTCCGATCAACAACGCCGGGCTTCCCAGGCACAGGGCCATGACAACCAGCATCAGCAACACGCTCATAAGCGCCGCCGAGCGGAACGTCTGGCGCACCCGCGCCTTTTGGCCCGCTCCGAAAGTTCTGGCCGACAATGGGTGCCACTGCAAAGGCCACCGCCATGGCCGGCAGGAAAATCGCCTGCATGACCCGCGTTCCGACGCCGAACCCGGCTTGTGCGGAGGCGCCGAAGGGGCGTATCACGAAATAGATGAACGAAAAAATCACGAACATGATCACGAACTCGCCGCCGGCAGGCAAACCAATGGCCAGTATCTGACGCCAGACCTCGAGCCTGGGCCTCCAACTGTGGCGGTCAAAACCGACGTAGTGCTCCAGGCGCAGAAAATATACCCACATCAGCAAGACACCGACGGCGATTGCAATCGAGCTGGCCAGACCCGCGCCGGCCACGCCCAAGGGATGTCCCGTACCCCATCCGCCGATCAGAACGGGGGCGAGGATGACGTTGATCACCACAGTGAGCATCTGCGCGGTCATGGCCGGTTTGACGATGCCCGTGCCCCGCAGGGCCGAGGCCATCGCCACCAATGCGAACTGCAGCGAGAGGCCCGGCAGGTACCAGCGCAGATAAGTCGCGCCCGCCTCCCGTGTCGCCTGATCCGATCCCAGGGCGCCTGCAAAATGCACCGCCAGTGGGTAGCCCAGAAGCAGGCACGCCAGCAGGCACGCCATGGCGAGTGTCGATGACTGGTTGAACACAAGATTGGCACGGGCCTTGTCCTTGCGGCCCACCGCCTGAGCGATCAGCGCGACCGTCCCCACTCCCAGTACCTGCGTCAACGCCATCACCAGGAAGGTCAGATTGCCGGCCGAACCCACCCCGGCGATCGCCGCGCCGCCCAAGCGGCCGACAAAGTACAGGTCGACCAGAAAATACAAGGTCTGGAAAAGCATGCCGGCGGCAATCGGGCTCGCCATCGCGACCAAATGCCGGTTGATCGAGCCTTCGGTCAGGTCACGCATCAATCTATGCTAGTGCAAAACCAGCGATAGTGCTCGGCGCCACGCGTCCGGATCGGTCATCGCGACGAACGCCAGCCCCGCGATGGCACCGCCGAAATGTGCATCGTGGTTGACACGACCGCGCAGGTAACGCGCCGCGTACCAGGTGTACACCAGGTACCCCACGGCGAACCAGGGCGCCGGAATGGGCACCGGCAACGGCAGGAGGAAGATGGACTGGGTCGGGAAATAGACCACCGAGGCGAATAGAACCGCGAGAATCGCGCCCGAGGCACCGAGGGAGGCGTAGGCCGGATCGGCGCGGTGCTTGAGCCAGGTTCCGGCGTCGCTTACCACCAATCCGAGGGCATACAAACAGAGAAATCGCTCCGGCCCGATCGCTCCTTCCAGCGCGCGGCCAAACGACCAGAGAGTAAACGCGTTGAACAGCAGATGCGCGAGACTGGCATGCATAAAGCCGTTGGTGACGAGGGTCGCATACTGGCGTTTCGGCACGAGCCAGTAAGGTCGAAACAAGCTGCGCTCAAGCCAGGCGGGCGCAAAGGTCAGTCCGGCCAGGCTCGATAGCACGGTAGTGGCGAGAATGATCACCGTGACGCTCATGATTCAGAACCAGCCGTAGTTGAAGCTGACGCTGATCCGTTCGCCGCGCGAGCGGTTGGGCGGAACCTCATGGCGCAGCCAGCTTTCAAACAGGACCAGATGTCCCGCGCGCGCGGGCACTGTGACCCAGGCCCGATTGCCGGCCCGCGCGCGCAGGCGGCGGGGCGGTGCAGCCATGAATCGCTCCAGGCGCGGATCTTCGAACTTAAGTCCCGCGCTGCCAGCAGGCACCTGCACATAGTAGGTCCCGCTGATGGTCGAGAGCGGATGCAGATGGAGCCCATGCGCCACGCGGTGGCGCATGATGTTCACCCAGCAGTCTGTCATTTCCAGGCGTTTGCCGCGAAGATCCAGATCCAAGGAATTTGCAAAACGTCGGACGTGCCGCTCGATACAGCTTTCGAGGTTCGCAAAGTTGGGCGAAATGCGCTGCAGCCGGCTTCGGGAGTTGTACGAGGTGTAGCCTCCCGGGTAATTGCGCACTGACCAGGCGCGGCCGGAACGGTCCTCGTGGCGCAGTTGCAGACACTCTTGCAGCAGCCGGCTGTTCAGTGAGGCCGCCGAACTCGATTTGAGGGGCGCGGAATACACCGGTGTCCGGAACAGGTATTGGATCGGCACGCGGCCAGCATAACCCATGCGCAGCGTTCGCAGCTTCGGGTAGATTAACGCCATGGCCAATGCAGTTCCCGAGGGATAGGCATGACTCAGAGCAGACGCTCGTTTGCGAGCGACAACGTCGCGCCCGCCGCCGCTGAGGTCATGGACGCGATCGCCCGGGTCAACCACGGCACGGTGCATTCGTACGGCGATGATGCTGAAACCCGGCGCCTCACGACCCTGGCCAAGGAAGTATTTGAATGCGAGTTGGCTGTTTACCCGGTGGCCACCGGAACCGCGGCCAACTCCCTGGCGCTATCGGCACTGGCGCCTCCCTTTGGCGGGATCTACTGCCACGCGATCGCGCACATCAATACCGACGAATGTGGCGCGCCTGAATTCTTCGGTGGCGGTACCAAGCTGTTGGCACTGAACTCGCCGGACGGGAAGATATCGGCCGGCCAGCTGGCGGCGCCCGTCGCTCACGCGCGGGAGATGGGCGTGCACCATGTGCTGCCGGCTGCAGTCAGCGTGTCCCAGGCCACCGAATGGGGAACGGTGTACCGCCCCGAAGAACTCGCTGCACTCTGCGAAGCGGCGCACGGGTACGGACTGCGCGTGCATATGGACGGGGCGCGTTTCGCCAACGCCGTGGCGCACCTGGCCTGCACCCCGGCCGAGGCGAGCTGGAGGTGCGGGGTGGACGTGCTGTCCTTCGGTGCCACCAAGAATGGCGCGCTCGCCGCAGAGGCTGTCATATTCTTCAAACCCGATCTGGCTCGCGAGTTCGAAATGCGGCGCAAGCGCGCAGGGCATCTGTGGTCGAAGATGCGCTTTCTCAGCGCGCAATTGAATGCCTGCCTCGAAAATGAGCTCTGGTTGCGAAACGGCCGCCACGCCAATGCGCTGGCGAAGCGGCTCGCGCTGGGCCTGCGACAGCACGGCATTCCCCTGATGCAGGAGGTCGAAGCCAACGAGGTGTTTGCGGCCCTCCCCCAGCCCTTGATCGATGCGCTGCGCGCGCAGGGATTCGAATTCTACGAATGGCCGGCGCCAGCGCACCTGGGCTCGCCCATCGTGCGGCTGGTCACGGCCTACGACATGGAGCTCGCCGACATCGATGCGCTGATCGCCTCGATAGGCGCTAGGCCGGACTGATCAGGGCGGTCTGGATATCGGACTCGTCATTGCCGCTGCCTTTCAGATTAAGCGTCACGGTCGCGGCGGTCAGCATCAATATCGTCATCAACGTGAATGAGCACAGGGCCACCCGCCGCCAGCGGCGGCGGATTCGATCGGTCCGGGATTCCCCGCAAATCAGACTGGCCACCACGCACAGCAGGCCGCAGAGTACCGAGCCGGCAATCAGGCGCATCGCACCGTCGGAGATCGGCGCGTCGATGTAGGCGAACCAGGCGAAGCCGGCGCCAAGCACTGACAGATTGAGCCGCAGCAAATCACGCGCGGAGCCACGTATCCCCTTCGCCGTTGCACCGGCCAGTTGGGGCTCGGTTTCGTTCATGTATCTGACATCCATCGCTCCATGAGCCGTTGCACGACCGCCAGCAGCATCGGTCCGACAAATATGCCGGTTACCCCGAACGCCAGCAGCCCCCCGATCACACCCACAACCACCAGCATAAAGGGCAGCTTCGCACCGCGCTGGATCAGCCAAGGACGCAGGATCCCGTCTCCGACGCTCAGAAGCACCGCCCAAATCGCGAGCGCGATGCCCCAGCCCAGGTGCTGCTGAAACAGCAACCAGACCACGGCGGGAATCAGAATGGGCATCGGACCGATCTGCATGACGCACAGTATGAAGATGATCGAGGTCAGCACGGCCGCCGCCGGAATTCCCGCCAGCCACAGGCCAAAGCCACTGAGAATCGCCTCGACCAGCGCGGTAACGACCACGCCTGCAGCAATGGCCCGCATGGACTGCGCGGCCAGCACGGCGCTCTCACGTCCAGGTGGCCCACCGACGCGCCTTGCGAGGCGAAGTGACCACTTCGCAAGCGCTTCGCCGTGAAGGTAGAACACCACCACCAGAATCAAGGTCAGCAGAAAATCCACCGTGACGCTGCCAATCGTGCCCACGTGCTGGCTCAGCCACAGTGCCGCCTTGCCGATGTAGGGAGTGACCACCCCACCCCAGTATTCGGGAGTGCGGGCGGCAGCCTGCTGCCACTGCGAGCTCATCTCCGCGCCGTAGGGCATGCGCTCGAGCCAGCCCGGTGGTTCGGGCCAAGGCCCCGCGAAAACCCGAGCCCCAAGATCACGCAGTTCCGGCAGTCGCGTGATCAGCGTGCCCAGGAGCAGCGCCACCGGGCCCACCACCGCGATGAACAATCCCGAACTCATCGCGGTTACCGCCAGGCCTCGATGTCCGCCGAACAGGCGTTCCACCTTCAGCATGATCGGCCAGGTGGCCACCACGATGATCGCCGCCCACACGATCGCCGACAGGAAGGGCCGCAGCACCGCCAGAACTCCCCACAGCAAAGCCGCCACACACGCCAGCACAATGGCGTTACTGATCAGTTGCGAGCGCTGGTCGTTCATCGATTTTTATTGTGCGGCCGGCAGACAGCGGCTCGCGGTGCCTCAGCCCCGGGATCGAGTGACATTCGCGTAGGGCGTTCCGTCGAGATGCGTAAATATCGCCGGAACGCTCCCGGCGGGCGCCAGCAGGTCGATCCCTGGGTACGTGGTGAGATCCTGCGCAGGAGCGCGCGTTCCGACTTCCAGCACCAGCGCGTCCGCCGCCGATCGATTTTGTAGCGTATGGCCGTCGGGATCGCCCGCCCGGAAGCCAGCCGCGTCTCCGGCCCGAAGCACTTCGGCGCCCGCATCGGTCACCAAGGTCACCTCGCCGGCCAGCACGTAGATGAATTCATCCTCGTGGCTGTGCCAATGTCGCTGGCTCGACCAGCAACCGGGCGGCAGACGCATCAGGTTCACTCCGAATTGTTTCAGTCCCGCAGCATCGCCGAGCCTGCGTCGTTCGCGACTTCGGCAGGGCTGATCGAAGGGCGGTGGATACAGAGAGCCAATAACCGCTTCTAGGGCGGCCGCGTCGATGCGCTTGGTCACGGTCGGATCTTCCCTGCCGGCTCGAAAGACCGACAGGATACTCTTAACCGGGGCGCGCTTTGCCAGCTCGGGGGCTTACGGGACCCGTGCCGCCAAGGCAGCGCTGGTCAAGAACGGCAGCGCCAAGGGCGAAGAATTGACCAGGCTCGTCGGTGCCAGACGTCCGTGACTGATGTCCCAGGTGACGCGCGGACCAAATTGCATGCGCGGACCGGAACCGCGGGCAAACTGCAGATCGACCAACGACCGGTGGGCAAGCGGCGCGCAGAAACGGGCTCCCGGGTCGCTCGAGGAAGGCGTGGATCGCTCGTAGCGAAAACCAAAACCCTCGGTGCGCGTGCCATGCGCGGCGAACGAGAAGCTCACATAGAGCATCACCTGCGAACCTGAGTAGGAAGGGACGAAGCCCAGGTCGGCGGCGCGTGCCGGCGAGTGACAGCAGGCCGCGATGCCGATCAAGGCAACCGCCCAACCCCGCGACCGATAGAGCCTACCCACAGGCTGACTCCCTAAAGAATGACTGCCGATCTCCCAGGCCCAATGTCGTTCACTCCGCCGTGGGAGTCTATACGCTTAATGGCCGGTACTGTGAGCAAGTTCACGAAAACCGCCTCGCTGGAATCATTATGGAAAGCCCCGGGCGTGCTCCGATCACAGTGTACGGCGACAGTTCGCGCCCCCTTTTACTTAAGCTCTAGGCCGTACTTAGGGCCCGCGCCCCTTCCCGGGCAGCCCCGGTCGGCGGCGTGATGCCACTGAGGACCTGCAGAAAGCGCGCCCGTTCGATATTTCCGCCGCTGAGAATGAGGCCCACCCGGCGTCCAGCCAGACCTGCGCGCTCGCGCATCAACGCTGCCAGCGGCGCCGCTCCGGCTCCCTCGCTGACCTGATGCGTGTCATCAAAATAGATTCTCATCGCCTCGGCCATTTCGTCCTCACTCACCTCCACAAACTGCGCCGCGCCCCTGCAGATCGCCTCGACCGCGTCTTGTTGGGGTTCGCGCGTGGCAATACCGTCAGCGAAGGTATGGGCGGTAGGCAGTGGCGACGGGTCGTCCGGCGCCAAAGGAACGCGCGCCGGCCGGCGCACGGGACGCCGACACGCCCACGATTCGGGTCTTCAGCCCCAAAAGGTCCCGCACTGCAATCAGACCGCATATGCCCGAACCCATGCCCACCCCGACAAATACAGTGTCCATGTCAGCAACGGCGCGAAAAAACTCAAGCGCATAGGTGGCTACGCCAACGACCAGGTCGCGATGAAAGGAGGGCACGAAATGCAACCCTCGCTCCCCAGCCACGCGGTGCGCCTCATGCTTGGCCTCGTCAAAGTCGGCGCCGAACTCCAGCACCGTGGCCCCAAAGGCGCGCATCGCCGAATTCTGGTCGGGGGAATTGCCCTTTGGTACAAAGATGGTGGCCTGCACGCCGACGCGCGCGGCGGCGAACGCAATCGACTGCCCGTGATTGCCGCGGGTCGCGCTAACCACCCCCAGCACATCGGGTTGCGCGCGCAACAATCGATTGAGGTAAATGAGGCCCCCTCGCACCTTGAAAGCGCCGGTGGGCGTGTGGTTCTCGTGTTTGACCCACACTTCGCACCCGGTCCGCTGCCGCAGCTTCGGCCATGCATATTGCGGAGTGGGCGGAACGATTGGTCGCACGAATTCAGCGGCGCCTTCCAGTTCCTCCAGGGTCACTCCGACCATCGCTTAGCTCCTCGCCCCATTATCTGCAATTGATGCGATGCGGCGGCTCAGCTGCCGGCGGTGTCCGGGATCTGCAAAACCGTTCAGTCGTCCTGTCGCTCGTAACGCCGGTCGACGCGGCGCGCGGGCCACGCTCCGGTTGAGCCGGGTTCGCGCATCGAGGGCCCGCCGACCCCCCAGTTACCCGTCTGGTCATTCCCATCCGCAGAAGTGCCCGGGGGAACGGAGCCTGGCTCACGCGCCTGCCAGTTCAGCGCAATGATGCGCGCCCCGAGCAGGAGCAACAGCAAGGGCGCCATGGCCAGGAATGCCGCGCGCAGCGGATGGCCCTGATTGAACAGCGCCACGATGCCCATCACCGACAGGGCGCCCAGGACGGCCATGACCAAAAGGCCACCGGCCACGGCAAACAAACGCATCCCGCGCGGCCGCCCGCCGCGGGACGCCGACTGAGATTCCTTATTCATGATTTCTGTCCCCCATAGGCCGCACGCACGATGCGGGTAGACCGGACAATTGCCCCTAGCATGCGACTTGGCGAACGCTTAGCGCAAGTGCCTGGTGAGCTCTCACCGGGCGAGGCTGCGCGTGCCCCTAAGCGCGGCGTTTGCGGGGTTTGCCGGCGGATGCGCGAGCGGCATTGATCGCACGCGCCAGCCAAACGGAAAGCTCGTCTGCCTCATCGTACAGTCGCGCGGGAACCGCGAAGTAATTCATCGATTTCGTGCCCGGGCCCATGGGAGCAAACGGCTCGGCGCCTTCAGCCACGAAATATGTACGGCTGGACTCATCGACCCTGAAATAGAGCACGTCCTCCTCGGCGAGTGCGAAGAACAATCCATCGGCATAGTAGCCGACACCTCCGAACATGCTTCGCGCCGTGACTGTGCGCTCGGCGCCGAGCAGATCGAGCACAAAGGCATTGAATTGCGCGCTCACGGCCATGCACCATGGTAGTCCGAATAAACCGCTGCCGGAGAGTGCGTGCCGTTAAGTTCCCTGTGCGCCGTGCTGCTCGCGGCCCTGTGCCACGCGATATGGAACCTGGAAGCTAAACGGGCCGCGAACTCGCGCCATTTTGTGTGGCTGTATTCAACGCTTTCGCTCCTGCTATGGACGCCGGCGGTGTTGTACGCGTTGTGGCAGCCCCACGCGCCCTATGGAATGCCTCAGTTCCTGGCATTGGCCGGAACGGCCGTGCTGCACCTGCTGTACTCGCAATCGCTTCAGGCCGGATACCGCGTGGCCGACCTCTCGCTGGTCTATCCCATAGCGCGCGGGAGCGGGCCTCTGCTTTCATTTGTCGGCGCCACAGTGCTGTTTGGCGAGCGGGCCGGCCCGCTGGCCATGGCCGGTCTGCTGCTGATCATGGCCGGAATCATGCTGATTGCCGATCTGCACCACGCCCTGCGCCGCACTGCGATTCCAGGTTTGATCTGGGGCGCACTCACCGGTGCATGCATCGCCGGATACACCCTGAATGACGGCTGGGCGGTCAAGGCGCTGGGAGTCTCGCCGTTTCTGATCGATTTCTCGGGCAACAGCTTTCGCGTCATTGCGCTCTCGGGCCAGGCATTGCATGACCGGGATAATCTGGCACGCGAATGGTCCGCTTATCGGCGGCCGGTACTGACCGTGGCCCTGCTCGGACCCTTGGGCTACCTGCTGGTGCTGTTTGCCATGCGCAGCGCGCCGATCAGCCACGTGGCGCCCGCGCGCGAGCTGGCAACGCTCGTGGGTACCTGGTTCGGCGCTCGTCTGCTGGGGGAGAAGGCCGCCGCACAACGCCTGGCCGGTGCCCTGTGCATTGTCGCGGGCGTGATCAGCCTGGCTCTGTCGGGCTGATCAGAGGGTGTTGCTAGTCCTCGCGCACGTGATCCTGCTCGCGATAGAGCATGGCCACGCCGATAAACACCACGCCGAATGCGGCCATCCAGTAGGCAAAGAAATTAAAGTACTGCGGGCCCACCAGCTTGTAGGTCGAGACCGCGGCCTCGGCTCGAGTTCCAGCGGCCGCTCGTTGCCACCGCCTGGCGGTGTTCGTTGTCCATCAGGCGCACCTGATTGCCGCGGACTTCGGCAACCAGGAATGTCCCCGCCAGCGGTCCGATCCTTGCCGTCACTGGCGTGCACGGTCAGTCCGGTATGTTCGTTGAAATCGATCTTCTGTCCCGTGATCATCGTGGTGCCGGGCGGCAGTGTGATCCAGGTTTGCGCGCCACTCACGGCCGTGGCCCCTGGAAGTTGGTGGACCATGAAGTTATTGACCGCGGCGGTCATCAGGTTGCCGACGCTGGTGGACAATAAGAACAGCGCCATGATGAAGCTCTTCATTCGCAAGGGCGCCTGCTTGTAGGAGAACTCCAGCGCGGTGATCGACACCAGCACCTCAGACGCCGAGAGCACCACGTAGGCGAGGATCTGCCACCAGGCCGAGACACTGTGACCGGTCTGAATGCGCTTCTCGATCCAGCTCACGATCAGGAACGATGCGGCCACCAGGAACAAGCCCACGGAAATCTTGCGGAGCGGCGTGACCTTCACGACTCGGCTGCACAGCGGATAGATGCCGAAGGTGAAGATCGGCACCATGATCAGGATCAGCAGGCCATTGACGACCTGGATCTGCGCAGGCAACAGCACCAGTCCGAATCCCATGTGCTTGTCCATGAGGTCTGAGGTCGCCTGCAGGGTCCAGGTCTGCCCATTGCTTTGGTCCCAGAGCGCCCAGAACATCGCCACAAACAGGTACACGATCAGAAGGTTGCCGATCAGCTTCAGACCGGAGGGCGAAAGAATGTCCTTCAGCCATTGCTTGCCCGCCGGGGGCACCACGGCGAAGCGGCTGCGGCCGAGATAAAAAACCAGCGTCGCCAGAGCCATCATCGCCGCAGGCACCCCAAAGGCCACCTTGGGGCCGTAGGTCTCCAGCCATTCGGGACACTTGTAGATCGAAAACGAAGAACCGAGATTGATTGAAAGATAAAAGTAGCTAAAGGCCCGTTCGATCAGGTGCTTGTTGCGGCTCGTGAACTGATCACCGACGTTGGTGGACACGCAGGGCTTGACCCCGCCGGTACCGAAGGCCATGAACCCAAGCCCGAGCGCGAGGTTGAGTGGCGTTGCCGGCCCCAGCGCGAGGATCGTGCAGCCGAGCACGTAGACGACTGAGAAGGTGATGATGGTGCGGTACTTGCCCCAGAACACGTCCGAGACCACCGCCCCAAACAATGGAAAGAAGTAAGCCCCCGCCTTGAACAGGCTCTGCCAACTGGTGGCGCGGGCCTGCCCGAAATGCAGAGTGGTCGTCATATAGATGGCGAGGATCGCGTTGATGCCGTAATAGCAGAAACGCTCGGCAAACTCGTTGGCGATGATGAACGGGATGCCCTTGGGCATCTTGTTAGATTCCATCGGAGGTCCTTGCGGGTGATACGGCCGGGTTGGCCTTATGTAGGGTGGATGCGCCGTGCCAAAGGTCATTCGTGCCAGGGCGCGGCATCAACCAGCTTTTCACAGGCTGACCATAAATTAGCGTCGCGCGCCGCCCAGCAATCGCGCCGGCAACATCACCAGCGCCCGTAGCATCTCGAATACGCCATCGAAGGCGATGCCTAATATGCGGAACGGGATCGAAATTACCCAGACCAGGGGCCACAACAGCAGCGCGAGTAGCGCCAATGGCCAGCACAGCACCAGCAGCAGGAGCCATAGCAGGAGCTTTAACACGCGGCGGACCGCCCTTGCGCAGGGGAGATGACTCGGCAGGCCAGCGAGGGAAGCTCACCGCTTAGCCCGAGGGCCTGGCGGGCAAAGGTGCGCCGCGCAATGCCCGTCGCCCCTGCCAGGCCCAGCAGACGCGCCGCGAGCCAGCCGGCCGGACCCCGCCCACGCGCAAACAGTTCGTTGAACGCGCTCATCGACCAGCTCATCAACGTATCGTGCGTCAGGCGCCGCTGTTCGTAGCGAGTGCAGGAGGCGTGCGGCTCCCGGATCCTCGTGTTCCGCGCTACCTGAGGCCAGCACCTCACACAGCGCCGCGGCATCCAGAAACCCCAGGTTGACACCCTGGCCCGCGAGCGGGTGGACCACATGGGCGGCATCGCCCACGAGCGCGACGCGATTGCCGATCATCGTGGAGGCGGTCGCGCGCCGCAGCGCGACCACCACGCGCTCGCTGAGCAGCTTCGTGGCTCCGAGCACGAGCGTCACTGGCCGCATCGAGCCGCCCCGCAAACTCCGCCGCGGTAAGCGCCATCAGCTGTTCCGACAATGCCTGGTCCGCTGACCAGACGATGGAAACGGAGCCATCGGAAAGTGGCAGCAGGGCCAAAGGCCCGGAACGCAGGAACCGTTGCCACGCGGTGTGCTGGTGGGGACGCGCGGTGGCGATGTTCGCCACGATGGCGCTCTGACGATAATCATGGCTGCGCAGCGCAATCTTCAGAAACTCGCGCACTTGCGAATGCGCACCATCGGCGCCGATCACCAGGCGAGCGCGGATCTCCTGCCCATCGGTTTGCAGGCGCACGGCGTGTTGATCCGTCTGCAGGCCGACCACTGCGCACTCCGAGGACCTGGCCACCCTGAGCCCTAAAACTGGCCAAGCCCGCGCCCGATAAGGCGCGATTTTCCACGATGTAGCCCAGATTCGGCTCGGCGACTTCGGCCGCGGAGAACACCAGCGCCTCCGGTCCGTCGCTCGGCACCGATTCATGCCAGACGCGCATGCTCTGGTAGGCGCAGATTCGTTCCTGGTCCAGGAGCGACCAGGCTTGTGCGTTGTGAAGCACGATCTCACTGGCGCGCGATATGGCCGCGACCCGGCTCGGTTGCGGGAGTTTTGCGGGAGGCTTGTCGGTCGAAGGCGCCGTGCCGGCGGCGAGCTCGGGGGCAATAAGTGCAATGCGCGCCGGCGTGATGCCTCCGTGGCGAGCGAGCAGCGCGGCGGCCACCGCGCCATTGGGGCCACCGCCGATGATTGCGACATCGAAGTCCGCTTTCATGGTGTGCTCCGACGCATCAGGCCACCGGCAATCCGCGCATCAGGCGCGGCGTATCGCCGCCGAAGCCCCAGCTCAATCGCGAGAGCCAGCGTTTAGCACCCGGAGACACATCAAACAGGAGCAATCCGAGATTGCGCGCCTCTGCGGCCCCCGGCCTGTCACTGGCGAACAGCTTTACCAAGCCATCGGTGAACCCGATCATGCCTCGGCGGTCCGCACTGCGGCGGCGCTCGAATTCCTCGAGCACCGCAGGCGCCCCTGGATCGGGGGCGGAGCGATGATCTCGGCGAGCAATGCCGCATCGCGCAACCCGAGATTGAAACCCTGGCCGGCCACCGGGTGCAGTGCCTGCGCGGCGTTTCCCACCAGCACCGCGCGCGGGCCCGCCAGGGACTCGGCGCGGCTGAGCCGCAATGGATAGGAGGCTCGCGCTCCCAGCTGCTGCACCCGTCCGACGCGCCAGCCGAAGCTGCGCTGGAATTCTTCAATGAAGGCCGCCATCGGCAAGCGACAGCATCTGCGCTGCGCGTTCCGGCCTTAAGGTCCATACCAGCGTGTAGCGCCCGTCGGCCAGTGGCAGCACCGCCAGCGGGCCGGTGGACGCAAAGCGCTCGTAGGCAATGCCGTTGGCCGGCCGGTCGGTGCTCAAGTGCACCACCACCGCGACCTGATGGTAATCCTCCAACACAGCGCCAATGCCGGCGGCCGCTCGCACCAAGCGACTGCGCGCCGTCGGCCGCAACAACCAAGCGGGCCCTCATCCGTTCCGGAGGCGGGCCCGATGCCCTCCGCCCGCCGATTGTGCCTCCACCGTCCAGCCGCACTCCGTCCGGCTCGAGACCCACCTCGCGCACGCGCGCCGGGCAGCGCAGTGCAACGGCGGGTGCGCTGCGAGCTGCTGCCAAAGCGCCGCGGCCCAGGTGCCGGTTGGATACCACGAAGCCCAGCGCTTCCAGACCCTGCTCGGCCGCGCACAACCGCGCGGCGCCCGAGGCGTCCCGCCTCGGTAACGCGAATCTCGCGGACCGGACCGGCCTGCGCGGCCAGGTGCGGCCACACGCCCAGCGTCTCGAAGATGCGCCGGCTCCCGTTGCCGAGCGCACTGGTTCGATCGTCAAAGCTCGGTTGGGAGGCGGCATCGTTGGCCACGGCCTCGATCAGTGCGACTCGTTTTCCGGTCCCGCTCAGCGCCAGCGCCAGACTCGCCCCGACCAGGCCACCGCCCACGATCGCGACATCGACGTCGGTGCCGCCTGGCGGATTCATGCCGCGGCCATCAGCTTCTCGATCGCGTCCGGATCCGTCGGCGCCGCGGCGCTCAATACTTCGTGCCCGGCTGGCGGTCACCGCCACGTCATCCTCGATGCGGATCGCCGATGTTCCAGAAGCGTTTCGGGCACTCCCTTGGTTCCGGCAGGGATGTAAATGCCAGGCTCGACCGTCAGCACCATGCCCGGCTCGAACACCCGCCATTCGTCCCCGACCTTGTAGTCGCCCACGTCGTGCACGTCGATGCCGAGCCAGTGCCCGGTGCGGTGCATGAAGAATTTCCTGTAGGCGCCCATCCTTGATCAGGCTGGACAGCGGGCCCTTGAGCAGGCCGATGCGCACCAGACCCTGGGTGATGGCGCGCACCGCCGCATCGTGTGGCTCGTTCCAGTGATTGCCCGGCAGCACCTTGGCGATGGCCGCTCTCTGGGCGGCAAGCACCACGCGGTAGACGGCGCGCTGCGCGGGACTGAACCGTCCCATTGACCGGGAAGGTGCGCGTGATGTCCGAGGCGTAGTACTCGTGCTCGCAGCCCGCATCGATCAGCAGCAGATCGCCGTCCTTGAGCGGCTGGTTGTTGTCGCGGTAATGCAGCACGCAGGAATTCGCGCCACTCCCCACGATCGGCTGGTAGGAGACTTCGGCGCCGTGGCGACCGAACTCGTGCACCAGTTCGGCGCAGACCTCGTACTCCGTGCGGCCTGGACGGCAAAAGCGCATGGCGCGAACGTGTGCGCCCGCGCCGATCGCGCCGGCCCGGCGCATGATCGACAACTCCTTGCGGCTCTTGAACAGCCGCATGTCGTGCAGCACGTGATCGAGCGCCACGAACTCGAGCGGAGCGATGCCGCCCGGATGCGCCTCGGCGCGCAGAGCATTCACCCAACCGACCACCCGCTGGTCGAAGTCGTGATACTTGCCCATGGTGTGATAGACCCGGGCACGGCTTTCGAGCAGTCCGGGCAGGATGTCGTCCAGATCACCGATCGGGAAGGCATCGTCGGCGCCATAGCGCGACCGGGCGCCCGCCGGCCCCGCGCGCTTGCCGTCCCAGATTTCGCGCTCGTCGTTGCGATCGCGCACGAACATCAGGAATTCGCCCTGCGGACGTCCCGGGATCAGCACGGCGACCGAATCGGGCTCGGCAAACCCCGTCAGGTAATGAAAGTCGCTGTCCTGGCGATAGTTGTAATACACATCGTTGTTGCGCGTGCGCTCGGGCGCCGCCGACAAGACCGCGATCGCATCGCGCCCCATGAGGCGCATGAGCTGGCGACGGCGGCGCGCGAACTCTTCGGTCATCTGGCCGGGCATTCGCGGATATCAGTGCAACTGCGCGCGTAACGGGCGTCGCGGAGGGAGGCTGGCGCAGTGCACCGAGCTCTTCGAACACGACCTGCACGCCGACCCGAACAAACTCCACCAGCTCGGCGAGCGCCGTCTCATTGGCTTCGATCCCTTCGCGCTCGTCGACCCCGGCACGCATGATCTGCGCCATGTCGCGCACAATCTCTCCCGCATCGCCGGGTAAGCGTTCCGGGTCGGTGGCGGCACCCGAACCCAGACCGTACACAAAGCCGTTGCACCATAATGTGAGCGCCTCGGTGCGCCGTTCGATGGGCTCGTCATCGTCGGGCATGAGCAGATCGAACTGCATCTGCGTGTCGGTTAGTGCCGCGCGGGTGGCCTCGTACAGGCCGCGCAAGCTCGAAACGGCCGTTTCCTCAGGCACCGCGCCCTCAGGGCAGAATCTCGGCCAGCCAGTCATCCACACCATACCCGTCCGTGGCACATAGCGCGCCCGCCAGCGACCCGTGCGCCTCGGCGGGCTCGGTCACGGCTCGGCATTCGGACATCAGACGCTGAATTTGCGCGTAATTGATCTGGCGGGCCACTGTATTTTGACGCCTTGAAGCGAACGCAGGCATGGTAGAGCGCACCTTTGCGCCGCGCAACACCCCCTCGCGCGCGTATTTCGGTTGACCGCACTCGGCGCATCGCACTATAGTTTTGCATGGCCGACAGCAGCAAAAACAGCAGCCTCGACGTGGAATTCAAGCGCCTGGAAAAACGACTCGAGGAACTGGTCTCCACGGTGCACCGCCTCAAGGACGAAAACCGTGCACTGCGGGCGCGCCAGGACAGCCTGGCCGCGGAGAAGACCACGGTGATGAATCGCAGCGAACAGGTGCGCGCCCGGGTCGAGGCGATGATCGGGCGACTCAAGGCCATGGAACGCACGGCATGAGCGACTCGGACGGCACTCGCGTCAGCGTGCGCATTCTCGATAAGGATTATTTCGTGGCCTGCCCGAAGGAGGAACGGAACGATCTGATCGATAGCGCCGCGTTTCTGAACGCCCGCATGAAGGAAATCCGCGATACCGGCAAGGTGGTGGGAGCCGACCGCATCGCCGTAATGGCTGCGCTCAACATCACCAACGAGATGCTGCGTCAACGTGAACAGGGTCACGGTTCGCAAGCCGAATTCGGGAGCCGCATCAAAATGCTGCGCGAGCGCGTCGAGACTGCGCTGCAGAAAGGACAGCAGCTCGATCTTTAGTGTAGAGTCGCACTGGCGTCGCCTGTGGTGCTCGACAAGCGGGCTCGGTTACCTCTCGACCCTAAGTTGAAACACCCCGGGACCTGACCTTGCTGGCAGCATTGTGCAAGTCTGCCTCGAGCAGAAAGCCTTACCTGTCGCAGGAAGTCCCACTTGTTGCTCTGGTCGAGAGCAAGAGTTCGCACCGGCATTTCGGGTGACGCTTCTTATTCCCCCCGCAGGCGCACGAGCGTGAGCCCAACTGCCAGCGACTCCGCCACTTCGCGCTCGGCGCTGCGCCGTGCGCTGTGGCGGAGGCGTGATGCGATGTCTGCCTCCGCTCGCGCCGCCGCGGAAAGATCCATCCGTGCCGCCCTGGCCGCCAGCCCCTGGCTTAGGCCCGGCACCGCGATCGCGCTGTACGTCTCCCGGGGGACCGAAGTCAGCACCTTTCCGTTGCGCACCCTGGCCCGGCGCCGCGGGTGCCGCGTCTACCTGCCGCGCATCACCGATTTCGCTTCTCGACGCATGGTGCTGCTCCCGGATCCTGGCCCGGCCATGCGACTCAACCGCTACCGCATTGCCGAACCGGTGGGCGGTGCACCGATCAGGCCGCAAGCCCTGGCAGTGGTATTGATGCCACTGGTCGGATTCGATGATTCCGGCAACCGGCTGGGCAATGGCGCGGGATTTTACGATCGCCTGCTCGCCGGGCGCCTAGGCACGCGCGGTGCGCCGGTGCTGGTCGGCCTCGCCTTCGAGTGCCAGCGCTGCCCGAAGCTTCCGGCGGCGCCTCACGATGTGCCGCTCGATGCGGTCGTCACCGAATATGGCATTCAATTCTTCACACGGAAGCTCTGATCATGGCTCACTGGCTGCTCAAGACCGAACCGGAGACCTTTGGACTCGAGCACCTGCTCAAGCTCCCCAAGCGCCGTGCCAGCTGGGACGGCGTGCGCAACTATCAGGCACGAAATTTCCTGCGCGACAACGTTCAGCGCGATGATCTTGCCTTTCTTTATCACTCGAGCTGCGCCGTGCCTGGCCTGGTCGGGAATATTGCGCGTGGTGCGCGCCGCCTACCCGGACGCCACCGCGTTCGATCGGCGCGATGATCACTACGATCCCGGGAGCGATCCGGACGCGCCGCGCTGGTTCACGATCGACGTGCAGTTGCAGCGTCGCTTCAAGCGAGTGATCGCTCTTGGAGGAACTTCGCGCGCATGCGAACGGAAAACTGCGCGGCATGACCCTGCTCCAACGCGGCACTCGACTCTCGGTGATGCCAGTCGATGACGCTCACTGGCGGTTCATCTTGTCTCTGGAGTGAGTGTGAGTGAGTTCACATCGAGCGTCGTGTGACACACACGCTTGTTTTTTTATGTCTCGTGTATATACTCGGTCCCCGGACTAACCTGATATATGGAGATCATTCATGGCTAAGGCAAAGAAGAAGGCCAAGAAGAAAGCTGCGAAGAAGAAGTAAAGGCCTTTACTTCAAGGCGAGTGAGGATCAAACCTTACGAGCCTGATTCAAAGCTGAGACTGTGCCCGCGCAAGCGGGCACAGTCACGTCTGGAGGGCGTAAAACATGGCACTTTCAGCGCAGGAGAAGAAGCAACAGGTCGCAACCGCAGCACTCGGTTTGCTGCGCGATGGCATGGTGCTGGGAGTGGGAACCGGCTCGACCGTGAACGCTCTGATCGACCTGCTGGCACCCTGGAAGACTCGCCTGCGCGGTGCCGTCTCCAGTTCCTCCGCCAGTACGGAACGGCTCCGAAATCTTCGGGATTCCGGTCCTGGAGCTGAACGAAGTCCCGGACCTGGGCATCTACATCGACGGCGCCGACGAGGCCAACCCCAGGCGCGAGCTGATCAAGGGCGGGGGCGCCGCACTGACGCGCGAGAAGATCATTGCAGCCGCCGCGCACACCTTCGTTTGCATCGTCGATGACAGCAAGCTGGTCGAGGTGCTTGGACGGTTCCCGTTACCGGTGGAAGTGATCCCGATGGCCCGTGAGCTGCTGATTCGCCGGCTCGCAATGCTGGGGGGAAGGCCGGTGTGGCGCGAGGGCATCACCACCGACAACGGCAATCAGATCATCGACGTGCACGAGCCTGCGGATCAGCGAACCGCGGGAACTGGAAGCGCAAATCAACCAGCTCCCTGGCGTGGTGACGGTCGGATTGTTCGCACAGCGCCCGGCCGACGTGCTGATCATCGGCACCGATAAGGGCACGCGCTCGATCTAGCGCGGCGGCCCCGCCGCTACTCGTTTTTCGCGCCCTCAACGGCCAGACCCTGGGCATGCCACTGCAGCATGCCACCGGCTGAGGTTCGCGACCTTGCGTGAATCCGGCGCGTTGCAACACCAGGGTCGCCTGCGCGGAGCGCCCCCCTGCACGGCACACCGCGACGACCGGGCCGCTCGCGATCGAAAGGCGCAAGTGCGCCCGCCAGAGTGCCCAGCGGCACCAGTTGCGCGCCGGGGATGTGCCCGAGGGGACCGTCGAACTCCGACGGCTCCCGCACGTCGATCAGCTGCAGAGCTGGGCAGATGCTCCTGCACCCACTGCGCCGGCACTTCCCAGAAGCCGGCATAGGTAAATGCCAGCGGTCCCCACGACGGGGTTGGCGTCGGCCGATTCGGCCGTGGCCGAATACCCGCACTTGCGATTTGCGGGCACGGCGACGTCGATCTGCTTGGGGTGCGGGAGCCCGAGGTTTTCCATGTAGCCCACGAAGTCGGACTCGCTCAATCGCCCGCCCAGGCGT
Source organism: uncultured Gammaproteobacteria bacterium (assembly GCA_963717335.1). GTDB lineage: Bacteria > Pseudomonadota > Gammaproteobacteria > Steroidobacterales > Steroidobacteraceae > FEN-1191. Next base: position 402,248 of record CAVQVZ010000002.1, on the reverse strand, counting down.
GGATTGAAGGCGCGCTCCTCGGCGACCGAGGTCACGGTATTGCCCCGATAATCATGACCCGGGAACAGCAGGCAGGTGTCGGGCAGGGTAAAGATCTGCTCGTATATCGAGCGGTACAGGGCCCGGGCATCACCGCCCTGAAAATCCGTCCGGCCACAGCCGCGCACCAGCAAGCAATCGCCCGTAAACGCCATGTCCTGCTCGCCGCCCACCAGCGTGATGCACGCGGCCGTGTGCCCGGGCGTGTCGCGGATCGAAAGTGAGCGCGCGCCGTAGTTGATGGTCTCACCGTGCGCCATGTAGCGGTCGGCGCCCTCTGCCCCGGAGCGTGCTGCGACCACTATCTGGCTCCCAAGCTCCTGCTTGAGGCGCCAGGCCGCTGTGACATGATCGGCATGCACGTGGGTCTCAACGGTGCACCGCAACGTAAGTCCCAGTTCACGAATCAGAGCGATGTCGCGCCGGGCCTGCTCGTAGACCGGATCGATGAGCAGCGCTTCGCGCGAGACGGGGTCGGCCAGCAGATAGCTGTAGGTGGAGGAGACCGGATCGAACAGCTGCCGGAACATCAGGATCGCGCCCTTCGCTTTGATGGTGGCTGGGGGACTAGGATTCGAACCTAGGTTAGCGGAGTCAGAGTCCGCGGTCCTACCACTAGACGATCCCCCACCCGTACCCACACCTTAAAGAAGCGCGGTCGCCGTCGAGCCGTGGCGGCGATGGTTCGAACCGAACCGCCCGCGCGAACTAGCGCTTGGAGTACTGCGGGCCGCGGCGTGCCTTGCGCCGTCCGACCTTCTTGCGCTCCACTTCACGCGCGTCGCGCGTGACGAAGCCGGCCTGGCGCAGGGGCCCGCGCAGCTTCGCGTCGTACTTCATCAGTGCGCGCGCGATGCCGTGACGGATCGCACCGGCCTGGCCGGTGATTCCCCCGCCGGTGACCTTCACTTCGATATCGAGCTTGTCGGTCAGCTGCACCAGCTCGAGGGGCTGGCGCACGATCATGCGGCCGGTCTCGCGGCCGAAGAACTCATCGAGCGGACGCTCGTTGACCGTGATGCGACCGGTGCCGGCCTGCATGTACACGCGGGCCGTCGAGGTCTTGCGCCGGCCCGTGCCGTAGTCGGGGGAAGCTGCCATGGGCTTTGGATCCTGAAGCTTGTTTACAGTGCGAGTTGTTTGGGTTGCTGCGCGGTGTGCGGATGCTCGCCACCGGCAAACACGTGGAGTTTGCGGTACATGTTGCGCCCCAGAGTGTTCTTGGGAAGCATGCCCTTGATTGCGAACTGAAGGGCGCGTTCCGGATGCTCCTTGAGGAGCTTTCCAAGGGCGATCGTCTTCAGATTGCCCATGTAGCCGGTGTGATGGTGGTACATCTTGTCGTCGAGCTTGTTGCCGGTGACGGCGATCTTCTCGGCGTGCAGAACCACGATGTGATCGCCCATGTTCACGTGCGGGCTGTAGTCAGCCTTGTGCTTGCCCTTGAGGCGGTGCGCAATCTGCGAGGCCAGGCGCCCGAGGGTCTTGCCGGTCGCGTCGACCACGTACCAGTCGCCACGCGCGGTGGCTGAATTGGCGAATATCGTCTTCATGATGCTGATCAGACTCCAACCTGAACCGGAAAGGGCTGGGCGGCGGGGTGGCCCGCGGCGCCTCTTGGGCTTCCGGAAAAATGGCGCGGCAGTGTACTCAAGCCCCCTGCGCTTTGCAAAGCAGGCCCGGGGGCCCGCCGGGGGGCCGCCGGGAGGCCGGTTCCCGGGGCCGCCCGGCCAAGGCCCCTAAGGGGGGCCCCTCCTCGGGGAGCACTCTATAATGAAGAGGATGGTGAGCCCCTTACCCCCCAGCCTGACCGTCGATGCCCTGCTGCAGGCGGCCGATAATGCCCTGCGGGCCCTGTTTGTGCCGGCAACGGCGCTCCGGAGCCCCGCCCCGCTCCCCGAGGCCCCGGATTTGAGCGAAACGGACCGCCGGCACGTGGCGGGCCTTATGAGGGTCAATCACGCCGGGGAGATCTCCGCCCAGGCGCTCTATCACGGGCAGGCCCTGATGGCGCGCTCCACCGCAACGCGGGAATACCTGCTCCAAGCCGCCGCCGAGGAAGGCGATCATCTGGCCTGGTGCGAGCAGCGCCTCAAAGAACTCAAGGCACGCACCAGCCTCCTGAATCCGCTCTGGTACGCCGGATCATTTGCCATCGGCGCCGCCGCGGCAGCCTTCAGCGACGCGTTGAGCCTCGGTTTTCTCACCGAGACCGAGCGCCAGGTCGAAAGTCACCTGGCCGAGCACCTCGGGCGGCTCCCCGCGGACGACCAGCGGAGCCGGCGCATCCTTGAAACGATGCAGAGCGATGAACAGCGGCACGCCCACAGCGCCGAGGCGCGGGGAGCCGCCGAGCTGCCCCAATGGGCTCGCTACCGGCATGGCTCTGACCTCCAAGGTGATGACCCGGCTCGCCTATTGGGTATGAGTTTTCACAAAAACCTTGCGGCCAGATGGACTTATGTAATAAAAAGCCAAGATGAATAATCTTTCACGCGACCAAAGCACACGCCCTATGGAAGAGAATGTCAGAGCATTGAGCGACATTCCGGCAATCAACCGGTTCCTGAGTTATTGCCGGGTCCGAACCGTTCCCTCCAAGACCGTGCTGATACACGCCGGCGACCTGCCCGACGTGCTCTATTACGTGATCAGCGGCTCGGTCGAGGTCATGATCGAGGACGAGGAAGGCAACGAGATGGTGCTGGCCTACCTCAACAAGGGCCAGTTCTTCGGTGAAATGGGCCTGTTCTATGAGCAGCCCACGCGAAGCGCCTGGGTGCGTACGCGCAGCGCCTGCGAACTCGCCGAGATGACCTATCCGCGTTTCCGGCAAGTGGCGACCGAAAGTCCCGGGCTCATTTTCGAGCTGGCGACTCAGCTGGCGACCCGGCTTGATCGCACCAACCGCAAGCTGGGCGATCTCGCCTTCGTGGACGTCACGGGCCGAGTCGCGCACGCGATCATGGATCTGTGCGGCGAGCCGGACGCGATGACGCACCCGGAAGGCATGCAGATCAAGGTATCGCGCCAGGAACTTTCGCGTCTGATCGGCTGTTCTCGTGAGATGGCCGGCCGCGTCCTGAAGGTCCTCGAGGAGCAGGGGTTGCTGCGTGCCACCGGCAAGACCATCGTGGTCTTCAATGCGCGGCCGAAGATGAAGACCCGGCCGGTCGTCATCCCCGCCCGCAGTGCCGGTGCGCCCTCGGCAAGGCCGATGGCCGCCAGTGCGCGCATTGACGATGACGACGGACGAGGACGAGGACGAGTAGCGCCAAGCGCCGCTCGCGCAGTCAGGGGGCGGCCTTCAGATCCTTTGGCCCGGACGCGACCGCGCCGGCGCTGATGCCGGCGCGCAATGCGCGAATGGTCGCCGCGTAATCCGCACTTCCGAATATCGCCGAGCCGGCCACGAACGTATCGGCACCCGCGCGCGCGACCGATCGCGATGACTTCCGCCTTGATGCCCCCGTCGACCTCGACCCGAATCTCCCGCCCCTGGCGATCACGCGCCGGCGCACCTCGGCAATCTTGGGCAGCACGCTTGGAATGAACTGCCTGACCGCCAAATCCCGGGTTGACGGACATCAGCAGCACCAGGTCGATCTTTTCGAGCGTGTAGTCGAGCCAGTCCAGGGGTGTCGCCGGATTGAACGCCAGGCCGGGACGACAGCCGTGCTCGCGGATCAAGGCGATGGTGCGGTCGACGTGTTCGGTCGCCTCGGGATGAAAGCTGATGTAAGTGGCGCCGGCATGCGCGAAATCCGGCACGATGCGATCGACCGGACGCACCATCAGGTGAACATCGATCGGCACCGTCACTCCGTGCTTGCGCAACGCGGCACAGACCTGCGGCCCGATCGTGAGGTTGGGCACGTAATGGTTGTCCATCACATCGAAGTGCACCAGGTCCGCGCCGGCGCGAACCACCGCGTCCACTTCCGCGCCGAGGCGGGCAAAGTCCGCGGACAATATGGATGGTGCAATCCAGGGAGTTGCCATGGGCTTTAGTCTACGTGAGGGCCGAGTTCAGCGCATGCCGCGCGCGGCGCGCACCAGTTCGTAGGCCGCCTGGATCTGCTGGGTGCGCTCCTTGGCGCGCTCCAGCATCGATTCGGGCAAACCATTGGCCTGGAGCTTGTCGGGATGATTGCGGCTCATCTGCCGGCGGTAGGCCTTGACGACTTGCTCATCGGAGGAATTTGCGGCCGTTTCGAGCAGTGCGTAGGCCTGCCGCAGCTGGTCCGAATCACTGGGGCCGCGCGCGGCGCCTGCGCCGCCTGCACTTGCTGCGCCCATACGCCAGCGCATCAGGGCCTCGAGCCGGCCGAAATCATCGCTGGTCAGGCCAAGGAAATTGGCGGTGCGAAGCAATCGCGCGCGCGGTCGCACCCCAAGACCGTTCCCGGCGAGCGAGGCCTGGAGCTGGATCTCGATGAAAAACTGGGCGAGCTGCGGGATAGGCACGCAGGAGCGGGCGAAGCTCCGCCAGCTCCGCATCGAGGGAGAAATCAGGCTGCTTGCCTTCTCCGAAATAACCGATGGCCAGACGGACCTGTTCGGGATTGAGCCTGCAGTGCGGCCATCACACCGCGCGCCGCGGTGATTTCCTGCTCCGAGACCCGTCCGTCCGCCTTGGCCACGTGCCCCATGACGCGAAAGACCGCCGGGAAGTACAGTGCGTGTACGCGCGCGGCGCTTTCGGGCCCGGGCTGGGCGGCACGGGAATCGCCGGTGTCGAATTGATGGCCCACCAGAAGCCCGAGTGCGGCGCCGACCGGCCCACCGAACGCCATTCCTAAGGCCGCACCTATAATCTTGCCGTTCCAGCCCATGTTTCGCTTCGCTTGACCACGCCGCCGAGCGGGCGGCAAGATGCGCGCCCCGCGCTTTGCCCGTATGGTAACCGAGCTTGGCCAACACCCCCGCCACCGTCTACGAAACCGCGCTGAAAGCCGTGCCGCTCCTACACCGTGGCAAGGTACGCGATGTCTACGCCGTGGACGATCAACTCTTATTGATTGTCACCACCGACCGGCTCAGCGCCTTTGATGTGGTGATGCCCAACCCCATTCCCGGCAAGGGGCGCGTGCTGCACGAGATTTCTGAATTCTGGTTTGACCAGACCGCCGGAATCATTCCAAATCATCGCACCCCGCACCGCCTCGCCGAGGTGATTCGCGATCCTGCGGATCTGGCGATGCTGGAGGGACGCGCCTCAATCGTGCGACGACTCGATGCCTTGCCGATCGAGGCCGTGGTTCGCGGGTATCTTTCCGGCTCGGGGTGGAAGGACTATCAGAAAACCGGCAGCATCTGCGGGAATGCGCTGCCGCCCGGCCTGAAACTGGCCGATGCGCTGCCCGAGCCGATCTTCACGCCGGCGACCAAGGCCGCCCCAGGATCACACGATCAAAATATCGATTTTGTGGAAGTCAGCCGGCTCATCGGCGCCGAGCGTGCCCGCGCGGTGCGCGATACCGCCATCGCCTTGTACAGGCACGCCTGTGCGCATGCGCGCGCGCGCGGCATCATCATCGCCGATACCAAGTTTGAGTTCGGGGTCGATGCCCGCGGCGCGTTGGTGTTGATCGATGAGGTGCTCACGCCCGACTCGAGCCGGTTCTGGCCGGCAGCCACCTGGCGTCCGGGAACGAGCCCACCCTCATTCGACAAGCAGTTCGTGCGCGATTACCTGGAGTCGCTCGACTGGGACAAGCGCGCGCCCGGGCCGAATCTGCCCGATGAAGTGGTCGCCCGCACCGCCGAGAAGTACGCCGAGGCGCTTGCACGGCTGACCGGACCGCCGTGCTGATCTGGGAGCGTATCCGCACCCACTTCGAACGCCGGTTGTTCGCCCCGCTCAATTCCGGCGGCTGGCGCGAGCGCCTGAGACACGTGGCGCAGTACCTCTACGCGCTCGCGCGCGACCTGCTCGGCGGTCGGCTCAACATCCACGCCAATGGCCTGGTGTTCGCGACGATGCTGGCCCTGGTACCGCTCATCGCCTTTAGCTTTGCGCTCCTTCGAGGGTTCGGCGCGCAGCGCGAACTTGAACCGCTGGTGTACGAATTCTTTCTGCCGATGGGGAGCGCGGCGGGCGAGGTCACCCAAAAAGTCATGAATTTCGCCGATCGCGTTCGCGGCGGGCTGCTCGGCACGGTAGGCCTGACCTTCCTGCTCTGGACGCTGATGGGCACACTCAAGCGGGTCGAAGACAGCCTGAACTTCGTCTGGCACGTGGAGCAGCCGCGAAGCTTTATGCGGCGCATCGCCGAGTACTTCGCGCTGCTGGTGATCGCGCCGGTCCTGATCGGAGCCCTGGTGGGCATGGCCAAGCTCACCTCGAGCAACAGTTCGGTCCAAATGCTCGCGCACCTGCCCTTGCTGGGAGCGCTCGCCCGCGGGCTCCTGGCGTTGATCCCGGTGGTCATCGTCAGTGGCGTATTCGCGGTGATCTACGCGTTCATTCCCAATACGCGCGTAGAAATCGTCCCCGCAATGGTTGGCGGCCTCACCGCCGGGATTTTCTGGACGGCGATCGGCCGGGTATTTACCGGATTTGTCCAGGTCTCCACGCACCTGACGATCGTGTATGCGGGCTTTGCCATCTTTATCGCGGCACTGGTGTGGATCTACTTCAGCTGGCTGATCCTGCTGCTGGGCGCGCAGCTGTCATTCTACGTGCAAAATCCCAGCTATCTGCGCATTGGCCTGCGCGAGCCGCGGTTGTCCAACCTCGAGAACGAAGCAGCTCGCCCTGAGCATCATGTACCTGGTGGCCCGCAGCCATTTGCTGGCCAGCCCGCGCTGGAGTGTCGATTCGCTGTCCACAGAACTGGCGATCCCGGGCGTTGCCCTCGCACGCATGATGCGCGCGCTCGAATCGGCGGGGCTCGTGGTGACGACCGAACAGGATACCCTGCTGCCCGGGCGCGATGCGGGCCGCATCCCGCTGCAGGAGATCCTATCGGTGGCGCGTACGGCCAACAGCGTCCATGGGGATAACCGCTCGATGGCGCCGGCACCGGTGCGCAAACTGTGCGGCGAACTGGACAGCGTGTGGCGCGAGCGTCTGGGTACCCAGACGCTCGAAGCGTGGGTCACGGCCACCAGCTGAGGGACTTACTCCCCGGCAATCGTCATGCCCTCGACCACCACCGAGCCGCAGCGGATCGCGCCTCGGGTGTCCACATCGGTGCCGACCGCGACGATGCTGCGGTACATTTCGCGGAGATTTCCGGCGATGGTGATCTCGTGGACGGGGTAGGCGATCGCTCCATTCTCAATCCAGAAGCCGCTGGCTCCGCGCGAGTAATCGCCCGTGACGCCATTGACGCCCTGGCCCATCAGTTCGGTCACGTACAGCCCACTGCCCATCTGGCCGAGCAATCCCTCGAAGTCGTAACTGGCCCGCGGCGCGCTCACGAGCAGGTTGTGCACTCCGCCGGCGTTGCCCGTGGTCTCAAGCCCCAGTTTGCGCGCCGAGTAACTGCCCAGAACGTAGCCCTCGAGCACCCCATCGCGCACCAGCTCGCGGTCCCGGGTGGCCACGCCTTCCGAGTCGAAACTGCCGCTGGCCAGCGCCCGGAGCAAAAACGGGCGTTCCTGCATCTGCAGGAATGAGGGCAGCACCTGCTCGCCGGCCGCATCGAGCAGGAAGGAGGCGCGACGGTACTGACTGGTGCCGCTGATTGCACCGATCAGGTGGGAGTACAGGCCCCGCGCCATCTCGGGGCAGAACAGCACCGAGGCGCGGCAGGTGCCTAACCTGCGCGCGCCCAGCCGAGCGACCGCGCGCTCACCGGCGCGCCGCCCGATCGCCGGTCCGGCCTGGAGCTCGGTGGCATCGCGCGCCACCGAGTACCAATGATCACGCTGCATGTCGGCGCCCTGCTGCGCGAGCAGCGCGCAGCTGAGTGAATGGCTGGTGCTGGGGTAGCCGGCCAGGAACCCGTGGCTGGTGCCAAACACGCGCACGCCGCGGTGGGTGCTCAACGAAGCGCCTTCCGAGTTGGTCAGGCGCGCATCGACCGCGCGGCCCGCCGCCTCGCAATCGCGCGCGATCTCCACGGCCTGCTCGGGCTCTATGCCCCATGGATGATCAAGTTCCAGATCCGGAAATTCGCGCGCCATCCGCTCCGCATCGGCCAGCCCCGAGCATTCATCGCTGGCGGTGTAGCGCGCAATCGCACAGGCCTTGGCCACGGTCTGCTTGACCGCATCCGCGCGCAAGTCCGCGGTGCTGGCCGAACCCTTGCGATGCCCGAAGTAGACGGTCACGGCCATGCCGCGGTCGCGGTGGTACTCGATGGTGTCGGCCTCGCCAAGGCGCACCGTCACCGTCAACCCCTTTTGCACACTGGCGTCGGCGTCGGCCGCGGAGGCGCCGGCGGCCTGCGCATGCGCAAGGGCGCTGCTGACCACCTGTTGCAGTTCTGGAATACGCGTCGCGTCGACTTCCTCGGACATGGCAGAATTGTAGCAGTGCGCGAGTGCGCGCCCCGCCGGATCCGAACGAATGAGCGACGATGAGGATGTGGAAGACGATGGCGGGTTGCTCGAGCGCCCTTCGCGCTCGGCGCGCAAGCGCGCCGCCGAGCACGCGCAAAAGCTCGGGGTAAGGCTCAGCGGATTGCGTGATGAGCAGCTCCGGCCCTTGGATCTGCCCCCTCAACTGCTCGAGGCGCTGCACGAGGCGCGTCGCCTGCGCGGCCATTCGGCCCTGGCCCGCCAGTACCAGTACATCGGGCGCCTGATGCGCGAACTTGATCTGGGACCCATCGAACGAGCCCTCGAACTGGCCGCCGGCCCGGGCGGCGCGCGTGGTAAAATGCGTCGATGAAGCCACTGGTCGGCGTCATTATGGGCTCGGCTTCCGACTGGGAATGCCTGCGGCCCGCCACTGAGATGCTCGACAAACTCGGCATTGCGCATGAAGTGCGGGTGGTCTCGGCCCACCGTACACCCGACCTGTTGTTCGAGTATGCCAGCGGCGCTGCCGAGCGCGGCCTGGAGGTGCTGATCGCCGGGGCCGGAGGTGCGGCCCACCTGCCCGGCATGACCGCCTCCAAAACCTCGTTGCCCGTGCTGGGAGTGCCCGTGCAGTCGCGCGCGCTCAATGGCCTGGATTCGTTGCTTTCGATCGTACAGATGCCCGCAGGGGTCCCGGTGGCGACCTTTGCAATCGGAGCCGCCGGCGCCACCAACGCCGCATTGTTTGCCGCCGCCATATTGGCGCCGCGCTATCCGGATATCGCAAAAGCGCTGACGCAACACCGTCGCCACCAAACCGAGGCCATACTGGCTCATCCTGATCCCCGGACTCCCGCGGCATGACCGTCGGCATTGTGGGAGCAGGCCAGCTCGGCCGCATGCTTGCGCTTGCCGGCTACCCGCTCGGACTGGACTTCCTCTTCCTGGACCAGCACTCGGATGTGCCGGCGGCATCACTGGCGCCCACCCTCATCGGGAAGTTCACCGACCGCGCGCTGCTGCGCAAGCTGGCCAAGCGGTGCGAAGTGATCAGTTTTGACTGGGAGAATATTTCCGCCGCCGCGCTCCGCTCGGCGAAGCGAGGGCTACGCACCCGCATCGCCCCGCCGTTGCGCGCCCTCGAGACCGGCCAGGACCGGCTCGCCGAGAAGCGTCTGTTCGAGCGGCTTGGGGTGCCGACCACGCGCTATCTGGCCGTCGACACCCGCGCCGAGCTGGTGCACGCGTGTGCTCGTGTCGGCATGCCCGGCGTACTGAAGACCCGGCGCATGGGCTATGACGGGAAAGGTCAGATGGTGATTCGCAACCGCGCCGGGATCGATCACGCCTGGAGCGCACTGGGCGGTGTACCGCTGCTCTACGAGGAACGGGTGGACTTCGATGCGGAGGTCTCCGCTCTCGGGGTGCGGGCGCGCGAGGGCACCGAAGCCCACTACCCGTTGACACGCAACTGGCACGCAGAGGGCATGCTGCGCCTGAGCGTGGCGCCCTGGCATGCGCCGGCGCTCGAGCGGAAGGCACACGCGTACATGCGCGCGGTGTTACGGGAATTTAATTATGTGGGTGTGCTGGCGATCGAGTTCTTTGTACGCGACGGCGGCCTGATCGCCAATGAACTGGCCCCGCGCGTGCATAATTCCGGCCACTGGACTATCGAGGGAGCGCTTACCAGCCAGTTTGAAAATCACCTGCGCGCGATCGCAGGTCTGCCACTGGGCCGTACCACTCCCCTGGGGCACTCGGCCATGGTGAATCTGATCGGGCGCATGCCACCGCGCTCGGCTGTGCTGGCGCAGCCCGGGGTGCACCTGCACGATTATGGCAAAAGTGCGCGGCCCGGGCGCAAACTGGGCCACTGCACGCTGGTCGCGCCCACGGCCCGTGAACGCGATTTGCGTACGCGGCGCTTGTTGCGCGCCTTGGCCCAGGCGCTCGGGAGCGGCTACGCCAATAAGCGCTACACTGGGCGATCGTAGCGGCCATAGAGCTTAGCGAGAGACGGCATGTACCTGAGCACCTTTAAACTCAAGGAAGCGCCCTTCGAGGCCAATGCGGACGCGCGTTACCTGTATTTGAGCAAGGGGCACGCGCGTGCCAAGGCCTACATGGAGTCGGCCGTGTCCACGGCCGACGATTTCGTCGTCATCACGGGCGATGAGGGTTCGGGCAAGACCATGCTCGTCAACGCTTTCCGCCAGGAACTCGACAAGGGCGTCGTGGTGGCGCACCTCACCCAGGCGCCCATTTCCACCAACGAGTTCCTGCAGGCACTGCTCGAACAGTTCGGCTACGTACCGTTTCGGGGCAACAAGGCGGCGCTGCTCAGCACGCTCAATTCCTATCTGGCCGAACAGCGCACCGCGGGCCGCAAGGTGCTGCTGCTGATCGATGAGGCGCAGGACCTCGCACCGCCCGTTTTTGATCAGCTCCGCGCGCTGGTGGGCACCGAGCCTGGCCAGGAGAGCCGGTTGCGCGTCATTCTGGTGGGTCAACCCGCGCTGGATGATCATCTGGATGCTCCAGAATTCACGCTGCTCGCGCAACGTGCGCGACTGCGGTTTCACCTTGCCTCCTTCAGCCCCGAGCAGGCCCGCAGCTACATCACGCATCGACTCGCGATCGCAGGCTCGCACGGCCGCGAGATATTCCAGCCCGGCTGTTTTGAGGTCATCGACCGCTATACCCTGGGCGCGCCGGGCCTGATCAACTCGATCTGCGGGGCAGCGTTGCGCGTTGCTGCAAGCGCAGGTCGCGACTACGTGGTGGCAGAGGACATCCAGGCGGCCGCGCAGGAACTGCAGTTGCCGGCGCTCAGCGAACTCATCGCCCGCCAGGAAGCTCTGGCCGTCCCGGTGGCTGCACTGCACTCGCCGGTGGAAATGCCGCCCGGTGCGGGCGCGATTGTCGCTGCGAATGAAAGCTCGATCGCGGATGCGAGTCTCGTTCCTGCTTCAGGTCCGGATCCCAACCTTGGCTCTCCCAGCCCCGGCCCGGCCACCACCTCTTTGGCGAAGGACATGGCCGGGCCCCGGGTGGCGCGATTGCGCGTCATGAGCGGCGCAGAACTGGTTGCAGAGCATTCCCTGCGGACCGGTCGAATGATGATCGGCCGCGCCGCCGATGCCGACCTGCAGATCGATGATCGGACCGTGAGCCGGCACCACTGCCAGATCATCAGCAACGAGTACTTGAGCGTGATCCAGGATCTCAACAGCACCAATGGCTTGTACGTCAAGAATCAACGGGTGCGCCGCCACAATCTGAGCGACGGCGATGTGGTAGTGATCGGCTCATTCCAGATGAGTTACCTGGACGAACGCGAGGGAGATCTGGGCGACTACCAAGGCGAAATGGCCGATCTGCCGCCTCCCCCTCCGCGCCGCGAAATCGACGGCGAGACCACGCAGAATTAGTTTCGCGCCGCGCCTTTCGGGTGACTCGTCGGTCGATTCACCCACGGGCCTGCCGCGCTGCATGTAGTCGGCGCTGGTGGCGCGATAGTCGCGACGGTGCATCCAGACCATCAACCCCGCGACCAGGCCGACGAACCCCAGCAACGCGAAAGCGGTGCTCCACGCATCATCGCGGTAGCGATAACTGACCCACAGCGAGGCGGCCCCCAGCAGGCCGTAGACCGCCGGGACACTTTCGTAGAGGTTCTTGTTGAGGTGGCGCATCGGCGCATGCTAGCGCGGGCGCGCGCGCAGGTCGAACGGCGGTGGAAGGGGTACGCACACCCGGGCGAGCCCCGAGGGAGTCTTACGCGGTCCCGCCGACGGTCAGAGCATCGACCCGCAAGGTGGGCTGGCCTACCCCGACCGGCACGCTCTGGCCTTCCTTGCCGCACGTGCCTACGCCCGCATCAAGCTGCAGGTCATTGCCCACCATGGCCACGCGGGTGAGCACATCCGGGCCGTTGCCGATCAGTGTCGCCCCCTTGATCGGCGCGCCCACCCTGCCGTTCTCGATGAGGTAGGCCTCGCTCACGGAAAACACGAATTTCCCCGAGGTGATGTCCACCTGCCCGCCGCCAAAATTAACGGCGTAGATGCCCTTGTCCACGGAGCGGATGATTTCCTCGGGGGCGTAAGCCCCCGCGAGCATGTAGGTGTTGGTCATGCGCGGCAAGGTCAGGTGCGCGAAGGATTCGCGTCGTCCGTTGCCCGTCGGTTGCGCTCCCATCAGACGTGCATTGAGCTTGTCCTGGATGTAGCCACGCAGTATGCCGTCTTCGATCAGCGTCGTGCACTGGCTCGGCGTGCCCTCGTCATCGATATTGAGGGAACCGCGCCGGCCCGCGATCGTCCCGTCATCCACGACGGTGCAGCCGGGACTGGCCACGCGCTCGCCTATGCGTCCGCTGAAGGCCGAGGTTCCCTTGCGATTGAAATCACCTTCCAGGCCATGGCCGATCGCCTCGTGCAGCAGGATGCCGGGCCACCCCGGGCCGAGCACCACGCTCATCGTGCCGGCCGGTGCACTGACCGCCTCAAGATTGACCAGCGCCTGGCGCACCGCCTCGCGCGCCAGTTCAATGGGCCGGTCATTGGCCACCAGTTCGGCCAGCGTGTAACGCCCACCGGCACCGCAATAGCCTTGTTCACGCCTGCCGTTCTGTTCGACCAGCACCGAGACGTTCATGCGAACCAGCGGCCGCACGTCGGCGGCCAGCGCGCCCTCGCTGGTGGCGATCAGTATCAGTTCGTGCACCGCGTGCACACTGGCCATGACGCGCACAATGCGCGGATCGAGCTTGCGCGCTTCGCGATCCACGCGCTCGAGCCATGCGACCTTCTGCTGATCGGACAGGCTGAGCGTCGGATCAGCGGGCAGGTAGAGGCTGCGGCCATTCACGCGGTGCCAGGCCTGCATCGAACCGCTCCCACCGCGGCCGGCGATCGCCCGGGCGGCGCGCGCCGCCTCCTCGAGCGCTCGGGGCTGGATCTCATCGGAGTAGGCAAAGCCGGTGCGTTCACCGGCCATGGCACGCACGCCCACACCTTGCTCGATGCTGGCGCTGCCCTCCTTGACGATGCCGTCTTCCAGGGACCAGGACTCCTCATGCGAGACCTGGAAATACAGATCGGCCGCGTCCACCTTGGCGCCGAGCACCAGATCGAGGGTCTGCCCGAGGCGCGCGGCGTCGAGCCCGCCCGGTTCCAGGAGGCTGCGCTGCGCCAGTTGCATCGCTTCGAGCGGTCCGCCGGTGGCTTCCGTGTTCATGCTGTCGGTTCCGCCCTAGCCGTTGAGTTGCGCCACGCGATGCGAGAGGGCCGGAAACTTGCGGCGCGCCTCGGATTGCGCGAGCAGGTCCACGGGCGAGCTGATCACGCCCTCGCCCTCGGGGAGCTGCGCAAGTATCCGGCCCCAGTAATCCACAATCAGACTGTGGCCCCAGGTCTGGCGACCGTTCGGATGCGTGCCCCACTGCGCGCTCGCCACCACGTAGCAAAGATTTTCAATCGCCCGTGCGCGCAGCAGTGGTTCCCAGTGCGCGGCGCCCGTGGCCGCAGTGAAGGCGGCCGGCACGATCATCCATTGCGCCCCGGCCCTCTCCAATCGGCGGTACAGCTCAGGGAAACGCACGTCATAACAGATCGAGAGGCCCAGGCGCCCGGCCGGTGTGTCGACAGTGACGGGCTTATCTCCGGGCGCCATGTGCGCGGACTCGCGATAACTCTCCGCGCGCTCGGGCAGTTCGACGTCGAACAAGTGGATCTTGTCGTAGCGCGCGGCGCGGTGGCCCTGAGCGTCGTAGACCAGGCAGGCCTGGGCATTGCGCTCGCCTGCGGCCTGAGACAAGGGCACGGAGCCGGCAACGATCCACATGCGCAATCGAGCGGCGGTACGGGCCAAAAATTCCTGCACCGGGCCGCTCCCCTCCGCCTCCGCGTGTGCGCGACGCTCGGCGTCGCGCACCGGCATCAATGAAAAATTCTCAGGCAACACGGCGACTTGCGCCCCACGCGCGGCGGCCGACTCAAGCAGCGCCTTGGCCGAAGCCAGGTTGGCGTCCCGATCGTTCCCCGAGCTCATCTGCAGCGCCGCAACGATGCACGCATTCTCGCTAGGTTCTTGGGTGTTTGCCGCCATCCGCCTAGGCTAGCACGATGTCGTATTGCTCGAGGCCGTAGAGCGCCTCGGTCTGTAGGCGAATCGGCCTGCCCACGCGTTGCTCCAGGTCGGCCAGCACCTGGGCTTCCTCATCCAGCATGCGCTCGATGACTTCGGGATGGGCGAGTATCACCAGCTCACGAACCTGGAACTGGGCGCTTTGCCGCAACGCTTCCCGATAGATATCGTGGCAGATAGTCTCGACGCTACGCACAAAGCCGCGCCCCTGGCAGCTCTGGCACGGCTCGCACAGCAGGTGCTCGAGGCTCTCGCGGGTGCGCTTTCGGGTCATCGCAACAAGTCCCAGCGGCGCGCCGGGGGCGAGCTGGGTCTGTGCGCGATCGGTGCTCAGCGCGCTTTGAAACGCAGCCAGGAGCTGCTCGCGGTGCCCCTCATCCTGCATGTCGATAAAGTCGATGACGATGATTCCGCCGAGGTTGCGCAGGCGCAGCTGGCGGGCAATCGCCACGGCCGCCTCCAGATTGGTGCGGAACACCGTGTCCTCGGGATTGCGAGTGCCTACAAAGCCTCCGGTGTTGACATCGATCGTGGTCATCGACTCGGTCTGGTCAATGACGATGTAGCCTCCCGACTGCAGCTGCACCTGCCGATCCAAGGCGCGCGAGATCTCATCCTCCACGCCGTGCAGTTCGAACAGCGGACGAGCGCCGCTGTAGTGCTCGATCCGTTCGACCGCCTCGGGCATGAAGGCCGCGGCGAACTGGCGCAGGCGCGCAATACTCCTGCGGCGTCATCGACCGCGACGCGGCGCACCTCCGGGCTTAGCTCATCGCGCAGCATCCGCGCCCCGAGCGGCAGCTCCGCGTGCACCAGCGTACTGGTGGACACGCGCAATTGCTCCTGGCGCACGTGCTCCCACAGCCGAGCGAGGTAGAGCATGTCGGCGTGCAGCGCCTCGGGCGGTGCGCGGTGAGCCGCGGTACGCACGATATAACCCCCGCCATTGCCCGCCGGCGCACTGCCTGGCGCGACCATGCTCTGGGCCAGATCACGCACCGTGGCGCGAAGTTGCTCGCGCGTTTGCATATCCTCGATGCGCGCCGATACCCCCACCCCGCGGCCGAAGGGCATGTAGACCAGAAATCGCGACGGCAGGGACACCACGGTCGATAAGCGTGCGCCCTTGGTGCCCAGCGGGTCCTTCAGCACCTGCACCAGCACGTCCTGGCCGGGCAGCACGAGACTGGCGATGTCGGGCACGGGCGCTGCGGGACCGTCCGAATCGGCCGCCGCGGCGCGCGCGATATCGCCCGCGTGCAGAAACGCGGTGCGCGACAGACCGATGTCCACAAACGCCGCCTGCATGCCCGGCAGCACCCGCGACACACGCCCCTTGTACAGGTTGCCCACCAATCCTCGCCGCCCGGCCCGCTCGATGTACAGCTCCTGTGCGCTGCCGTTTTCGACCAGTACGGCTCGAGTTTCACGCGGCGTGACGTTGATCAATATCTCGCGCACTAGCTGCTCGGCCCCGCTCACGGTGGCGACACGCGATCCTGATGCATGCCCCAGCGCGGCACGCCGGCCTCATCGAGAAGCGAGGCGGTCTCAAACAAGGGCAGGCCCATCACTCCGGAATAGCTTCCGCGCAGCTCGCTGACAAACACCGCGCCCAGCCCCTGTATGGCATAGCCTCCGGCCTTATCGCGGGGCTCCCCGCTGTCCCAGTAGCGCGCGCACTCGGCGGCGCCCAGGGTGCGGAATCGGACCTCGCTGTCGCTCAGGCGCACCTGGCTGCCCGCCCGTCCACCAGCGCGACCGCGGTGAGCACCCGGTGGCTCCGGCCCGACAGGCGCGCCAGCATCGATAGGCGCTCTGGCGGTCCTTGGGCTTACCCAGCAGTTCTCCGTCGAGCACCACGGCCGTGTCCGCCCCCAGCACCGGAAGGGTCCCGCTCCATATCCTCATTGCCTTGGCCAGGGCCAGGCGCTTGACACACTCCTCGGCCGACTCGCCGGCGCGCGGCGTTTCATCGACGCCGGCGGCGGCCACCCGGTGGGCGACGCCGATCTGCCACAGCAGCTCCCTCCGCCTCGGGGACGCCGAGGCCAGCAGCAACGCCGGCGGCGGTTCCTGCGGGGGGACGATGGCATCGGTGCGGGCGTTCATGGCTTAAGGACGATGGTACGGGTGTCCGGCCAGCACCGTCGAGGCGCGATAGAGTTGTTCGGCGAGCAATACGCGCACCAGCGCGTGGGGGAAGGTGAGCGTAGAGAGCGACCAGCGAAGCTGCGCCCGGGCGACGATGGTCGCATCGAGTCCGTCCGGACCGCCGATGATAAAGCTTAGCGGTGTACCGTGGCTGCGCCGCTCCGCCAGCCAGGCGCTTAATTGCAGGGTCGTAAACGTGCGGCCACGCTCATCGAGCGCCACCACGTACTCCCGCGCCTCGATCAGGGCGAGGATACGCCCGGCTTCGAGCTTGAGGGCCCGTTTGGCCTCACCCTCACCGTGGCGGGGAGCCACCGGGATCTGCACCAGCTCGATGGCATCGGCACCGTGCATGCGACGCGAGTAGTCCTCGAATGCGGCCTGTACCCAGGCACTCATCCGCGTGCCCACCGCAATCACGCGCACACGCATAGGGTGCGGCCGCGTTCTGGTCCGGTGGCGCCCTAGCCCCGTGGCGGGGCGGCCGCGGTGCGCCGCCGTTGCGCCTGCGGGGCTTCCCACAGCTGCTCGAGCGCGTAGAACTCACGGACCCGCGGCAACATCACGTGCACCAACACGTCCTGCAGATCCACCAGCACCCATTCGCCGTCCGCCTCCCCTTCCGTCCCCATCGGGCGCCGACCCGCGGCCTTGGACTGCGCAATAACGCTTTCGGCGATGGCCCTGCACGTGTCGATCCGAGGTGCCCGAGGCGACAATCATCGTGTCGGCCACGTCGGTCAGTCCGCGCACGTCGAGCACCTTGATATTGACCGCCTTGAGGTCCTCCAAAGCCCTGAGCACCAGCTTCTCTAAGGCCAGCAGCTCCCCGCTGCGCGGAACCTTTGCGCTACGGGCTGAAGGGGTGGCTTGGGCGGTGGACTCGGACTTGGACTTTGCACCGGCCTTGGGTCCGGGCTTTCCCCGGCGCGCAGTGGGGCCCGGGGCAGGAGTGAGCCGGCGCTGGCGCGGGCTGCGGCGGGTTGTGGTCATGCGTATTGGATCACCTCTATTGTTGAGCATAGCACCCGGTCGTGACGATGATCTCGCGGACTGCGTCGGGCACCAGGTAGCGCAGGTCGCGATTGGCATAAATGAGCTGGCGCAGGTCGGTCGAGGAGATTTCCAGCTGCGTGACGGCCAGCACGTAGATGCGACCGGCCTTGCTCTGGTGCAGATCGCGGACGCTGCCCGTGCCGCGATCGACCATCACTTCTCCCAGCGGCCCGGTGATGGGCGCCTTCCATCCGGGCCGGTGCGCCACCACCACATGGGCCAAATCGAAGATCTCGCGCCAGCGATGCCAATTGGGCATCCCCAGGAACGCGTCCATGCCCAGCAGCAGACACAGCGAACGCTGCGGATACTCGCCACGCAGGTCAAGGAGCGTGTCGACCGAATAGGACACACCGCTCCGTCGCATCTCGCGGTCATCGACCACGAAAGCGCTCTGGCCCGCCACGGCCGCCCGAACCATCTGCAATCGCAGCGCCGGGGACGCCTGGGTCGGCTCGCGATGCGGCGGATCGCCGGTGGGCAGGAAGCGGACCTGCGCCAGGCGCAGCGCCTGCCACAGTTCAAAGGCGGTGCGCAGATGCCCGTAGTGAATCGGGTCAAAGGTGCCCCCGAACAGGCCGATCGGCTCGCTCATGCGCGCGCCCGCTCCCACACCCCCGCAAATCGCGGCACCGGCAGTGTACGCCTGCCGCACATTTCCACGACCAGTAACGCCAGCTCGTCCCAGGCATTGCCGTGGCCCTGGCCCTTGGCGAGGCGATCGACGCGTGCCGCCCGTGCCACCAGCCGAGCGGTGGGCAGGCGAGGCGGGCCCTGGGCCTGGTTGCGCAATGCGCGCACCAGCCACCAAAGGATTCGCACCGGCTCCTCGCCTTCGGCACGGAGGCTGGCCAGAATTCGAAGCGCGCGCGCCGCCTCCCCGGCACCGGTGGCCTCGGTGAGTTGCATCACCTCAAAGCGCGCACTCTCCCCGAAAACGTCGCGCAACTGCTCCAGGCCCAGCCGCGCGCCGGATCCGAAGCGCATGCGTAACTTTTCGATCTCCTGCTGGGCGGCCAGCAGATTCCCTTCGGTCGCCTGCGCCAGCAATCCCACGGCCTCGGCGGAAACTTCAAGGCCTGCGGCATCGAGGCGGCGTTCCAGCCAGTTGGGGAACTGCGCGCTCGCCGGTGGCCACAGCGCCAGCCACGCACCCCGATCCTGCACCTCGCGGACCCAGGCCGAACCCTGGGTTTCCCGATCAAGACGCCCCGTCACGATCAGCAGCAGAATTTCCTCGCCGGCGGCAGCGATGAGCTTGAGCAGGCTTGCGGCACCGTGCCCGGGCTTGCCGCTGGCCATCCGGATCTCGAGAATTCGCCGGCTGGCGAACAAGGATCTGCTTTGTACGGCCTCCAGTGCCTGCTGCCAGACCGTGGAGCTCCGCTCGATGAATACCTGCTCCCGCTCCGTGTAGCCCAGAGCGGCAGCCCGTCTGTGGATGGCATCCAAGGCCTCCCCTGCCAGCAACGGTTCGTCGCTGGAAATCAGGTAGACGGGCATCAGACGCTCGGCGAGCTGCCGGGAGAGGTTGTCGCTGGTGAGTTTCAAGTGCAGTCCTGTACGCGCAGATTAACTGAATCCGCTCTCCGGACGCGACTTGCCGCGGCCCCCGGGAAACGTCTAGGCTGCATCCATGCCGACGCTCTTCGAACGCATCGTTTCCGGCGATCTGCCCGCCGACATTGTCCATCGTGACGAGCGCGTCACGGCGTTTCGCGACATCCATCCGCGCGCGCCCGTCCATATCCTGATCGTGCCCAACAAGCCCATTCCCACCGCCAACGACATTGCCGATGCGGATGAGGCCTTGATCGGACACATGTACACGGTGGCGCGCGACCTGGCGAAACGCGAAGGCATCGCCGCGGACGGCTACCGGCTGATCATCAACTGCAACGCGCACGGCGGCCAGGAGGTATACCACCTGCACGTGCATCTGCTCGGCGGACGCCCGCTTGGGCCCATGGTGCAAGCATGAAAACCGCCAACGCGCTCTACCCCGCCATCACGCCCTATCGCCGGGGCCGATTGCGGGTCTCGCCGCTCCATGAACTGTATTTCGAGGAAAGCGGCAATCCGCGCGGCAAGCCGGTGGTGTTCCTGCACGGCGGCCCGGGCGGGGGCACGAGTCCGGCCATGCGCCGATTCTTCAACCCGCGCCGCTACCGCATCGTGCTCTTCGATCAGCGCGGCTGCGGCAAGAGCCGCCCGCACGCCTGCCTGATCGCGAACACCACCTGGGACCTGGTCGAGGACATCGAGCGCTTGCGCGAGCACCTGCAGATCGAGCGCTGGCAGGTGTTCGGTGGATCGTGGGGATCGACCCTGGCCCTGGCCTACGCGCAGACCCATCCCAGGCGAGTCACCGAGCTGGTGCTGCGCGGCATCTTCCTGCTGCGGCGCTCGGAGCTGGACTGGTTCTACCAGGACAAGCTCGGCGCCGCGGCGCTGTTTCCGGATCTTTGGGAAAAATACGTGGCGCTGATTCCGCCGCGGGAACGGGGCGACATGATGCGCGCGTACTACCGGCGGCTGACCTCAAAAAACGCGAAAGTGCGCGAGCGCGCGGCTTACGCCTGGTCGATTTGGGAAGGGGCGACGAGCTACCTGCAGGCCAAGGAGCACGACCTCGCACAGTTTTCGGATCCCGACATCGCCGCCGCCTTCGCGCGCATCGAATGCCACTACTTCGTCAATCGCGGATTTCTGCAGCGTGAAGATCAGCTGCTGCGCGGCGTGCGCAAGATCCGCCACATCCCGGCGGTGATCGTGCAGGGGCGCTACGACGTGGTGTGCCCGATGCGCAGCGCCTGGGCGCTGCACCGCGCCTGGCCTGAGGCGGATCTGAAGATTTCCTCGGACGCCGGACACTCCGCGTTCGAGGCAGCCAACGCGCGAGCGCTGGTGGCCGCCACCGACCGCTTTGCGGGCGCAAACAGAACTAGGCGGCGCGCACGCGCCCGGTGAGATCCCCGCTTGAATCGATGATCCCGGCATTTTGCAGCCAGGCACGCGCGTCGTGGGCGTCCTGCTCAAACCAGGCTTGGGCGCTTCCCAGCCTGAAGCTGTACCCCCAATCGTCCATGTCGCGCCACGCGGCCGCGCGATCGGTGCCGCGAAGCCGCTCGGCCAGCAGCACCTGCAGATAACACACCGCGCTTTCCTCCGCGTCATCGCCCCCGGCGTCGCGATCCAGACCCACGCGCCGCTCCGGGCTCATGCAGATGTAGTGCGCGGCCTCGTGGAAGATGGAATGGAGCGGGGTATCGAGGCGCGCGAGCAGCGTGCTGCCTTGCAGCCCCGCCTCGCTCTCGCCCCAGAAGGAGCCCGGGATTTGCGCGCCCGGCTCGCTCAGCCGCAGATCAATGCCGAACTTCTCCAACAGCCTGGACAGCGCGCTTCGGTCTGCCTCGGCCAGCCGCAGCATGGCACTAGAGCGCCGCCAGCCGGTGCATGACCAGCGCCGCCAGGTCATCCGCAAGGGCCTGCCTGAGATAATCGCTCTCGCGCTGCTTGGCCAGCAGTTGGGTTTCATCGAAGCTGTACTCGCGCGTGAGGGTATGCTCCTCGGCGGGCAGCAGCTCGCGCCCCTTATAATCCACGGCGATCTTGATGCGGTATGAGAGCAGGAACGCGGTCGGAGTGTTGCGCGCTGAGACCGTCAGGATCCTCTCCGAGCTTTCATCGGCCAGAATGTGCACCACCGCCGCGTCCCCCTCCGGGCCGTCCAGCTGAGAACCTGCGGCATTAAGCGCGGCGCGCAAAGACGCATAGAAGTCCGATTGCCGATCGCCCGCCTCGATGCGGGTGCTGGCCAGTGAGCGCGGCAGCTCGACGCGTCCCTGCATGTGAAAACCGCAGGCGACGAGCAAGCAAAGCACCAGCGACGCCAGGACCGGCAGCCTCCAGCCATTCGTTGGCCGTTTCCTGCCCATCAGAGCACGATGTTGACGAGTTTGCCGGGCACGTAGATCACGCGGCGAGGCGCGGCTTCTCCGACGAACCGTCGCACCGTGGCATCGGCGAGCGCGGCCAAGCGCGCGCTGGCCTCATCGGCCCCTGCCGCTACGCGCACGTGGGCGCGAAGCTTGCCGTTGACCTGCACCACCAGCTCGACCGTGTCCTGGAGCAGGGCCTGGGGGTCGGGCACACGCCAGGGCTCCTCGATGAGCGCCCGTTCGTGGCCGAGTGAAAACCAAAGCACGTGGCACACGTGCGGCACCATCGGCGAGAGGCACATGACCGCCGTCTCGAGCGCCTCGTGCCGCACGGCGCGCGCGCAGTTCGCCGGGCTCCTCGATAGCGCGCCACCGCGTTGAGCAGCTCCATGACGGCGGCGATCGCGGTGTTGAACACCCGCCGGCGAGCGATGTCATCGCTGACCCGCTTGAGGGTGTGGTGGGTGAGCCGGCGCATCTGCGCGGCCGCGCCCTGGAGCGGCCCCCATTTCGGGGGCACAGGGAGCGGTCCGGCGCTGCAATGGTCGTAGACCGCCTTCCAAAGCCGGCGCAGGAACCGGTACTGGCCCTGCGCGCCCTCATCGGACCACTCGAGCGTCTGTTCGGGGGGCGCGGCGAACAACATGAACAGGCGCGCGGTGTCCGCGCCGTATTTTTCCACCAGGGTTTGGGGGTCAACACCGTTGTTCTTGGACTTGGACATCGTGCCCAGGCCACCGTACTCGACCGGCTGACCGTCGCTTAGCAAGGTCGCACCGGTCCGCTTGCCCGCCGCATCGTGCTGGACCACGACGTCCGTGGGATTGAAATAGGCACGCCGCCCGGCGCTCGGCTGCCGGTAGTAGATCTGGTTCAGCACCATGCCCTGCGTCAGCAGTTTGCTGAAGGGCTCGGCGAGCTGGATGAGCCCCATATCGCGCATCGCGCGGGTCCAGAACCTCGAATACAGCAGGTGCAGGATGGCATGCTCGATGCCCCCGATGTACTGATCGACCGGCAGCCAGTACTGCGCGCGCTCATCGATCGGGCGCGCTCGCCTGATCGGAACTGGCGAAACGCAGGAAGTACCAGGACGAGTCGACGAAGGTGTCCATGGTATCGGTCTCGCGCCGCGCGCTCTGTCCGCAACCTGGACACTCGCAACGCACGAAGGCCTCGCATTTGGCCAAGGGATTGCCCGAACCATCCGGCAGAAGGTCTTCGGGCAGCCGGACCGGCAGATCGGCGTCGGGCACCGGCACCTCCCCGCAGCGCTCGCAGTGGATCAGCGGGATCGGGCAGCCCCAATAGCGCTGGCGCGATATGCCCCAGTCCCGCAACCGCCATTGCACACGCCTTGCGCCCAGGCCCCGCTGCTCGAGTGCGGCGGTGATGGCCGCGGTCGCCGCGCGAGACTCAAGGCCCGAGATATTCTCCCGAATTTACGCTCACGCCCGGGGCGGTGAGCTCCGGCTCCCACTCATCGCCAAGATCCGCCCGGGAGAGTGCCCGCCGGCTGCACCACCAGACGCATCGCGATGTGGTGGCGCTTTGCGAATTCGAAGTCGCGTTCATCGTGCGCCGGCACGCCCATTACCGCACCCTCGCCGTAACTCATCAGCACATAATTGGCGACCCAGATCTCCATCGGCTCCCCGGTCAGCGGATGGCGCACGTGCAGGCCCGGTGCTCTGGCCGCGCTTCTCGCGCCGTGGCGACGTCCGCTTCCATGGTGCTGCCGCGACGGCACTCATCCACGAACGCGGCCAGCGCAGGATTTCGGGCCGCGGCGGCGGCCGCCAGCGGGTGCTCGGCGGAGATCGCCATAAAGGTCACGCCAAAGAGCGTATCGACGCGCGTGGTGAAGACCTTCAGGCCCGCTGATGCGCCATTCGGCGCGCCGCCCGAGCAGCGCGAGAGTGTCCTCGGCATACGGAAAGGTCACATCGCACCCCTCGCTCCTGCCGATCCAGTTCGCCTGCATGGTGCGCACGCGCTCGGGCCATTCGGTGAGCCCCTCCAGCGCCTCGAGCAGCTCTTCCGCGTACGCGGTGATCCGCAGGTAGTACATCGGAATTTCGCGCTTTTCGATCAGCGCCCCGGTGCGCCAGCCGTGCCCGTCGATGACCTGCTCGTTGGCGAGCACGGTCTTGTCGACCGGATCCCAATTGACGATGCCGGTCTTCTTATAGGCAATGCCGCGCTCGCGCATGCGCAGGAACAGCCACTGGTTCCAGCGGTAATAGCTAGGATCGCAGGTCGCCAGTTCGCGGCTCCAGTCCAGGCCGAAGCCAAGCGCCTGGAGCTGGTTTTTCATGTACGTGATGTTCTCGCGCGTCCAGCGCGCGGGCGGCACGCCATTGGCGATGGCCGCGTTCTCGGCCGGCAGCCCGAAGGCATCCCAACCCATGGGCTGCAGAACATTCAGGCCCTGCATGCGCATGTAGCGCGCCAGCGCATCGCCAATGGCGTAGTTGCGCACATGGCCCATGTGCAGCCGGCCGGAGGGGTACGGAAACATCGACAGGCAGTAGAACTTCCGACGCGCCGGAGTCCTCACGGGCCGCGAAAGCTGGCGCTGGGTATTCCAATAGTCCTGAGCGGCGCGCTCAACGGCGGCCGGTTCGTATCGTTCTTGCATGGGCGGGACAGACGGACAAGTGCCGGGCAACGGTGGATCCGCCCTAGGATACACGAAGCGGCCGGCTGCTCCGGGTCGGGACCAGCCGGCCGCCGCGTAGTCGCGGTCCCTAGTCGAGTTGAACGGTCACGATGCGCTGCTGGCTCACGCCCTGCGAGGGATCGTAGCTCTGCACCAGCAGGGCGATCGAACGCCCGGCCGCGCGCACGGCATTGCGCAACTCGCTGACCGAATTTACCCGCGTCCGGTTCGCGCCCAGGATCACCTCCCCGCTGCGCAGGCCCGCCTCCGCCGACGGGACCGTCGGTTTCCGTGATCACGACGCTGCCGGTGGTGTGCAGCTGGGTCTTCTCGGCCGCGCTCAGTTCGCGCACGCTCAAGCCCAGGGCATCGAGCTTGTCGCTTTCCTTGCCGCCCGCGCTGGTGCGCGACATGCTGCCCTTGTCCTTGAGTTCCTCGACCGTCACGTTGATGTGCTTGGTGCCCTGGCCGCGCCAGACTTCCAGATCGGCCTCGCTTCCCGGGCGAATCCCAGCGATCAGACGCCGGCAGCTCCGAGGACTGCTCGATCTTGTGGCCGTTGACGCTGAGGATGATGTCCTCCGGCTTGAGTCCGGCCTTATCGGCCGGGCCGCCGGCATCGACCGAGCTGACGGCCGCGCCCGCGCGGCCGATCCAGTCCGAAGCTCTCGGCCAGCGCCGCGGTGACCTGCTGGATGCTCACGCCGATGCGACCCGCGCGTCACATGGCCGGTGGCAATGAGCTGGCCGCGCGACGTTGTTGGCGATGTCGATCGGAATCGCAAACGACAGGCCCGCGTAACTGCCGGTATTGCTGTAGATCTGCGAGTTGATGCCGACCACTTCGCCGTTCATGTTGAACAGCGGTCCGCCGGAGTTGCCCGGATTGACCGCCACGTCGGTCTGAATGAAGTTCACGTAGTTGTAGGCCGAGCCGCCGCGCACCTCGCGGCCGATCGCGCTGACGATGCCCGCGGTCACGCTGTTCTGGAAGTTAAACGGCGATCCGATCGCCACCACCCACTCGCCCGGACGCAGCTTGCTGGGATCGCCGATCCGCACGGTCGGCAGATTCTTCGCTTCGATCTTGAGCAGCGCCACGTCCGACTTGTCGTCACTTCCGATCACCTTGGCCTGGAACTCGCGCCGGTCGGTGAGCCGCACGGTCACGCGCGTGGCATTGTCCACCACGTGGCTGTTGGTGAGGATGTAGCCGTCGGCGCTGACGATAAATCCCGAGCCCACGCCCTTCCTCCGGGCGGCAGGTCGCGCGGCTGCTGATTCTGGAACTGGCGGAAAAAGTCACTGAAGGGATCGTTATCCGAAAACGGACTGCCTCCGCCGCCCTGCTGCGGATTGCGCTGCCGCTTTTCCACCACCGTGACGTTGACGACCGCCGGGCCCACCTGTTCGACCAAGGTCGAAAAATCCGGAAGACCGCGCACCAGAGGCGTGGTGGGCACGCTGGTCACCGCGGCCGGGGGCGCGGCAGGCGCCGCGGCTGCGGGGGCAGCCGTCGAGGCCTGTGGCGAGCAGCGCCGACAGCATTGCGGCCATCAATACCAGGCCCACCGTGCGGGGGGCGAAAAACTCATTTGCCATAGCTAGATTGCTCCAAACTCCAATTGTAAGTCCTAACCGACACGCTCGCGCCCCGGCCGGAACCAGGCCGCGGCGAGCCCGGCCAGGGCCGCGCACACGACCGCCCAGTTGCCGACCCGTGTATACGGGGATAGACCACTGCGGGGCAACCACGGTTCCGCGCAACACCGCGCTCCGATACTCGGGCGCGACGCTGATCAGGTCCCCGCGCGGGCCGATGATCGCCGAGACGCCGTCATTGGCCGCGCGCAGCAGGTACCGGTCCGCCTCCAGCGCCCGCATACGGCTGATCTGCAGGTGCTGATAGCGCGCCGGAGAGTGCCCGAACCAGGCATCGTTGGTGACGTTGACCAGAAGGTCCGAGCGCTTGACCAGATCCAGCTGCGCACTGCCGAAAGCATCCTCGTAGCAGATAGAGGGGGCCAGGTGCATTCCGGCGCCGGTGAGGGGCGCGCTGCTGGTCCGACCCGGCGGCGAAATCGGAATACGGGAGCGTGAGCAGGCGCAGCCAGCGTCCGCACGAACGCGGGCACCGGAAAGGTCTCTGCGAACATCACCAGATGGCGCTTGTCATAGAAGGCCACGCCGCCGGTCAGCGCCATGATCGAATTGTAGTAGTCGCACGCCGTTGTCGCCCAGACGCACCACGCCCATGATGACGTCGCCGTCGCGAGCGCGCGATCGGGCCTGGATTTCGGCCAGATAGCGCGGAATCTCATTGGCCAGCTCAGGGATCGCCGCTTCGGGCCATACGATCAGCCGCGCCCCGAGCGCCTGCTCGTTGAGCTGCGCGGTACAGCTCCATGGTCGGCTCGCGATGTTCCAGCTAAGCCATTTATCATCCGGCGGAATCGCACCCTGCAGAATGCGCGACCGGCACCGCGCCGCCCGTGGGTCGCGTCCAGTGCACGCGCTGCAAGTACCAGCCGCCGGCCCAGAGCAACGCCATAAGCGCCAGGCGATGATGGTCGCGCGGCTCCGAACGCTGAGAAGCGCCGCAACGGCCCCGCCCTGCACCAGCAACAGAGCAGACAGCCCGTAGACGCCGAGCACCGGCGCATAGGCCGACAACCACGTGTCGGTCTGCGAGTAACCGAGCGAGAACCAGGGGAAGCCGGACAGGAACCAGCCCCGCAACCATTCGCACAGGAGCCACAGCGCGGGCAATCCAACATACCAGCGCCAGCCGCCCCGCCGAGGGCAAGAGCCGTACCGACAGCCAGCCGAGCAGCGCGTAGTAGCTCGCCATCAGCGCAACCAGCACCAGTATCAGGGCCACGGTCAGCCAAATCGGTGCGCCGCCGAAGCCGTGGATCGACGACGTACAGCCACCAGGTGCCGGCACCGAAGGTCCCGGCCCCAAAGGCAAATCCCAGCAGGGCCGCGCGCCGCGCGGTCGCTCCGGAACAAAGCCACATCAGTAGCGCGGGACAGAAGATCGCCAGAGGCCAGAATCCGAACGGTGAGAAGGCCAGTGGCAGCAGCGCGCCGGCAACGAGCGCCAGCGCCAATGGCCCATAAGGTTGTGCGCGCACCGCGCGCATCCAGGAATTCACGGCGTGGACTGCGCGGAGCGCGTCGCCGTGACGCGCAGCGAATCGATTCGCCGCCGGTCGGTGCGCAGCACGCGAAACTCGAATGCGTCGATGTTCACCGTCTCGCCACGCCGCGGCACGCGACCGAGCTGGCGCATCACCAGCCCGGCGACGGTGTCGAATTCCGCGTCGTCGAAGGTGCTGCCAAAGTGTTCGTTGAATTCGGCCATGCGCGTGGAGCCGCGCACCGCGAAGTGCCCTTCGCCCTCGGCGCGGATATTCAGGTCATCCTCGACGTCAAACTCATCGTCGATTTCCCCGACGATCTGCTCGATGACATCCTCGATGGTGATCAGGCCGGCGACGCCGCCGTACTCGTCCACCACGATGGCCATGTGGTTGCGGTTGCCCCGGAATTCCTTGAGCAGCGCATCGAGCCGCTTCGCCTCGGGCACGAACACCGCCGGCCGCAGGAACTCGCGCATGTCGAACTTCGACGGGCTCGCGGCGCTCGCAGCGCGCAGCAGGTCCTTGGCGAGCAAGATGCCCACCACATCGTCGCGATCGCCGTCGACGACCGGGAAGCGCGAGTGCCCGGACTCCACCACCGCCGGCAGGATGCGCGCCAGCGGGTCCTCTCGCCGTATGCACACCATCTCCGCACGGGCCACCATCATGTCCCGGGCCTGCAGTTCCGCCATCGTCAGGGCGCCCTCGACCATGGCCATGGCATCGCCATCAAGCAGCCCGCGCTTGGCCGCCTCGCGCAGCAACTCCAGCAGCTGGGCACGCTCGCGAAGGCCTCCGGCCAGCGTGCGCGTCAGGCGTCCGCGCCAGCCGCCGGTAGCACTCTTGGTTTTGCCTTTCGCCTTCGCCATGTCGCTAGTGGCTCCGATAAGGATTGGGCAGGCCGAGCGAGCGCAGCACTCGGACCTCGCGTCGCTCCATGCGCCGCGCATCACGGGGGCGGCCGTGGTCGTAGCCGATCAAGTGGAGCGCGCCATGGACGACCAGGTGCGTCCAGTGGGCGCTCACCGCCTTGCCCTGCTCGCGTGCCTCGCGCTGCAGCACCTCGGGACAGATCACCAGATCGCCGAGCAGAGGTCCGGGGGCCGCCGGCGCAAAGGAGAGCACGTTGGTGGGGTAATCTTTGTGGCGATACCGCCGGTTCAGGCTTTGGCTCCGCGCTGAGCCAACCACCAGGACGGATAATTCGCGACCATGCCCCTTGCGACCCAGCGCAAGCGCCGCCCAGCGCCGCAGGGCTCGCGTTGCCGGCACCCAACCCCGGCGCGTCGCACGGCTCAAGTGAACGCTGAGCTGCCCAGCGGGGGAAGCGCGCCGGAGAGCAGGCGCCTTACTCATGGGGAATCGCCCGCAGAGGAGGAAGTGTGCGCCTCGTAGGCCTGCACAATGCGCTGCACCAGCGGGTGACGCACGACGTCGGCCGCATCGAAATGGTTAAAGGCCACGCCTCGCACCTCGCGCAGCACCTGCAATGCATGCCGAAGTCCGGAAGTCCGACCGGCCGGCAGATCCGTCTGGGTGACATCGCCCGTGACCACGGCGCGCGAGCCGAACCCGATGCGCGTCAGGAACATCTTCATCTGCTCGACCGTGGTGTTCTGGGCCTCGTCGAGAATGATGAAAGAATCGTTGAGCGAACGGCCGCGCATAAAGGCGAGCGGCGCGACCTCGATGACCGAGCGCTCGATCAGACGCGCCACCTGGTCAAAGCCCAGCATCTCGTACAGCGCGTCGTAGATCGGTCGCAGGTAGGGATCGACCTTTTGCGCCAGATCGCCGGGCAGGAAACCCAACCTCTCGCCGGCCTCGACCGCCGGGCGCACCAGGACCAGACGGCGCACGCGATCCCCGCTCAGAGCTTCGACGGCACAAGCCACCGCCAGATAGGTCTTGCCGGTGCCCGCCGGCCCAATGCCAAAGCTCAGATCGCGCGAGCGCATGCTCGCCAGGTACGCGTGCTGATGGGCCCCGCGCGCCCGGATCAGCCGGTGCGGTGTGCGCACGACCGAGGAGTCCGTGCCCGAAGGATCGGCCGCCGGCTCCGCCGGAGCGCGCGGCAGACCCTGCTCCACGATGCACAAATGGACCTGTTCCGGACTGATGTCGCCCCTCTGAGCCTGGCCGTGCAATTCACGCAGCGCACGCTCGGCCGCTTCGGCTCGGGACCCCTGCACGCGAAAGCCGTGACCGCGCCGGCGTATCTGGACCTCGAGGCGTTCCTCGATCTGCCGAAGGTTGGCATCCAGCGGACCGCACAGGCTGGCCAGCCTGGCGTTGTCGGCGGGCTCGAGCTCGAATTCGCGTGCAATGGCCACGGTGGAAGGAGGCAGGTTCAGGCCCTCGCTGCAGCAAATTCGCCCCGCGACCCAGCTCGCCTTCGGGCATGGCCGCGTGCAGGCGTCCGCGAAGCGAATGCGGTCGCGCCTCGGTGATGTGCACATCCACAAAGCGCTGCAGCAGGTTCGCCGGACCGCTGAAATTGACCCAGCGGTTACACTCGGTGCGACCGGCCAGCTCGGTACTGTCCTTCTTGGCGTGGCGCTCGACCAGCACGCGCCGGACGCTGCCGACCAGAGTGCGGCTGATCTTCAGACTCTGCGCGTCGAATTGCGCCTG
Organism: uncultured Gammaproteobacteria bacterium; assembly: GCA_963717335.1. GTDB lineage: Bacteria > Pseudomonadota > Gammaproteobacteria > Steroidobacterales > Steroidobacteraceae > FEN-1191. The sequence continues at coordinate 371,988 of CAVQVZ010000002.1, read as the reverse complement.
GAGGCGGGCCAGCCGCTCCTGTTTGACTTCCAGCGTGACCTCATCGGGAAGTGCCGCAGCGGGCGTTCCCGGTCGCGCGCTGTAGATAAAACAGAACGATTGATCGAGCTGTGCCTCCTCGACCAAACGGAGCGTTGCTTGGAAGTCGCGCTCGCTCTCGCCCGGAAACCCGACGATGATGTCGGTAGAGACCGCGATCTCGGGGCGCACGGCACGCAGGCGCCGCAATCGGTCTTTGTACTCCAGGGACGTGTAACCACGCTTCATCAGCGCCAGGATGCGGTCGGAGCCGCTTTGCACCGGCAGGTGCAGGTGGTTGGCCAGTTGCGGGACGTTGGCGTAGGCCTCGATCAGGCTGTCGGTGAATTCCAGAGGGTGCGAGGTCGTGAAGCGAATGCGCTCGATGCCCGCAAGGCGCGCCACGTGGTGGATGAGCGAGGCGAGATCGCCGGTGCCGCCACCGTCCAGAGCCCCCGCATAGGCATTGACGTTCTGGCCCAGGAGCGTGATCTCCCGAACGCCCTGCGAAGCGAGCGTTTGTGCCTCGCTGAGCACCTGCGAAAAGGGCCGGCTCATTTCATCGCCGCGCGTGTAGGGCACCACGCAGAAGCTGCAGTACTTGCTGCAGCCTTCCATGACCGAAAGATAGGCGCGCGCACCTTCAGCGCGCGGTGCGGGCAATCGATCGAATTTCTCGATCTCAGGGAAGCTCACATCGACCACCGTCCGTCCGCGCTCGCGCCGTTCGGTGAGCATCTCGGAGAGCCGATGAATGGTCTGCGGCCCGAATACCAGATCGACAAACGGCGCGCGCGAGGCGATCGCCTCCCCTTCCTGGCTGGCAACGCACCCGCCGACCCCGATGATGACGTGCGGGCGTTGCTGCTTGTGGGCGCGCCATTCGCCGAGCAGTGAGTACACTTTCTCCTGCGCCTTCTCGCGCACCGAACAGGTGTTCATGAGCAACAAATCAGCGCGGGCCGGATCCTGTGTCGGGCTCAGTCCTGCACCAACCCGCAGTACATCCGCCATGCGCGCGGAGTCGTACTCGTTCATCTGACACCCGAAAGTCTTTATGTAGTAGAGCCCGCTCATGCATCAGAACGGAATGTCATCATCGAACCCTTCTGCGCTGGCCCCGGCCGGCGCAGGCTCGGCCGCCGGTGCCCGATCGCGCGCTTCGTAGCTGCCGGTCGCGCCACCGCCCCCGCCAGCGCTCCCGCCGCGACCCCCGATCATCTGCATGTCGTTAGCGATGATCTCGGTGGTGTAACGATCGCGCCCTTCCTTGTCCTGCCACTTGCGGGTACGGAGCGAGCCTTCGATGTAGACCTGCGCGCCCTTGCGAAGGTACTCACCGGCGATCTCGCCCAGCCGCCCGAACAGCGCCACGTGGTGCCACTCGGTGCGCTCCTTTTGTTCGCCGGATTGTTTGTCCTTCCAGCTTTCGCTGGTGGCGATGCGGATGTTGGCGACCGTCATGCCCGAGGGCATGGAGCGCGTTTCCGGGTCCGCACCCAGATTGCCGATCAGAATGACTTTATTGACTCCCCGCGCCATGGCCGACCCCTCTAGAAAAGCCCCAGTTGTCCAGATCCCTATTGTAGTCGCCGCCAGTGTCCCCGGCGGGTCCGGTTTCGGGCGCGTTCCTGCAAGGCCATCCGGGGTCCTGCGCCCACCCCCGGGACGCGCTGTAACGCGCCAAGACCCCCTGGGGCAGGGACCTGGTCGGGGCGGGCGATCCCGAAAGGGGCCCTCCAAGGGGTGTAGAATGGCTGCCGTTCCATGCCTTCTTACAGGAACTCGAAACCCTAGGCCCATGAAGACCATCCGCGTGCGCGGAGCGCGCACCCACAACCTCAAGAACATCGACCTGGAACTGCCCCGGGAGCAGCTGATCGTGCTCACGGGACTGTCGGGGTCGGGGAAATCATCCCTGGCCTTTGACACCCTCTACGCCGAAGGGCAGCGCCGCTATGTGGAGTCCCTATCGGCCTACGCGCGGCAATTCCTTTCCATGATGGACAAGCCCGATGTAGACAGCATCGAGGGGCTCTCCCCGGCCATCGCCATCGAGCAAAAGGCGGGCTCCCACAACCCGCGCTCCACCGTCGGCACGGTCACCGAGATCTACGATTACCTGCGATTGCTCTACGCGCGTGCCGGCCTGCCCCGCTGCCCGAACCACGGCATCGATCTGGCAGCGCAGAGCGTGGGCCAGATGGTCGATCAGGTGCTGCAAGCGGCCCCGGAACAATCGGCGTTGCTGCTGGCCCCGCTCGTCACCGACCGCAAGGGCGAGCACGCGCAGCTCATAGGCGAGCTGGCCGGGCAGGGCTTCGCGCGAGTGCGCATCGACGGCACGGTCTACGAGCTCGACCAGGTGCCCGCACTGCAGGCCCGGCGCAAGCACACCATCGAGGCGGTCGTGGATCGTTTCCGGGTCCGAGCCGAGCTGGCGCAGCGGCTGGCCGAGTCATTCGAGACCGCGCTGAAACTCAGCAATGGCACGGCGCGGGTGGTGTTCAGCGATGAAGCAGGCCCGGCGCCGCTTGTCCTTCTCGAGCCGCCATGCCTGCCCGGAATGCGGCTTTGCCGTGCCGAACCTCGAGCCCCGGATGTTCTCCTTCAACAATCCGGCCGGCGCCTGCCCCAGCCTGCGATGGCCTGGGCGTGCAGGATTTCTTCGACCCGCAGCGGGTCATATCCCAGCCGCACCTGTCGCTCGCAGCCGGCGCGGTGCGCGGCTGGGACCGGCACAACAAGCACTACTTTCAGCTCCTGCAGGGCCTGGCCCGACACTACGAATTCGACATCGATACGCCCTGGTCGGAATTGCCCGAGACGGTGCGGAACCACCTGCTCTACGGGAGTGAGGGGGTGGAGATCGAGTTCCGCTATAACGATGCGCGCGGCAGCGCGCAAAAGCGCCGCCATGCGTTCGAGGGCATCATGCCCAACCTCGAGCGCCGCTGGCGCGAGAGCGATTCGGGGGCGGTGCGCGAGGAGCTTGGCCGCTACCGTGGCACGCGGCCCTGCCCCACCTGTCAGGGCACGCGCCTCAATGAGGTCGCGCGCGCGGTCCTGGTCCAGGGCCGCAACATCGCCGAGATCACACAGCTCACGGTCGGGCAGGCCGTGGCGCATTTCGGCCGCCTTCAGCTCGATGGGTGGCGGGCGACCGTCGCGGACCGGATCGTGCGCGAGGTCAGCGCGCGATTGCGATTCCTTGCCGACGTGGGACTGGATTATCTGGGTCTCAACCGCGCGGCCGACACGCTCTCGGGCGGGGAGACGCAGCGCATTCGCCTGGCAAGCCAGGTCGGCTCCGGCCTGACGGGCGTGATGTATATCCTCGATGAGCCCTCGATCGGATTGCATCAGCGTGACAACGCCCGGCTGCTGGATACGCTCAAGCGCCTGCGCGATCTGGGCAACACCGTCATCGTCGTCGAGCACGACGAGGAGGCGATCCGGGCCGCCGATTACGTGGTGGATCTGGGCCCGGGTGCCGGCATACACGGCGGCGAGGTGGTCGCCCAAGGTCGGCCCGAACAGATTGCGGCGAATCCCAAATCCCTCACCGGCCGGTATCTCGCCGGCCTCGAGCTGATCCCGGTGCCCCAGGAACGGCGCAAGCGCAGTGCCGCGCGCATCGGCATTGTCGATGCTACCGGCAACAACCTGCGCCATCTGGACGTGACCATCCCGATTGGATTGTTCACCTGCGTCACAGGCGTATCCGGCTCGGGAAAATCGACCCTCATCAACGACACCCTGTATCGCTATGCCGCAGCGCGGCTCAACGAAGGCAGCATGATCGGCGCGGCGCCGTGCCGCGAGATCAACGGCCTGGAGCGCTTCGAGCGAGTCGTCGACATCGACCAGAACCCGATCGGTCGCACGCCGCGCTCGAACCCGGCGACCTATACGGGCCTGTTCTCAGTGATACGCGAACTCTACGCCCAGGTGCCCGAAGCGCGGGCGCGCGGCTACGACGCGGGACGCTTCAGCTTCAACGTACGCGGCGGCCGCTGCGAGGCCTGCCAGGGCGATGGTGTGCTGCGCGTCGAAATGCACTTCCTGCCCGACGTCTACGTGCCCTGCGACGTGTGCCGCGGCCGGCGCTACAACCGCGAGACACTGGAAGTGCGCTATCGCGGCCACAACATCCACGAGGTGCTCGAACTCACGGTCGAGGATGCCGCGCGCTGTTTGCCAACGTGCCGGCGGCGGCCAACCGCCTGCGCACGCTGCTCGATGTCGGACTTCAGTACGTGCGGCTCGGGCAGAGCGCGACCACGCTCTCGGGCGGCGAGGCGCAGCGCGTCAAGCTGGCCCGTGAGCTCGCCAAGCGCACCGCCGGACGCACGCTGTACATACTCGATGAGCCCACGACCGGGCTGCACTTTCACGACGTCGCGCAGCTGCTGGGCGTGCTGCAGCAGCTCGTGGATGCCGGCAACACGATGGTGGTCATCGAGCACAACCTCGATGTGATCAAGGCCGCCGACTGGATCATCGACCTGGGACCCGGCGGGGGCGAGAACGGCGGACGCGTGCTCGCCGAGGGCACGCCCGGAGCGATCGCCGCGCATCGCGAATCGATGACCGGCCGGTACCTCGCGCCGCTGCTGCAGCGTGCGCGCCGTCGGCCGCGCTGCAGCGCCTGCGTCGCGCCTCACGCGCCGCGCGGCGGGCCGGCTCAGTGCGCGCGGCGCGGCCCCGAATCGAAGTACTGGTGGATCTCGCCGTTCTCGGATGCGCTCCTGGATACTGGCCGGCGGTGTATTCGCCGACCACGCGGCGCCAGAAGGCCACCGCTTGCGGATTGCGCAGGTACTCCATGATGTGCCAGCGGCCCGAGAAGCGGTCGAGAATCAACCGCACGGCCTCCTGGCCGATGCCGCGACGGCGCCAGGGGCGCGAGACGAAGAATTCCGCCATCGAGAAATCTGACCGCACCACGGCCCGCGATTACATGGCCGGTGCGCACCACTGCAAACCCGACCGGCTCGTGGTCCTTGACGACCGTCAGCAGGTGGGCACTGGAGTCGGCGTACCAGCTGCCGAGCTGGTCGTCCTGGCGGTGACCGAACTCGGGCAGGGTCGGGAACATGCCGGTGCCCAGTGGCGCCAGGTCATTGAGGTAATCGCGATAGGCCGACTCGAGCCACTGCCGATCGCTGCGCGAGCGGCGCATGTCGCGAACGCTGATGGTCATGCCACAGAAACACGAAAGCCCGCGCAGACCGGGTTGCGGTCCGCGCGGGCTTTCATGCCAGATCCGGTTGGATCAGTTCGGCGGGTTGGCCGGCGGAGTAGCCGGAGCACGCCGCGTCAGCCGGCGGGGTCGCAGGAGCAGCCGCGTCAGCAGGCGGGGTCGTGGTCGCATCGGAAGCGGTGCAGCAGCAGGAGCAGCTGTAATCGGCGGCCGGAGCGGCGGCCGGGGCAGGTGCTTCCTGGTTGCTGCAAGCGACCAGCGCGAGCGCTGCGACAGCAGCACCAAGAGCGAGCTTAATATTCATCGATGAATCCCCAGATAATCAGAAGTTATAAGCGACAATCAAACTAGTTTAATTTGCGACATTCCATCGCAGTAACAGATTCTATAGTAGCTGCGGCGCAATTCAATCTGTCGCTTAAAAATAAACGCTCGGTATCAGCGCCGCGAGCCCTGATTTCAGCGTTTTGCCAGCAAATTTCGGATCTCTTCCAGCAATACTTCCTGCCGCGTGCGGCGGGCGCCGCCGCGACCGGCGGCTTTTTCGAGTCTGTTGAGTCCCCGGATGGCCAAAAACAGCACAAAAGCAATGATCACGAAGTCGAGGATGGACTGTAGGAAAACGCCGTATTTGATCAGAATCGCCTTGCCGTCGGGGCCCGTGCCAATGGCGACCGCAAGGTCCGCGAAGTTGACCCCGGACATGCGCCATGCCCGAGCGGCGGCATGATGATGTTTTCCACCAGCGAGGAGACGATCTTGCCAAAGGCGGCGCCGACGATGACGCCGATCGCCATGTCCACGACATTGCCCTTCATGGCGAATTCTTTGAAATCAGTCCCGATGCCCATCTCGCACCTCCCTTGGACCGCCTCGAGGCGGACTTACTTCTTTGTGGTTTTGGCTCCGGACTTCTTGCTGTCCGGACTTGCCATCCGACTTCTGGTGCCGCGCGCCGGCTTGTCGGCCGCTTCCGCCTTGGCTGCCTTCGCCGCCTTGGTCTTGGCCGGCTTGGCTCTTGGTGGCCGCGCTCTGCGGCCGCCTTGTCCTCTGCAGGCTGCTTCGCTGGCGCCGATTTGGCCGCACGCTTCTGCTTGCCGTCTGCCGCCATCGGCGCTCGGCACGGCCTCGGGCGCCGGCCGATCGACCAGCTGCATCAGCGCCATCGGCGCGTTGTCCCCGGCCCGCGGCACCATGCGCAGGATCCGCGTATAGCCGCCCGGCCGGGTGCGGAAGCGCGGGACCGAGGTCCGCGAACAGCTTGCTGACGATGTCGCTGTCGCGCAGCCGTGAGAATGCCAGTCGCCGGTTGGCCTCGGAATCGCTCTTGCCGAGCGTAATGAGCGGCTCCACCACACGCCGCAGCTCCTTGGCCTTGGGCAGCGTGGTGTGGATGGTCTCGTGACGCAGCAGCGAGCCTGCCATATTGCGCAGCATCGCATGGCGATGCGGACTGTTCCGCGAGAGTTGTCGGCCCGAAAGTTTATGACGCATGAAATTCTCTTAGATCAATAGCTCAGATCAGGCCGCTCTCTTCGTCGCGACGCAGGCCCGCAGGCGGCCAGCCGTCCAGGCGCATGCCGAGCATCAGGCCGTGGCTCTGCAGCACTTCCTTGATCTCGGTAAGCGACTTCTTGCCGAGGTTCGGCGTGCGCAGCAGCTCGACTTCGGTGCGCTGCACGAGATCGCCGATGTAGTGAATGTTCTCGGCCTTGAGGCAATTGGCGCTGCGCACCGTCAGCTCCAGCTCGTCGACCGGACGCAGCAGGATGGGATCGAACTGCATTTCGGTGATCTTGGCGACGGCTTCGTCTTCGCCCTGCAGGTCGACGAATACCGACAGCTGGTCCTTGAGGATGCCGCCGGCCCGTCGGATGGCCTCTTCCGGCTCGATGGTGCCGTTGGTCTCGATGTCGATGATCAGCTTGTCGAGGTCGGTGCGCTGCTCGACACGGGCCGCTTCGACCGAATAGGTCACGCGGCGCACCGGCGAAAACGAGGCATCGAGCAGCAGCCGGCCGATCGGTCGGGTCTGCTCCTCGAAGGCCACGCGCTGCACGGCCGGGCGATAGCCGCGGCCACGCTCGATCTTCATCTGCATGTTCAGCTCGCCGGCCTTGGTGAGGTTGGCGATGACCAGTTCCGGGTTGACGACTTCGACGTCATGATCGGTCTGGATGTCGCCGGCCGTCACGGGACCGGGACCCTTCTTGTGCAGCCGCAGCTCCGCGGTGCTGCGCGCATGCATGCGCAGCGCCACCAGCTTGAGATTCAGCAGCACGTCGACGACGTCCTCCTGCACGCCTTCGATGCTGGTGTACTCGTGCAGCACACCGTCGATCTCCACTTCGGTGATCGCCGCGCCGGGCATGGAGGACAGCAGCACGCGTCGCAGCGCGTTGCCGAGCGTATGGCCGAAGCCACGCTCGAACGGTTCGATGACCACCCGCGCCTGTCGCGGAGCGATCGGCTGCACCTTGACCACACGGGGCTTGAGGAACTCGCTCACTGAAGATTGCATAGCTGCCTACCCTTACTTCGAATACAACTCGACGACCAGGTTCTCGTTGACGTCCGGAAGGACGTCCTCGCGAGCCGGGACCGCCTTGAATACGCCGCGCATTTCCTTGTCGTTTACCTCGACCCACTCGGGCAGGCCCGCCTGGGTCGCCGAGGCCAATGCACCCTGGATTCGCAACTGCTTGCGGGCGCGCTCGCGCACCTGCACCACATCGCCCGGCCGGCACTGGTAGGACGCGATCGACACGATGCCGGAATTGACTTCGATGGCCTTGTGGCTGACCAGCTGGCGCGCCTCGGCAGCGCGTGGCCGCAAAACCCATCCGGTAGACGACGTTGTCGAGGCGCGACTCCAGCAGCTTGAGGAGCTGCTCGCCGGTGGCACCGGTGCGGCGCGCCGCCTGCTGGTAATAGCCGCGGAACTGGCGCTCGAGCACACCGTACATGCGCCGCAACTTCTGCTTCTCACGCAGCTGCAGGCCGTAGTCGGACAGCCGCTGGCGGCGCTCGCTCTTGATGCCGCCGGGCGGCACCTGAAACTTGCACTTGGACTCAAGCGGCTTGGCACCGCTCTTGAGAAACAGATCCGTGCCCTCGCGGCGAGCGAGCTTGCAGGTAGGACCGAGATATCGCGCCATAAGTTCCTTCCTTAGATAAGTGCGCGTCAGACGCGGCGCTTCTTGGGCGGGCGGCAGCCGTTGTGCGGAATCGGCGTGACGTCCTCGATACTGGTGATCTTCAATCCGCAGCCGTTCAGCGCCCGAACGGCCGATTCGCGGCCCGGGCCAGGTCCGCCGACCCGTACCTCCACGTTCCTCACGCCGTGCTCCTGAGCGGCGACGCCGGCCTTCTCGGCGGCCACCTGGGCGGCGAACGGCGTGCTCTTGCGCGAACCGCGGAACCCGCAGCCACCCGAGGTCGCCCACGACAGCGTGTTGCCCTGGCGGTCGGTGATCGTGATGATCGTGTTGTTGAAAGAAGCGTGCACGTGCGCAATCGCATCGAGCACATTCTTGCGCGCCTTCTTGGGCTTCTTGGAGCCGCCCTTCTCTGCAGCCCGGCGCCTGCGGCGCCGGATTGCGATGTTTTCTGATCAGCCATAATGGTTCGTGCCTGCTAACAAATCTTGGTGCAAAACGTTCCGTTCAAACCTTGCCCGGCGGGGCGTTCAGCTTCACGGCCTGTTTGCGCGGCCCCTTGCGGGTGCGCGCATTGGTGCGCGTGCGCTGGCCGCGGACCGGCAGACCCTTGCGATGGCGCATGCCGCGCCACGTGCCCAGGTCCATCAAGCGCTTGATGTTCATCGAGACTTCGCGCCGCAGGTCGCCCTCGAGCGGGTAGCGCGACAACTGGGCGCGCAGCGCCGTCACTTCGGCCTCCGTCAGGTCCTTGACCTTGGTGGTCGGATCGACGCCCGCGGCGGCGCAGCTCTCGAGCGCGCGTGTGCGACCGATGCCGAAAATATGCGTCAGGCCGATGCCGACGTGCTTGTTCATCGGAATGTTGATACCGGCTATGCGTGCCATGCTGCTACCTCTATCCTTGCCGCTGCTTGTGCCGCGCGTCGGAACAAATCACGTAAATGACGCCACGACGGCGCACAATCTTGCAGTTCTTGCAGATCTTCTTAACTGATGGACGTACTTTCATTTCTCACCTGCAGCCGCCGCGTTGCGGCCGGTACCGAGCAAATTGGCCTTCTTCATCAAGCCCGGATAGTGATGCGACATCATGTGTGCCTGGAGCTGTGCCATGAAGTCCATCACCACCACGACCACGATCAGGAGCGAGGTGCCCCCGAATTGAAACGGCACGCCTTGGGAGGACACCAGCACTTCAGGCAGCAGGCACACGGCCATGATGTAGGCGGCACCCCACAGCGTCAGGCGCGTCAGCACCTTGTCGATGTATTCGCCGGTCTGCTGGCCCGGCCGGATACCGGGAATGAAAGCGCCGGACTTCTTGAGGTTATCGGCGGTCTCGCGGGCGTTGAAGACCAGCGCCGTGTAGAAAAAGGTAAAGCCCAGAATCAGCCCCGCGTACAAAACCAGATGCAGTGGCTGGCCATAATTGAGCGAAGCCTGGATACGCTGAAGAACCAGGCTCAGCTTCGTATCGGACCCGGTCGCGAAGAAACTCGCCATCGTGGCGGGGAACAGCAACAGGCTCGAGGCAAAGATCGGCGGGATCACGCCCGACATGTTGAGCTTGAAAGGCAGGTGGCTGCTTTGGCCGGCGTACAGGCGCCTCCCCACCTGGCGCTTGGCGTAGTGCACCGCGATGCGACGCTGCGCACGCTCGACAAACACGCAGAACGCGGTAACGCCCAGCACGATCGCCACCAGAGCGATCGCGAACATCGGCTGCATTTCACCGTTACTGACCGATTCGAAGGTGCGGCTGAGCGCCCCCGGAAGCCCGGCGACGATGCCGGAAAGAATGATCATCGAAATGCCGTTGCCGACGCCGCGCTCGGTGATCTGTTCGCCGAGCCACATCAGGAACATGGTGCCCGTGGTCATGGTGACCGTCGCCACCAGCAGCCACTGCACGCCGCCGTTTAGGACCATGCCGCCATTCTGCAGCGCTATGGCCGCACCAAAGGACTGGAACACCGCCAGACCCACGGTGCAGTAACGGGTCAATTGCGTGGTCTTGCGTCGCCCGGCCTCGCCTTCCTTGCGATACTCCATCAGCGTCGGCACGACCATACCGAGCATCTGGATGATGATCGAGGCGGAGATGTAGGGCATCACACCCATCGCGAAAATCGACATGCGCTGCAGAGCGCCGCCGCTAAAACTGTTAACGACGCCGAGAATGCTGTTGGACTGGTCCGTGAAGTAGCGCAGGACCTGCGCCTGATCGATGCCCGGCACCTGTATGAAGGTACCGATGCGGTACACCACCAGGGCGCCCAGCAGGAACAGCAGGCGCGTGCGGATCTCGCCCGTCCTGCCTGCCTCGGCCAGTGTCGCCGCCGGATTGGTTAGTGCCGCGTTGGCCATCAGTCCTCTATCTTTCCGCCGGCCGCCTCAATCGCTGCACGCGCACCCTTGGTGGTTCCGATGCCCTTGAGGTGTACGGCCTTCTTCAACTCGCCAGACAACACGACCTTGGCGCTGGTCGCAAACACCGACACGATCTGCGCCGCCTTCAGCGCCGCAAGATCGATCACTGCGCCCTCGACCGCTGCCAGCTCGTGCAAACGCACTTCGCCGCGTTGGGCCTTGATCGCGGAACGGAAGCCGACCTTCGGCATGCGCCGCTGGAGCGGCATCTGCCCGCCCTCGAAGCCGACCTTGTGATATCCGCCCTTGCGAGCGCGCTGTCCCTTGACGCCGCGGCCACAGGTCTTGCCCTGGCCCGCCGATGCGCCGCGCCCGACGCGCAGACGCGGGCGTCGCGAGCCTTCGACCGGCTTGATGGTATTCAGTCGCATGTCAGTTCCGCTCCACTTTAAGCATGTGGCAGGCCGCATTGATCATGCCGCGGTTCTCCGCGGTGTCGGCAACCGTCACGGTCTGGTGGCGGCGGCGCAGCCCAAGCCCGCGCACCGAAGCGCTGATGTGCTTGAGCTGCCCGTACAGGCTCTTCACCAAGGTCACTTTCACTTTTGCGCCGGTCGCCATAACCTCACCCGAGTATGTCTTCGAGGGTCTTGCCGCGCTTGGCGGCGATGTCGTCCGGCGAGCGCACGCTCGCCAGCGCCTTGACCGTAGCCCGCACCACGTTGATGGGGTTGCGCGACCCGTAGCTCTTGGCGAGCACGTTACGCACGCCCGCGCACTCCAGAACCGCGCGCATGCCGCCGCCGGCGATGACACCGGTACCGCTGGAAGCCGGCTGCATGAATATGCGCGTCGCGCCATGCGTCCCCTTGACCGCGTAGTGCAGCGTGTCGTTGGCCAGGCTGACGTTCACCAGGCTCTTGCGCGCCTGCGCCATCGCCTTGGAGATCGCCACCGGCACTTCACGCGCCTTGCCAAATCCAAAGCCCACCCGCCCGGCACCGTCGCCGACGACCGTCAATGCGGTGAAGCCGAATTGACGGCCGCCCTTGACGACCTTGGCGGTGCGGTTGACCGCGACCAGCTTCTCGAGCAGGTCATCGGCGCTTTGGGTCTTTTCCATTCTTGCCATAATTTCTTTATCCCGGCGCAGCGCTAGAATTCAAGCCCAGATTCGCGAGCGGCTTCGGCCAGCGCCTTGACGCGGCCGTGATACTGAAAGCCCGACCGATCAAACGCGGCCTTGGCCATCACCGGCCGCCTTGGCGCGTTCGGCAATGGCGCGACCGACCGCGCGTGCCGCCTCGATGTTGCCCGTGTACTTCAGGTCCTTGACCAGCGCCTTTTGCACGGTGGACGCCGTCGCGAGCACTTGCGAGCCATCGGCCGCAAACAGCTGTGCGTAGATGTGCCGCGGCGTGCGATGAATTGTCAGCCGTGGCGTGCCTATTTCGCGAATCTTGGCGCGGGTCTTCACGGCGCGCCGAGCACGGCGCTCTTTTTTGGTAATGTTCATTGCCTGTTTCCTTCGCGCTACTTCTTCTTCCCTTCCTTGAGGGAAATGACTTCGTCCGAATAGCGCACGCCTTTGCCCTTGTACGGTTCCGGCGGACGAATGCCGCGAATCTCGGCGGCGGTCTGACCGACGCGCTGCCGGTCGGCTCCCTTGATCAATATCTCCGTCGGGCTAGGCGTCTCAACGACGATGCCCTCTGGAATCGGGTAACTCACCGGGTGCGAGAAGCCCAACGTCAGGTTCAATGCCTTGCCGGTGACTGCGGCGCGAAACCCGACGCCTACCAGTTCGAGTTTGCGATCGTAGCCACGTGTCACGCCCACTACCATGTTCGCCAGGTGGGCGCGCGTCGCGCCAGCACGCGTGCGGGCCTCGCCCTCATCGGCGTAGCTCACTTGCAGCTGCTTGTTATCCTGTGCCACCGAAACCCCGGCGCTGACCGGGAGCGACAGGGTTCCCTTGGCGCCCTTGACGGTCACCGAATCGGCACCGACCGTGATGGTCACACCGGTCGGTATGTCGATGACTTGCTTTGCGACTCTGGACATATTCGAAATTCCGTCTATTTTTTCTATGGCTGCCAGTTAGGCGACGATGCAGATCACTTCGCCGCCCTGGCCAATGGCGCGCGCGGCCCGATCGGTCATCACACCCTTCGGCGTCGACACGATCACCGTGCCCATGCCACCCAACACGCGGGGCAGGTCTTCCTTGCCGCGGTAAATCCGCAGACCAGGCCGGCTCACCCGCTCAATGCGGTCAATCACTGGCCGGCCGTCGAAATACTTCAGGTCGACGGTAAGCAAGGGTTTGCCGTCATCCTCTGCAACCGAAAAATCGGCGATAAAGCCTTCGGACTTCAGGACCCCTAAAATGGCTGTCTTCAGCTTGGAAGAAGCCATCGTCACGGTGGTCTTGCGCGCGCTCTGCCCGTTACGAATTCGGGTCAGCAGGTCGGCAACCGGATCAGTCATGCTCATCGTTGTGGCTCCTACCAGCTTGCCTTGGCAAGTCCGGGAATCTCGCCGCGGGCGGCGACCTCGCGAATCTTGGTTCGCGCCAGTCCAAACTTGCTGTACACACCACGCGAGCGGCCGGTGATTGCGCACCGGTTACGCTGCCGGGTCGGGCTCGCATCGCGCGGCAGTGTCTGCAACTTCGCCTGAGCGGCCTGTCGCTCGTCCGGCGATGACTTGGGGCTGCGGATCTTCTCTTTCAAGCTCGCGCGCACTGTGGCGTATTTCTTCGCCGTCAGCACCCGGCGCTTGTCGCGTTCGATCATATTCGTCTTGGCCATGCCAAATCCTCGGGTAGAGCTCAACGGCTCACTTACGGAACGGAAAGTTAAAGGCGGCCAGCAACGCGCGGCCCTGGACATTGTCGCGCGCGGTGGTGGTGATCGTGATGTCCATGCCGCGCACCTGGTCGATGGCGTCGTACTGGATCTCCGGGAAAATGATCTGCTCGCGCACTCCGAGCGTGTAGTTGCCGCGGCCATCGAAGGCACGTGGCGATACGCCGCGAAAGTCCCGAATGCGCGGCATCGCCACGCTGATCAGGCGGTCGAGAAACTCGTACATGCGCGCGCCGCGCAACGTCACCTTGCAGCCGATCGCCAGACCCTGCCGCAACTTGAACGCGGCGATGGCTTTCTTGGACTTGCAGATCAGCGGCTTCTGGCCGGTGATCTTGGTGAGGTCAGCAACGGCAGCGTCCATGAGCTTGCGGTCGGCCACGGCCTCGCCCACGCCCATGTTGACCGTGATCTTGGTGATCTTCGGCACCTGCATGGGATTCTTCAGCCCCAGATCGCTGATCAGCTGCGGGACGATCCGCTCGCGATAAATCTTGTTGAAGTCTTGCCATAATTAACCTGTGCCTGATCTTGAATCAGGCGTCGATGACTTCGCCGCTTGACTTGAAGAAACGAACCTTCTTGCCGTCGGCCAGCGTCTTGATGCCCACCCGATCGCCCTTCTTGGCGCCCGGATTCCACAGCGCCACCTTCGACAGCGATAACGGCATTTCCTTCTCGATGATGCCGCCGGGCTGGTTGGCCTGAGGATTGGGCTTGGTATGCCGTTTGACGCGGTTGATGCTCTCGACCAGCACCGCGCCCTCGCCCAACACCTGCAGCACGGCGCCGCGCCGGCCCTTGTCGCGGCCCGACAGCACCACCACCTGGTCGCCTTTCCTGATTTTTTCCATGGTTCTTGCCGCTTCTTCCTGTTCGCTTACAGCACTTCCGGCGCCAGCGAAATGATCTTCATGAACTGCACGGTACGCAGCTCGCGCGTCACCGGTCCGAAGATGCGCGTGCCGATCGGCTCGAGCTTCGGCGTCAAAAGCACCGCCGCGTTGCCGTCGAACTTGATCAGCGAGCCGTCCGCGCGCCGCACGCCAAAGCGCGTCCGCACCACTACCGCGTCGTACACCTCGCCCTTCTTGACCTTGCCGCGCGGAATCGCATCCTTGATGCTGACCTTGATCACGTCGCCGACCGTCGCGTAGCGTCGGCGGCTGCCGCCCAGCACCTTGATGCACATGACGGTACGGGCGCCGCTGTTGTCGGCGGCAGTCAAGCATTGTGCGCATCTGAATCATGGCATCGCTTCCATTGGTGACCTGGCGGCTCTGATCACTGGACCGCGCGTTCGATGACGGCCAGCAGGCGCCATGACTTGCGCCGTGACAACGGCCGGCACGGCGTAATCGTCACCGTATCGCCTTCGTGCGCGGTGTTGCTCTCGTCGTGCGCCAGCAGCTTGGTGCTGCGGCGCAGGTACTTGCCGTAGGTCTCGTGACGAACCATGCGCTCCACCAATACCGTGATGGTCTTGTCCATCTTGTCGCTGACGACCCGGCCGGTCAGCACGCGCTCACCGCGCGCCTCGACGGGTCCGCCGCTCGTGCTTTCGTTTGCTGGCGGGCTTGCTTCTGGGCTCATGCTTTCTCTCCGCTGACCTTGGCCGAGTCGGCCGCTTGCATCTGGGCCTGCGCGCGCATCGCCGTCTTCAGGCGCGCAATATTCTTGCGCACCTTGCCGAATTGGTCCGGCTTCACTGCCTGGCCGGTGGCGCGCTGCAAGCGCAGCGCGAACTGTTCCTTACGGAGCTTGAGCAACTCGGTGCGCTGTGCGCTGGCCGACTTGTCTCGAACATCACTCGTTTTAGCTTTGCTTTCGCTTTCGCTTTTGCTTTCGCCTTCATTAGCGCACCTGCCGCTTGACGAAGGCCGTGGTCACCGAGAGCTTGGCACCGGCGAGCCGAAAGGCCTCGCGTGCAATTTCCTCGGTCACACCTTCCATCTCGAACAACACCTTGCCGGGCTTGACCTTCGCGACCCAGTACTCGACGTTGCCCTTGCCGCTGCCCATGCGTACTTCGAGCGGCTTCTTGCTGATCGGCACGTCGGGGAACACCCGAATCCAGATCTGGCCGCCGCGCTTGACGTGTCGGGCCATGGCGCGACGAGCCGCTTCGATCTCGCGCGCGGTCATGCGCGCCCGCTCGGTCGCCTTCAGCCCAAAATCGCCGAAGGCCACGCTGCTGCCGCGGGTCGCCAGGCCGTAATTTTTGCCCTTGAACTGCTTGCGATACTTGGTGCGTTTAGGTTGCAGCATTGACTTAAATTCCTACCGGACTCGTACAGGTTCGCTTAAACCGCCACCGGGGCAGCCGCCGGAACGGCAGCGGGCACGGCGGTCGCTGGAGCCGCGGCAGCGGCGGCGGCGGCGCGCGGCGGCGGCAGCCGCGTCGGCACCGGCCTGGGCATTGCGGTCGAGCTCGGCCTGATCGAACACCTCGCCCTTAAAAATCCAGACCTTCACGCCGATCACGCCATAGGTCGTCTGCGATTCGGCCGTGCCGTAATCGATGTCGGCGCGAAAGGTGTGCAGCGGCACGCGTCCTTCGCGTACCCATTCGGTGCGTGCGATCTCGGCCCCGTTCAGACGGCCGGACATGCGCACCTTCATGCCGAGTGCGCCGCTGCGCATCGTGCTCATCACCGCGCGCTTCATGGCACGACGGAACATCACGCGCTTTTCGATCTGCTGGGCAATTCCTTCGGCCACCAATTGCGCGTCGAGCTCTGGCTTGCGGATCTCGGCAATGTTGAGCCGCACATCGGCCACCGGCATGCTCAGCAGCTTGGCGGTCTCGGCCCGCAGCTTATCGATGTCCTCGCCTTTCTTGCCGATCACGATGCCCGGCCGTGCGGTCTGGATCGTGATATTTACCTTCTTGGCGGCGCGCTCGATGAGGATGCGGCTCACTGAGGCCTCGGCAGAGCTTCTTCTTGAGAAACTCGCGCACCCGGAAATCGGTGTGCACCAACAGCGGAAACTGCTTCTTGTCTGGCGTACCACTTGGACACCCAGTCTCGGGTGATCCCTAAGCGTATACCCAGCGGATTGACCTTCTGGCCCATCGATTAGTCCTTCCTGCCGTCGCTGACCTGGATGGTGATATGACTGTTGCGCTTGACGATGCGATTTCCGCGCCCCTTGGCACGTGCAGCAAATCGCTTGAGAACCGGCGCTTCGTCGACTTCGACGCGCGCCACCTTCAGCTGATCGATGTCGGCGCCCAGGTTGTGCTCGGCATTGGCGATCGCCGACTCGAGCACCTTGAGCACCAGCGCCGCGCCCTTCTGCGGCGTGAACTTGAGCAACCCCAGCGCACTGCCCACCGGCCGGCCTCGAACCAGATCGGCGACCAGGCGGCACTTCTGCGGGGAGATGCGCGCGTAGCGCAGTTTTGCGGATACCTGCATGAGCTACTCCGCGGTCGCCACTTTGCGATCGCCGCCGTGCGCCTTGAACACGCGCGTCGGGGCAAATTCGCCGAGCTTGTGACCGACCATGTTCTCGGTCATCAGCACCGGCAGGTGCTGCTTGCCGTTGTGGATCGCGATCGTCAGTCCGACCATCTCCGGGATGACCATCGAGCGACGCGACCAGGTCTTGATCGGGCGTCGATCGTTCTTGGCCGCGGCGACCTGCACCTTCTTGGCGAGGTGTAAATCGACGAACGGACCTTTCTTCAGGGAACGCGGCACGCTTACTTCCTCCGCTGCACGATCATGTTGCGCGTGCGCTTGTTGCGACGCGTCTTCTTGCCCTTGGTCTGCAACCCCCACGGCGAAACAGGATGCGGATTGCCCTGCCCGGGCTTGCCCTCACCGCCACCGTGCGGATGATCGACCGGGTTCATGGCCACGCCGCGAACGGTCGGGCGGATGCCGCGCCAGCGCTTGGCGCCCGCCTTGCCGTAGGTGCGCAGGTTGTGTTCGTCATTGCCGACCTCGCCGAGCGTGGCCCGGCAATCGATGTGGACCTTGCGCGTCTCGCCGGACTTGAGGCGCACGAATCGCGTGCGTTCCCTCGCGCGAAGCGTACTGCGCTGAATTGCCGGCGCTGCGCGAGAGCTGCCCGCCGCGGCCGGGCTTCAGTTCGATGTTGTGCACGAGCGAGCCGACCGGGATGTGCCGCAATGCCATGGCGTTGCCGGGCTTGATCGGCGCTTCGCTTCCTGAGCGCACTTCATCGCCATCCTTGAGGCCCTTGGGCGCGAGAATGTAACGACGCTCACCGTCGGCGTAACAGATCAGAGCGATGTGCGCGGTGCGATTCGGGTCGTACTCGAGCCGTTCGACCACGCCCTTGATGCCATCCTTGTCGCGCCGGAAGTCGATAAGGCGATACTTCTGACGCGAACCGCCACCGATGTGGCGCGTGGTGATGCGCCCGGAATGGTTGCGCGCACCGGTCTTGTTCTGGTGCACGGTCAGGGCCTCGAACGGGCCGCCCTTGTGCAGGTGGCCGCGCGCGACACGCACCACAAAGCGTGTTCCCGGAGACGTAGGTTTGAGCTTGATCAGCGCCATGGACGTACCTTTAAGCCTTGCCTGCCGCCGCTTCGTAATCGATGCTGTGGCCTTCGGCCAGCCGGACGTAGGCCTTCTTCCAATCCTGCGTGCGCCCCGGGGTCTTGCCGAAGCGACGCGCCTTGCCAGGCTCATTGACCACCTGTACGGCCGCGACTTTCACGTCGAACATGAGCTCGACGGCGGCGCGCACTTCAAACCGCGACGCATCGCGCCGGACCTTGAACGTGTACTGGTTGCGCAGCTGCAGGGCCTGTGTCGTCTTTTCCGTCACGTGCGGGGCCATCAGCACGCTCATGAGCCGCTCCTGGCCGAACTTAGCCGTGCGACATGCGCCTTGTGGTTCATTGCAGGCGCTCCTCGAGTAACTTCACCGCGCCGACGGTCGCCAGCACCTTGTCATGGGCGGCCAGGCTCACCGGGTTGACCGCAGCGACCGCCACGACTTCGACCCCGGGCAGGTTGCGCGCAGCGAGGGACAGCTTTTCATCCAGCGCCTCGACGATGATCAAAACGTTTCCAAGCGCCAGCGACTTGAGATGACTGGCCAGCAGCCGGGTCTTCGGTGCCTCGAGCGCGATACCGTCGGTGACCAGCAGTCGATCCTGGCGCACCAGCTCGGAGAACATTGATCGCAACGCGCCGCGATACATCTTGCGATTGACCTTCTGGCTGAAATCGCGGGGCTTGGCCGCAAAGGCGCGCCCGCCACCGACCCAAATCGGGCTGCGGATCGAACCGGCGCGTGCCGAACCCGAGCCCTTCTGGGCATGGGGCTTGCGTCCGCCTCCGCGCACTTCGGCGCGTGACTTCTGTGCCTTGGTACCGGCGCGGCCGGCTGCGCGGTAAGCGTTGACCACCTGAAACACCAGCGCCTGGTTGTAGGCGTGGCCGAAGGCGGCGTCGGAAACCTGCAATTCACTGCTGCCGTTTGCGAGTTTGAGCTTCATGGCTGCTGCTTGCTACTTGGTCTTGGCCGCGGCCGGCTTGGCCGAAGGGGGTTTGATCGTGGTGCCCGGCTTGGCCGCGGCGACCTTGGTGGGCGCAATACTCTTGCGGCGCGCCAGGCGCGCCGCCTTGACCGACGGACGCACCAGCACCTGACCGCCCTCGGAGCCAGGCACCGCGCCGCTGATCAGCAACAGGTTACGGGCCGCATCGACGCCGATCACGGTCAGGTTTTCGGTCGTGCGCCGCACAACACCCATGTGACCGGCCATACGTTTGCCGGGGAATACCCGGCCCGGTGTCTGGCGTTGGCCGATCGAGCCCGGCACGCGATGCGATACAGAATGACCATGCGAGGCATAGCCGCCGGCGAAGTTGTGGCGCTTCACTACGCCCGCGAAACCCTTGCCCTTGGTGACACCGGTGACGTCTACGCGCTGGCCCGCCGTGAAGCGGTCGACCTTGAGTTCGGCGCCCGTCTTTAGGTCGGCGTCGTCGGCGTTACGCAGCCGGAACTCGATCAATGCGCGTCCGGGCGCGACGTTGGCCTTGGCGTAATGGCCGGCCACGGCCTTCGACAGCAGTTGCGGGCGACGCTCGCCATAGGTGACCTGCACGGCGCGATACCCGTCGCGCTCGTCCGTCTTGACCTGCGTGACGCGGTTCGGAAGCAGTTCAACCACCGTGACCGGCACCGAGTCTCCGGCGTCCGTGAACACGCGAGTCATTCCGCACTTGCGGCCGACCAGCCCAATTGCCATCTGTCGTTCCTCATCACAGGACGCGCACTGCGATTGGTGCGCATCGCCAAAAAATAGAGGTGAGACTACTGGAGGTCAGCGAGATTCTCGCTGATGCTCTCGAGTGGTCTTGGCCGAGTCCGCTAGGGGCTCCTGCCAACCTCGCCCGATGCCGCGGTAGTGCGGTTTACCTGCTTGTTATACAGGCGCCAAAAGGCCGCCTAGTATAGCAGTCAAAATCCCCGGATCAACCGGTCAATTGAGCTTAATTTGCACATCGACGCCCGCTGGCAGTTCGAGGCGCATCAGCGCATCGACCGTCTTGTCCGTGGGGTTGACGATGTCCATCAGCCGCTTGTGAGTGCGCAACTCGAACTGGTCGCGAGCGTCCTTGTCGGCATGGGGCGAGACCAGGAGCGTAAATCGCTCCATTTTGGTCGGCAACGGCACCGGACCGCGCACCGTGGCTCCGGTACGGCGCGCCGTATCGACGATTTCCCGCGCCGAGTTGTCGATAAGGCGATGGTCGAATGCCTTCAACCGGATGCGAATATTCTGACTGGCCATATGTTCTGTCCTTACCGACGCCGACCGTTACCGCTGATCATGCCCGCCACCCGCTTGATTATCCCAAGCGGTGGGCGAGACGCGGCAGCGCGGTCGGCTGTTGCGATCTACTTAAGTACCTTCGAAACCACTCCGGCGCCCACGGTACGCCCGCCCTCGCGGATGGCGAAGCGCAGGCCTTCCTCCATCGCGATCGGGGCGATCAGGTCGACGTTCATCTTGATGTTGTCCCCCGGCATCACCATCTCGGTGTTCGCCGGCAACTCGATCAGTCCGGTCACATCGGTCGTGCGAAAGTAAAACTGCGGCCGGTAGCCCTTGAAAAACGGCGTGTGCCGTCCGCCCTCTTCCTTGGTCAGCACGTACACCTCGCACTCAAACTGCGTGTGCGGGGTGATGCTGCCGGGCTTGGCCAGCACCTGGCCGCGCTCGACCTCCTCGCGCTTGGTGCCGCGCAGCAGCACCCCCACGTTATCCCCCGCCCGCCCCTCATCCAGGAGCTTGCGGAACATCTCCACGCCCGTGCAGATCGTCTTCTGCGTGGCCTTCAGGCCAATGATCTCCACCTCATCGTTCACCTTCACGATCCCGCGCTCAATGCGCCCGGTCACCACCGTGCCTCGCCCGGAGATCGAAAACACGTCCTCCACGGGCATCAAAAAGGGCTTCTCAATGTCCCGCTTGGGCACCGGGATGTACTTGTCCATCTCCTCGACCAGCTTGATCACCGAGAGCACCCCAATCTCGCTCTTGTCCCCTTCGAGCGCCTTTAAGGCCGAACCGATGATGATCGGGGTCTTGTCCCCCGGAAACTTGTACACCGAGAGCAGCTCGCGCACTTCCATCTCAACGAGCTCGAGCAGCTCCTTGTCATCGACCATGTCGGCCTTGTTCATGTACACCACGATGTAGGGCACGCCCACCTGGCGGGCCAGCAAGATGTGCTCGCGCGTCTGGGGCATGGGCCCATCGGCGGCCGAAACCACCAAAATCGCCCCATCCATCTGCGCCGCTCCCGTGATCATGTTCTTCACGTAATCGGCATGCCCCGGGCAGTCCACGTGCGCGTAGTGGCGCTCCTTGCTCTGGTACTCCACGTGCGCGGTGCTGATCGTGATCCCGCGCGCCTTCTCCTCAGGAGCCTTGTCAATCTGATCGTAGGCCATGAACTGGCCCCCGTACGTCTCGGCCATCACCTTCGTCAGCGCCGCGGTCAGGGTCGTCTTGCCATGGTCCACATGGCCAATCGTCCCCACGTTCACGTGCGGCTTGTTGCGTTCGAATTTCTCTTTGGACATTACCCGATCCTCAATTACTTCTTGATGATGCCTTCGGCGATATGCGAGGGCACTTCCACGTACTTGGAGAACTCCATCGTAAAGGTCGCGCGGCCCTGGCTCATCGAGCGCACGGTCGTCGCGTACCCGAACATTTCCGACAGCGGCACATCGGCGGTGATGACCTTGCCCGAGAGCGAATCATCCATGCCGGTGATCTGCCCGCGGCGGCGATTCAAGTCACCGATGACATCGCCGGAATAATCCTCCGGCGTCACCACTTCGACCTTCATGATCGGCTCGAGCAGCACGGGCTTGGCGCGCCGGAAGCCCTCCTTGAATCCCATGCTGCCGGCGATCTTGAACGCCATTTCGTTCGAATCGACGTCGTGGTAGGACCCGTCGAATAGCGTCACTTTGACATCCACGACCGGGTAGCCAGCGACCACGCCGGTCTCGACCGCTTCTTTGATGCCCTTGTCGACCGCGGGTATGTATTCACGCGGCACGCTTCCGCCGACGATGCCATTGACGAACTCATACCCCTTGCCCTGTTCGTGTGGCTCGATCTTCAGCCAGACGTGGCCGTACTGGCCGCGGCCGCCCGACTGGCGCACGAACTTGCCTTCCGACTCAACCTTGGCGCGTATGGTCTCGCGATAGGCGACCTGGGGTTTGCCGACGTTGGCCTCGACCTTGAACTCGCGCTTCATGCGATCGACGATGATTTCCAGGTGCAGTTCGCCCATGCCCGAAATAATTGTCTGCCCCGACTCCTCGTCGGTATGCACGCGGAACGAAGGATCTTCCTTGGCAAGGCGCTGCAGGGCCACGCCCATTTTCTCCTGGTCCACCTTGGTCTTCGGCTCGACCGCGACCGAGATCACCGGCTCGGGGAAAACCATCTTCTCGAGCGTGATGACTTTCTCTTCATCGCACAGCGTATCGCCGGTGATGACATCCTTAAGACCTACCGCCGCGGCGATGTCGCCGGCGCGCACTTCCTTGATTTCGGTGCGCTCGCTGGCATGCATCTGCAACAGGCGACCAATGCGCTCGGTCTTGTCCTTGGTCGGCACGTACACCGAATCGCCCGAATTGAGCGTGCCGGAATACACCCGGAAGAAGGTCAGGTTGCCGACAAACGGGTCGTTCAGGATCTTGAAGGCGAGCGCTGAAAAAGGATCGTCGTCGCTGGCCGTGCGCGTATCGGGCTCGCCGTCACTGTTGGTGCCTTTGACTGGCGGCATCTCAAGGGGCGAGGGCATGTATTCAATGACCGCATCGAGCAGCGCCTGCACGCCCTTGTTCTTGAAGGCCGTGCCGCACATGCAGATGACGATCTCGTTCTTGAACGCGCGCTGGCGCAGACCCTGCTGGATCTCCGCCTCGGTCAGCTCGGTCCCCTCGAGGTATTTATTGAGCAGCTCCTCGTTGCCTTCGGCCGCCGCCTCGATCATCTTGTGCCGGTATTCCTCCGCTTGGGCCTGGAGCGCCTCAGGAATATCCCGGTACTCGAATTTCATCCCCTGGGTTTCCATGTCCCAGTAGATCGCTTTCATGCGCACCAGGTCGATGACACCTTCGAAGTCTTCCTCGGCGCCAATCGGCAACTGCACAGGCACTGGATTGCCGCGCAGGCGCGTGCGGATCTGATCGATGCAGCGGAAGTAATTGGCGCCGGCGCGATCCATCTTGTTGACGAAGGCAATGCGCGGCACCCCGTAGCGGTTCATCTGCCGCCAGACGGTCTCCGATTGCGGCTGCACGCCCGAGACCGCGCAAAATAGCGCTACGGCCGAGTCCAGTACGCGGAGCGAACGCTCCACTTCGATCGTGAAATCAACGTGTCCCGGCGTATCGATGATATTGATGCGGTATTCGGGCAGCGTCTTGTCCATGCCCTTCCAGAAACAGGTCGTCGCCGCGGAGGTGATCGTGATACCACGCTCCTGCTCCTGCTCCATGTAATCCATGATCGCGGCGCCGTCGTGCACCTCGCCGATCTTGTGCGATACGCCGGTATAAAAAAGAATGCGCTCGGTGGTCGTCGTCTTGCCGGCGTCAATGTGCGCCGAGATGCCGATGTTCCGATAACGCTCAATGGGCGTCACACGTGCCACGATAAATCCCTCTCACCAACGATAGTGGGCAAAGGCCTTGTTCGCCTCGGCCATACGATGCGTGTCTTCGCGCTTGCGAACTGCATTGCCGCGGTTCTCCGCCGCATCCAGCAGCTCATGCGCCAGGCGGTGCGCCATCGACTTCTCGCTGCGCGCGCGCGCCGCTTCGATGACCCAGCGCATCGCCAGTGCCTGACGCCGGCTGGCGCGGACTTCGATAGGTACCTGGTAGGTGGCGCCACCGACGCGGCGGCTCTTCACCTCAACCGTCGGCTTGACGTTTTCCAGCGCGGTCGACAGGACTTCGAGCGCCTCGGACCCGCCGCGCCCTGTCTTCTCGGTAATGCGGTCCAGCGCACCATAGATGATGCGCTCGGCCGCATACTTCTTGCCGCTCTCCATCACGACGTTCATGAACTTCGCGAGCATATCGCTCTTGAATTTCGGGTCCGGAAGGATCGTCCGGCTGGGCGCTGCTGCGCGACGCGACATGGCTGATACCTCTGATTATTTCTTCGGGCGCTTGGCGCCGTACTTGGAACGACTCTGCCGACGATTGCCCACGCCCGCACAGTCGAGCGTGCCGCGCACGGTGTGATAGCGCACGCCCGGAAGGTCCTTGACGCGACCGCCACGAATCAGCACCACCGAGTGCTCCTGCAGATTGTGGCCTTCGCCGCCTATGTAACTGGTGACTTCATAGCCATTAGTCAAGCGTACTCGGCAGACTTTTCTTAGCGCCGAATTGGGCTTCTTCGGCGTGGTTGTGTACACGCGCGTGCACACGCCGCGCTTCTGCGGGGAAGCCCCCAGAGCCGGTACCTTGGTCTTCTCCGCCCGCACCCGACGCGGTTGGCGAATTAGCTGACCCGTTGTGGCCATGTAAACTCCAAGAAAATCAAACATTTAACGCGAAAGAGACAAGTCGGGCCGCCTAGGCAGGCGGCCCGACACTGGGATTCACTGTTTTTGGGGCACGGCGAGCATCTGGCCGGGCCTGCAAAGGCCGGCGATTCTAGGTACCGAGGAGGCCCAAGTCAACGCCTTGCTGCGCTGCGGCAAGACTACTGGGGGTGTCCGCCGACGGAAGAATTGTATACCCCGGCCCGCTTACCCCTCGGACCGCTGCAGTGCGGCATCGACTAATGGGGGTTCGAGCCGGCCAGATCCTTGACCAGCACGTACCAGAAATCCAGATAGTCGTAAAACGAATTGATCGGCACGCGTTCGTTCAGACCGTGCATGAAGTTATCGCTGTCTTTGATAAAGCCTGCGCCGACTCCGTAAGTGGCTATGCCGATCCCACGGGTAAATACCGCATCCGACATGCCCGGCTCTTGCATCGGCACTATCGTCACACCGGGGTAGCGCGCGTGCAGAGCCTGGGTCACTCCGGCCAGGACGTCTGCGCGCAAAGGCGATGCATTGCTCCAGAAAGGGGTCCCGACCGATGCGACCGTGATTTTGGGCCCAACGGTGCTTTGCAGAGTCGACTTAATCGTGACCGGATCGATGCCGGGGAAAATACGGCAGTTGATGGTCACCGTGGCCGATTCGGGCAATGCGTTTTCGGCATGGCCACCCCGCAGCAGTGTGGGCACGCAGGTGGTCCGCGTCATGCCCACGTAGGTCGAGCTTTCGGACAACGCCGCGGCCGCTTTCTGGTTGTGCGGGTCGGCGCCGAACTGCTGCATGGCCTGGCCGAGCGCCCCGGGTGTCAGTTTGCCGATCCCCTTGAAATAACCGAGCGTGGTGTCGTTCCACATGATCGGAAATTGATAAGCCTGCACCTTCTTGAGCGCATCGGCGAGCTCGTATATGGCGTTGTCGGCTCGCGGCTGGGAGCTGTGGCCGCCGGGATTGGTTGCGGTCAACTCGTAGCTTGCATAGGATTTTTCCGCGGTGCCGAGGCTGAAGAACAGCGGCTTGCCGCTCTTCTCATCGAGCGTGCCGTTGCCGGCATCCGCGTTTAGGGCAAAATCCGCCTCGATCAGGTCTCGATGGTTTTTCACCAGATCCGCTGTCGTGTCCTCGGTGGTCTCCTCGTCGCCCGTAAACATCAGGATCAGGTCGCGCTTGGGCACGAATCCCTCGGACTTGAGCCGCAGCAAGGTGGCCGTCTCGCAGGTCAGTCCGCCCTTGATGTCGAACGTGCCGCGGCCGAAGAAGAAGCCATTTTCCTCGACCAGGGCGAACGGGTCGCGCTGCCATTCCTCGCGCTTGGCGGTCACGACATCCATGTGCGCCATCAGCAGGATGGGCTTCCCGCCGCTCCCGTCCCCGCGATAGCGCACGACCA
The DNA here is from genome assembly GCA_963717335.1 of uncultured Gammaproteobacteria bacterium. Taxonomy (GTDB): domain Bacteria; phylum Pseudomonadota; class Gammaproteobacteria; order Steroidobacterales; family Steroidobacteraceae; genus FEN-1191. The sequence continues at coordinate 345,874 of CAVQVZ010000002.1, read as the reverse complement.
TGGAGGCCGTCTCGCCCAAAGGGAAAATGTGGATGTCGGCCTCGGGAAATCCGGCAGCTTTAAACTCTGCGGCCAGATAGGCCGCCATGGCTGGCACCTGGCCCAGTCCCACGGAGGTTTTGAAGCCGATGACTCGCTCGAAAATCGCCCGGGCTTTGACTTCGGGCGCCGTCAGCGCCGAGGGTGGGGTCTGCGCCTGGGAGATTGAAATCGCCAGCACGGCGATGAGGACAACGTGTAACCGCTTGATCATGATGGCGCTAATCTAGCATGCCGCGCCTGCGGCCCGACCGGCGTCACTTGATCGAGGCGATGAGCTCATCCGGGTCGTAGAGCTTGCCCAGGCGCACCACTCTACTAATACGACTGGCATTGGCGATGTCGGTCGTCGGATCGGCATCGAGCAGCACCAGGTCGGCGATCCGACCCACGGCAATGACGCCGGCCACCTTTTCCCGGTGTGCCGCGCGTGCGCCCACGGTGGTTGCCGCGCGCAACACCTGGACTGGCGTGAGACCGGCCTGCTGCATCAGTGCCATTTCGCGAAATACGGAAGGTCCGTGCAAGGTGCCGATGTTCCCCGCATCGGTGCCCATGACCACAGGGATTCCCGCCTCGTACACCGTCTTGAGATTGCGCAGCATGGTGGTTACCGGTGGCGGCTCCTTCGCGGCCGCGCGCAACTTGCGCACGCGCTCCGGAACCTTCTCATCGGGCAGCGTGCGGATGTCCTCCATCGTGGCCAGGATCTGCGGGTCGGCCAGCCTGCGCTCCGCATCGGTCGCCCGCCACAGCCCGGCAAACATGTAGTCGTAGCCCGATTCCACCCACAAGCGTCGGACAGTAGAGCGCTTTGTTGCGCTTCATCAGCGCCAGGAAGTCGGCGTCCACGGGAAAATCCTCGACCGAGTGGACCAAGATAGTCAGCGCCCGCGCGCAGCGCCGCCTTTGCGGTCTCAAGTTCGGTCGCATGCACGGCCAGAGGTACGCCCGCACGGTGGGCCGCATCGCCGACCGCACGGACGATGGCCTCCTGCGCGGCCAGGTCGGTGCCGGGCTCATGTATGAACCACACCTTGATGTAATCAGGGTGGCGAGCAAGCTCCCGGGCGACCAGTGCCGTGCCCTCGGCCACGGTGGAGGTGCGGATGATCGGAGGATCGTTAAGCTCCAAGGGCGGGTCGGCAATCATCGAAATCAGCGGGCCTGCCACCGCGACCTCCGGAGCAATGGCGGCGGCACGCGCCGCATCGCGCACCTCGAAGTTCCACATCGGCCCGCCGACATCCACAACCGAGGTGACTCCGCTGGCGATCCAGACCTTAAAGGTCGCCGGCAGGCGAGCCTTGTTGCGAGCAAACTCGGACGCGTAAGGAACGACGCCGGTCAGGTTGGCGGCATCCGGCCGTGTATAGGGATTGCCGGATTGGAAGAAATGGACATGCGCATCGGTGAGCCCAGGAATCAGCCACTTTCCGGAACCATCGATCACCTGCGCGCCCGCGGGGACTGCGGTCGATGCCGTAGGGCCGAGCGCCTCGATACGGTCGGCCCTTATGATCACTGTCTGGTCGGGATCGACCGCGTTTCCGGTCTCGCGTTCCGGATGTACGACCGAAACGTGGGTAAAGGCCAGCGGCGCGCCGACCGGCGCGCCACCGGCTACCGTCGCCGCGACCGAGCAGCGTCGAGATCAGACACAGCATTGTATTTTTCAAGCCCGCTTCCTCTTGGTAAATGTTCAGGGTTGCTTTGGGAGGCGGCCCGCGGCCGTCACAACTTCCCGGTGCGCACGTCCAGCAATTTGCCGGCCTTGATGGCCAGGCGCTCCTCGACAGCCCCGCGAGCTGCCGCGTGCACCCCGGCCCGCGGCGCAAAGGCGATCACGAGCACCGTCGGAAGCACGGATCGGATTTCATGTTGGCCCTAGCTCGGGTGCCCGAACACTCACGGATATTTATGCTCGACCACCCCGCGCACCGGATGCGTGTCGTACACCAGCACGATCGACTGTATCTTTCCGGTACTGGGGTCAAAGTTGAACACGTCGGCACAGTCGAACGAGACCCGGGAACCGTCTCTCAGCCGCCAGTCATAGAGGTAATACGCAACCGCGCGCAAATGTCCTTCAGCGCTGACCAGCACGTCGTGCACCGTGAGCCTCGTGCCGTTCGAAGCGTCAGCCACTTTCTTGACAAACTGGCGCACCGGCAATCGACCCAGGAACGGCGATTCGACCCAGCCTTCGGGTATGAATAGCGCGGCCGCCTTGTTCGCATCGCCAGCCTCAAGCGCCCTTAAATAGTTGTGCACTGTCTGCTGCATACGCGCCTCCTGATGTCTTGGCGCCCAAGGTCCGGCCGTGCGATTGCCGGCGGTTTCTCAAGGCGCGGGGCCATCATAGTAGGAGTAAAAGGGCTTGGCTAATCGTCCCGTGGCGCACGCCGAAACGAGCTGCTCAGAGCGGTTTACGCCCCACTTCAAGCTGCGGCAGCCCGTCGCTGGGGCGGTCCCACCCTGGCGCATCCTGCATCCAGATGTGATCGGCCGGGGCTACCCGCTCGGGCTGCTCAAGGCTGCAGATCGTCACATCGATTTCCGCGGGTCGCCGGGTGCTGCGGTAGGTGAGCGGTGTGCCGCACCGCCCACAGAAGGCGCGATGCACGCCGGGGGAGGATTCAAATTCCTGCGGGGCCGCGCCGGTCCAGTGCAGGTCGCTGCGCCGCACGGTCAGCCAGCCGACCGCGGGCGCCCCGGCCGCCCGTCGGCACGACTCGCAATGACAGAGCGTTGGCGGGTACAGCAAGGGGCCGCAGCGATAGCCAATGGCCTTGCAAAAACACCGGCCGGTCAGGGTTTGTTCCATGGATGCGCAGGCCCCGTATGACTAATGGCAGTTATTATACGGACTCAACGACCTTATCAGAGGACGACCCCATGCGCCGAGCGGCACACCTGGCGATGATCTCCTTGCTCATTTTTTTCTCCGGCTCCGCGGCCGCGAAGGACGCGCCTGCCACCAGCTCGCTGGATGTTGCCGCCGCGACGCGCTTTGCAAACCTGGCGCTCAAATGCCTGCATAACGAATACCCGAACCACATCAGTCACACTCTGGACAGTGCCGCCGCAGCACTCCCGCCTCATGAATTGACCCCCGCGTTCTATGGTTGCCTGGACTGGCATTCAGACGTTCACGGCCACTGGCTGCTCATCCGCCTGCTGCGTCTGTTTCCGCAGGCGCCCTTCGCGGCGGCAGCTCGGGCGGAAGTGGCACGAAGCATCACGGCGCAGAACATTGCCGGCGAACTCAAGTACATGCAACAGGAAGACCGGGCCTCGTTCGAGAGGCCCTACGGGCTCGCATGGCTCCTGCAATTTTGTGCCGAGCTGCGCGAGTGGCACGACCCGCAGGCGCAGCAATGGCTGGCCACATTGGCGCCGCTCGAGACCGAAGCGGCGTTGCGGGTTGCCAACTGGCTGCCCAAGCTCCATTACCCGATCAGAGTGGGCGAGCATGATCAGACAGCGTTCTCTTTCGGCCTGATCTGGGACTGGGCGGGGGTCGCGGGCGATTCGCACATGCGCCAGCTGCTGAAAGATGCGGCGCAGCGATTTTACGTCAATGACCGTGCCTGCCCCTTGAGTTACGAGCCCTCCGGGGAGGATTTCCTCTCCCCGTGTCTGGCCGAAGCAGACTTCATGCGGCGGGTACTCGATCAGGGAGCCTTCGGGCGCTGGTTGTCAGCCTTCCTGCCCGGAGTTCCGCATGGTGATAATTCCTCCTGGCTCCAACCCGCGGTCGTTACCGATCGATCGGATCCGAAGCTGGCTCATATTGACGGACTGAACCTGAGCCGCGCCTGGATGCTCGAGGGTATCGCTCACGGACTTGCTCGTGGTGATCCGCGCGTTCCGGCATTGCTGCGCGCGGCCGCGCGCCACCGCGAAGTCGCTCTACCGGCAGTGACCGGTGAGCACTACGAGGGAGGTCATTGGTTAGGTACCTTCGCGGTGTATCTGACCAGCGCCGCCGGACTGCGCTGAGCGCTCTCAAGCTCAAGGAGCAGGAAGGCCGACAGAAAACGCCGGTCGGCTTCACGGCGGTGTAAAAAATTCTGTCATAGGTGCTGTCACTACGCGACAGCGCGCGCTGCAATTCGCGGTTGGAAGCTGCGGGAACATGAAGGCCAAAATATCAATCGCCCCCAATATATCGCCCACCTGAAAAGCGACCTCAAATTCCCGTGGGCCCGCAGGCGCCCGTTTTATCGCTGGACCAAACCGGAGCAGCTGACCACAATGGCGCTCCCTAACCCGTCTAGAGTCCCTCGCATGCTGACATTTGGGTTTGGCGGATGCCGCAAGGCGCACGCGCGCGCGCTCATTCTCAGCGCCATCGGGCTGCTCACCTGCGCCGGTACGCCGCACGCCGCTAATCTCACCACCACCGCGGCTACGGCCCCACTGCGTGAACTGGTCGCCGCCGGGCGGTTGTCGGATTTGCGCTGGCCGGTCTTTTCAGATTACCGCAACGATGTGCAGAGCTTTTATGAAGCGTCGGGTTTCGAGAGCGGATGGATCAGAGACGCGAATCCCACGCCCCAGGCGCAGGCAATAATCAGCGTGCTGCAGCAAGCGCAAGAGAAGGGTCTGGATCCGGAAGACTATGACGCCTCGCGCTGGAAGGCTCGGGTACAACAGCTCGCCGATCCTGCCATGCGCGCCCGATTCGATTTGGCGCTGACGGTCTGTGCGATGCGTTACGTGTCCGACCTGCATGTCGGCAGAGTCAGCCCTACGCAGGGCAAGTTTGCGATAACGGTCAGGAACTCGAGCTACGATCTGGCGCAGTTCCTGCGCCAGGACCTGCTCCAAGCAACGGACGTTAAATCGGAACTGAACTCGGTCGAACCCAGATTTCCCGGCTACCAACGCACCCTGGCGGTCCTGGACCAATATTTGGCCCTGTCACAACAGGATGACGGCACGCCATTACCCGCACCCGCGAAGGGCCTGGACGTCGGGGGGCATTACGCGGGCGCGCCTCGACTGGGTCGGCTCTTACGCTTGCTGGGCGACTTGCCGAGCGATGCCACGCCGCCGTCGGGCGATCTTTACGACGCGCCCCTCGCTGAGGCCGTGCGGCATTTTCAGGGGCGCCACGGCCTGACGCCCGATGGGCGGCTCGGTGCTCAAACGCTGAAGGAATTAAATACGCCCTTAACGACGCGAGTGGAGCAGCTCCGGCTGACCCTGGAACGCTGGCGATGGTTGCGGCAGGACTTTGCGCAGCCGCCGGTGGTGGTAAATATCCCGGAGTTTCGGCTCCGGGCGCTGGACGGGAACGGCAAGATCGTCCTGAGCATGAACGTAATCGTGGGCAAGGCGCTACGCCATGAAACGCCGGTGTTCGAAAAAGACATGCAATATCTGGTCTTTCGTCCCTACTGGAACGTGCCGCGCAGCATACAGCGCAGCGAAATCGTGCCCGCCATCGAGCGAGACCGCAATTACATTGCCAAGCGGAACTACGAGGTGACCACTTCGCAGGGACAGGTCGTGACCTCGGGGAGGATCGACGATGAGGTGCTGGCACAATTGCGCTCCGGCAAGCTCGCGGTGCGCCAGAAGCCAGGTCCGACCAACTCCCTGGGCCTGATCAAATTGATCTTTCCCAACGAATACAACGTCTACCTGCACAGCACGCCCTCCCAACAACTTTTCTCGCGAAGTCGGCGCGACTTCAGCCATGGATGCATACGTGTGGAGAAGCCGGAGGAGTTAGCCGCATGGGCGCTGCAGGGCAAGCCTGAATGGACCCTGGAAAAAGTCCGCGCGGCCATGCAGGAAGGCAAGGACAACGTCCAGATCAATCTTCCCAAGCCGATTCCAGTGTTGATTCTCTATGGAACGGCGGTGACCGACGATTCGGGCGCGGTCCATTTCTACGATGACATCTACGGCCACGACGCTGATCTTAAGAAGACGCTCGCCAAGGGCTATCCGTATCACCGCGGAGCGTAAAGCGCTCCACCTGCCGCCACGCACCCGAGGAATTCTCGAGCAGCACGAACTCCCTGCACAGACACGCGATCGGGCCGACACGGCTGAGCATCCTTGTGAGTTCCATTTCCACCTCCTGATCATCGAAGGTGCTTTTCCGTACGATGGAAACGTGCGGAACGAGTGGTTCCGTACTTTGTCGCCCGCGCTCCGTGGCCGGCAGAGTCGGGACCAGCCTTTCCTTTAGAAGCGCAAACCGGGAAGCGGGTTCGGCCGCCAGATATAAGGTACCCGGGAAGCGGGCCACCTTCGTTAGCCGATATTCAAAGGGTGACGTTGATGTGGCGCAGGCGCCGATGTGCTCCAGAAATTTCAGCTCGAACGAGTCCGATGACAGGTTCGAATGCACGATGGTGATGTGTGCGCCCAGACCACGCCGCGCGGAAGGATCGAAGCGTTCACGGAGCTGGGCCACGTAAGGCTCAGCCTCGAGGACCGGAACCATGATTAATAACTGCGGCATCGACGCCAGAGCACCCTACCCGCCGCGCTTCCGGAGTTCAGCCCTGACGCGCCTCCGTGCCCTCAGGCAGCTCACAGGCGCGCCGGCAGCCGTGCAGGATCCGGCCCATAGCGGAGTGCGGTGAAGCGGGCCGATCATCGAGCCCGCTCCACCACAAACCTTGGGCCGCCGCCTTCCCTAGCCCGCCGCGCTCTCTTCCTCGCTGACGGGGCTGGTGCTTTCCTCGGCATCCGCCAGGCTGGCACCCACATCCATAAAGCTACGGGGCTCCGCCGCGTCGTTCTTCAATCGCCGATGAGCATGGGCGGCAAAGCCCGTACCCGCCGGAATCAAGCGCCCGACGATGACGTTTTCCTTCAGCCCACGCAGGTCGTCCTTGAGCCCGCGGACCGCCGCTTCGGTCAGCACGCGGGTGGTTTCCTGGAAGGAAGCCGCCGAAATGAAGGACTCCGTGGCCAGCGATGCCTTGGTGATGCCAAGCAACACGGGTTGCAAGCGCGCACCTTCCTTGCCGCCTTCGGTCGCACGATCGTTGATTGCCAGCGCACGTGAACGGTCGAGCTGCTCGCCGCGCAGCAGCGCGGTATCACCGATCGCCATCACCTCGGTCTTGCGAAGCATCTGGCGGATGATCACCTCGATGTGCTTGTCGTTGATCTTCACGCCCTGCAGGCGATACACGTCCTGGATCTCGCGCACCAGGTAATTGGCCAGCGGCTCGACCCCCTGCAGGCGCAGGATGTCGTGCGGATTGGGCTCACCGTCGGCAATGACCTCGCCGCGCTCCACCTGCTCGCCCTCGAAGACGTTCAGCTGGCGCCACTTCGGGATCAGCTCCTCGTACTTTTCGCCGTGCTCGTCCGTGATGACCAGCCGACGCTTGCCCTTGGTTTCCTTGCCGAAACTCACGGTCCCAGTCTTCTCGGCCAGAATTGCCGGGTCCTTGGGCTTACGGGCTTCGAACAGGTCCGCCACGCGCGGCAAGCCGCCGGTGATGTCACGGGTCTTGGACGATTCCTGCGGTATGCGCGCAATGATGTCGCCGACCGAGACCTTGGCGCCGTCGGTAAGGTTGACCAAAGCACCGGGAGGCAGGTTGTAGACGGCCGGGATGATGGTATTGGCGAAAGTGAGTTCCTTCCCCTTGGCCGACAGCAACTTGATCGTAGGCCGCAGTTCCTTGCCGCCGCGCTGCTTGGAATCGAGCACCACGGTGCTCGACAGGCCGGTCACCTCATCGACCTGCGTGGCGACCGTCAGGCCGTCCACGAAGTCGGTGAAGCGGATGTTGCCCGCCACTTCGGTCACCACCGGGTGGGTGTGGGGATCCCAGGTGGCCACTACCTGGCCGCCTACGACCTTGGCGCCTTCCTTGGAGTTGATGGTTGCACCGAACGGTATCTTGTAGCGCTCGCGCTCGCGGCCGAATTCATCGACCACGCCGATTTCGCCCGATCGCGAGACCGCCACCAGGTGGCCCTTCTCATGCTCCACGGTCTTGATGTGGTGGAAGCGCAGCGTGCCCTTGTTGCGGATCTCGACGCTGCTCGCCGCAGCGGCTCGCGACGCCGCGCCTCCGATGTGGAAGGTACGCATCGTCAGCTGCGTGCCGGGCTCGCCGATCGACTGCGCGGCGATCACTCCGACCGCCTCGCCGATATTGATGAGCCGCCCGCGACCCAGGTCGCGACCGTAGCAGTTGCAGCACACCCCATAGCGCGTCCGGCAGCTGATCGGTGAACGCACGCTGATCTGGTCGACACCTTCTTGCTCAATCAGGCGCACCAGGCCCTCATCGAGCAGCGTGTTGGCCGGCAACAGCACCTTGTCAGTACCGGGCTTAAGTACGTCCGAAGCCACGACCCTGCCGAGCGCTCGCTCGCCGAGAGCCTCGACCACGTCTCCACCTTCAACCAGCGGCGACATCGACAAGGCCACTGGTGGTACCGCAATCTATTTCGGTCACCACCAGGTCCTGAGCGACGTCCACCAGACGGCGCGTCAGGTAACCGGAGTTCGCGGTCTTCAGAGCGGTATCCGCCAGACCCTTGCGCGCGCCGTGAGTAGAAATAAAGTACTGCAGCACGTTCAGGCCTTCACGGAAGTTCGCCGTGATCGGCGTCTCGATGATCGAGCCGTCGGGCTTGGCCATCAGGCCGCGCATCCCGGCGAGCTGGCGGATCTGCGCCGCGCTGCCGCGCGCGCCGGAGTCGGCCATCATGAAGATCGAGTTGAACGACTTCTGGCGCTGCTTGACGCCCAGCGAGTCGACTGCATCCTCGGTGCCCAGTTTCTCCATCATCGCCTTGGCCACCTGGTCGTTGGCGCGGGACCAGATATCGACCACCTTGTTGTAGCGCTCGCCATTGGTCACGAGACCCGAGGCGTACTGGTCCTGGATCTCCTTGACCTCACGCTCGGCCGCGCCCACCAGCTTGACCTTCTGCTCGGGAATGACGATGTCGTCGATGCCGAAGGACACCGCCGAACGCGTGGCGTACTGGAAACCCATGTACATCAGCTGGTCGGCGAATACCACCGTCTCCTTCAGACCCCAGGATGCGGTAGCAGGCATTGATGATGGCCGAGATGTTCTTCTTGGTCATGTCCTGATTGATCATGTCGAAGGACATGCCCTTCGGCAGGATCTCGGACAACAACGCGCGGCCGACCGTGGTGGCGATCAGACGCGACTTCGGCTCCAGCGCGCCGGATTCAGCGCCGCGCACGTGCTCCTTGATGCGCACCTTGATGCGCGCCTGCAGGTCGATCGAGCGGCTCTCGTAGGCGCGGTGCGCCTCCTGGACGTCGCTGAAGTACATGCCTTCGCCGCGCGCCCCGACGAACTCTCGCGTCAGGTAGTAAAGACCGAGCACCACGTCCTGCGAGGGCACGATGATCGGATCGCCGTTGGCGGGCGAGAGAATGTTGTTCGAACTCATCATCAAAGCGCGAGCTTCGAGCTGAGCCTCGATCGACAACGGCACGTGCACCGCCATCTGGTCACCGTCGAAGTCGGCGTTGAAGGCCGTGCAGACCAGCGGATGCAGCTGGATCGCCTTGCCTTCGACCAGAACCGGCTCGAAAGCCTGGATACCGAGCCGGTGCAGGGTCGGCGCGCGATTGAGAAGCACCGGATGCTCGCGGATCACCTCTTCGAGGATGTCCCATACCTCGGTGCCTTCCCGCTCGACCAGGCGCTTGGCCGCCTTGATGGTCGAGGCGTCGCCGCGAATCTGCAGCTTATGGAATATGAACGGCTTGAACAGCTCCAGGGCCATCTTCTTGGGCAGACCGCACTGGTGCAGGCGCAGCGTCGGGCCGACCACGATCACCGAGCGGCCCGAGTAGTCGACGCGCTTGCCGAGCAGGTTCTGCCGGAAACGGCCTTGCTTGCCCTTGATCATGTCGGCGAGCGACTTGAGCGGGCGGCGGTTGGTGCCGGTGATCGCCCGGCCGCGACGGCCGTTATCGAGCAACGCATCCACCGCTTCCTGCAGCATGCGCTTCTCGTTGCGCACGATGATGTCCGGCGCGGACAGTTCGAGCAGCCGCCGCAGCCGGTTATTGCGGTTAATGACGCGACGATACAGATCGTTGAGATCCGAGGTCGCAAATCGCCCACCGTCCAGCGGCACCAGCGGCCGTAAGTCCGGCGGCAACACCGGCAATACGGTCATGACCATCCACTCGGGCTTGTTGCCCGACTCGAGGAAGGACTCGGCCAGCTTGAGGCGCTTGGACAAACGCTTGAGCTTGGTCTCGCTCGCGGTGTTGCCCATGTCCTCGCGGATCTTGACCATCTCGGCCTTCAGATCGAGCGATTGGAGCAACTCGTGCACGGCTTCGGCGCCCATGCGGGCGTCGAACTCATCTCCATGCTCCTCGATGGCCTCGAGATACATCTCGTCGGTGAGGAGCTGTCCGCGCTGCATCGGCGTCATGCCCGGATCGATGACCACGAAGGCCTCGAAGTACAGCACGCGCTCGATTTCGCGCAGTGTCATGTCCAGCATCAAACCGATGCGCGAGGGGAGCGACTTGAGGAACCAGATGTGCGCGGTCGGGCTGGCCAGCTCGATGTGACCCATGCGCTCGCGACGCACCTTAGACTGCGTGACTTCCACGCCGCACTTCTCGCAGACCACGCCACGATGCTTGAGCCGCTTGTACTTACCGCACAGGCACTCGTAGTCCTTGACCGGGCCAAAGATCTTGGCGCAGAAAAGTCCGTCGCGCTCGGGCTTGAAGGTCCGGTAATTGATGGTTTCGGGCTTGCGCACCTCGCCATAGGACCAGCCCCGTACCATCTCGGGAGAGGCAAGCCCGATCTTGATCGAGTCAAACTGCTCGATCGGGGCCTGCTGCTTGAATAACTTGAGTAGGTCTTTCATAAGTTTTTCCTCAGTCCTGCTCGAGTTCCATGTTGATGCACAGCGAGCGTATTTCCTTGACGAGCACGTTGAAGGATTCGGGCATGCCGGCCTTCATCTCGTGGTTGCCATCGACGATGCTCTTGTACATCTGGGTGCGACCGATCGTGTCATCGGACTTGACGGTCAGCATTTCCTGCAGCGTGTAGGCCGCGCCGTAGGCCTCAAGCGCCCACACTTCCATTTCGCCGAAGCGCTGTCCGCCAAATTGCGCCTTGCCGCCCAGGGGCTGCTGCGTGACCAGGCTGTAGGGCCCGGTTGAACGGGCGTGCATCTTGTCATCGACCAGATGGTTGAGCTTGAGCATGTACATGTAGCCCACCGTCACCTGCCGATCAAAGCGTTCGCCGGTGCGACCGTCATACAGCCAGGTCTGGCCGGATAAGGGCACCTCGGCCAGTTTAAGCAGGCCCTTGATGTCACTTTCCGCTGCACCGTCGAACACCGGTGTTGCCATCGGCACGCCGTGGCGCAGATTGCCCGCCAGCTCGGTGATTTCAGCGTCGCTGAATTCGCTGAGCTGCTCTTTCTGACCCGAGGTCTGGTTGTAGATCTGGTCGAGGAAGCCGCGCATCTCGCTGCTCGGCGCCTGCGCATCGAGCATGCGCCCGATCTTCAGGCCCAGGCCCTTCGCCGCCCAGCCCAGGTGCGTTTCCAGCACCTGGCCTACGTTCATGCGCGAGGGCACGCCGAGAGGATTGAGCACCACATCGACCGGAGTACCGTCATCGAGATAGGGCATGTCCTCGACCGGAACGATCGTGGAAATCACGCCCTTGTTGCCGTGCCGTCCGGCCATCTTGTCGCCAGGTTGCACGCGACGCTTCACGGCGAGGTAGACCTTGACCATCTTGAGCACGCCCGGTGCCAGATCATCGCCCGCAGTGATCTTGGCGCGCTTCTCTTCCAGGCGCTTGTCGAAGGCCTGCTGTTGGCTGCGCAGCCGCTCACCGGCGGCCTCGAGGGCGGTGTTTGATTCCTCGTCCTCGAGACGAATCTCGAACCACTCCTCGCGCGTCAGTGTTTCCAGATAGTCGGAGCCGATCCGGGTGCCGGCCTTGAGCTTCTTCGGGCCGCCGGATGCCGCCTTGTCGAGCAGCATGCCATGCACGCGCGAATACAAATCGTCCTCGAGGATGCGACGCTGGTCCTGCAGATCCTTGCGGACGCGCTCGATTTCCGATTTTTCGATCGACTGAGCACGCGAGTCCTTCTCGACCCCGTCGCGCGTGAATACGCGCACGTCGATCACCGTGCCGTCCATGCCCGGGGGCACGCGAAGCGAGGTGTCCTTCACATCGCTCGCCTTCTCGCCAAAGATTGCACGCAGGAGCTTTTCTTCCGGGGTGAGCTGGGTCTCGCCCTTGGGCGTGACCTTGCCGACCAGGATGTCCCCGGCGCGCACCTCGGCCCCGATAAAGGCAATACCGGCCTCATCGAGCTTGGCGAGCGCCGCGTCGCCGACATTGGGAATGTCGGCTGAGATTTCCTCGGGCCCGAGCTTGGTGTCGCGCGCCACGCAGGTGAGTTCTTCGATGTGAATGGTCGTGAAGCGATCTTCCTGCACCACCCGCTCGGAGATGAGGATCGAGTCCTCGAAGTTGTAGCCGTTCCAGGGCATGAACGCGACCAGCATGTTCTGGCCCAGAGCCAGCTCGCCCAGGTCCGTGGACGGGCCATCGGCCAGCACGTCGCCGCGCGCGATGCGATCGTTCGCCTTGACCAGCGGCCGCTGGTTTATGCACGTGTTCTGGTTGGACCGGGTGTATTTCGTCAGGTTGTAGATGTCGACTCCCGGCTCACCGGCCGTGGTCTCGTTGTCGTTAACGCGCACGACGATACGGGAGGCGTCGACCGAATCGACCACGCCGCCACGACGCCCGACCACCGTCACTCCCGAATCAATGGCCACGGGGCGCTCCATGCCCGTGCCGACCAGCGGGGTCTCTGAGCGCAGGGTAGGCACCGCCTGGCGCTGCATGTTCGAACCCATCAGTGCGCGGTTGGCGTCATCGTGCTCGAGGAATGGGATGAGCGAAGCGGCCACCGACACGATCTGTTTAGGGCTCACGTCCATGTAATTGATGCGCTCACGCGGCAGCAATGTGGATTCTCCCTGCGTACGGCAGGAGACCAATTCGTCGGACAGCATGCCCTTGGCGTCGACGCGAGCGTCGGCGCGGGCGATACCGAACTCGCCTTCCTCGATGGCCGACAAGTAATCGATCTTGTCGGACACGTGGCTGTTCTCGACCCGCCGGTACGGCGTCTCGAGGAAACCGTAATCGTTGGTACGGGCGTACACCGACAAAGAGTTGATCAGCCCGATATTCGGACCTTCCGGGGTCTCGATTGGGCAGACACGTCCATAGTGCGTCGGGTGCACGTCGCGGACTTCAAATCCCGCGCGCTCGCGCGTCAGACCACCGGGGCCGAGTGCCGAGACGCGACGCTTGTGCGTCACTTCGGACAACGGATTGTTCTGGTCCATGAATTGCGAAAGCTGCGAGGAACCGAAGAATTCCTTGACGGCGGCGGCCACCGGCTTGGCATTGATCATTTCCTGAGGCATCAGCGGCTCGGACTCGGCGATCGTCAGCCGCTCCTTGACCGCACGCTCGACGCGCACCAGTCCCACGCGGAACGCGTTCTCGGCCATCTCGCCGACCGAACGCACGCGACGGTTGCCCAGATGATCGATATCGTCCACGGCGCCGTTGCCGTTGCGGATGTCAATGAGCACCTTGAGCACATCAAGGATGTCCTCTTTCGACAGCACGTTCGAACCGGTGATCTCCTTGCGGCCGACACGGCGGTTGAACTTCATGCGACCCACGCCCGAGATGTCGTAGCGCTCGTTGTTGAAGAACAGGTTGTTGAACAGGTTCTCGGCCGCGTCCTTGGTCGGCGGCTCGCCCGGACGCATCATGCGATAGATCTCGACCAGCGCCTCAAGCCGGGTCTTGGTCGGATCGATGCGCAGGGTGTCCGAGATGTACGGTCCGCGGTCCAGATCGTTGGTATAGAGCGTGTGTATACGCGTAATGCCCGCCTCGATCAGCTTCTCGACGCTGGCGGCGGTGAGCACTTCGTTGGCTTTGGCGATGATCTCGCCCGTATCGGCACTGACCACATCGTGTGCCAGCACCTTGCCGTACAGGTAATCGCGCGGCACCGGCAGGAGCTTGAGGCCCGAGTCCTCGAGCTGGCGCACGTGGCGGGCGGTGATGCGGCGGCCTTCCTCGACGATGACCTGATTGCCGATCCGGATCTCGAAGCTCGCGGTCTCGCCGCGCAGGCGCTGCGGCACGAGTTCCATCGCCACGGCATCCTTGGACAGGTCGATGGCATTCTTCTCAAAGAACACATCGAGCATCTCGGTCTCGCTCATGCCCAGGGCGCGCAGGATGATCGATACCGGTAGCTTTCGACGGCGGTCGATGCGCGCAAACACGCAATCCTTCGGATCGAACTCGAAATCGAGCCACGAGCCGCGGTAGGGAATGATGCGGGCGGAGAACAGGAGCTTCCCCGATGAATGCGTCTTACCGCGGTCATGGTCAAAAAACACGCCGGGCGAGCGGTGCAGCTGGCTGACGATCACCCGCTCTGTGCCATTGACGATAAAGGTGCCGTTGTCGGTCATGAGCGGCAGTTCGCCTAGATAGACTTCCTGCTCACGCACGTCCTTGACGGGCTTCTTGGCGCCGGGGGCTTCCTTGTCCAGAACGATCAGGCGCACCTTGACGCGCAGCGGCGCCGCGTAGGTAAGCCCGCGCAGCTGACACTCCTTGACGTCGAATACCGGCTCGCCGAGCCGATAGCTCACGTACTCGAGCGTTGCATTGCCCGAATAGCTCGAGATCGGAAACACGCTCTTAAATGCCGCGTGCAGACCGCGATCGACGCGCGATTCTTCAGGCGCATCAGCCTGCAGGAACCGGCGATAGGAATCGAGCTGAATGGCCAGCAGGTAAGGCACTCCGAGGATTCCCGGCTGCTTGCCGAAATCCTTGCGAATACGCTTTTTCTCGGTGAAGGAATAAGCCATCGTTTGACCCTCTCAATACGTCAGAAAGCTGCGCAACTTACCGCCCGCGGGCCCGAAGGCCCGACGGGCGAGAAGCAATGCGCCGTGATGCGGATTACTCAAGTTGCAGTGCTTGAGGCGGTAACCGTCAAGTTACTTGACCTCAACCTTTGCGCCCGCTTCCTCCAGCTTCTTCTTCATGTTTGCCGAATCGGCCTTGTTGACGGCGTCCTTCACCACGGCCGGCGCGCCCTCGACCAGGTCCTTGGCTTCCTTAAGCCCCAGACCCGTGAGTTCGCGCACTACCTTGATGACCGTTACCTTCTTGTCGGCCGGATATTCCTTGAGCGTCACCGTGAATTCGGTCTGCTCCTCGACCGGTGCCGCCGCGGCCGCGCCGCCGCCACCGCCCGCCGCTACGGCCACAGGCGCCGCTGCGGTCACGCCGAACTTCTTTTCCATGTCCGCGATCAGGTCGACCACGTCCATCAAGCTCATGTTGGCGATCGCATCCAGAATCTCGTCCTTTGAAACAGCCATTGTCGTCTCCTAAACTCTTAAAAATTTATTGGGAAATTGCCTGTGTCGCTTCCGCGCCGGCGCCTTGCCGCTGGTCTCGCACCGCAGCCAAGGTCCTGACCAGCTTCGAGGGCGTCGCCGAGAGCGTGCCGGCCAGCTTCTGTATGGGCGCCTTCATCAGCCCCATCAGCTTGGCCAGTGCCTGCTCGCGCGTCGGCAAACTGGCGACTTTGTCCAGGTCCTTGCCCGGCAGCAGCTGCCCGCCGAGCGACAGGGCCATCGCAACCAGTTTGTCGTGGTCCTTCGCGAAGGCCTTGACCAGCCGCGCCGCCGCGCCCGGATCGTCCTTGGAGAAAGCCAGCACGAGCGGTCCTTTCAGCACAGCCCCGATGTTCTCGAATGCCGTACCAGACACGGCCCGGCGCGCCAGCGTGTTCTTGACCACACGCATGTACACACCCTGGCCGCGCGCCTTGGCACGCAGTTCGGTCATCTCGGTCACCGTCAGACCGCGGTATTCGGCCGCCACCAGCGATTGGGCTTGCGCCGCAACCGCGCTGACTTCCGCCACCAGCGCCTTCTTGTCATCCAGATTCAGTGGCATTCGCACACCTCCTAGATATGCCCGATCACACCCGGCAACCAGCGCATGCGCTGATGCCGGCCCTGACGGTGATCGACGAGCCACAGGAATTCCCGCAGTTCGCATTCACCATCTGCGCAGACGATCATTAAGGGCCCCATGCGGCCCGTCTGCGGTCTTCGATGGAACCCAGCCCGAGGCAGCTTCCTGCGCCGGGCTGGTCCGCACCAAAACTTTTCAAAGCGTCGAATGATCAACCGCCACGCCTGGCCCCATGGTCGAGGACAGCGTGACTCGCTTCAGATAAATGCCCTTGGCCGCGGCCGGCTTGGATTTCTGCAGGTCCGCCATCAGCGCCAGCAGATTCTCCTTGAGCGCATTGACCTCGAAAGTGGCCTTGCCGATCGTGCAATGGACGATTCCGGCCTTGTCCACGCGATAGCGGACCTGGCCCGCCTTGGCGTTCTTGACCGCACCGGCCACATCGGGCGACACCGTGCCCACCTTGGGGTTGGGCATCAGGCCGCGCGGACCCAAGATCTGGCCCAGCTGGCCCACCACGCGCATCGCATCGGGGCTGGCGATCACCACGTCGAAATCGAACTGGCCGGCCTTGACCTTCTCGGCCAGGTCTTCCAGTCCGACGATGTCGGCGCCCGCGGCGCGCGCGGCGTCCTGGTTCTTGCCGCTGGTAAAGACGGCCACCCGTACCGACTTGCCGATTCCGTGCGGCAGCACGGTTGAGCCGCGCACCTGCTGGTCGGACTTGCTGGCATCGATTCCGAGATTCACCGCCACATCGACAGCCTCGGGGAATTTGGCGGTCGCGAATTCCTTGACCAGCTTGAGCGCATCCTCGACCGGATACTGCTTGCCGGGCGTGAGCTTGGTCTTCCACGCCTGCATGCGCTTGGGAGTGGCTGGCATGTCAGAAGCCCTCCACGTCGACGCCCATACTGCGAGCGCTGCCGGCGATCGTGCGCACGGCCGCTTCCAGGTCGGCAGCGGTCAGGTCGGGGGTTTTGGCCTTGGCCACTTCCTCGATCTGCTTGCGGGTGATCTTCCCCACCTTGGTGGTATTGGGCGTGCCGCTGCCTTTTTCAATCCCCAGCGCCTTGCGGATCAGGACCGATGCGGGCGGGGTCTTCATGATGAAGGTGAAGGAGCGATCCGAATACACGGTGATGAT
Organism: uncultured Gammaproteobacteria bacterium; assembly: GCA_963717335.1. Taxonomy (GTDB): domain Bacteria; phylum Pseudomonadota; class Gammaproteobacteria; order Steroidobacterales; family Steroidobacteraceae; genus FEN-1191. The sequence continues at coordinate 328,594 of CAVQVZ010000002.1, read as the reverse complement.
CACCGGGATCGGGAGTCCCTTCTCGAGCTTCTGGGTCAGCGCATTGAACTGCTTGCAGAACTCCATGATGTTGACGCCCTGCTGGCCCAATGCAGGGCCAATGGGCGGGGACGGGTTTGCGCTCCCCGCCGGCACCTGCAGCTTGACGTAGCCTTGTACTTTCTTTGCCATTTCCTATTGCTCCTTGGGTGCAAGCGCCGTGAGGCTCCCCAATTTTTGGTCCAAACCTTACTAAGCTAAACCTTCTCGACCTGCGAAAAATCGAGCTCCACCGGCGTCGAGCGGCCGAGGATCTGCACCGCGACCTGGACCCGGTTCTTCTCGTAGTTCACGCTCTCGACCACGCCGTTAAAATCGTTGAACGGCCCCTGCGTGACGCGCACCACCTGGCCGGGCTCGAACAGCACCTTGGGCCGGGGCTTGTCGACGCCTTCCTCGACGCGCAACAAGATTCGGTTGGCTTCCTTCTCGGTGATCGGCGCCGGCTTGTCGCTGGTGCCACCGATAAATCCGAGCACCTTGGGCACATCGCGCACCAGATGCCAGGTCTGCTCGTCCATTTCCATCTGCACCAGCACGTAGCCCGGGGTAGAACTTGCGCTCGCTCCGGCGCTTCTGGCCATCGCGCATCTCGACCACCTCTTCGGTGGGCACCAGGATTTCCCCGAACTCGGGCTTCGAGCCCGTCGCGTTGAATGCGTTCCTTGAGCGCCTCGGCCACCCGGTGCTCGAAGTTCGAATAGGCGTGAACTACATACCAGCGAAGCGCCACGATTATCCTCCCTGACCTGTAAGTAATCGCGTTGCCCAGGCCAGCAATCAGGTCCAGGATCCAGAAAAAGAGCGCCGCGATCGCAGATAAATCCAAACACCACGGCGGTGGTCTGCAGGGTCTCCTGCCGGCTGGGCCACACCACCTTGCGCAGCTCGACGCGCGAGTCGAGGATGAACTGCCAAAAGCGCCGGCCCATCGGCGAGAGTGCGAATACCGCCACGGCGGCGACGACACCCACACCGGTCGATCCCCAGCGTTGCCAGTCGGGTCGCGAATCGAGCAGGTAAAATGACGCGATTCCGGCGATCAGCAATGCGATCGCCAGCGCGACGGTCATGATGCCGACGAAATCGCCGCCGGCGTTCTGGTCTTGAGCCTGTTCGTTCATTCGTGTCCGCCGTTTCCCGAAGTGCGCCCCGTTTCGGGGCTGGCAGGCCAGGAGGGAATCGAACCCCCAACCTGCGGTTTTGGAGACCGCCGCTCTGCCAATTGAGCTACTGGCCTATCGATCGACTTCAGGGTTACTTGAGGACCTTCGAAACCACTCCGGCGCCCACGGTACGTCCGCCCTCGCGGATGGCGAAGCGCAGGCCTTCCTCCATCGCGATCGGGGCGATCAGGTCCACGTTCATCTTGATGTTGTCCCCCGGCATCACCATCTCGGTGTTCGCCGGCAACTCGATCGCTCCGGTCACATCGGTCGTGCGAAAGTAAAACTGCGGCCGGTAGCCCTTGAAAAACGGCGTATGCCGTCCGCCCTCTTCCTTGGTCAGCACGTACACCTCGCACTCAAACTGCGTGTGCGGGGTGATGCTGCCGGGCTTGGCCAGCACCTGGCCGCGCTCGACCTCCTCGCGCTTGGTGCCGCGCAGCAGCACCCCCACGTTATCCCCCGCCCGCCCCTCATCCAGGAGCTTGCGGAACATCTCCACGCCCGTGCAGATCGTCTTCTGCGTGGCCTTCAGCCCAATGATCTCCACCTCATCGTTCACCTTCACGATCCCGCGCTCAATGCGCCCGGTCACCACCGTGCCTCGCCCGGAGATCGAAAACACGTCCTCCACCGGCATCAAAAAGGGCTTCTCAATGTCCCGCTTGGGCACCGGGATGTACTTGTCCATCTCCTCGACCAGCTTGATCACCGAGAGCACCCCAATCTCGCTCTTGTCCCCTTCGAGCGCCTTTAAGGCCGAACCGATGATGATCGGGGTCTTGTCCCCCGGAAACTTGTACACCGAGAGCAGCTCGCGCACTTCCATCTCAACGAGCTCGAGCAGCTCCTTGTCATCGACCATGTCGGCCTTGTTCATGTACACCACGATGTAGGGCACGCCCACCTGGCGGGCCAGCAAGATGTGCTCGCGCGTCTGGGGCATCGGCCCATCGGCGGCCGAAACCACCAAAATCGCCCCATCCATCTGCGCCGCTCCCGTGATCATGTTCTTCACGTAATCGGCATGCCCCGGGCAGTCCACGTGCGCGTAGTGGCGCTCCTTGCTCTGATACTCCACGTGCGCGGTGCTGATCGTGATCCCGCGCGCCTTCTCCTCAGGAGCCTTGTCAATCTGATCGTAGGCCATGAACTGGCCCCCGTACGTCTCGGCCATCACCTTCGTCAGCGCCGCCGTCAGGGTCGTCTTGCCATGGTCCACATGGCCAATCGTCCCCACGTTCACGTGCGGCTTGTTGCGTTCGAATTTTTCCTTAGACATGGAATGGCCTCTTGAAAACTGTGACGACTACGAATCAGAAACCCACTAGCAACAACACTCCGGTCGACTGGAGCCCACGACCGGAATCGAACCGGTGACCTCGTCCTTACCAAGGACGTGCTCTACCGACTGAGCTACGTGGGCACGCGCATCAACAACCACCACGTTCGCTGGAGCGGGTGATGGGAATCGAACCCACGCCATCAGCTTGGAAGGCTGAGGTTCTACCATTGAACTACACCCGCCAATGGCCGTACCCGACCTACCGACTGCACAACTGCGCGAGATTACGCTTGCCTCTCCCACTGACGCTCAGTGGTGGAGGGGGTAGGATTCGAACCTACGAAGGCGTAAGCCGGCAGATTTACAGTCTGCTCCCGTTGGCCGCTTGGGTACCCCTCCCAAGAAAAAACGAGCCGCGTATTCTGATTTCGTCCCTGCAGGGTGTCAATGCAGTTTCCGTGCCAAACGGCCCTTTATTTTGCGTCGCGAAGGGGGGACTTAGGGGCGGGGTCGGGCCGAGGAGCTCAGCTGCCCCGGCCATTGAGGTAGCCGTCGACCGCCGCCCGCACCGCAGGGGCCGAATCGGCTGCGGCCGCAAAGTCGAGATCGATCATCCCCAGATCGTCCATAAGCGCCCGGATCTCCAGCTGCTCGGCCTTGCCCTTGAACTGGACGGCGAACTGCCAGACCTTGGGCACGTCCGGCTTGAGGGCGTTGATGTCCTGCTCGACCCGGGCCGCTTCCGCCTGCCCAAAACCGGACGCCGTAGACCTTGCTGACCTGGCGCAGCACGGCGCTGGCGTACTTGACGTCAAAACTGGTGGTCACCCGGACGGCGTCCCCGGGAGCGGCTCCAACTTCGGCGATATGTCCGCTGATCGCTGCAAATAGCGCGAGGATCGCCGAAATTAGACCCTGTTTCCAGGGGTTTCGCAGCCGGGTATCGTTGGGAGGCATATCCATACTCATTATTATAGCAGGCGGGCTTGGTGGGGCGGCATCAGCCGCCACCCCCCGGGCCTGAGGTCCTCCGGCAGGGTCACCGAGCCGTAGCGCAGCCGGGTCAGCCGGCTCACCTCCAGGCCGACCTCCTCCCAGAGGCGCCGGACCTCCCGGTTGCGACCCTCGCGCAAGGTCACCCTGAACCAGCTGTGGCTTTCGCTCCGCCCCCCCGCCTCGATCCGGTCGAACCTCGCCGGGCCATCCGCGAGCATCACCCCCGATCGGAGCCGCTGCAGAACCTCGGGGCCGGGACTTCCATGGACCCGCACCAGGTACTCGCGCTCGATTTCCGCCGAGGGGTGCATGAGCCGGTGCGCGAGGGCTCCATCGGTTGTAAACAGCAGCAGGCCGGTGGTGTTCACATCGAGACGGCCGATGACGACCCAACGGCCCGAGGGTGGCGGGGGCAGTCGCTCGAAGACCGTGGGCCGGCCCGCCGGGTCCTTGCGGGTCGTCATCTCCCCGAGCGGCTTATGGTAGATCAGCACCGCGCGCTCATCGGCCGGGCGGCTCGCCAGGATTTTCCCATCCAGGCGGATGTCTGCGCCGGGCTCGGCCCGATCACCGAGCTGCGCGATGCGCCCTGCGACGGTCAGGCGTTGCTCGCGGATCCATTGTTCGATCTGGCGACGTGAACCGTGCCCCGCGCTGGCCAGCAGTTTCTGCAGACGCTCGCCGCTGTTCACGGGACACCGTCAGGGCGAGAGTTTCTGGTAATCCGAGTTGCTAATGTCCAGCAGCAAACCCTTGGCCGGCGCGTTCACGGTCTGGTGGGCCGGGTAGGAGGTCCCGTCGGGCAAGGTGGAGAACTGCACCGAAAGGTTGACGGCATTGCCAGGATCATTGAGATAGGAATCCACCGCAATGGCCGAAAGCTTGTGGGTCTGCCCCGCGATGTCGAGGGTCATCGAATCGCCCTGCAGCGAGTAATTGCGGAACACGATGGCGGCCTGCCCCATCCCCGGGCGCGATAAGGAGACATTGCCCGCCTCGTGCGCGGCCTGCATTTTTGCAGAATCCGGGGGCACGTAGGTGGCGATCAGCGCCTTGACCTGATTGATGTAATCGACAAATTCCTCGGTTTTTTCAGCCTTGATCCGTCCGATGATTCCATGCGCCGGCGGCGCGGCCTGCGCGGAGCCTGTGGGTGTGCACTGTGGCTTGCCGTCGGCGCCGCTCCGGCAGCTCATCTGCTTGGTGCTCTTGAGTTCACCGTTGAGGCTCACCTTGATGGTCTGGCTCCAGCTGTATTGGCGCAGCGCTTCGCGATTTGCGGTTGCGGCCTCCTTCGCCGCTTCCAGCTTCTGCTTGATCAGATTGGCCATGAATCCGCCGCCTGCGGGCTGCTGGGCCAGCACGGCCGATCCGATCAGACCCAGCGCCGCGATTGCGGCACTCCATCGGGGGAGCATTCGGGCTCGTACATTGGGAGGCAGCATGTTTTCCTTTGTATGACTGCAAGGGCCGTTGGCCAGAGCCCGGGATTGTACGCTGCGGCCACGGGCAAGGAATCCTTCAAGCACGCTCACGGAACGCAAGGATCAAAGCCCGGCCATGGCGCCGCTCGCGAGTTTTCGGCCGGACGATATACTTGCAAAAAAGGATAACTTGTTCCCATGCCCGAAACCGGCAGCTTCCTGATGCGAGATAGGACGCAAGCGATGTCCTGCGCACGATCTGCCAAAACCCCGTCCCGTCGCGGACGCGCGCCGCAGCTGCGCGTGCTGGCCGGCGCGGCGTTCCTGCCGCTGTTGTTGAACGGCTGCATGCTCGGTCCCGACTACCGGACTCCGAAATCGGACCTGGAGGCCCAATGGACGGAACCGAATCTCCAATCCGAGCACGCCGCCGGCGCCGTCGACGCCTACTGGTGGAAGTCGCTCAAGGACCCGGCCCTGGATGGATTGATCGAAGCCGCCTTCGGCAACAATCCGACACTGCAGATCGCCGGCGTGCGGGTGCTCGAGGCCCGTGCGCAACTGAATCAATCCATCGGCAATTTATTTCCGCAGCAACAGGCGCTGTCCGGGGGCGCCACCTACACGAACACGACGCTGAACTCGGAGTCAGCCTCGATCGTGCCCGGCGGCATCAACCCGAATTTCGCATCCGCCCAATTGGTATTTTCGGCTTCCTGGGAACTGGACTTTTGGGGGAAATACCGGCGCAGCATTGAATCGCAGCGTGCCGCCTTCCTCGGTACCGTGGCCTCTTATGACGATGCGCTCGTCACGCTGATCGCCGATGTGGCCAGCAGCTACGTGAACATCCGCGCCACCGAGGAGCGGCTGCGCGTGGCGAACCGAAACGCCGACATCCAGCGCGAGAGCCTGCGGGTGGCCAGCGCCCAGTATAAATACGGCGAGACCAGTGAGCTGGATGTGCGGCAGGCGACGACCATACTGGCGCAGACCGAGTCGCAGATCCCGCGCCTGCAGAACACGCTCGATCAGGCACGCAACGGCCTGGCGGTGCTGCTCGGGGTGGCGCCCGGCCGGCTCGATACCTACCTGAAGGGGTCCGGGGACATTCCGACCCCGCCCGAACAGATCGCGGTCGGCATCCCGAAGGATCTATTGAGGCGCCGCCCGGACGTACGCGCGGCCGGGTTGTCGGCCGCCTCGCAATCGGCGCTGATCGGTGTGGCCAAGGCCAACATGTTCCCGGCGCTTTCGCTGTCCGGAATGTTTGGGTACGCCTCGAACAACGTGGGCGGCAACACGCTCGGGGATCTTTTTTCCTGGAAAAGCCCGGCCAGCCAGGCCGGTGCCACCTTTGTCTGGCCGGTCTTCAACTATGGGCGGCTGGTCAACCAGGTGCGCGTCCAGGATGCCAATTTCGAGCAAGCGATCCTCAATTACCAGAACACGGTGCTCAATGCGCAGGCCGAGGTCGAAAATGGTCTCTCGGCGTTCTATACCGAACAACAGGCGCTCGCGAACCTGACGCACGCGGCCGAAGCCGCACGCCGCTCCACCGCGCTCTCGCTGGTGCAGTACAAGGCCGGTGAGGCCGACTACACCACGGTGCTCAGCACCGAACAGGCGCAACTGAGCGTCGAGGATGCGTTGGTGAGCTCGCGCGGTAACGTACTGCTCGGCATGATCGGCGTGTATCGGGCGCTCGGTGGCGGCTGGGAGATTCGCGACGGGCGCGATGTCATCTCGGATGGGGTGCGCGCCGAAATGGCCCGCCGCACGGACTGGGGCCGGATGCTGGAGCCCGCCCACCACCTGCCCGACAAGTCACAGGAACAGGAGTAGCCATTGCCCATCGAAGTGCGATCGACCTTGGTGATTCTGGCCGCAATCGCGGCGCTCTCTGCAGGCTGCCGGCGTGCCGGCGAGGCCGGACCGCCGCTCCCCGCCGTAACGGTGGCTCACCCACTCTCGCGCCCGGTCACCGAATTCCTCGACCTCACGGGCACCGTGGCCGCTTCGCGCAGTGTCGATCTGGTGGCGCGCGTCAGCGGGTATCTGGACGCGGTGAAATTCGCGGACGGCGCCTATGTCGAGGCCGGCCAGCCGTTGTTTGTCATCGAGCCTGAGCCCTATCGACAGCAACTCGCATCGAGCGAAGCCGCGCTCCTCCAAGCCCAGTCAGAATTCGATCGCCAGCAGGAACTCGTCAAGCAGGATGCGACCTCGGCGGCCAATGTCGAGAAATGGCGCAGCACGCGCGATCAGGCGAAGTCCCAGGTGGAGCTGGCGAAGATCAACCTGGGCTACACGCGCGTCAGCGCCCCGTTCGCCGGGCGAATCGGACGTCGCCAGGTGGATCCAGGAAACCTCGTCGGAGCCGGGGGAGCCACCAAGCTCGCCACGCTCGACCAGCTGCGCCCGATCTACGTCAACTTCAGCCTCAACGAGCGCACCGCGCTGTATCTGCGCGCGAGGCTGAAAAGCCAGGGACTGGATCCGAAGGCGGCGGTGGGCCAGGCCCCGGTGCTGATTGGCCTGAGCGATGAATCCGACTACCCGCACCAGGGCATCCTGGATTTTACCGACAACTCGATCAGTTCCTCGACCGGCACGATCGCCATGCGTGCGATTCTGAAGAACGAGGATCGCGCCTTGTTTCCGGGACTGTTCGCGCGCGTGCGCATCCCGCTCGGCGCGCCCACGCCGATGCTGGTCATCGCCAACAGCGCGATCGGCAATGACCAGCAGGGCGATTACGTGCTGGTCCTCGACCCCCAGAACGTGGTCGCACGCCGCTCCATCGTCAAAGGGCCGCTCACGACCGAGGGCTGCGCCATCCGGAGCGGCCTGTCCGTGAGCGACCGGGTCGTGGTGAACGGCCTTCTCAATGCCCGCCCGGGCGCGAAGGTCGCGCCCCAGGATCGCCCGACGGCCAGCCCCGAGCCGACCCGCTGATCCAGGAAATCGGGGATGTTCGCGCGATTTTTCATCGAGCGGCCGGTACTGGCCAATGTGATCGCGCTGGTCACGGTGCTGCTCGGCGCGGTCGCCATCGCGGTGCTGCCCGTTTCCGAGTACCCGCCGATCACCCCGCCCACCGTGCAGGTGACGACCAGCTATCCGGGCGCAAGCGCCAAGACCCTGATCGACACCGTAGCGCTGCCCATCGAGCAGCAGGTCAACGGTGTCGAGAAGATGCTCTACATGCAGTCGAACTGCTCGCCCGACGGCCGATATACGCTGACGGTCACTTTTGCGGTCGGCACTGATCTGGATTTTGCCCAGGTGCTGGTGCAGAACCGCGTCTCGGCGGCCATGGCGCAACTGCCGCTCCCGGTGCAGCAGCAGGGGGTCATCACCAAGAAGAAGGAAACCTCGCCCCTCCAGATCATCACCCTTTCCTCGAAGGACGATCGGTACGACGCGCTGTTTCTCAGCAATTTTGCCAGCCTGCAGCTGCGCGACAAGCTGGCGCGGCTGCCGGGCGTGGGCGATGTGGTGGTCTTTGGCATCGGCGAATACAGCATGCGCGTCTGGCTCGACCCAAGCCTCCTGCGCCAGCGCTCGCTTACCCCGCAGGATGTCATCAACGCGCTGCAGAAGCAGAATGTGAACGTCGCCGCCGGGCAGCTTGGCATGCCACCGACCCCGGCCGGGCAGGACTTTCAGCTCACCGCAAACGTGCCGGCGGCGCTTTCCGAAGCGTCCGAATTCGGCCAGATCATCCTCAAGGCCGACAGCGACGCGAGCGGCCGCTTTACGCGGATTCGCGACGTCGCGCGCGTGGAGCTCGGCGCGCGCAGTTACAGCCAGCTCTTCAAGGTCGATGGCCGCCCTGCCGGCGGCATCGCCATCTATCAACTGCCCGGCGCCAATGCGCTCAACACCGCCCGCGAGGTGCATGGGCTGCTCGATGAGCTCGCACCGCGCTTTCCGGCGGGCCTCGCCTACAGCATCCCCTTCGATACCACGGTGTTCGTGCAAAAATCGGTCACCGAGGTCTATCACACGCTTCTGGAAGCGGGCGTGCTGGTGCTGCTGGTCATCGTCATATTCCTCCAGAACTGGCGAGCGACGCTGATTCCGGCCACCACCATCCCGGTCACGATCGTGGGCGCATTCGCGGCGATGGCGATGATGGGCTTTAGCGTCAACCTGCTGACCTTGTTCGCGGTGGTGCTGGCCATCGGCATCGTTGTCGATGACGCGATTGTGGTGGTCGAGGGCGTCACGCAGCATATCGAGCGCGGCCAGGCACCAAAGCTGGCGAGCATCGAGGCCATGCGCGAACTGTTCGGCCCGATCGTCGGCATCACTCTGGTGCTGATGTCGGTGTTCCTCCCGCCCGCGTTCATGCCAGGCATCACCGGCCAGATGTACCGACAGTTCGCGCTGGTGATCGCGGCCACCGCACTGATCAGTGCGATCAACGCCGTGACGCTCAGTCCGACGCAATCGGCGCTGTGGCTGCGCGCCGGTGCGCCGGAGACCCGGAAGAATGTCGTATTTCGGGTCTTCAACTCGTGGTACGAACCCCTGGAGCGCGCCTACGCTCGCCTGATCCGCGCCATGGTGGAGCGCAGCGCGCGCATGGCGCTGATCGTGCTGGTGCTGGTCGCACTGGCCGCCTTTGGACTGACGCGAATTCCCTCGGGCTTCCTGCCCACGGAGGATCAGGGCTATCTGCTGGTGGCCGTGCAGATGCCCGACGGCGCCTCGCTCGAGCGCACCGAGAAGGTCATGGACAAGGTCTCGCGCATTGGCCTTGGCACCCCCGGCGTGCAACGGGCGATCGCGATCGGCACCGGCGGGCCCTCCCCGCTCGATGGCGACGTGTCACTGGCCAACGCCGGCATCGTCTACCTGATGCTCAAGAACTGGGACGAACGCGGTCGCGCGCAGAACCTCGATCACGTCTACCAGCACCTGAGTACGGCTCTGGCGAACCTCGAGGAAGCCGGCACGCGGATCCTGATTCCTCCTCCCATCCAGGGGCTCGGCGCATCGAACGGCTTTCAGATGCAGGTGCAGCTGACCGACGGGAGTTATGACTTTGGCCGCCTGCAGTCCGTCACCGACCAGATGGTGCGCGCGGCAAACTTAAGTCCCGCCCTGCAGGGCGCGTTCACCGCCTACCGCGCCAACGTGCCGCAGCTTTCGCTGAAGGTCGACCGCACCCAGGCCTCCACGCTCAATGTCGATGTCGGGGATGTCTACAACCTGCTGCAGTCTTACCTGGGCTCGACCTACGTCAACCTGTTCACGCGCTTTGGCCACAACTACATGGTCTATGTGCAGGCCGACCCGCAGCACCGCCTGAATGCCGATGACATTCGCGAACTGGTGGTGCGCGGCCGCAACGGCGACATGGTGCCGATCGGCGCGCTCACCGACATACGCCCGTCGGTCGGCCCGTCGGTGATTTCGCTGTACAACCTGCAGCCCTCGGCCACGATCAATGGGGCGGCAGCCCCCGGCTACAGTTCCGGACAGGCCCTCGCGGCCATGGAAGGGATCGCCCGCAGCACGCTGCCTGCCGGAATGGGCTACGAATGGACGGCGCTTGCCTACCAGGAACAACTGGTCGGCCACTCGGCCTACCTGATTTTCGCGCTCGCCATGTTGCTGGTGTATTGCGCCCTGGCGGGGCAGTACGAGAGCTGGATCACGCCGGTGGCGGTGATCCTGGCGGTGCCGCTCGCGTTGCTCGGGACCGTGCTTGCGATCTTTGCGAGTGGCTATGCCAGCAACATCTATGTGCAGATCGGCCTGGTGCTGCTGATCGCTCTGTCGGCGAAGAATGCGATCCTGATCGTGGAAATGGCCCGCGAGGCCCGAGCCGGCGGCGCCAGTATCACCGAGGCGGTCGTGCGCGCCGCACGGGTGCGCTTTCGCCCGATCCTGATGACTTCCTTCACATTCATCCTCGGCGTCCTGCCGCTGGTGCTGGCCAGCGGTGCAGGTGCCAACGCCCGCCGCTCGCTCGGCATTGCGGTCGCCAGCGGCATGCTGGCCTCCACCTGCCTGGCGGTATTGTTCGTTCCCACCCTTTACGTTGTCCTGCAACGTTGGGCTGAACGTCGCGCTCCCGCGGCCCGCGACGAGTGAAGCGCGCGACCTAAAGCCGCACCGCCCTTGTTCGCCAAGTACTTCATTGAACGTCCGGTGCTCGCAAACGTCATTGCGGTGGTCACCATCCTGCTCGGAGCGGTGGCCTTGTTCAGCCTTCCTGTCACCCAGTACCCGCCGATCACTCCACCGACGATCCAGGTGACGGCCAGCTACCCGGGAGCGAGTGCGCGCACCCTGGTCGAGACCGTAGCGCTCCCGATCGAACAGCAGGTCAACGGCGTCGAGAAGATGCTGTACATGCAATCGACCTGCACCTCTGACGGCCGCTACACCCTCACGGTCACCTTTGCGGTCGGCACCGACCTGAATGTCGCCCAGGTGCTGGTGCAAAACCGGGTGTCGGCCGCGCTGGCGCAACTGCCCCAGGCCGTGCAGCAGCAGGGGGTGATCACCAAGCAGAAATCCACGGCGATTCTGCAGATCATCACGCTGACCTCCCCCGACCAGACCTACGACGCCTTGTTCTTGAGTAATTTTGCGACGCTGCGACTGCGCGACAAGTTGGTGCGAGTGCCCGGGGTCGCGGACGTGAATGTCTTTGGCGTCGGCCAGTACAGCATGCGGGTATGGCTCAACCCTTCCCGCCTGCGCGACCGGTCGCTGATGCCAAGCGATGTGCTGGCCGCGATCCAGAAGCAGAGCGTTTTCGTCGCCGCCGGCCAGATCAACATGCCGCCGGCGCCGACCGGCCAGGATTTCCAGCTGACCATTGACCTTGGCGCCGATCTTTCCCGGGTCGAGGACTTCGAGCAGGTCATCGTCAAATCCGAGTCCGACAGTGGCGGGCGCATCACGCGGCTTGGCGATGTGGCGCGCGTGGAGCTGGGCTCGCAATCCTATGGCCAGTTCTTCAAGGTGGATGGGAGCAATGCCGGGGGCGTGGCCATCTACCAGTTGCCCGACGCCAATGCGCTCGACACGGCCGCGCGCGTGCGCACGGCGATGGCGCAGCTCTCGCGCGGGTTCCCGCCGAAGCTTCTGTATACGATCCCATTCGACACCACGGTCTACGTTAACGCCTCGGTCAGCGAGGTGTATCACACCCTGTTCGAGGCCGGGGTGCTGGTGCTGCTGGTCATCGTGCTGTTTCTGCAGGACTGGCGCGCAACCCTGGTGCCGGCCACCACGGTACCGGTGACGATCATCGGCTCCTTCGCCGCCATGTCCGCGATGGGCTTTACCATCAATCTGCTGACGCTCTTTGCGGTGGTGCTGGCCATCGGCATCGTGGTCGATGATGCCATCGTGGTGGTCGAGGGCACCGTCCAGCACATCGAGCGCGGCAAGAGCCCGCGCCAGGCCAGCATCGCGGCGATGCAGGAACTGTTCGCACCGATCCTCGGCGTGACGCTGGTACTGATGTCGGTGTTTATTCCACCGGCGTTCATGCCCGGAATGACGGGGCAGATGTATCGCCAGTTTGCGCTGGTCATCGCCGCTACCGCCTTGATCAGCGCCGTGAACGCCGCCACGCTCAAGCCCACGCAGTGCGCTCTGTGGCTGCGTCGGCCCGATCCCGCCCACCGCAAGAGCGCGTTGTTCCGCGGCTTCAATTCCATCTACGCTCGTCTCGAGAACTTCTACCTGCGACAGGTGAGCCGGATCGTCCGGCGCGCCGGGATTGTCAGTGTCCTGGGCCTGGCCCTGATGGGGCTGGCGGTGTTCGGGCTCACGCGCATCCCCACCGGATTCATACCCACGGAGGACCAGGGCTACGCGATGATTACCGTGCAGTTGCCCGATGGCGCCTCGCTGGCGCGCACCGAACAGGTGATGGCCAAGCTGGCGCGCCTGTGCTCGCAGCAACCGGCCGTGGAACGCACGATCAGCATCGGCGGCCTCTCGCCCCTGGATGGCAATGCCTCCCTCGCCAACGCCGGGATCCTCTACCTTGTATTCAAGGACTGGAGCAAGCGCGGGCCCCAGCCAGGATCTGCGATCCATCTACGAGCACCTTACCGCCGAGCTCAGAAACTTCCAGGAAGCGCGCACCATGGTGATCGTGCCGCCGCCCATTCAGGGACTGGGGCTCTCTGGCGGCTTTCAGATGCAGCTCGAACTCACCGACGGCAGTTACGATTTCAAGCGGTTGCAGCAAAACGCGGATCGCTGGTTGCGCGCGCCAACGCCGATCCCGATGATTCGCATGGCGCTCACGCCGCTCCGTTCCGAGGTGCCGCAGGTCGAAATCAAGGTGAACGGTGCACAGGCGCAGTCCCTGGGCGTCGATGTCGGCGATGTCTACAGCACGGTGCAGACCTATCTTGGCTCGAGCTTCGTCAACCTGTTCATGCGCTACGGGCACAACTACATGGTCTACGCGCAGGCGGACGGGCCGTATCGGTTGACCGCGGACAACCTCGCCGACTACTACGTGCGCGGCCAGGGAGGCCAGATGGTGCCGCTGGGCACTCTGGCCCGCGTACATCCCGTGCAGGCTCCCTCGGTCATCACGCTCTACAATCTGTTCCCCACCGCCACCATCAATGGCGCCGCCAAGGACGCCTACAGTTCCGGGCAAGGACTGCAGAAGATGGCCGAGCTTGCGGCCGGAACCCTGGGGCCGGGCCTGAGCTATGAATGGACCGCCATGTCCTACCAGGAAAAACTCGCAGGTGATGCGCTCTACCTGATCTTCGCCCTGGCGCTGCTGCTGGTGTACTGCGTGCTCGCGGCGCAATACGAATCCTGGCTCACCCCGGCCGCCGTCATGCTGGCCGTGCCACTGGCGCTGCTGGGCACGGTCGGCGCCCTGCTGGCGCTCGGGGTCGCCAACAACATCTACGTGCAGATCGGCCTGGTGCTGCTGATTGCGCTGTCGGCCAAGAACGCGATCCTGATCGTCGAAATGGCGCGCGATGGCCGCGCGCGGGGACTTGGGATCGCTGAGGCCACCGTCGAGGCGGCCAGGTGCGTTTCCGGCCGATCGTGATGACTTCGCTGACCTTTATCCTGGGCGTCTTGCCGCTCCTGTTGGCCAACGGCGCCGGCGCCAGTGCGCGAAAATCCCTAGGCCTCACGGTCGCCACCGGCATGTTGGCTTCGACCTGCCTGGCCGTGCTGTTCGTGCCCGCCTACTTTGTTGTCTTGCAGCGCTGGGCTGGAGCGTCGGCGCGCCTCGCGACAATGAGCCGCTTCCTTAAGCTCAGGGCATCGCTGCCGGGCAAGCACCGCGGGAATCAGCGGGTAGGGCAGCGAGATCTTGCGAAACAGCTCGCTTTGACCCTCCCCGTCGCGCGCCTCGATCGCCTGATCGATCAGCTGGCGGTTGAGGTGCGGTCCGAACAGCTGCATGAAATCGTAGGCGAAATTGCGCAGCAGCGTGCCGCGGCGGAAACCCACCCAGGTGGTGTGGATCGGGAACAGATGCGAGGCATCGAGCACCACCAGGTCCGCGTCGCTCGCGGGCTCGATGGCGACGCTGGCGACGATGCCCACGCCCAGGCCCAGTCGCACGTAGGTCTTGATGACGTCGGAATCGCGCGCGGTCAGCGCCACCTTCGGGCTTCAGGCCCTCGCGGGAGAACACGTTCTGGAGCGATGAGCCGCCCGAGAAGCTGAATACGTAGGTGACCAGCGGATACTTCGCCAGTTCCTGCAGGCGTCAGCTTGCGCGTCGCCGGCCAGCGGGTGGCGTCTTGGGCACGATCACCTGGCGGTGCCAGCGATAGACCGGGCAGCAGCACCAGCCCCGGAAACAAGGCATCCGAACCGGTGGCGATGGCCAGCTGCACCCGGTCGGTCGCGACCATCTCGGCGATCTGCTCGGAGGTGCCCTGATGCAGGTGCAGTTCGACGTCCGGGTAGCGCTCGCGAAAGGCCTGCACCACCGGCGGCAGCACGTAGCGCGCCTGGGTGTGGGTGGTGGCGATCGAGAGCGTGCCGCGGTTGTCCTGGTTCAGGTCGGCGGCCACGGCCTTGAGGCTCGCGATCTCGGCCAGCGCCCGGGTGGCGTACTCCAGCACCTGGGTCCCCTGCGGGGTGATCGCGCGAAAATGCGCGCCCTTCGCGCACGAACAGATCGAAGCCCAATTCCCGCTCCAGCGCCTTGAGCGCGCGGCTGATGGCCGGCTGCGAGGTGCCCAGCGCCGAGGCCGCCTGGGTGACCGACAGCCCGTGATGGGCGATGGCCACCGCGTACTGGAGCTGGTGAAAATTCATGGCACGAACCCCTGGCCGCCGAGGGACCGAATTATAACAACCCGTTATCAGTGGATACCCGTTTCTTTATCGCTTGGCGGGCCGAGCGCGGGCGATTACAGTGCCCGCATGATCTACGACAACATACTCGGCACGATCGGGCGCACGCCTGTCGTCCGTCTGCAGCGCCTCGCACCTGCAGGGCATCTCGATGTACGTGAAGTGCGAGTTCTTCAACCCGCATGGCGTTCGGTCAAGGACCGCCTGGCGATCGGCATCATCGAAGACGCCGAGCGCCGCGGCGTGCTCAAGCCCGGCCAGACCGTCATCGAGGCGACCTCGGGCAACACCGGCATCGCGCTGGCCATGGTGTGCGCGGCCAAGGGCTATCCGTTCGTCGCGGTCATGGTCGAGACCTTCTCGATCGAGCGCCGCAAGATCATGCGCATGCTCGGCGCGAAGGTGATCCTCACCCCGGCCGCCGAGCGCGGCACCGGCATGGTGCGCAAGGCCGCCGAGCTGGCGGAGAAGAATGGCTGGTTCCTGGCGCGCCAGTTCGAGAACCCGGCCAACCCCGCCTACCACCGCAACACCACCGGCCCGGAGATCCTGTCCGACTTCGTCGGCAAGCGGCTGGACTTTTTCGTGACCGGCTGGGGCACGGGCGGCACGCTCACCGGCGCCGGCGAAGTCATCCGGCTCGCGCGTCCCGACGTGCGCATCATCGTCGCTGAGCCCGCCGCCGCAGCGCTGCTGTCCGGCAAGCCGTTTTCGCCCGCACAAGATCCAGGGCTGGACGCCGGACTTCGTGCCCGCGGTGCTCAATCGCGAGGTGGCGCACCGCATCGTCACGGTGACCGATGCCGAGGCCATCGACTGCGCGCGTCAGCTCGCCTCGCGCGAAGGCATCTTCGTGCGGCATATCGAGCGGTGCCACGTTGGCCGCAGCGCTGCAGGTGGCGCGCGAGGCGGAACCGGGCGCGAGCATCCTGGCGATGCTGCCCGACACCGGCGAACGCTATCTGTCGACGGCGCTTGTTCGAGGGCATCGCGGATGGCTCCGACCCTGAAGGCTGACTCGCGTCTGCCGCAGCGCCGCCGCCAGCACGACGGCGCCGCCGGGAGTCGGCGATGCGCCCGCCAGCGTGCTGCTGCCCGATCCGTTCACGCTGTACCGCGGCGGCGAGCTGCGCGGCGCGCGCATCGCCTACGAAAGCTGGGGCGGCTCAACGCCGCGCGCGACAACGCGATACTGCTGTTCACGGGCCTGTCGCCCTCGGCGCATGCCGCCGCGACCGCGAGCGATCCGAGCCCGGGCTGGTGGCAGCGCATGATCGGCGCCTCGCTGCGCGATCGACACCAGCCGCTACTTCGTCATGTGCGTCAATTCCCTGGGCAGCTGCTTCGGCTCGACCGGTCCCGCTAGCGTCAACCCGGCCACCGGGCAACGCTACCGGCTCGATTTTCCGGAGGTCGCGGTCGAGGACATCGCCCGCGGCGGGTTCGAGACCGCGCGCGCGCTGGGGATCGAACGGCTGGCCGCGGTCATGGGCGCATCGCTCGGCGGATCCGTGGTCATGGCCTTTGCGGCGCAGTTTCCGCAGGGGGCGCGCCGCCTGATCAGCATTTCCGGCTCCGCGGCCGCCTCGCCGTTTGCCATCGCGCTGCGCTCCGTGCAGCGCGAGGCGATACTGAGCGATCCGGACTGGCAGGGCGGCGACTACTCGCCCAGCCGCCGGCCCGCCAACGGCATGCGCGTGGCGCGCAAGCTCGGCACGATCACCTATCGGTCGGCCGACGGAGTGGCGCCAGCGCTTCGGTCGCGACCCGCTGGCCGGCCTCGCCCTGAGTGCCGAGCCGTTTGCGCCGCGCTTCGCGGTCGAGGGATATCTTGAGGCGCAGGCCGAGCGCTTCACGCGTGTCTACGATCCCAACTGCTATCTGTACCTGTCGCGCGCCATGGACCGCTTCGACCTGGCCGAGCACGGCGGTTCATACCGGGCCGCGCTTGCCCCGGCTTCGCAACCGGGCGGCGTGGAAAAGGTGCTGGTGCTCGGCGTGGAGAGCGACTTCCTGTATCCGATCCACGAACAGGCGGCGATCGCCGAGGCCTTTGAGCAGGCAGGGGTCAACGTTCGCTTCTCGCGCCTGCCCTCGATCGAGGGGCACGACGCCTTCCTGGTGGACATCCCGCGCTTCGACGCCGAGATCCGCGCCTTCCTCAGTTAGCGAATCCGCTCCGCCGGCGTGGCGAGGCGCTCTTTAGCGCCAGCAGCCGGTCGAATCGGCCGGGGTTCGCAGACCCTGCTCGTTGATCGTGAAGGTGAGGCAGGCCGCCGTATCCTTGATCTGCGTTCCCGTGGCCACGGCTTGCAGGGTGTAGGTGTTGGCGGTCACGGCCGCAAAGCTGATCGTGTAGTTTCCGCCCAAAGTCACCCCTCCCGCGCCGAGGTTGATGCCCAATCCGGCCGGTGGGGCTGCCATGACCGTGGCGATATCCGGCGCGTACTGGTTGTTCTGCAGGAAGTATTTCTCCTGCGCCACCTGGGTGGCGAGCAGCGCCATGCGCGCCTCGGTGCGGTTGGTCCGCAGTATGTAGGAGCGGTAGGTGCTCACCGCGAGCGAGCTGAGTATCGCGATCACAGCCACGACCACCATCAATTCGATGAGCGTGAAGCCGCCGGTGAGGCGAAACTTGCGGTTGGCGTTGGGCATTGGCTGAACCATGTTAGTACTCTCGATAAGCTGCGCGAGGCGGCTCAGGGCCGCCTCGCACAGAGGTTAGTTGGCCATACCTTCACGCCAGTAGGTCTTGACGCGTTGGTCAAACTTCTTACAGACGTTCAATACTTCAACTCCTGATAAGCACGTCACCGCGCCGTTGCCGCCATTGGCGCCTCCGCCACCCAGACCCCCGCCTGCCGGCGGTGGGGGGAACAGGAAGGCCGTCTCCGGTGCGATACCGCTCTGTCTCAGGTCCTCGCTGCGCTCATCCGTGGTCAACACGTTATCGTTGTTGCGATCGAAGATCGGCGAACCATCGAATACGTCCACGGCATAAGCGCGGTTGGTGCCGGTCCCAGCGCCTGAGCACGGATCGGCGGCCAGACTGGCATTGGGGGTATAGGTGGTGAAAATGATTTGATCGCCAAATGTGCGCGAAGGCACCAGCGATTTCTCGCCGGCCCCCCAGTTAGGATGGGTATTCAAGTCCAGCTGCCAGCCCGACGAGATCGAAGCCAGAGTGGGCGCGGCGATCGCCGTGATGTCAGTCAGCGCCGGTACGCCCGCGCTAAAGGCATCGCGAATCACCGGCAGGGCGTTGAACTGCGCCTGCGTCAGCGGCGTGAAGCCGTTATAGTCGCGTATGTCGTAGAAGCGGTCCTGGATGTTCCGGTCGAGCGGATGCCCGCGATACCCAGAACCTATTGCGATGCTCAAGAACGGGGTGAGCTTTGGGCTTCTGCTCGGCGGCCACGTCCGGCGCGCTGTAGAAGCGGCGTTGGTCGGCGACCGGATGCGTACCGCTCAGCTTCGTACCGAGCGACGCGATCACTCCGCCGGCCACCAGGCTCGCCGCCGTGTTGCCGTTGGTGATGTCAAAGCGCCAGACCTGCGCGGCCATGTCGCCCACGTACATGCGATTCGGCGTAGCCGTTGCCGTCGATGTCCAGCACCGCCACCGGGCTCGGGATCGCGTGGGTCATGTTGGCGTTGTTGAAGTTGGCCGCCGGTCTTGCCGGCGCTCCACAACAGGTTGCCGCTGATGGCATCGACCATGTAGATATGGTTGCCGACGGTGTCGGCGGCGTAGTAGGTGCTGTTGTCTTCCATCGCGTCGTAGCCGCCACCGATCACCAGCACCAGGCGCTGCGAATTCTGCGTAGCGCCGTTGATATTGACCCGGGTGATGACCGGCGTCGACCAGGCCTGGCCGAGTCCCGGCAGCTTCGCGCCGTCGTCCTTCCACAACAGCCTGCGGATTATTGCGGTCGGTGACATCGAGCGCGTAGTAGGCCGACGTGTCCGACGTTGCGGCCGGTGCCGAAGTACAGGATCACCCGATCGCTCCCCGTGATGGCGCCGTCGCCATTGATGTCGTACTTCAGTACCGCGATCGAACCATCCAAGCCGTAATGCTTGGTGCCCACCGGCAGGTCGGTGTACAGGTCCTTGAGGTGCGGAAGCATCTCCTTCGGAATGAAGGCCCACAGCTCGTCGCCGCTGGTAGGCGTATCGTGCCCGTAGGAGTCGTGCGCTGGCGTCGATCGCGTGGAAGTAGCCATCGTTGGTGGACGCGTACACCACCGTGTCATCGGTCCCATCGGCGTTCTTGCCGTAGACTATGGTCACGGGTTGCGAATGGATCGGATCGCCCATCTGATGGCGCGATGTCGGCGGTGCCCGCAGGCGCTACATCGTCCTGAGTGTCGAGCCCGAGCGACCAATCGACCAGTTCAGCACGGGGCGGATCCCCAGCGAGGAGGTTGAGGTCCGTGTCGGTGACGCTCGCGGCGGTCATGGGTACCAGGGCCGCCGGATAGGTCGCACCGGTGTAGGTGAGCACCTTGCGCGAGGCGTCCGGCGGCAGGTTGCTGGCGGCACCGCCCGCGCTCACATCGGAACCGTCGACGGTAGCGCGCTCCAGTAGCTTTGCGCGGTGTCGGTGAAGAAGCCGGTCGCGGGGCTGACGGCCGCGGCTGCCGAGCGAGTCGACGACTCTGCCCGTTCTGAAGAACTTGTACTTCTTGACGTTGCCCGGCCAATGATAAGTGGTATGTCGGCGAAAACACCGACACGTACAGGTTATCCAGCGTCTGCGTGCGGTTAAACGCATTGACGGTGACCGCCGGCGCAGCGAAGGTCGTGTTGGTCTTGATCACGTTGGCCAGAATGTCGTTAAACGCGCTGGTCAGTTCAGTCAGGTCCGTGGCCGTATAAGCCTGTCCGCCGCCCGCTGAGGCTGCGGCCTGCAGATAATTGAAGGCGGCCGTGGGCGCGCCGCCGCTTGAGAAGTCAGCGCCGAAGCCGATGAAGTAGCTGGTGACGTTCTGCACCTTGGCGATATCCGGGCGCATGTCATTGTTGTACATGTAGTCGGCGAGCGCAGCCAGGCACTGGCCGCACCATTGCCGCCCGGTGGGGGATTCCGGTCGCATGCGCGCTTGCCCTTGAGTGCTGTGATCGAGGCATTCAGACTTACCCACTCTCGTTCGGCAGGCCGTCAGTCAGATAAACGATGAAGTTCTGACGGCAGGAGTAGTCGGCCGGACTGTCGTATTTGGTGCTCGCCATCGTGCCACCGGTGCGCGAGTTGGCGACGCTGGGCGCCGAGAAGCTCGAGGCGGCAAGGCAGGTCCCATCGACCGCGTTCCAGTTGGTGCAGGTGGTCGAGAATGAGGTCTGGCCATAGTGCACCTGGCCCCCCGAAAAATACTGGAATGCCTCCCAGTAGGTCTCGGACAAGGGCGTGACCCCGCTCGGGGCCCAGCTCTTGACCAGGGCGATGTCTGTGGCGCGAGTGGTCCCCGTGTCGATCGGAGCGATCGGCGCCAGGATCATGCCGCCGCTTCCTTTGTAATCGTAGCGCGCCAAGCCGACATTCACGCCGGTCAGGCTGGATCAGGAGCGAGGCCATCGCATCGTGCATGATGGTCATCTTGGAACTGGGTATCGATCTGCGTTGAATCGTAGAGGTAATTGAGGTAATTCGCTCGTGTATATGGTGCAGGGGCCCACGCAAGTTGTGGCGGTGCCGCCCGCCGCGCCAAAGGCCTTAAAGAAATTCTTGACCGGATCCCAGACACCGGTCAGGCGCTCGGGAAAGGCGCTGACGGAGTCGGAATTGACCACCGTAGTGCCTGGCGGCGTAGTGGTCGTGGTCTGCAGCGAAAAAGTGTCCGTCGAGGCGTACAACTTGGAATTGTCCACGCCATCGCCGTCCACGCCCGCGTCGGCCTTGCACTCGATGTACCCGGTGGTATTGGCGGACGAGACCGTCTTCTGCCATCCGTAGGTCGTGGTGTTGATCACGACGGTCGGATTAGCCGCGGTGCCCTTACCGGTGGTCTTGGCGGTGCCGGAAGAGCCCCACTGCGCGAATGTGTCGGTGGCAAACCCATTACTCGAGAGGGGCGAGAGCATGGCCTGGCACTTAAAGAGCTTCTTGTCGATCTTGTTGGTCGAACCGCATTTCGGCAGGCCCTTGCTGCTGTAGTAATACGAGTTGGTATCAAACGCGGCGCCCCCGCACTTGTTGGCCGTGTATGTCTTGGCCGGGTCGTACGGGAACTGGCTCGTCACCAGCTCGTTCATGCTGCCCGACGTGTCCATGATGAACAGAACGTTGGCCGGGATGTCGGCGGCGGTGTTATTGAAGAATATTTCCGTGTCGTCGGCAAACGCCGCTGTGGCGGCCGCCACCGTGAACAGGGCTCCGGAAATCACCGCAAAGATTCGCGACTTTGAGCATCGCATAATGTGATCCTTCAGCGCAGGGCGCTGTTATTTCTCGAGAACTATGATTCGGCTGACGATAAGGTCGTTCAACCGGTAAGTGATCGTGATTGGGCGCGCGCTAGAGCGGCCGGCGTAGGCCACCATGTCGCGCAAGCTCACGGTTTGGCCGGCCAGAATGCATCGGGTGTCCTTGTCCAGCTGCAGGGTCGAGTGCAGGCAGCCCTCGCAGCCCCGCACCGTAACCCGGCCGTCCAGGCCGGAGGGGAAAATCACCGCGTCGGTCGTGGTTTCCACCGAGCCTTCGAGCTCGATGGCAGGCGGCAATTGCGCTCGCACTGCGCCGCTGGCCCACGCCAGTGTCACGACCGCGATCGCCATCAGGGATTTCAATGTGCTGTTCATGTGGTGCTCCAGTGCAATTCGAGTCGGCCTAATGCAGAGTCGGGTCGACGAGATTTGGGTCGTTCTGCACCGTCGGATCGTACGGTGCGATGATCGCCACGCCCTGCGTGTTGATCGCGGTCGCGTTGCGGGACGAGGTGCCGGTGCTGGCAATCTCAAAGTGGTAGGTCGCGAAGCTGTTCCAGGAATTTCCCCACAGCGCCGGCAGCGCATTGCCGTTGAGCTGAGTGTTTACAACAGTGGACCAGTTATCGGTTGCCGTGACCGCACCGTTGAAGTTCTGGGTCAATACGGCCGGATTGAAGGTGCCCGCGTCCAGGGTACGTTCGATGCCGGCTTCTGCCGCGGAGAAGGCATTGGCGCGGTACTGCTCGTTGCCGGCCATGACGAATTCCAGGCTGGCGGAATTCATCCCGGAAACCGCTAGGATCGTGAGCACCAGCAGCAGCAGCAGGCCAATCACGAGCGCGGCACCACGCTGCGCGCTGCGAGGGCTAATTCCGGTGCGCATGATGTCAGGTTCCGAGCGCATTGCGCACCGAGATGGTTCGGGAAATCAGGAGCCGGCGCGCGTGGCGCGGTCCGGCCAGGGTAGCGTCCGGGTTCTGCGAGGGCTGGTAGGCCTTGCCTGCGCCCGCCACGCTGTTCAGGTCGCCGGTCACCCCGGTGGCCTGCAGTCGGTCGCCGTACTGGTAGATGTTAGTGTCGGTAAAACCTTGTTCGGCCGTATCGGCGCGTACCAGCAGCCAGATGCGCACGGCGATGATCTGTGCGTTGGCCGGCACGGCGTCCGGATTGACGTAGCGCGTGGCGGTGCCGGTATTGCCGGTCGGATCAATGCCGAACTGGATTTGCATGTCTTCAACGCCGGCGATGATCTCCTGATCGGCGAACTTGATGACGCCTGCGGAACTCAGCGTCTTGCGGCGCAGCGCCGGAAGGCCCGCGAGCTGCGCGGAGTTACGGTCGACGTAGTAACTGTCCACGATCAGGTTGCTGAGCATGCCCACGGGCGATGCGGTGCAGGCACTGACGTCGCTCTGGAGCTTTCCGGATATGCGGTTGGTGCACAGCTCGAGCACGCCCGCCGTCGGTGCGGCATTGCCGAATATCGAAGCGCGGCGCACGGTGAGCGTGTCGGCGGTGGTTACGGGAGTCGTGGCCCAGGCGGCGCCCGAGTCCAAGTCGATGAGGCTGTTGCAGCCGGCCTGCCGCGTGGGGCTGAGCACGTAGCTGTTGTTGTCGCCCTGTAGGTTGGTACTCAGGTCGACGGCGAAATTCGTGCCGCAGATATTGGCCGCGGCGCTCGGGGCCACAGCGGAGGTGGCGGCAGTCTGCAACGCCTGGCCGGAGATGGCGCCCGCACCCTTGAGCAAGCCCCAGTAATTGGACATGCGCACGTCAGGCTCGATCACGGACATGGCGTACCGGGCGGTCTCCTGCATGCGCGAAACGCCCTCGTTGGCACCATAGGCATTGCGGCTGTTCACGTAGACCTGGGTCGCGCCAAAGATCAGCACCGAGCCGAGTGTCATCGCCACCATCAATTCGATCAGGCTCACGCCGCGCTGGCGGGCGCGGGCCATGGTCCGCAGCAGTGTCGGTTGCGTGTTCATATCTGCAGGGTCATCACGTAGCTGGGTGGGTTCGCGGCGCTGTCGCCCGAGCCCAGCCAGGTGAGCGTAATCGTGTAGGTAAAAGGATCGGTCGGGAGTGCCCCGGCCACCACATTCACCGCACCCGTGCCCGTGGGCAATATCGCGGCGATCTGGTTCTGCCAGACCAGCAGATCGTTTGCGGCCATGAGGGCCGGACCACAATCCACGGATCCGGCACCGTAACAGTTGTTGTCGGCGGCCGGCCCCAGGTAGGCAAGATTGGCGGTGCGATTGGCGCGAATCCTATCGGCCATGTCACTGGCCAGATTGACGGCCTGCATGCGATAGATGGCGCCACCGCCCGAACGAAGCGTGGTCACGTAGAGTCCGGCTATCCCGAGCATGCCGACGGCCAGCACCACCAGCGCAACCATGGCCTCGACCATCGTAAAACCGTCCATGCGCCGGCGCATATTGGAAGTAGCCTGGTTCATGGGCAGGCCCCACCGACCAGGGGCAGCGCCGTGTTGTTCACGTCCTGCCAGGTCGAGGACGCGCGGGCGCGGCCCGTGGTGGTTAGGAACAGCGCGCGTGCGGTGGCCGTATTGCCGACCTGCAGTACGCCGCGCGAATCACATATCACCAGTGTCCTCATCGGGACCTTAAGGCCGGCCGGGTTGGCAAAACCGCTGGGGGCAAAACTGATCAGGCGGGAGTTCGGATCGGTCTTGACCGTGACCTTCGGGTCCAACAGATCGTGCCGTTCGATGACCGGCTCGGCCGCATCATGCTGCCAGTTGTTGTTCAGATCCTGAAAAACGAACCAACCTTTGAACGTGGCGTAATCGCAAGCCAGCGCGGTCGTAGCGACCGAGGGGGTATCGGAGCTCCCGCACACGATGATGTTGCCATTCTGCCGCTTGATGGCCTCGGTGCGCGCCATCTGAATCGAGTGCAGCATGTCGTTCACGCCGCCAGAAAGCTGGTTGTTGCGCAGGAAGGTACGCATGTTCGGAATGACCGCCGCCAGCAGTATCCCTACCAGGCCCACGGTGACCATGAGCTCGATGAGCGTAAACCCGCGGTGGCGAGACTTGTCCATGGGCTCATCCTAGGTGCGTGCAAGCGGGGGTGCAGGGCTAGCCGATATACGGGCCCCGCCGAGGGATGAACGGCGGGAGCTGCCGCCCCCATTTACCTTAAGACCTAAGGGCGTCCCTTCGGCCCAGAAAAAGCGACCTTGAGGGCGGATAACGCCGTTCCGGCACGCGCTCAACGGGAGAGAGCAGTCGCGCCGCCGACATTAGCGCCCGGGCCTCAGGGCGCTCCCGGGTGGGCGCGCAAAGGCGCGCCTGACCCGCCAATTGAGGTCCGGGCGGTTTGCCTGCTCCTTAGGACAGCTTATGAACTCCGGCGCCGACGCCCCGGCCCGGAGCGCGCCGACCCGCAACGACCGCCATTGCGTCACGACAGATTTTACTTTCGTACCGCTTTCCCAGGATTGCGCGGGCAAACCATAACGGGGTAAAAAAATGGCAAAAATTATTGATGAGTTTGCCATCCGATTCACTCTTGATTAAGTTAGCTTTGGGTTGGCTTTTGGCTGGACGTAGGCATAATCGAAAGTGGCTAGACCGATATACCCGTGACAGCGGGACCTTATCGACAGGGGTGCTGAGAATTCCATGGAACGACGTCTGCATACGCGCCATCGGGCCCGAACGACGGTGTATATCATGATGCCCGCGGGCAAGCGCCGACTGTGCCGGGCGATCAACCTCAGTGCCAATGGCGTATTTATCCGCACCGCTTCCCTGGGCTTGAAGAAGGGCCAACAGGTTGAACTGGCCTTCGCGATCGACCTGGGCGTGGTCACCAAAGTGCATCGGCGCACGGCGGTGGTAGCGCACATTTCCGGTGGCGGCACGGGCTTGATGATGGACGCTTACGCCGCCCGCTAGGAATTAAGCCCGCATTCTCCAGGTGCGGGACTCCGTAATTCCTACTCCGGAACTGAAGTGGTATGCGCCGTGAGTTTTAACGTCGCGGCCGGCAATGCTACGGACTGCTCGGTCCCAGCGGCGCGGAAAACCACCACGTTGAAATGCTGCCCGGGACTGAGTGGGCAGGATAGTGTTACTGCTGACCCACGCCACCTCAATTGAGCAGCCGCACCAGATTTGCGGCGCTCCTTGTGACGAACTCGGTGTCTTGTGCACTGAAAGGACGCCGCGAGTGCGCGGCGAACGCCGCAAGAACCCCAACCAGAGCGCTGCGCCGGCGCAGCGGCACACTCAGATAGCTTAAAGGTGGCGCGGCCGGCTCGGTGCGCGCCGTGTCCAGGCGGATCGGTTGGTCGTCGTGGTTGGCCCGGGCTGCCATATCCCCGCTGACAAGTTTTCGCAGCGCCTCGACGTCCCCGATGCGTGAAGCCGGTCGCGAGAAGCTGTGCTCAACATTCTGCGCCGGCACACTGACGATGATCGTATCGGCGTGGATCTTGGTCGCAAGCACCCTGATCAATCGTTCGATGGAATCGGGTTTTGCGCCCGCCCCGGCCGCCAGGAGCGGAGCCAGGCGCGATTCAAGAACCGCAGGCAACAGGAGTCCTGCGCGTCGGAAGGGCCCGGCAATCGTCAGGGTCATCGCACCGGCGATTTCCCCGTCGGGCTTGCGCATCACAAACGCGTAGCTGGCCGCGGCATCGCGCACGCAGCGCATGGTGTTTGACGGGCCGCCGCTGATCGCGCCGTCCATCAGATCCGCGGCCAGGAGCCGCAGCTCCTCGTGATCCTCACCGTCGGTCGCCCAGCTGACCTGCGCGTTGCGATCAAAGATCGCCACCGCGTGCACCTGGGGAACGATGGTCTTGACCAGCCCGCCGATTGTTGAAAGTTTTGCCGCCACGGCCGCTCCTGCGCCAAAAAGGCGCTCATGGCCATCTCAAACCATGCCTTGTCGGGAGTGGTGCGACCGCCGATGCGGTCACAGCGGCGGATATAGAGCCGCCGTGCGCCAGGAATCAGACCTGCGTCACAGGGAAATGGCCGCCCGGCGGCCGATCAACCGCCGGTGGGCGGCTCGTGCTCCCTGTGGTAGCGGTGGATCGTCCACAGGTAACTTTCCATAAGCGAGTCCTTGCCGAGGCCCACCAGAACCTCGTGACGCCGGCTGGGCGTCGCAAAACGCATCAGCTCGAGCCTGGCGCGTGCAAAATGGACCAATTGATTTCGGTATTGCCACAGCAATTCGCGCGTGGCCATCTTGTCCTGATGCAGCTCCCACACGCCAAGCAGCACTGCGAGAAATCCCATGCTGAAGGTGAGCAGGTTCCTGAAACTGATTCCAGGATGCTGCTCATCACCCCCCATTTTCTCCCCGAACAGGAACAAGGTCATGATCACCAGCACGATCACGATGAACAGCGTGTTTCTCAGCAACTTGACGCGATGACTGCTGCGCTCGAGCCGCGCGACTTTCCTGGTGAAATAACCGTGCTGGCTCTCGATCCAGTGCTTCTCGACGCAGCGCGTCCGGCGCAGATCCATGTCGTGAATCGTCTCGGCCCTCACATCCGGCACCTCGACGCCCGCCAGCACGAAACTGATCCATCCGAAGCCGTGAAACCGATCGATACCCGAGAGCCCCAGCACTTCGGTGGCATTGACGCGATGATCGACGCCCGCCAGCCGCAAATAGAACTTTGCCCTCATCGTTTCGGCCAGCGCCCGATAGGTGAGGTGTTTGGCGAACCAATGCTTCCCGCGCAGCACGTAATACAGCCCTAAGCTCCCCAGCAGGATGGACACGTAAGCGATCAGGAGGATCCTGGATTCGGTCAGCTTCTCGTAGATCAGGTAGGCCAGGCCCATCGTGAAGGTCATCACGCCAAACAGACGGAACAACAGGTCCGAGCGCATCTGGTAATGCATTGCCAGGGAGTCCGCCTTGACGTACTGCGCGTCGATTTCCGCGAGCTTCATCTCCTCGTGCACCGGAGCGTCTGCGGGTAAGGTGGCGAGCAGAGAATCGTTGTGGGCCAGACCACCCGATTCGACCAGCTCCCGGTACTCACGGTTGTAACGATCCAGTCCGTTGAGCTGGAAAGCCAGCGACGCGGGCATGGCGCGTTCCATGAGCAAGGTGTTGTCGCCCACGCAGCGCAGGAAGCAGGGCTGATGTTCGGTGGCGGTCTGCGAGCCGCTGCTGCGTACCGCAGGGATCCAGTACACCAGCCGCTCGATGGTGTCGGAGTCCTCCTCCGCGGTATCGACGAGCATTATGCTGTCGGCCGCCATGTTCGCGTCGGTGCGGATCCCAAGAAAGCGCAACACCGTATCGGCGGTGCCCCCCGGGAGCGGCAATGACTGCCCGTCCCACAGGGCCAGCAGCAAACTGCTGCGCCGAATGAGGGTCTCGGTCAGATTCACGTACATCGCGTTGCGGTGCGCGGCATCCCCGCCGTGCGCGCCCCGGCCCGGATGCGGGGGCGGACGCAGCTCCGTGCAGTTCACTTCGCGCCGCGCCAGCAGGCTTTTCAGCACCAGCAGCGTGTCGTCGTCAAAATCCGCGGCGTAGTGCTCCAGGGGCATCGGCAGCACCGCCTCCACGCGCACCCCCATGTCCAGTGCGGTCTCGGCGACCAGCAAGTCCGCGCCCTCGGCCATGCCGACAATGATCTGGATTTCGGTATCGGGAAGGTGGCGCTTGAGCTCCTGCAGAAATGCCGCGATGGAGCTGCGCAGCGCCGGGATGTCGTCTGGGTCAAGATCCATGTGGCCCGAAACGCCGATCACAAGCGGGGAGTTCCCGGTAGAAATGGTATCGCCTATGCCCACCGGGAGATTGTATTACAGTCGGATCGGCCTCCTGAGCTTAAGCCGCACGCCGGCGAGCGAGCCCATCTCAGGCTCGCTCGCCGATCGATACTCCCGAAGCGCTGTCCTTAGGCCGTGGCGGTGGCGGCCATCAATGGCACTGGCCCGGATACGGATCCCCTGCGGGATGCCCGGTAGAAACCGGCAATGGCCAATCGACATTCGGCGCCTGCAGGTTGATGCGCGTATTGATCGTGTAATACAAATTCCCCAAGCGGCGCACGATGTCCCCGTAAGGATCGGGCAGGCGCAGAGGCGGGCCGCTCGTCGGTCCGAACTGATGAAAGTCCGTGCTTTCGACAATCTGTTCACACTGATAGACCTGCTCGGCGGCACAGATATAGTGCGAAGGCCCGCTATTGAGCAGCGTCTGGCTCTTGTTGATGCAGTTCTGCAGGTTCTTGCGCGTCGGCGAACTGGTCGGGAACTTGGTCAGCAGCATCACAGCGTCGAGGTTCAGGTACTTGTAATTGGCGAATACCAACAAGCGCTGATTGCGCGTCAATCCGCCCACCACCCCCGGATCCTCGGTGCGCAATTTAAAGCCCATGCCCTCCAGCGTCAGCCCTGGCCCATGATTGGATTTCGGTGGATCGCACGAGGAGGTCATTTCGATCAGCAACGGCCGACCGTCGAACGTCTGCTCGGGCGTTTGTTCTTCGACCAAGGATCC
Source organism: uncultured Gammaproteobacteria bacterium (assembly GCA_963717335.1). Taxonomy (GTDB): domain Bacteria; phylum Pseudomonadota; class Gammaproteobacteria; order Steroidobacterales; family Steroidobacteraceae; genus FEN-1191. The sequence continues at coordinate 299,400 of CAVQVZ010000002.1, read as the reverse complement.
GCTTCGGGTCCCGACCGCCGCCAGCGCACTCGTCCGGATGGGCAGCGTGCCTGGTGAGAGGTTCTTGGGGCAGGTCGGGTTCGTGGCGGATCCCTTCAGGTCGGGAACCTGCTCCACATCCAGCTCGCTGTCGCCGTACGTACCATTAAAGGTATCGATCTGCTCGGCATTGCCGAGAATGAGGGCAAATCCGGTACCGCTGCTGCCCGAGGCGCCGCACAGGTAATCAGGAATCACTTCGTTCCCGAAGCCTTTGCATTGGGGCAGGTCCGAGACATTCAGAGTGCGCGCCCCACGGCCATTGACGGCGCCGCAATTCGGCCCGCGAGGATCGGCCGGCACTACGCACTCCTGTTCGGTGAGCAGAGCGCCGTCAGGAATGCTCTGCGCGTTCGGTCCCAGGATCGTAAAGGTGCTTCCCGGTACGAGCGTGCAGGATTGCCCGTCTTTGCAATCGTCCGCGGTCGTCGTTCCACCGTTGTAGCCGGGCGTGAACGATCCGTGCAGCCCGAGGTTATACGCATAGACCAATTGCTGGCTGCTGGGCGGCAAGAATTGTCCGTAATCACGCTCGGAGTTGGGGTTGCCGTGGAAGGAAGCGCTGTAGCAAGCGTTGCACGCGCCGGCGATTGCGCCCGTGGGGTCGTACAGGGTCTGGATGTCCTGGCCCCCGCTGGCGGTCGCATCGAGGTACCACCCATTGATGTTCCCGTTGACATCGGTCTTCACCCACGCCGTTGCGCCTGCATTGCAATCGGTCGTGCGAACCGTGTTCACCCCGTCATTCAGCGTCATGCTCACAAAGTTCTGGTTCACCACGTTCTGGCTGCACAGGAGATTGACCGGCGCAGTCGAGCAGGAACCCGCGCTCGCGTCAGCCGGCGCACACAGCGGAGCGGCCAGCTGGACAGCGACAGTGACGGAACTGGTGGTCGCGTAGGGGCTGCCCGCTGGCGGGCTCGTGCAATCGTTCGGACTGCAGGCGAACCGGTTGAACGCGCGCCCCGAATAGGAATAGGTGGTCGTGGCCACCGCCGCATTAAAGGAGTCGTTCCCGTTCGCAGGAGTGTCATACGAGAGTGTGTAGCCGGTGCCATCGCGAAAGTTATAAAAAGAATAATGGCCAGGCGTGCCGGGGGGAGCGTTCGTGGCCCAGATATTTATTTCATCCTGGCCAGTGTAATTACCTCCGCACTCCGCAGCCCGGTTGGAAAACAGCAGGCCGTAGATGGTCGGAAAAGCCGGGTTCGCCCCGGGCGTGAGCACGTTATCGTAAAGGAAGGCTCCCAAAATCGAGGTCGAGACCGACCCCGCCGGAGGTGCGGCCGCTACCAGGCAGTAGGTGTTGCTCAAACTTCCCGGGATTGTGGTGGTCATCGTCAGCGTGCCGGAGGTGGCAAGAAAATTACCACCGCCGACATTGCTCGTCATCAGAGACGCGGAACCGGTGTATCCGCCAATATTAAAGTTGAGAGTCACTGGAGGATCATCCCCAGTGACAGGCTTGAGGGCTGGCGAAGGTCCGGCGGCGCCGACCGGCGCTGCAAAAGCGGTGCCCGCCGGAGTTACCGCAGCGACCAGAACAACGCTCGCCAATAGGACACTGCCCGTACCCGCAGCGATCGCCGTTCTAGCAATCGCGGCTGCAAGGCGGTCCCACACATTCACCTGCGTGCGCAAGTTGCGACGCGCATTGATGGACGCAAAACTTTGGCGCGCTGCGCTCGCACGACAGCCAATGGCTTTCGCCAACTCTGATACTAAGTTCGACATCGTCGCGATCTCCCCTGCGTGTGCGGCTTTTTGTTTGATCTTCTGGAGTGCCTACGCCGAGTGTTTCATCCAATCGTCCGAGTGCTCTTATCGCAGCTTGGACCCAAAGGATGATTTCCGTGACGCGAGCGCTTTACAAGGTCCAGCAAATGGTGCAGGAGACTACCATGCGCTTCTGAGGCCGCGCTAGCACTCCGGGCTGGAAGCGGAAGCGCGAACCCCGCTTATGTTACGTGCGTGTGACCTAAGCGAAGGCCGACTGACTCATCAACCACAGAAGCGCGGCAAAGAAGGCGAGACTCACGGCCGTATCGCGCAGCCGCGTGCGCTGCGCCAGGGAAGCCTGTTTCTTGGTCGGGCGGCCATCGGTGCCGACCGTCAGTTTCGGTTCGGAATCAGTCATCGTGGTGGTCTCCAAGAAAGCCTGCCCCTCATGCGCTGCTTCGATTGGGCTGAACACTGGCCTAACGCCAGTAAATCATCGGCCGCTGTGGCTGCCGTCGTCTCCAAATGGCTGATTTTGCCGAATGAAGCGCTCTATGGAAGGGTTCTAAAGATCGAGCAGCGAGCCTAGCATGCGCGTGTTGATCGAGCCATCGGCGACCGGCGTAACTGCTTTATCGCCTGCTTATGTTACTTGGCGGGGGCCTTCGCGAGCTTAGGAATGCTCTGACGGACTACTTGGTGTTGCTGCTGGTCCCGGCGCAGGGTCTGTAGATAACCTCGCACCAGCGATCTGTAAGCGGCAAGTGCCGCCGGGTCCCTGCTCAGGATCCCGTCGCTGGCGGTCAGCAATTTATCGGCCTGCGCATAGAGTCCAAGTCCGGTGAGCGCGGCGCCCTCGGCGCCCGCAGCAACCGCGGTCGTCCAGTGGGTCGGGGAGAGGGCCGCGGAATAAATTTCCTTTGATTCATGTGCCGTTTGTGCGGCCTCCGCGAACTTCCGGGTGGCCACCTGCAGTATGGCCAAATGCGCCAGGCTGGCGGCAATGTCGGGGTGGGACTTGTCGAGCAGCCGGCGGCGCATGTCCAGCGCGGTGCGCAGGTCGCGGTCGGCCTCGGCATAGTCGCCCGACAGTGTCAGCCAGAATCCCACCCGGTTCATGATCCGCGCTACTTCCGGGTGATCGCCCGGGAAAAGCGTTTGGTACATTCGCAGCGATTCCTGCAGCGTGGCAAGACCCTGCCGCTTGTTGCCACTCTCATACTCCACGAAGGCGATCTTGCTCAGTGTCTCGGCCACATCGGGGTGATTGTCGCCGAGCAGCTCGCGCTGCATGGCCAGTACCTCGCGGTAGGTGCTCTCCGAACGCGCGAGGTCCCCCTTCTTCATGGAAAGCAGCGCCAGGTTGGTAAGGGCGGTTGCGATGTACGGATGTTTGTTGCCGTACAACCGGCGCATCATTGCCAGTGCCTCGTTGAACAGCGGCTCGGCCCTGTCGTATTGGTTGTTGTCCTCGAGCATGGAGGCCAGATCGTTGATCGCCTCGGCCAGCGCCGGATGAGGCGCGGCGCCCCGGAGCTTGCGTTGGACAGCCACTGCCCGCTGCATCAAAGGAATGGCGGCCTTGAGGTCACCGTCCTGGTCCACGGCATCGGCCAGCTCCTTGAGGGTAGCGGCCGTGTCCTCGTTGACATCACCGTACAGCTTTTGCTGCTGCGCCAGAGCTTCGCTAAGACTGGCTCGAGCTTCTCCATATCGGCCCTCATAGCCGAGCACGACCCCAAGACCGTACTGCGCCTTCGCGCGCTCTTCGCGGGTACGCGGCTCGTCCGGTTGGCTGGCAAGCAGGCGCAACACCTGCCGATAGTCCTGCTCGGCGCCCTTGTAATCGGCCTGCGACATCAGCAGCCAGCCGCGGTGGGAAAAAGAATCCGTCAGTGCAATCGGCTCGGTTCCCTTGAGTTGCTGGCGAGTGAGCAGCGCCCCATCCAGCAGCGGGCGAGCCTGGCTGTACAAACCAAGACCCATATACACGGTGCCCAGCGTGTCCTTGAGGGTGGCCTGGATGGCCGGTTGGCTGGCCAGGCCGGTATTGATGCGGGCCGCACCCTTATCGAGCATTTCGCGCGCGGTGACGCTGTTGCCGCGCGCCTCGCTGGGATCGGAGATCTTGAACAGATCGACCAGGAAGTTTGTGGTCTGGCGCGCGGTCTCCGCCTCGGCTTCGGCGCGAACCGTCTGCCGTTGCGCTGAATTGCGTTGAAAAATTGCATACACCGCGAGCCCGCTCGTGATGACCATGCCCACCATGGCCGCGCATGTGATCACGAACAGCCGTCGATTGCGGCGCTGACGCTCTCGCTGCGCCAAGGCGTCGTAGCCAAGGCCTAAGACACCGGCGATGACCTTGAGCTTGGCGCGGCTCTTGCCGTCTTTGCCTGGCCGCGCGTCAGCGGCAATCGGCTCGGTGCGAATGTTGCTTAAGGTTCCATCGGCCGCCAACCGGAAGCGAAGCGCGGGCGGGAAGCATTCCTCCTCTTCCCGGCCGGGCATATCGCTGGCGTTGGGCTCGCCGCCGACAATCAGGCAGAAAATCCGGTCTTCGCGGCCGAGCCGCTTATAAGCCAGGATTTCCTCGTTGACCCATTTGGATTTCGCCGCTTGCGGTGAGCACACGACGATCTGGCAGTTGGATTGCTCCAGGGCCGCGCTGATCAGCGCACCCAGATCCGTCGCGCTCGGCAACTCTTCCCGATCCCGAAATACCGGTGACATGCGCTTGGGTACGGCGCCACGCGCGGTAACGGTTCCCACCAGGGATTTAGGCGGGTGGTAGTACTCCAGGCCCCGGTGCAGCCACTCAGCCCATTTAGTATCACGGTGGCTATAGCTGATGAACGCCCAATATTTCGGCGATCCCGTGTGAGACTTCCTCGGTTCGGCGTTCGCGGCGGCCGCGGTCACGGGCATTCATCCCTCATGTATAGAGTCATGATGGCTGGAGCCAATTTAAATTATCGCCTCGGCAAGCGTGTATATACCGTCGATCGCCACAGAATCATCCGCCGGCAGTGAGGAAATGGCGGGTCTCGGGCCAACTACCAGTAGCAATCAGTGATGCGCAGGGGTGATCGAAGGGCGCCGCTGTGAATTTTGGGGCGCCTTCAGCGAGCGCAAATCTGGTTGCCTGCCCGGCTTCCGACCTGTGGGCGATTGTAACTCCTACCCGGGTCTGGAAGAGCACCTCAGGGGTGAGAAAACTGCGTTTCGGGCAGGGGACGAGGGGGAGCGGCTTACGGAGCGGCCCACGCGCCGGCTTCCCGGTCTAGCGCCTGCGGGACGCCACCTTATTAGCAATTCCCCCGCTTGTTTTTAGCAGAGGTCGTGGCTTAGCTTAAGTGACGGAGTTTTAGCGGGGGCTGGTGCCATGACCACCAAAGAATTCGATTTATTTGATCTTGCTGCGGCGATCCGCGCGACCGGTGTCGCCCAGGGAGACGCCGCGGTTGCTTTGGCTGATGATCTTATGTGCCGCCTTGAGTCGCCGACACTTCTGGCGCAATGCGAATCCGAGATAGAGCGTAGGGCGGCTCTTGCGGACCTGCCGCGCTCGGACGCAGACGCCGCCGGCCAAGAGGTCGAACAAGTTAGCGCCACTGTCGGGAATGTGGTCTCGCGCCCCAGCAGTTGGTGGGCGGGGCGCACCTTATTTCCGCAAAGCAGAAAGTAAGGCGGCGCCAGGCACCTTTAAGCCAATCACGCTTCCATCGGCCGCCAGTCCCGGGAACACTTTATTGGTGCCGCAGGAGAGTCTCGAACTCCCGACCCCCTGATTACAAATCAGGTGCTCTACCAACTGAGCTACTGCGGCAGGCCGGAGATCGCTCGCATCATAGCGAATTCGACCGGCTGCGGCCTCCGCCCCGCTTTCGACCGAGGCGGCTCCTTATCTTAAGGAGTAGACACCGACGCGACCGCAGATTCCGGGCATGCGGTCCAGGCAGGAGTGGGATCCGCATTCACTCCGCCCATCAAGGCGCCCACCGCAGGCAGCGGCATCTCGCTGCTCGAGTCCACATCGAACCAGTATTGGTCGGCCACCTGGAGCCGGGCCTTGATGATCGGCTCGAGTCCCGCGGCACGAACGGCGGTGGCGCGAAGTTCGGCACCCGACTGCTCGCTGAAAAGGCCCACCGAAACTTGTCCGTTGGTGGCCATCGCCGCGGCATCGCGAATGCCTGCGCGAGCCAGGCGTTTTAGCGCGCGCGCCCGGGCCTGCGGGTCATTCAGGTTGTCGATGTATACCCAGTAGCCATCGGGAACTTCGGCCCGGATGGATCGTTCGTGCGGGTTGAAGCTCCGTGCCCGCAATGCCGTGCCCACGGCGGCGAGTGCGTCGTGGCTCAGCGGTCCGAAGCTCTGACAACGCGGCGCCTTCGCCTTCGCTACCTCGGCCTTCGATAGCGGCGGCGCCAAACGCAATGCGGCTACCGATGCCGCCGCGGGACGCGTCACTTGCGGCTGGTCGATCCAATGGGCCCAGCAGAAAAACACCACGTTGACCAAAACCAGAGTTAGAACCAGGGCGCGCATCGGGCTAGTCTAGCGGGAATTAACGGACGCGAGCAGCGCCAATCCCTGCAACACCAGATGATCCGAGCGCGTGTAGGGCACACGCAGGACCGGTGCCACCTGGACGGCGCCGCCACCGGCCAGCAAGAGCTTGGGCGATCGGCCCAACGCACCCCGCGCTTCGCCAGAGGCCCGCTCGATCAGTGCAGCACAGGCCACGGTGCTCCCGGCCAGCAGCCCGGCTCGGGTACTTCGGCCAAACAGCGCGGCGCCGCTGCGATACCGGCTCTGTGGGGCTCGCGTTTGTCCGGCACGCCGGCGGATGCCGGCGGTATGGCTCAAAAGAGACTCGACCATCAAGGTGGGACCGGGCACCAAGAGTCCACCGCGATGCCTGCCTTGCGCGTCGAGGAGATCGAGCGTCAAGGCGGTGCCCACGTCCACCACTAACAGCGCCCGGCCCGGGTGCAAGGCCCGCGCGCCGAGCATTGCCACCCAACGGTCGGCGCCGAGCCTCCAGGTTTCCAGATAGCCATTGCGCACGCCGGCCGAACGACGCGTGCTGCGAATGTACTGTGGCCGGGGATTTCCGCTCCGGCGCGCCGCAGTTCGCAAGGCGCGCTCGAGCCGCACTCCCGCTACGCTGCACACGAGCACTCGCTCGAAGCGCCCTTGCAATACCTGCTTCGCCACGCGCTGCAATCCGCGCGCATTCCAATCCAGCGAGCGCACACGGCCCAGCCGCTTGCCGGTCAGGGAAGCGTATTTGATTCGTGTGTTGCCGGCATCGACGATCAATTGAACCATTACTGGGCCCTCACGCTCACTTCTCCTGAATGGAAGAGCCGCTCGCTGTCGGTCCCCTGCACGCGCAGTGCTCCATCGGAGTCGATGCCACAGGCCGTGCCAGGGTATTCACCTCCCGGGAGACTCACCTTGACCGCGCGCCCGGCGAGTGCGTCCGCTTGGCTCCATTCCGCCGCGAAGGGCTCCAGTCCGTGGCGCTCGAATTCCATCACGCCCGCGACAATTGCGGAAACCAACATTGCCGCCAGTCGATTCCGGTCGCACGAAACGACCCCCAGCTCCGCCAGATCGATGGGATTTGTACCCTCCTGCTGCACGCGGCGCGAGAGCGCTTCGCCCAGCACGCAGTTGATGCCCACACCAAGGACCACATAGGCCGGGCCCACGCTTTCGGCGCGTAGTTCGATCAGGATGCCCCCGAGCTTGCGCCCGGTGACCAGCAGATCATTCGGCCATTTAAGTTCCACATCCACCCCGGCAAACGCACGCAGGGCGCGGCGCACGCACACCCCGACTGCCAGGCTCAAGGCCGAGGCCCCGCGTGGAAGAGCAGCGTAATTCCATCCGAGCGATAGACACAGCGCGCCCCCGGGGGGCGCAAACCATGGTCGCGCGCGCCTTCCGCGACCGGCGCTCTGGTGCTCGGCCAGAAGAAAATCAAACTGTCCCACGGGGGGTCCGCTGCGTTCCAGCAGCGCGCTGTTCGTGGAGGGCAATGACCAGAGGACTTCCGCCCCACGCAATTGCGCCCGAATGGCCGGCGGGAGCTGTGCTGCAATCCGTTCGGCATCGAGCGGCGCGCTCGGTGCAATCAGCCGATATCCGCGGTTCGGCGCCGCCTCGATCGTCAGTCCCAGTTCCTGTAGCGCGCCTACTGCTTTCCAGATGGCGCTCCGGCTCACTCCTTGCCCGGCGGCCAGTTGCTCGCCCGAATGCCTCCCACCGTCGGCAAGCGCGGCGAACACGCGCTGCACGAGCGATTCGCTCGCAAGCGACTTAAGTTCCTCGGAAGGGCGGTTCACGCAGCGACCTGCGGGACTTCGGCCAGCATGCAGCGCACACCGCCGCCCCCGATTCGCTCGATCGTGGGCACCGGCACCGCGAGCAGCGTGTCAACACAACCGGAGAGCTTTTTTAGTCGGGGGCCCGCGAGCGCCGCGCGCGCCGCGGCGGACATCACCAGCACCGAGGAATCCCCGAGCGCTTCGTCCCAAGTGGCAAGTTCCAGCAGGTTGCCGGCAAAGGAGTTGACCGCGGCGCGGTCGATCTCGATCACTTCGCGGCCACTGGCACGCAAACTCGCACTGACTCGCTCGCGGTCATCCGTGGCGATGGCCTCTGCACACACAACGGCGCAGCGGGTGCCGATCCACATCATGACGTTGGTGTGGTAGTACGGCTTGCCGCCGGCATCCGTGGCCTCGAACACCTCGGCCCTGAAATTCATCGCGCGCGCCCACTCGTGCACCAGCGATTCGTCGGTGCGCGGCGAGCGGCAGGCGTAGGCGACCTGGGCGACATGATCGAGCACCAGACTGCCCGTCCCCTCGAGAAACCGGCCGGAGGTTTCGTGCACGCTCAAATCAATCCGGCGGCGCACCCCAAAACCCAGCGTGGCGCAAACCTCGTCCACCACTTCCGCCCTCCGCTCCAGCCGACGGTTGCGACTCAACATGGAGTAGAGCACCAGCGTGCCGTCGGCGTGGAAGCTGACCCAGTTGTTCGGAAACAGGGCATCGGGCTTGGCCGGACTTGGGGTGTCTTTGGCCATCACGACCTGAACGCCTTCGGACTCCAGCGCTCGCCGCAGACCCGCGCTCTCCGCTTTCGCGACCTGTGTCAGCGCCGCGCCCTCTTCGGTGGTTGCGCGCTGCATGGCGTTGCTGTCGGCTGTTTCGGGATTAAAACCAAACGCGGCGGGTTCGACCATGAGGACCGCCCCGGCGCACTGGCGAGCCGGGCCGTTCGTGCCTGATTGGGCTGATGTCGAGCGTGGATCGGTATCGGCGTCCAACTTTGAATTCCCCGGCGGTGCCGCCGTATGCGCTGCGTTAGAAGAATATCCCTGCGTGCCCCACGTCTGAACCCAAAAATAGACACCTGTAAGTGACTGACTTTTCTGTCATTTAACCAAATGCGATTGCCGGTGTCCCCGAATCGTGCCTTGGTTAATTGTGCGGCGCATAGTGCCTGAGTTAGCATGCGCGCGCCTCATCTCAACAGCTTCTCGGAGCCCCGTGGCTACCCCCAGAGTCATTCGCAAGTACGCCAATCGACGATTGTATGACGCGACCGCCAGCCGGCACGTCACGCTTGAGGACATTCGCCGCCTGATCGCCTCGGGCGAGCAGGTGCAAGTGCTCGACGATCGTTCGGGCGAGGATCTGACCCGTTCCGTGCTGTTGCAGATCATTGCCGACCAAGAGCAGTTCGGCTCCCCCGTCTTAAGCGTGCAGCTGCTGGAGGGGATTATCCGCTTCTACGGCAATCCGGTGCAGGACATGTTGTCGCGTTATCTGGAGCAGAGCCTGGGCGCCGTCATGCAGCAGCAGCGGACCGTGCAGGCGCAGATGGCCAAGGCGATGGAAACCCCCCTCGCCCCATTCGCCGAACTGACCCGGCAGAACATGGAAATGTGGAGCCGGATGCAGGCTCAGCTGCTCTCGGCCCTGACCCCTCGCACATCGCAGTCACCCGACAGCGATACCGCGGCTTCCCCGCCCGCGAACGACCAAGTACCCAAGCAGAAATAAAGGATCGGTATTCTATGGAGCTGAAGGGCAAGACGATTGCCGTCACCGGCGCGGCGCGCGGCATTGGGCGCGCACTGGTCGAGGACTTTTCCGCGGGCGGCGCCGATGTGGCACTGATCGACCTGCGCCTGGAGGACTTGGAGGAAGCCCTCGCCGCCTGCAGGTCCCACGGCGTTACCGCGCGCGGGTACGGCGCCAACGTCGCCCGGGAAAATGAAGTCTCCTTTGCGCTTGATCGGATCGTTGACGACTTCGGACGTTTCGATGGCATGGTCAACAACGCCGGCATCGTCAAAGACGCGCTGCTGGTCAAGACCAAGGAAGGCACCGTCGTCGGCAAGATGAGCCTGGACCAGTGGCAGGCGGTGATCGATGTGAACCTCACCGGGGTGTTCCTGTGCGGGCGGGAAGCGGCCGAGCGCATGATCAAGCTGGGCGACGGGGGCGTGATCGTCAATATTTCCAGCATTTCGAGGCTGGGCAACGTCGGCCAGTCCAATTACACCGCAGCCAAGGCCGGCGTCGCCGCCATGACCGTGGTCTGGGCGCGCGAACTCGCCCGTTACGGGGTTCGGGTGGGCGCCGTCGCGCCCGGTTTTACGCATACCGGGATCCTCGATTCCATGCGCCCCGAGCTGCTCGAGAAAGTGATCGCTCCAGTGCCCGTGGGACGGCTCGGCCTGCCCTCGGAAATGGCCCACGCCGTCCGTTTTATCTTCGAGAACGACTTCTTTACCGGCCGGGTGATCGAAGTGGACGGGGGCCTGCGCCTGTAGGATGCAATGCGTTAGATGTGGCCTTAGTCGCGGGCCATAGTCCTCAGTTATTAAGAAAAGATTTATTATTTATCAATAAGTTACGTTGTCTGATCGCGCTTTTATCGATGCCTGTATATTTCCTCTTGCACTGCATACAAAGCTGCGGTAGGATGCTCTCCCCGCAATCCCAGACCCCTTTCCCGGAGACCGCACCATGACCGACCGTAATTTTGACCCGACCGCGTTGTTCGAAACCTATCGCAACGCGTTTGCCCCCCTGCTCAATGCCCAGCACGAAGGCCTCAAGGCGTTCGAGCGCATGGCCCGCTACCAGTACGCCGTTGCCGGCGACTACATGGAGTGGACCCTTGCGCAGGCGCAGTCGTTTCTCGCCGCGAAGAGCCCGGTGGAGTTTGCGGCCAAGCAGGCCGAGCTCGGTTCTAAGATCGGTGAGCAGCTGCGCGGCCGCGTGCAGGAACTGACCACGATCACCCGCGAGTCACAGAGCACCATGAACCAGCTCTTCAACGAAGCATCGGCCAAGGTTGCCGAGCTGTCGAAGAAAGCCGCCTAAGGCGCTTCCCCTGCCGCTGACACGGATGGCCCCGGGCTGAGAGCGACTCACCCGGGGCCTTTTCATACATGAATACAGCGACCGACATGACCTTCCCGCAGCAAGCCGCCGGTGGCGGGCTCACACCCGCTGTGGCTCCCGCCCAAGCGCCTGGGATCGATGATTATGCGAGGGCCTGGTCCGAGTGGTGGTTGAGCCTCAGCAGCCGGCCCGAACAGCAGGCGGCTCTCGGCGAGTCCCTTCTTTCGGCAAGTGCCGAGAGCTTTCGCTTTGCGATGCAGGCCGCAGGCGCACTCGCGCTCGGACAGCCCACGCCACCGCATGGCAACGGCGCTGCCGATTTTTCGGGCGAGGCGTGGAATCAGTGGCCCTTCAATCTTTACGCGCACGCCTACGCGCAGCTGAGCAACTGGACACAGCAGGCCCTGGCCTCGGCAGGAGACATCTCCACCGAGAATGCCCAGCGGCTCGAATTCCTGCGGCGCCTGGTCCTGGGCGCGAGTTCACCGGCGCATTACCTGCTGACCAACCCGGAGCTGCTGGCCCTCACGGCTGGCGAAGCGGGCGGCAATTTGCTGCGTGGCGCGCAGTACTGGCTCGAGGATGCCGCGCACATGCTCGATGGAGGCCGCAGGGCAGGCGCTGAACAGTTCGAGGTCGGCGTGCACGTGGCCATCACGCCGGGCAAAGTCGTATTGCGCAACGAGCTAGTTGAGCTGATCCAGTACAGCCCGCAAAGCGCCAATGTTTACGCCGAGCCGATCCTGATCACCCCGGCGTGGATCATGAAGTACTACGTCCTTGATCTTTCGCCCGGAAACTCCCTGGTCAAGTTCCTGGTCGAGCGTGGCCACACCGTATTCATGATGTCCTGGAAAAACCCCACCTCCGCGGACCGGGGCCTCGCGATGGACGACTACGTGCAAATGGGACTACGCGCCGCACTGGATGCGGTGAGCGAAATCGTACCGGGGAAGCGAGTCCATACGGTCGGCTACTGCATCGGCGGCACGCTGCTGACGATAGGCGCCGCCGCGCTGGCCGCGGCGGCTGATCAGCGTATCGCCTCGATCACGCTGCTGGCCGCACAAACGGATTTCAGCGAACCCGGCGAGCTGTCGGTTTTCATCTCGCCCAATCAGCTGGCGATGCTCGAAGTGCAGATGCGGCGCGACGGGGTACTGAGCAGCCAGAACATGGGTACGGCATTCGCGCTGTTGCGCGCCAATGAGCTCATCTGGGCCCCGGCAGTCAACCAGTACCTGAAGGGGCAGCGTGGCACGCTCAATGACCTGATGGCCTGGAACGCCGATGGCACGCGCATGCCCTGCCGGATGCACAGCGAGTATCTGTCCCGCCTGTACCTGCACAATGAACTGAGCGCGGGGACCTACACGGTGGCGGGCGAGACCATCGACCTTAAGCGCCTCACGGTCCCGATGTTCGTCGTGGGCACCGAGACCGATCATGTGGCGCCCTGGCGCTCCGCGTTCAAGACGCGCGCGCTCACGCGCTCGAACGACTATACGTTCGTACTGACCAGCGGCGGCCATAACGCCGGAATCATCAGCGGCGCGGTCAACCCGAAACGACGCCATCGCCTGTTGCACTGGCACGAGGGTACGGAACCGAACCCCGCCGAGTACATGGAAACGTCGGAGCTTCGCCCCGGGTCCTGGTGGCCCAGCTGGGAGGAGTGGTTATCCGGCCATTCTTCCGGGCAGAAAGTGCCCGCCCCACAGCTCGGCAATGCGGCGGCCGGCTACCCGGCACTCCAGGACGCTCCAGGCCAGTACGTGCGCGGCTGAAAGGCCGAGCGCGAAAGATTGCGCTCTACTGGAGCAGCGCGGCCGTTTCGGTCAGGGACTTGTCGAAGATCTCCACCAGACGGTCGATCTCGGCCTCGGTGATGATCAACGGCGGACAAACGACGATCGAATCCCGCACCGCCCGCACCATCAACCCGTTGGCAATGCACCGATCGCGCAGCACCGTCCCGGCCGTGCCTTCCTTGTCGCCGAATCTCAGGTTGGTGCCGGGCTGGCGCACGATCTCCACCGCTCCGATCAGGCCGAGCGAGCGCACCTCGCCCACGATGGCGTGCGAGCGGAGCTTGTTCAAGGCCTGACTGAAGTACGGGCCGGTAACCTCGCCCGTGCGCTGGATCAAGCCTTCGCGTTCCATGATCTCGATGTTGCGCAACGCCACGGCCGCGCAGGTCGGGTGGCCCGAATACGTATAGCCATGAAAGAATTCGCTGTCCTTGGCGCGCAGCAGTTCGATGATTTCGTGCGACACCACCGTGGCGGAAATCGGCAGGTAGCCCGAGGAGAGGCCTTTGGCCATCGTCACCAGATCCGGCTGGAGCCCGAAGTGCTGGAAACCGAACCAGCGGCCGAGCCGGCCAAATCCGCAGATCACCTCATCGGCCACCAGCAGCACGCCGTGCTTCTTGCAGATCGCGCCCACGCGCTCCCAATAGGAGCGCGAGGGAATAATGACTCCGCCCGCGCCCTGCACCGGCTCGCCGATAAAGGCGGCCACACGGTCCGCGCCGAGCTCGCGAATCTTCTGCTCGAGCGCATCGGCGGCCCGCGCCGCGAACGCCTCCTCGCTCTCGGCGAACCCATCGCCGAACTTGTAAGGCTGCATGACATGCTCGATGCCGGGGATCGGCAGGTCGCCCTGCGCGTGCATGTGCTTCATGCCGCCCAGACTGGCGGCGGCCACGGTCGAGCCGTGATAGGCATTCCAGCGGCTGATGAAAATCTTGCGCTTGGGCTGCCCGCGCAGATCCCAGTAGTGACGAACCATCCGGAAGGCCGTGTCGTTGGCTTCCGATCCGGAGCTGCTAAAGAACACGTGTTGCAGCGCGCCGCCGGTGAGTCCGGCAATCTTGGCCGCCAGCTGCACGGCCGGCACGGTCGCGGTGCGGAAAAATGTGTTGTAGAAAGGCAGCTGCATTAACTGCTCGTGTGCGACATCAGCCAGTTCGGCGCGACCGTAACCGACATTGACGCACCACAAGCCTGCCATGCCGTCGAGGATCTTGTTGCCGTCGGCGTCATGGATGTAGCAGCCTTCCGCGCGCGTGATGATGCGGCTCCCCCCCAGGGTCTGCATCAGCCGATAGTTCTGCTGGGCTGGCAGGTGATGGGCCAGGTCAAGCTCGCGCAGGCGCGCGGTGCCCGGGACTGGGTGCAGCGGGTTTATTTTTGCGTTCATGATTTGCGCCTCGTAAGCCAATGAGCAATCGCCTGCGGAAGCTCGCGTTGTGAGCGGCCGCTCACATACATGCCGATGTGCCCGACGTCGAGCCCCAGCGCCACATAGTCCATCGTTCCGACCAGCGCCTCCAGCGCCGTCGAAGCCGTGGGCGGCACCAGATGGTCCTGCTTTCCGTAGATGTTCAGGACCGGCTGGGTAATATTCTTCAGATCAACCCTGCGCCCCCCGATCTCCAGGGTTCCCTTGAGGAGGCGGTTCTCCTGGAAAAACCAGCGCGTAAACTGCGCGAACGCCGCACCGGCCTGAGCCGGGCTGTCGAAGATCCACTTTTCCATGCGCATGAAATTGTCCATCTGCGCCTGATCGTTCCCGGCATCCAGCAGGTTGACGTACTTTTGCTGCAGCAGCCGAAAGGGCATCAGCGAAACATAAGCCGCATTGAGCACATCACCTGGCACCACTCCGTGCGCGGCCACCAGGGCATCCACATCGATGCTCTGTGCCCAGCGCGACAGCAGGTTATCGGGCGTCTTGAAGTCGACCGGCGTGACCATTGTGATCAGGTTGCGGACTCGCTCTGGATGGAGCGCGGCATAGCACAGACTGAAGGTGCCGCCCTGGCACACGCCCAGCAGCGTCGTTGAGGGGATCTGGTGCTTGCGCAGCACCACGTCAATGCAGCGGTGCAGGTAGCCGTTGATGTAGTCATTGAGATCCGTGTAGCGGTCCGCACCGTCCGCATATCCCCAGTCGATCAGATAGACGTCCACGCCCAGTTCCAGCAGCCGGCGTATCAGCGAGCGGTCGCGCTGAAGATCCATCATGTACGGGCGGTTGACCAGTGCGTAGACGATCAGGACCGGGGGGAGCCCTGCGCTCTCGGCGATCGGGCGGTAGCGATACAGGGTCAGCTTGTCCTCGTGATACAGCGCCTCCTTTTCCGAGTAGCCGAAGGTAACGTCCGCGGCAGCCTGCAAAGAGCGCAGGGTGTCGGCCAGTCGGGCCGGCATCTGGGCGAGTTCACCGAGCGCATCCGCAGGGCTCTGGGTGGCAGCCATTTCTCAATCCCGCGTGGCCGCGAGTGCCGCCTTCAGATCGCGCAGCTGCTGATGGATACTGTTCAGTTCCGCACGTGTCGGGAGGTCAAACTGTCGGGCCCATTCCTCCAGCAGCTCGCGCTGGGCACTGCGCAGGAGGCTTGTGGCATTGGTCAGTTCGGCCTGGGCCTGAACAAACGCGCCCGCCCGCGCCGCCTGCGCATAGACGGTTTCGGCCGAATCCACCCAAAGGTCGTAGACCTCCTTCATTGAAGCCGGTGTGGCGCCACTTTTCAGGCGGGGCGCGAGGCGTTCACCCAACTCGCGCAACGCCTTGCCGATGATTTCATTCCACTGCGCGCTGACTTGGAGTTGTGCCTGTGCACAGCGCATACCGAGCTGCGCGAGCCGCTGGAGGGCCTCTTGCTGCTCGCGCGCGGGACCAAGCGAGGGCATGGAAAATGCGGCCTGCATGCCCGGATAGCCGCCCATTCCGGCAAATCCCCCCATCCCGGGGAATCCCCCGGCCCCCGGATATCCCCCGCCGAACGGCCCGGCTCCCGGCCAGCCGGAGGAGGACCCTGCGGCCCCCGCCGCGCCCAACGATCCGGCAGCCCACAGCTGCGCGAACTGCTGTTGGAGTGAGCCCAGTCCGTCAGTAAAGGTGCGGGCGCGCTGCTCGGGATCGCTCACCGCGCCGGCGCGAGTGAGCAGCTCCCAAAGGGCGCGTGAAACGCCAAGGTACTGCTCGCACTGTTGCATGAACTGACGCGAGAGCGTTTCCGCACCGGCCCCCGCCGATGGCGCCGCCGGAGCCGGCCCGGCCCGCATCGCGGCCTGACCGAGTTCCGACCACTGGCGAAGGAGGTCGGCTTGCGCCTTTTGCATCGCCGCGGCCCAGTTGCCCGCCGCATCGCTCTCTGATGCCATTGCTCCTCCCACCTGATTTGTTTGTGGCGCCCCGCCAATGAAATCATACTGTACCCACGGCACCCCAAGGAGACCGTCGTGTCCAACAAGGCCATTCCGATTTTGGCAGTCATCGTGCTGTTGGGCGGTGCCTCGGCGTGGTACTGGGCGGCCCGGATCTCGCCCACGGTCCCGCTGGAACAGGTGGGGTCCCCTGCCCCGAGCCAGGCGGCGCCGCCGCCCTCGATGAGCATGGGTAGTCCTGATGCGGGGCTGCCCGCGCTGGCCGACAGTGATTCATCCTTTGACGCCGCCCTGATCGCGCTGCCCGGCGCGCAGGGGCTGGGCAACTTGCTGCGGCCCGAAAATACCATCCGTCACCTGGTGGCGACGATCGATAACCTGCCGCGCCATAAACTGGCCGTCGAACTGCGACCCCTGGAAAGCACCGGCGGGAGCCTGATGGTTTCCGGCGGCGATCAGCAAGCGAAGCTGGATGAACACAACGCCAGGCGATACACGGCCCCGGTGGCGATCCTCGGGAGTCTGGACATGCGCGCGGTCAACGACCTGTATCGACACTACTACCCCTTGTTCCAGCGGGCCTATGAGGACCTGGGTTATCCCCAGAAGAGCTTCAACGATCGACTGGTGGCCGTGATCGACCATCTGCTGCAAACCCCGCGCGTGCCCCGACCGCTGGCGCTGGTTCGGCCGAAGGTATTCTGGGAATTCGCCGACCCCAATCTCGAAGCACTCTCGGCCGGCCAGAAGCTCATGCTGCGCCTCGGGGCGGAAAATCAGGCCATCGTGGAGCGGAAGTTGCGTGAACTGCGCACGCTTATCACCGCGCGTTCGGCCGCCCCGGCCCCCGCGCCTGCGAACCCCTAGAATAAATCGAGCACCGGGCGCCGCATGCAGAGCAGGACACTTTGGCATGGTTCGATTGCAGCGGCAGGCATCGCCGCGGTCTTGCTTTCGGGCTGCGAGAGTCTCAGCCCCCAGCCCACGGCAGCGGCCTCGACCATCAGCGGCAGCTGGCAGATGGATCCGACCGCCAGCGACAACTTCGATCAGAAACTGCTGCCGCTCGTGCAGCAGGTTCTTCGCCGCGAGCAACCGCACATGATGCAGCCCGGTGATCCGGCCGCCCGCGGCGCACCACGAATTGATCCCCTGGTCATGCCGCCTGAGGACCTGACGAAGTTGCGCACGCGACTGGGCGATGACCTGCGGCCGGCCACGACCTTGCGCATCGCCCTGATCGGGGAGGGAGTGGAAATTACCCGCGATGCGGAACCAACCCGCCAGTTCCTGCCCTCGCAGTCGGTCTCGCGCATCGACAGCAGCGGAGGGTATCGTCTGGATTGCGGCTGGGACCAGGGCGCATTTGTGATTCACGCCAAATACACCAACCACGGGGCGCGCAGCTGGCGCCTGGAACACGATGCGACCACCGACACCCTGAAGGTCACTTTTCAGGCGAGTAATCCCGAATACGGGCACCTCGAATTACACACACTCTATCGCAGGGGAACGGGAGCGACGCCTTGAGGAAATTTCGATCCGCTTACCTGCTGACGATCGTGACTTTGGCATGCCAGGCCGTTTATCCGTCCCAACCCGCTCAAGCGGGGTCCGAAAGCGCAGGGCCGGGATACAGGACTTTTGTCATCGGCGATGAGAGCGCCAAAACCCCCGATCCGGTCGTGGGCGGATTTCTCCTCAACGGGGGCGGGGACTGGAACTACGATGCCTTCCGGTGGTTTACATCGCACGCCGGACACGGGCACATCATCGTGCTGCGCGCTTCGGGCACCACCGAATCACAGGATGAGTTCTACAACGAAATCAAGGGCGTCCTGTCGGTGCGCACCTTCCTGTTTACCGATCGCCAGGCGGCTTCCGATCCCAAGGTCCTGGCCGCCGTGAAGGCGGCCGATGGCATCTTTATCGCCGGCGGGGATCAGTCCAACTACGTGCGCATGTGGCGGGGCACACCGCTCAATGAGCTGATCGATGCGCACGTCGCCGCCGGAAAACCCTTGGGCGGCACCAGCGCCGGCCTGGCGGTCCAGGGCCCGTGGCTCTACGGATCGATGGACGGAGGCAGCATCACATCGCCCGAGGCGATGGCCGATCCGCTCGGCAAGGCGGTCACGATCGAAGGTGATTTCCTGCACAGCGAATTGCTGGCGCATGTCTTTACGGACAGTCATTTCGACACGCGCGCCCGGATTGGTCGTCTGTTTGGGTTTCTGGCCAAGACCCACACGCTCGACCCGCAGCGCGAACTGGTCGGGCTGGGGATCGATGAGAACTCGGCGATGACCGTGGAAGCCGACGGCACGGCGCGCTTCTACGCACAAACTCCCGGAAAACATGCCTGGCTGGTGCAGCCGGGCGAGTTCGGAGCGCTCGAGCCGGGCAAGCCGCTCAACCTCCCGCAGGTGCGCGTCACGGGTCTCGGACCGGGCAGCACTTTCAACGTGCGGACCCTTGAGGTCGGCGCGCCGGCGTTTGTTCGAAATTACAGCGTGGTCAACGGGACCATCACACGACAGACCGAGCCGGTGCCGGAAGGCAGCGCGCGTGCACCGGCCGACACCGTCTTCGCTCATGGCTTCGTCTACACCGTGGACAACGTGATGCCCACCGCCCGCGCGCTCGCGGTCCGCGCCGGGCAGATTGTTTACATCGGTGACGATGAGGGGGTGCAGTCCTTCCTGGGCCCGAAGACCCGACGGATAGAGCTGGCCGGACGCATGCTGATGCCCGGCCTGATCGATGCGCATATGCACCCGCAATCGGGGGGACTGCACTTGCGAGACTGCGACCTCGATTATCAGCGCCTCACGGTCCCCCAGTTCCAGGCCCTCATCCAGCACTGTATCGATCAGGCGCCAAAGGCGGGCGCCGAGGATTGGCTCGTCGTCATCAACTGGTTCGAGCAGAACATGGTGCCGGCCGGTGTCGTGTTGACGCACGAGGCGCTCGATGCGTTGAAGACCAAGCGCCCCATATTGGTGCGCTCATCTTACGGACACTCGTCGCTCCTCAACGCGCGCGCTCTGGAGCTCGCGCAGATCTCGGCGCATACGGCAAATCCCAAGGATGGCATCATTGCCCGCGACGCTCACGGGGAAGCTACGGGCCTGCTCGAGGACGCGGCCCAGGAGCTGGCCAGCCGCCATATTCCGGATCCGACACCTGCCGAGAACCTGCAGGCCACGCGGCGCGCCCTCGGGGCGATGCGCGCACAGGGAATCACCAGCTTCCTCGATGCCGCGACCGACACCGACACCCTGTCGGCTTTTGCGAGCGTGCAGGCCGCCGGCGAGCTGACCGCTCGCGCCCACTTTGCGGTGCTGATCGATTCGATCGAGAATTACGATCCGGCGACGGCGGTGGCGGAGGTGCTGGCGCAACGGCGGCACTACGATCAGGGGCCCATCGTCTCGAATCCGAGCATGAGCGTCGATACGGCCAAACTGTTCCTGGATGGCGTGTTCAGTGCGCCCGCCTACACCGGGGTCATGCTGCAGCCCTACTTCGAAAATACCGGCACGACAGAGAAGCCCGATTGGCGGCCGGGCGACAATCTGGGCCCACCGCCCTACTTTTCCCAGCAGCAACTGGATGACACTTTGCTCAAGCTCGCTGCGGCCGGCATCAATCCGCACATGCACGCGGACGGTGACGGTGCCGTTCGCGAGGGACTCAATGCCGTGGCCGTGATGCGCAGGACCTACCCCTACGAGAATGTGCGCCCCGCCATTGCCCATGATGAAATCGTCGACCCGGGCGACTATCCACGCTACGCCGAGTTGGGGGTGCTCCCGGTCCTCTCGTTCCAGTGGGAAAAGCCGGATGCCGATGTCAACGCGCAAACCATCGGGTATCTGGGCCCGGTGCGCGCCGCGCTGTGCGAACCGGCGGGGATCCTGAAAATCTACGGCGCGCGGATAGCCTTCGGGAGCGATTGGCCCGTCAACCGGCTCGATGAGTGGCTGGCCATGCAGGTGGCGGTCACCCGCGCCGCAACCGGCGAGGATGCCGCACGGTACCCGGGCCGCCTGGGAATTGATCCGGGACTCACGATCGCCGAGGCGGTGCGCGCCATGACATTGAATGCGGCCTACAGCCTGCGGGAAGATCAGGCGGCCGGTTCGCTGGAGCTCGGAAAATTTGCGGACCTGATCATCATCGACCGGAATCTGATGCAGATTCCGCCCGAGAAAATCGCCAAGACGCAGGTCCTGCTGACCATGGTCGGTGGCCGGGTCGTGTTCCAGTCACCAGTCCTTTGAGCAGCGCTTCGCGTAGCAGCACGCCCGCACCGGCGCTGCCTGCCAGGCCACTGCGGCCAGGCACTAGAGTGCGGAGTCGTCCAGTTCGCCCGTCCGGATGCGCACCACGCGACGAATGTCGGTGACGAAGATCTTGCCGTCGCCCACCTTGCCGGTCTTGGCGGCCTTGACGATCGCATCGACCACCTGATCGACAAGCTCATCGCGCACGCCCACCTCGATGCGGGTCTTGGGCACGAAATCCACGACGTATTCAGCGCCCCGGTACAACTCGGTATGGCCGCGCTGCCGGCCGAAACCCTTGACCTCAGTGACGGTCATGCCCGATATCCCCAGCTCCGAGAGCGCGGAACGCACTTCGTCGAGCTTGAAAGGCTTGATGACGGCAGTGATCAGTTTCATGACGCTCCCTCGAGGCCGGACGCTCCGGGATCGGTATCGTAGCTCAAAACCGCCGCGTGTTAACGCTCGCGCGGCGCTAAGGCCTCATCGACCACGGCATCCACGCTGCTGCCGCTGAGTGCTCGCGCCGGTCATCCCCGGCCACGCTGCCACAGAAAGGACTTCAAAGACCGGATCCTTGAGGCGTGCGAGACGCAGCTCGCACCCGTTGCGCCGGACCTGCGCCGCGAATTGGCCGAGCGCTTCCACGGCCGTACCGTCCAGGTCGGGCGATTCCTCCAGGCTCAACACCAGCGTATGTGCGGAGGGTGAGCGGGCCAGTCGGGCCGCGGCATTGTCGAGCACCGCCTCGACATTGGCGAAGAACAGGGTTCTTCGGGACGCAGGATCAGCAACCCGGGCACCATCACGACGTTGGGGTGCGCTGCGGCGCTGACAAAGTCGTGCCCGCCGTCGACCCGCCCGAGCACGCTGATTCTCGGTTGCGAGAGCTTACGGATCAGCATCACCAGACTGACCGCGATCCCGACGATCAATCCATTGAGCACCCCGAGCACCAGCACGGCTGCAAATGCGCGTCGCCATCAGCAGCCGATCTCGTTTCCACAACAGGTAGGGACGGAGCGGTCCCTGCTCGCCGCATGCCGCATGGCGAAAATGACAATCGCGGCCAATACCGGCTCCGGGATGCGGGCCACCCATGGCTGCAGGAAGCACACGCGCCGGCCAGTCCCAGCGCAGCCGCCACGCCCACCAGGCGCGAGCGCGGCCCCAGGGATTCGTTCGTGTACGTGGCCGAATAGCCTGCGCCTACCGGCACCCCCTGAAGCAGGCCGGAGGCCACGTTCGCAAAGCCCAGCGCCAGCAACTCACGATTCACGTTCAGAGTCTCACCATGGCGCAGGGCGCAACTGCGTACAGCGCCATAGCTCTCGGCGAACAAGATCAGCATCAGCGCCACGGAGAGTTCCGCGGCGCGGGTCCACTGTTCGATATCCAGCGCCGGCATTTGCAGATGAGCATGGCTCAGTTCGATCTGGCCGACCAGCGCGATTCCCGCCCCGTGAGGCACCGAGCAAGGGAAGGCAGGTGACTGTCAGCACCAGCACCAGCAGAGTGCCCGGCAGTTCTCGGCCACGCCGCAGCAAGACCAGCATCGCCAGGCAGCAACCACCCAGCAGCAAACTCGCCGTGTGCCATTGCTCGCGTCTTGCAAACAACTCCATCAGCAGCGGGCCGGGGAAGTGTTTGCAGGCGTGCAGTCCGCACAACTTGGCCAGCTGCCTCGCGGTGATCACCACCGCGATGCCGAGGGAAAATCCGCGCACCACGGGCCGTGCGATGTACTGCGCGAGCCGCCCCAACTGCAGCGCGCTGCAGGCCAGGAAAAGTACGCCTGCCATCAGACCATGCTCGCGGCCAGTTCAAGGCCTGCACGCCGCGCACGTTGGTCATCGTGTGCAATGCGGCCGCCAGCACCGCCGCCGAGGAGGAGGTCGCCGATACGATCGCGAAGCGGCTGCCGCCGAGAAGCGCGTAGACGGTCAGCCCCGCGAGGGCGCCCAACAGACCGCTGAGCGGTGGCACGCCGGCGATCCCCGCGTAGGCAACGGCCTCGGGCAGGACCAGCCCCGAGATCGCCAGGCCGACGATAGATCCGGCCAGTACACCTTCACGCCGAGCGGCCTGCCCAACCCGGAAGGTAGCGGGCCGCGGCGGACTTGGCGAGCCTGACACCGGTTCGCACCACCGAGCGCTGAGCGGCGCTCGCACCTTGCCCGCGCTGAGGTGCGCCGCGGAAAAAATCGGCCCACAGAAATTCCGCATAAGGCATCAGGCTCTTCGCGTAACCACCGGCCTCATGCACGCGGTTGGCCAGGCTCCGGTACGGGATCATCCTGCAACTCGCCCAGGCGTCTCGGAAATCTCGCGCAATCGCGACGCCGCCCATGGTCATCGAACGGGTGCGCCCAGGCCCGAAACTCCATGACGCGCCAGAACACCTCCGGGCGCGAGCCAGGACAAATCGTCCTGCACGGCGATCCAGACGTGACGAACGCCCTCCTCGATCAGCGCGAGCCCCAGATGATGATGATCGATGATGAAATAGCGCTGCTTGAGACCCAGCACCGCAGGAAAGACCTGCTGCTGCAGCGCCTCGTGGCGCTCTTTCTTATCCAGCGCGGCCCATTCGCGACGCTTGATCGCCACCTCCGCCAGTCCCACGGTCATTTGAGTGGGCCGCAGCCGCGCGGGATCCTCGCTCATCAGGTGATGGTGCAGATGCAACTCGGGCCACATCGGCAGCCCCCCGCATCGATCGAATCCAAGCGCAAGTGTACGACAGCCGTGTGATTGCCTTGCCTGCGCCCGGCAGTGCAAGATGCGTGCAGCGGCCCACGCGTGTGGGCCCGGCACCCGAAACGACCCGCCGCACGGGATGGCTGATGCCGCTGCCCAGCACTGGAAATCCCGAATCTATGGACCTGGATCGGCGCCGCCGCCGTGGTCGGCGGGTCGGCCTTGTGCGCGCTCGGGCGCCGCCAGCCAGGCCCCGGCATGAGTCACATCGCGCCGCCTCCCTTTTAAACCATCCGCGGCAGCGCCCACTCCAAGAACACATGGTCGGCGATGACTTCGAGCAGGTGTACCGCACCCATGTGGGGCAGGTATACGGCCTGTGCCTGCGGCTCACGGGCCAGCCGGCCTGGCCGAGGACTGCACGCAGGAATGCTTCATCGCCGCGTGGCGCGCGTTCCCGCGGTTCGAGGGGCGCAGCCAGATTGTCGACGTGGCTGCATCGAATCGCGGTCAATACGGTGCTTGCGCACCGGCGGCGCCGGCCGAGTGACGCGATGAGGGAGGCGGACGCTGGATGACGATCGACCGCGCAGCTGCCGGATGCCGACGAAGCGGCGGGCACGGTCGACATCGAAGCCGCCCTGGAACGCCTGCCGCAGGGCGCACGCGATGTCGTGGTGCTGGTCGGCGTCTACGGCCACAGCCACGAGGAGGCGGCCCAGATGCTGGGCATTGCCACCGGTACCAGCAAGGCGCAGTTGCATCGTGGTCGCAAGCTCCTGGCACAGCGGTTGGGTATCACCATGGAGGCGGCATGAACACGCCCAGATTTAATTCGGTCGACGAGGCACTCGCCAGCGTGCGCCGCGACATCGAGCCC
Organism: uncultured Gammaproteobacteria bacterium; assembly: GCA_963717335.1. GTDB lineage: Bacteria > Pseudomonadota > Gammaproteobacteria > Steroidobacterales > Steroidobacteraceae > FEN-1191. Next base: position 275,153 of record CAVQVZ010000002.1, on the reverse strand, counting down.
ACGCGCGACCTGTGGCCTGTAATCGCACAGGGGCTCGGCGATCGCGCGCCCGGGGCGCCCACGGATCTGGCGAGCGTGCGTGCCGCCCGCGAGCGTGCGCGCATCCCGCCCGCAATGGCCGCTGGCAATGGCCGCCAGCCTGGGCGTGGTGTGTCTGGTGGGCGCGCTGTGCTGGTCGGTGATCCACGGACGCAGCGCGCCCGAGCTGACGGCGCGCGGAGCCGCGGCGGCGGTGCCCGGCAACAGGCTGGTGAATTTCGGGCCGCCGCAGAATGCCGCATACGTCGCCGCGAGTGCCGATCTGGAACGCACCTTCAACGAACGTCTGCAACTGCTCGCGCCGGCCACCCGGATCCGGGTGCAGGCGGACCTGGACACCATCCGCCGTGCCAACGACGATCTGCGCAAGGCACTGGCGCACGACCCTGCGAGCCCACTGCTGCTGCAGTTGCTGCACAGCACCTGGCAGCAGGAAATCGACCTGTACACGAGCGTGGCACAGTCCACCGAACCCTTGCTGAGGAGAACCTGACGATGAACCAACTACTACACCTGGCGGCGCCGGCGCGCGCGTGGGTGCTGGCGGCCGCCGGTGCTGCTGGCGGGCCTGGCGCCAGCGGCGTCCGCATCGAGCCGCGCCGTCAACGAGAAAAAGCCCGCCGATCCGGCCGGCACCGTCGAGGTGGTCAACGTCGACGGCTCGATCGAGATCAGCGGCTGGGACCAGCCGACGGTGGACGTCACCGGCATGTCGGCGAAAGGGTCGAACGAGTCGATGTCACCAGCAACGCCAATCACACCACGATACGCGTGGTGCTGCCGACCGGAAACAGCTGGGGCGGGCGACAGCGACAGCCCGCACACCTGAAGATTCGCGTGCCGCAGAAGAGCGCGCTGGAAGTTTCCCTGGTGAGCTCCGACCTGCGCGTGTCGGGGGTCACCGGAAGCCAGCACCTGCAGACCGTCAGCGGCGACATTGCCGGGGAGGCGACGGCGACCTGCAGGTCAGCAGCGTCAGCGGCGATGTGCGACTGGCGGCCCACAACAGCCACAATGCGCAGGTCAAGACAGTCAGCGGCGACATCAATGTCGGCGGCGCCGATGGCACGATCCAGGTCAATACCGTGAGCGGCGATGCGATCCTGACCCTCGGAACGGTGTCGCGTGCGCACTTTGAATCCGTGTCCGGAGAACTCAGCGTCACCGCGGCGGCGCTTGCTCCCTCGGGCCAGCTTCGAGGCCACTTCGGTCAGCGGCGATCTGGGCGTGCATTTCACAGCGCTTGCCCGATGCCGATATCGACGTGCAGACCTTCAGCGGCGAAATCAACAATTGCTTCGGGCCCAAGCCCGTCGAGCAGCAGTACGGACCGGGCAACCGGCTCAGTTTCCGCAGCGGCAAGGGCGGCGGTCAGGTGCACATCGACACCAAGAGCGGCGACGTCGCGCTCTGCAACACCAAGTAGGCACGCGGGGCGGCGCCGGCAATTGCCCGGTGCCGCCGTTTTTCGGCACAGATTGAACCCTTGGCCGGGGCACTGGCACTTACTTGTGTTGTACCCTGCGCACAACACGCCGCATGCCAGTTGCGGCCCGTCTGCTGCATTTACCCCAGAAAACTAAGCACTTCGCCCCATCCTTGCGCCTGCTAGGCGCTGTTAGCTTCTTCGCACAAGGATCAGCCCTCACGAGGCTGGGGCCGGTTGGGAGTGCGATGAATATGGGTATCTTCAAGAACAGAGTCGAAACCGCCCGTGCGCTCGTCCGGGGCGCCGGCACATTGCGATGTCGTGCCCTTGCGGTACTCGCAATCCTGGTCTTGGCCTACACCTTGCCTGCGCAGGCATTGCCCAGCTACGCACAGCAGACCGGATTGCCTTGCGCGCAATGCCACGCCATCGCCTTCGGCCCCGCGCTCACTGCTTACGGAAGGCAGTTCAAGCTCAACGCTTACGCGCTGGGCGAACACCACGATTCGGTGCCACTGGCGTTGATGGCCGTAGTCGGCTACACGAGTACCGGATCGGCCCTGCCCGAAGCGCCCGAGCACTACGGCACCAACAACAATTTCGCGCTCAACGAACTGACGGGCTTCTTTGCGGGCAGCATCGGCCAGCACGCCGGCGGATTTGTCGAAGTCTCCTATAGCGGCACCGAGCGCAAGACGGCCTGGGGCGCCTTCGATGTGCGCTACGCGCATGCGTTCGAGTTGGGGGGCCACGGAGTGGTGGGCGGGATCACCCTGAACAACAATCCCACCGTATCGGACCTGTGGAATTCCACCTCGGTATGGAGCTTCCCGTATGTGGGCTCAGAGCTCGCGCCCACCCCCGGCGCGGGGCCGATCATCTACGACGGCATCAGCGAGACGGTCCTCGGTCCCACCTTCTACGCGATGATCGATGATCACCTGTACCTTGAAGCGGGCGGCTTTCGAAGCCTTTCTGACTCCATGCTGAACAACGTCGGCCTGAGTGCCGACGACAATTCCCACGTCGATGGCTTCGCGCCTTACTGGCGTGCCGCGCTCCAGTTCAGCAATGGCCCGCACTATTTTTCGGTAGGACTGCTGGGGCTGAACGTCAAGCAAAAGCCCGACGAAACGATGGCCGAGACCGATCAGTTCAATGACTTCGGCTTCGACGCCACTTACCAGCACACCGCCGAAGATGCCAGCAATCTCCAGGCGAATTTCGCGGTCGTTCACGAATCGCGCCACCTCAACGCCAGCCTCGCCGCCGGGGAAGCGGAGCATGCCTCGGGCAATCTCCAAAGCGTGCGCGGCGACGTGACCTGGACGTATCGCCAGACCTGGGTGGCCGGACTCGGATTGTTCAACGTGACCGGCAGCAGCGATGCCCTGCTGTACGCCCCGGACCCCGTGGAAGGCAGCAATGCCGGCAAGCCCGACAGCGATGGCTATCTGGTGCAGCTTGAATACGTGCCGTTCGGCAAACTTGATTCTCCGTATCGACCGTGGATGAACCTGCGTGTCGGCTTGCAGTACATCGGGTATTCCAAGTTCAACGGGACCGGTAATAACTACGACGGCTTCGGTCGCAGCGCCTCGGACAACAACACGCTGTTCGCGTTCTTGTGGGCCGCACTATGAACACGAAACACCGGGGCACCACCTATTTGCCGTTGCTTTTACTCGTGGGCGGCGCCGCAGCCGGCGTGGCACGTGCCGATGAGTGTCAGTTGACGATCCAGGCCAACGACATGATCCAGTACAACGCGCGCGCACTCCATGTGGATGCGGGTTGCAAGCAGGTCGAGCTCACGCTCCGCCACGTGGGGAAGCAGGAGGCGCACGTGCTGGGTCATGACTGGGTGCTGGCACGAACCGCAGACGTTGCCGCGCTCACGAGCGGTGGCGTCAGCGCCGGATTTGAAAACGGTTACCTGCCGGTGGGCGACAAGCGCGTCATTGCCGCCACCAAGATCGTCGGTGGCGGAGAATCGACGACCATTACCTTCAGCACTTCATTGCTGGTGGTCGGAGGCGATTACTCGTTCTTTTGCTCCTACCCCGGACATTCCCCCATGATGCGCGGCCGCTTCCAGGTGACCGGCAGCGCGGATCTGGCCGCAAACCGCGCAGCCAGCGCCGCAGCGCCGGCACCTCCCAGCCACTAATCGCCTTGCCGCGCCCGCCGATTTCGGCCGGCGCATATCGCCTCCGCGGGCCTACAGCCCCATAATCGGGCGGGGGCTTGGCAATCGCGCCCGTCTGAGGCGCCTGATGACGCCAATAAGCTATTGATTTATATTACAATTATTATGAAACTTTGCGCCTGATCGTGGGTTATGCATTTAAGTGATGACACTCCCGTGCAGACCCCCAAGCAGGAAGGCGACCGGCAAGCCGAGTTCACGAAATTCATGCGCACCTACCAGAACATGGTTTTCTCTACAGCGGCCCGACTCAGCGGCAATGACACGCAGGCCGAAGACATCGCCCAGGAAGTGTTTCTGCGCGCGCATCGCAAGTTCGATGAACTGCGCGACAACCCACGCGCCGCGGGCTGGCTCAAGACCGTCGCCACGAACTTGACCTTCACCTACCTCACCCGGTACCGCAAGCGCTGGGTATTTTTCTCCCAGATGCAGCCGGCCGACGAAGGGGAGGACGACCCGGTGCTCGATTTCGCCTCCGATGAATCGGTGGTCGAGGAAGTGCGCGACGATGAGCGGCACGGATACGTGGAAGCGGCACTGAAGGAGTTGCCGGAGCACCAGCGCGTGCCGCTGGTGCTGTACCACTTTGAGGAAATGCCCTACGAGGACATTGCCCAACGACTGCGCGTTTCCCTGCCCAAGGTCAAGACCGATATCCATCGCGCGCGATTGTCCCTGGCCAAAATACTTGAACGCCGTGGCATCACGGCCGATCAACTGGGGTCCTAGATGTCCAAGGCAAACAAGCCACCGCGCGATGAGCGAGAGCTCGAACAGTACCTCGCCAAGTTACTGAGCCGTCAGCCCCTGCGAGAAGCCCCCTCGACGCTCGAAGCGCGTGTCTTGCGTGAACTCGCGGTACGCGCCGCACGACCCTGGTGGTTGCAAGGATTTAGCCGCTGGCCCGTTGCCGCACGCGTGCTGTTCCTGCCCTTGGGGCTGGGACTGGTGCAGCTTTCCTTCGTGACCACCGGACGCGTGATGGCGTTGTGGCAGACGCTGCAGACTTCCTCGCCGGCCAGCAGCGCGCAGTCCGGCCTGCAAACCCTCAATAACCTTGCCCAGGCGCTGCAGACCCTCGGCAATTTGGTGACGCGCGGCATATCACCGGTGTGGATCTACGGGGGCATCGGGCTGGCTCTTTTCCTGTACGCGGCGCTGTTTGGACTTGGCGCGGCGGCCTTCCGCACCTTGATCGTTTCTCCAGAACCTGTTCGGTATTCCACATGAAAAAAACAATTCTCTCCGCCTACCTCGCGCTGGCGCTGTCGGGCCTGCTGGCGGGTGTCCCCTTAGCGGATGCGACCACCACCATTACGGCGACCGCGAGCACCTCTGCGGCCGCTACGGCTGAAAAGCCCGAAGCGTCCGGGCAGTCAAAAAAGCCGCGGGACGCGGACGATTCGCGCGGCGTACACATAACGATCAAGGCGGGAACCGATCCGGACAATGATGCGGATGCCGACAAGGACGTGGACTCGGGGAGCAAGGACACCGAGGAGCGCGATAACTCGCTGGTTGCCATCGGGCATGACTCCACGCTCGCCAGCGGAAAGCGTGCCACGGCGGTCGTCTCGGTCCTGGGTTCATCGACGAGCGCGGGGGAAGTCGATGACGCCGTAGTCTCGGTGCTGGGAAACACACACGTCACCGGACCCGTGGGCGATGCGGCCGTCTCGGTGTTCGGCAACACCTATGTGGACAGCCGCGTCGGGGACTCCGTGGTCGCTGTGTTCGGCAACGTCGAACTCGGTCCGCACGCGGACGTGCACGGCGATGTGGTCGCCATCGGCGGCGACCTGATCAAGGATCCGGCCGCTGTCGTCCACGGCAACATACAAAACGTGCTGCTGTTCGGACACATGGGCAACTACGAGTGGTTGCGGACCTGGGTGCACAACTGCCTGATGTATGGACGGCCATTGGCGCTCGTGGCGGGCCTGGGCTGGGCGTGGACCATGGCGGTGAGCTTCCTGGTTGTGTACTTGCTGATCGCCCTGCTGTTCCCGGCCGCAGTGACCCAGTGCGTGCGCACGATGGAGAGCAGTCCCGGTCGCACCACGCTGACCTCGCTGTTCACGTTCATTTGCAAGCCGATCGTGTTCCTGCTGTTGCTGGTCACGGTGATTGGCTCGATCCTGATCCCCTTCCTCGGCTTTGCGCTTTTTGTGGCCGGCCTGTTCGGCAAGTCCGTGGCGCTGGCCTGGCTCGGTCGTCGTGCCTTACCCACCCGAGATTCCGATTCGGATCGCGAGTACCCGCCGGTCGTGGCCGTGCTGGTGGGCGGACTCATCGCCCTGGTGCTGTACGTGGTGCCGGTGCTGGGCTTTATCGCCTACAAGGCGCTGGATGTGCTGGGACTGGGAATCGTCATCTATACCCTGGTGCTGATCCAGCGCGCCCGCCGCGCCGCTATGGCCCCGGCGCAAGCGCCAGCTCCGACACCGGCGAGTCCGCCCGAAGGTCTCGCCGTTGGGCAAGGATCGCCTGAGGACGCAGCGGCCGCGCAGGCGCCGCCGGCGGCCGCGCCGGTTCCGCCCAAGGTTTCCCTCGAACTCTCCAACCGGGCCGGTTTCTGGATTCGCACCGGCGCGTTGCTGCTCGATCTGATTTTGGTGGCGATCGTGTGCGGGGTCACCCGGCTGCCGACCCATCATAGCTTGCTGTTGATTCTTGCCGCTTATGGAGCGGTCATGTGGAAACTGCGCGGCACCACCATCGGCGGGATCGTGTGCGGCCTGCGAGTGGCGCGACTGGACGGGCGGCCGATCGACTGGCCCACGGCCGTCACGCGGGCCCTGGGCAGTTTCCTGTCATTCTTTATTGTCGGGCTGGGATTTATCTGGGTGGTGTTCGACCAGGAACGTCAGTCCTGGCACGACAAGATTGCCGGCACCGTGGTGGTACACGCACCGCGGGGCACACCGCTGGTCTAAACGAACAGCGACGGCGCTCCGCCAAGTTACCGGAGGTTCTCGTCGAACCACCGGTACCCGTAATACAGGCCCACGGCCCCGGTGACCGCACTGACCAATACGGCCAATGGCAGTCCCGCGTGGGCGCCAAGCCACCAGCCCATCGCCCCGCCAAGCGAGGCGGCAGTCCAACCGATGATGTTGCGCATTGTGGTGCAGTGCCCTTCGATTCGGTCATTATAGTGGGGACGCGACTGTCAACCGGTCGCCCCTGGGACAGCTGGATAAAAATATGCGGACGGTCGAGGGGTCTTTCACGCCCGCCACAAACGGGCGGGGGCTTTGGCTCACGCTTGCAGTAATTCTCGCCCTGGCCGTTTTGACGCAGTGGGCGGACCGCCCGCCCGCTCCCGAACCCGCCAACGCTCCGCCGAATATTTTCTCCGCCACCCGAGCGGCGCTCCTGCTTAAATCGCTGGTCGGCCCCGGAATCCCGCACCCGCTCGCCAGCGCGGCCAATGCGGCAATCCGCGAAAAGCTGGTCCAGCAGTTGAATGCACTGGGTATCGCCACCGAATTGCAGGAAGGATGGGTGTGCGATGTCGAATTCGCCTGCGGGCGGGCCGTCAACATCATCGGGCGTATCGAAGGCTCCGAACCCGACGGCCCGGCCGTGCTGCTTGCCGCGCACTACGATTCGGTGCCGGCAGGCCCGGGCGCAGGGGACGACGGGGTGGGCGTGGCCTCGGTCCTGGAGATCGCCCGTATCCTCAAGCAGCAACCCGCGCATCGCCATCCCATCATCCTTTTAATTGACGAAGGAGAGGAAGCGGGGCTGCTCGGAGCGCGATTGTTCGTGGCTGGACGGCCGGAAGCGCACGCGATCAAGGCGGCGGTCAACCTCGATGCGCGCGGTGACTCGGGGCCTAGCCTGATGTTCGAGACCGGTCAGGCCACGAACTGGTCACTGCGCATGCTTGCAGGCGCGGCGGCACGCCCGATGAGCAATTCTCTCTACTATTTCGTCTACAAGTTATTGCCGAATGACACGGACTTTACGGTCTTCAAGGCCGCCGGCTACGAAGGCTTCAATTTTGCCCTGATCGGCGATGTCGAGCGCTACCACACGCCTCAGGATCGTCTTGAAAACCTGGACTTGTCGAGCCTCCAGCACCAGGGCCAAAACGCCCTCGCGATGGTGCAGGCACTGGCGTCGGCCGATCTGAGCGCTCACCCGGCCATGGGCGCGGTATTTTTTGATGTTTTCTCCCGAGCTCTGTGGCACTGGCCGGCAAGCTGGTCGCCGTGGCTGGGCCTCCTGCTGACCGGCTCGCTCCTCTTCGCACTCTGGCGTCTCAAGCGCCCCGCCGGAGCCTCTGCCCACGGGGTGTTCTACGCACTGGTCGCGCTGCTACTGGGTTGGGCGGTGATGCTGCTCGTCAGTGCGCTGTTGTTGACCATCGTGCGCACGGCCGGCGCGGTTCCACCCGCGGCCGCCTACTCCTGGGCGGCGTATCCTGGCGGGATGCACGCGGCCTGTGTGGCGCTCGCGTTGCTCGCGCCGGCGTGCGCGGTGCGATTTTTTCGGCGGCGCCTCAATCGCTGGAATTTGTGGTTGGCGTATCTCCTGCTGCAATCGGCTCTGGCCTTGCTGTGCGCGCTGTTATTCCCTGAGCTCAGCTACCTGTTCCTAGCTCCGGTGTCGGCGGGCCTGATCGGAGCACTGCTCGCGTTGCGCACGCTTCGCAGGGCGCCCGCTACCGAACCGCTTCCAGCGCTCGCCGTGGCACTGCCGCTGGTGGGCGCGGCCATGACGTTCATACCCATCCTGCTGTTGCTGTATCCCGCGTTGGGTGCCGATGCCTGGCCCATCATTACGGCACTGGCCGGGCTTGCGGCGCTAGGTCTTGCGCCCCACCTTGCAAAGACCACCACTCGCGATTACCGCCTTTATTCCGGTGCCGCGGCCGTCACCGCATTACTGGGCGGCATCATCACCTTATTTCTGCCGGCGTATTCATCGCAGATGCCCCAACGCACCCTGCTCTGGTATCTGCTTGATGCCGACTCGGGCAAGGCGGCGTGGCTCCTGCAGCCCGATTCGAAACGCCTGCCTCCGCAACTTGCGCTGCACGCCACGCAGCGCGCACCCCACCCCTCGCTGCCGATGGGCATCATCTCCGGGCCCGTCACCGCAACGGCGAAGCCGCAGGATTTTGAGGCGCCGCAACTTCAAATCCTTGGTGTTGAAAATAGCGGGGGCACGATCTCGTATCACCTGCATGTCCGCTCGCCTCGCAACGCCGCCGAGATCGAGTTGGCCATCGCGGAGGACCGTCCCGCGCACGCGACGCTCGACTTGGATCCGGAGCACAAGTTGCCGGCTCATTTCTGGCGCGCACCGGACGGGAGTCGGTGGCTCCAGTTGATCGGCGTGCCCCCTGCAGGCCTTGATGTGACCCTGCAGACATCGGGGGCGCCCGCTCTTGACCTGACGGTTTTGGACCGGTCTTACGGCGTACCGGCGATGCAAGATGGACCGCGCAGTTCGCGCGCGGGCCTGACTACGCAATCGCAAGACGGTGACCTGACCATCGTTTACCGCGCCGTGCGCCTAAGCGTTGGCGAGGCCGCGTCCGGTTCGTAGCACTTCATCGACCAGCATGCCCAGGTCCTCGGTGCGCGTGCGGTGATTGACTAGGGCGGCGCGCAGGCAATAGCTCCCGGCCAGTGTGGTGTAGGAAGGTGCGACTACACCACCCTCGTGCAGGCGAATCAGCAGTTCTTCGTTCAGGGTATTGAGCTGTTGCTGCGAACCACCCACACCGCGATAGCGGAAGCACACGATATTGAGCACCACCGGAGCCATCAGCTCGAGCTCGGAAGCAGCCCTTATCAGTTCGGCCAGGCGCTTTGCCTGCGCAATGTTCTGTTCTATAAGGCGTCCGTACTTCTGTAGGCCGTGCTCCTTGAACGATAACCAGACCTTGAGTGCCCGAAATCCACGGGACAATTGGACCCCGTATTCGCTGAACCAGTCCGTTCCGCTCGCCAATCCGCGCTGCGCGTGCGCGAGGTACTCTGGGGTCAGCGAGAAAGCGGCGCGGTGTGCCTTGCGGTCGCGCACTACGACGCAGCCTGCCTCGAATGGCAGGTGGAGCCACTTGTGCAGGTCGAGTGCCACGGAGTCCGCCGCTTCCATGCCGCGCAGCAGCTGACGCTGGCTCGGGGCCAGCGCCGCCACCGCACCGATGGCCCCATCGACGTGAAACCACAGGTTCTCGCGCTTGCAGAAAGCCGCCAGTGCGCTCAAGTCGTCCACCGATCCCGTGTTGATGGTTCCCGCCGTACCGACCACAGCGCACGGTTGCAATCCTGCGGCGCGGTCGGCCGCCACGGCGGCAGCGAGCGCGTCCATGTCGATGCGGTAGCCATTATCGACCCTTACCTTGTGCAGGGATTTGGCGCCATGGCCGAGTAGTTCGAGTGCCTTTTGCATGCAGCTGTGCACTTCGCTGGACGCGTAGAACCTCAATGGCCTGGCAAGCGCAGCAACGCCCTCGCTCCTCACGTCGATCGGGGCGCCTACGCTCCGCGCCACGGCGAGCGCGACGAGATTGGCCATTGAGGCTCCGCTGACCAGCAATCCGCTGCTCTCCAGAGGCAGACCAACGATCTCCTTGCACCAATCGAGCACCTGGCTCTCGACCAGGTTGCCGACGTGATTGCCGCCACCCATATTCGGATTGACGGTTGACGCCAGGAAATCCCCCAGGGCGCCGAAAGCCGTCCCGTTCCCCATGTACCAGCCCCAGAAGCGCGGATGCGTGTTTCCCATCTGATAGGGCATGACCCAGTCGCGAAAATCCTGGTAGGCGTGCGCCGCGCCTTCGGGCAGTTGAGGAAGGGGGGCGTGAAATCTGTCGGCGACCTCCCCAGGAGTGGCCTGCCAAACCGGTCGTTTCCGGATCTGCTGCAGGTAATCGAGCGCATCATCGACCGCGCGATGCGTCAACTTCCTCAGCTCTGACCAGTCTTGCGGATCGAGTGTTTCCTGCGTAAGAGCTTCGCTCATGATTCCCTCTTGCTTTCAAATTCGACACCGGCTCGCGGCAGCGTAGATAATCGCGATAATGCGCCGGTGCTGCAACACTTGAAATGAGCCGCCTGGCACCTACGGTTGTGCGCGTCGCCGAAATTGCATCGACGCCTTGGCGAAACGGCGGCGGAGTGACGCGAGAATTGCTGGCATGGCCCAGTCCTGAGGACTGGCTGCTGCGCGTTAGCGTCGCGGACGTCAAGCTCTCCGGACCGTTTTCAGCCTATACGGGCATTGATCGCTGGATTGCGGTACTCGAGGGCGGCGCAGTGCGGCTCGACACGGCCGGCGCAGTGGCGCGCGAATTGACCGCGTTGCAGCCGGACCTGCACCCGTTCCCGGGCGATGTGGCCACACATTGCACTTTGCTCGGAGCGGAGACTCGCGATTTCAATCTGATGGCCGATCGAGCGCGCATCCGAGTAAAGCAGCAATCGCTGCAGAAGTGCCCGGTACTCAAGACACGAGCCGCCATCGCGGGGTTGTTTGTCACGCAAGAGGCGGAACTTCGTCAGGAGCCCAATCTGGTGCGACCCCTGCATGCGTTTACATTGGTCTGGTGGTCCAACGCGGACGGCAGCCGTCTGTCGCTGCAGCTTGGATCCGAAGGTGTGAGGGGCTGGTGGTTTGAAGCCGATCCGATCGCGTCGAAACTATAATACCTTCCTCAGGAAGGTGGCCACCGCCGCAAGTTCCTCCGCGCACACCGAATGCGCCATTGGATAGCTGTGCCACTCGACCGCATAGCCGGCCGCCTCGAGCAATGTTCGCGCGCCCTCGCCAAGGCTTGGCTCAACGACCGGATCGAACGATCCGTGCGCCAGAAGTATGGGCGTAGCTTGGTTGGAGGGGTGCCGCTCGCTGGGAAACGCCGCAGCGATCGGCATATAGCAGGACAAACCGATGATTCCCGCGATCCGCTCCGCCAGCCGTGTGCCTCCAAAGAGCGCCATCGCTCCGCCCTGGGAGAATCCCGCCAGCACGATGCGCTCGCTCGGGACGCCGCGTTCATTTTCACGGCGGACCAGGGTCTGCAGCGCGGCATAAGAACTGCGCACGCCAGATTCATCCTCCGCGGCGCGTCGATTGAGCTGGACGATGTCATACCAGGCGCGCATCCGCATGCCGCCGTTGAGCGTTACCGGACGGACCGGAGCGTGCGGAAACACAAACCTCAGCGCGCGCGGTTGCCCGTGCATTAGATGAGGAACCGCGGGCTCGAAATCGTGGCCGTCTGCACCAAGACCATGCAGCCAGATGACCGAAGCGGTTGGATCGGGGCCGGTCGCGATTTCCACGCTTTCCAGAGCAGGGTGCGTCATGGCGTCAAGCTAGCCTCTTTGCGGTCCGCAATTCAACCCCGCCGGTGTAACTGAGTTAAAATCCGCTCGTTGCAGGTGATGGCCGTGCGAAGCCATATCCGGCTTGTCTACACTGCGGCGGTAGCCGCGATCCTTGGCAAAAAAGGTGCTCAGCTGAGCGATCTGTCCTTATATCTCCTCACGGTGCTGATCTGGGGTTCAACCTGGTTTGCCATCAAACTTCAGTTGGGCGTGGTTCCGCCGGCCGTGTCTGTGACGTGGCGGTTCCTGGCGGCGGCGGCCCTGTTGCTGGGCTACGCTCTGGCGCGCGGGCTTCCGCTCCGCTTCAGCACCCGCGATCACTTGTGGATGGCGCTGCAGGGGTTGCTGCTGTTTTGCCTTAACTATGTGGGATTTTATCTGGCTGAGCAGTCGATTCCTTCCGGGCTCGCGGCGCTGATCTGTTCGATGCTGACGATTGGCAACATCATCGGCATGCGCGTGTTCTTCAAGGTACACACTCACCGGACCAATCTGACCGGAGCCGCGATTGGAATCGCTGGAGTATTGTTGCTGTTCTGGCCTGATCTGCGCTCGATGTCCGCCACCAACGCGACCGCCATCGGCGTCATGCTGGGCGCCCTCGCGACAGTCAGCGCCTCCCTTGGCAACATGGTGGCGACCCGAAACCAGCGACATGGGCTGCCGATATTGCAGGTCAATGGTTGGGCCATGCTCTACGGAGCCGGCATCACCGGGCTGGCCGCGGCCGCCTTGCACGAGAAATTCATCTTTGATCCTTCCTGGCGCTACCTAAGCTCCTTGACGTACCTCGCCGTGTTTGGATCGATTGTGGCCTTCGGTGCTTACCTGACCCTGATGAAGCGCATCGGAGCCAACCGCGCGGGTTACACGATGGTCGCCATTCCGGTGGTCGCCCTGCTGATCTCGACTTGGCTGGAGAATATGCGCTGGACCGCAAATCTTTGGATAGGCGTGGCCCTGTGCCTGGCGGGTAATGTGCTGGTACTTGCGCACAGGCCCCCGGCCGGCGAGACGATCGCTAAAAATCGGCCGTAAGCGTCAGTGCGAAGCTCCGTCCGCGCTCGCTGACCACCAGGCCCGATGAGTCGATCATCATGGCGTTCGAGTCGCCCACATCCTGAGCATCGAAGCGCGCCACCCCGGGATGCCCGAACACGGAAAATTCATACCTCACGGTGAAGGAAAATTGCGAATACGCGGGCAGTCGTACACTGTCATTGGTGGTAGCGGGGCGTGAGGAGGTCCCCGACCAGCCGCAGCTTAGCGCCCAGGGCTTCCAGTGGGCCGGTGCATAATCCAGATCGGCGTTGAGCAACAACGGCACCGCTCCTAAGGGTGTCTTTCCCGCCGCACTTCCATCGCTCCCTTGCAGGTCGGCCTGAAGCCACACCCCGCCCAGCACTGCGACAAACCCGCGGCCGCTGTCGATCGTGCCGGAGGCTTCCAGGCCGCGATGGCGTATCTGTCCCAATTGGGTATAGACATCCGCGGGATCGAGATTGAAATAGGCCTTGTTCACCTCGAATGCGCCGAGCAGGAACTGTGCACCCGGATAAGGCGTATAGCGTACGCCCCCGTCCCACTGCCACGTCGGGGTGGCCGGAGGCGATTCACCGCGATTTCTTGCGTTGGCCGGGGCGAGTGCCGAGTCCTCGAGCCCGCGCGTGTAACTGCCGTAGACCAGGAATCGAGAACCTGGAATCGCGGTAAAGCGAACCGTGGGCAACACCGGATCAGCCTTGTCGGTTGCCGTGGGCTCGCCAGGCGCATCGATGGAACGTCGGTAATTGACCTTCTGGAGACCCGCACCGAGCGAGCCTTTGCCCGACCAGATTTCATCAAACGAGATCCCCATGCCGTACTGACGCACACGGTCTTCGCTACTGGGCGTGAACACTACGGCGGGCTGGGGCACTGGCCCGAAGTCATCGATGCTAACGCGCCCCAGATCGGTGATCGAATCGCCGCCGAAGGAACGGGCCACGGACCGGCCGCGCAAGGTCAATGCCCACTGCTGCGTGCGCGTGGCGCTGGTGGTCCGGTAGGAGAGGCGAATTTCTCCCGATGTCGAGCGCGCATCGAGCGGAGGCAGAACATCGATCTGATGAGTGGCGGTCCGGTCGGGAGAAACGTCCAGGAAGAGGTCGTTGTAGTTTTGCGGATTGCTCACCCTCGAGTGAAAGATCCCGGCGGCAAACGACCAGCGCCCGGTGTTCGCGCTCCTGAGAATCGCACCGGCCGTCAGGTCATGCCAGGTCCACTCCGTCCAGGGCTGGTTGGGAAGCCGCATTTGACGGAAGGTGGGCACGCCTTCCACGCCATCTGTGTACACAAACGGCAAGGAGTTGTGCTCGTTGCCCCTGCTTGTGCCGCCGAAGGCAATCAACTCCAGGTCTTGCGGGAGCCGTCCGCGCACGATCAATCCGGTCTCGTTATTCTGGGAGCGCTTTGCAAATTCAAAGTCCGAATTGATGTTGCGATGGAAGCACACGCTCACGCTAACGGGCACATCCGGGCGGCCGTATTGACCGTCCAGTTCCAGCCCGGCCGCTTCAAATGGTCCCGTGGCGAGCACGACGCTCGTCAGGTTTTCGGCCCCCGGGATGCGTAGGGAGAAGTTCGCGATGCCGGTGGGAGCGGGAAACTCGAAGGACTGTGCCGTCAGCCCGACCTTGATCGACTGTCCGGACACCAGGCAGGAGTCGACGCCAAAAGTCTGCTGATCGAAATATAGCCCCTCGATTCGAAGGTTCCCCGCGTCGCGCGGACTGAACCCGCGCACATCATCGGCCGCGTACAAGCCTATGGTCTGCGATCCCACCGTCGTGCCGAAGGCGTCGTCTGCCGCCGTCACCGGATTCTCCTCGACCCGCTGCGCCATCGCACAGGCGGGTAACATCGACGCAACCAGCAAACACTTCGACCACAGCCCCACGCTAACGCTCATCGGAGATGTGTGATGTAGAAATTTGGCAACATGAGGCGTCTACCCGGGGCCGGACGATTCCCGACTCAATAATCCACGCACTCGCGGCGATATGGCCGCGCGTGCCCAGGATGTAAGCCGCGGTAATCATCCGTTGGATTGGGCGCGGCGCGGGCCGTCGATTTTTCCGGCAGGCTGCCGTGCCGCCATGAAGGACATAGGACAACCAATCCCGAGAGTGTAAATAACGCCAGGACACTCCCCTCCGCTGCGCTGAGGCTCGTCTCGTGGATCGGCATCGCATTCGGGTCATAAAGGAGTCGCCAGCGGATATAATAAATTTATGAGCGATTACCTGTTTGCCTTTCAGAGTTCGACCACTCAATCGGGCTTCCTTAGGGCACCGCCTTTGGCGGGACGACCCAAGGCCCGTTTTGCGGTCGCCGGCATACCGTGGGACGGTGCGACGACCAATCGGCCGGGCGCTCGCTTCGGCCCGGATGCAATCCGTCGCGCCAGCCACATGCTTTGCGATGGGACGCACCCCGTGTACGGCATATCCCCGACGCCGCAACTCGCCGACTTGGGGGACCTGACACTACCCAATACGTCTCTGGAGCGAATGCGGGAGGCGCTCGCACCGCAGGTCAATGAACTCATTCGCCAGCATCACATGCTCTGGCTGGGGGGTGATCATTCGGTGACCCTGGGGCTTTTGCGCGGCTATCGTGCCTACTACGGGCGGCCCCTGGCGATGATTCACTTCGACGCACACTGCGATACCTGGACAAGCCATTTCGATGAGCCCTCCGGGCATGGAACCTGGGTGTACGAAGCATTAAATGAGGGGCTGCTTGACCCAACATTGTCGATACAGCTCGGCATTCGCTCCGCGGCGGTGCCCGAAACCTCCAACTATGTCGCGGACCACGGAGGACTGATAATCACGGCCCGCGAGCTCCGCGGACTTGTAAGTTCCGAGCAGCTCGCACCGGTGATCGCGCGCGTGCGGGCGCGCCTGGCGGACGCGGCCTCTGTACCACTTTATCTGACCCTGGACATTGACTGTCTCGATCCAGCGTACGCCCCTGGCACGGGCACACCCGAGCCCGGCGGGCTGTCCACCGCGCAGGTCATGACGATGCTCGAGGAATTGGACGACCTTAATTGGGTAGGCATGGATCTTTGCGAAGTGTCCCCGCCCTACGATCATGCCGAACTCACAAGTAATGCGGCGGCTACCCTGGCCTGGACTTACCTTTGCGGGAGAGTAAGCCGGACTCTCGCCTAGAACAGCTTTGACGAGCCGCAAAGCAGATCGGCCCAAAGCCTGAAGTACCAGACCGGGCGCCAGGCAGGCGAGCATCAGTTTCCATTTTGGCTCACCGGCTTCGAATTGGGATGCGCCCGGAGTGCGAGCAGGCTCAGCAACGCAACCGCAGTCAGTAGAGCTCCGGCGAGGAAAGTCCCCCGGGCCCCGACCGTATCCCACAATCGACCTGCCAGAACACTGGCCGCAAGGAGCGCTGCTCCGGTCGCCAAGTTGAACACGCCAAATGCCGTGCCGCGCAGTTCAGCGGGTGCGCAATCGGCGATCAAGGTCGCAAGCAGGCCTTGCGTGAATGCCAGATGGAGCCCCCATAGCGCAGCGCCGGCCAGTGCACCCCCCACGCTCGCGGAAAACGCCAGGATCAAATCCGCACCGACCAGAATCACTAGGCCGATCGCTAATACGCGTCTACGATCCCCGCGATCGGAAAGCACGCCAGCCGGGTAGGCGCCCGAAGCGTACACCAGGTTCATCACCACCAATACGACCGGAACCAGTACGAGCGGTAATCCCACCTGTCTTGCGCGGAGGATCAGGAATGCCTCGCTGAACCGTGCCAGTGAAAACACGACCGAGATGACGATCACCAGCCAGTACTCGAATCCCAACCGCGCCAACTCATCGCGATGCAAGGGAAAGCGCGACTGGCGATCCCGCTGCGGACGCTCGGGCTCGCGCACCGCAAAAAGAATAAGCAGCACAGCAAGGAAGGCCGGTGGCACGGCCAGCCAGAACACGGTGCGAAACCGGTTCCCAGTGCTCCACATAATCACAATCGCCAACAACGGTCCCAAGAAGGCTCCGACAGTGTCCAGAGCCTGTCTTAGCCCGAAACACGCCCCCCGCAGATGGGCAGGTGCAAGATCTGCGACCAGAGCGTCGCGCGGTGCGCCGCGGATACCTTTGCCGACGCGATCTACAAAGCGCGCCCCCACCATCCAACTGACCGTGGTGGCCAGGGGAAACACCGGCTTGGTCAAAGCGGCCAGTCCATAACCCAGCACGACCAGAATCTTGCGATTGCCAATCCAGTCGGAAACCACCCCGGAAAACACCTTGGTAACGGCAGCCGTGGACTCAGCGATACCTTCGATGACGCCCACCGTTGTGGCCGAGGTTGCCAGGACGGTGATCAGATAAACGGGCAGTAATGCGTGGATCATCTCCGAGGAGATGTCCATCAGCATGGATACGAAACCCAGCGCCCAGATGCTGGCCGGGATGGCGCGCAAGGTCGCGCGACTTAGTGTCGGGGCCGCTTGGTTTGCCGGCGAGCTCATAGGCGCGGAGGGTGATTGATCAGCTCGTCATAATGAGGATCGTCCTGGATGAGCAATAACAGGGCGCTGGGATCCCCCAGCATCTCCATTGCCGTGCTGAATGGAACGCGCAATAGGCGCGCTACTTCCGCATAGCCCTCCGCGGTGCGGCCGGCGCGCACCAGGAAAACACTTCGCGCGAATGAAAGTGGTGGTCCATTGACCGGATCGCGAGCCTCAGGGACCCTGTCGCGCTCAGCATCAATGGCCGCGAGTGCGGCCTCGTTCCTGCCGAGCATTGATTCGGCCAACGCAAGCCACGGGCGCACGTTGGGCGTGTGAGGGTCGCGTTGCAGACGGCGGTTTGCTTCGCGCTCGATCTCGCGAAACTTGCCCGATGCCTCTGCAATACGATCAGCCTTCCAGTACAGCAGACCCACTCTCGCGTCACGCTCAAGGAGATTGTCGACGGGCACCGTGGACCATAGCTTTGCGGCGTCCAGATAACGCCCTTCGGAGCGCGCAATCTCCGCTTGAATTTCGGTACTTTGGCCCGGCGCTGTCAGGGATTGCTGATGCTCGCGCACCGCCTGGCGCAAAGGCTCGATGCTGTGCTGCATGAACCCCGTTATTCGTGCGCGTGCCAGCACAACATTGGGATCATCCGGGAACCGTCGCTCCTCCACCCTGGTCGCATCAACGGCCTCCGGATAGCGCCTGAGGCCTAGCAGAGTCACGAAGGGAACAGGGTAAGCGGGATTGAGCGGGTCGAGGTCCGAGGCGCGCTGGGTGTGCTGGAGAGACTCCTCGAAGCGCCCCAGCCGCCGCAATACGAACCCGAGAACAGATTGGGCTTCGGCGGAATTCGGTCGCACTTTCACAACCGCGTCCAGATCAGCGAGCGCTCCCTGTAAGTCTTCTGCGACATACATTTGATATATGCCGCGCGCCAAACGGGCCTCGGGAAGCTCGGGATCGAGTTGCAAGGCGCGCTCGTAGGTCTGCCGGGCCGCGGCTCCGTCCTCGGGATGTCGGAAATCGAAGTAGTTCCAGGTATGGGCCTGCGATAGCAGTGCCAGAGCGTCAGCGTAGTCCGGATCAAAGCGCAGCGCCTGCTCGAGCAACGGTGTGGGCGCCTGCACGCCGATTTCATCGGTCGGAGTGGCCTGGCGCCAGAGGGCGACCGCTTGCAAATAAAGATTGTAGGCATCGCCATTGTTGGTGGCGACCCGATCAAGCGCCCCTTTCTCATAGCCGGTAAGCGTCGCGGCGAGCGCATCCGCCACCTTGCGCGCGACGGCGCTTTGCAGGTCCAGGATGTGTCCGAGGTCGCGATCGTAATTTTCGGCAAACAGGTGGCGATCATTTCGAGCATCGACCAGCTGAACAGTAAGTCGAATGGAATTCCCATCCCGCCGAATCGACCCCTCGAGGATAGAACCTACACCGAGTCGGTCGCTGATCTCGCGGACATTGAGCGTATCGGCGTGAAACTCGCTGGCCGAGGTGCGCGAAATCACCTTGAGGTCACGCATGCGCGCAAGAGCATTGAGGATCTCTTCCCGCAGTCCCGCCGCCAGGTAGGCATCCTCGGGCCGGCCGGTGAGATTCTGGAATGGCAATACCGCGATCGATTTCGGGCTGGCGGCAGCATGATTTACCGACACCGGCGCCGTGGGAGGTCCCTTGGTTGGGTCACGGCCATTTCGCACCGCAAGCGCCGCGATCACTACGGTGATGGCAGCAATCGCCCCGAAAGCCGCAAAGCGCCATTTTTGAGCGCGCTCGCGCGGAATCACCGCTGCGATCCCGCCCGTCGACGCTATTGGCGCGGTCCCCCGACCTGCCAATAGTGCGCGTTTTAGCTGATCGATGAATTCCGGCGTGGCCGTCCCCGCCGGGAGTCGCGACCACTGCCGCTCGCGGAAACGATCAGGTACCCGGGCCTTGCCCTCGGTCGTCGAATCGATGACCACCGGCATGAAAAACGACTGGTCGTCCGCCATCAGAAACGATCTTTCGACGGCCAGGCGCCACTCGAGGCGGAAATAACCCTCACCGCGAGCCTCGGTACTCGAAGAGATAATCGGCACGAACAGCGCGCATTCTTTGATCTGCCTGCGGATCGACGCGTCCCAGGCATCCCCGCCGCGTAGTTCGCTTTGGTCAAACCAAACATCGAGTCCGGCCGCGCGCAGTGCCATGCACAGGCGGCGGGCCGCGTCGGCGTCTTCCGCCGAATAACTCAGGAAAATGGCATTAGCACTGAGGGCCATGGGATCCCGGCGGCACGATCGGCAAGCAGGCGCAATACTTGCTCCGACCGGCGTTCAAGGCGATCATCGCTGGCGCAATCGCGGGGGTCAATTGACGGTTTGCAGATGCGCTGTATTAGCTGAGTCAAACACGCCCGGGAATATATGAAATACCGCCTCGTTCCTGCACCCGGCTGGGCTGCGCTGTTATCGGCCATAGGCTTGGGTGCCGCAGTTCTCGCCGCTGGGACGGGGGCGAGCAGCCCAAGCCAACGACCAGTGCGCGAAACCTACCACGGCGTGACGGTCGTGGACCCGTATCGCTGGCTGGAGAACTGGACGGACCCCCTGGTGCAGCAATGGAGCGCTGCGCAGGACCGGCGCGCACGCGCCTATCTTGACGGCCTTCCGTACCGCCAATCGATCTACGATCGGCTCTACCAGCAGATCGCCGCGACCTCTGCGTCCTACTATTCAGTGCGAGGCAGCGCCGGCAATGTATTCGCGCTGTACAACCAGCCCCCCAAAAATCAGCCCATGATCGCTGTCATGACGGAAAACGCGGATCCAACCCGCGCGCGAATTGTGGTGGACCCAAACACCATCAACCTCAAAGGTACGACGGCCATTGACTGGTACGTACCGTCCCCCGACGGAACCCTCCTGGCCGTTTCCATGTCGGACAACGGCAGTGAGGACGGTTCGGTGCACATCTTTGCGGTTGACAGCGGCAAACAGGTCTACGAGGTAATACCGCGGGTTCAATATCCCACCGGGGGTGGGAGCCTTGCCTGGCGCGCGGACAGCAGGGGCTTTTGGTACACGCGCTATCCGGGCACGGAGCGTCCCGAGGCGGACCGCCATTTTTACATGGCGGTTTATTTTCATGAACTGGGCAAGGACCCGGCCCGCGACGCCTACGTATTCGGCAAGGGCCTGCCGAAAATTGCCGAGATCTCGCTGAGCAACCGCCGCAACCCGCACTATGTACTGGCGAGCGTGGCCAATGGAGACGGGGGGGAATTCGCTCATTACCTGATCGACCGGTCCGGGCACGTCACCCAGGTTACGAACTTCACGGACCATGTGGTTGCCGCCACGGTGGGAGCGGATGACACGATCTATCTGGTTTCCAGAGCCCAGGCACCGCGTGGCAAGTTGCTGAGCCTGCCGGCCGCCGACCCGGCGCTGGCCCACGCCCGTGTGCTGGTTCCCCAATCCGAGGGCACGATGCTGTCCGCCAACGAATCCGGTGGCACGCCCATCGTGATCACGGACCGGGCCATATATCTGCGCGAGATCGTCGGTGGTCCCTCTCGGGTCGAGATCTTGGATCATGACGGGAAGCGACAAGGGGTATTGCCCATTCCCGAAGTGGCCAATGTGGATGAGATCGAGTCACTGGACGACGGCACCTTGCTCTACGGGATCGAGACTTATCTTAGGCCACCCTATTTTTCGCGCTACCACGAGGCCACCGGCAAGTCCGAGGAGACCGCACTGGCCCAAACCAGCCCGGTGCGCTTTGACGATACCGAAGTCGTACGTGCGTTCGCCGTCTCAAAGGATGGCACACGTGTCCCCTTAAATATCGTGCGCCGCAAGGGTACGGTCCTCAACAGCGCCAATCCGGTGCTGGTATACGGTTATGGCGGGTATAACATCGATGAGACCCCCTACTTTCTGGGGCCTTCGATACGCCTTTGGCTGGATGCCGGCGGCATCTATGTGTTGACCAACCTGCGTGGTGGCGGTGAATTCGGCGAGGACTGGCATCGCCAGGGCGCGCTGACTTTCAAGCAGAATGTGTTCGACGATTTTATAGCCTGCTCCAGATACCTGATTGACCAGCACTATACCGCCCCGGAACATCTGGCCATCATCGGGGGCAGCAACGGCGGACTGCTGATGGGCGCGGCGTTCACGCAGCACCCGGAACTGTTCCACGCCGTCGTCTCGGACGTGGGCATATACGACATGCTGCGCACGGAGCTCGAGCCCAACGGAGTGTTCAACACGACCGAGTACGGCAGCACCAAAGATCCGCAGCAGTTCAAGGCGCTGTATGCCTACTCGCCCTACCACCGTGTCGTTGACGGCGCTCGCTATCCGGCAGTACTGATGGCCACGGGCCTGCACGATGGCCGCGTGGCGCCTTGGCAATCGCGCAAGATGGTCGCCAGGTTGCAGGCGGCGGGTGCAGGCAAGATCTATCTCACCGTCAATTCCGACAGCGGCCATGGCCACGGCAGTTCCCTTAGCGTGCGCACCAATCAAAGCGCCGACACCTACAGTTTCCTGTTTGATCAGCTTGGTTTGCGCTTTCCAGGACCCGACCACACAGGCGCCAGGGCGCAATGACGGGACCTCGAATCGCCTGCTTCACGCTCGCGGCTGTTACGCTCACTTCGCTTATCGCGCCGGTGGCCGGGCAGTCCGACACTTCGGCCTCGACGACGACGCCAATAATGGGCTTTACGCCGGCGCACGCTTTGGTCGAACACCGCATCGAAGATCAATTCCAGTCCCTCCCGTCGGCTGAGGCGGCGCGCTCCTGGCATCGTGAGTTCACGCGCGCGCCGCATCCGGCGGCATCTGCTGAAAATAACCGGCTCGCGGAGGTCGTGGCGCGCGAGTGGCGCAGGCAGGGTTGGGAATCGGTGCAGCTGCGGCGCTATAACGTGCTGCATTCGAGCCCGCGCCATGTGGCACTGGAAATGGTGGCTCCGGTCCACTATCGGGCTTCGCTCGCCGAACGGGAGTACTCGGTGGACCCGAGTACCAAGAACCCCGCATTGGCCAACACCTATTTCGGATATTCGGCCTCCGGTGATATCACCGCAGAGCTGGTGTACGCGCACAATGGCAATCCCGAAGACTATGAGCTGCTGCGCCAACAGGGCATCAATGTCCGGGGAAAGATAGTACTGGTCCGCTATTCCAACCCCTACAGCTACAGGGGTTTCAAGGCGCTGACCGCCGAGCGCGAGGGCGCGGCCGCCCTGCTGATCTACTCGGATCCGGCCGATGACGGCTATGCGCGGGGAAAGGTTTTTCCCGATGGGCCATGGGGACCGGAGACCCACATCCAACACGGCGCCATCACCTATGATTTTATTGTGCCGGGTGATCCGACCACTCCGGGCTGGGCGTCCATCGCCGGCGCCAAGCGGATTGCGGCGAGCGAGGCGCGCTCGTTGCCCAAAATCATCGCGCTGCCGCTGTCATGGCATGACGCCAAACCGCTGCTCGAAAATCTGACGGGCCCAGAAGTCCCGGTGCAATGGCGCGGCGCATTGCCCATCACCTACCGATTCGCCGGCGCGGTGCGCGTCCACGTCAAGGTCGACATGGACACCCGCATCAAGCCCTACACGGTGGTCGAAGCGCGAATTCGGGGCAGTGAGCTTCCGGATCAGTGGGTGCTGATCGGAAATCATCGCGATGCCTGGGTCTACGGTGGAGTCGATCCCGTCAGTGGCACGGCCTCGATGCTGGAACTCACCCGGGCGCTCGGAAATCTCAAGCGAAAGGGACTGCGTCCGCGCCGGACCATCATCGCCTGCAGCTGGGATGGCGAGGAGTACGCCCTTACCGGATCTACTGAATGGGGAGAGCAGTTTGCCAGTGAGCTTTCGCACAACCTGGTGGCCTACCTGAATGTCGACGAGTCGGTGAGCGGCGCGGCCACCACGGCCGGCCCCGAAGGCCTGAGTTTTGATCCCTCGGCCGTGGCCTCACTTGCCCCAATGCTTGTGGAGGCGAGCGCCGATGTGCGCGCGCCCTCCGGGAAATCGCTACATGACGCCTGGCAGGCCACCTGGATGCGCGATCACAAGGGAGCGCCGCCGTCCATGTCCGCGATGGTGGAGACCCGCATCGGCAGCGGCTCGGATCACACTGTTTTTCTCAACCACCTCGGGCGCCCGGTCATCAATCTCGGCTTTACGGGAGACTACGGGGTCTACCATTCCGGATACGACGATCACTACTGGATGGAGCACATCGGTGATCCTTCGTTCGAGTATCACACCACCGTGAGCCGGATCTGGGGCCTCACGGCGTTGCGACTCGCGAATGCCGACATCCTGCCTTTCGATTTCGAATTCAATGCCAACGCACTCCAGCAGTTCTTGACTGAACTGGAGACCCGCGCGCATATCGATCCAGCGTTGCTTGAGCTGCAGGCGCTGCACGAGCACCTGGCTGACTTCGGGCGGGAAGGCCGCGAGTTGAGAGAAGCGACCGCCAGGGACCTGGCCGCAGGTGCCGCAACTCCGGAGAAAATCGAGCAGCTAAACGAGCAGCTGCTGCAGGTGGAGTCCAACTGGCTCGATCCGGCCGGAATCCCGGACCGCCCGTGGTTCAAACATCTGCTTTACGCTGCACGGTATACCTATGCGCATCTCGAATATCCCGGCCTGACCGAGGCGGCGGAAGCGGCCGAATGGGAACGGGCCGCGGCGCAGGCGAAAATTCTCGACGCCGCGATTGTCCGGAACGCGCAATTTCTTCACTCGGCGCAGGCCGACTGGAAAGGATCCAGCGTCAGCTCCTCCGAAGCTCCCAGACCTTCGCAGCGGTGAACTGCGCAAAGCAAGCGTGATGATTGCGCTTTGCTCCCACCAAGAACACAGTTGTCGCTACTTCGCGACTCGAGCGTAGGAACCGCCTGACTGAATGCCGGGGCAGTGGACTATCGCGCACTGCATGGGGAGTGCGGACACTCGGTCTCAGTGTTCCGCTAGTAATGGAGAAATAGAAATGAAACCAGTTTTCGCAATTATGTGCTTGGTGTCGAGCGCCGCGTTGTTCCCGGTCGCGCTGCTGGCCGCGAACGAGCCTGACCAAACGCCGCCTGCCCAGACTGCCGAGCAGACTCAGACCACCACCGAAACCACCACGACCACTTCGACAATGGCGACGGATTCGCCGATCGTCTCGAAGATTCGGTCCGAAATGGCTGCTGAACAAGTCCCCAGCATGACGGGAATCAGCGTTGATGCCGATTCTTCCGGCGTGGTTTCGCTGTCGGGCTCAGCACTCAGCCAGGACGACGTTGATAAGGTCGTCTCGATCGCTCACAACACCGCGGGTGTGACGGCCGTCAACAACAACGTGACGGTAAAAGCCAATCAATAGAGTGTTAGATCTTTAATTACGCTACAGGCGTGAAAGAGGAATCGCTCTAAGTTTCCGTGACGGGTCCCCGGCGCTGCATCCCCCCCACTTCTGGGCGGCGCCGGGGGCCCCACGGCCCAAACAGCGGAAACGCCGCTCGTTCTTCAGGGGGTCTTATTATCGGTGGCGTCGGCGGCGGATTTGGCCTGGTCGTAGGCCTTATCGGCTGCTTCACGGCACGACTTTCTTTGCGCGGCCGGCTGCACTTCACACTGGTCCCGGGCGCGCACGCGGTCAGCCTGCGCGGAAGCGATGCTCACCTCGTAACTCGGTGCAAAGACGTCGGGAGGTGCCGGCTTGGCCGTTGCGATGGCGCCCGCTGAGGGCCCCACGCGATTCGTTTCAGGCGGGGCGCTTCCCGCCCCGGGTGAGCACCCGCAAGTAACGGTCAACATCGACGCCAGGAGCAGGGAAATCTTCATGGCGTCAGGCGGTGGTGGCGGCGGCGGCTTCGAGGGGCTCTTGGCCTCGCGCCCGCTCGCGAGGGATCGTCGCGTCCACTATGGTGCCGCGACCCGACGGGGCACGTTCGATTGACAGCGTGCCCCCCAGCGCCGATATACGGTGCTGCATGCTGGCAATTCCGTAGGATTGAGGAACGCCCACCAGGTGGGCCGCGATGCCCTGGCCGTTATCCTGCACGATCAGCCGCACATCGAGCTCATTGGCACGTAGCTCGATATCCACCTTGGTGGCGCGAGCGTGCTTCATGATGTTGGTCAGGCACTCCTGCACCACCCGATAGATCGTTATATTGGTCTCCGGACTTAGGTCAGAAAGTTCCTCTTCGTCATATTCTTCGTGGCATTGAAGGCCCGACCTGCGGCAGGTCTCGGCCACCAACCACCTCAAGGCCGCGATCAGTCCAAGGTTGTCGAGCAGCGTGGGCCGCAGATTTTCGATGATGCGGCGTTTCAGTTCCACGCCCTCATCCAGTGACTTGAGCACACGGTTCCAGCGCTCGACCAGCGTCGGATCGCTGTTGTCGAGCTTGCGCCGCAGCCACATGAGATCCATTTTTGTCGCAACCAGGAGGCCGCCCAGTTCGTCATGCAATTCCCTGGCAAGCGCTGATTTTTCAGCCTCGCGAACGTTCTGCAGATGGCTCGACAGTGCTGAAAGATTCCGGGTTCGCTCCTTCACCACCTGGTCCAGCTCCCGGTTGCGCGCGTCCAGAGCCTCAGCCTCGGCTTCCCGACGGCGCACGGTCCGCTCCAGCAGGGTGCCCGAGCCGATCAGAAATGCGATTCCCAGCAGTGTCGCCAGGCCAATCAGGATCCTGGTAAACCTGATTCCACGGACCCACGTGTCAGTCACAGAGGCGCGCAACCGCAACTCCAGTGCCAGCAGTTGATCGGCGCTGCGGCGAATCTCCTCTATGGTCCTCTTTCCCAGGTCGGTGTAGACCAGCGCAATGGCCGCAGGCCGGCCAAACTGCGCATACAGTCGGAGCGAGGAATTGAGTTCACCGATCTTGATTCCGGATTCAAGCCGCAACTGCCGAACGGCGTCCAGACCTTGTTGGGATCCGGCCGCGCGGTAACTTGATTCCAGCCTGTCCAGAAGCTTGGGGATGCGACGCACCGAAGGATCATATGGAGCCAGGTACGTTTTATCTTCGGTCAACAGGAACCCGCGCTGCGCGGCCTCCGCATCCAGAGTGGAACGGAGAAATTCCTCAAGCGTGGCCTGCCGCGATTCAGACGCCGTCAGCTGCGCGGTGGCATCGCGCAATCGCGCCTGTCCCAGCTCGGCGTACAAAAACAGCACCACCGGCAGCACGACGGCCAGTGCGACCGGCACCAAGACCCAGTACCCGCGCCTACGCGGTTTGGGCACGGCGGGCTGGCCAGTCGCCGCACTGGTGCGGGCTGGCGACGAGATCGAGGTTTTTTCGCGCGCTGGCATTTAATTTCTCGAGCGGGACTTAATAACCAGATCGTTCAAAATTTCGGGCAACTTGTCGTAATCGCGCACCTTGTCCATGAAGTAGGCCGCCCCAAGACCCAGCGCGGCGTCCTTGTATTGCGGCAGGTCATAGTTGGTGAGCACAACGATCAGTGGCCTCTTTGGGACTTTGCTCAGTGCGCGCAGCACCCCAAAGCCGTTTCCTTGCCGCAGGTGCAGATCAAGAATCATGACATCGACGTGCTCGCGCCCCACCGCGGCACACGCGTCATCCTCAGTATCGACGGCGGCCACCAATTGGATCTCGGGAATCTGACGCAGCGCCTCCGACAGCCGTTCCGTCAACACTTCCGAGTCTTCGACCAGTAGCACGCGAACGGGCAGGGCTGCATTTTCCTTCGGCCCTGCGGGCGCCCGGCGCTGCGATTGCTGCACATTCATCCTAGCCACTGCCTCCCGCCGCTACTTCCGGTGACCGACCCATTGCATCGTAGGAACATTCTGACAATGTGCTTTATTGGATCAGGCCGTGTCGCAGCGCGTACGAAGTCAGGTCCGCATTCGTCTTCAGCCCCATTTTCTCCAGCACGCGACTGCGGTAAGTGCTGACGGTTTTGACACTGAGCTGCAATTCTTCGGCGATCTCGGATACGGCCCGGCCCGCCGCCAGTTTGCTCAGCACCTGGAACTCTCGGGCCGAGAGCCGCTCGTGCTGCTGACTGCTCGGGTCCTTGTCCATGCCCGCCACCAGCAGCTCGGCGACCTCCGCGCTGACATAGCGGCGGCCGGCCAACACGGTCTGCACCGCCTTGATCAGGTCCTCCGGAGCGCTCTCCTTGGGCAGGTACCCGCTCGCACCAGCGCGCAATACGCTGACCGCATACTGCTTTTCGGGCAGGCCGCTGAGTATCAACACCCGCACCTTTGGAAAGTCGGTCTGGATGTGGCGCAGGATATCCAGCCCGCTTTGATCGGGCATAAAGATATCGAGGAGTACCAGATCCCATTCGCGGGTGCGTAATTGTTCCAGCGCATCTTTTCCGGTGGCCGCCTCGCCGATTTCACGGATGCTCGGTTCGGTTTCCAGGTATTGGCGAATTCCCGCCCGCACCACGGCATGATCGTCAGCGATTAAGATTTTAGACACGGCGAGGTCCTATTGTTGGCCGGATCGACACGCGCCGGTCCGTAGAGTATATGCGCACTACGCGCGGGTACCAATCGATTGGCGCTGTCGAATTCGCGCGATATCCACCAGCATGCGCCCGGCCCAGCGGTACACATTGTTCTCCCTGACTGTCAGACGCATCAAACGCATCCTCTGGCGCCGCTGATCGCGCGGCATCCTGACAGCCTCGGCAATCGCGGCTGCGGTCTCGGAAACGTTGAAGGGATTGACGAGCAAGGCCTCGACCAGCTCGCGCGCGGCGCCGGTAAAAGTACTGAGGATCAGAACCCCGTCTTCGTCATCGCGCGAGGCCACGAATTCCTTGGCCACCAGATTCATGCCATCGTGCAGGCTGGTGACCATGCAGAAGTCGGCGGCACGATACATCTCGAACACGCGTTTCGGATCCTGGTGCGCCGGCACCAGGATGATCGGGCGCCACGAGGGGGTCTGAAAGCGTGCATTGATGCGGTCCACTTCCTGCACAGTGCGTTCCTGCACAGCCCGATAGGCCGGCAACTTGCTCCGCGAGGGCTCGGCGACCTGGAGGAGCGTCACTTTCCCTTGCTCCTTCGGGTAGCGATCCAGATAAGCCTCCAGCGCCTGGCAGCGCTCCACGATTCCCTTGGTGAAGTCCCAGCGCTCCACTCCAACGCCCAGGCAGACCGAATCACCGATGTCAAACTCCTCGCGAATCTGCGCGCGCGTGACGCTGATCTCGGGGAGCCCGCGCAGCCAGCGGGGTGGCCACTCGATCGAGATCGGATAGGCCGCGACGTGACAGACGTGCCCCTGCAGCGTCACGGTCATGTGTTCGCGATCGATCTTGCATTCGATCGCCCGGTCCACGGTATCGAGCAGATTGTGGCAGTGATAGAGCGTATGAAAGCCCAGCACATCCGCCTGGAGCATGCAGGAGAGCAGTTCGCGTTGCCACGGGCAGACCCCGAAGGTTTCGGCGTTGGGCCAGGGAACGTGCCAGAACAGCCCAATCGTGGCCCGCGGTATGCGTTGCCGGAGCAGTTGCGGAAGGAGCGCGAAGTGAAAGTCCTGGATCAGCACCACCGGATTGACTTCCTCGGCCTCCTGTACGACCGCGTCGGCAAATTTCCGGTTGACGGCCTGGTAACAGCGCCAATCGGCGTCCCGGAAGGCCGGGCGCACGTAGGCCTGATGGCACAGCGGCCACATGCCTTCGTTTGAGAATCCGAAGTAATAGCCCTCCTCCTCCTCGGCCGAGAGCCATACCCGCCGCAGCGAGTAGCTCGGCGCATCGGGCGGCACGGCGACCCGGTCCTGGGCGTTGACCACGCTTCGATCCGCACTGCCATTGCCGTGCGCGATCCACACCCCTGAGCACGCGCGCATGATCGGCTCGAGCGCCGTGACCATGCCGCTGGCGGGAACCTGGACCTGGATCTCACCGTACTCATCACGGCTGTGGCTGTAGGGCTGGCGGTTCGATACCGTAATCACCTGGCTTGATTCGAGCTGCTTTTGCACCACCTGGCGAAGCGCCTGGGGCGTCCAGTTTTCGCGATAGTCGATTTCGAGGCGCTGCTTTTCCTCCGCATCGCGCAACAGCCTTCGCACCTGCGAGAGGATGGGCCATGAAACGCCCGGGGAGCGCGCGTCATCGAGCAAGCGGCCGCTGCGGATGTCGCTCAGCAGCAGCGTCGCCCAGCGCCGCAGCAGCCACCAGATGACAAACGACACCAGCAGCGCCAGGCCCAGAGCGGAGAGCCCCACAAAGGCCACCACGAAGCCGCGCCAACCGGTCTTGCTCCAATCGGCGAAGCCCAGATCCTGTACGGCTATGGCCCGAAACGGTATCTGGCCTGGGACGGTGATTTCGTAATCCGAGATTTGCAGCTGACCGGCAATGGCCTGGATCAGTCGACCACCCTCATCGCGCGGCTGCTCCTCCGGGTGGCACACCACCTGGTTGGGCGTATGTTCGCTCTGGGTGATCACGGTGCCGTCGGACCGGCACACCACCAGGCTCTGCAGCCAGGAATGAGTGGCGACTGTCGTTGCCAGGAACGCGCGCAGCGCCGCCCGGTCGTGGCGTTGGACCATGTCGCGCAGTTGACCTTCGCTCGCGCGCAGCAGCTTGCCGGAGCGATGCTCGGCCTGCATCCGGTAGCCCGCGCTCAAAGCGTCGCTGATATAAGGCACCCCAAAATAGGTGACCACGGCGGCCGCGCCCGCCAGAACCAGAAAAACCCGAATGATTGAATTTCGAAACATTTCTTTGCTTTGTTCTGATTTCGATGCGCTCGGGCCTCATCTTCCCAAATCCGTACAGCGCCGCCGCTATACGACCTCCTCCCACGAGCGGCTCAGTCGCAGCGCGCTGGAAATGATCCCGACCATGCTGTAGGTCTGGGGGTAATTGCCCCAGTGCTCATGGCTGGAGGGGTCGATGCCCTCGGAGAACATGCCCAGTCGATTGCGCCGCTCCAGCAGCCGTTCAAAGGCCTCGCGGGCCTCGGCGGTGCGCCCCATGTGCGCCAAGGCATTGACGTACCAGAACGAACAGACCGTGAAGGCATTATGCGGAACACCAAAATCATCGGCATGGCGATAACGGAACAGATAATCGCCCTGGCGCAGTTCCTCGCCGATGCGCTCGACCGTGGCCACGAAGCGCGGGTCCGAGCCGCTCATCAAACCCAGTTCAGGCAACAGCAACGCGGTGGCATCCAGATCCTGTCCGCCGAAGCGATTCACGACCGAGTCTCTGGCATCGCTCCAGGATTGCGCAAGGATCTGATCCTTCATGGCCGAGGCACGGGAACCCCAGAGTTCAGATCGATCGCTCAACCCTAGGTGGCTCGCGATCCGCGCCAGCCGATCGCACGCCGCCCAGCACATGCAGGCGGAATAGGTGTGGACCTGCTCGGTGCCGCGAAACTCCCAGGGGCCGGCATCGGGCGCCTCAAAGACAGCGTGAGCTTGCTCGCCGAGCGCCTCGAGCCGCCCGAAGAGCGCCGTGTCTCCGGGCGAGATCAACCGAGCGTCGTAGAAGAACTGGCTGGTCGCCATGATGACCGCGCCATACACATCGTTCTGCCTTTGCTTGAGGGCCAGGTTGCCGACACGCACCGGTCCCATTCCCCGGTAACCCTGCAGCGTGTCGAGTATCAATTCCTTGTCGCTGGACTCGCCGGCCACGCTGTAGGCGGGCCCCAGCGTGCCGTCGGGCGACTGTGCGATGACGTTGTCGAGGTAGTGCAGGAATCCTTCCATGGTTCGCGTGGCGCCCAGCCGGTTGAGCGCCTGGATGACGAAAAAGCTGTCCCTGAGCCAGCAATACCTGTAATCCCAGTTGCGACCCGAGCCGGCGTATTCCGGAATGGAAGTGGTCAGCGCCGCCAGCACCGCCCCGGAATCCTCGTAGGTGCAAAGCTTGAGGGTAATGGCCGCGCGAATTACTGCTTCCTGCCAGTCGACCGGCACGGCCAGCGTGCGCACCCACTCCTGCCAGTAGTCCACGGTCTGATCCAGCAAGTGGCGCGCCAGGGTCAATGGAGCCCCCTCCACCGGCTCATCGGGGCCCAGAATGAAGGCCAGAGGCTTGTCCAGGATCACGGCGTGCTCCTCGACCAGCGCGGTAAGCGAAGCGTCGGTCGTCAGCCGGCACACCACATCCGCGGCATCGATACGCAAGTGGTGACTGCCGACGGTCATTTCGGAAGCACGCGCACCGAATCCGTTGAGCGGCTTGAACCGCATCCGGATCCTGGGCCTCCCCCGGGAGGGCTCGATGATCCGAATGTAGGTCATGGGCTTGAAAAACCGACCGCGCTCTCGAAAGCGCGGACAGAAATCCGTGAGCCGCAGCTGGTTGCCCGCCGCATCGTCCACCACGGTTTCCACCACCGCCGTGTTGCGCAGGTACGCCTGTTGATGGCTTATCGCATCGATGAGGTCGATCGCGAACACCCCGGCTTTGGCCTCACCCCCCTTGGGATCCAGGAGGCTGCAAAAAGTGGGGTCGGAATCGGGGCGCGGCATGCACGCCCACACCAGTCGACCGAGCTCGTCCAGGAGTCCGGCGACCTGGCAGTTGCCGATGACCGCCAGGTTGAGCGACGGACTTGGGGACGCACTGATCATGGGGCGTCCAGGCCGACCAGGGTCGATAGCCAGCGACGCGCGGCCTGGCAATTCTCAAGGCAGTGATCCCCATAGATGCGCCGGCCCACGGCCAGGGCCAGTCCGCCATGGCGATGCACGGCGGTGAAGGCTTCGCAGTCGGAAAAATCATCCCCCAGCGCGATCGGGATTCGGTTCGCGAACGGTGGCTCGAGCATGAACTCCTCGATCGCCGTCGCCTTGCTGGCGCCGGCCGGGACGATCTCTACGACCATCGATCCTGCGATCACCTGGAACATGGGCCACAGGCCGCTTGCCGCCTGATAGACAATCCGTCGGCACTCCGCGCCAAGGGCGGGCGCCCCGCGATAATGCAGCGCGATCGCATTGCCCTTGTCTTCGGCCACCAGGCCGGGATGTGCCGCGGCAAATTCAAGGATGATCCCACGCGCGTCATCGAGCGCGTGCACGCTCGCGGTTCGGCGATGCACGCCGCCTTTCGGATCGCGGCGTTCGAAGCCGTACAATCCAGAAGCAGACAGGTGCAGCGGGGCCAGCATCGCATCGAGCGTGGCCAGCAAACGGCCGCTGACCAATGCGAGGGCACCGCCAAACTTTTCTTTGGCGCGTTCCAGGAGCGACTTAAGTTCGGCATCGGCGAGGACGCTGTTCGGATCGGTCCTGAACTCGATCAGCGTTCCGTCGACATCGAGGAACAGGCAGCAGCGTGACAGGATCTGCGCCGGATCCGACTTAAACCATTCCAGGATTTGGTCGGCGCTGCCGGACCTTTGACGCGGCGGCTTGATCATGGCCGAGGCAACCCCGGACAGGACGGGTTGTGCTTACTTCCCTTCGGCCACAGCGGAGGTGCCATCCGGCCCCGAGATCTGGACCGGATCGCTCTCCCAGCGGAATTCCTCCGCTCCCTCAAGCGGGTGGCGTTGATCGCGCATCAGCCACACGGCGAGGCCGAATATGGCCACAACAATGACTGCACAGAGCAGGACGCTCGCCACGAGCAACAGTATGGATCCGATGGCCACTGTCATATATCACCTGTCAGGGACTCAGTTCAGACCGAGTCCAGAAATCGTTGGTACGTTTTTTTCCGGAAAGGACTATGAGGGACCGATACCCACCCTGCCGTCGGTACAGCGGCTATCCGTCTGTCGGGGTAGGCCTACAGGTGAGCCCGACTAGAGGTTGCGCGGCGTGGCATGCACAAGCCGGCGAGCGAATCAGCGACGCAAGCGTTGCGGATGGAGCCCCTCCGATACCACCCCGCATTCCACAAGTGATTGTGGGCAAGTCCGGCCCAGCAATTTCGCCGCCGCGTACGCGCCGAGGGCCGGTGAGGTCTGGATCCCATAGCCGCCCAAGGCCGCGTGCCAGTAAAAACCTGGCGCCTCCGGATCAAATCCGGACACGGGTTCCCGATCGGGCGCGAACACGCGCAGCCCCGTCCAGGACCTGATCACGCGCGTTATCGAATAATTAACCGCCTGTTCGATCCGGTCGACGGCAACAGCGACATCCAGATCCACCGGCATCGCATCGACGGGCGGCGAAGGGACTTCCTCGGCCAGCGAGCCCAGGAGTTGACCCGCCTCGGGCTTGAAATAGAATTGCCCGTCCGCCTCCGTGACCATCGGCCAGCCCTTGATCGGAGTATCCGGCGGCGGCTCAAATATAAAGGCCGTGCGCCTGTGGGGCATCAGACCTAAGGGCTCCACGCCTGCGCGGATCGCAAATGTATCGGCCCAGGCGCCGGCGGCATTGACCAGCAGATCCGCCCGCAAGGCGTAGTCGGGACCGGTGATGCACCATCCCGCTCCGTCGCGCTTGACCTGGACCGCTTCCCTCGAGGTGTGCACGGTGGCCCCGTGGCGGCGGGCGCCCCGCAGGAATCCCTGCAGCAGCGCATCGACATCGAGGTCCCACGCGTACGGGTCAAGCAGCGCCCACTCGCAGCTTTCCTGACGCAGCACCGGCACCAGCGCGCGGGCTTCCGCAAAGGTGAGGCGCCGCGCATCGAGGCCGGCGGCGAGCGCCTCCGACTCATATTTGTCGCGGGAAGGGAGCTGCGAATTCTTGCCGATCAGCAGGAAACCGCGTTCGTGCAGGAGCGGAACGTCCACAAAACCCTCGGGCGGCGTGCTCAGGAATGAACGGCCAGCCAGAGTCAGGCGGCGAACGAGCTCGCTGCAGTAATTGGGTGCGTACAGCGCCGCCGAGCGGCCGGTGCTGTGATAGGCCACCTGGGGTTCGCGCTCGAGCAGGGCCACCCGGGCGTGCGGCGCGAGGTGAAAGGCCACCGAGGCGCCGGCCATTCCACCGCCCACTATGCACACGTCGATCCGGTCCATCCTCGTCCTCCCCAGAAAGACAAAAGCCCCGACGCTGTGAAGCGTCGGGGCCCTGTCCTATGAGAAGCCTGGCAGTGACCTACTCTCGCATGGCAACTGCCACACTACCATCGGCGCAGAGCGTTTTCACTTCCGAGTTCGAAATGGGATCGGGTGGTTCCCGCTCGCTATTGCCGCCAGGCAAACCGGAAGATTCTTAAGTGTTCGACGCTTGTCGCGTTCATCAATGTGATGGATCGCTCCATCGTCGCATCGGTCGACCTCGCATCGCTTGGCTCGAGTAGCCAAACTGCTTGAGGTTATATGGTCAAGTCTCACGGGCAATTAGTACTGGTTAGCTGAAGTGCATTACTGCCCTTACACACCCAGCCTATCAACCACGTAGTCTTCGAGGGCCCTTTAGGGGAATCGAGTTCCCAGGGAGATCTAATCTTGGGGGGGGCTTCCCGCTTAGATGCTTTCAGCGGTTATCCCGTCCGTACATAGCTACCCGGCAGTGCCACTGTCGTGACAACCGGAACACCAGAGGTACGTCCATCCCGGTCCTCTCGTACTAAGGACAGCTCACCCTCAAATCTCCAACGGCTACGGAAGATAGGGACCAAACTGTCTCACG
>CAVQVZ010000002.1:0-237500 GCA_963717335.1 uncultured Gammaproteobacteria bacterium | reverse complement strand
TGTTTGCCAGCTCCCCGACGCTTATCGCAGGCTACCACGTCCTTCATCGCCTTCTACCGCCAAGGCATCCACCATATGCGCTTATTCACTTGACCATATAACCCCAAGGAGTTTGGGGATATGGAGCTGATTTCTCACATTTTGCGAACGCGACATTCTCAAGCAGATTTCTATAACAAACAATCTCGCTTGAAAATTAGCGTCAAAACAAAAAATCTTCCGAATTTTTAAAGAGCGACACGCGTCGCATAGGCCGTGCAACTCGAAACTTTTCGCTATTGGCAGGTCGAGGCTCGTGAAGGCTGGTGGAGCCAATCGGGATCGAACCGATGACCTCCTGCTTGCAAAGCAGGCGCTCTCCCAGCTGAGCTATGGCCCCGCACCATTGGAATTGGTGGGTCTGGGAGGAGTTGCACCTCCGACCTCACCCTTATCAGGGGTGCGCTCTAACTAACTGAGCTACAGACCCAATGCTCTGCAGCCCATCCGATCAATTGGGCGCATTCCACGAAGCTATGGGCCGCTACCTATCAAACTATTAGGCAGGTAATTTGTGATGGAAACTCGCGCCAACTTCGTCCGTTGAACGCGTTTCTCTTAAAGGAGGTGATCCAGCCGCACGTTCCCGTACGGCTACCTTGTTACGACTTCACCCCAGTCATTGACCACACCGTGGTAGGCGCCCTCCTTGCGGTTAGGCTACCTGCTTCTGGTGCAATCAACTCCCATGGTGTGACGGGCGGTGTGTACAAGACCCGGGAACGTATTCACCGCAGCAATGCTGATCTGCGATTACTAGCGATTCCGACTTCACGGAGTCGAGTTGCAGACTCCGATCCGGACTACGACAGGCTTTCTGGGATTGGCTCCCCCTCGCGGGTTGGCTTCCCTCTGTACCTGCCATTGTAGCACGTGTGTAGCCCTGGTCATAAAGGCCATGATGACTTGACGTCATCCCCACCTTCCTCCGGTTTGTCACCGGCGGTCTCCTTAGAGTTCCCAACTTAATGATGGCAACTAAGGACAAGGGTTGCGCTCGTTGCGGGACTTAACCCAACATCTCACGACACGAGCTGACGACAGCCATGCAGCACCTGTCTCATGGTTCCCGAAGGCACTCCCACATCTCTGCAGGATTCCATGGATGTCAAGACCAGGTAAGGTTCTTCGCGTTGCATCGAATTAAACCACATGCTCCACCGCTTGTGCGGGTCCCCGTCAATTCCTTTGAGTTTCAACCTTGCGGCCGTACTCCCCAGGCGGAGAACTTAACGCGTTAGCTGCGACACTGAGAGGCTAACCCTCTCAACGTCTAGTTCTCATCGTTTATGGCGTGGACTACCAGGGTATCTAATCCTGTTTGCTCCCCACGCTTTCGTGCCTGAACGTCAGTACTGGACCAGGAAGTCGCTTTCGCCACTGATGTTCCTTCCGATATCTACGCATTTCACCGCTACACCGGAAATTCCACTTCCCTCTTCCGTACTCTAGCCATCGCAGTCTCGAATGCAATTCCCAGGTTGAGCCCGGGGATTTCACATCCGACTTACAAAACCGTCTACGCACGCTTTACGCCCAGTAATTCCGATTAACGCTCGCACCCTCTGTATTACCGCGGCTGCTGGCACAGAGTTAGCCGGTGCTTTTTCTTTGGGTTAAATCAAGACCACAGGGTATTAGCCCGTAGCTTTTTGTCCCCACTAAAAGTGCTTTACAACCCGCAGGCCTTCTTCACACACGCGGCGTCGCTGGATCAGGGTTGCCCCCATTGTCCAATATTCCCCACTGCTGCCTCCCGTAGGAGTCTGGGCCGTGTCTCAGTCCCAGTGTGGCTGGTCGTCCTCTCAGACCAGCTACGGATTGTCGCCTTGGTGGGCCGTTACCTCACCAACTAGCTAATCCGACTTCGGCTCATCTATTAGCGCGAGGTCTTACGATCCCCCGCTTTCCCTTCCTACGAATAAGGTCGTATGCGGTATTAGCCAGTCTTTCGACTGGTTATTCCCCACTACTAGGCAGATTCCGAAGCATTACTCACCCGTTCGCCGCTCGTCAGCATGTATTGCTACACCTGTTACCGCTCGACTTGCATGTGTTAGGCACGCCGCCAGCGTTCAATCTGAGCCAGGATCAAACTCTTCACTTGAAGCTTTGAGCTTTCAACAAAAAGAGTGAATCAAAGGCCCATTGCTGGACTTTTTGGTCACTCGGTCATCTGCATTCAAAAGAATGCATCGACGCGAGTCCCCACACAAATTACCTGCCAAATTTTTAAACAGCACTTCGGTCGCTAGGGCCGAAGAAAGGGCCGAGGAGTATAGCCCTGCGGCTCTCCCCGTCAACATAATGGACAAACGCTGATGCGCCGCCGCGTGATCCGCGGTGCGCTATCTGCTGAGGGCGCGCATTATAGGGCCCGCGCGGCCGCTGTCAACGCTTTGCGGCAAATAAGCCTGCAGCGATACTTAACCACTGTTGTTTTTACTGGGTTTTTCTTTGACCGCGACCGCGTGCGAAGCGCCGGGGACCCACCTGCAGGATGTAGACCGTCCCGGCCGCCAGCAGCTTCTGGGGGTCGCTGGCCTTCTCCCCGTCGATCCGGACCGCCCCCTCGGCCACCTTGCGCCGTGCCTCGCTGCGGCTTGCGGCGAGCTCCACGCCCGCACTGGTGAGGGCCGCCACCAGGGGCAGGCCTGCTTCTTCCGCAGTGCAATAAATCGTCACTTCGGGCAGGTCGGTGGGCAGCGTTTTCTCGGCAAAACGGCTGGTAAAGTTCTGCTGCGCGCGCTCGGCCGCCGCCGCGTCGTGGAAGCGCGCCACGATTTCGCGCGCCAGCTCGAACTTCACATCGCGCGGATTGCGGCCTTGCGTCAATCGCCGTGCGCAGCGCGGCAATTTCTGCCAACGGGCGGAAACGAGAGCAGCTCGAAATAGCGCCACATCAGATCATCGGAAATCGTCATCAGCTTGCCGAACATCTGATCGGGCGCGTCGGTGATGCCGATGAAATTGCCGAGCGACTTGGACATCTTGTTGACGCCATCCAGTCCCTCGAGCAGCGGCATGGTCAGCACCACCTGCGGCTCCTGGCCGTACTGCTCCTGCAGCTGCGCGGCCCACCAGCAGATTGAATTTCTGATCGGTCCCGCCGAGCTCCACGTCCGCGCGCATGCGCCACCGAGTCATAGCCCTGCACCAGCGGGTACAGGAATTCATGCAGCGCGATGGGCTGATTGCCCTTGAAACGCTTGCTGAAATCATCGCGCTCGAGCATCCGCGCGACCGTGTGGCGCGCGGCAATCTCGATCAGACCTGCCGCGTTCATCGCTCCGAACCAGCGCGAGTTGAAATCGATCCGCGTGGCTCTGCGGGTCGAGGATCTTGAAGATCTGTTGTTCGTAGGTGCGCGCGTTGGCCTGGATCTCTTCGCGTCGTGAGCCGTGGACGGGTCGCGTTGCGGCCGGTCGGATCGCCGATCATGCCGGTGAAATCGCCGATCAGAAAAGTGACCTCGTGGCCGAACTGCTGGAACTGCCGCATCTTGTTGATGAGCACCGTGTGGCCGAGGTGCAGATCGGGCGCGGTCGGATCGAACCCGGCCTTGATGTGCAGCGGCACGCCACGCTTTAATTTGCGCTCCAGGTCCGGGAGCGTCAGCACCTCGGAGGCACCGCGCTGTAACTCGATGAGCTGCTCGGCCACCGGCACGCTGATCTTCGCTTTGGAACTCACGCCCGCCCCTGTCGCGCACGCTACAGGTGCGGCGCCTTTGCTGAGACTGTAGCAGGAGTGCGGCGAGGGCGCGTTGCGCGCCGGGACCGCCGCACCGCCCGCTCCGCCACGGTGTCCGGTCATGACGGGCGCCCCAACGAGCGCCAAAGCCCGCCGGCCGCGCAGAATTTGCGGTTTTTTCGTGGCCGTAACATCGTTGTCATGCCCTCCGCCCTTACAATGGGAGACTACTCGCCTGAGCGCCTGAACTTGGATCAGTTGCCCCTGCACGCACCGCAGAACTTCATCAACCGCGAACTGGCGGCGCTGGAGTTCAATGCCCGCGTGCTCGCGCAGGCCGAGGACCCGCGCGTGCCGTTGCTGGAACGGTTGCGTTTCCTGTGCATCTGCTCCTCCAACCTCGACGAATTCTTCGAGATCCGCGTCTCCGGGCTCAAGCAGCTGCTGGAGCTGGGCTCCACGCAGAACGCGCCCGACACCTTGAGCATCAGCGAGCAGCTCGCGGCGATCCACGGCGCGGGCATCGCGACTGATCGCCGATCAGTACAAGGCCCTCAACGAGGTGCTGCTGCGGCGATCTGTACGCCGAGGGTGTCGAACTGCTCGCGGGGACCGATTGGGACGCGGACACGCGCGCCTGGCTCGAGCAATACTTCGCCAACGAAGTCGAGCCGGTGCTTGAGCCCGCTGGGGCTCGACCCGGCGCGACCGTTCCCGCGCATCCAGAACAAGAGCCTGAATTTCATCGTCAGGCTGTCGGGCAAGGACGCCTTCGGTCGCGACAGCGACCTGGCCGTGGTGCAGGCGCCGCGCTCGCTGCCGCGCATCCTGGTCGCTGCCCGGCGGCGGGCGGCCGCCAGCGGCTGGTGGCCCTGTCGCACGATCGTCGAGGCCTTCGTCGCGCGCTTGTTCTCCGGGCATGCAGGTGCTCGGCTGTTACCAGTTCCGGGTGACGCGCAACAGCGACCTGTTCGTCGACGATGAGGAAGTCGACGACCTGCGGCGCGCACTCGAAGGCGAACTCGCGCACCGCCGCTACGGCGCCGCGGTGCGACTGGAAACCGCGCCAACTGCCCGCAGGAAATGGTCGATTTCCTGCTGCGGCAGTTCGCGCTCGGCCCGCTCGACTGGTATTCGGTGCCCGGGCCCGGTCAACCTGAACCGCCTCTCGGCCATCTACGACCTGGTGGAGCGCCCGGACCTGAAGTACCCGCTGTTCACGCCCGGGACTGGCCGAAGGCTTTAGCGGCGCGTACGACCTGTTCGACGCCATCCGCCAGCGCGACGTGCTGCTGCACCACCCGTTCCAGAGCTTCGCGCCCGTGATGGACTTCCTGCGCCAGGCGGCCGCCGATCCCAGGTGCTGGCCATCAAGCAGACGCTGTACCGCACCGGCAGACGAGTCGCACATCGTCGATGCGCTGGTGGCGGCGGCGCAGAGCCGGCAAGGACGTCACGGTCATCATCGAGCTGCGCGCGCGCTTCGACGAGGAAGCCAACATCGAGCTGTCCACGCGCCTGCAGGAAGCCGGCGCCCACGTCATGTACGGCGTGGTCGGCTACAAGACGCACGCCAAGCTGATGCTGGTCGTGCG
Organism: uncultured Gammaproteobacteria bacterium; assembly: GCA_963717335.1. Lineage (GTDB taxonomy): Bacteria > Pseudomonadota > Gammaproteobacteria > Steroidobacterales > Steroidobacteraceae > FEN-1191. The sequence continues at coordinate 232,173 of CAVQVZ010000002.1, read as the reverse complement.
CCGCGAAGACCAGGCGGCATCCGTCGCTACTGCCACCTCGGCACCGGCAACTATCATCCCGGTACCGCGCGCGTCTACACCGACTACGGCCTGTTCACCGCGACGAGGCCATCGGCGAGGACGTGCACGAGATCTTCCTGCAGCTCACCAGCCTGACGCAGACGCCGCGCCTGCGCCGGCTGCTGCAGTCGCCCTTCAAGCTGCAGGAAGCGCTGCACGCGCTGATCGAGCGCGAGAGCGCGAACGCCCGCGCCGGCAAGGGCGGGCGCATCATCGCCAAGCTGAACGCGCTGATCGAGCCGCAGATCATCGAGTGCCTGTACCGGGCCTCGCGCGCCGGCGTGCAGCATCGACCTGATCGTGCGCGGCGTCTGCGCGCTGCGGCCCGGGCGTGCCCGGCGTCTCCGACAACATCCAGGTGCGCTCGATCGTCGGGCGCTTCCTCGAGCACTCGCGCGTGTTCTGGTTCGAGAACGGCGGCCAGCCCGCAGCTGTACTGCGGCAGCGCCGACTGGATGGAGCGCAATTTCTTCCGCCGCATCGAAGTGGCCTTCCCGATCACGCCAGGCGCAAGCATGCGCACGCGCATCCGCGAGGATCTGGAGACTGTACCTGAGCGACAACTGCAACGCGTGGGTGCTGCAGAGCGACGGCAGTTACGTGCGCGCCACCGGCGCGAGCGCGAAGATCGATGTCGCAGGAGCAGCTGCTGGAGCCTACGCCGCGCCGCCGTGCGGCTCCCGGAGATAGACGCCGCTGAAGCGTCACGCCGCAGCGTCGCGCAGGTGCTCGACTTCCTGGTCCAGGTCCTCGGCCGTGAGCGGATGCTCCTTGAGCCAGCGGGCCGGAAAGCGCATCTCCAGCGTGCGTCCGCGCGCCGTCAGCTCGACCTCCGGCAGCGCGGTCGCGCTGCGGCCGCGGTGCAGCAGCACCGCGAGGCGCAGCAGCACGATCAGGTACACGGCCAGGCGATCCCAGGGCGGCATCAGATCCTCGAGCCGTTCGACGGACGGCTTGCGCCGATGGGCGCCGACCAGACGCGCGAGCAGCTGCTGTTCCTCGCGCGGCAAAGCCGGGCATGTCGGCATTGTCGAGCAGGTAGGCGCCGTGCCGGTGATAGCCGCTGTGCGCCACGTCCAGGCCGATCTCGTGCAGCCGCGCCGCCCACCGCAGCGCCAGCTCGGCCTAGCTCATCCTCCAGTTCCCAGCTCGGCGCACCTGTGCGAGAAACTTCACCGCGGTCGCCTCGACCCGCTCGGCCTGCGCGCCGTCGACGTGATAGCGCTGCTCCATCGAGCGCACGCTGCGCTCGCGCGCATCCTCGTCGGTGAAGCGGCCCACCATGTCGTACAGCAGGCCATCGCGCATCGCGCCCTCGGCCACGCGCAGCTGCTCGATGCCGAGCGCTCGAACAGCTCGGCGAGGATGGCCAGGCCGCCCGGGAAACACCGGGCGCCGCTCCTCGGTCAGCGAATTCAATCCCAGTTCCCGGCAGTCGCCGGCGCTCTTCATGTCGGCCAGTAGCGCCTCCAGGCCCTCGGCCGTGACTCCGGTGACCTGCGGGTCGCGTTCCTGCAGGCACTCGCCGATCGCGCGCACCGTGCCGGAACTGCCGACCACCTGCTCCCAGCCGCGCTGCAGGAATGCCGTCTGCATCGGCTCGAGTTCCAGGCGCGCCGCCAGTTGCGCGCGCTCGAAGCGCTTTTCCGAAAGCTTGCCGTCGTCGAAGTAGCGCTGGCTGAGCGACACGCAGCCCAGCTTGAGACTCTCCAGGAGCTGCGGCTCATAGCCCTCGCCGATGACCACCTCGGTGCTGCCGCCGCCGATGTCGATCACCAGGCGATGTCCGGGCTCGGCGGCAGGGTGTGGGCGACGCCCGAGTAGATCAGCCGCGCCTCTTCCATGCCGGAGATGATTTCGATGGGATGGCCGAGCGCCTCGCGGGCGCGCTCCAGAAACGCCTGCTTGCGGCGCGCAATGCGCAGCGCGTTGGTGCCCACCACGCGCACGCTGTCGGCGTGCATGTCGCGCAGGCGCTGTCCGAAGCGCTCCAGGCAGGCAAGGGCCCGCGCCGCCACCTGCTTGTCGAGGCGGCCGTCCGGCCCGACGCCGGCGGCCAGGCGCACCATTTCGCGCAGGCGGTCGATGATGACCAGCTGGCCGTGCGTGTAACGGGCCACGACCATGTGAAAACTGTTGGAGCCGAGATCGACGGCGGCCAGCACGTCGGGCACGGCGCGCGGCCGGCGCGGACTGCACGAAGAGACTCAGGCGTGGTGAATGAAGATCCGCAACCGCAGGTCGTGGTGGCGTTCGGATTGCGAATCACGAACTGCGCGCCCTCCAGGTCGTCGTGGTAGTCGATCTCGGCACCGCTCAGGTAATTGCACGCTCATCGGATCGACCAGCAGCTTCACGCCCTGGTTTTCGACGCAGGTGTCGCCGTCCTGGAGCTTCTCGTCGAACTCGAACCCGTACTGCAAGCCCGAGCAGCCGCCGCCCTGGACGAATACCCGCAGCATCAGCTTCGGATTGCCTTCGTCGCGGATCAGATCGCCGACCTTGCCGGCGGCCGCGTCGGTAAACACCAGCGGCGATTCGTGCGAATGAGTTTCGTGTACAGCGGCGTCCATAGTGCTGATCAGTGTAGGCGCACCGCCACCGGGCGTCAAAAAGCATCCCGCAAAGCGTGGACTGCGTTGAATTTACACAGCTTGTGCGGCCGCCGCATTCCCCGGAATCAGGCGTCCGGTGATCTCGGCGCCCAGCGCCATCTCGATTTCCCCGTAACTGACGTTCCCGCGCACGCGTGCCTTGGCTCCCAGAACCACCCGCTCCGAGGCCACGATGTCGCCATTGACGGTCCCGTTGAGCACCACTTGGGGCGCCTCGATCGAACCTTCGATCAGGCCGTGCTCGCTGACCGAGACCGATGCGGTGCTGCCGGGGGCCACCCGCACGCTGCCTGCGACCTGCCCGTCGATGTGCAGGCCCCCGGAGAACTCGACATCGCCCTGGATACGTGCCGAGCGACCGATCAGGGTATCGACGTGTGTGGATTGCTTTTCGCTGCGGTTAAACATGAGGCCTCTCTATGCGGTGTCAGGATTCCATACAAAAGTCTGGCGGTACGGCGGAGTGCTCTTCTGTGCAGAGCGGATTTCTATGGTCACGCGCTCGGCCTTGAAATCGGCGGGGAGCGTGACGAGTTGTTCCATGTTGGTGAAATAGCGAAAACTGTAGGAGAGCTGCTTGGTCTTGTCCGCCGTCAGGGACGACAAGCCCAGGCTCGCCGCGGTTCCTGCGCGCTCCCCATCCACGGTCACGCCCAAAGTGCCGCTGGTCGTTTCTTCCGGTCGCGTCGGCCGGTTGAGCGCAAAGCGCAACGTAAAACTGTGCGCGGCCACATCGGCCGTCAGCACCCGGAACTGCTGCACGCGCACCGATCCTTGGTTCGAAGCCGCAGGGTTGGCAATGGCGCGGTAGAACTCCAGGTCCTGCTGCGCGCGGGCCAGGCCCGCCTGCAACTCACCAATCGTGCGCGCGAGTTCGGCGCGCTCGCGCACCTGGGAGATCTGCGTGCTGGCATCGGCGGCCAGCTGGACCCGAAGCTCATGGATGGTCTGCTCCTGGGCGGAAAGCCGGTTTTGCAGCGTCGAGCGCTGCTGAGCCGCCGTTGATGCCATCGAATCCGGCCAGCCGGTGTCCCATCTCAAAAGCCAGGAACAAGGCCACGGCCACCAACAACAGGAGCGAGCCCAGGATGATCCAGCGGCGCGCGGGCGCGTCCGCGCGCACCACCAGTTTGCCGGGTATGTGCACCTACGTGCCGCTCGCGCGGAGGGGTGCCGGCGCGTCAAGATCGCTGCGCCACCAGGACGGGTACTGGGGCAGGCCTTCGGGAAAAGCCTGCTGGCCGAGCTCATGCAATGCGCGGGCGTAGACGGCGCGCTTGAAATAGATGACCTCGCGGATCGGCTGCCAGTAATCCACCCAGCGCCAGCGGTCGAACTCAGGGGTGCCCGTTACGTCAAAGCGGAACTTCGGATCCGGCCGCTTCAGTCGCAGCAGGAACCAGCGCTGCTTCTGCCCGACACACAGTGGACTGGAATTGCGGCGCTGGTAGCGGGAGGGCAGCCGGTAGCGCAACCATCGCTGGGTCTGGCCTACGATTTCGACATCGTCGCGCCCGAGCCCGATTTCCTCCTTCAATTCCCGGTACAGCGATTCCTCGGCCCTTTCTCCGCGCAGCATGCCCCCTTGCGGAAATTGCCACCCCCGCCCGCCGGAGCGCCGCCCGATAAACAGCCGCCCATCCTCCTGCATCAATATGATGCCCACATTGGCGCGAAACCCGTAACGGTCAATCACATCACCCATAATCTGACCGTTTTACCCTGTCCCGGTGTCCGGGCTCAAGCGATTGGGTCTTGTTATGCGCCGGTGCCGATGCTTAGGCTTTGCATATGATCCGGCCGACACAATTCTGGACCCTGCTGGTGCTGGGAGCGCTGGCGCTCAGTTGCCTGATGGCTTCGCTGCTGGCCGGATCGGCGCATCTGTCGCTGGGCCAGGCGCTGGCGGCGCTGGGCGGCGGGGGCGATGAGCTTTCAACTACGATCGTGCGCACGATCCGCTTGCCGCGCACGATTTCGGCGTTCGCCGTGGGCAGTCTTCTGGGACTGGCCGGCGTGCTGCTCCAGGCTCTGTTTCGCAACCCTCTGGCCGACCCCTTCGTGCTGGGCGTGTCGGGCGGCGCCTCGGTCGGCGCGCTGGCCGGGATGCTTGCGGGCTTTGCGCTCGGGGGACTGGAATGGAGCGCGACCGGCGGAGCGCTGGCGATCGGTGCTCTGGTGTACTGGATGGGGAGCGGTGCGGATTCGGGCCGGTTGCTGCTTTCGGGCGTGGTGCTGGCCAGCGCCTGCGGAGCGGTGATTTCGGTTTTGCTCGCGATTGCCGACAACGGGCAGCTGCGCGGCATGGTGTTCTGGCTGGCCGGTGATCTGGGCTGGGCGCAGCATCCCTGGTTCGACCTGGCCGCCGCCGCATTGGCGGTGCTCGCCTCGCTGATCGGCGGGCGTGCGCTGAACGTGCTGGCCTCAGGCGAGCTGCGCAGTGCCATCCTCGGGCTCGATGCGCGCGTGGCGCGGCCGGTGGTCTTCATGATCGCCGCCGCACTCACCTCGCTCGCCGTGTTGGCGGCCGGGCCCGTGGGGTTCGTTGGATTGGTGGCTCCGCACCTGGTCCGCCTGGCGCTTAGGACTTCCGATCACCGGCTGGTGGCGCCCGGGGCCGCGCTGTGCGGTGGCGCGCTGCTTTGCCTGGCCGACATCGCCAGCCGCACCATCGCCGCGCCGCGGCAGTTACCGGTCGGCGCCATCACGGCACTGATCGGCGCGCCGGTATTCCTGCTGCTGCTGCGTCGGCAACGCTAGGCGCGACGCTGCCTTAAGCTTTGCCGGCCCTGCGTGTACTCGCGCCCTGAGTGCATCAGCGCGGCGAAGCGCGCCTGATCCCCGCTTTGCACGGCACTGCGCAGGCTATCGACCGCCTTCGCCAGAGCATCCAGGGACTCGGCGCCGTACTCATTGAGCCGCTGGATCTCGAAATAAAGATCGGCGCTCTCCTCGGCGACGGCACTGGCGATGTCGAACTGAGCATCGAAGGTGGTACTCGACATCTGCACCAGGCGCGGCGCGCGCTCGCCGCTACTGGCCAGCGCGGTAAAGAATGCGATGTTGACGGCGTGCGAGAGCCCCAGCACGTAGGCAATCAGGCGGTCATGCTCATCCAGGCTCATGACCACCTGCTCCACCATGGTCGGTGCGAACAGCGCGCGCGCTCGTTCGAGCGCATCGCCCTGCCCAAGATCAACGAACACCACGTGACGGCCGGAAAGCAGTTCGGTGCTGGGCCCGAACATCGGATGGATCGAGCTCACGCGCAGTCCCGCGGCGCGCAGCGCCTCAAGACCCGCGCGCAATGGGGTCTTGAGCGAACCGACATCGAAGATCACCCCACCCGGACGCCGCTGGGCCAATTCGCTCAGGATGGCATTGGTCGCCCCAAGCGGAGCGGCGACCACGATGTAGTCATGATCAAGCGCACTATCGCGCCAGTCCTTGAGCGTCCCCTCGCCTCCGGCGGGATCGGCGATCTGGACCGCGAAGCCTTGCGAGGCGAGAAATTGTGCGAACCAGCTGCCGATCTTGCCCGCACCGCCGATCACCAGCGCACGCTGCCCGGTGCCCGCGCCCTGGGCGGCGACGCTCGCCTGCTCCTGGGTGGTGAGCGATGAGCGAATCAACACGCGCATCACTTCCTCGGCGGCATCCGCGGGCACGCCCAGCTGCGCGGCACTGGCACGCACGGCAAGAATGACCTCGCGCTCGCGCACGTAGTCACGGGTCGGATAGCCGGTGGCACGCTTGACGCGTGCGATCTCGCGGCTGGTGGACTGCCGCTCGGCGATCAATTCCAGGAGCCGTCGATCCAGTCCGCTCAGATGCTGGCGCAATTCATCGAGAGTCATTTAGGGTATCCGCTCGGTTGCTGTGCCCACTCCTTGTAATGGCAAAGACTGGACACGGCAAGAGGCACGCCCGAGGGATCGATCCTTCGGCCGCTCGTGAGCGTTTATGTCATGGCGTAACATGCACGGCATGAAATGGCACCGTGAACATCTGCCCGATCCTCTCCCGGCCGAGCCGCTGGAACTGGCCGCGTCGTGGCTTGCCGAGGCCACGGGCAACAAAGTGCAGCCCAATCCCAATGCCATGGTGTTGGCCACCTGCGATTCCTCGGGGCACCCTTCCGCCCGGGTCGTGCTGTGCAAGGACCTCACTCCACGGCCGGGGTATCTTGGCTTTTACACGAATTATCTGTCCAGGAAGGGCCAAGACCTCGAGCAAAACCCGCGCGCTGCGATCGTGATGTACTGGGACTCGCTCCATCGGCAGGTGCGCATCGAAGGCAGGGTCGTGAAGATGGCGGCGATCGAAAGCGAGGCGTACTTTGCGACGCGCAACTGGCAAAGCCGGCTGGGCGCGTGGGCGAGTGCGCAAAGCAAGCCGATCGCCTCGCGCACGGAACTGCTTGGCAAGGTGGCCAAGGCCGCGCTCCGCCTGGCGCTGCCCGTGCCCGCCGACGAACAGCAGCAGGATCCTGGTTTGCACATCGCCTGCCCGCCGCACTGGGGCGGCTACAGGCTGTGGGCCGAAGCGGTGGAATTGTGGGTCGAGGGCAGCGCGCGCATCCACGACCGGGCGCGCTGGAGCCGCACCTTAAGCGAGCGGCCCGATGGGTTCAGTGCCGGCCCGTGGTCAGTCACGCGACTGCAGCCGTAGGCTGCCCGCGGCCAAGCAAGCCCGATGTGGCGCAACATCCGCCTAAGCCTCCTTGTCGGGATCCTGGGCTTCGTCGCGCTGGGCAGCTGGCTGGACCGGCACCGCTCGACCAGCTGGCAAAGCACGGTACGCGTGGGCGCCTTCCCGGTGGCTGGTGACAGGAGCGCTACGGCGGCCAGCTACGTGGCCGCTCTGGGCATGGGGCAATTGCAGCCGGTCAGCGAGTTCCTGGCGCGCGAGGCGCACCGTTACGGCGTCGCGATCGATGAGCCGATTCACATGACGCTCTACCCACCACTGGCCAGCGCCCCGCCGGTCCTGGACCCGAAGGCCGGCGTATTCGGACGCGTGCTTTGGAGCCTGCAGCTGCGTTACTACCGCTACAGGTCCACCGGGGCGGTGTCCCGATCACGGCCGCAGATCGCCTTGTTCCTGGTCTACCACGATCCGGCGTTGGCCCACGCGCTCCCCCATTCCGTGGGACTGCAGCGTGGACTGACCGGGGTCGTGCACCTGTTCGCCGCGCATTTCCAGGACGATCAGAACGCGATCGTCACGGCGCACGAACTGCTGCACACTTTCGGTGCGACCGACAAATACGACGCTGATGACAGGCCCCTGTACCCGAGCGGCTATGCCGAACCCTTGCGCGTCCCGCGCTATCCGCAACGCTACGCCGAGATCATGGCCGGGCGCGTGCCGCTCAGCGCCGATCGCCAGGAAATGCCCGATGATCTGTCACAAACGCTGGTCGGACCCGTGAGCGCAGCTGAGATCGGATGGATCAAGCGTTGATGGACAGCGCGTTACTAAAGGCGAATGGTCTTTGCGTTGCTGCCGGAAAGCGCACCTTGCTCTCGGAACTTTCCTTCGAGCTGCGGCGTGGAGAGTTCATCGCGGTGCTGGGCCGCAACGGTTGTGGCAAGTCTCTGACGCTTCACACCCTCGCGGGCCTGCGCCCGCCGGCGGCAGGGGAGGTGGAACTGGAAGGCAAGAAATTTCGGCAGCTCGGCCGCGCCGATATCGCCCGCGCGCTGGCGTTCCTGCCGCAGGACCGGGAGGATTCGCTGCCGCTGTCGGTGTTCGAAGCGGCCCTTCTGGGGCGTCACCCCCATATCGGCTGGTTGCGGGGCGAGAGCGCTGCGGATGTGCAGATCGTCCACCGCGCACTGGCTCGGATGGACGTGGACAGCTGCGCGGAGCGCGCTCTGGCTACGCTCTCGGGCGGTGAGCAACGGCGCGCGGCCATGGCCGGCCTGCTCGCGCAGGAGCCGCGCGTGTTCCTGCTCGATGAGCCCACCAATCATCTCGATCCCCACCATCAGGTCGACGTGCTGCTCGCATTCCGGGAACGCTGCCATAGCGGAGCGGCGGTGATCGCCACGCTGCACGATCCTGCCCTGGCCGAGCGCTGTGCGGACCGGGTATTGCTGATGTACGGGGACGGTCGCTGGCGGCTGGGCCCCACGGCCGAACTGCTCACCGCGGCCGAGTTGTCACTCCTGTACGCGACTCCCATGAACGAACTGAGCGGCGGCGGACGCCGCGCTTTCATCCCCGCCTAGCATTCCCATACGCGACCCTGCGAAGGTCAGCCGCTCAGATCCGCGGCGTGAGTAGGTCCGCCATCACAAATTCGCCCGAAGTCCAACGAATGCACCGATGGGTGGCTGCAAAAATCCACTCGGATCCTCGTAGTGCCGATCCAGCAAATTGTTGATCCTGCCGAAGAGCGAGAGGTGGCGGTTCAGATCGTAGGTTACGGCGAGATTCACCGTTGTATAGCCAGGAGCTTCGACTGGACTGAACGTTGTACGGGTGCCATCGGCCCAGGAGCCGACCCAAAGAACATTGAGGTTGACGAGCCAGACCCCGGTCGGTCGCCATGAGAGGTCCGCGTTGGCCTTGTTCTTGGGCCGGCGCAGCAGCTCCTGGTCCGTCTCATCGTCGGTGGCCTGGGTGTACGTATAATCGAGCCGCAGTGTGAACTGCTGTCCCATCTTGTAGTCGATAAAGCTCTCCACTCCCTTTGTAGTGGCACGCCCCACGTTCGCGTAGGTCGAGAAGCTCACTGGATCAACTGTGATCAGATTGCTGATGCGGTTGTAAAAATAGGTCGCCCCGATGCGCAGGGTGTCCTTCGCAAAGCCCTGCTCCACGCCCGCATCCCAGCCGGTACTTGTCTCGGGCTTAAGATTGGGGTTGGCGAAGAAGAACGGTGGGAAGTCCTGGAACAACTCGCTGAGCGTCGGCGCCTTAAACCCCGTACCGATGCTGGCCTTGAGCTTGGTGCCGCTCTCGGAGAGCACATACGCCGGGGCGAAGCGATAAGTGGCCTTGCTGCCAAATCGATTGTTATCGTCGTAGCGTACGTTGAGGGCTGAGAACCAGTGCTCCCCGAGCTGCGACTGCAGTTCCGCGTAGCCGGAGGCAATATGGGTATCGGCTGATATCGGCTCGCTGATCTCGTCGCGCTCATACTCCGCCCCGAGCACCACGCTTTCCCCCGCGGCGGCCTTGATGTTGCCTTGCCAGTCGATTTTCTTGCGCTCGCCACTGTTGAGGGCCTCGGGTGATTGCGGCTGCAGCGTAGAGGTCCGGTCGCGCGTGTAGGCGAATCCGAGCGTCTGCTCGAATGCGCCCTCAAACGACAGGTAGTGCGCACTCAGACGCCCATAATACGCATCCGTCTTGGCCACGGTTTGTTGCGCCTCAGGCACGAACGTGAACGTCGACGGATCAAAGCCGTCGCTCGTCGTGCGCAACTCAATACTCGTGTAGCGAGCGACGAGACCGAAGTCGAAGTTCGGAGTCACCTCGTAACCGAGCTTCGTCGAGAGGCCGAAGTTGTCGTCATAGTCGTCATTGCGTTTCTGCCCCGGTGGCAAGAGCTCAAGCGGGGTCACGGGGGTGGCTCCGGCGTGAAGGTGCGTGAGATTCACCGAGTAGTGGAAGGCATCGGCAGAGCCGCTGATGGCTGCCGCCTGGTTGAAGGTGGAAAACGAGCCACCCTCGATGAGTCCCGTAAACTGCAGGGGGCCCGTGCCCTTCCTGGTGATGATGTTGATTACTCCGCCGATGGCGTCCGATCCGTACAGTCCGCTCTGCGGCCCGCGCAACACCTCTACGCGTTCAATGTCCTGGGTGAGCAACTGTCCAAAGTCGAAGGCGCCGGTGGAATTGCTCGGATCGCCAACATCAATTCCATCGATCAAAACCTTGGTGTGATTGGAATTTGTCCCTCGCATAAACACCGAGGTTTGTCCGCCGGGTCCGCCTGTTTGAACGACGTTCAGACCGGGAACATCCCGGAGCACGTCGGGTAAGGTGCGTTCCTGCTTGATGGCAATATCTTCGGCGGTGATGATCGTCACGCTGCTGGCGATCTGGGATATCGGTGTAGGGATCCGGGTGGCCGTGATCACGACCGCAGCGAGATCATCATCATCGGCGGCGACACCCCGGATGGACGTGCCAAAAACGAAAAGCAACAGAAATGCGCCCGCGCGATGGCGGCAGCTTAAAGACTTCATAACGATCCCCCACGCACCCACCGTGCATGTAGTAGTTTAAAAATTAGGCGTGGAGATGAGAGTCGATACGAAGTGATATTTCGTATCGATGTTACCCACCGTAACACCTACCGCTGCGATGGGGCCGGTCTACGGGCTCGTGAGCGGGTTTTGTCTCACCCTGACAAGTCGCCTTCCCATGCCGATGCACAGTGGCGTACCGACTCGTCTTGACTCACTTACCGTTGCGGGGGCAGCACCGGAATCACACGAAGTGTTTCACCGGCTTCCCGTTTAATTCGCGCCGAAACTTCTCAGCGCAAACACCTCAAAGCACCGACAGTTTGCCGATCTAAGGGGCCTTGGTCAACCATCCTCGTCCATGGCACCGGATGCGCGCGCAGGCCCTGCGGCCGTTGGCGTTCGCGAGCCACATCGATGATCAGATCGATGATGTGCCGGCACCTGAGCTTGGCGCTGGATGGGCATTACGAGGGAGTGACGCTCGCCATGCGCTTCCACATGAGGTAGTTTCCTCCTCTGTGGGGAACCGTCTTTCCAAGATCGTAACGCGCACGGGCGATGATGGCAGTACCGGACTGGCCGACGGCGCACGCGTGCCGAAGGAAAGCGCGCGCATCGAGGCCTGCGGCACCGTCGATGAGCTCAACAGCGCCCTGGGCGTGCTGTTGGCGGCCACCGACCTCCCGGCGCCGATGGAAGAGCAGCTGCTGGATATCCAACACGACCTCTTCGATCTGGGAGGGGAGCTGGCGATCCCCGGAAGCGTTGTCATCTCCGCCAGCCAGGTCGAGTCACTCGAGGAGCTGGTCGAGCAGTGGAACGCCGAGCTGCCACCGCTCCGAGAGTTCGTGCTGCCCGGGGGCGGGGCGGCCGCGGCAAGCTGCCACATGGCCCGATCGATCTGCCGCCGCGCGGAGCGGCGCTGCTGGGCGCTTTCGCGCAAGGAAGCGCTGGGCCCGCAGGCGCTGCGGTACCTGAACCGGCTCTCGGATCTGCTGTTCATACTGGCGCGCGTGCTGGCGCGCCGCGCCAAGGGGAGCGAGGTCATGTGGCGCAGCGAGCGCAGAGGCGCGGACAAGCCCTCAGGACAATAGCGCCCTCAGCAGCTTCCACTCGAATCTCAATCCCGGATCGCTCTTGCGGCCCGGCGCGATATCGCTGTGACCGACCACCCGCTCCCGCGCCAGGCTCGGGTAGGCATCGCACAATGCGGCAATCAGTGCGGAGAGCGTCCGATACTGCGCGCACTCGTACACGCCCTCATCGGTCCCTTCCATTTCGATCCCGATCGAAAAATCATTGCAGGCGCTGCGACCCTGCCAGCTCGAAACCCCGGCATGCCAGGCCCGCAAGCCGAACGGCACGAACTGCACCGGGCACCCGTCACGCCGTACCAGCACGTGAGCGGAGACCCGAAGGGATGCAATCGTGGCGAAGAACGGATGCGCGTTGCGATCCAGCCCGCCCGTAAACAGCCGCTCGATCCATGGGCCGCCGAATTCCCCCGGCGGCAGGCTGATGCCATGCACGACGATCAGCTCCGGATGCGTGCCCGCGGGCCGCTCATCGCAATGCGAGGAGAGCACCTGGCGCACATCGCGCAGGAGCCCGAGGGCCGGATCAATGGAAAAACCCGACTGCATGATTGCGCTCATGATGCCAAAATGCCCTCGTGACCCATAGCACCCGTGAAGGCGGCTCCCAGACCGCCAGTCCCACCGACAATGCCACACTTGCGGCGCGCGATCTGCGGCACGTTTGGCATCCGTGCACCCAGATGAAGGACCACGAGACCATGCCGCCCATTCCGGTGCGCCGCGGTGAGGGCGTATGGCTCGAGGACTATGAGGGCAAACGGTATCTGGATGCCATCAGCTCCTGGTGGACCAATCTGTTCGGCCACGCCAACGAGCGCATCAGCGGCGCGGTGGCGGCCCAGGCCGCGCGCCTCGAGCACGTCATGCTGGCCGGCTTCACGCACGAGCCGGCCATCGCGCTGGCCGAACGGCTGGCGGCGCTCGCGCCGCGGGGCCTGACGCGCTGCTTCTACGCCGACAGCGGGTCGGCGGCGGTCGAGGTGGCCCTCAAGATGAGCTTCCATTACTGGCTCAACCGCGGCCTGCCCGGGAAGCGCCGGTTCCTTACTCTTAATAATAGCTATCACGGCGAGACTCTCGGCGCCCTGAGCGTCGGGGACGTGCCGCTCTATCGGGAGATCTACCAGCCCCTGCTCCTGCCGGTGATCACCGTTCCCTCACCCGATTGCTACCTGCGCGCACCCGGGGAGAGCTGGGCCGAGCACTCGCGTCGGAGCTTCGCGGCCATGGACAGCGCCCTTGAGCGCCACGCCTCGGAACTGGCGGCTGTCATTGTCGAGCCGCTGGTGCAGTGCGCCGGCGGCATGCGCATGTACGATCCGGTGTACCTGCGATTGTTGCGTGCCGCCTGTGACAAGTACGGGGTGCACCTGATCGCCGATGAGATCGCGGTGGGCTTCGGGCGCACCGGCACGCTCTTCGCCTGCGAGCAGGCGGATATCTCTCCCGATTTCCTGTGCCTGTCCAAGGGGCTGACCGGGGGCTACCTGCCCCTTTCGGTCGTGCTCACATCCGAGATCATGTACGGTGCGTTTTACGATGAATACGTCTCGTTGCGCGCATTCCTGCACTCGCACAGCTATACCGGCAATCCGCTGGCCTGCTCGGCCGCGCTGGCCACACTCGAGATCTTCTCCACCGAGCCGGTGCTCGAGCGCAACCGCGCCCTGGCCGCGTACATGGCCGCGCGCGCCGCACCGCTCGCCGAGCATCCGAACGTAGCCGAGGTACGCCAGTGCGGCATGATCCTCGCCATCGAGACCGTGCGCGATCGCGCGACCCGGGAGCCATTTCCCTGGCAGGAACGCCGGGGACTTCGGGCCTACCGCCACGCGCTCGCGCGCGGTGTCCTGCTGCGACCGCTCGGAGGGGTGATCTACTGCATGCCGCCGTACGTGATCACACCCGCTGAGATCGATCTGATGATGGATGTGGCCGGCGAATGTATTGAGCGCGCGTGCGCGCCCTAGCGCGCCCATAGGCGATCCCCAAACGGCCAACGCAGATGCGCAGCACCCGGATATTCGTTGACCTCGCGCTCGCCAGCGGCGAGGAAACAGTGCTCCCCGCCGCCCAGTCCACCCACCTGCTGCGAGTGCTGCGGCTGCGGAGCGGAGCGACTCTGACTCTATTTAACGGCCGCGGCGGGGAGTTTCTCGCCGAAGTGGTGGGCGCCGGAAAATCCGGGGCGCGTGTTGCCGTTGGCGCGTACAACGCGGTGGAACGCGAGTCGCCCCTCCAATTGACACTGCTCCAGGGCGTCGCGCGCGGAGAACGCATGGACGCCATCGTGCAGAAAGCCACCGAGCTGGGAGTGCAGCGCATCGTGCCCTTGTCGTGCGAGTTCAGCGTGGTTAGGCTCGATGCCGCCAACCGGCAACGCCGCGCGGAGCACTGGCGGGCCGTCGCCATTGCCGCCTGCGAGCAGTGCGGTCGAAATCGTGTGCCGCAGATCGAGCCCATCGCGGAATTTTCCGAGGCGTGCGCCGCTGGCGAGGATGAACTGCGCTTGATGTTGCTGCCGCAGGCGCCCGATGCCCTGGTCTCCCTCGCCGCAGGCCTGCATCGGGCCGTGTTGCTGGTGGGACCGGAAGGAGGCCTGAGCGGTCGCGAACAGCTCCAGGCGCAGCGCGCCGGGTTCCGGCCATGCCGGCTGGGACCGCGGATTCTGCGCACCGAGACCGCACCGCTCGCCGCACTGGCCGTGCTCCAGGCGCTGGCGGGCGACCTGGCCTAGGCGGCAGCGACCGTGGTCTCGTCGGCGATGAGAACCTCGAGGCGCTCAAGATCCGGGATCAACGGTGTTTCATTGAGCATGCGCACACGGCACACCACAGGGTCGTCCTCGGGCACCACGTAGGCGGGATCCGGGCGGATCACATCGGCGCTGACCCGCACCAATTGCGGAAAGCCCTGCGAAACCAAGGCGTAGGCGCCGGCATCAACGCGCTCGCCGATGGCGTGCATGACGACCAGTCGCGAGCGCGAACTCACCGCCGGTGTCGCATGACGGCACAGTCCCTCGAAGGAGATGAGTGGCACCGCGCGTCCATTCCACTGGACCAGCCCCAGGTACCAGGGGGGCGCCCCGGCCATGCTGGTGGGCGCTTGATAGCCGGCGATTTCGGCCACGCAGGCGCGCGGCACCAGCAAGCGCGCATCCGCCAGCGGTATCAGCAGGCTGTAGATTTCCCCGCCGCTCTCGCTCATCGGCCCGCGCCCGAGGCTTGCGCCGCCGCCCGCCGCCGCGCCACAAGGGGCGCGATCGCATCGATCAGCTGGCTTTCCTGATAGGGCTTGCCGAGGTAATCATCCACCCCGAGCTCGATCGCATGCGCGCGGTGTTTCTCACCGACGCGCGAGGTAATCATGATGATCGGTACGTCCTGCAGGCGAGGATCCGCACGCACCTGCGCGGCGACCTCATAGCCGTCCATGCGCGGCATCTCGATGTCGAGCAGGATGATGTCCGGAACGTGATCGGCCAGCAGCGTCATGGCATCTGCGCCGTCGCGCGCTGTCATGACGCGCATGCCGTTGCGCTCCAGCAAACGCTGCGTCACGCGCCGCACCGTGATCGAATCGTCCACCACCAGCGCAAACGTGCGCCGGTCACCGCGCTCGCGCAGCGGCGTGCTCGCCGCCCGCACCCGCCATTCGGCACGGACCAGCGAGGTGATGTCCAGAATGATGACCACGCGCCCGTCGCTGAGGATCGTGGCCCCCGATATGCCGCGGATCGATGAGATCTGGGGGCCGATGGGCTTGACGACAATCTCGCGGCTCCCGATCAGCTCATCGGCCACCAAACCGGTGGAATGCTCCCCGGCGCGCACCAGCACGATCGGTATCGCCGCATCGGTCTCCGGAATCGGTGAGGATTCCATGCCGACGTAGTGCGCCAGCGGCTGCAGCCGGTATTTATGGTCGCCATAGGTGAAGGTGGCGCTTTCGCTGCGCAGGTGCGCAGCCACCTCCTCGCGCGGCAGACGCACCACGCCCTCGATCGTCGGCAGGGGCAGCGCGTAGAACTCATCGCCCGTCCTCACCACCAGGGCGTGGCTGACCGCCAGGGTCAAGGGCAGGCGGATCGTAAAGCGCGTGCCCTGGCCCGGCTTGCTGTCCATGTGCAATGCGCCGCCGAGCTTTTTGATTTCGGTGGCAACCACATCCATCCCCACCCCGCGTCCCGCCTGCTGCGTGAGGGCTCCGGCGGTCGAGAAACCCGGCTCGAGCACCAACTGCATCACATCATCGTCGGTGAGCGTCTGGTCGGGCGATATCAGTCCGAGGGCCAGGCCCTTGTCACGGATCGCATTCAGGTTCATCCCGGCGCCGTCGTCGCTGACCTCCACGATCACCTCGGCGCCCTCGCGCTGCAGGTGCAAATGGATGCGTCCGGTGGAGGGCTTGCCGCGGGCGCGGCGTTCCTCGGGCGATTCGATGCCGTGCACCACCGCATTTCGGAGCAGGTGTTCGAAGGGCGGCAGCATCCGTTCGAGCACCTGGCGATCCAGCTCGCCGGCCGCCCCTTCGATTACCAGCTCTGCGCGCTTGTCGGTGTCGGCGGCCGCCTGGCGCACGATGCGCGCCAATCGCTGCACGTGGCGCTGGAAGGACACCATGCGGGTGCGCATCAGCCCGTTCTGGAGCTCGGTGACCGTGCGGGCCTGGAGCTGAAGCTGGTTCTGAGTATCGCCCACCAGGCTTTCGAGCAACTGCTGGAGGCTCGCCACGTCATTGGCCGACTCCGCCAGTGCGCGCGAGTACTGCTGTATCGATGAATAACGGTCCAGTTCCAGCGGATCAAAGCCCGGACGGTGGCCGGTCTCCTGGTCGTGCCGGTGCAGCACTTGCGCCTCGGTCTCCATCTCGAGTTTGCGCAACTGCTCCTTGAGGCGGGTGACGGTGCGCGAGAGCTCGGCGAGATTGAAATCGACCATCCCGAGCTGCTGTTCGAGGCGCGCCCGCGTGATGCTCACCTCGCCGGCATGGTTGAGCAGTTCATCGAGCAGCTCGGCGCTGACCCGGGCCATCTCGCCGCGCTCGGCTCCGGCGACCGGCTCGCGGCCCGGCGGAACCGGGGCGGGAGGCTTGAGGACCAGCGGCGCCACGGTGCCGATCGAATCTGCAGCGGGCGCGGACGCCCGGACGCTCATCGTCGGCGCTGCCTCGAACCTCGGTGGGGGCGGGGCGGGGCGGGTGGCAGGCGGCGAAGCGCCGGCCTCGGATACCGGCGCTTGCGCGGGTGCCTCGGGTGCGAGCGGTGCGGGTGCTGGGGAGGGTGCGAGAGTTCCGTCGGGGACTTCCGCGCCGCGTGCGATGGCCTGGATCCGCTCCATCAGCGCGGTGGCAGGAACGGCCGCGCGACCTCCGGCGACCTGCTCGCGCATGCGCGCCAGTTCATCGAGCGCCTCCTGCGCGATTGCCCGGGCGCGCTGATCACCGCTCGCGGTGCCCAGGTCGATCTGTATGATCAGGCTTTCCAGCTCGTGTGACAGGTTGCCCATGGCGCTCACGCCCGCCATGCGCGCGCCGCCCTTAAAGGTATGGAGTGAACGCTTGAGCGAGGCGAGTTGCTCACCGCCCGCGGCGGGCGCCGCGTTCCAGGCTTGCAGCGCCGATTGCGAGGCTTCGAGCAGTTCGCTGGCTTCCTCGCAGAAGATGGCGGCCACTTCCGGATCAAAATCGATCGCCGGCGCGCTCACCGGTGCTGCCGGAGCGGGGGCCGGTTCGGGCTGGCGCAGGGCCTGCATCGCCGGCAAAGCGTGCAGACCGGTGCGCTCGCTGTGCTCGGTCGCCTCGGCGATGCGCCGATCCAGCTCGTGCTCGGCACGCGCAATGCGCGCTCTGAGCGTGTCGTGCACGTCGAAAAAGCCGGTATCCTCATCGAGGTGCTCGGCGACCGCCGCCATGGCGACCATGCAGTCCTCGAGCAACAGCAGGTCTGAATCATCTAGCCCCACGCCGCTGTCGAAGGACTTGCGCAGCCAGTGATTGAGCGGCTCGGCCAGTCGCGTGCCATGGCGCGCCTCGGCCATGCGGGAGCTTCCCGACAGCGTGTGGCAGGCCCGATAGACTTCCTCGGTCAGCACGTGCGGGGCCGGATGCGGTCGCTCGCGGCTGAGCCAGGTGCGCACCGTGAGCACGTGACTCGAGGTCTCGCGAGCATAGATCTCCCGCAGGGCGCCATCGGCCCCTTCGATGGGAGCCTGCGCACTTTCAGGCGGAGCAATCAGCTCGGTGGCCGCCCATTCCACCGCCGGCTCGGGAGGCGCGAGCGGTTCGGGCTCCGGAAGCGGCGCGGAATCCGCGAGCGCTTCGCTCGGGGCGCTGAGCGGCGCGGCGGGCGCCTCATGCCCGGCGGCCAGCGCGTGCGCGCGCGCCACCAGGTGCGCCGGTTGGGTGCGCGGCGTGGTGGACTCGTCCAGTTCGCCTACCAACTGGGGCAGCAACGCCACCGCCTCGCGCAGTGTGCTTAAGATTTCCGCCGAACGCGCCAGTGTGCCATCGAGCAGGCGGTTGACCAGGTTTTCCATCGCCCACGAGAACTCACTGAGTTCGCGTGCACCCACCATCCGACCGCTCCCTTTGAGAGTGTGGAAGGAACGGCGCACGGTGCCGAGCGCCTCGGAGGCCAGCGGATCCTGCTCCCAGGCCGGATAGTAGCGGCGGATCTTCTCCATTTCCTCGCGCGCTTCCTCGGCAAACAGACTCAGCAGCTCCGGGTCGGCGACCGAGGCGCTGTGGAGCGGAGCGGCCGCCAGGACCGGCGGGCTCAAGGAGTGGCCGGTACTTTCCGGGTCAGTGGCACTGGCGACCTCCACATGCGGGGGAGGAGCGATGCGCACGGTGCGCGCGTAGTTCGCAGGGCTCACCGCCGGGACCGTGGGCACGACCTGTTCGGGTTCGCGCTGCAGCACCTCGAGACAGGCCTGCGCGTTGTCGAGCATGTACCACGGATCGCTCCGACCGGCCTGGAGCGTCTCGATGTAGTACTCGAGGCTCACCACCGCGTCGGCGAGCCGGTCCAGGTAGGCGCCTGAAAGTGGCATTCCGCCCGGCTGCATCACGCGGCGCAGTTGCTCGGTGATCGCGTCCACGATTTCGACCGCGCGCGATTTGCCCAGCATCAGCAATCCGGCCTTGATGCCGCGCATCAGCTCCAGCCAGCTGTCAAATCCCACCGCCTCGAGCGTGCCGTTGATACTTTGCGCGATGCTTTCCTTGACGCGCGCCAGGTTCACGACGCACTCGCGCAGCACGGCGCTTTGCACCGGCCCGAAATCCTGGTCCGGCGCATCCTCGGTGCCACCCTCGGGCGCCTTCTTGGGCATGATCAGCCCGACCAGTTGCGCATCGAGGTGATCTTCGACCTGGATCAGGCTCGCGGCCACCTGGACCAGCGTCGCCTCATCGGCGCTCTCGCGTCCGGCCACCACGCCCTCCAGGCGCGCATTGGCCTCCTGCACCCGCCCGCGCAGTTCGCCCAGACCCAGCACGCCCAGCGTGTCGCCGATCTTGCGCAGCAGGACGATCTGCGGGGTCAGTTCCTCGACTTGACCGCCGCCGCGGCGCACGAACATGTCCAGCACATCCTTGACGCGCGTGAGGTCCTCGCGGATCGCGGCGGCCACGGTGTGCATGAGCTTGACGGAGGGCGCGGAAAGATTTTCCCGCTCCTGCTCGACGCTGTCATCGACCGGCAGCAGCTCATTCAGGCGGAAGGAGGAGCGCACCGCGACCACGCGGGGGCCGGCGGTGGTTGAGCGCGCCACGTAGTAAAGAAGATTGTTGAGCAGCTCGATCGGCGGCACTTGCGCATAGCGAGTCTCGCCCTGCTCGTAGAGTCGGCGGATCTCGCGATCGGCGAGACCCAGCAGCCGCTTGACCGACACGCTGCTCTCGACGCCGTGCTCGCCCAGCGCCTCCAGCAGGGCGCCGACCACCCACCAAAGCTGGAACACGCACTGCTGGGTCGCCACCTGTTCGAGGCGCGTGGCCACGGTCGCCAGTATTTCGAGATTCTGCTCGAGGCGTTCGCCGCGTATCCAGCCGACCAGCCCCGCCTGAAAGCGCGGTCGCAGGCGACGCGCCCATTGCGCGGGCGTCAGCGGCGGCTCGCCCGGTGCCGGTGAGGTGGGCTGCGCCTGCCGATCGGACTTGAGGTTGAGCAGCAGCAGTGTGCCTTCGGACAGCAACGCGCAGCCGCGCACCGCGCGCAGGTCATTGAGGAGCGGCAGCAGCACCAGCGCCAGATCACGGCTCCCGGCGAGCACGCGCTCGAGGTATCCGGGCAGCTGCACCATCGCGCGCATCAGGGCATCGAGGGACTCGGACTGATTCTTGCGCTCATCCCGGGCGCCGATCAGGTAGCGTGCCACCTGCTCCATTTCCTCGGCGAGCAGCGCGGCGCCATAGATCTCCAGCACCCGCAGCGCGCCCTGCACCTGGTGCAGCTCGGTGCGGCAGCGCTCCAGGAGCGAGGCGTTCTCGGGCTGCTCGACGTGCGCTTCCAGCGCGGTGCGCGCCTCGGAAAGCGCCGCGCTGATCTCGCGCGCGGCCTGCTGCAGGGTTTGTGTGGCGAGTTCGCGTCATAGCGGCGAGCAGTATCGCCCTAGACCCCGCCGAGTTGTTTTAAGCCGTCCCGTCGCATCGGCCGGCTGCACGGGGGCAGCGCTCAAGGCCGGACGCGATGTGGTGGCGGAGGTCGGACTGGGTGCGGGCGGCAACCTGAACCCGGAAATCGACTTGCGCAACTCGCCGGCCAGGTCGGCCATCTTGATGATCGCCTGCGCGGTGGCGTGCGTGCTGTCGGCGGTCTGGGCGCTGATCTCGCGCAGGACCTGCGTGTTGCGCGCGATGTTCTGCGCCGCCACCGACTGGCCGCGCGCGCCTCCGGAGATGTTCTGCACCAGGCTCGCGATCTGGTTGGAGACCTGCTCGATCTCCTGCAGCGCGGCGCCGGCATTCTCGGCGAGCAGCGCCCCGCCCACCACATCGGTGGTGCTGCGCTCCATCGACACGACCGCCTCGTTGGTGTCGGTCTGGATGGTGCGCACCAGCACATCGATCTGCTTGGTCGCAGTGGCGGCCCGCTCGGCCAGCCGCTGCACTTCGTCGGCCACCACCGCAAAGCCGCGCCCCGCCTCGCCGGCCATCGAGGCCTGGATCGAGGCGTTGAGCGCCAGGATGTTGGTCTGCTCGGCGATGTCGCTGATCAGCTCGACGATGTTGCCGATTTCCTGCGAGCTCTCGCCCAGCCGCTTGATGCGCTTGCTGGTCTCCTGGATGGTCTCGCGGATCGTGTTCATGCCATCGATCGTGCGGCGCACCGCATCACCGCCCTTGTGCGCGACATCCACCGAGTGGCGCGCCACGTCGGCCGCGCGCTCGGCGTTGCCGGAGACTTCCTCGGTCGATGCCGGCCATCGCGGCGATCGACTCGGTCGCCGAGGTGATCTGCTTGGTCTGCACCGCGCTGGCCTTGCCCAGCTGCGCGCCCAGCGCCTGGGTCTGGCGCGCCGAGGCATCGACCTGCATGGCCGAGTGGTTGATCGTGGCCACCAGCTTGCGCAGGGCCTCGACGGCATAGTTGACCGAGTCGGCGATGGCGCCGGTGATGTCCTCGGTCACGGTGGCCTGCACGGTCAGGTCGCCCGTCGGCGAGACTGGCCATCTCATCGAGCAGCTGCAGGATCGAGCGCTGGTTGCGCTCGCTCTCGTGGCGCTGCGTCGGCAGTGGCCTGCATCTGGCGCTCGGCGGCCCGCCGCAACGCAGTGCAGCTGGCGAGCAGGATCATGCCCGCCGGGACCAGAGCCAGCAGCACGAGCGCTGCACCCACCCAGGCCAGCGCGGTGCGGCCGGCACTGGCCATCCACAGCCCACTGCCCAGCACCAGCAAGGCGCCGATCGCCAGCGTCAGTTGCCGAAGGCGTTGCGGTATCGACCAGATTCGTCGGTATTCATCAGGCCGAGGCCGCCGCAAAGGCCGGGTCCTCGAGGAGCCGGCGCAGGCTCAGCACCGGCCAGCTGTTCCTGGTCCTGGCGGAACGAGCCGGCCAGGTACCGCCCGCAGGGCACGATCGTGGTCGGCACCTCGGCGCTGAATTCCGCTTCCTTGAAGCGCCGGAAGCCCGAGCACCTCATCGACCACCAGACCCGGCGGGCACGTCGCGATGATTGACGACCACGATGCGCGTCAAGCGCGTGAGCGGTGTCGGACCGCCGCCCAGGTACTGGCGCAGATCGATGATCGGGAACAGCTGGCCGCGAATGCTGGCCAGTCCCAGCACCCAGGGTTTCGCACCCGGCACGCGCGTCAGCGGCGAGGGGATGCCGCAGCACTTCGCGCGCTTCCTCGCGGGCCACCAGGTAGAGCTCGCCGGCCATGCGCGCGGCGACGCCCACCCACTCGCGCGCCGGCCGCCCCCGGCGTCTCGGGGCTGGCGGTCGCGCTGCGACCACGCCGCTCGAGCTCCGCGAGGAGTTCATACGGTTGATCGCGCAGTGCTTTTAATCGGGAGCGCTCGCCAGCATGATCAGGCGGCGAGCGCGGCCTGCGCCTTCTCGACAAGCTGGTCCATCGATACGGGCTTGACCATGTAGTCCACCGCCCCCTGGCGCAGGCCCCAGATGCGATCGGTTTCCTGGCCCTTGGAAGTGACCATGACGATCGGAATGGCGCGGGTGTTCGGGTCGTTCGAGAGCGTGCGCGTGGCCTGGTAGCCGTTGACGCCGGGCATCACGATGTCCATGAAGATCAGGTCCGGATGCATCTGCCGCGCCAGGCGAATGCCCTCTTCGCCGTCGGCGGCGACCGCAGTACGATACCCGTGGCGTCTCGAGCGCCTTCTTCATGACGTGCACTTCGGTGGGCGAATCGTCGACAATGAGAATCAGCGCCATGGCCTATCTCCCGATGTGCGCTTCGATGGCGCCGAGCAGCTCGTCCTTGGTGAACGGCTTGGTCAGATAGTGCTCGGAGCCGACGATGCGGCCGCGGGCACGGTCGAACAGCCCATCCTTGGAGGACAGCATGATGACCGGGAATGGAGCGGAACACCTTGTTGTGCTTGATCAGCGCGCAGGTCTGGTAGCCATCCAGCCGCGGCATCATGATGTCGACGAACACGATATCGGGCTGGTGGTCGGCGATCTTGGTGAGCGCATCGAAACCCATCGACCGCGGTGAATACCTCGCAGCCTTCCTTGGCCAGCAGCGTCTCGGCCGTGCGCCGGATGGTCTTGCTGTCGTCGATGACCAGCACTTTCAGGCCACGGAATGGCGAGGCATCGTCGCTCACGTCCGACTCACTCCTTTGGGCATTGAATTCCATGCTCGGTCACCTGTGGGCGGGCGTGCTGTGATCTGTGCTACGCCCTCGATAGATATGAGCTTTTTAACATATCGGCACCCCTCCGGCTATGCCACCTGCGTCACGTTTCCGGGCAGCTGGAGTCACATCGGCGACGACATAATTCACACTCAGGCCGGTTGGCGGCGCATTGCACTTCGAGGGCGGCACTATGAATCGAGCCGGTCCGCCTGCTGGTCGTGATGGATCCGATCGATGACATCAAGTACCCGAAGGACACCACCTTGGCTTGCTGCTCGCCGCTCAAGCAACGCGGCTATGAGCTGCATTACGCGGAGCATGGCGGATCTGAGTCTGCGCCGACGGTGTGGCGCTGGCGCGCACCCGATCGCTGACGCGTGCGCGCCGATCCGACGGCCTGGTTCACGCTGGGCGAGCGCGCTGACGAGCAAGCTGGGCGAGTTCGACGTCGTGCTGATGCGCAAGGATCCGCCGTTCGATGCGGAGTACATCTACGCCACCTATATCCTCGAGCGCGCCGAGCTCGCCGGCGCGCTGGTCGTCAACCGCCCGCGGGGCCTGCGGGACATGAACGAGAAGGTCTACACCGCCTGGTTCCCGCAGTGCTGCGCAGCCACGCTGGTGACGCGCGACATGGCGGAGATGGCCGCCTTCGCCGCAGCGCACGGCACGATCGTGTGCAAGCCGCTGGACGGCATGGGCGGGCGCTCGATCTTCGTGGTCACCGCCGGCGACAAGAACGCGCGGGTGGTGTTCGAGACGCTCACCGACTACGGCGAGCGCTTCGCGATCGTGCAGAAGTACCTGCCGGAGATCTCGATCAGCGGCGATGCGCGCGTGCTGCTGGTCGACGGCGAGCCTGTCCCCTACGCGCTGGCGCGCATACCCACGCGCGCACGACCATCGCGGCAACCTCGCCGCCGGCGCCAAGGGCGTCGGCCGGCCGCTCAACGAGCGCGATCGCTGGCTGTGCGCCAGATCGGTCCGGCCATGCGCGAGGCGGGGCATGCTGTTCGTCGGCCTGGACGTGATCGGCGGCTTCGTGACCGAAATCAACGTCACCAGCCCCACCGGCGCGCGCGAATTGCAGCAGCAATTCGGCGTCGACGCGGCCGATCTGCTGATCGCAGGCCATCGCCCGACGCCTCGAGCCGGGGCGCACCGCCAACAACCTCGTGAGCCCAGCCGCAACCGCAGCGCCTGTTGACCCTGAGCGGGCTGGCCGGCCTGACGCGAAGGCGGGGCCCCGGTGCGCGAGCGGCTGATGACGATGCTGTTCCTGGCCGGAATCGCCGCACGGCATCGTCATTCTTGGGCTCACCTTCGGGGCCGGGGGCAAGGCGGGAGGGAGGCGCCCGGCATGGAAGTACTGCTGGTCTCCGAGGATCTGCCCGAAGCGCGTCGCAATGATCGAGCCAGCTACCTCGCGCAGCGCACCCAGATCGGTTCGGGCAACACCCGCACGCTCGCCACAGGAAGCCCTGAAGCCCACGCCGCCGCCGCACCCCAGAGCCTGCTGGGCGGCCTGGAGCAGTGGGCGGCCTCGACACAGGTCAGCGGCCAGGAGCGCACATTGAGCACCCCATCCCCGCAGCCGGCGATCGTGTGGTTCGGCCAGGTCGGCCAGCGTGCCGCAGCCACCGCGCTGGAGCGGCGCCTGGATTCGGGCAGTGCGGCGCGCCATGGGCGCGGCGATGCCCCGGAGCTGGTGCTGCGCGGTGATCCCAAGACCGGCCAATGGATCAGCCCGGACACCAAGGCCTCCACCTCGCCCCGTACCTGGACGCCTGGCGCCGCAAGGTGGAGCGGGTCGGCACGCTCAATTTCCCCTCCGTCGCGCGGCGAGCCGGATTTTTCAGGAAGCCCGGTCATCGAGGTGGCGCTTTCGGCCGACGGGCGCCTGCTCGAGGCCACCATCCAGCGCCCCAGCGCCCATCCGGAGATCGACCAGGCGGCCTTGCAGATCCTGAGGCTGGCCAGCCCCTTCGAGCCTTCCCCCCGGCCCTGGCGCGCAGCTACGGCGTCCGTGCGTTTTGCCTACCAATGGGAATTCTTCGGAGGGGAGCTGGGCACCGGAACGGTCAGGGCCGGGGCCGCACAGGCCCCTTGAGAGCGCCTATCGGCGCCCCCATACTTCGCTCATGACCCCCACCACCACTTCGCTCGCCAATAACCTGCTGGTCGCGATGCCCTCTCTGGCCGACGGCAATTTCGCGCAAAGCGTCACACTGATCTGCGAACACAGCGACAAAGGGGCGCTCGGCATCGTGCTGAACAAGCCGCTCGACATGAAGCTCGGTGACGTGCTGGCGCAGATGAAGCTCGACGCCGCCCAGGCGAGCACCGCGGCGCAGCCCGTGTTGCGCGGCGGTCCTGTGCACACCGATCGTGGTTTCGTGCTGCATCGGCCGGGCGGCGAATGGGATTCGACCCACAAGATCTCCGATTTCATTCAGGTCACCACCTCGCGCGACGTGCTGGCCGCGATGGCCCGGGGTGACGGTCCGCGCGACGCCTTCGTCGCGTTGGGCTATGCCGGCTGGGAGCCTGGCCAGCTTGAGCGGGAGATACTCGACAATTCCTGGCTGTCGGTGCCCCATGAACGAGCAGCTGGTGTTCGAGGTGCCCTTCGAGCAGCGCTGGCATGCGGCCTGGCAGATCCTGGGCGTGCACAGCTCGAGCGTCAGTCTGGTGGCGGGACACGCCTGAACGGCGGCATCGCGCTGGGTTTTGATTTCGGGCTGCGTCGCATCGGCGTGGCGGTCGGCGATGCGCTGACCAAGGCGGCCGCTCCGCTGGCCACCGTCAGCCACGACCGCAACGGTCCTGACTGGCCGGCCATCGATCGGCTGCTCGCCGACTACAAGCCCGTCAATCTGGTGGTGGGCTACCCTTATAATGAAGACGGAACCCCAGGCTCGGCTGGCGGGTGCGGCCGCCGATTCGCCGACGCCCTGGCGCAGCGTTCGGGACTGACGGTGAGGCGGGTGGACGAGCGGTATTCCTCCCAGGAAGCGAGCGCGGAACTGAAACAACGGCGCGCCGCCGGAACCCGGCGCCGGCGCGTGCAGCGAAGCGACGTCGACAGCCTCGCGGCCGCCATCATCCTCGAGCGCTGGCTGCGCGGTGAGGGTTGAGTCGCACGGGGAGCGGGGAGCCGGACACATGACAAACCAGCGGCGCAACGACGGGTCCCTTCAGCACCTGATCACCCTCGATGGCCTGGAGCGCGCGGAGATCGAATCGCTCCTTGACCACTCGCAGCGCTACGTGCGCGCACCCGGGGAACGCGCGCCGAGCAACCGCGCGCTCGATGGGCCTGACGATCGGCAATCTTTTCACCGAACCCTCGACCCGCACGCGCGTGTCCTTCGAACTGGCCGGGCGCCGTCTCGGGGCCGCGGTGGTCAACGTCGAGGTGCAACTGTCCTCTCGCGTCAAGGGCGAGACGATGCTCGATACGATCTACACGCTCGAGTCGGTGCATTTCGACGGCTTCGTGATCCGCGACGCTGAGCCGGGCGTCATCGCGCACGTGGCCGCGCACGTGGCCTCGCACGTGAGCGTATTTTCGGCGGGCGAAGCCCACCTTTCCCATCCGACCCAGGGCTTACTCGATGCGCTGACCGTAAGGCAGCACAAGGGAGAGCAGCTTCGAGAACCTGTGCCTGGCGATTGTGGGCGACATCCGCCACTCGCGCGTGGCGCATTCGGCCTACGAGGTGTTTAGCGCCTTGGGTCTGCGGGAACTGCGTCTGGTCGGACCCGCAGGACTCATGCCCGAAGGCGATGAGTTCCCGGGCGCCAAGCGCTACCACAGCCCCGAGGAAGGACTGCGCGGAGCGGACGTGGTCATGATGCTGCGCATCCAGCGCGAACGCATGGCGCAGGCCGACATACCCGACGGGGAGGAGTATTTCGCGCGCTACGGGCTGACCGCGCCGCGACTGCGTCTGGCCCGGCCGGACGCCATCGTCATGCATCCGCAGCCCATGAATCGTGGGGTCGAAATCGACTCCGAGGTCGCCGACGGGCCGCAATCCGTGATCCGCGATCAGGTGCGCAACGGCGTGGCGGTGCGCATGGCCGTGCTCGAAGCGGTGCTCAGACCCGCGCGCGATGCGCGCATGAGCGCGGCCGCAGACGCCCTGGCGAGCGCAGCGCCGCGCGCCCATCGCGGGACGATCCATATCGAGGACGGCACAATCGTGGGGCACATCGCCTGCGAGGGGCGCCAGTACGTACTGCGCATACAGGCCCCCCGGACCGCACGCCGCGCTACGCCCGGCAGTTTCGTGCACCTGCGCTGCGATCCGTAATCTTCCGATGCGTCGGCCCCTGTCGATCATGCGCTCGGCGCCCGAGGCGGGCTGGATCGAGGTGTTGTACAAGATCACCGGCCCGGGCACGGCCGCGCTTTCCGCCCAGCCTGTGGGTGGAACGATCAGCGTGCTCGGACCGATCGGAAAGGGATTCAGGCCGCTCCTGGATCGGCCGCGCGTGCTGGCAATCGGCGGTGGGGTGGGCATACCGCCGATGGTGTTCCTGACCGAGCACCTGCTGGCCGATTCGCGCGTGCAGTGGAAACCCCTGGTGCTGATGGGATCGGAGATTCCCTTTCCGTTCCGCGCCCGGCCCTCGCGCATCCTGGTGCCCGCCGCGCCCTCCGAGGCGATCGCCTGCATGCCCTTGCTCGATGAATGGGGCGTGCCCTCGCGCCTGGCCAGTAATGCCGGCTACCCCGGCTGCTACGCGGGCCATGTCACCGAGCTGGCCTCACGCTGGCTCTCTGCGCTTTCGGCGCACGAACTTGCTGAGGTGGCCATTTACGCCTGCGGCCCCACGCCGATGCTGGCGGCTACTGCGCGGGTCGCCCGCGCATTGAATCTGCCCTGCCAGCTCTCGCTGGAAGAGTACATGGCCTGCGCCGTGGGCGGGTGCGCGGGCTGTGCCGTGGAGATCCGCACCGCCCAGGGACGAACGATGCAGCGGGTTTGCGTCGATGGACCGGTGTTCGACGCGTATAGCGTCTATCCAGAAAGCTAGCTCAACCCCGGTGCGCTTATCCCGCCCGCCTTGGGCCGCGGCTGCCGGAGTAACGCGAGTAAAACCTGCCAAGCCCCGGTTTTAGTCGGGTTTCTCGCGCGCATTTGATCACAACGAGGCGGCCCTTTGTGCTAGGGTGGATTGCTGCATTCAGGCCTCAATGTCGAAGGCTCGATGCCGCTTGCGCGCCGAATTTTTCACGTCAGGGTGGTGTGGCGCGCCCCCCGAAAAGACCTCAGGTGGAAACGATCTTGGCTAAGCCTAATTACCGTCACCAGAAGAAACAAAAAGAGCAGGCCCGAAAGCTCCGGCAGGCTGAAAAGCAAAGCCGACGGCAGGCCGCACGCACCGACGCGCCGGAGGCCGCTCCGTCCGAGGAGATGACGGCGGTTCCGGAAACCACGGCTTCCCCCTCCTCCGACCAGGCCGGATCATGAAGCTCACTTCCCGGAAAGTACCGACCTTTGGCGAGCAGCGTCGTGCCGGACGTCAGAACGACCGCCTGCAGGCGCCGACGCTGCGCAGCCGCTACGCCACGATCGCAAAGCTTCAGATCGACCTGACCTTTGCCGGCACCAGCCGGCCGGTCCCCTCGCCGCAATCGCACAGCTTTTTTCCGCCGGCGCGCGCATTCTTTCGCTTTGCCTGCCCCTGCTCGGAGTGCGACGGCGAATTTGACCTCAGCGCCAACGTGGCCGAACTGGCCGAGGTCAAGCGCCCGTCAGCGCGCACCGCCTCGGGGAAAATGAGCTGCGAAGGCGTGCATTTCCGCGAGCGTGCGACTGCCGCGCCCTGTCCCATGGCGCTGAACTGGCGCCTGGTCATCGTCCGTTCCGACTGAGCCCACCCTGGAAACCATTATGAATGAGCACCTGCCGCTGGCCGGAGAACCGAACGCCGACTATCGGGCGCGTATTGCCCGGCGGCAGGCCGAAGCGGCCGAGGTCCGACAGCGGGAGCTCATCGAGCAGACCTCCACGATCAACCCCCCGGACCTTCGAATCCGGATCTGGGAACGACTCCACGAGATCACCCTGCCGCGCGATGTCTCGCACCGCCTGCTTCGCGTCATTGCCGCCCAGACCGGGCTGACCATGGCGCAGGTCCAGGCCGAGCAGCACAACCGCGCCAACCCGGTGACGGCCCCGCCGGACCTCGAGCCGGGTCAAAATCCGCCCACCCTGCCTTCCCCACCCCCTTAAGAGCCCCTTGGGCCGGTCCGGCCCTCGATTGCCCGCCTCCAGCCACCGACAGCAAAGCCCGGAGAGCTGTGGTAGTCTAACGGTCGATCGTCTATGTCCGTGTATCGCCCCTTGCGCCTCATTTGGCGCCATGAGCCCGAGCCGAACTTCCTCGATCAGGTGACAGGATCATTGGTTCGATGGCTCGCGGGAGTTCCCTCCTCAAGACCTCTTCCGAGTTCCTGCCGTGTAAGCAAGGGTGCGGTTTGCATTATTCACGGCAGCCGGCCCATTTGAGTTGGAGAGTTTCAATTTATGGCTAAGATTTATGTGGGCAACCTGCCCTTCACTGCGACGGAAGCGGAAGTCCGCACACTGTTTGCCGAGCACGGCACGGTTGAATCCGTGTCGCTCCCGACCGATCGAGAGACCGGCCGGCCGCGCGGCTTCGGGTTTGTTGAGATGAGCCAGGCCGATTCAGCCCGTGCAATCCAGAACCTGAACGGCAAGGAACTGGGCGGCAGACCGTTGCGCGTCAACGAGGCGCAAGATAAGCCCCGGACCGGCGGCGGCGGTGGCGGTGGCTATCGCGGCGGCGGCGGCGGCGGTGGTGGCGGTGGCTATCGCGGCGGTGGCGGTGGCGGCGGCGGTGGTGGCGGCGGCGGCGGTGGCCGCTGGTAACACCAGCCCTGTAGACAAAAAAGCCCGGAGTACTCCGGGCTTTTTTTTATCCGAAGTTGATCCGGGTTTCCAGGTTGCTTCGCGAGTCGGCGGCGGTGAGCGCGTCCTCGAGCGTGATCAGTCCGGACTGATAGAGCTTGAGCAGCGCAACGTCGAAACTCTGGATACCCCGCTCGCTGCTGAGGCCGATGGCCTCCTTGATGCCACCGACGTCGCCCCGCTTGATCAGCTCGGCGATATGCGGGGTGTTGAGCATCACCTCGACCGCGGCCACGCGCCGCTGGTCCTTGCCCTGCACCAGCCGCTGCGCCAGCACCGCGCGCAGGTACTGCGAGAGGTCCAGCGTGACCTGCTTGTGCTGATCGTACGGGAACATGTTGATGATCCGGTCCAGGGTCTCAGCGCAATTGTTGGCGTGCAGCGTGGCGAGCACCAGGTGACCGGTCCCCGCCAGACTGATGGCTGCCATCATGCTCTCGCGATCGCGCACTTCGCCGATCAGGATCACATCCGGGGCCGCACGCATGACCCCGCGCAGCGCGCGCTCGTAGCTTCTGGTGTCCAGACCTACCTCGCGCTGATTGACGATCGAGCGCTTGTTGGCGTGCAAGAACTCGATCGGGTCCTCGATCGTGACGATATGGTCCGAGCAGTGCTCGTTACGGTGATTGATCATCGCGGCCAGCGTCGTCGATTTTCCCGAGCCCGTGGCACCGACCATCAGGATCAGTCCGCGGCGCAGCACGACCAGGTCCCGCAGCACGTCCGGGAGGCCCAGCTGATCGAGCTTGGGCATGTCGGCGGTGATATAGCGCAGCACCATGGCCGGATACCCGCGCTGGTAGAACACCACCACACGAAAGCGCCCCAGCCCCGGCTCGGAAATCGCGAAGTCGATCTCCAGCTCGCGCTTGAAGAACTCGAGCTGCTCGGGGGTCATCAGGCCGAAGGCGGCGGCACGGATTTCATCCGGTGACAGCACCTGCTTGTTGACGGGCATGATCTGCCCTTCGATCTTGATCTTGATGGGCGCATTGCAGGTAAAGAACAGGTCCGAGGCGCGCCGCTCGACCATGAGCTTGAACAGCGGCTTGGTGTTGAGCGTCGGCTGGGAGCCGCTGCTTGTGGCCTTTACGTCGGCGAGATTGCTCACGAGAATATCCTGGCCAGCTAGCGGAGCCGAGTGTCAGCTTCGTCCTCGACAATCATCAGGTCACCATCGCCTTCGATCGGCTTGTTCTCGCGCTTGCTTTCCAGCTTGACGCGCAGACGCAGTTCGTTCTTCGAGTCCGCGTTGCGCAACGCATCCTCGTAGGAAATCATGCCCTTTTCGTACAGGTCGAACAACGCCTGGTCGAAGGTGTTCATGCCGATGCGGGTCGAACGACCCATCACTTCCTTGATCTTGGCGATCTCGCCGCGGAATATCAGGTCCTGGATCAGCGGCGAATTGAGCATGATTTCCATGGCCGCGATTCGTCCGGAACCCGTATCGCGCGGGATCAGCCGTTGCGATATCAGGGCGCGTATGTTCAGCGACATGTCCATGAGCAGCTGCTCGCGGCGCTCCTCGCTGAAGAAATTGATGATCCGGTCCAGCGCCTGGTTGGAGCTGTTGGCGTGGAGCGTCGCCAGCACCAGGTGGCCGGTCTCGGCGAACTGGATGCCGTATTCCATCGTTTCCCGGTCGCGGATTTCGCCGATCAGGATCACATCGGGCGCCTGGCGGAGCGTGTTCTTGAGGGCGGCGTGCCAGGAATCGGTATCGACGCCGACTTCGCGCTGCGTAATGACGCAGCCGCGATGCGGGTGCACGTATTCGACCGGATCTTCGATCGTGACGATGTGCCCGCGGGTCTTCTCGTTCCGGTACCCGACCATGGCCGCCAGGGTGGTCGACTTGCCCGAGCCTGTGCCCCCGACCACGATCACCAGACCGCGCTTGGACTGCACCACCTCGCGCAATATGACCGGCAGGTCCAGTTCTTCGAAGGTCGGGATCTTGGCGTTGATGACGCGGATGACGCAGCCCGTGCAGCCCTGCTGCACGAAGGCGCTGACGCGAAAGCGACCGATTCCCGGGGGCGCGATCGCGAAATTGCATTCCTTGGTCGAGTCAAATTCCTTGGTCTGCCGATCGCTCATGATCGAGCGCACCAGGATCGCCGATTGCTCCGCGTTGAGAGCCCGGTCCATCTGCGGGCGGACCTCGCCGTCGATCTTGATGGCCGGAGGGAACCCGGCGGTTATGAACAGGTCCGAAGCGGCGCGCTCCACCACCCGGCGGAGCAGGTCCTGCATCAAGGTAATGGCTTGTTCGCGATCCACGATGGCTAACCTCGCAGCGCAGCGCTCTTACAGCGCGTCCTTGTTCGAGGCCTTGTAACGCGCCTCTTCCTTGCTGACGTGGCCCTTGCTGACCATCTCTGCCAGGCACTGGTCGAGCGTCTGCATGCCGGCGGACCCCCCGGTCTGGATCGAGGAGTACATCTGCGCGATCTTGCCTTCGCGAATCAGGTTTCGGATCGCAGGGGTGCCGATCATGATCTCGTGCGCCGCGATCCGTCCGCCACCGGTCTTCTTGAGAAGCGTCTGGGAAATGACCGCACGGAGCGATTCGGAGAGCATGGAGCGGACCATGTCCTTCTCCTCGCCCGGAAACACGTCAACGATACGGTCGATGGTCTTGGCCGCGGAACTGGTGTGCAGGGTGCCGAACACCAGGTGACCGGTTTCGGCGGCCGTCAGCGCCAGGCGGATGGTCTCCAGGTCGCGCATTTCGCCGACCAGCACGATGTCGGGATCCTCACGCAATGCCGAGCGCAGCGCCTCGCTAAAGCCTAAGGTGTCACGCTTGACCTCGCGCTGGTTGATCAGGCACCGTTTGCATTCGTGCACGAATTCAATCGGATCCTCGATGGTGATGATGTGGTCGGGGCGGTTGTCGTTGCAGTGATCGATCATGCCCGCGAGCGTGGTTGACTTGCCCGAGCCGGTCGGGCCGGTGACCAGGACCAGTCCGCGCGGCAGCATGCACAGGTCGCGGAAAATTTTCGGCGTCTGCAGGTCATCGAGGCTCAAAATGGTGGAGGGAATGGTCCGAAACACCGCCCCGGCGCCACGGTTCTGGTTAAAGGCATTGACACGGAAGCGCGCCAGTTTTGGAATCTCGAATGAAAAGTCGGTCTCAAAGAATTCTTCGTAGGTCTTGCGCTGCTTGTCGTTCATGATGTCGTAGACCATGCCGTGCACTTCCTTGTGGGTCAGTGCGGGCATGTTGATGCGCTTGACGTCGCCATCGACGCGGATCATCGGCGGGACCCCCGCCGATAGATGCAGGTCGGATGCATTGTTCTTCACGGCAAATGCCAGGAGTTGTGCGATATCGACTGCCATCAGTGTTCCTTGCCGTATTGCGCGCTGCGAGTGCAGCGAGCCGCGTCAGTATAACGGAGGGTATCGGCTCTCAATATGTTAATCGTTCCGCAGAATTCACTAACCGCAGAGGATCTTGCAGCACGTTACCGGCAAGTGCGCGCATCGATTGCCGCCGCTGCGAAGGCAGCGGGCAGGAATGAGGACTGCGTCACGTTGTTGGCGGTGAGCAAAGGCCGCAGTGCCTCGGCGGTGCGGATGCTGGCGCGGTTGGGCGTGGAAAATTTTGGCGAGAACTACCTGCAGGAAGCGCTTCCCAAACTCGAGGCGCTCGCCGGACTCGAACTCACCTGGCACTACATCGGCAGACTCCAGGCCAACAAGACGCGCGTCGTGGCCGAGCAATTCGCATGGGTGCACGGGCTCGACCGCCTTCGGATCGCGGAGCGATTGTCCGCCCAGAGGCCCGAGAACGCCGTCCCGCTCAATGTGTGTGTGCAGGTCAAGCTGGCCGATATCGCGGCGCGCAGCGGAGTGGGCTCGGCCGAGGTGATCGCATTGGCGGGCGCGGTGGCGGAACTGCCGCAGCTTCGGATGCGCGGACTGATGTGTATGTTGCCGGAAGGCCTCAATGCACAGCGCCAGCTGGAAGTGTTCGGCGAGGTGCGTTCGCTGTACGAACAGCTCAACCGTAGCGGTGCGCAACTGGACACGCTCTCGATGGGCATGAGCGGGGACTTCCCCTCAGCCATCGCGGCCGGCTCCACCATGGTGCGGATCGGTACCGCGCTGTTTGGAGCGGCTCCCACATCCAACACCTGACCGTACACCGCAGGGTCTTATCACCTCCTTGACGAGTGGACAGGCGCCTTTTGGAACGATCGCACTGACAAAATGGCACGCGGTGCAGGAGGAGCGCGGGCGGCACTGCGGCGTTGCACGTTTGCAACGGGCTCGGGCGCGACACCGGAGCCCCGGTCCGGTGAGCAACGACGCGCTCGATGACAATGGCCGAGAGCCGGTTCGATAGACTAGTGGCGGCGGCCCTGATGGGTCCCGGGGCGCGGTACCCACCGCGCTCAGGGTTCGGACGATCCAAAAGGCGCGGAACTGGAGACTTGGCACTATGGCGGCACTGCTGTATCTGATTGACACGCTCCTGAGTCTGGCGGAGCTATGCTTCCTGCTGCGGCTCTTGCTGCAGTGGGCGCGCGCGGACTTCCGCAATCCGCTGTTGCGGGCCATCGTACAACTGACCAGCCCGGTGCTGGTTCCGCTCCGGCGCCTGTTACCGGCGATCGGGCGACTGGACACCGCCTCGGTGCTGGTGGTCATTGTCCTGGAGCTACTGCGCGTGAGCCTGCCCGGCTTACTCGCCGGCGCGGGATTCCCGCCCCTGCTGTTGTGGGGGGAGATCGCGGCGATCCAGATCGCGCGGCTGGTCTTGTGGACTTATTTCTTCGGAATTTTTCTCTACGCGATGTTGTCGTTCATCGCGCCGGGAACCTACTCACCGGCGCAGGCGTTGCTGACTTCTCTGTGCGAGCCGGTATTACGGCCGTTTCGCAGGCTCATCCCGCCGCTGGCGAACCTCGATCTGTCACCGCTGTGGGCAGGAATCCTCATTCAGGCACTGCTAATCCTAGTGCGTTAGCGGCGCGCGCAACTGCCAATCTGGCCAGAGGTTTAGCTGCTGATCTGCACTGATTGTCGAGCCGCCGAATGCTCGAGTTCGCCACGAGAGCGCACCGGATGCGCCAAAGCCTAGAAAAAAAGGCATTTGCGTCGCGCGCTGCTTGTGCTATGTTGCGCCCCGATTCACGAGTTACGTGATTCTTAAGTTCTGAACTGACAGCCAAACTCGAGGAGATTCAGCAATGGCGAAGAAAGGTGGGGCGCCGACCAAGTCGGAAATCCTGGCGACAATTTCCAAGGACACGGAACTGTCCCGCAAGCAGGTGAACGAAGTGTTCGACTCGCTGAACGGGATCGTCAAGAAGAGTCTGCGTGGCAATGGGTTGTTTACCCTCCCGGGACTGCTCAAGCTCAAGGTTGTGAAGAAGCCCGCCACTAAGGCGCGTGAAGGCGTGAACCCCTTCACCGGCGAAAAGATGATGTTCAAGGCCAAGCCGGCGAGCAGAAAGGTACGCGCGCTGCCGCTAAAGAGCCTGAAATCGATGGTGAATTAGAGCCCATCCAGGCACTTGCCGGGCTTTGGGCCTTGGCAATCGATCGCCATTCTGAAGGGCCCGCGACTGCTTTCCAGTCCGGGCCCTTTTCTTTGGAAGGGCGGCCCGGGCGGTGTCGCTCGCAGAAGCTCAGGGAGCCCGCACCCCTGTGGCGCCTGCGGTTAAGGGAGAACGTACCCATGCTCAATTGGCTCCGCCCGAAGATTTCAGCGCGAAAGTTCACGACGATGTTGGGTGGGCGCCTCATGGCCTGCCTGATCGCCAGTGTGCTGGTCTCGCCCGTGCCGGCCGCCGATCTCACAGCACAGCGACAGGGCGACCTGGCCTTTGCCCGATCAGAGTACGTGATGAAAACCAAGGCGCTCTCGCCCGCCCAGCGCCATCAGAGCCTCACCTACCTGGACGGGATGGCCCATCGGGTAGGGACCCTCACCGATGCGGAGTTTCTGCTCGCTATCGCGCGGATTCCGGCGCTTGCGGACAACGCGCATGACGTGTTTAACAGCGGCAAGGACGCCTGGTGGCCCAAGACCCGGCTGCCCTTCAGGCTGGTGTGGTTTCCGGACGGCCTGGTCATCGCGCGGGCGGCGCCCGAACAATCCGAGTTGCTCGGGGCGCGCATCACGCGGCTCGAGGGCCTGACGCCCGAGCGGCTGCTCGCCCGACTGCATGCCATTTGCGGAGGGACGAACCTCTATTGCCAGTGGAACGCCCTGTGGGCCGTCCACAACGGACAGTTCCTGCACGCGCTGGGGATCGCAAAATCGGCCGACCGTTTGCAGTTCGACGCGCGGCTGCGAAACGGCCAGACCAAACGTTACACGGTGCAGTACGTGCCCGAGCAGAGCGTGCCCGCCGGGATGCGCCCGACCCGGCTGCTGTCGGGCGATCTGAGCAGCGAGGAGGCCGAAAAAGGCTGGGCGGCGGCGGTCCAAAGCGATGGCGAGCCCCTCTACCTGCAGGAGGCCGACCTGCTGTTCCGCAGGGTCCTTTTGCCTGAACTCAGCGCTCTCTACCTGCAACTGCGCAGCAATCTGGACGAGCACGGGCAGTTGTTCGGGCCGTTCCTGAAGGAGACCTTGAGCGATCTTCGCGGCGGGCCGGTCCAAAACCTCATTTTCGATCTGCGTTTCGATGTCGGCGGTGACATCAGCCAATCGCGGGATTTCCTGCGCGAGATCACGCACCTGGTGCCCGGCAGGATCTACGTGCTGATCAGCCGCTATACTTTTTCCGCCGGGATCGTCAGCGCGGCGGCGCTCAAGCACGACGCTTCGGGCCGCGTCACCCTGGTGGGCGAGCCGGTCGGGGACCGATTGCGGTTCTGGTCCGAAGGGGAACCGGCCTGCCTGCCCCATTCGCATTTCTGCCTGCGCCCGACCTCGGGCCTGTGGGATCTGTCGCAGGGCTGCAAATCCGATCCGGCCTGCTACGGGGATCAATTCGACGCCGCGGTGGGATCGCTGCGCCCGCAGCTGAGCGCGCCACTGAGCGCAGCCGCCTGGCTGAGCGGGCGGGACCTGGCCATGGAGCAGGTGAGCCGGGAGCTGCGCGCTCGCTGAGTCGGGGAACTTTCCGGCCTAGCTCGCACCCGCCTTCAGTGCGGGCGGCCATTCCTCGCGCACGCAGGCCTGCAATTCGTGCAGCCGGCCGTGAAAAAAATGCCCGACGCCGCTCAGTACCCGCACCCGGGCCTGCGGGGCCCACTGTCCCATCCATTGCAGCACTGAATCGGCGGAGATGACCTCGTCCGCATCGCCCTGGACCACCAGCCAATCACAGCGCGGCGGCACGAGCTGCTCCATGCGCACGCGCTCGACCGCCGGGGCCACCGTGATCAGCCAGGAGGGATCGGCCGCAGCGGCCGCCTCGATCGCCACGGCTCCGCCGAAGGAGAACCCCGCCAGGACCAGCGGCACGCCGGGCCAGCGCGACCTCGCCACGCCGACCGCCGCCAACGCGTCCTGGATCTCGCCCACACCCTCATCGTGCGTGCCTTCGCTTCCGCCGACGCCGCGAAAATTGAATCGCAAGCTCGCCGCACCTCCAGCGCGCAAGCTTCGCGCCAGTGTGTGCACCACCTTGTTGTGCATGGTGCCGCCGAAGAGCGGATGCGGATGGCAGATCACGGCCGCCAGAGCCGGGCGCCCTGCCACGGACGATTCCTCGATCAGGGCTTCGAGGCGCCCGGCCGGGCCCGCGATCGCCTCGCTCACCGGCGTGCCGGGCGGCGGGCCGGCGCTCACTTGTCCTTGGCCGGGTCCGGCTGAAAGGCGAGCGAGGCGGAGTTGATGCAGTAGCGCTGGCCTGTGGGCTCCGGCCCGTCCTCGAACACGTGACCTAAGTGGGCATCGCACCGGGCGCAGGTGACTTCGGTGCGCACCATTCCGTGCGAATGGTCTGAATGGGTTCGCACGTTATCGCCGGCCAGCGGCAGCCAAAAACTGGGCCAGCCCGAACCGCTGTCGTACTTGGTCGTGGAGCTGAACAGGTCCGCGCCGCAGCACACACAACGATAGACGCCCGCCTCCTTGTGGTGGGCGTATGCGCCCGTGTGAGCACGCTCGGTGCCCTTCTCGCGCGTCACCTGATACTGGAGCGGCGTCAGGCGCGCACGAAGCTCGGCGTCGCTGGGTCGGGTTCCGGTCTTGGGCTCAGTCATGTTGCTTCTCCTGCGTTTCTTGCACGGCGGCCAACCGCACCAACAGGCCATTGAGGCGACGGGAGAATTCCGCGGGCTGTTCGATCTGGCCCGAATCATTCAGCCGCGCCTGATCGTAGAGCACCTGGATGAGTTCGTCGAAAGTCTCCCCCTGCGGCAGCTGATCCAGGAAGCGCACCAGCGGGTGGGCCACGTTGAGTTCCAGGATCGCCTTGCCCGCCGGAACGCTTTGTCCCTGCGCCTGCAGGATGCGGCGCATCGACTCGGACAGGTCCGCTTCGTCGCGCACCAGGCAGGCCGGGGAATCCTGAAGGCGCGTGCTCGGGCGCACTTCGCGCACCCGCTCGCCCAGCGCGTCCTTGCAGCGCCGTAGCAGCCCCTTGCTTTCCTTGAGCGCTGCCTCGACCTGCTGCTGCTCGGCGGCATCGGCCAGGGCGCCGAGCTCCAGATCCCCGCGGGCGGCGTCCTTGAAGCGCTTGCCGGAATACTCGCTCAGGTGGCCCATCACCCATTCATCGATCCGATCACCGAGCAACAACACCTCGATGCCCTTCTTGCGCAAGCGCTCGATGTGGGGGCTCCCGCGCGCGGCGGCGTGGTTCTCGCCGATCACGTAGTAAATTCGCTCCTGGCCCGGGACCATGCGCGCGAGGTAGTCGGCCAGTCCCACCGTCTCCTCATCGCTCTCGGTGGAGGTGCTCGCGTATCGCAACAGGGGCAACAGCCGCTCACGGTTACCCGCGTCCTCGGCCAGGCCCTCCTTCAGCACACGCCCGAATTGCTTCCAGAAACTTTGGTACTTGGCCGGATCCTCGCTCGCCAGGCGCGAGAGCAACTCCAGCGCGCGGCGCGCGAGCGCCCCGCGCATGGCTTCGACCTGCTCATCGTTCTGGAGCAGCTCGCGCGAGACGTTGAGCGGCAGGTCGCTGGAATCGATGATGCCCTTGATAAAGCGCAGGTACAGCGGCAGGAACTGCTCGGCGTTGTCCATGATGAACACGCGCCGCACGTAGAGCTTCAATCCCCGGGCCGCCTCCCGCTGCCACAGGTCAAAGGGCGCCTGGGAAGGCACGTACAGCAAACTGGTGTACTCGCGCTTTCCTTCCACGCGGTTGTGGCTCCAGATCAGCGGATCGGCTCCGTCGTGGCTGACGTGCCGGTAAAAGGCGCGGTATTCCTCATCGGTGATCTCGCTGCGCGGGCGCGTCCAAAGGGCCTGGGCCTGGTTGACGATCTCGTATTCCAGGTTCGCCCCCTCTTTGGGCATGCGCACCGGGAAGGCAATGTGGTCGGAATAGCGCCGCACCAGCGCGCGCAGGCGCCAGGCGTCGGCGAATTCGCGCGCGTCCTGCTTGAGGTGCAGCACGACCGTGGTTCCCCGTTGGGCACGCTCGAGCGACTCGATGGTGAACTCGCCCTCGGCGCTCGATTCCCAGCGGATGCCCGCCTCGGGAGGGTCCCCGGCGCGCCGGCTCAACACCTCGACCCGGTCGGCGACAATAAAGGCGGAATAAAAGCCCACGCCAAACTGGCCGATGAGCTGCGCGTCGCGCTGCTGATCGCCGGTCAGGCGGCCGAAAAACTCCGCCGTGCCCGACTTGGCGATCGTGCCCAGATGCGCGATGGCTTCCTCGCGGTTGAGGCCGACCCCGTTGTCGCGGATGGTCAGTGTGCCGGCCTTGGCGTCGAAGTCGATCCAGATGGCGAGCTCGGGCTCATCGGCCAGCAACTGCGGGCTCCCCAGAGCGAGGAAGCGCAGCTTATCGTTGGCATCCGAGGCGTTGGAGATCAGCTCGCGCAGGAAAATCTCGCGGTGGCTGTACAGGGAATGGATCATCAGCTGCATGAGCTGACGCACCTCGGCCTGGAAGCCGTGCGTCTCGCGCGGATTGGTCATGAAATTACGCCCTCGGAGCCGGGTATAGGCGCCGGCTTTGGACGTTTTATGGGGCCCGGGGCCCCGTAAATCAAGTCAGGCTACGTAACACGTGGCGGGCGGCGGCGAACCAGTCGTCGATCTCGTCCCAGAACAGCAGTAGCTTTTCCAAGTATTTTTCCTTAGCGCAGCTCCACGGGTATCGTAGGAGCCGCCCGCGCGCCACGGCGTGTTGCGCCTCACAAAGGCAGCCGCGATTGTCATCGCGTTGCTTGCAGCACTGCGCTACGCTTAAGGGAGGTCCAGCGTTTCGAACATAAGCGGGTGCGCCCGCCCGAGGTTTGCCCATGCAGAGGATCGTCGTCCTAAACCCCAAGGGTGGGTCGGGCAAGACGACGATTGCCATAAATCTGGCCAGCTACTACGCACTGAACGGGGAGCAGCCCGCGCTCCTGGACTTTGATCCCCAGGGCTCCGCCGCGCGCTGGGCGCGCAAGCGCCAGGTCACCCAGGCGCCCATTCACCTGATCACGGCCTTCGAGAAGGACAACCGCGTGACCCGGGCGTTTCAGCTGCGCATTCCGGAAGCCACGCGACGCGTCATCATCGACACGCCGGCGGCGATCGACGCCACCGAGATGCCCGCGCTGACGGCCAACGCCGACAAGATCCTGGTGCCGGTGCTGCCCTCGGACATCGACATCCAGGCCTGCGTGCGCAGCATCGCGAGCCTCCTGCTGGTCGCCAAGGTCCGGCGCACCGACAATCGCCTGGCCATCATCGCCAACCGGGTACGGCGCAATACGCTGATGTATCAGTCCCTGACGCGATTCCTGACCACGCTCGACATCCCGATCATCGCCACGCTCCGAGACTCGCAGAACTACGTGCGCGGCGCCGAGCTGGGCTTAGGAATTCACGAGATGAAGCATTACCAGGTGAGCGAGGACCTGCAGAGCTGGGAGCGGATGCTCGCCTGGCTCAATGAGCCGACCGGACGGGTGATCGCGCCGGTGGCGGCAGCGCCGCCCTTATTTGCCTGATTCGGGATCCCAGGAGGTGCGGACCTTGTCCGCCCAGGTCTTGTAGCTCGACCAGGTGTACAGATTTCGCGTGATGGCCGCGTGGCGTCCGCGGGTGCGCTGCATGTGCTGGAGCCAGCGCGCGTAGGCCTCGGCGCCCCCTTCGAGCGACGGCGCCCCATCGGGGGTACCTTTTCCGTCCGGTCGCGAGGGAGGATCGGTCTTGTTCATAGGCGCTCACCTGTTGGCTGACAGCAGCGTACGACGCGGCGGGCGGCTCAGGTGAGGAACTGGGTCACATCCGCACGTGCTCAAGACGCGGCGGATTCCCTGTTTTTACAGTGGTAAGCCCGAAGCGACTTAGGCCACCAGCCGATAGCAGGGCCGGTAGCGGCTTCCGGGCAGTTTCATCCGTTGCTGCTGCACGAACGCGCCGAGCAACCGGTCCAGAAGGCTCATCACCGCCGGATCACCCGAGAGCTCGTACGGTCCGTGTCGGGCGATCGCTTCCACGCCCTGCTGCTTGACGTTTCCGGCCACGATGCCCGAAAACGCCCGCCGCAGATCGGCGGCCAGTTGGTGCACCGGCTGATCGCGACGCAGATTGAGCGAGCGCATCGCAGCGTGCGTGGGCTCGAAGGGCAGCTGGAGCGCGGAGGGCACGGTCAGCAGCCAGTTGAAGTTATAGGAATCATTCCGGGTACGCCGAAACTCGCGCACCTCCTCGAAGGCCCTGACCATGTGGCGCGCCACGGCCGGGGGATCGTCCATGATGAAAGTGAGGCGGGCCAGGGCGGCCGTGCCGAGCGTCCCCTCGATAAATTCCGAGAGCTGCTCGAACCAGGCCGCGCTCTCGCGAGGGCCGGTGAGCACCACGGGCAGCGGGAGCCCCGCGTTGGCCGGCTCGAGCAGCACACCGAGCAGGTACAGGATTTCCTCGGCCGTGCCCACGCCGCCCGGGAACACCACGATCCCGTGCGCAAGGCGCAGGAACGCCTCGAGGCGCTTTTCGATGTCCGGCATGATGACCAGCTGATTGACGATCGCGTTAGGCGGCTCCGCGGCGATGATCCCAGGCTCGGTCAGCCCGAGGTAACGCCCGTGGGAGATGCGCTGCTTGGCGTGCGCGATCGCGGCCCCCTTCATCGGGCCTTTCATGGCCCCGGGGCCACACCCCGTGCAGACATCCAGCTCGCGCAGCCCCAGTTCGTACCCGACGCGCTTGGTGTAGTTGTACTCCCCGTCCGCGATCGAGTGCCCGCCCCAGCATACGGCCAGGTTCGGGCGCGCCTTGAAATCCAGGACCCGCGCATTGCGCAGGATATGAAACAGCGCGTTGGTGATCGCGGCCGGATCGGCGCTGTCCAGGCGCCCGGTGCCGATGATCTCATTGGCCGTGTAGACCACATCGCGCAGCACTGCGAAGAGGTGCTCCTTGATGCCACGGATCATCTTTCCATCGACGAAGGCCGTCCCCGGGGCGTTGGCGATCTCCAGCTTGATGCCCCAGGCGTGCCGGACGATCTGCACGGTAAAGGCGCTGTAGCGCTGCAAGATCTCATGGGCGTTGTCGCTGTCGCTCCCGGCGTTGAGCACCGCCAGCGCGCAATTGCGGAACAGCGGATACAGGCCCTGGGCGCCGGTATCGAGGAGCTTGGCGATCTCCGCCTGCGAGAGATTCTCCAGGCTCCCGCGCGGTCCGACGCGGGCATCGACGGCGTCGGCGATCAAAACACTGGTTTCCATGCGGGCTGGCGGCTCTTCGGGCGGACGGTGGATCGAACGAAATCGCCCCTAGGGCGTGATCTCGATGGTCATGTTATCGGGGCTTAGCAGCCAGAATTCGACCATGTCGGCGTTCGAAAGTGCGATGCACCCATCGGTCCAGTCGGCGTGCGCATAGTAGTCGGGGGAGTGGTGCAAGGTGTTGGGCCAGCCGTGCACCATGATCGAGCCGCCCACTTCCCAGCGATTGCGCTGCGCGCGCTGCAGGTCCTCGGCGTTGGGGTAGGACACCTGGATCGAGAGGAAATAGTCGCTGTGCGGGTTGCGGCGCGTGAGTTGATAGACCCCCTCGGGCGTCCTGAAATCACCCGAGCGCTGCTTGGTGCCGTGGG
This sequence comes from uncultured Gammaproteobacteria bacterium, assembly GCA_963717335.1. GTDB lineage: Bacteria > Pseudomonadota > Gammaproteobacteria > Steroidobacterales > Steroidobacteraceae > FEN-1191. The sequence continues at coordinate 188,705 of CAVQVZ010000002.1, read as the reverse complement.
GCACCAGGCCCAGCGCGGTTCGGTAAGTGCGCAGCACGGCCCCGTTTTTCATCAGGTACAAGCGGCGCTCGGACTTGTGCAGTACCGCGCGGTCGGCCATGGGGAGGGAGGCGGGTTCGAGGGGGCGGACCCCGCCTTCGGCGGCCATCGGCACGATGGTGTTGCTCACGCCCGGCTCGGCCACGGCCAGGGAGGCAGCCAAAAGCGCAGGTAAGAGCCGGGCCAGGAGCGACATGAGGGCAATTATAGGGATGAGGACCCCGCCTCGCGACCGTGCAGGGCTCACACCTTTCAAGAAGCGCCTTCGACCTTCGGCAGCACGATCACCGTGCCGGGCTTGAGCATCGCAAAGTCGACGTCCGGATTGTACTGCTGCAGGAGCCAAACGGGCATCGCGCCGCGCTGGGTCACGCTCCACAACGAGTCCCCGCGCCGCGCCACGTAACTGTCGCTTCCGGTGATGCGGTGGGCGGCGAAATATTCCGCTTCGAGCTGCTGGTGGTAATCGCGGCGGCGCTGTTCGAACTGCGAGCGGCTCACCTTGGTGAAGGCGAGCTTGAAGTGGGTCCCGATCAGCACGGCGTTGCGCGCGTGCAGGTGATTGAGGCTGCGCAGGGTGGCGGCCGGGACATCGAGCCAGTCCGCGTAGTGCCCGATGGTCTCTGCGGCCACCACGATAACGCGGTCGGACTTGTCCACGCTGTAGTCGATCGGGTCGGCCGAGGCCGGGGGTGCCGCGTCGGCGAGCAGCGCCGGGCCCTGCGCCTGGGCCTGCGCCCCGGACACGGCCGGCTGGCTGTGCGCGGCGGCGACCTGGCGGGCCTCGTCCTGCCGATCCTGCGCCACGGCCTGCGCCGCGAGCAAGGCATCGGGACCCGCGCGCTGCGATCCGCCTTCGAGCTCGAGCCGCTGGCCTTCGTAAATGTGCTCCCCGTCGCTCAGTCCATTGATCACCATCAGTCGCGCCGGATCAACGCCCGTGCGCAAGGCGATCATCGCCAGCGTGTCGCCACCGCGCACGATGTACATCGCATCGTAGGCGGCACTGGCGGCGGCCAGCTCGGCCGCACTCAATCCCGCCCGCGCGGCAGGACCGGCCACGGCCGGCGGCGGTGGCAGCGCGGCCACGACGGGCACCGCCACGGGAGGCGCGCTCTTCGGAGGCGGCGCGCGGCTGGGCTCGCGCACCGGCACGGCGGCCAGCGCGAGCGCCGGCCCGGGCGCGCCGCGGGACAACTGCGCGGCGAGGGACTCGCCGGTCCAGGATTTGACGGTGTCGGGAAGTCGCAGCCGGTATCCGCTCGGAATCGGGCGCTGCAGGTTCCAGACCGTATTGCGCAGCGCCGGGTTGAGCGTGCGCAGCGTTTCGCGATCCAGCTGCAACACGGCCGCCAGCGAGTCGGCCCGCGCCGGTGCGGACAGCTGCAGCTCGTGGGAAGCGGCGACCGTCTCCGGGGTTACGTTGCCAAAGTATTTTTCCGGCTCGCGATCCAGCCGGAGCGCCGCCAGGAAAGAGCAGTAGTAATTGCGCGATGCAAAACCGAAGCTCGGGCTCTGGTACTGACGCACGATGCGCACGATGTCATCGGTCCCCAGTTCATCCCGGGCACGCCGCATGCCGCCGGCGCCGTGATTGTAGGCCGTGATCGCCAGCGGCCAGCTGCCGAGAAGCCGGTAGTTGTAGGACAGGAGCTGCGCGGCGGCCTCGGTGGAGCGGTACGGATCGAGGCGCTCATCGACCGCGTTATCGATCCGCAGGTACCGGCGACCGGTCGAGCGGATGAACTGCCACATGCCGGCCGCGCCGGCCTTGGACATCGCGGTGGGCTGGAAGGAGGACTCCACGTGCGGGAGCGCGGCGATCTCAGGGGGCAGACCCTTGGCGGCCAGCGTCTGGGCGATGTGGCTTTCCCAGATGCCCGCCCGCTGGAGGCCCGCGCGGAACCGATCGGACTGCCCGAGCTGAAAGCGCACGTCCTCGGCGGCCTGTCGCAGCCGGGCCGGAGGGGCGCTGCCCCAGAGCTCGCGCACCCGCTGCTCTTCGGCGTTCTGAGGCTCGGCGCCCCCGCCGAGCCGGCGCAGAATGTCCTGGTAATGCTCGCGCGCGGCCGTGACCTGCAGCTCGCGGGCGCGCGGGGGCAAGCCCGGATCAAAGCGCAGCGTGTCATAGACGATGGCCAGGTCCCGCTGGTCGTGTATGAAGCCGGCATTGGTGGAAATCTCGCTGTAGACCCGCATCCAGAAGTGGATGTCGGGCTCCAGAGCGGCCGGTTCGGGGATCGCCGGGGAGGCGCTCAGGCCCAGGACCGGAAACAGCAGCAGCAGCAGACAGGCAAGAGGGGTCTTCATTCAGCAGCTGAATAACATAAAAACGCGCCCGGCTAGGGCGGCCGAGTTCATAGTTCCGAAAAAAAACGGGAAGCGTCTGAGGCGCGCCTCCCGTAAGCCGCGACGTCGAGGAGACGTCGCGTGATCAGCCGATTGGTTGAGCGTGGCCGATCATCCGCATTTCGAGTCCCCGCAGTTCAGGCAGGTCTGGCAATCGTCCATCATGACCACCGCCGCAGTGCTGCACTTGACGCACAGCTGCGCCCCGTCCGGAAAATGCGACTTGGCAAACGCATCCTGCTGCTTCTTGCGGGCCTCGTATTCGCTGCGCTTGTCATCGATGAGCTTCTTCTGGTGCTCATCCAGCTCGGGCTTGCGCAACAGCCCGATGAACTGCAGGTGCTTCTCGATCACATAGCCGAGCTCGGCGATGATCGAGGGCATGAACTTCCCGCCCGGCTGCCAGTACCCGCCGCGCGGGTCGAACACCGCCTTGAGCTCATCGACCATGAAGGTGACATCGCCGCCCTTGCGAAACACCGCGGAAATGATGCGCGTGAGCGCCACGATCCACTGGAAGTGATCCAGATTCTTCGAATTGATGAAGATCTCGAACGGCCGGCGCTGCTCGTGGTCGGTATCCTCGTTCAGCAGGATATCGTTGATGGTGACGTACATGGCGTGATCGGAGACCGGGGTCTTGATCTTGTAGGTCGAGCCAATCAGCATCTCCGGGCGCTGCACTTCCTCGGTCAGGCGGATGACCTTGGCGCGGCGGCCGTCCCGGCCGGTGCTCATGTCCGCTTCCGCGGCGGCCTTGGCGGCGGCCAGCGCCGCGTCCTCGGGCTTGCGTACCCGGTACTTGATGATGCGCTTGTCGATACGCGTGTTCATGTTCAAAGTTTTCCGTAATAGCCTTCTTTCAGTGCGTCGAACAAGTTTGCGGCGCTGTGCTTTTCGCCGTCATATTCGATCTGCTCATCCCCGCGCACCTCCACCTCGGTCCCGTCCTCCAGGGTAAATACATAGGTGGTGCTCTTGAGGTCCGCCTCCTTGACCAGCACCCCCTGGAACGCCTCCGGATTGAAACGGAAGGTGGTGCAGCCCTTAAGCCCCTTCTCGTGCGCGTACAGGTAGATGCTCTTGAACTGCTCGTAGGGGAAGTCGGTCGGCACATTGGCGGTCTTGGAGATCGAGGAATCGATCCATTTCTGGGCCGCGGCCTGGATATCCACGTGCATGCGCGGGGAAACATCATCGGTGGTCGTGAAATACTGCGGCAGCGCCTCCGCGGCCGTCGTGGTCCCCGGCATGGCGCGCTCATTGACCAGTTCGCGGTACGCCAGCAGCTCGAAGGAGAACACGTCGACCTTTTCCTTGGTCTTGCGGCCCGCACGGATCACGTTGCGAAAATAGTGATGCGCGAAGGAGGGCTCGATGCCGTTGCTCGCGTTGTTGGCCAGCGACAAGGAGATGGTGCCGGTCGGTGCGATCGAGGTGTGGTGGGTGAAGCGGGCCCCGACCTGCGCGAGCTGCTCGACCAGCTGCGGGGCGACGCTCGCGACCCGCTGCAGGTAGCGGCTGTAGCGGGCGTGCAGGAGCCGTCCGGGGATCTTGGCCCCCGGCTTCCAGCCATCGCGCTCCATTTCCGGGCGCTTGCGCAGCATTTCCTTGGTCACCACGAACTCTTCGTTCATGATCGGCGCCGGGCCCTTCTCGCGCGCGAGCTCAAGTCCGGCTTCCCAGCCGGCCACCGCCATCTCGCGCGAGACCTCCTCGGTGAACTGCACCGATTCCTCGGAGCCGTACTTCATCCCTAACAGCGAAAGCGTGGAGCCGAGCCCCAGAAAGCCCATACCGTGGCGGCGCTTGCGGATGATCTCCTGGCGCTGCGGCTCGAGGGGCAGCCCATTGATCTCGACGACGTTATCGAGCGCGCGCGTAAAGATGCGCACCACTTCGCGGTACTCGTCCCAGTCGAAATGGGCCTTGGCGCTGAAGGGCTCACGCACGAAGCGCGTCAGATTCACCGAGCCGAGCAGGCACGAGCCGTAAGGGCGGCAAGCGGCTGTTCGCCGCAATTGTGGGCATGCAGCCCATTGGCATCGAAGGCATGCACGCCGGGAACCTGCACGTCGTAGACCGCGGCATCGCCCTCGGCCGTCACCGACTCGACCACGGCCGTGAATCGCTCGCGATGCAGCCGCCGTCGATAGCTCGCCAGCGCCACCTGCAGGCGCAGCTGCTTGTCGCTGTCGCCGAAGCCGATCAACTCGGCGTAAATCGCCAGGTTCTCGCCGCTCAGCACCAGTTCGTGCTGCGGCAGCGTCGCATAGAACTTACTGCCACCCTTGCCGTCCGGCAGCCGGCTGGCGCCCGCCAGGCGTCGGTTGCGGTATATGCTGGCCACGATCCCAAGGCGCAGCAGCATGCGTTGCACGGCTTCCAAGCGCTCCAGATCGGACTGCGCCAGCCGCACGCTCACACCCTTGGATTGATCACCCTGCACCGACCCGTCAGCATCGAACAGGCCGCGAAGGAAACCGCGCTGGCATTCGCTCGATGCCTGCTCGAGCGCTGGCGCGATGAGCTTGGCACCAGGGGCCATGCCGAATGATTCCGCCAGCTCCCTGAGGGCCGCAAGCGAAAGGCGGTGTTCCGCGCGGCCGCCGACTGCATGCCAGCCATCGAAGTCGCTGCGATGGGGCAGGGTCTGCGCGGCCGCCAGCGCTTCGCTCATGAGTGCCCGCACTCCAGGCGCGGGACCCTCGCCAGCCCCTACGGCCTGCGCCTGCCGGTGCCATACGGACAAGACCGCCTTGTCGGACTTCAGCACGCCATCGCCCATCAGCAGGCCAAGCAGGTAGCCTTCGCTCCGCGTGCCGCGGCCCGGCCAGTGCGGATTCGCGCGATGGTCGTTGAGCAGCACCCGATCGCCTGGCTGCAAGTCACCGGCCGCACACCACTCCACTTGGCGCGACCACCGAGTAAGCTCGGTCACGCGCCTGAGGCGATGATCGGCGGTCAGTCTCAGGCTGTGTCCCGCCACCGTGCGCAGCCGGACGACGGGCTTGCAGCCGGTCTGGAAAAAGCCGGCCGCGGTGGTCGGATGATCCTGGCCATCGAGGCGGACCGCAATCTCGCGGCCCAGCAATTGACCGACCTGGCGAGGACCCTCGCTGGTGTGCACCCAGGTATCGGCCGTGACGCAGGGATTGGTGGCACGAATGTTCTCGCACCACCAGTTATTGTTCATTTCATTGACACGGTCGATGAGGATAAAGCCGGGCTCGGCGAAATCGTAGGTCGAGGCCATGATCAGGTCCCACATGCGCCTCGCCGGCACGTGCTTGTAGATCCGGCAGGCGACCAGGCCCGCGTCGTTGACGACATAGCCCTCGTGCTCCGGCCATTCGCGCCATACAAACTTCTCGGTGTCCTGAAGGTTGGGTTGCTCGGCCGCGAATTCCGCCTGCGCCAATGGAAATGCCAGATACCACTCGCGATCCTCGCGCACGGCCTGCATGAACTCATCGGTAATCAGCAGCGAGAGATTGAACTGGCGAAGGCGCCCGTTCTCGCGCTTGGCGCGGATAAAATCCATGACGTCCGGATGGCCCGACCTCGAAGGTGCCCATCTGCGCGCCTCGCCGTCCACCGGCCGAGGAGACCGTAAAGCACATCTTGTCGTAGATATCCATGAACGACAGCGGACCGGAGGTATAAGCGCCGGCACCGGAGACGTAGGCGCCGCGCGGCCGGAGCGTGGAGAACTCATAGCCTATGCCGCACCCGGCCTTGAGCGTCAGCCCGGCCTCGTGCACCTTGGCGAGGATATCGTTCATCGAGTCGCGGATCGTGCCGGAGACGGTGCAATTGATGGTGGAGGTGGCCGGCTTGTGTTCGAGCGCACCGGCGTTGCTGATCACACGGCCGGCCGGGATGGCCCCATGGCGAAGCGCCCATAAGAATCGCTCATACCAGGACTCGCGCAGTTCGGGCCGTTCGACGTCCGCCAGGGCGCGCGCCACACGTTTATAGGTGTCATCCATCGAGCCATCGATTGGCTTACCGTCCTTGGCGGTCAGGCGGTATTTTTGGTCCCAAATGTCTAGCGATGCCTCCTGGAACGGAATCGCATTGACGTCTTTGTGCTCGATTTTCACGACCGAATTCATCTCTACTGCGCACTCCCCTGTCAACGCACAACCGCCCGGCTTCTTTATCGAAGCCGTCCTCGCCCGCCGTTGTGCCGCCCCCACCAACTACAAGATGTAGTTGGGCGAGGGCGGGAGACTAATCACGACCGATTGCGCGGTCAAGGCGAGTTTCGGTGGATAGATCGTTAAAAATACTCTTGCCATTCATGGAGTTACGAAGATTAATGGCCACACGGGGTGGGAAAAAAATGCTCACCTCCCGGCCCCGTCCCGGGGTGTCGGAAAATCAAGATGTGGTGTTAACCCCTGCCCCACAGCTAACCCACACTTTATGCACAAGCTGGCCCACCGCACTTGAAAGTAAACGGTACGACCGCACATCTGCTGTCAGTGCCGCACCTAAGCGGATTTTTAAATCGGAGCAACAGACATGAACATCGTGCGATTTGAACCGTGGAGACTGCTGGGCAGTTTCCATCGCGAATTTGACCAGGGTTTCGGCGACCGGCAGGCCGATCCGGCCGGCGAGAAATCCGCCTCCTGGGCGCCCGCAGTGGACGTCCATGAGGAGACCGAGCGCTTTACCGTGCACGCCGACCTTCCGGGCGTCCAGCCGGCCGACATACAGATCACGGCCGACAAGGGCGTGCTGACCATCCGCGGCTCGCGCCGCCTTGAGAAGCGCGACAGCCAGAAGGGCTACGAGCGTCTCGAGCGGATCGAGGGCGATTTCCTGCGGCGTTTCACGCTGCCCGAAAACGCGCGTGCCGATGAGATCACGGCCAAGCACACCAATGGCGTGCTCGAAGTCGTGATTCCCAAGCAGCCCGTGGTGGAGCCGCGACGCGTCAACGTCGAGGTGAACTGAGCCGATCGATCAGCGAAGCGACAGCCGGTCAGTTGACCGGCTGTCGCTCGCACAATCCGGAACGTGCGGCCGCCGGCCCGCGCCCCAACGCGCGCACCGCCCCATAGAAGGCCTCCAGATCACCATCGTGCGCGGCGAGCAGACGTTCAAAACCCGGCACACAATCAAAATACGTTGCGATCGATGCCAGGTGAGCATTGTTCAGGCCCGCATCGAGCCAGGCGTCGTAGCCGGTGTGGACCCCGAGCTCTCGCTCGAGTTCGCGCACCGCCTCGCTCACCGCGGCGAGCGATTCATGCTTGCGCACACGGCGCTCGGACACGGGCAGGTCCTGTCGGTAGAGTGCCGCGAGCTGCGCCCTTCCGTCCGCAAATCGCTGGATGATCAGCGCCTGCTGCTCCTGGCGGGTGCGGTATTGCGCCAGCTCATCGCCCCGACCCTTGGACTTTAGCCATCGCGCCACGCCCTCGCGTTCCACGCTCATGGCGAACGCCTCGTTGAACTCCGTGGCATTTTTTACATAGATGAGCTGATGGGCCAGCTCGTGAAAGATCGTGCCCACCAGTTGCAGGTCACCGTAGGGCAGCATGGTGTCGAGCAGGGGATCATCGAAGCGCCCGAGGGTCGAATAGGCGCTCACGCCGGCCACGAGCGTGTCGTAACCCTCGGCGGCGAGCCCGTCGGCAAACTTGCGGGCATTGGATTCGCGGAAATAACCCCGATAGGCGACCGATCCGGTGATCGGGAACCACCATCGCTTCGGCTCCACGGAAAATTCGGGCGCCGCGACCACGTTCCAAACCACGTAAGGGCGTCCCAGCACGCTGTAGCTTCGATAACTGCCATTGTCGGGCAGATGCAGCTCGCGAGTGGCGAACTCGCGCGCGTCGCGCACCATTTCCAATCGTGCCTTGAGCGACGCATCGGTTGCATCGTTCGCGATCAGCTTGTCGAGGGGCTGTCGCGCGCGCAGCACCTGCCATTGCCCCTGGCCGGCCTGCAGCAGATAGCCGACTCCACAGCCCGATAGCGCAAAGGAACTCATCACCAGCCAGGCTCCTGCGAGATGGCGAATCGTGCGGCCACGGCCCTCGGTTAACATGTGCAGATGCAAGTCTACCTTGTGGGAGGCGCGGTCCGGGATGAACTGCTGGGGCGCCCGGTCAAAGAGCGTGACTGGGTTGTCGTGGGCGCTGAACCTGGCGAGCTCGAGCAGCTCGGATACCGCGCGGTCGGCCGGGATTTTCCGGTGTACCTGCACCCGCAGACGCAGGAGGAATACGCACTGGCGCGCCTGGAACGCAAGGTCGCGCCGGGCTACCGCGGCTTTGTCACCGAGCACTCCGGAGCGGTGAGTCTCGAGGAAGACCTGCTGCGGCGCGACCTGACCATCAATGCCATGGCGCGCGACGCCGATGGGCGCATTATCGATCCGTACGGAGGCCGCGCGGATTTGCAGGCGCAGCTGCTGCGCCACGTCTCGGCCGCCTTCATCGAAGACCCGGTCCGCATTCTGCGGGTGGCGCGCTTTGCGGCGCGCTTTGCCGACCTGGGCTTTACGGTCGCCCCGGAGACCATGGCACTGATGCGCACCATGGTCGCCAATGGAGAGGCCGGCGCACTGGTAAGCGAGCGGGTGTGGCAGGAGCTGGAGGGCGCACTGGGCACAGCGTCACCTCAGGTGTGCTTCGAGGTCTTGCGCGAGTGTGGGGCGCTGCACGTGATACTGCCCGAGCTTGCGAACTCGGCCGACGGCGCGCTGGCGCTTAGGGCGCTGAAGAGCGCCGCGGCGGCGGGCGCGACCAATCCGGTGCGCTGGGCCTCACTCCTCGCCGGGCTTGCGCCGGCGCAAGTGGAGTCGCTTTGCTTAAGGTTGCGCGTGCCGAACGAGTACCGGGAGTTGGCCGTTTTGGCCGCGCGACTCCACGAGAGCCAGGCTCATGGTCCGAAACCCGATACGGCTGAGCCGCAGCAGGTCTTATCGCTCCTTGAGCGGGCCGATGCTTTCCGGCGACCGGAACGATTTGCGCAGTGGCTTGAAGTGCTCGCCGCCCGGGATGCTGCCGAGGGAGTGCCGGCCGAGAAAAGCGCCGCATTGCTCCACCGCTTACGCGAGGGCCAGGCGGCCGCAGCGGCAATCCAGCTGAGCGAGGCGGACCTGCGCACCCACCACGGCCCGCAAATTGGCGCGCTGTTGCGTGAGCGGCGGCTCGAGGCGCTGCGCTCCGGCGCTCGCTAAAGATTTCAGCCCGCGCTCCATCGTCGGCCTCGCTACAACAGGCGCCGCAGGTCCTGCATTCCGAATGCTGCCAAGGGAGGTACTGACCCGCGGGTGAGCCACATGGCCTTGAACGTTTCACCCATCTCGGAAGGCATCAGCAAAGCCCGCGCCGCGCCGGCGGCGCGGGCTCGCTCGAGCGCGCTGCCTTCTGATTCGAGTTCAGCCTCGATGCCCGCGCCCAGCAAAAATGCCGCCTGCGTGCAGTAACCGGCAACCTCGAGCCCCGCGGCGCTGGCCGCCTCGGCCACCCGGGTAAAATCCACCCACGCGGAGATGTCCTGCAATCCGGGGTGCAGGAATGGATCCGCGTGGGCGCGGTGACGGTAATGACAGCGAAGCGTTCCCTCGTCCCTGTGCGGGTGATAGAGCTCCTGGCGGCCGAGCCCGTAGTCAAAGAGCAGAACGCCGCCGGCCTCGAGCGCCGATGCGAGGGCGTCCATCCAGGGCGCGACGCGCGGGCACAACTCGCTTCGGTACCCGGGCGCAAAGGCTCGCGCCATGGATGCTTCCAGATGCGCAATCTCGGCGCGCAATCCCGGAGATGCAGGGCGCCATCGCCCAACCTAAGTGGCCCCCCTCGTCCATTGACACTCCTCGCTCCTCATAGCTCTCGGCATTCGCCGCGAAGCACTGGAATGGCAGCGCGTCGGCCACTTCATTGGCAAGAATCACTCCTCTTATGGGAACCTGCGGCAGGCTATCGAGCCAGCGCACGCGCTCGTAGAGAGCGGGCGCCAGGCCACTCAAGCGCGCGCGCTGCCGGTCCCGCAAATCGGCGCTCACCTCGAGGATCAGGTAGCGCTCCGGCAATGCGCCGGCGGCCTGCAGCCGCAGCAGCATCGCTTCGGCGAGCGCGCCGCTCCCCGCGCCCAGTTCCAGCACTTCGCCTCCTTCTCGCGTCAGGCAGGCGCACTGCCGGGCGATGCAGGCACCGAACATCGGTGAGACTTCCGGCGCGGTGGTGAAGTCCCCCGCGCGTCCGAGCTTGGCGGCCCCGGCGCTGTAGTAGCCCAGCCCCGGGGCGTACAGCACAAGATCGAGATATTTATCGAAGGGTATCCAGCCGCCGCACTCGAGGATATATGCGCGCAGGGCCTCGAGCACGGCGGCCGCCTGCTCGAGCTGCGCGCCTTCGAGCGCGGGCATTGTGGAGTCTGTCGTAGGCGTCATAATCTTCAGATATGGGCAGCGAAGCACTTGCACTGGCTGGCCGCACGGCGCTGGTCACCGGAGGCGCCCGGCGCGTCGGGGCGGAAATCGTAAAGCATCTGCACGCGGCCGGGGCGAGAGTCGCGATTCACTACCGCGACTCCAGGGACGCGGCACAAGCGCTTGCCCACCAGCTCAATGATGTGCGCGAAAACTCCGCGGCCATATTTGCCGCTGATCTTCTGCAGACCGACTCGATCCCGACCCTCGTCGCCGAGGTGACCGAGCGCTGCGGGGGTCCGCATATCTTGATCAACAACGCCTCGAGCTTTTATCCGACGGCACTCGGGCAGATCACGGACACCCAATGGACCGAGCTGGTGGGCAGCAACCTGAAGGCACCGCTCTTCCTGGCGCAGGCCGCGGCCGCGGAACTGCGGCGGGCGCGCGGAGTGATCATCAATATCGCCGACATCCACGGGCTCCGGCCGCTCCCGGGTTATATCGTCTATTCGACCGCGAAGGCGGCGCTCGTACACCTGACCAAGGCCCTGGCGCGCGAACTCGCTCCCGAGGTTCGCGTCAACGGCATTGCGCCCGGGCCGGTACTGTGGCCCGAGGCGGGCATGGACGAGGCCCAACGCCAGGAAATCATCAGCAGCACCTTGCTGCAGCGAGCCGGTACGCCCTCGGATGTGGCACGGGCGGTGTGTTTTTTTGCAGCCGATGCGCCGTTTGTGACCGGGCAAATACTGGCCATCGACGGGGGTCGAAGCCTGCGCTGGTAGCGGGCGGTCGCGATCTGGCTACTCAGGCATCGAGGCTCATGGCGATCCTCTCGAGACTGTGCGGTGCGCGCGCCAGCTCTCGCCAGTGCTCGCCTATCGTTCGCCCGGTCACCGGATGCCTCACTTCCGGGGCGATTTCCGCGAGCGGCCCGAGCATGTAGCAGCGCTGTAGAAGGTCCGGTCGCGGCAGTCGGTACGTGGGGGTTTCTGCGATGGTCTCCCCATGCAGCAGCAGGTCAACATCCATGACCCGCGGAGCCCATTTCGGATCATCGCGCCGGCGGCCGCAGATCGCCTCAACCTCGTGGCAATCGCTGAGCACTTCCTCCGGGGAGCGTGCGGTATCGAAACCGGCCACGGCGTTCAGGAAATCGGCACCCTCAAATCCGAAGGCGGGATTTCGGTAGCACGAGGAAAACCGCACACCCGGATAGCGGCGCTTAAGTTCGCGGGCGGCCACGGGAAACCAGCGCTCGGGTTCGACATTGCCTCCGATGGCGATGTACACGCGCGCCATGGGCGTGGTGTCCGAACTACTGGGGCGCTGCCAGGTCGGCGCGCCGCCTGGTGATGCTGACACCGACGTCCCGCGAATGGCGGATGGCGCCGGGCTTGTTGAGATCGATCTTGATCCACTCCAGCGAGAACTCCTGGATGAGCAACAACGCCAGACGATGGGCCAGGGTCTCGATCAGCAGGAATTTGGAGTCCTCCACGAACGAGAGCACGCGCTTGGCGACCTGCTTGTAATCGACGGTCTCGGCCACCGAATCGGTGGCCGCGGCGCGAACACAATCGCACGGAAATTCCAGGTCCAGAACCACGGTCTGCGGGACCTGACGCTCCCAATCGATAAATCCAATGATGCACTGACACTTCAGGCCGCGCAGGAAAATGCGATCCTCTGGGGTCATGGTTCGGAAACTCCGTTGGCTGTGGATGTCACGCCGGCAATGGCGCCGACGGGGGCCGCAGCTCGGCCAATGGCCAGCGCGCCCGCACTTCGATGTCGGGCGTCCCGCGTTGCCCGCCCTTGAGCCGCATCAGGCCCGCGACCGCGATCATCGCCGCATTGTCGGTGCAGAATTCCGGCCGCGGGAAATAGGCCTTCCCGCCCCGCGCTTCCAGTTCGCGGCCGAGCCGGGCGCGCAGTTCACGATTGGCGCCGACACCGCCGGCCACGACCAGTTGCCGGTGGCCGGTAGAGTCGATGGCCCGCAGCGTCTTGATGCACAGGATATCCACGATGGCCTCCTGTACGCCACGCGCGATGTCCGCCCGACGTTGCTGATCGAGGGGCGAGGCCTGCACGGCCAGCGATACGGCCGTCTTGAGTCCCGAGAAGCTGAACTCGAATCCGGGCCTGTCGAGCATCGGACGGGGCAGCGGGCAGGAGAGCGGCCGCCCGTGTTCAGCGAGTTCGGCGAGCTGGGGACCGCCCGGATAGGGCAGACCCAGGAGCTTGGCACTCTTATCAAAGGCCTCTCCGGCCGCATCATCGCGGGTTTCCCCCAGCAGCCTGTAATCGCCGAGGCCCAGGGCTTCGATCAGCATCGTGTGCCCACCCGACACCAGCAATGCAAGGTGCGGAAAACCGGGCGCCGGGGACTCGAGCAACGGGGCCAGCAAATGCCCTTCCAGGTGGTGGATGCCCAACGCGGGCAGCTCCCAGCCATGGGCAAGGGACCGTGCCAGCGCGGCACCGCACAGCAGCGCTCCCACCAAGCCCGGTCCTGCGGTGTATGCGACCCCGTGCAGCTCATGCGGGCGGGTGCCCGAGGCGCCCAGCGCGCTGCGCACCAGGGGCAAGAGCCGCTGGACGTGATCGCGCGAGGCCAGTTCCGGCACCACACCCCCGAATATGCGGTGCAGATCGACCTGGCTCCAAAGCTCATGTGCGAGCAATCCCCGCTCCTCGTCGAGCACGGCCACGGCGCTTTCATCGCAGGAGGATTCTATGGCGAGAACTCTCATAGGCTCCTTCAAGTATGACCCAAGCATGCAATCGCGTAGAGCCCGCAGACCCCCTGTTTTTGCCTTTTCGCGCCAGCCTCTTTAGAATCGCCGGCCCCGCTTGTCCGGGCCCCGCCTGGGCGTGGCTGGCAGCCAACAGAGGTTTAGATCGATGCCGAGTGTCAGAATCCGGGAAAACGAGTACTTCGATGCCGCCCTGCGGCGCTTTAAGCGCGCGTGCGAAAAGGCGGGGGTGCTTGCGGAACTGCGCCGGCGCGAGTTCTACGAGAAGCCCACCCAAGAGCGCAAGCGCAAGAAGGCCGCGGCCGTCAAGCGCCACATCAAGCGCGTGTCCCGCGACTTCGTGCGTACCGCGCGCTAGCGCGGCTTCGATTACCCGCCAGTCCCCATGACGCTCAAGTCGCGCATCCAGGAGGACATGAAGTCCGCCATGCGCGCAGGCGAGAAAGACAAGCTCGCCAATATCCGGATGGTTATGGCCGCGATCAAGCAGCGCGAGGTGGACGAGCGCATTGAACTGGACGACGCCCAGGTGCTAAGCGTCATCGACAAGATGGTCAAGCAGCGGCGCGAGTCGATCGCGCAGTTCTCCGCCGGAGGCCGCGCCGACCTGGTGGCCAAGGAAGAAGCGGAACTGCGACTGCTGAGCGACTACCTGCCCACCCCCCTCACGGACAGCGAGCTTGACGCCCTGATCGCCGAGGCGGTCACGGCCACGGGCGCCGCCTCGATCAAGGACATGGGCAAGGTCATGGCGGCGATCAAGGCCAAGGCCGCAGGTCGCGCCGATATGGGCGCGGTCGGAGCGCGCATCAAGGCGCGACTTTCCACCTGAGCATCAGGTAGGCAAGTACGCTGGCTGTCATTACCACCGCCAGCCCGAAAATTTCCGCGCGTGAGGCCAGGGCGATCAGCACCAGCATGCTGGCCGAGGCCGCAACCATGGCCGTGCCCACCCAGCGAAAATTGAGCGGGGTGCCGGCCTCGGCCACTCCGCGCCGCGACAGGTACCAGGCCGCGATGCTCCCTCCCATGTAAAGCGGTGCGACCGCCAGTGTGGACAGCACGGCCAATTCCACGAACGTGCCGGTCAGCGCCAACCCTATCGCAATGGCGGCGTGACAAATGATCGCAATGTGCGGCGCGTGACTGCGGGCGTGCACCCGCCCCAAGGCACTGGGCAGGAGACCATCGCGTGCGAATGCAAACAGGATCCGCGGTCCGCCGAGCAGCTCGATGCTCATCAGGCCGAACATCGAGATGGCGGCGCCCGCGAGCATCAGCAGTCGTAATCCAGGACTGATGCGGCTCATTGCATCGGCCAGGGGCACCGTCGAGAGCGCCAGCGCGGGCCCAAGGATCCCCTGAGCGACTACCTGGATGGCGATATACAGCAAGGTCACGATCAGCATGGCCAGCATGAGTGCGCGCGGAATGGTCCGCGCGGGCTGCGCCACTTCGCCGCTTGCGGCGAGTGAGGTCTCCATGCCCGTAAACGCGAACAGCGCGAGGATCAGGGCTCGGCCCAGGCCGGAGGTGCTGAGCGCGACGGATTGATCGAAATTTTCAGCTCGGATGGCAAGGGCACCGACGACCACGAAAATCGCCAGCGGAATCAGCTTGAGCATCGTTGCGGCGCTGACCAGGCGCATGCCGCGCACCACCCCGCCCACATTGACCCAGGCAATACCGCTGATGACGGCAACGATGACCAGCACGTGCACCGGCGCCTTGAGCGAAGCGGGCACGAGGCTTACCACGACATCCGCCAAAGCCGCGGCCACCCCGCCGCATGCCAAAATGTTCCCAAACCAGGCCAGCGTTCCGGCGACGAACCCGGCCAGCGGTCCAAAGGCAGCGGCCACGTAACCGTAACTGCCCCCGCTGCTGGCAATCCGGCTACCGCCCTCGGCAAAACAGATGGCGACCGAGCCCACCGCGAGCGCGCACACCAGCAACGCCAGTGGCGCGTAGGGCCCGACACTGGCAGCCAGCGCACCGGGCACCGCGAAAATCCCCGCCCCCACCACGTTGCAGACGGTGCTCGCCGCCAGGGTCCAGGGCCCAACGGCGCGCAGCAGTCCGGCGTCGCGTTGTTTTGCATCCACGGCCGTACCGTACCATCAACGCACGAGAACGGTCATGGATTTGTTGCCAGTATTCGTGCGCGGCCGCGCCCAGCTTTGGAAGCTTCCTCCGGAGCCGAGCTACTTTTAAAAAAAACAGCTGAAGATGGCCTGCCTGGAAAGCAGCCGCCAGCGCCAACGATCGAGGGACTCAGATCTCTCCGCGGCGCGCGAATTCCCCGATGTGATGCGCGGCGCGGAACGCGAGCGCCTGTATGGTCATCGTCGGTTGCCCGCGTCCGGAGGTGACCAGGCTGCTTCCGTCGCACACGAACAGATTGGCGATATCGTGCGAGCGATGATATTTGTCGACGACGGAACTCGCCGGGTCATTGCCCATGCGACACGTGCCCAGCAGGTGCATCGAAAAATTCTGCTCGTTGATCGGCGCTTTCTCGACGCTCAGCGCCCCTGCGGCTTCGAGTATTTGCGCGGCGCGATCCTGCAGGAACCGCGCATTGGCAAGATCGTCGGGATGATCCTTGTACGTCACGCGTATCGCCGGCCTTCCCCATGGATCTTTAAGATCCGGGTCCAAGCTCACGCTGTTGGTAGCGACCGGCAGTGAGGTGCCGTGTCCGGCCACGAGCATCGAGCGCGGGAAGTCGGCCAGCCGTTGCTTGTAGGCGCTGCCCCAGGCCGGCCCGTAATCGGCGAGCCTCTGTGCCCAAATGATCGGCTGGGGACCGATGCGTGCATCCAGGCCGCCGCCACCGTAGAAGCCGCGCTTGGGATCGGACTCGTAGAAATCGTGGAGGATGCGCGTGACCTGTACGCTCTTATATTCATTGAGCTCGTGCTCGAAGACGCCTTTGGTGCGCGTGCTCACGTTGAACATCAGGTAGTTGCCCACCTGGCCGCTCGAGTTCGAGAGCCCCTGCGGGTGACGCGCGTTCGCCGAACTCAGCAGGAGCCGCGGGCTCTCCGCCCCATTCGCACTCACCACAACGGCGCGCGCCTTCTGGAACAGTTCGCGCTTGTGGCGATCGAAATAGGCCACGCCCGTCGCGCGGTCCTTTTCATTGGTGTCGATGCGGATCACGTAGCTCTCGGGGCGCACTTCGCACCGCCCGGTCGCCTCAGCCTCAGGGATCATGGTCGTGAGGGTCGAGGCCTTGGCCATGACTTCGCAGGCGAATCCATGGCAGAAGCCGCAGTGCACGCACGCCGGGCGGCCCCGGTAGGGCTGTGAGTTGATGACCATCGGGGCCGGGAAAGGATGCAGGCCGAGCTTGCGCGCCCCGCGTTCGAACAGGACCCCGGAGGATTTTACCGGCAGCGGCGGCATCGGATAGGGCTTGCTCCGCGGCGGATCGAACGGACTGGCGCCAGCCAGCCCCGAGACGCCCATTTCCCAGTCCACCTTGGTGTAGTAAGGCTCCAATTCCGCGTAGCTGATCGGCCAGTCCGCGAATCCGGTTCCGGCAATCGGGCCCAAAATGCTTCGCTCGTTGAAATCGATTTCGTGAAATCGCCAGTAGTTGGCGGTGTAATGCAGGCTGCTTCCGCCCACGGTGCGCGCATACCACAGGGCCGGCCTCAGTGCCGTCTGTACCGCCTTGTCGGCCACGTTGTTGCGGAATGTCTGGGGACTTTTTACCGGATCGTTGGTGATGCCGCCGAGAAACCAATACTTGAATTCATCATGCTCGAAGTCGGCAGGCGTCAGGCGAGGACCCTGCTCGAACAGCACCACCGAAAAACCGGCCTGCGAGAGCTCGCGCGCGATAACGCCCCCGGCGGCACCTGACCCGACGATCGCAAAATCGACGGTCTCTGAAGTGGGGTACCGGCGCGGGCTCATGTGGACTTGGGCGGCTCGATTGCAAATCCCGGGTAATCGCGATCGTAGTATCCGAACGGTGGCTGAAACGCGTGCAGATCCTCGAATCCCAGCAGCTTCCATCCTGCAGCATTGAGGTTTCCGCCATAGGCAGGGCTTGAAAACATCCCAATGACCGTCAGCATGCGCACCGAGTCGAAGAATGGCGTGTGATCGACCGTGTGCATGAACTCTATCTGCTGCGCCGGCGCCAGCGTGGAGAAGGATGCCGTCTGCGGGCGCCACTTTCGGCATGCTGCCTGAAACTCGGCCAGTCCCGAGCGAAACTCGGCGGCTTGGTGCGAATAGAAACTCCCCATCGCCCGGTCCACGAAAAACACTACGCCGGCTTCGCGCGCGCCCGGTGTGGAATCGGTGGGGATAATCTGGGCACAGATCGCTTCGAGGTCGGCCGCCTCTTCGGCGTTCAGAAATTTTGTGACGCGTGACCCGGAGGCATTTTCCCTGGCCGCTTCGGTGGCAGCCCGGGCGATTTCATTCCAGTTGAAGGCCAGGCAGGTTGCGCCAAGCGTGCCACCCGCCAACCTCAGGAACTCGCGACGCGCGAGAGCCGGGTCGTGGTCCGAAGCCAACTTGGTTGCCCGCGGCAGCTTAGAAGGGGTTACTTGGCAGCCGCTTGACGAGGACGGACGGCAACCGCCTGCACCTCGAAGTGTGCACCGAAGACCAGTTGCGCCACTCCGATAAACGCGCGCGCCGGATAGTTCGCGTGAAAATAGCCTTTGTATACCGTATTGAAAGCATCGTAGAGGCCCAGGTCGGTGCAGTAAACGGTCACCGACACGACATCATCCATGTTAAGACCGGCACGTTCCACGGTGGCCTTCACCGAGTCGAGCACAAGCTTCGCTTCAAGCGCCGAATCCTGCGGCGCTTTCCTGGTCGCCGGATCCAGGCCCAGATGCCCGGCCACGTAGAGCGTATCGCCGCCCCATACGGCCTCGCTGAACGGCAGGCTCGCACCGGCCGCTGGCTTGTCTGCCACGATGTACCGCGAATCGTCGGTGGCCGCGCGCGCGGCCAGTGTTACGGTCAGGGCGGCGATAGCCACGGCAATGTTTTTTTTCATGTGATGCTCCGCAGTGTCTGGTGGAGGGCCGCAAGATTCTTGGCGTGCAACTCTATCACGAGCTTGCTTCAGGCCGCGCGCGCGGCGAATCCCTTAGGTGGCGTCCAGCCCACCAATTAAGGTAGCTTGGGTGCGAAGCCTGACGAAAACACCCGGAGGGTCCATGCGCTCCGTGGACTCGCGCGGTCGATGGCATGGCAATAGGTACTGAATTTCGCTATGAGTTCTGACGAATTGGCCACCGACCAGCGCCTGGTCATCGCCGAGCAGCAGGTCGAGCGCGAAAGTGGCGCGCTGAAGAAAGAACTACGCCTGATCGACCTGGTCGGTATGCAGATCCTGAACATCGTGGGTCTGTTTTGGGTCGGCACAGCGGCCAAGCTCGGCTCCTCTCATCTGTTGTTCTGGCTGCCTGCGGTGCTGCTGTTCTACATCCCGTCCGGAATCGTGGTCGCGCACCTGGTCAAGGAGATGCCGCTTGAGGGTGGACTGTATCAATGGGCAAAACTGCGCTTCAGTCCGTTGATCGGATTTCTGGTCGCCATGAACATCTGGGTGTACAACATTCTGATCATCTGCAAGGCCGGGGTGATCGTCACCGACAATGCGGCCTATGCCTTCGGGCCCTCCGGCGCGTGGCTGTCGACAAGCAAGCCGGCGATCATCCTGATCAGCCTGACATCGATCTGCGCCCTGATGTTGCTCGCCTGGCGCGGGCTGGGTGTCGGTAAATGGGTCAACAACTTCGGTGGCTTCGCCATCGTCATGCTGTTCTTGGCGATGATCGTGGTCGCCATCCCGCGCTGGTTTCATGGTGCTTCCGGGATCCCACCGGTCACCGCCCCGCTTTCCCTCACCGTACCGGCGCTGTCCCTGCTCAATCTCAACCTGCTGGGTAAGATGGGTTTTGGGGCCTTCGGCGGCTTTGATTCCGTGGGCATATTCGCCGGCGAGTGCCGGTCCGCCGATGTGGCCAAGTCGATCCGCCGCTCTGTCTGGCTTGCTGCGCCCCTGATTTCCGTCATGTTCATTGCCGGCACCGCCAGCGTTCTGGCGTTCTCGCGGCCCGAATCGATAGACCTCGTCTCACCGATGACGCAGGTCTTGAACGTGGGCGCTCCGCGGCTCGTCGCACTCTCGGCCTTGGTGTTGATCGCGGCTCTGCTGGCGCAAACATCATTGGGGTTTAGCACCATGATCCGCCTACCCATGGTCACAGGCTGGGATCATCTGCTGCCCGCCTGGTTTAGCCGCCTCGATCCAAAGTACCGCACTCCGGTCGGCTCGGTGCTCTTCGCCGGAGCGGTCAGTGTGCTGATCACGCTACTGACCAACCTCTGGTCCGGAAACCAGGAAGCGTTTCAGCTGCTCGATAATTCGGGAGGCATACTCTACGGATTTGCCTATCTGGTGATGTTCGCGATTCCGCTGATCGCGCGGGGCGAAAAACCTTCCTTGGGCGTGCGCGTGGCTGCGCTATCGGGTTTCGCGATGACGTTGCTGTATGTATTGCTGTCTGTGTTCCCGATCATCCAGGTGCAAAATTCCGGGCTGTTCGCGGCCAAGATCATCGGCCTGGTGGTCGGACTGCAGTGTCTCGGCGCGGCGTACTACTGGCGGGCGCGCTAATTCGGCAATTTTAGCTTTTGCAGCAGCGCCTTGTAGCGCGGGTCGCCGCGCAGGCTGAGCAGCCAGCGATCGTAGGTGAGGTAGGTCAATCCGGCATCATGCTGGCGGTACGATCGCTCCAGCCACTCGAAGGCCTTGTCTTTCTCGCCTCGCCAGGCATAGACCTGCGCGATCTGGTAGGCCCATACGTTGGCACGATGAGTCAGCAGAAAATCAAGTGCGCGCTGCGCCTCGGCCGCATGGCCGAGCGAATACTCGCCCATCGCTCTTGCGATTTGTTGTCCATCCTTATTTGTGTCCGGAAAAACGGCCAGGGCTTCCTGAGGCTTGCCGGCCATTACATTGATGAGGCTCGCGTAGAACAGCGAATCTCCCTGGGGATCGATTTCCAGGACCCGCTTGATTTCCTCCTGAGCCTTCGAGAACTGCCCATCGTGCATCAGCAGCCAGGCGAGGCGCCGTCGGGCCAGTATGGACATCGGGTCCCGAGCGAGCACTTTGCGCAAGGTTTCGATGCCTTCTTGCATGTGGCCTAGAGTCGCAAGCAGCAGTGCCTCATCGACCGAGGCTTGTACGAAGTTCGGATCCAGCGCCACCGCCTTTTCCAGATCCGACTGCGCGCCATTCCAGTCAAAATAATAGCTGCTTCTCAAAATTCCTCGTGCCCAGTATCCCTCGGGCGAGTCCGGCGCCAGCTGGATGGCCTTGTCCGCCGCCGCGGCCGCTCGCTCGTAAGCCGCAGGTTCTCCCGTGGTTTGATCGGCAATGCGCCATTCCGTGTCCGCCACCCCGCTGTAGGCAGCCGCGTAATTCGGATCAAGAGCAATGGCCTTCTGGTAGGCCGCCAGCGCGAGGCGATTGGGACCGATCGTGTCGCGGAGCCTGAACTGGTTGCCCAGCAGGTATTGCCTATAGGCCTCGGTGTTGGCGGTGCGGTGTCGGCTGGCAAGTTCCTGGGCGGGAAGCAACTTCGCCTTCAACGCCTCGACCACGGCGGCGGCGATCTCGTCCTGCACTTTGAAGATATCCTTGACGTCCCGGTCGTACGCTTTCGACCAGAGGTGATACCCGTTGTCGGCCCGTATCAGCTGCGCTGTGACCCGGATTGTCGATCCTGCCTTGCGGACACTGCCTTCCAGCACATGAGCCACCCGTAACTTCTGCGCAATCGTTGCGACATCCTCGGCCTTGCCTTTAAAGTAAAATGAAGAGGTACGCGCAGGAACGTACAAATCCGGGACTTGCGCGAGCAGGTCGAGCAGCTCCTCGGTCAGCCCATCGGAGAAATATTCCTGATCCCGCTTCTCACTCATATCGACAAACGGCAGCACCGCGATCGACTTCTCGGGAATCGCATTGGCCGATAACACGGCCGGCTGCGCCTTGTCCGGCGCACTACTCAGTCTGCCCGCGCCCTGCTGGCTCTGCGACCAATGGTTGACCGCAGGATACCCAATCGCAATCACTGCAATGGTCACCGCCACGATCAACAACCCGTTGAGCTTAAATTTCCGGGGCGGGCGCACAGTTTGGGTCTGCTCGAAGGAGGATTCGCCACGCACGGCTCGCCCCGCGCGCGCGGAAGTGCTGGTAGTTGCCGGTGTGGCCAGTTCCCGTAGCGCCGGCGCTGCGTGCTCGACGCTAAGGAGCCTCCGCACTTGCTCCGTAAAGGCCGGCGGTGTCTGTCCCCTGGGCAGGCGAGTCCACTGCAGTTCCCGGAATCTGTCCGGGACGTGCTCGTCGTCTTCGTCGATGTCGTCGATCGCGACCGGCAACAGAAAAGTCCTGCTGGTGGTCATCAGGTGCGAGCGATCGATCGCGAGCTTCCACTCCAGGCGAAAGTACCCTTCTTCGCGTGCCTGGGTGTTGCTGGAAATCACGGGAATAAACAGCGCGCAGTTTTTGATCTGCCGCCGGATGGCCGCATCCCAGGCGTCGCCCCCGCGCAAGGCGTTCTGGTCAAACCAGACTTCGACCCCGGCCGCGCGCAATGTCTCGCAAATGCGGCGCGCTGCAGCCGCGTCCTGCGAAGCGTAGCTCAGAAACACTGCCCTGGAGGGCTCGGTCATTGCTCTTGCGCTCCACGCAACCATGGCACGGATCACTCGTCGGCCGGCACCCTCACCGACGATGGGCCGCAGTTTATCGGAAATTTACGCCTGGCCCGCGCGCGATCCGTGGGCAGCGCCGTACCACCGCCTCGCGCAGCGGCGCGATCGGGCTGAGCCGATCCTTGGAGTTGGCATCAAGTGCTGAATAAACTGGTCGTTACGGGATCTTTCCCCCCATGCTGTGAAATTGGAGAATGCCGTGGCAGATCGGGACAAAGTCGTCGCAACGCTCAAAATCGAGGCGCCGCACGTTCGAGTCATCGAGTACCGTTTTGCGCCGGGTGCCGAGACGGGGTGGCATCGGCATGGCCATGACTATGTCGTCGTGCCGATGCAGGATGGCAGGCTACAGCTGGAGGAGCCGGACGGCGGCTCCCGGATCGCGGAGCTGCGAACGCACGTGCCCTATGAGCGGCGCGCCGGTGTTGAACACAACGTCATCAACGCGAACAGCTATGAATTTGCATTCCTGGAGATTGAAATCCTGCGTTGAGTCTGTGGCGCGTTCTGCCAATGCTGGCCCGTCGCGGCCTGGCATAGGGGTATCCTTCCGGAGTATTCGGCGGCACGGAGATTCGCAATGAACAGTGGGGGCGCGAGGCGCATTTTTCCGGCGCCCGCCAGCGGCAAGTCGCTACCGGACTTGCATTCGGCGCAGTGGGCCGCGGCGCTCGAACGGGGGCGGCAATCCGCGGCCAACGCCAAAGGGGTCATCCTCACGGCGCTGCGCAACGCGCCTGGTGCCTGAGTGCTCGGGTAGACTTCAGTTCATGGCCGGCCGCATTCCCCAACCCTTCATCGACGAGCTCGTCGCGCGCGCTGATATTGTGGAAATCGTCGGCAGTCGCGTGCCGTTGAAGAAGGCCGGCCGCGAATTCAAGGCCTGTTGCCCGTTCCATGATGAGAAGACCCCATCCTTCTGGGTGAGTCCGGACAAACAGTTCTATCACTGCTTTGGCTGCGGCGCGCACGGGACGGCGCTGGGTTTCCTCATGCAGTACGAACAACTGCCGTTTCCGGAAGCGGTCGAGGAAATCGCCACCCGCCTGGGCCTGGAGGTTCCGCACGAAGGCGGAGGCACGCCGGTGCCACGAGGCCAGGAAGATCTCAGCGAACTGCTCGGTCGTGTGGCGGGGTACTACCAGGAGTGTCTGCAGGACAACGAGCGGGCCTTGGAGTACGTGCGCGGGCGCGGCCTGGAAGCAGGCATTGTCGATCGCTTTCGCATCGGATACGCCCCCGACAGCTGGAACGAAGTCCTACGACGCTTTGGCGCCACGGAAGAGGCTCGGCGTGCGCTCTTGGCGGGCGGCCTCATCGTCGAGCGCGACACTCCGCGCGCCGGGAGCGAGCCCTGGTATGACCGCTTCCGCGACCGCCTCATGTTTCCGATCCGGGATCCGCGCGGCCGGGTCTTGGGCTTTGGAGGCCGGCTGCTTGCGGTCGGCGAGCCCAAATACCTCAATTCCCCGGAAACCGCGCTGTTTCACAAGGGTCAGGAGCTCTACGGTCTGCACGAGATACGTCTGGCGCGCACCGCACTGAAACGGCTCGTGATCGTCGAAGGCTACATGGACGTGGTCCGGCTCCATCAGGCCGGCATCGCCTACGCAGTCGCGACGCTTGGCACCGCCACCACGCCGGAGCATCTGAAGCGGGTGTTCCGCCTTGTCAGCGAGGTGGTGTTCGCCTTCGACGGGGATCGTGCCGGGCGCGCGGCGGCCTGGCGGGCGCTTCAAAACGTGTTGCCTGAGCTGCGCGAGGGGCGTGAACTGCGATTTCTTTTCCTGCCGGAGGGCGAGGATCCCGACAGTCTTATCGGCCGTGAGGGCAGTGCCGCTTTCGAGGCCCGGCTGGCCAAAGCCGTGCCGCTGTCTGAATACTTGGCCACGCAGTTGCGCGAACAGGCCGACCTAAGCCATGCCGACGGGAGGGCAAAGTTCGTCGCACTCGCCCGTCCGTTGCTCGCGAAGATCCCCCAGGGTGTCTATCTGGAACTGCTCCTCGCACGTATCGCGCAGGATGTGGCGCTCAGCGCCGATCGACTGCGTGAGCTGCTGCGCGCGGATCTGGCCGTGGCCCCTACTGAGGCGGACTCGGCCGAGGGCGGTTCACGCCCGCAGCGCGCGGCCTCGCGACGCACCCCGGCGCGCGGCGCGGGCGTCGGCCGGCGGGGCCTGGTCACCCAGGCGATCCAGACACTGCTGCATTTTCCGGCCACGGCGAGCGCAATTTCGGCACCGATCTTCTCAAGCCTGCAGGATATTGGGGAGAATGAACTGGGGGGCATCAACACGCTGCGCGACCTGCTTGCGGCGCTGCGCGAGCGGCCCGGCCGCACCGGCTCCCAGCTTCTCGAACAGTGGCGCGAGCGCCCCGAGCACCGTCGCCTCGGAGAACTGCACGCGGAGCGGCTCTTGCTTGATGCAGCGCAGGCGGGACCCGAGCTGTCTGGAATCCTCAATCGCCTGATCGGCCAGGTGAAGGCGGAGCGCCAGTCGCACCGTTACGATGAATTGCTGCAAAAGGTCGATTCCGGTCGGGCAACCGCGGAAGAACGTGCTGAATTTCAAGCACTTAACACGCGCCCGGCGCACCCGCCGCCCTAATTTGCGT
Source organism: uncultured Gammaproteobacteria bacterium (assembly GCA_963717335.1). GTDB lineage: Bacteria > Pseudomonadota > Gammaproteobacteria > Steroidobacterales > Steroidobacteraceae > FEN-1191. The sequence goes on along the minus strand of CAVQVZ010000002.1, from coordinate 163,763 downwards.
CTGCCGCGGCGGCCCCCTGTCGCGGGGCCTTGAGCATGGCGCCCTTGGCCCCATATCTGGCCATTGACGCCCGAATCTCCGTATAATTGCCGGATTTTCCGACCCCATTTTGCCCCTTCCGGAGCGTTCCTCAGAAATAAGGAACTACGGTTGAGGAACTCTTGTCCTGACGTTTATTTATAGGACTGCAATGCCCACGAGCCGCAAGCCAAAGCACGCCTCGATCACCAAGCACAAGAGCGCCGCTCCTGCGGCGCCCCCAAAGAAGTCACGTCCGGCGCCGGCTGTGGCCAAGCGGAGCGCTGGGGCGGTAAAAGTCACCGCCGTATCGCGCACCGTCCCGGCAGCGGCATCGGGCAAACCGGCGGCCGGCAAACCCGTTCTCAAGCATCCCGCGGCGGCCAAGGTCACCGCGATTGTCCCGGCCAAGGGGGGAGCGAACACCAAGTCGCACCTGACTCCGCCGGTGAGCAAGGCCGGCGCAAGCGGTAAAAAAGGCGCCGCAGTCGTTGCGTTCAGCGAGCGCCGGATCGGCATCGTTCCGGAGGATCGTCAGTCCCAGCTCAAGCTGCTGATTGCGCGTGGCAAGGAGCAGGGATATCTCACCTACGCCCAGGTCAATGATCACCTGCCCCCGGAAATCGTCGATCCGGAGCAGATCGAAGACATCGTCAACACGATTAATGACATGGGCATTCCGGTGTACGAGAAAGTACCGGACTCCCAGTCACTGCTCGCCTCGGACCCGGCCTCACCGGCGGACGAAGAAGCCATCGAAGAAGCCGCCGCCGCGCTGGCCGCGCTCGATGCGGAACTGGGCCGCACGACCGATCCGGTGCGCATGTACATGCGCGAGATGGGCACGGTCGAGCTTCTGACCCGTGAGGGCGAGATCCGCATCGCCAAGCGCATCGAGGAGGGTCTGGATGCGGTCCGCCTGGCGCTTGCCAGCTACCCGGCCACCCACGAACACCTGCTGCACACTTACGAGCAATTCAAGGCGGGCCAGGCCCGCATGGTTGATCTGGTGGTCGGCTTTATTGATCCGAACGCCCCCGACGTGATCGCTCAGCCGCAGAATCCCACCAAGGTCGAGATCGTGGCCGAGGGCGAGAAACCCAACGAAGAAGAAGCCGAGGACGGCGACGCGGAAGATGAAGTCATCGACACCGGCCCGGATCCGGAAGAGGTCGCCCGGCGCATGGGACTGATCCGCAAGCACCTCAACACGGTACTGGCGGGGCTGGCCAAGCAAGGGGCGGACGATCCGCGCACGCAGAAGGCGCGCAAGAAACTGGCCGATGAATTCATGGAGCTCAAGCTATCGCCGCGCATGTTCGATGCACTGACCGCGCAGCTTCGCTCGCACGTGGGCGAGATACGCCAGATCGAGAAGGAAATAATGAGCATCGCGGTGCGCGATGCCGGCATGCCACGCAAGGATTTTATCAGCAGCTTTCCGCGCAACGAGACCAGTGCCCGCTGGATCGCCAAGCACATCAAGGCCGGGAAGAAATACTCCGCGCCGCTCGCGCGACTGAAGGAAGAAATCGAGCGTCGCCAGAAGAAGTTGCAGGCGCTGGAGGTGACTTATCACCTGTCGATCAGCGGCGTGAAGGACATCAATCGCGAGGTCTCGATCGCCGAGGCCAAGGCGCGCCGCGCCAAGAAGGAAATGGTCGAAGCCAACCTTCGCCTGGTGATCTCGATCGCCAAGAAGTACACCAACCGCGGTCTGCAGTTCCTCGACCTGATCCAGGAAGGCAACATTGGCCTGATGAAGGCGGTCGATAAGTTCGAATACCGCCGCGGCTACAAGTTCTCGACCTACGCGACCTGGTGGATACGCCAGGCGATCACCCGCTCGATCGCCGACCAGGCACGCACCATTCGCATACCGGTGCATATGATCGAGACCATCAACAAGCTCAACCGCATATCCCGGCAGATGCTGCAGGAAATGGGTCGCGAGCCCACTCCGGACGAACTCGCGGTGCGCATGGAAATGCCCGAGGACAAGGTGCGCAAGGTGCTCAAGATCGCCAAGGAACCGATCTCCATGGAGACGCCGATCGGCGATGACGAGGATTCGCATCTGGGCGATTTCATCGAGGACACCTCGGTCACTTCCCCGATCGATCAGGCCACCAACGAGTCGCTCAAGGAAACCACTCACTCGGTGCTGGCACAGCTCACCCCACGCGAAGCCAAGGTGCTGCGCATGCGCTTTGGCATCGACATGAATACCGATCACACCCTCGAGGAAGTCGGCAAACAGTTCGACGTCACGCGCGAGCGCATCCGGCAGATCGAAGCCAAGGCGCTGCGCAAGCTCCGACACCCGAGCCGAAGCGAGCAGTTGCGCAGCTTCCTGATGGACGACTGAAGAAAGCATCGCTGGCGATCTTTGCCGGGGTGCTAACTGTTCGAGGGGACGGGAATGAGTGATCTGCTCCAGGCGGTGTGGCTGGGAATCATCGAGGGCGTCACCGAGTTCCTGCCGATCTCCAGTACCGGGCATCTGCTGATCGCCGAGCACTGGCTCGGAGCGCGCTCGGAGCTGTTCAACGTGGCCATCCAGGCCGGAGCGATACTCGCGGCGGTCCTCGTATTCTGGCCCCGACTCAAGGCCCTGGCGTTTGGGCTGAATGAGCGCGCCAATCGCGATTATTTGGCCAAGCTCGCGCTGGCCTTCGTGATCACCGCCGTGGGCGGACTCATCGCCAAGAAGTTAGGCGTTGGCCTCCCGACCACCATCGCCCCGGTGGCTGGCGCGCTGATCATCGGCGGCGCTACTGATGCTGGCGATCGAGTGGTACCTGAAAGATCGCCCGGCCGTCGCGAAGGCGAGCTGGTCGGTGGCTGTCTGGGTGGGCCTCTCGCAGATCCTGGCGGGCGTGTTCCCCGGCACCTCACGTTCGGCGGCCACGATTTTTGCAGCCATGCTCGCCGGCATGACTTCACGGCCGGCCGCTACCGAGTTCGCTTTCCTCGTCGGCATTCCGACCATGTTTGCTGCCACGGCCTTCGAATTCCTGAAGGCGCGCGGGGCGGAACCGGTCCACGAGAACTGGACCGCCCTGGCCGTGGCGTTTGTGGTCTCGGCCGTGGTGGCCTTTATCGTTGTGCGCTGGCTGCTGCGCTACGTGCAGACGCACCGGTTTACGGCGTTTGCCTGGTACCGGATCATCGCCGGCATCGTGCTGCTCGCGATCGTACGCTGAGCGAGCCTGCGCGCCGCTCCTGGCGCCACATCCACGACGCCTCCAGCCGCTGCCTGCTTGCCGCGGCGCAGTTGAACCAAGAATTCGGGCCCGCGCGGGACACTCACGGGCCCGAGTGCCTACGGACTGCTCAGAATGAAAAGACCAGATTGAGGGTGGTGATCGTGTCGGTCGACACCTTGCCTGGCGGCGGGTTGGTGTTGTGGGTCACATCGTAGCCCGCGGACAACCCGAGCTTGTCGCTCATCTTCACTTCCACGCCCACGAAGTTGGTAAACAGCGTGTTGTCGGAACCGGACTCAATGGTGAGCTTGTCCGTGAGCTTGGTGGTCGAGGTAACCGCGTACTCGTAGTTGAGGCCACCGACAAACACCACGCCGCTCGAACTCTCATGCGTCACGTTCTCCTCGAGTCTGCGATAACCAAGACCTGCCTGACCCGAGAACTTCACCGTATCGGTATCGTAGAACTTGTAACCCAGTCCGCCGCTGATGCTGGCCTGGTAGAGGAAGCCGCCGAATTCATCGTGGTCGTAGCGCGCGGCCCCGAATCCGAACGTTCGCGCGTTGATGTTGTAATTCGACTGCCAGGTGCCCACGAAGCGATTCGCGTCGGTCACGCCGTCGCTGCTGGTGCGCACGTAGGACATGTCCAGCGCGTGCTTCCAAAGGTCTTCGACCTTGGTCAGGCCGAGCTTGAGGTTGAAGCTTTGCGAATCGGTATTGCCGCTCGACGCGACGATTCCCGCCTCACCCTTCCCCTTCCAGGGGTCCGCTTGCGCCACAGCGGCACACAAAGTCAGCGCGACTCCCGCCACGATTTTTTTACTTAGCGACATGTCTGCTCCAGGGATTTCGGCAAAGGGGCGCGGGATTATCGTGAGCGAGCCTCCCCGTGGCAACTCCAAGTTGATATTTCGCTGGGCCGGGCCCACATTAGTTATCCACCACCAGTTAAGGTTCCGGCATGGAACATGGCAGTTCACACCGCAAGCCGGACCACCCGATCGAACCGCTGTTGCTGGATCGCTGGTCGCCGCGCGCGATGTCCGGCGAAGCGCTCACCGAAGAAGAGCTGATGAGATTGTTCGAAGCCGCCCGTTGGGCGCCATCCTGCGGCAATTTCCAACCCTGGCGGTTTCTCTACGCCCGACGCGACACGGATTTCTGGCCCGCGTTTCTGGATTTGCTCAAGCCCAGCAACCGGGAATGGGCCGCTCGGGCCGGCGCGCTGGTGGTGGTGATCTCGCGCACCCACTACGAGGGTGACGGGCGTTCGTGCGTCACCCATTCCTACGACAGCGGCGCGGCTTGGCAAAATCTGGCTCTCCAGGCCTGGTCAGTCAAGCTGGTCGCACACGGCATTGTCGGCTTCGACTATGAGCGCGCACGCCGGGTGTTGAGAGTCCCGGCGGCCTTTGCCGTGGAAGCCATGATCGTTCTGGGTCATCCGGGCAATAAGAGCGAGCTTAGCGAATCCCTGCAGAAGCGCGAGACGCCCAGCACCCGAAGGCCACTGTCGGAAACGGTCTGTGAGGGGCCCTTCAGTCTCTAGCCTGTGCCGGTTGGCCGAGCAACACCACGACACCGGCGGCGGCCATCGCCCACACGATCACCGGGCTGGAGGGCAGGTCGAGCACGCGCCGACAGCACCAGTCCCACCACGTAACTGACGACCGCCAGTGCATAGCCGATGGCAGCTGGCGCCGCGGCGGATAGCGATAGGTCGCCACCGCCGGCACGATCAGGCTCGTGAACACCAGATACACGCCGACCAGCTGCACCGAGATGGTCACGACCAGCGCGAACAGCACGTAGAAGCCGATGCGGCCCAGGCGCTCGCGCCAGCTGAACCAGGCGAGCAGACACAGATCGCCGTGACGATGCTGGCGTGCATCAGCTGCGTCGGCGTCACCCACAGGATCTGCCCGGCCAGCAGGTCCTTGAGGTCCTCGCCGCCGTGCGGGTCGTTCGCGAGCAGCAGGATCTGCGCGGTCGAGGCCAGCACGAACAGCACGCCGATCAGCGCCTCCTGCGACTTCCGGGCGCTTGCGCTCGGTCCAGGTGAGCAGCAGCGCGCCGGCGAGTGCGGCGGCGGCCGCGGCCACCTGCGTGGTCCAGCCGCTGCAGCGCCGAGCCCGAAGCATGTGCGCGGCGATCACGCCGAGCCCGGCGACCTGCGCGATCGCCAGGTCGATGAACACGATGCCGCGCGAGAGCACCTGCTGGCCCGAGCGGCACGTGCGAGAGCACCACGAGCATGCCGGCGATGAGCGCCGGCCACAGGATGCTGAGAGTTCGCCTGCAGAGTGTTCATCCTTGGTCGCCGCCAGCAGGCGGTTGATCGTGTCATCGAACAGGCCGAACAGATCCTTCGCCTCCGGCGTGCCGCCGACCGAGTACGGCAGCAGCACCACCGGGGCGTGGATGCGCTCGGCCAGCCAGTCGGCCGCCTTCGGAGTCGTTGTAGGCGTTGCGCAGGATCATCTTCGGCGGCGTGGCGGCGAGCTTGGTGACCAGCTCGGCCAGGTAGCCGGCGCTCGGCGGCACGCCGGGCTTCGGCTCGATGGCCGCGAGCTCCTTCAGTCCCAGCCAGTTGCACAGGTACACCTGGTCGCGGTGGATCACGACGACCGCCGATGCCCTTGAGCGGCGCCGCCTGCGGCCTCCCACTTCGCGGTCGTCGCGGCCTTCCAGCGCGTCTGGAAGTCCGCGCCGCGCGTGCTCGTAGAACGCCGCGTTGGCCGGATCCACCTGCGCCAGGCGCGCGGTCAGGGCCGCGGCGATGATGGCGATGTTGTGCGGATCGAGGTGCGACGTGCGGATTGCCCAGCGGGTGGATGTCGCCCATGGAGCGGTCGACCGCGGAAGGGACCTCCAGCAGGTGCACCAGCGGTCGCGGCCTCGAAGTAGCCGGGGCTGCCCGGCTGGATCTGGTGTTGCCCGAGTCCTGCAGCAGCACCGGCATCCAGCCGATCTCGAGGTCCGCGCCGGTCGCCACCACCAGGTCGGCGGATGCGCGCGCGCGCGACCAGGCTCGGCTTGGCATCCACGCGATGCACGTCCTGGAAGGCGCTGGTGGCGGTGTACACGTTGACCTTGTCGCCGCCGAGTTCGTGCGTGAGCGCGGCCCAGTCCGGGGTCGTGGCGAGCACCTTGAGTGCCGCGTGCGCGGGCAGCACGCCAGCCCGCGAGCAGGATCGCCGAGACGGCTATGCAGGTATTTTGTCATGTCGGGCTCTCCTAGAACTTGTGGGCGCCGTGCGCGCCGATGCAGTAGATGTACTGCAGCAGCAGCTGCTGGTCGTGTTCGCTCGGCGCGCGCCCGTCCCAGGCGTACTGCGCGCGCAGGCGCGAGAACTCGCTCGGACTCCAGTCGACCATCAGCGTGGTGCGGTTCGGGGTGCGCCGGCAGCAGCGCCGGGAAAGCGGACGCCGGCAGCAGGCCGATCCACCAGGCCGATGTTCACGTCGCCCGAATCCAGCGAGTCGTAGCGCAGCCGACGCGCCAGCGCGGCATGAACTGGTACACGCCCTGCAGGTACCAGCCGGACTGGCGGCTGTGGTAGCCGCCCGAGAGGTTCTGCCCGGTGATGTCGAAGGCCAGCGTGCCGTCCTCGGTGCGGTGCATGTACTCGCCCTGCAGCTTCAGCGAGTGCTGCGTTGGCGTTCCCGTGCGGCGCCCACTTGAGCGTCGCATCGGCGATCCAGGTCTTGCGAGGTCCCCGTGAAGGCATCGGTCACCGGCGCGCCGATCTGCGTCGACGTCCTCGAAGGCGCGGTCCTCGGCTGCTGGACGAGCCACGACAGTCCCGGCGCGCCAGCTGGTCGAGTCGCCGACGTCGTCGCCGACGTGCGCGAACAGGGCGTCGCCGTTGAGTCCGTTGCCGTGCGCTGCGTGCCCGGGAAGGTGCGCCCGTTGCCGGTCTCGGCGCCGAACTCGACGAACATGTCGGTGGGCGCGACCCACTTGAGCTGCACGCCGTCCTGCGCGAGCTGGCCGTCGAAGAACGCCTGGTAGACCAGCGGCTGGTCGACGAAATCCCAGGCGTGGCAGTGGATCTCGTTCAGGTAGCCGATGCCGGAGAAGAAGCGGCCGCCCTTGACGGTAAAGCCGTGCTGGCAGCGCCAGTGGTCTTGAAGAAGGCCTCCTCGACGCGATGGTGTTATCGCCGCTGATCGCAGCGGTCACCTTGCCGAAGAAATACGGGTCGACATTGGCGGCCAGCGTCAGCTCCGACTCGTCCAGGTTGAAGCTGCGCGGTCCGGGTCCCACCGCGTCCCCGGCGGGAATGAAGCCTGCGATCGCATAGCTGGCCGGATCCTGCAGAAGTCTGCGTGTAGCGGCCGCCGAGGATCACCGAGACCGCGGGGTTGAACGCGTTGGCCGCATTGCTTCCACCGCTCGACGGCGCAGGGGGCGCCGGAGCTTCTGCCACAACCGGCGCGGCCGGGGGACCTTGCGCCTCGAGTTGCGCGAGCCGGCTTTCGAGTGCCTGAATGCGCGATTGGTACTCCGATTTCATCGCCTCCAGTTGTGCGCGCAACTCGTCCACTTCCGAAGCTCGTGCCTGGGTTGCGCCCATCAGGACAACGAACATCCCTAAAATGCCTAAGGCGTTCCTGCGATGAAATTGAATCATGTCTGCACCTCAATCCGTGAGCGCAAGGACAATGGACGCGATCGCGTCCAGTCTTTATTAAAGAGTCGCTTTTAGGACTGATGCGGAGGTGCGCGGGAACGGTAGGCGCGGCAGGCCGCGGCGCGACGCACCGACACCGCCGGGTAGGAGCAGACATCACTCTGATCGATAAGTGCAGCCACGCCTACGTTGGAGGCGCTGCTCACGGCCGCAAGCAGGGGCGCGAACGTGCTGCACTGTACACAAGGAACCGGATGGATGTGATGAACGCTGCCGGGCCCGCTGACCAGGTGCGTGTACGAGTGGGATTGCGCGCCAAGCTGTGCGGCGAGGAAGATCAGCGCCAGTGCGATCGTCCATCCCGGGCGTCTTTGGGCTCGAAATAATCTCAATTAATCACCCGCCTATGCGCTGGAGTCTAACATTTTGGTCATAGCGGTGCGGGGCGCTCGAACAAAGTCACGTGCCGCGGTTGCTCGGCGATGCGCTCGAGCCACGCGCGCACGCGAGCGAACGGCGCCAGCTCAAGTCCGCCATCCTCGGCGACGTGCGTGTAGGCGTAGAGGGCGATGTCGGCGATGCTGTAGGTCTCGAGCGACGAAGTACTCGCGCCCGCGCAGGTGCGTTTCCATCACGGTAAGCGCGGCCCGCCCGCTCTCCAGGCGCTTGGGAAGCTCGGAGCGCCGCGGATCGTCGGCCGGCAGGTGCCGCACGATGTAGCGTGGCGTGGCGACGTACGGCTCGTGGCTGTATTGCTCGAAGAACATCCATTGCAGGACCTGCGCGCGCGCGTAGCGGTCCTCGGGCAGATAGCTCGTGCCCTCGGCGAGATACCAGAGAATGGCGTCCGACTCGGTTATGTACTGGCCTGCCCCCAGGCCGAGCACCGGAATTCGCCCGTTCGGATTGATGGCCAGGAACTGCGGCGTGCGGGTCTGCCCGCGCATGATGTCCAGTTCCACGTGCCGGTACGGCAAAGCAAGCTGCGCCAGCAGCAGGCGGATCTTGTACCCGTTGCCCGAATCCAGGTAGTCGTAAAGTTCAAGCATCTGAGCAGTCCACGGGCACATCGGTCCGTGCGCCCCATTCCGCCCAGGAGCCGTCGTACACAGCCCCCGATGGAAAACCGGCCACGGCAAGTCCCAGATTCAGCACCGCCGCCGTGAGGCCCGAGCCACAGCTGGTAATGACGGAATCGCCCTCACGCACGCCCGCCTCGCCGAATCTTTTACGAAGCGCCGCGGGTGTCAACATCGTCTGCTGCGCCGTCAGCAGTTCGCCAAATGGCAGGTTGTGCGCCCCGGGCATGTGCCCGCCGCGCAATCCTGGCCGCGGTTCACCGACGCGCGCGTAGAAGCGGTCCGCGGAGCGCGCATCGAGCACCAGTTCGCGGCGCTTGGAGATGTTGTCGCGGATGTCACCGAGCCCCCGGAGCAGTTCCGCGCGGAAGGCGCTCTGAAATTTACCCGGCTCCGCGGCCACGGGCGCGCCGCCTTCGACGGCTCGTTGTTCCAAACGCCATTTCGGGAACCCGCCGTCCAGCACCGCCACCTGATCGTGTCCGAACAATCGCAGCATCCACCAGGCGCGTGGGGCAGAGAACATGCCGAGCTGATCGTAACAAACGACCCGGCTGGAATTCGACACGCCGAGCAACTCCATCTGCTGCGCAAAAAAGCCCGCACTCGGCACCATGTGCGGCAGCGCAGTGTGGCGATCGGCGATCAAGTCAATGTCGAAGCGACGCGCGCCGGGAATGTGCGCGAGGGCAAACTGCGCCCCCGCATCACGCTTGTCGCCCGGCGGGAATAGCGTGGCATCCAGCACGATGAGGCCCTCTTGCCCCAGTTGCGCGGCGAGCCAGTCGGTACTGACCAGAGGATCCATGCCCAATCATCGGTGCGAGTCGGCATTCCCCGCAACTGGCGCCTTAAAAAAATCCTAAGGCTGGCGCGCCTGCCCGCCGAGCTGCGGATGACTATCGCCGCCCACAGCCCTGGCAGCGGGCGGCGGCGGAGGCGCGCTCCGCACTGGCGCGGAAGGGGGCTGTCCGGATGCGGAAGCCTGAGCGGCTGGCTGCACCGGCGGGTGGACCTCGCGGACCGGAGCGAGGGGCGCGGATAGCGGAGCGCTCCCGCGCACCGGTGCCGATGTATACGAATGAGGTTCGGATTCTCTGCCGACCGGCTGGGCCGGGCGATCGACATGCGAGGCTGGCACGTAAGGTATTTGCGGCGCGCGGTCCATACGCCTCTGGGCTTGCTGCGGCGGACGGTCCGGGGCCTGCAAGGACTCGACCCGCGTCCGCTTCGCGTCGGGCACCGGCGGGCGATCGCCGGGCGCGACCGCCGCGTACCCTATCGGGTGCGCCAACGGTCGGTCTACGGGTGCCGCACTCCACACCTCGTGCGGGACGAATTTCGCCCGCCCGGAGTTGTTCGGGTCCGCAAGCACTGGGGGGCGGCCGGTGGATCTGGTCGAAGCGAAGGCCTCGCGAGGGGCCTCGGAATACCCTCCGGCCACGTTTTCGTTCGCGTAACGCCGTTCGGGGCCTCGTGCCCCGCCGTGCTGCCGCTCGGCCACGTACCGCTCGACATCGACCTTGCCCAAGTGCGTATTGGAAAGATTGGCGGCCCGCACGTAGTTGGGGCTCACCTGATACGGCGGGTCATACGCTTCGTTGTATCCCAGCGGCACCCAGCCGACTTTGGGGCGGTGCAGGATGTCCGGGTTCGTCCTCGGATAACGCTCGCCGCGCCAGGCCACCAGGGCGGGAGCGTATACCGGCCGCGGTCCCGTGCGTGGGCCCGGGACCCAGCCCCAACCATGCCGTGCATGCACCCAGCGTCCGTAATGGCAGGGCGCGAAACCCCAGGGCTCGTTCGCCATCCACGTCCAGCCCCAGGGCGCAACCCAGCTCCAATACCCGTAGTGATAGGGCGCCCAACCCGCCGCGACCACCGGTACCCAGATCATGCCGTAGCTCGGTTCGGAGACCCACTGACCATACCCGTCGAGGTCCTCATAGCCCACGACGTCTCGCGATACATACTGCGCGGCGCTCGACTGCTCTTCGCGCTGGTCGCGGTCCTCTGCCCACAAATCGAGGCTGTCGATGTTGCCCGCGGACGTGGTATCGATGGTCGGATCGGCCTCCGGCGACAGCTCGGCCGATTGCTCCTGGCGCACGAGAATCTCACCCGATTGCCCGCCGACTTGCGCGCTTCCGCTCCATACGGCGAGGTAGCCGCGGTGATTGCTGTCGTCGACATCCACACGGTATGAGCCGGCTTGCTGGAAAGAGATGGGACCGGCCGGAGTTTCGACATCGAAGTGCTCACCCGAATCGAGGTCCCGGATGCGCACGCTCAGCGAGCCTGCCGTCACCGACAGTCGCACGTTCTGATCGTCCACCGCGAGCACCTGCACCGCGGTGCGCGAGCCCAGACGCAGCGCTGTTGAGCCGACGTGCATCTCCGCTCGCGAATTTTCATCGATCCACACCCGGTCCCCACCGGTCAGAGGTCTATTGAGCAGATCCTCGGTCCAGCCGTCGACCCCGGCTTCCTGCATTGAGCCGTTTCCCTCGATGTAATTGATTCGGGCCACGCGCCCGGGAGGATCACTCGCGGCATTGCAAAAGGCGCTGGCGGTCAGGAGAACCAACGCGATCACCCACTGTGCGAGATTCCCGCCTCGCGGAGCAAATAAGTTGTGGTGCCTCATGACTCCTCTCCCTTGCCGGCTCAGTGGCGAAGGTAAATATTTCGACCGCCCGGCACTCTGATGGTGCCTTAAAAATGGGCTTCCGATGGGATTTTGGCAATATATTTCTAAGAGCTCGCGGGTTCAGCTGCTGTTAAGCGGGCCTGGTTTTTCAACCGAAATTGCGCAGCTTCGAAGGCCACGCCGAAACTGCGATGTCGCGCTGCGGGAAAGGCGTCCCCCCGATCGGTGGACAAAAAAACAGGGCGCCTCGAGGCGCCCTGTTTTCAACTGGCGAGGAGGATTCCTCGCTAGCATTTCCGACTTACTTCGAGGTCGGGGCAGCCGCAGCAGCGTCCGTCTTCGGCTTCTTGCTGTGGTGCTTCTTGCTCGCCGGCTTGGTGGCCGACTCATCCGCCATGGGGGCCGCGGAGGTCGCGGGCTTGGCGGGGGCAGCTGCAGCAGCGGGGGCTGCGGCCGGGGCTGCCGTGGTGGCCGCCGAAACGAACATCGGGGCGGCGGACAATGCGGCAACAGCCGCGGCAACGATAATCTGAGACTTCATAATTACTCCTGGTTGAATAGCAACCCCATGGGTCTGGGGTGGGCAAATAATGCCGAAATCACGGGGGCCGATCGTGAAATGCCGTTAATGGTGACGGCCTATTAATGGCCGAGAGGGGCGCCAGGACCCGCGCCTTGCGAGCTTGGGGAATTAGCTTATGGCCGAGCCGCCAGCAAGGGACGGGAATTTTTCGAAGATCGCCGCAACCGCCGCCTTGATGCGCGTGTCCGCCTCGACGCCGGTGAGTTCGGTGACGTCGGTGTCCACGAAGGCGTGCCAAAGCGCCTGGTGCGAACGTGCGTCGTACAGATCAACGCTCACCCGGTCTTGCCGGTAGGTTGAGGGCGATCCCCAATACGCCCCGCCCCAGCCATAGTGTCCCCAGCCCACGGGCGGCGGCACCCCGTACCCCCATCCGTATTGAGAGGAGAGCGGATCTGGAGCCAAGCGCGAGCCGATCGCGTAGCTGATCACACAATCTGCGCTCGTGCCCTCGGCGGCGGCGGGCAGATTGCGCGCCGCCAGGCTGCTTGCTATCGCATCCCTCAGGCGCTTGGCATTGAGCGGGTTGTCAAAAGCAGCGCCCACCGGTACGGCGCCAAGTTGCTGGTCAGAGAAAGCGTAGCTGTGGCAAGTGGCCACCGAGATCCTGGCGTCATGATCGGTGTGGGCCTGCATGGCGCAGCCCCCGAGCGCGAACAACGCGCCCGCAGCCAGGGTCCGAAAAGTAACGGGGCGCCTCATTGCCAGTCTCATTGTCCTGCCCGGCTGCGCAGCAGCCACCGCTTCGGTCATTATCGCAATATTAGAGCCCCGCCGAGGCATGAAAGTTCAGGGCAAAGGATCGCTCAGCTCCCTCACGATCCGAGCGTGATGAACAGCGCGAACGCGCCGACAACGACGATCGAGCCAAGCACCACGAAACGCATAAAACTGTCTTTCGGCTCCATGGGCCATAGCATGCGGCGCTGCGCAAGCCGGCCGCCATGATGATGCTCACGTAAATTGACAAAGGCGCAAACCTAAGCCGCCGCTGTCCGAATTATGCCCCTCCGAAGGAATCATTATGCCCGGGACTCGCCCCTAAACAGGACCAGCCCCAGGCCCGCCAGAATCAGCAGCACGGCCAGCACGACCGTCGGGGTGATTTTCTCGCCCAGCAATACGGCCCCAAGCACCAGCGCCACCAGCGGATTGACGAGCGCATAAGTGGTCGCCTTATGCGCCGGCACCTGGGTCAGGAGCCACAGAAAGCAACTCAGCGCGACGATGCTCCCGAAGATCGTCAGATAACCCAGTGCCAGCCACGAGGCCACCGAGACCTTCGAGAACTGGAGCGCATGCCAGTCGCCGTGCACCAGCGCCATCAGCGACAAGAGCGCCGCACCGACCAACATCTGGACACAGGTGCCGGCGCTGACCTGGGCCGCGGTCACCGTGCCGCGCGACACCAGTGTGCCGCTGCTCCAGCAGAGCATCGCAGCCAGCAGCGCCACGACATAGGCCGCACGTACCGCACCTGAGTTGTTGTGCAGGTGGAACACGACGACGGCCACGCCGGACAGGCCCACCAACATCCCGGCCAGGGAACGCGCGTCCGGTGCGCGACGTGCGAAAAACAGCCAATTGAGCACCAGAACAATGACCGGCACCGAGGAGATCAGCAATGCGGCGATGCCGGAGGGCACGCCCTGCTGAGCCCAGACTGAAAAGCCATTCCCGCCCGCGACCAGCAGCGCCCCCGCAAGCATCAGGCGTTGCAGCGGCAGATCGCGAAAAGCGCCGGGCCTGAACAGCAAAAGGAAGGCCGATAGCAGGACTCCTCCGAACGTGTAGCGCATCGCCGATCCCGCAAAGGGCGGGATGGTGCGCAGCATGATGACGACCGCCAGATAGGTGGTGCCCCAGATCAGGTAAATCGCTCCCAGGGCCATCGCGACCCTGAGGCGCTTTTGAGACTCATCCATGGACGGTGAACTAGCGGCGGTAACGGTCAACGTCGGTCACAAATCTCCCCCTGCACCGCACTCTCGGCCATGGATGCCGGAGCCCCGGCCATCTCTAATTGGAATCGTGGTAGGCCTGCATCAGCAGGCGCACAGCCGCTTCGATGCCCGTCTGGTCTTCGGCCTGAAAGCGTTCGGGTCGCGGACTGTCCAGATCGAACACGCCTATCAGCCGATCGCCATCGATCAGTGGCACCACAAGTTCCGAGCGCGAGGCCGCATCGCAGGCGATGTGATCGGGAAACTCATGCACGTCAGGGACCAGAATGCTGGTGCGACGGAGCGCTGCCGTTCCACAGACCCCGCGTCCCATGGCAATCCGCACGCACGCCGGTCGTCCCTGAAAAGGCCCGAGCACCAGTTCTTCGCCGCGCAGGAAGTAGAACCCCGCCCAGTTCAGGTCCGGCACGCCATGGTAAACGAGCGCCGCGAAATTGGCGGTGTTCGCGATCAGGTCGCTTTCGCCGGACAACACACCGGAAATCGAACGGTGAAGATCCGCGTAAACGCTGGCCGGCGCCTGGCCGCTACTTTTCGCACGTTGGGGAATCAAGCGCGCACCTCCTGTGGCCAAAACGTGACGGCATTATGAGGCACGCCCGGCCCCAGGGCAGCGGGCACTAGTGGCCGCCCTGCACAAACAGCCCCTCGGCGCCCAGCGCCAGAGCCAGCCGTTCTTCGATGTCGAGCGCCTCGGCCCGCGCCAGGCCCTGCAGATGCATGGTAGGGCCGGCAAGCAACTCGAGCCCGCGGCGCAGCACGCTGCCGGCGGCGCGGATCCCAGCCTTGTGCTGGTCGAAGCGTTCCGCGGGCCGATAGCGGGTTGCGCCCACATACACGCCGTAGGGTTCCTCTCTGCTGTCCCGGTAATCGAGCAGGACCAAATAGATATTTGAACGCCCCTTTCGCTGGCGCTGAAATCTCGCGCTCACCTCGTAGGCCAAAGGGAGCCATTCGATATGTCGCATAGGGAGCCATTCTGGGATCGAGGGGGCGGCCGAGCCCCACAGCCGCTCCAATGCGCCATCGATGTTGACCGCCAGCTCGCCTCGCATCCATAACTCGTGAATGCAGTGGGCGCCGGTCAGGCCGTCGGCACACGAGAGGGCGGCCTCAAAGCATCCGGCAAGCATCTGGGCCGAAGCCAGGCGCAGCGGCCGGCTGGCGGGCGTGCCCGAAACCGGTCGCGCAGCGTTGTCCTGAATTGCGGCGCTCATGCACGTTAGAATACCCGCCTGATCCCACAAGGAGAGTGTTCATGACCCGGATTTTTGTGTTGCTGCTCTGCGCCCTGCCGGCCGGGGCCTTTGCCGCTGCGCCCACCGCCAGCAAGGCGCCGATGACCGAAGACGACAAGGTCATTTTTGCGGTGGGCCAGATCCTCAGCGGGAGCGTCAAACCCTTCGCCCTCACCGAGCACGAAATGCAGCTCGTGCAGCAAGGTTTCGAGGCCGGCTTGCATGGCAAGAAGACCGGCATTGACGCCGACAGCTACCGGGCCAAGATCCAGACTTTGCTGAGCGCACGAATCACCAAGAACGTGGCCGAGGCCAAGGCTGCAGGGAAGACCTATCGGGACAAGGCGGCCGCCGCCAAAGGGGCAACCACCACCCCCAGTGGCCTGATCATGAACACGATGCAAGCCGGATCCGGTCCGAGCCCCTCCACGGAAGATACGGTCAAAGTGCAGTATGAAGGCAGGCTCATCGATGGAACGGTCTTCGACAGTTCCAAGCAGCACGGCGAACCCCTGACCTTCAAGGTCTCCGGTGTCGTACCGTGCTGGACCGAAGCGCTACAGCACATGAGCGTGGGCGCGAAGGTCAAGCTGGTCTGCCCCCCGGAGCTTGCCTACGGAGATCGGGGCTCGCCGCCCCAGATTCCAGGCGGTTCAACGCTGGTGTTCGACGTCGAATTGATGGCCATCGACAAGGCCCCGCCCGCCCCCGCCTCGGCCACTCCGGACACACCGGCGGCCCCGACGGCACCTGCACCCGACGCTGCGGCGGCACCGAACACTCCGCCGAACCCCCGATAAGGCAGTGAAGTACCTTCATACCATGGTGCGCGTCGCCGACCTCAAGGCGGCGCGCCATTTTTACTGCGAAGCCTTGGGACTGAAGGAACTGCGCCACACCGACTATGAGAAAGGTCGCTTCACGCTGGTGTTCCTGTGCGCCCCCGGCGATGAGTCGGCGCAAGTTGAACTGACCTACAACTGGGATCCCGAGCAGTACACGGGCGGGCGCAATTTTGGGCATCTCGCCTACGAGGTCGATGACATCTACGCGACGTGCCAGCGCCTCAAGGACCACGGCGTGGTTATCAACCGCCCTCCGCGCGATGGACACATGGCCTTTGTGCGCTCGCCCGATCAGATCTCGATCGAACTCCTCCAGCGCGGGGAGGCTCTGGCGCCGCGGGAGCCTTGGGTGTCGATGCCCAACGTAGGGAACTGGTAGTGAGTTGGAAGGCCGTGCTCACCGCCGCCGAAGCGCGGGTCATCGGTTGTCTGATCGAGAAGCAGATTACCACCCCCGATCAGTATCCCCTTTCGCTCAATGCGCTCACCAACGCCTGCAACCAGAAGAGCAATCGAGATCCGGTCCTGGCGCTGAGCGAACCGGAGGTGCAGCAGCTCATCGACACGCTCGTGCGCAAGCACGTCGTTATGGAACGCAGCGGCTTTGGCAGCCGCGTTCCAAAATACCAGCACTGCTTCTGCAACACGGAATTCTCAGCGCTCAAATTCACGCCGCTGGAACTGGCGATAGTCTGCGAATTGCTCCTGCGCGGTCCACAGACGCCCGGTGAATTGCGCACCCGCGCGGCGCGTATGGCCACTGTCGCCGACGGCGCGGAAGTCGAGCAGGCGCTCGAAGCCCTCGCCGCCCGCGCCGAGGGCCCAGTGGTGCAACGACTGCCCCGCCAGGCCGGCCGGCGTGAGGCGCGCTACGCGCAGCTGCTCACGGGTCCGCTGTCCGAGGAGCTCACTTCGGCGGCCGAGCCGCCGACAGTAAATACGCCCGGTCCGCAAACCAGCGCGGATGCGCGACTGGAGCGCCTGGAAGAGGAAGTGCGCCAGTTGCGTGCCGAGGTGGCCGAGCTTCGCGCGCAGGCGGTATCGTCCACCTAGGTTGGCTCGGCACCAAGTCCGATCTCTTTTTTTTATCTTGGGGCAGTGCGCACCACGACACGCGGGCCTCGGCGAGCGCATGCGATACTGCTGGGATGGGTCGACAGTCCATTCGCGAAGCGGCGCTGTTTGCGGTGCTGCTGTGTACCGTCCTGAATCCGGCTCGCGCCCGCGGCGATGAATCTTCTCTGGCCTTCCTGGCCCGATCGATCCTGGGCCCGGACCAGGGCGTGTACGTTGAGGCCGCCGACGGCACGACCTTGCTGGCCCAGGCCGCAGACCTGCCGGTGCATCCCGCTTCCGTTTCAAAAGTTCCTACCAGCTTGGCGCTGCTTCGCAAGCTCGGTCCCGACTACCGGTTCGTCACGATGTTCTCGCCGAGTGGCCCGTTGCGCGACGGCACCTTAGAGGGTGATCTGCTGGTTGATGGAGGCGGCGATCCTTACTTCGTCGACGAGAATGCACTGCTGGTGGCCCGGCGGCTCAACGATGCGGGCGTGCGCCGGATCGGTGGAAAGGTGCGGGCGCGCGGCGCATTCATTTTTGACTGGCAGACGGACGATGCCGGCGAACTGCTGCAACAAGCGCTCTCGGGCAAGGTATCAGTCAGCGCGTGGGTCAGCTTGCAGTCGATCGCGCCGGAAATCCAAACAATGCCCGTGCTGCAGTTTGACGTTCCCGCTCCTACGGCTTTGGCGCCCGAGGCCGGAACCCCCGTGCAACCATTTCTGGTGCACCGATCGCAGCCCCTTTTGTCGCTCATCAAGTCCCTGAACGATTACTCCAACAACGTCTTCAAGCCGCTGGCCGACGCCGCCGGCGGTGCCACCGCAGTGGAGGCCCTGGCCCGCGAAAGCGTGCCTGAAACTATGCGCTCTGAAATCACGCTCGGGGACGGGGCTGGAACTGACGCCCGCAACCGGCTCAGCCCGCGTGCCGCCGTCAACCTGCTGCGCGCGCTCGAGCGGGAACTGGCGCTGAGCGGTCATGCCCTGGTCGACGCGCTGCCCGTGGCGGGTATCGACGCCGGGACGCTTCACGATCGCTTTAGCGCTCCTCAAGAACGCGGCCGGATCGTAGGCAAGACCGGCACCTTCGGTGATTACGGCGCCAGCGCACTGATCGGTGCGATTCCGACCAGCGACCGTGGCACGGTGTATTTTGCGATCTTAAACCACGGCGTTCGCGTAATTGAGGCGCGCGCCCGCCAAGACCGCTTCCTGCGCGCGCTGCTCGGCAGGCTCGACACCCTGCCCTGGAGCTATCAGGCGGACCTGCGGCCGGCGGTGTCCCGGGCGCAGGTGGATGTGCTCGGCTCACATTGAGCGGATCTGCCGAGTGCTCAATTGCACTGTACCGCCCAATTGCGTAGCGTTACTCCGGTGACTACTGCTGCTCCGGAAAAAAACGACGACATCGCCATCGGGGTGTTTCGCCATGTACCCCTGGTGGCCCACCCGAGTGGCGGGGCTGGGCCGGTGAGCTCGTTATCGGTCTCCGGCGCGCTGCATCCGTCCGGAAGCCTCACGGTCGAATTTCAGTTGGCCGCCGATCTGCGCGCGCTTCGCATGGTCCCTTCCGTATGCCAGCCAAGGCGCCGCGATGAGCTGTGGCGGCACACCTGCTTTGAGGTGTTCGCGCGCCGCGGCAACCTGCCCGGCTATTGTGAATTCAACTTTTCGCCCGCCGGCGATTGGGCGGCTTACGAGTTCGACAGTTATCGAGGCAGCCCTCGCCAGGCCAGGCAGTCCCCCATCGAAGTGACTGTTCGGACGACCGGCCTGGCGCAGATACAGCTGCGCGCCCGGATGGAGCCGCGTTCGGCCTTGGGCGGTGGCGTCCGCGACCGACTCAGAGAGCCTGCATCTGAACTGCGCCGCGGTGATCGAAAGCACGGACGGTTCGCTCAGCTATTGGGCGGTACATCATCCGGGCGCAAAGCCCGATTTCCATGACGCCGCGGGCTTTTGCATCGTTGTGAACGATTCGCGCGCCGAGCCCGGCCCGGCTAAGGCGCGGCCATGAAATTCGGCCTGGATCGATTGATCGAGGAACCGGCCCTGCGCCGACCGCTGGCGGGGCGGCGACTGGCCCTCGCTGGCCCACCCGGCCTCGGTAACCGCAAATCTGACCCACTCTCTGGACGCGCTCGCCGCGCTTGGGGACCTGCAATTGACGGCCGCTTTCGGGCCGCAGCACGGGCTGCGCGGAGACAAGCAAGACAACATGATCGAGTCGGAGGACTTCAAGGACCCGCAGCTGGGCGTGCCCGTGTTCAGTCTGTACGGCCGGGTTCGTCGGCCCACCGCCGCGATGATGGAGAGCTTCGATGTATTGCTGATCGACCTGCAAGACATTGGCTGTCGCGTGTACACCTTCATTACGACGTTGCGCTACCTGCTTGAGGACTGTGCCGCGCACGGCAAACCGGTCTGGATACTGGATCGCCCCAATCCGGCCGGGCGCCCGATCGAGGGGTTGTTGCTCGAATCGGGCTGGGAGAGCTTTGTCGGTGCCGGCCCGATGCCCATGCGTCACGGGTTGACCATGGGAGAGATGGCGCGCTGGTTCGTATCTGCGCTCAAGCTTGGAACCGAACTTCACGTGATCGAAATGCAAGGCTGGCAGCCCAATGCGATGCCGGGCTGCGGTTGGCCCACGCAGGAGCGATCCTGGGTCAACCCGAGCCCGAATGCGCCCAATCTATCGATGGTGCGTTGCTACTCCGGCACGGTCATGATCGAAGGCACCACCCTTTCCGAGGGGCGGGGAACAACGCGGCCGCTTGAACTGCTCGGCGCGCCACAGTTCAACGCACGCGCCTTATTGCAATGGGTCGCGGATTTCGCCCCGCAGTGGCTTCGGGGATGCACCCTGCGGGAATGCTGGTTCGAGCCGACCTTTCACAAGCACGTCGGCAAACTGTGCAACGGCATCCAGCTGCACGTCGATTTCCCCGGTTACGGGCATCAGGCGTTTCGCCCCTGGCGGTTGGTCGCGGCCTTGCTCAAGGCATGTCACACGCTGCACCCGGAGCTTTCGCTCTGGCGTGAGTTTGCCTACGAGTACGAACACGACAGGCTCGCCTTCGATCTGATCAACGGTGGCCCACGCCTGCGGCAGTGGATAGAGGACGCGCACTCGACCGCCGGCGATCTTGACGCGATCACCCTTGCCGCCGAGCGCGCCTGGCAAGAGAGCGAGCGAGGAGATGCTGATCTATCGGGACTGATGAGTATCCAACACCGGCGACCGGCGCATACCTCACCCATCCCCACCGGGCGCCAGGCGTCGGCCGATGCTCTAGTCCGAAGCTCCGGCACCCACAGCGACCCAGGCCAGATCCGAGTTCGAGACCGACTCGAGCTTAAAGCCCTTCGCCGCGGCCGTCATCCGCGTCAACGCCTGACCGATGGGCATGGCAGGCTTGCTGGTGCCGCGCTTCTGCTTGATAAAGCGGACCGGATTGATCCGTGCGACCACGTAGTTGCGAAGATACGGCGACTTGAAGCCGCGCGCGGTCAGTGCGGCGATGACGCGCTTGACCTCGGTATCGATATCCAGCAAACGCGCGGCGTACCCTTCCCGCTCCCGTAAAGAAGCGCTAATCGAGCGATCGCTAAAACGATCGACCTTGCGAAGGAAAGAGCTGTACGCGCCGCCAGCAAAGCGCGGGTTTCGTTCATAGAGTATGCCGAGCGTCAGCAATTCGGCGGCTTCAAACTGGTCCTGGTAGTGCGTCTCGCGGGCGCCGCTCTCGCGCTTGGCGAGGTTGCGCGCCATGCGGATCACCTCGAGGCTCCGATCCTTGAGGTTGTGAGCTTTCTCGGTGTTGAGCGCAAGGATACGGTAGGCCAGCGTCTCATCGGGGCAGATCAGCGCGGTAATCTGCTTCAACCCGAGCACCTTCGCCGCCGCGAGCCGGTGACGGCCGTTCGGAGTCCAGAACAGATCGTCCTGTCCCCGCACGATGATCAGCGGATCGAGAAAAGCGCCCGCCTGATCGATCTTTTCGGCCAGCCGCTTGGTGTGTGTCGGCGACAGATCGCGCTGGAATGGAGTCGGTTGCACGGCCTTGAGCGGCAAGGTCGCCACCAGCAGCGCCCGGCCACCCATGGGATCCCGATAGGCGCCGATCGTGGCGCCGCCGGCCCGCTCAATGCGCAGCACCAGGTCACCCAAATCGGCGTGCTCGCGCGGTATTGCTATCTCCGTTCCCGCCAGTCCCCGCTCTTGCGCGGCCGCCTTGAGACGCCGGCGCGTATTCACTCGCTTTCGCGGAGCTTGCCCCGCGCGCTTGGTGGTCTTGGTTTTCTTTGCCATGGAGCTACTCCCTCTGCACCGGCACTTTTCGGCCCAGCGCCCAAAGCCGCAGGTATTTACGGCGCACGTAACCGGCCTCTGCGATGTGAAACAGCCAGCCACGCCAGCCATCGAGAATGCCGAGCTTGATAAACAATCCGCGCCCCAGGCGCCACGCAGGATTAAGGAACACCTGAGCCAAGCCGGCGCGGCGACCGGAGGCGTGCATCTGGTTCGCCATCAGGCGCGCGTAACGATCGAGCTTGGCGAGCTGATCATCGAGACTGCGGTAGGCGTAATGCTCCAAAGGGTGCCGCAAAGCTGCGACCGGACCGTCGACGGCAATCTTCTCGTGCACCTCATAGCCCACCCAGCGGGCCGCCCGCCGGTCGTACAGGCGAATCTGCCTTTCGGGCCACGCATTGCCATGGCGCAGAAAGCGGCCAAAATATTCCGTAACGCGCGGGATGGTCCAACCCCGCGCGGCAGAGAAACCGGTTGCGCGCAGAGTTTCGATCTCCAGTTGCAGCGCCGGGGTGACACGCTCGTCGGCGTCCACGCTCAAAACCCAGTCGTTGCTCGCCATATCGGTGGCAAATTGTTTCTGGGAACGGTATCCCGGCCAGTCCCTTTCGATCACCCGCGCTCCGAGTCGCTCGGCAATGGCACGGGTCCCATCGCTGGAATGGGCATCAACCACGAGGATTTCGTCGCAGAAGGCCAGAGCCGCCAGACACGGCTCGATCCGATCGGCCTCGTTGAGTGTGATGAGGCAGGCGCTGAGCTTCGGCGCGTCCACGTGGGTTGAGGGTTCCTATTGTCGCGAAGTGGTCGAGGGGGCAATGCGCCTGAGCACGCCCTGCTCTTCGAGCTTCGCCACCAGCTGGTCGAGCTGTTCCTTCAAACTGATGGCTGCATGTGGCGGAAGAGCGAGGCGCGCGGTCGGATAAATACTGGCCGTGGCACGGTCAGGTCCGGCGACGGCCGGTCTCACCACGGCGAATTCGATACGTACCGAATAACCGTCAAAGTGAATGAGCCGCACCTGATCGGCGTAAACCTCCTGAACCTCCGGCCGGTCCACGTAGGGCATTTCTGTAACGACATCGCTGCTCATTTAGACCTCTCCTGGCACGATGCGGCATCGCCGGATAATAGCGCCTGCTTCGCGCCGCACGTCACGAAATCGCGACTCGCTCGGGTCGGACTAGAGTGGCCGCGTTCCCTCTAGAATCTGGATGATCTTCTTGCCGCTGTTCTCGCCACGAAAGATCGCTGCGAGGGCGGAAGGCGCGCGATCGAGGCCGAGTTCGATTTCTTCCCGAAATGCGATGCCTCCTTCACGTGACCAGGCCGCCAGCTGCTCGATGACCGACTGGAAGCGCGCCACATGATCAAAAATTATAAATCCCTCGTGGCGCAGGCGTTTGGTCAGTACCTCGCGCTCGCGCCGCGGCGCAAGTGGCGGCGGCTGCCACACTCCGACGGCGGCGGTACCACACTGCACCACGCGACCGCGCACATTCATGAGGGGCCAGACGGCATCGGCAATGTCGCCTGCGGTGTTGTCGAAGAACACGTCGATGCCTCGTGGACAGGTGTCCTGCAATCGCTCCCGGCTCAAGCCTAGCCGGTAGTTCAGCGCCGCGTGGTAGCCAAACTCCGCGACGCATCGGGCCGCTTTCTCATCACTTCCGGTCAGTCCAACCACGCGACATCCGGCGCGGCGGGCGATCTGGCCCGCCACGCTCCCCACGGCGCCGGCCGCCGTCGATACCAGCACCGTTTCGCCGGCCTGCGGCCTGCCGATTTCGCCCAAAGCCAGCACCGCAGTGAGCCCGCTGATTCCGTAGATTCCCACACCCGCACTGAGCGGGCCGTTCTTCAACTGCACGCGCGCCAGCACGCTGGCCTCGGTGGCGAGGCAAAAGTCCTGCCAGCCGAACCAGCCGTACAGGTATTCACCGACCGCAAAGCGCGCATTGCGGGAGACCTCGACCTGGCCTACCGCCAGCGCGCGCATGACACCGCCGATGGGCACGGGCTCGGAGTAATTTGAGCCGGCGCTGACCCAGCCCCGCTGGGCCGGGTCAATTGACAGGTAATGGTTGCGGATCAGCAACTGGCCTTCCTCGGGCAGGCCGGTGGGTTGATCGGCACGCTTGAAATGAGCGGCCGCGGGTATGCCCGTGGGCCGCTCCACCAGCACGATGCGCCGGTTGGTCGATGCGCTCAAAAAACTCTCTCAGGACTTGGGCCTGACGGATCGGGCCAGCGTCTTCTCGGCCCTGCGCAGGTGTGGAATGTCGACCATTCGGCCCTCAAAAGACAGGGCCGCGACACCCGGGCTGTTTGCAAACAGCGCGATGATTCGCTGGGCCTCCAGAACCTCCTCGGCGCTCGGCATGAAGCTTTCATTGATTACCGGCACCTGGTCGGGGTGAATGGCGAGCTTGCCGGAAAAACCGTCGCGCCGGGCCGCGCTGCAGCTCTCGCGCAAACCGGCCGAATCGCGAAAATCGCGTAAACAGCGTATCGATCGGCGCAACGCCCGCCGCGGCGGCACCGAACAGGCACAAAGAGCGCACCAGCTGAAACGGGGCGGTCCAGGCGCCGCTGGATTCCCTAGTCTGGGTCGCGCCAATGGCCGCACTGAGGTCTTCCGCACCCCACGTCAGCCCGAAAAGCCGCCGACCACAGCGGCGAAAGTCCGCCCAGGGAGAATATCGCCTCCGGAGTTTCGGTGGCGATCGGCAATATCCTGGTCCCGGTGGCTGGCAGGCCGTGCTGCGCTTCCAGCTCATCGAGCCGGCGACCCAGCCTGATTACATCGTCCGCTGCGCGGGTCTTTGGTTGCACAATGCCGCAGGGTCGTGAGCCGATGATGGCCTCCAGATCCGCGGCGGCCTCGGGCGTGTCGAGCGGGTTGATGCGCACCCAAATCTGCGTCGCGCCGTTTCTGTGGGAAGCGAGAAATTCCGCGGCCCGGACCCGTGCCGCGGCCTTTTGCGCCTGCCTCGACCGAATCCTCAAGATCCAGAATGACGATGTCCGCTCCGGCGTCTGCGCACTTGGCCAGTTTTCGATCGCTGTCACCCGGAACGAACAACAGCGAACGAGCGCTCACGCCTGCGGCTTCCGCAGCATCAATGCCGTGCGTTTGCAGCTCGCTACCAGCACGTCGTGCTGGTTGTAGGCGCGGTGTGCGAAGGTCACGATCCCGTTGCGCGGTCGCGAACTGCTCTCGCGCAGCTCCAACACCTCTGTCTCGCAGTGCACCGTATCACCGTGAAACAGCGGCTTCGGAAACCGCACCTCGTCCCAACCCAGGTTGGCCACCGTAGTGCCCAACGTGGTATCGCCGACCGATATTCCCACCATGAGACCGAGCGTGAAATGCGCTGTTTACGATGCGCTGTCCGAATTCGGTCTGGGTGCGGCAATACTCGGCATCCAGATGCAGCGCCGCCGGATTGTGAGTCAACGCCGAGAAGAATACGTTGTCGGCCTCGGTTACCGTGCGTCGGAGCGCGTGCTTGAAGGTCTGCCCGACGGAGAATTCTTCGAAGTACAAGTCCGGCCAAAGTGCGCTCTCCTTTGCGAGCGCGCGTTCTCGCCAGTATCTTACTACACGGGCTGCGGCTGGACGGTCTCGACGTGGGCATGTTCCCGCCGGTTTGTCCAGTGCATGGCTCGAGAGCTGCTCACCCGCTCATACTTAACTGCGCGGCACTACACTCGAGGCGCTGAGCCTCTCGTCGATCGCGAGTCTCGCATAAGGGAGCACCAACGCCAGCCGTGGACAGTTCACATTGCTGACTTCCAACGGCGTCTACGTCTGAATCTCCGACGCGAGACGGCCGGACTGTGCTTCCGTGTTCATACCAACGTTGCTATAGTTCTTCGGTAGTGAATCCCCTATCGTCCCTAACCAACCACGGCGCCTGGACTTGGGTCTGCGCCGGGGAGCCGTCCTGTAATTCGCCGCGCGCTGCGGACGCCGTATTGGCCGTCGCCTGCGGTTCCCCATTGTCACGCGACGCAGCGCTAAGTGATCGCCATGCAACTGACGCACCTGCAGCGGCTCGAGGCCGAGAGCATCCACATCATGCGCGAGGTCGTCGCCGAGGCCGAGCGGCCGGTGATGCTCTATTCGGTCGGCAAGGACTCCGCGGTGATGCTGCACCTGGCGCGCAAGGCGTTCTATCCCTCGCCGCCGCCCTTCCCGCTGCTGCATGTCGACACGACCTGGAAGTTCCAGCGAGATGTACGAGCTGCGCGACCGGATGGCGGCGCGAGAGCGGGCATGGAGCTGCTCGTCTATCAGAATCCCGAAGCGAAGGCGCGCGGCATCAACCCGTTCGATCATGGCGCGCTGCACACCGACATGTGGAAGACCGAGGGGCTGAAGCAGGCGCTCGACAAGTACGGCTTCGACGCGGCCTTCGGCGGCGCGCGCCGCGACGAGGAGAAGAGCCGCGCCAAGGAGCGCATCTTCTCGTTCCGCACCGCCAGCCACCGCTGGGACCCGAAGAACCAGCGGCCCGAGCTGTGGAACCTCTACAACGCCAAGAAGGCGCAAGGGCGAGAGCATCCGCGTCTTCCCGATCTCGAACTGGACCGAGCTCGACATCTGGCAATATATCCAGCTCGAGGACATCCCGATCGTGCCGCTCTATTTCGCGGCGCCGCGCCCGACGGTGGAGCGCGACGGCATGCTGCTGATGGTCGACGACGATCGCTTCCCGCTTGAGCCCGGGCGAG
Source organism: uncultured Gammaproteobacteria bacterium (assembly GCA_963717335.1). GTDB lineage: Bacteria > Pseudomonadota > Gammaproteobacteria > Steroidobacterales > Steroidobacteraceae > FEN-1191. The sequence goes on along the minus strand of CAVQVZ010000002.1, from coordinate 137,419 downwards.
GTGCCGGTGAAGCGCTCGATCCGCTTCCGCACGCTCGGCTGCTATCCGCTGACCGGCGCGGTCGAGAGCGAGGCGGCGACGCTGCCGGAGGTCATCCAGGAAATGCTGCTGACCACCACCTCCGAGCGCCAGGGCCGCGCGATCGACCAGGACCAGGCGGCGCAGCATGGAGAAGAAGAAGCAGGAGGGGTATTTCTGATCCGCGCACGTGACCCCGAACAGCTACCAGGCCGCCGAACTGATCGCCGAGGACATCGACGCCTATCTCGACCAGCATCAGCACAAGACGCTGCTGCGCTTCATCACCTGCGGCTCGGTCGACGACGGCAAGTCGACGCTGATCGGGCGGCTGCTCTACGATTCGAAGATGATCTTCGAGGATCAGCTCGCCGCGCTCGAGGCCGACAGCAAGCGCGTCGGCACGCAGGGCCAGGAGATCGACTTCGCGCTGCTGGTCGACGGCCTCGCCGCCGAGCGCGAGCAGGGCATCACGATCGACGTCGCCTATCGCTTCTTCGCGACCGAGAAGCGCAAGTTCATCGTCGCCGACACGCCGGGCCACGAGCAGTACACGCGCAACATGGTCACCGGCGCCTCGACCGCCGACCTCGCGGTGATCCTGATCGACGCGCGCAAGGGCGTGCTGACCCAGACGCGGCGGCACTGCTATCTCGCGCACCTGATCGGCATCCGCAACATCGTGCTGGCGGTCAACAAGATGGACCTGGTCGGCTACGACCAGGCGACGTTCGACGAGATCGTCGCCGACTATCGCGCGTTCGCGACGCAGCATCGGCATCAGCGATTTCACCGCGATGCCGATCTCGGGCTTCAAGGGCGACAACATCACCAGCCGCTCCGAGAACATGCCCTGGTACGCGGGCCCGACGCTGATCGAGCATCTCGAGACGGTCGAGGTCGACGTCGGCGCCGACCAGGCCAAGCCGTTCCGCATGCCGGTGCAGTGGGTCAACCGCCCGAACCTCGATTTCCGCGGCTTCTCGCGGCCTGATCGCCAGCGGCACGGTCAAGCCGGGCGACGCGGTCCGCGTGCTGCCGTCGGGCAAGACCAGCGACCGATCAGCCGGATCGTCGACGCTGGACGGCGATCTGCGACGAGGCGGTCGCCGGCCAGTCGGTCACGCTTGTGCTTCGCCGACGAGATCGACTGCTCGCGCGGCGACGTCATCGCCGCGGCCGACGAGCCGCCGGAGGTCGCCGACCAGTTCGAGGCGACGATCGTCTGGATGGCGACGAGGCGCTGCTGCCGGGCCGCGCCTACTGGCTCAAGCTCGGCACGCAGACGGTCACGCGCGCACGGTCCAGGCGCCGAAGTATCAGGTCAACGTCAACACGATGGAGCATCTGGCGGCCAAGACGCTGGAGCTCAACGCGATCGGCGTCGCCGAGCTCGTCGACCGACCGGCCGATCGTGTTCGAAGCCTATGCGCGACAGCCGCGACCTCGGCGGCTTCATCCTGATCGACAAGATCACCAATGCCACCGTCGCCGCGGGCATGCTGCACTTCGCGCTGCGCCGCGCGCAGAACGTCCACTGGCAGGCGACTCGACGTCACGCGCGAGGCGCACGCCGCGCTCAAGAACCAGAAGCCGGCGGTGCTGTGGTTCACCGGCCTGTCGGGCGCGGGCAAGTCGACCATCGCCAACCTGGTCGAGAAGAAGCTGGCGCGGATGAACCGCCACACCTTCCTGCTCGACGGCGACAATGTCCGCCACGGGCTGAACAAGGATCTCGGCTTCACCGAGGCCGACCGGATCGAGAATATCCGCCGCGTCGGCGAGGTCGCCAAGCTGATGACCGATGCCGGGCTGATCGTGATCACCGCCTTCATCTCGCCGTTCCGCGCCGAGCGCGAGATGGTGCGGCAGATGATGCGGCCGGGCGAGTTCTCGAGATCTTCGTCGACACGCCGCTGGCCGAGGCCGAAGCGCGCGACGTGAAGGGCCTCTACAAGAAGGCGCGCGCCGGCGAGCTCAAGAACTTCACCGGCATCGACAGCCCCTACGAGGCGCCGGCGCGCCGGAGATCCGCATCGACACCGCCAAGCTGACCGCCGAGGAAGCGGCCGAGCTGATCGTCGATCAGCTGCATCACGATGAACGACGCCGAACTGGCGCGCGAAATCGCCGAGACCGCGGGCCGGCTGCTGCTCGATCTGCGCGACTCGCGGCTGTTCAGCGGCAAGGCGCTGGGCAAGGCGGGCGACCAGACCGCCAACGCGTTCCTCATGCAGGCGCTGCGAGCAGCCGCCCGGACGACGCCGTCCTCTCCGAAGAGGAGAAGCGACGACGCGGCGCGCTTGAGCGCCGGCGCGCGTGTGGATCGTCGATCCGCTCGACGGCACGCGCGAATATGGCGAGGCGCGCGCCGACTGGGCGGTGCATGTCGCGCTGGCGATCGACGGCGTCGCCACGCTCGGCGCGGTCGCGCTGCCGGGCTTGCCGACTGACGCTCGAGCACCGACGAGCCGCTTGAGCCGTCCCGCACCACACCGGCAGCTGCGCATGGTGGTCAGCCGCACGCGCCCGGCCGCGGAGGCGGTGGCGGTCGCCGAGGCGCTCGGCGCCGAGCTGGTGCCGATGGGCTCGGCCGGCGCCAAGGCGATGGCGGTGGTGCGCGGCGAGGCCGACATCTACCTGCACTCCGGCGGCCAATATGAATGGGACAGCTGCGCGCCCGGTCGCGGTGGCGCTCGCCGCAGGCCTGCACACCTCGCGAATCGACGGCAGCCCCTTGCGCTACAACCAGCCCAATACCCTGCTGCCCGACCTGCTGGTGTGTCCGAAGGAGTACGCCGCGCGCGTCATCGAGCTCGCCGCGCAGCACCATACTTAGCGAGCCACCGGCGCCCTCGGAGACTGTCTTGATTCCGACGCGTCAGGCCCTCGGTATCCTGGAATTCTGGTTCGGACACCGCCCGTACTCGAAGGAGTCGGTAACGAAGCACGCGCGATTGTGGTTCGGCGATCCGCGCGCACCGGAGCTACGGCCGCAGATCGATGAGGCTCTGCGACTGCGCTTCGGCACGCTTGCCGCCGCGGCAGCGCGCGGTGAATTCGACGTATGGGAGTCCAGTCCGCGCCGCCGGCTCGCGCTGATCCTTTTGCTCGATCAGTTCCCGCGCGGCATCCACCGAGGCACTGGCGAAAGCCTACGCGCAGGATCAGCGCGCGCTGGCGCTTTCGGTAGGTGGCACGCAGTTGGGGGCCGATGCCGCGCTGGACCCGGTGGAGCGCATTTTCTTTTACATGCCGATGCAGCACGCCGAATCGCGCGAACTGCAGGAGGAGTCGGTAAGCGCCTTCCATCGCTTGGCCGCCGAGGGTCCGGTCGAGCTGTCCGACGTTTTATCCCTGGCGGCGCAGCGGGCCGAACAGCATCGGGATGTCATCGAACGCTTTGGCCGATTTCCGCATCGCAATCGCTCCCTGGGCCGGCCAACCACCGCGGAGGAGAAGGAATGGCTCAGCGCCGAGGGCGCAGCGTTCGATCCGTGAATTCGTTGATCGCCCGATGAAGAAGCTGCCGCGGGACGAAACCGGCTTGAATCTGAACGTCGGCCGGTCGACCGCCTAGCGGGTCGTGGACGCGGCCGCGAAATACGGCGCCGACAGAGACATCTTGGTCACCGGCCCCCATTTGGAGGCCGCCTCGCCGATTTGCGCAGCGTCGCCAATCAGCACGATGTCCACGTTTTCAGGCGAAGGAAACGCGGTATCGATGACCGTGCGGATCCCGGTGGCGTCCACCTTGAGCAGATCCGTGCCGAACTGACCGATGTAACTTTCGGGCAATCCGTACAAATCCAAGATCACCCAGGGCAATGGCCCAGTCGGCGGGTGTCTCGAAGGCCAGTGGATACTGGCCCAGCAGATAGTTTCGAGCCGAGTCGATGGCATCTTTACTCAATGCGTCCTGCTTGAGCTTGCCAAGTGTGGCCAGCGCCAGATCGACAGCGCGTTCAGTGTTTGCGGTCTGCGTGAACGAACTGATCGCAAACTCGCCGGCGACGGCCCCGCGCACGAAGCGCGATCCGGCGTCGTAGGTTAGGCCGGACTTGACGCGCAGCGCCTGGTTCAGCATCGAGCCCAGGCTCCCGCCAAAAGCCATGTTGGCCATGTTGAGCGCCGCCCGCTGCCGGGTACCGGCGCGGCACACCGACGTTGCCCATCCAAAAATAGGTCTGCGCCGAACCCGGCGCATCGACCAATAGCACGCGCCGGCCGGTAACGCGCGCCGGCTCGACCAACACGGGTAGCGGCTGCGCCGCGCGCCGCCAGGAACCGAAGACCGCCTCGACGTCCTTACGAATCTGCTCAGTCGTCGATGTCGCCCGCGATTACCAGCGTGGCGCGATCGGCCCCGGTCTGCCCGCCGTAGTAGCGCGTGATGTCCTCGTGGGTGATGCCGGGCCAAGCTGCTCTCGTCGCCGCCGACCGACCGGCCGTACGGGTGCCCGACAAACAGCAGCGCTCGTCCGTAGCTGCCCAGAAGGGCTTCGGGCGATGAATCCTTGGCCGCCTTCAGTTCTTCGATGCGGCGGCTCCGTAATTTCTCGAACTCCGCCGCGTTGAAATGCGGCCGCAGCACCGCATCGGCGAGCAGCCCGAGCATCAGGTGGCTGTCGCGCGCGAGAAACTCTCCCTGCACCTGAATGGCCTCGCCCCGCGCCGTGGCCTGAAGATTTCCACCGGCATCTTCCACTGCCTCGACGAAGGCGTGAGCGTCTCGCGGACCTGCACCGTGCGTGAGCAGATCCGCAGTTAACGCCGCCGTGCCATCCCGCCCCGGTGGGTCGAGCTGCGCACCGCCACGGAGCAGCAGATTAAATGCCACCAACGGAATGTCATGGCGTGGGACGAGTATCAGTTTCAGCCCATTGGCCAGCACCGTGCTCTGGTGATCGGGAACCGGTACATTGACGTGGTCCGTGGCATCGCCGACCGCTGTCGCCGGCGTGCCGATGGATGCACCAGCCAGAATCGTGACCGCAAACATCAACGCGCACCTCACTTGGTTGTGTGCTCCGCAGCGGGTTGCGGCAGAAGCACACCCACGGTGCGACGCTGCGCCTTGAAGACATCGCGCGCTACCGCGAGCACTTGCGCGGTCGTTACGCGCTCGTATGCCGCCGGGGCCGAGAACAGCTTGCGGTAATCGCCATGCAAGACCGCATATTGGCCCAGCAGCTGCGCCCTGCCATCCAGGCTCGACACGCCGCGCCAGAACGATGCCGCCACCTGGTTCTTGGCCCGCTTCAGCTCGCTCTCCGTTATCCCTGAGGCTACCAGCCGGGCGATTTCCCCATTGAGCGCCTTTTCCAGCTCGGCGGTCGATGCTCCTTCGGCGAGTGTCGCGTATACCGAGTAAATGCTTGGATCGAAGCCTTCAGGCCAGCCGCTACCCACGTTCACGGCCAGCTTACGATCCTCGACCAGCTCTCGGTTGAGTCGTGAGGCGTCGCCTTCGGTCAGTATGGTCTGCAGCAGGTTCAGCGCCGGCGCGCGCGGGTCGTCCGCCGAGATCCCGTGCCAGGCGACCTGGAGCAATGGGTTTTGCGCACGCCTCTCGATTTCCACGCGGCGCTCGCCGGTCTGCTCCGGCTCGATGGTGCGCACCTGCTGCGTGGCCGGTCCGCGTGCAATTGGCCCGTAGTATTTCTCGGCCAAGGCGAACACCTGCGGCGGATCGACGTCGCCTACGATCACCAGCGTGCAATTGTTGGGCGCGTACCAGGTGTGATAGAAATTCTGTAGATCTGCAAGCGTCCAGGCCTTGATGTCCGAAGGCCAGCCGATGGTCGGGATGCGGTACGGATGCGCAATGAAGGCTGTGGCCTGCACCTGTTCACTGAGGAATGCCGGATTGCTGTCCTCGATGCGCAACCGGCGCTCGGAATAGACCACTTCACGTTCACTCTCCACCACCTTCGGGTCGAACGCCAGACGCGCCAGGCGGTCGCTCTCCAGATCGAATGCCAGTTCGAGCGCCGAGCTCGGAAAGGAATCCTGGTACACCGTGACATCCTGAGTGGTGTACGCGTTATTGCTTCCCCCATGGCCCTCCAGAAGCCGATCGAATTCCCCCTGTGAGCGGCGCGCTGTGCCATTGAACATCATGTGCTCGAAGAAATGGGCGAGTCCGGTCGTTCCTGATCCCTCGTTGCGGCTCCCCACCCTCACCCAATTAAAGAGTGTGACGCTGGGGATCCTGTGATCCGGCCACACGATCACTTGCAACCCGTTGGCGAGGGTGCGGGTCTGAATCGAGGCCCCAGCTTCGGCGAAGCTCACAGGCGGCGCACCCGCGGTTGGGATTTCGGCAGCTCCGAGCGGCGCCGCCGCCAGCGCGATGACCAGCTGGAGGCCGAGGATCGATCGGATCGGCGCACGCTGCGGCCGTTCATTGGATGGTTCCACGCCGGCACTATCAACTTATCGGAAGGCAGGCTTGGGATTTTTTCTTCAGCTCCGCGCACAACTCGTGCGCGCGTTGCGTTGAGGGCAACGAGACCTGAAGGCGTACCACCGGCTTCGCGCTTGCGCCGGTCGCCGCCGCGTAATGCGGCTGGAGCGATTTTAGTTGAGTGGGGAACTGGCCACTGAGCTTGTGCCAAGCGGACTCGGCGCTGGACTTTGAGCTGTATGCGCCTAATTGCGCGTAATGCTTTGCGCCCGAGGCCGCTGCTGCTGCAGTGGAACTGCCTGAAGCCGCCGCCTTCGGGCTGGCGGCGGGCTTAGCCGGGCTGCTGGACGCCGCCGCGGATGCCGTGGCTGGCGGGGCGGCGCTTGCCGCGCTCTCGGTGCCCGGCATGCTCGGAGGGCTCTGGCCACCGGCGCTGAGCTGGAAATTTTCGATACGTACGCGCGCTTCCTGCGCCCACTTCCCGTCCGCATGCACGGCGACGAACTGCTGGTAGGCATCGAGCGTGTCGGCCTTGGAGGCCTGTTGCCAGTCGCGGTCCTCGGCGAGCTGGCGAACGCGTTCCTGGGCGGCCACGCCGTATTCGCTGTCCGGATGCTGTCGCAAGAAGTCCTGGTACGCCTCGGTCGTATCAGCCGTCTGCGCGGCCTTCCAGTCCTCTCCGACGTGACTGCACCCGACAATGGTAAATACGACCGCGCTCAGCAGCCCGATCAATGCAATTTGAGACTTGCGCATCCTTTCCTCCGGGACTAAGTCGATATTGTAACAGCATGCCCCAGCTGCCACGCCGTCGGCTCCTCGACCGCCTCGGTTCTGCGCCCTCGCTCATCGCCCAACATACGCGTCTGGCCGGTGACATCGAATGCGCCGGTGCACTGCTCGTCAATGGCATGGTCCAGGGAAATGGTCGAATCGGCGGGGAGATATCGATCTCCAGCGATGCACAGTGGGAAGGCGACGTGCATGCAAATTCCGCGGTCATCGCCGGCACTGTGATCGGCGATATCAGCGTCGAGGATAAACTTGAGATAGGAGCCAGCGCCCGGCTGCGCGGCCGCGTCAGTGCCAAGCGCATCGCGATCGCACTGGGCGCGCAGGTCGAGGGCGAGATGATCTGCACCGGCGCCGAGCCGATCGTCGAGTTCACGGAAAAGCGCACCGCGACGCCCGAGTCGTGAAAGCGGCCGATCGCCTCGGCGAATTAGCAAGACGGTAGCCATACCGCATCAAATGTAGCGCTCATCTGGCTATACTTTGCGCGCGGGTACCGGCACGCCCGCGTTTGGCTACTATGGACCTCGCGGTGGACAGTTCCGGGGCGGTCAAGCAGGCGCGGCGGTAAACACACGGAATGGCATCTTTGAACGCAGCGCGGCTCATACACTTGGTTGCGCACCGCGGCAACGCGGTGGAATTCCCGGAGAACACCCTGCCGGCGTTCGTATCGGCGCTCGAGTTGGGAGTGCGCTTCCTGGAATTGGACGTGCAGCTGAGCCGGGACGCAGTGCCCGTCGTCATACACGATCACATGCTGTTGCGCACGACCGGTCTGCCGGGGAGCGTGTTCGAGCATGACGCCGCTGAGCTGGCCCGGATTGATGCGGCCGAGACTCAGCGCTTCGGCGATCGCTATGTCGGCACCCGGCTGCCGCTGCTCCGCGATGTGATGCGCCTGCTGACGCGCCGCCCGGAAATCACCTTGTTTATAGAAATCAAGCGCGCGAGCCTGACCGAGTTCGGTCACGATCAGGTCGTCTCGCGGGTGCTCGAGGTCATCAAGCCCTGGCGCATGCAGTGCGTCATCATCTCCTTCGACCTCGCGGCTGTCCATCGCGCGCGCCGCCTGGGCGATGCGCCCATCGGGTGGGTACTGGACGAGTGTGACGAGCACAGCCGCCTCAAGTACGAAGCGCTGCAGCCGCAATTTCTTTTTTGCGATCACGAGAAACTGCCGCCCAAGGGCCGCCTCTGGCATGGCCCGTGGCGATGGGTGATCTACGAAATCACCAGTCTTCCGCTGGCGCTGTCGCTGGCGGAGCGCGGTGCGGACTACGTGGAAACCATGGCCGTGCGCGAATTGTCCGGGGCACTGCGTGGACGAAGCGCCGCTACATGAGCCGAAGCTGGGATGTGGTCGTGGTCGGCGGCGGCATACACGGGGTGGGCATTGCCCAGGCCGTGGCCGCAGCGGGACACTCCGTGTTGGTGCTCGAGCAGCAGGCTCTGGCGGCCGGATCCTCAAGCCGCTCGAGCAAGCTGATACACGGGGGCCTGCGCTACCTGGAATCCGGCCAGTTCAAGCTGGTCCGGGAAAGCCTGCAGGAGCGATCGATCCTGCTGCGACTTGCACCCGAGTTGGTGCGGCTGCAGAAATTTCTCATTCCGATTTACGACCACAGTCGGCGCCACTCGTGGCAGTTACGGATTGGACTGTCCCTCTATGCCCTGCTCGGCGGGATGGACCCCGCAGCACGCTACGGAACCGTGCCGCGTCGCGAGTGGGACCGGCTGGATGGGCTTGAGACCAACGGGCTGCGGCAAGTTTTTCATTACCACGATGCGCAAACCGACGACGCGCTTCTGACCGCCGCCGTCATGCGCTCGGCCCAGTCGTTGGGAGCCGAACTCGAACTTCCGGCACACTGCAGCGGCGCGACGCTCGCGGACGATGAAGTCATCGTCAGGTATTCAAGCGCCGGTGTTGAAAAGGAATGCCGTACGCGCGTGCTGGTCAATGCCGCAGGTCCCTGGGCCAGTGCGCTCGCCCATTGCGTCACCCCGAAGGTTCCCGTCCCAGCGCTCGAACTCGTGCAGGGTACTCATCTGATTCTCGAGGGGCCCCCGCAGTGCGGAGTGTATTATCTGGAGAGCCCGCGGGACGGCCGGGCAATATTCGTCATGCCCTGGCATTCAAAGCTCCTGCTCGGCACCACTGAAGTGCGCTTCCACGGCGATCCGGCGGCGGTCGAGCCGGGCCCCCACGAGATTCATTACCTGCTCGGGGTTCTGCGCCACTATTTTCCCCGCTACCGAGACCCGACAGCATCCCAGGTCCAGCGAGCATTTGCGGGCTTGCGCGTGCTTCCCGCCAAGGGCGGCCACGCGTTTCACCGCTCACGCGAAACGTTGCTGATCCCTGATCGTGACTCTCGGCCGCGCCTGTTATCGATCTACGGCGGAAAGCTGACGACCTGGCGCGCTGTCTCGGCGCGGGCCCTGGCTCAGATTGCCTCTTCCCTGCCGCAACGCCGCCCCGTGGCACGAACCGACCAGCTCAAACTGCATCCTGCATGAATGAGGGCGTGCTCGCCCTTGACCAGGGCAGTCATGCGAGCCGCGCTTGCGTCTTCGATGGGTCAGGTGCGCTTTGCGCCACCGCGAGTGTCCCGGTATCGACTCGGCGAACCAGTGCGTTGCAGGTGGATCATGACGCGTACGAACTGTTCAGCACGCTACGCACCGCCGCCGAGAGCGCTGTGCAGCTGGCGGTAGGCCGGCAGCCGCGCCTGAGGATCGGCGCGGCCGGGCTTGCCGTTCAACGCTCAACGATCGTGTGCTGCTCGCGAGTCGATGGAAGCGCCCTTTCGCCTGCGATTTCCTGGCAGGACCGCCGTAACGCCGCTTGGCTTGAGCGCCTCGCACCCCGAGCCGCGCGCATCAGGGAACTCACCGGTCTGCCGCTCTCACCACACTATGGGGCCACCAAAATCCGCTGGTGCCTGGACAACCTAGAGAGCGTCCGGCGGGCTGCGCAGGCAGGCGAACTGCTGACCGCCCCGCTGGCCACTTACCTCGCAGTCCACCTGGGTGGCAAGTCACGCGCCGGCTCTCCGGGTGCCGATGCGGCCAATGCCGGGCGTATGCAGCTTTTCGACTCACGGCGACTGGACTGGTCCGAGGAGCTCTTATCGTACTTCGCCCTTGAGCGTGTCTGGTTGCCCGAATGCATCCCCACGCGCGCAGACTGGGGCACGCTTTGCTTATCCGGACTTGAAATTCCATTGCGCGCGGTGACCGGCGACCAATCGGCTGTGCCGTACGCGATGGGTAGTCCTGATCCGGCAACGGTCTACGTGAACCTTGGGACCGGCGCGTTCATACAACGACCGCTCCGGTCCCGCCCGGACTCTCCCGCTCCGCTGTTGGGTAGCGTGCTGAGCCGCGAGGCCGAGACGGCCATCTATTCCCTTGAAGGCACAGTCAACGGTGCCGGGAGTGCGGTGAGCTGGTTTTGCGCGCAAGAATCCTGCGATGAGGAGGCCTTGTGGCTGGCCCTCGAGAATCTTCCCGACGATGTCGCATTGCCAATATTTATCAACGGCATCGGCGGTGTCGGTTCGCCGTGGTGGCGGGTGGCGCAGGACTCGGGCTTCGTGGGCGGTGCAGCCGCGTCCGAGAAGTCGCAAGCCGACAGACTCGATGCCAGGGTGCCGCGGTTCGCAGCGGTGGTGGAGAGTATCGCCTTTATGATTGCCGTGAACGCCGAGGAACTCACACGCCAAGCGGGACGCCCGAGCCGCGTCGTGATGGCCGGGGGCATGAGCCGCTCCAGCTGGCTGGGTCGGCGTCTCGCCGCACTGATGCACGTACCGGTGCAGGTCATCGACGCGGAAGCGAGCGCACGTGGAATCGCGAACCTGGCCGCCCCCGAACTGGGCTCACGCTGGGGGCACTGTGCGCTGCATAACTACTCACCACGGCCCGACGAGAACCTGGAGGCGCGCTATGCTCAGTTCAAGGGCCTGATGGGCAAGGATCCTTAGAAGCGCGCAAATTGCTCTGCGGCGAATCGATCGCTGTAGGCGGGCTGCAGCAGTCCAGTGAGAAATCCACAGTGTCCGCCTTGAACCGTGCGCGTGATCCGCAAACACGGTGTCGGCGCCAGCCGCAGCTGGTCAGATGCGGGGATCATCGGATCATCATCTGCAATCAGGATGCGCGCCGGCACGCCGAGGGTCTGCAGACGCGCACCAGTAATCGAATAGCCATCCAGATAGCAGGCGCTGTCGGGAAAGTCGGTGCACTCGCGCACCAATGCGTCGGTCATGGAGCGCAGGCTCTTGGTGCGCAGCATTTGACCAAAATCATAGGTGCCGGGCCATTGGCGTTGCTTGCAGCGCAACGAACGCGACCAGTGGTGCACGAAATAACGGTGATAGAGCGGCCAGCCCTGTTCCAGCGCGCGCAGCGTGTGTGCGGGCTCCAGGACGGGTGAGAGCGCGACCACGCCCCGCACGCTCGTTGGCAATGCCGGCTCTGCGCAGGCGCGGAGCAGGAAATTGCCGCCCAACGAGAAGCCTGCCAGGTACAGCGGAGTTGTTCCGCAACGCTCTGCGATCGCCCGCAGAGCACCGCTCACATCGCTCAGCCGGCATGAATGAAACAGCCCTTTATTGAGTGATTGCGTGCCGCCGTGGTCGCGGAGGTTGAGTCGCACGATCGCGTAGCCTTGCGCAAACAGCATCGTGGCCAGGGACAGCACATAACCGGAATCCGCACTTCCCTCCCAGCCGTGCAGCAGCACGGCCGTTCTGGGCTGCCCCGAATCGCGCGGGCTGTGCCAGGCCTCAAGCCGCACACCGTCTCCGCAATCGAGCAGCCAGGGTTTCGCGGCAGCGGTGACGGCGCGAGCGCGCCAACGCATCCACTGCCGGCGCGGCGGCAGGCTGGACAATATCGACTGGAGGTGTGCTTCGCGCAGCCACCGACCCGGCCTGAAGTGCAGGTCCAGCTCGGGCCCGCCGATAGGCTCCGGGGCGCGCGTCAAGGCGCGGGGCGTGCGCGCACTTCGACGCGATTATTCGCGGCGGCCGCCCGGTTCCACTCCCCCGCCGTCAACACCGCCGAGGCCACGGGGTATGGCACCACCACCTCGTCGCCCCCGCCGGTGGCAAGCTGAACATCGAACGTGCCGCGCCCATGACTGTGCTGCGCACTGAGCATGTTGGCAAACGCAACGGACTCGCGACTGGCAACCCCACCTGAATCGACGGGATTACCGATCTGCTCGCACTTTGAGAAATTAAGGTCCGGAGCAGGCAGCGTGACCGTATCACCACTGCCCAAGAGGCAGAATCGACCCGGAATGCTTCGGATCTCCACCGTGCCGCGGAATCCTACGGCCACCAGACGCGCCAGAATATTTTGAACCGCATCGATCCGCGCACCCCCCAGCGGGGACTCGCCATACGGTACGGGTTCAACCACGATGGCCGCATTGCGCGCCGTTGCGGTACGCGCAATATCGGCGGCCACGATGGCCGGAGTCATCCTCCGACGGGAGGGCGCCCGTGCCCAACCTGCGGGCGCCGTTTGCGCCACCGAGCCTTGTCGGCCGCCGGGGCTCTCCGGACCCTCGTTGGCCGCGTGATACCACAGCACTGCCGCAAACAGCGCGATTGCGGCGGCCACCGCACTCACCCACAGCGCAGCACCGTGCGGCCGGGCCGGTTTCTCAACCACGCCCACCGGTTCGACAGGCGAGGACGGGGCCGGATCCTGACCCCCGTCCATCAGGGCCCGCACTTCGCTGATGATCTGACCCGTGTGCTGGCTGAGAGACTGCGCGACGAATCGACGCAGTTCTATGCCGTGGTCGCGCAGCATCAGATCGAGCTGGGTGCGCATTTCAGGGGTCAAGCCACTGGCGGGAATGGCCGAGATCTTGGCCGGACTCGGCTCGCTCACCGGCTCGGGTAATTCTTCGGGTTCGGGCAGGGAAGGCACGCGCACGGTGGCGATTTCACTCTCCGGGCGATGCTCGCCCAAGAGGCGCAGTTGCTCGAGCGCGCGGCTCACATCGGCGGGCTTGGTCTGCTTGGGCAACACCCCCATGGCACCGAGCGCGCGTGCCTGACTTAAGTACAATTCCCCTTCCTGGGAGGTGTACATCATCACCGGGATCATGGCGGTGCGCGGATCGTTCTTGATCGCCGTCAAAGCCTGGAAGCCATCCATCCCAGGCATCAGATGATCGAGGAAGATAACGTCCGGGCGCTGGCGAATCAGGTACTCGATCGCTTCCTCGGCGGAGGCCGCGCTGTCGACTTGGAGGTCATAGCGTTCGAGGACGCGGGTCAGAAACGTACGCGCGGCACGAGAATCATCGACTATCAAGGCACGCTTTGCGCTCATGCGATTCCCTGGACGCCGCTTGCGCGGCCGACTCCGGGTCAATCTTAGCGCGAGCGCACTGCTTCGCGTAGAACTCTCGCATCTGCGAGGCCATGAACTGTGACGCCCATCTCCGTGCGTAGGCCTGCGCGGTTGCACCGCAGCGTGCTGCCTGCGGAGGGTCGTCAAGCAGATCGATCACCGCCTGCGCAAAGGCCGTAGGATTCTCGGGGGCTACGCGCGCCCCGCAACCTGGCTGAAGGATCGAGGTTGTGCCCAAATAAGAGGTCGACACCACCGCGCAGCCCTGCGCCATCGCTTCCAGCAATACCAGGCCCTGGGTCTCGGTCCGCGAGGCGAATACGAACACGGCGGCGGCGGAGTAGCAGTCCGCCAGCTCAGCATGGCGATCGAGATAACCGACAAAGACCACATCGCGCACCAACCCCGCGTCCAACACCTGCCTGGCGAGGGCGCCACTGGCTGGCCCTTCGCCGGCGATCACCAGCAGAGCCTCAGGGCGCGCCCGCCGAACCTCGAGAAAACTGTCAATCAGGAACCCGATGTTCTTCTCGTGCGCCACGCGGCCCAGGTACAGCACCAGTGGCCTGCGCTCGGGCAAGCCATACCGTTGCCGAAAGCGCGCGCCGACGCCCGGCTCGAAGCGGGCCGCGGGCAGTCCCGTGGGTATGACTTCGACGGGCTTGCGCACCCCGCAGGCCGACAATATCGAAAGCATCTGCTCTGACGGGGCAACAATCGCGTCCGCCTGGTTGCACTGCGAGCGCGTGATCTTGCGAGCCAGAACTCTCCCCAACACCCGAGGCAGGAGCGGGATGTAATGGTGCAGGTATTCTTCAAAGTGGGTGTGGTAGGTCTCGACCACAGGAATGCCCGCGGCACGCGCAAATCGCACCCCGGCGTAGTGAGCCACAAACGGCGTGTGGACGTGCACCAGGGAGAAAGGCTCGGATCGCAACCCGCGCAGCGCCGAGCGCAGTGCGCGCCAATGCATGAGCCGATCCTCCGGATCCATAGGCACGCGCGATGACGGCACCCGAATTATCCGCGAATCGTCGGCCTCCTCAGGCTCGCTCTCGTATTGCGGGGCGATCAGAGTGGTCTCGACACCGATCGCGGACAGGTCGGCACGGAACGTGGCGATGGACGTGGACACGCCATTGACGCGCGGAAAATAGACATCCGACACCAACAACACGCGCACGAGGAGCCTCAGACCAACGCCAGACCGGAGGCCGCGAGCAATGCCCCGATAGCCGCACCGGCCAGAACGTCAGTCGGGTAGTGCAGCCCGAGAACCACCCGGGACAGCGCGATCAGGCCCGCGGCGGGCACCAGCGTCCAGCTCAGCGCGGGAAAATGCGCGACGGCCTGCCACGCGAAGCTGACCGCGTGCATGGTGTGGCCGGATGGAAAACTGTACCGGTCGAGCGGAGGCATGGCCAGATTGATGCCCGGATGGCGTATAAACGGTCGCTCGCGCACCAGCGAGGTCTTGACGCGCCGATAGATGAGATGACCGCTCAGGCCGGTGGCGGCCATTATCAGCACCACCGGCAACGCCGGACTGCCATAGAGCACCGGAAGCGCGATCAACAGCCCGGCCCACAGGGGCCAGTCCCCAAGCCGGCTGGCAACGCGCATGAGCTGAAGGAACCCGGGCCATGCAGTGGCGCGGTTTAGGCCGCGACACAGGCGGTATTCCGACCCATCGAACCGAGCAAGTAGCAACTGCGCACGATTCATGGCTTCCATGGTCGCCGGTCAATGCTACGGGCCAGTTACGGTCTGATTGCGGCAATGTGACAAGCGCCTTGCCGAGGCCCCAGGGAGTGCGCCTCCGCCTGTCGCGCCCTCCGCAGCGCCCCTTGCCGAGGTCGCGGGAGTCCGCCGGGGGCGCTTATAATAGAGTCCTACAGCGGCAGCCCCGGTCAGGAAAGCCGCGAACTTGACCCAGAAGAGAGGTTGATTGCCATGAACAGAAGCCTCGCCCCAGTGGCCTGCGTCGCGTATCTCGTCTGCGCCGCCGCTCACGCGGATGTGACCATCCAGGAGCAGACGACCCTTAACCTATCAGTCATCAAGGCGCATGGCACGAGCACCAACAGCATTACGGACGATAAGAAACGGACCGAATCCCAGTTCAGTTGTGACGGATTCATGTCGATGCTTTGCGGAAAGAACCGCAGCCTGGAGATCGTAAGGCTCGATCGATCCGTCACCATGAATGGTGACGAGAAGAAGAAGACTTATACCGAAACGCCGTTCCTTACTCCGGAGCAGCGCCAGGCCCTGGAGCAGCACATGCAGGAGGTCATTGAAAAAATGAAGTCCTGCCCGGCCCCTGCGACTCCCACCCCCGCCCCTGCCACCCCAACTGTTGACACATCGAAGTGCCAGATGACGCCTCCGACCACTGCGGTAACGAATCCTGGCGACACGGCAAGTTTTGCGGGCCACGCGGCGCATCATTCCATACTGACCATGACCCAGAGTTGCGCGAACCCACAGACCGGTGACTCCTGCGACATGGCCTACACGTTCGACTTATGGCTCGCTAATGACGAACTGCCCGAATTGGCCACGCGTACGACCTTCGACAAGAATTACGTGCAAAAACTGGGGCTGGGTCAGCCGGGCGGCACGGCCCTTCCGGCGCAGATGTCCACGTTCCTCGCTCCCTACAAGGACGCGATGCAGAAACTCGGAAGTCAATCCAGTTCCCTGAAGGGCTTTCCGCTCAAGAGTACGTTCCGGTTTGCCTTCGGCGGACCGCATTGCGCTTCCTCCAAGGGCGGCGGGTCGCAGGGCGCATCCACGGGCGGGGACTCCTCTGGCGGCCTGGTTTCGGATGCCAGCGGCGCAGCCGCGGGAGCCGCAGCCGATTCATCGCAAAATGCCGCACAGTCCCAAGCCGCCGAATCGATCTCGCACTCTACCGGGAGCGGGGTCGGCGGATACATCGCAGGTTCCGCTGCCGGAGCGTTCGCCAACAAGATGATTGGCGGCTTGTTCGGCAAGGGGAAGGCCGCGGCCACCGCGCCGAAGGACGCTTCGGCGGCTGCTGCGGCGAGCCCACCGCCGCCGGCCGGGATGGTTACGGTGGCGGAATTTACGGTCGAGACCACCGCGATAAACACCACTCCAATTCCGGCCGATCAGTTTGAGATGCCGGCCGGTTGGAAAAAGATCGTGCCCCAGGAAAAGGACAAGACCATGACTGAACCGACCTGCCCCACGACCGGGGCTCAGTAGCCCGCCGGTACGAGCCGGTCAGTCGCGGATTCCCACGCCGCGATTCATCAGCATCAAGGCGGTCAGGAACAGTCCGGTGACCAGCGTCCCCATGATCAGGAAGGCGACGGGCACACTCACGTCGCTGACGCCGAGGAAGCCGTAGCGAAAAGCGTTGACCATGTACAGGATTGGGTTGACGTGCGATAGGGTGCGCGCCCACTCCGGCAACATCGATACCGAATAAAACACCCCGCCGAAGTACGTGAGAGGGGTGAGTACGAACGCCGGAATCCAATTCACCTGATCGAAGTTCTTCGCAAACACGGCGTTGATGAGCCCGCCGAGCGAAAAGGTCATCGAAGTAAGCAGCACGGCGGCAATCACCAGGCCAAAGTGCCGCACCGGCAGATGCGCGAATATCAGCGACACCACGGTGACCACGCATCCGACCATCAGGCCACGCAAAAGCCCTCCCGAGGCATATCCGGAAACGATGATCCAATTGGGTAGCGGCGAAACCAGCAGCTCCTCGATATGCTTGCCGAACTTGGCGCCAAAAAATGAGGAAACCGAGTTGCCGTACGAATTGGTAATGACGGACATCATGATCAGGCCCGGGGCTATGAATTGGGGGTAGTCGAAACCGCCCATTTGTCCGACGCGCCGACCGATCAGGCTGCCGAAAATTACGAAGTACAGGATTGCCGTGACAGCCGAGGGCACCAGCGTCTGGCCCCAAATGCGCACGATGCGGCTGTACTCACGGATGATTATCGTGGCAAAGCCGGTCCAGCGGGCCGCATTGAGCGACCTCTCGCCGCTGCGGTCTCAAGCGCGGTAGATTCAGCCATTGGTCCCCCGGTGCTCAACCAGCCTCATGAACACTTCCTCGAGCCGATTGACCTTATTTCGCATCGAGAGCACTTCAAGACCAGAGGCGGCGAGCTGGGCAAACAACCCGTTGAGGTTCTGCTCCTTCGACACCTCCGCCTGTATGGTGTGATCATCCACCAGAGTCAATGTATAGCCCGCGATGGACGGCGCGACCTGCACCGGATCGCGTAAGTTCAATATGAACGTCTCGGTGCGCAGTCCGCGCAATAGGTTGCTCATGCGGTCGCGCTCGACGATGTGGCCGTTGTCGATAATGGCAATGTTGCGACACAGGCTCTCCGCTTCCTCAAGGTAGTGGGTCGTAAGAATGATGGTGGTACCGCGGGCGTTGATATCGTTCAGAAACTCCCACATCGAACGTCGGATCTCGATGTCCACACCCGCAGTGGGCTCATCGAGCACCAACAGGCGCGGCTCGTGCATAAGAGCGCGCGCGATCATCAGCCTGCGCTTCATGCCACCGGACAGTCCTCGGGCCATGCTGTTGCGCTTGTCCCAAAGCTGGAGCTGCCGCAGGTATTTCTCCGCACGCTCGCGCGCCACCTTCCGCGGAATTCCGTAGAAACCAGCCTGGTTGATCACGATGGTGAGCGGGGACTCGAACATGTTGAAATTCAGCTCCTGCGGCACTACCCCGATGCAGGATTTCGCTCGCTCCAGCTGAGTGTCCAGATCGTACCCGAACACGCTGGCGGTACCGGCTGTCTTGTTTACGAGCGAAGTGATGATGCCTATGAGCGTGGTCTTCCCCGCACCGTTAGGACCCAGCAGCGCGAAGAAATCGCCACGTTCCACGTCAAGATCCACTCCGCGCAGCGCCTGAACGCCATTGTGGTAGGTCTTGGTCAAGCCGCGAATGGAAAGCGCCTGCATAGTGCGCATCAGCGCAAGATCATAAGGTCGGGGTGGTTCCGGCGGCAGTCAACGTGCCCTCGTGCGCTTGAGTGCAGGCCCGTATTTGCTCGAATGATCACCAATTCATCT
Organism: uncultured Gammaproteobacteria bacterium; assembly: GCA_963717335.1. GTDB lineage: Bacteria > Pseudomonadota > Gammaproteobacteria > Steroidobacterales > Steroidobacteraceae > FEN-1191. Next base: position 118,722 of record CAVQVZ010000002.1, on the reverse strand, counting down.
CCTTACGATCATATGCCAGCCGCAATTGGGGTCAGCCGCAGCGCCCGGGGGCATTACGAGGCAGGCATTACGGTACGGTGGCGGTGGCAAGATTTACGCTGAAAAGCTCGGAACAGATGGGCGGTAATTATCGCACACCTGCTGTGGGCCGTGAGCGCTGGGCCCGGCCAGCCGTCAATCAGCCACGCGCCGCACTTCAGCCGCCAGCATCTGCAGGCCCCATAGCTGCAGGGCCTCAAGACGACGAGGCGATTCCCTAGCAGCAGCGCTCAACCAAGTCCGCCACACCTCGTCGTGTTGATCCCAGCGCGGGCGTATCCAAACCGGGCGGCGCTCCGCAACGGACTCAAGGTCCGCAAGGCGGCAGTGCGCCATGATCGCGGCGCATCTGCGGTCCATGCCAAGCGCGATCCGTGCGCCCGCCCGGTTCGTGCGAGCCATGTGCCAGGCCAGGAGCAGCACTCTGCGCACCAGCGGTGTCGACAGTGGACTTCGACTGGCAAGCAATGTCCGCACCGGCGTGGTTTCGTGGACCGCGAAGTTCGGAATGCTTGCCCACCGCTGCGGCTGCGCGAACCCCGCATCGACCAGAAGGAACGGGCAGCCGGCGAGCCGAAGGCGTGCGGGGCCACTGAGCGCACTCCACTGCTCCTGCAGGCTCGGGACGGTGGCGATATGAGACTGGAGAATTTCCATGTTCAATTCCGCCAAGGTCTCCTGAGGCGCCAATTCAGCGGCGCCCGCACGTGCGAATTCGAAGTTTTGGGTTTCACTCATCGGTTTCTCGGCACCTGGACTTGATATTCGTCCGCAGGGCACTTGGCAGCCAGCCCCAAATTTGGGATATTTGGCCCAATTCTATCCTAACCGCTTGGCCGGCGAGCGAGGTGATCGTGCGAATTTCCGAGAACCGCTACAATCGCGACCGCCTGCGCGTCGATGTGGCACTGAGATTTATCGGATTCGAGGCGCGCACACGCACCATCCGGCAATGGACCGGACTGACCGACGACCGGATCCGTAAGCTCTACCACTCCTACCTGCAGGCCGGGGGCCGTACCACCCGCCACAGAGGCAATTCACCGCGTCAGGCACGCTATTTTCTGCGCACAGTTCGAATGCGGGATGAGGCGAGCGCTCTGGCAAGCCTGTGCAGCCTAGTGGGCCTCTTCGATGGGTACGGCCGCGATCTTCTTGTGCGCCGCGCGATCGATGTCAATCAAGCGGCCTCGCTTTGCAGGGCCTATGCGGGGTACCAGGCTGCCGTCCGCAATCCGGCGATCACTTTCGAACACGCGGTGTTGCTGGTCAATGCGCTGGCGCGGGCCAACGAATTGCGACTCGGGGAGTGCCAGGGGTGCGGTGCGCTACTGGTGATCGATTCACTCGGGTTGCGTACCTCCCGCTGCTTTCTGTGCTCGGGGCAGGCTTCGGCTTGAAGACGGTGCGAAAAGCCGCTGCTATTGCGGAGTCAGGGCCTCCGGTTAGGGCCGGTCCCATGATAACGGCTAGGGGCCGGTCCGCAGCCAACTGTTAATATCGGGCCATGCGCTTGGTGGCCCAATGACCGAAGATCTCAGCCAAAATCCCTTCTCGGGGGCCTGGCTGGACCGCCGTTCGGAAACTCGGACCGAACCGGATTGGGCGATCAAGGCACTTACGGATCCTGGTACCCGCTTTTTGGTGTCCAGCGGCACGCAGCATCTGGTGACCCGGGGCGAGAGCACCTCGATCGCTTTTCTCGACAGCTCGGCATCTGTGGTGCAGGAGGCGGATCCGGAGCAGTTGGTGCAACTTGGCTGGTACCGCGGTGAGCGCTGCGTGCTGGTGAGCGTACCTCCAGGGACAGAGGCGTGGCCCAGCGGCACGAGTCTCGAAGAGTTGCGTCCTCTGCTCACCGAGCTGCCGGCTTCGGAAGCGGCCGTGCTTGCCTGCGCCCGCGCGTTGCTGATCTGGCGGGCGCGTCATATGCATTGCGGGGTGTGCGGGGCGCCGACCAAGCCGCGCCTGGCCGGCCACTGTTTGAGGTGTACCAGCAGCGAATGCGGCGCCGAGTTTTTTCCTCGACTGGATCCGGCCGTCATCGTGCTGGTCAGTGACGGAGCCCATGCCTTGCTGGGTCGACAGGCATCCTGGCCGTCGGGCCGGTATTCGGCGCTGGCGGGCTTCGTCGAAGCCGGGGAAAGCCTCGAAGATACCGTTGTACGCGAGGTTCGGGAGGAGACGGGGGTGCATGCCAGAGCCGTGAGCTACTTTGCCTCGCAGCCGTGGCCATTCCCCTCTTCGCTGATGCTGGGGTTTCATGCCACGGCGGACCGCAACGAGCCGCTACAGCTGGATGGCGAGCTTGAGGATGCCCGCTGGTTTAGCACAGCGGAACTCCAATCCAAGGCGGTCCGTGTGCTCCCGCCCCCGTACTCGATAGCCCGTCGCCTGATCGACGCCTGGTACGCCCAGGCTACCGGCACGGCGCTCGTCGCGTCGTTGTGACGGCGGGAACCTTGACCATACCCCGCACTCCTATCCCAATGAAACGGCGCGCCCGGGTTCCCTGCATAAGAATAGGTCTATTTGCTCTGGTGCTGCTGTGCAATGGCGCGCTGAGCACGCCCGCCGCGGCCGCGATCCGCGTGGAGGTCAACGGCGTGGACGCCACTTTGCGGCGCAATGTGCTGGCTCTGCTGAGCCTGGAACGCTACAAGGATCGTGACCGCATCGAACCTGACGCCGTCGCGCGATTGTTCCGCCGCGTCAACGATGAAGTATCCGATGCGCTCAAGCCGTACGGCTACTACGCGCCCACCGTACAACCAAAACTCACCTCCGAAGACAACGGCCGCAATTGGCGCGTGCAGATCGACATCAAGCTGGGCGAACCCGTGGTGGTGGACAACATCAGCGTCATTGTCCGCGGTGCCGGTGCCAGCGATCCGGCGTTTACGCGCGTGATCTCCTCTCGCACCCTCGTCAAGGGCAGGCGCCTCGAACACGCGGCCTACGAAAAGGTCAAGTCCGATCTGCAGCTGGCCGCGGCAACTTACGGCTACCTCGATGCGCGATTGCTGCGCAACGAATTGCAGGTGGACCCATCGGCCCATCGCGCCAACGTATTCCTGGAACTGGACAGCGGTGAGCGCTACAGCTTCGGGGCCACCACGCTGGATCAGTCCGCGATTCGCGATGCCCAATTGCGCCGCTACCTTCGCTACAAGGAAGGTGAGCCCTACGACGCCGGGAAATTGTTGCGCACGCAATTTGCGCTCGATGACAGTCAATTCTTCTCGAACGTCGAGGTTAGCCAGGGCGAGCGTGACTCGAGCACCCACACCGTGCCCATCAATATCAGCGCCACGACCGCGCGCAACACCTACTCGATCGCCGCAGGCTATGGCACCGACACCGGAATACGCGGCACGCTTGGTTGGCTCAATCCGCACGTCAACAATCGCGGCCATCGGCTGCGCCTGTGGTGGCAGGCCTCGCAGCGCGCGGACAATGTGAATGCGCGTTATGACATTCCCATCGGAGATCCGGTACTGGACAAATTCTCTGTGCAGGCTCTCGATCAATCCGAAGAGGTGAGCACCGGTGTGGACACCCGGGAGCGTTCAATTACTCCGAGCGTCACCCAGGGCCTGGGGCGATGGCAGCGTGTGCTTTCACTCGCCTTCGCGCACACCGTCACCAGCGATGCCATCAATGGCCGCCTGGTTGATGACCTGATTGTTCCGGGAATCACGTACGCCGCGGTCCCGGAAGGGTATCTTGGCGAAGACCTGTTCTCACGCACGCTCTACGCCGAACTGATAGGTTCCAGCAGCGCGCTGGGCTCCAATGCCAATTTCCTGCGCCTGGATCTGCGCAGCGAGCGCGTTCTCAACATCGCAAAACGCTGGCACCTGTTGCTGCGTGCCGAGGCGGGGGCCAGCGCGGTGGGAAACTTTCAGGACCTGCCGATCACCTACCGGTTTTATGCCGGTGGAGATCGAAGCGTGCGCGGTTTTGCCTACAACGAACTCTCCCCGGTCCAGACCGCAGTTGACCCGGTGACCCACCAGCCGATCGAGGTTCGCACCGGCGGGCGTTACCTGCTGACCGGCACGGTGGAGGTGGAACGCGATCTGCCGCACAGCTTTGGCGTAGCGGTATTCACCGACTTCGGGAATGCCTTCAATCGTGTCGCGGATCCGCTGGCGGTATCGGTGGGCGTAGGATTGCGCTGGCGGCTCCCGGTGGTTACCGTGGGCTTCGATGTGGCACAGGCCGTGCAAGCGCCCGGCTTCGACCCGCGCCCCGGTCCCCGCCTGCACCTGAACATCTCACCGCAACTCTGATGCGCCGCCTGCTTCACACCTCGTGGATTTCTGTACTGGCACTGATACTGCTGGTCGCTGGCACGATCTATTACCTGGGTTGGACCGAATCGGGCCTGCAGCGCCTGGTATCCCTTGCGAGCGGGCGCCTCGGACCGGTGACGCTGTCGCTCGCTGGCGCGCGCGGAACGCTGCACAGCGGCGTGCATTTTGACCGGGTGGAAGTCGATCACGAGCGTGTGCAGGTCATCGCTACCCAGGTGGATGGGCGCATGGCGTTGCTGCCCCTCTTGTGGCAGACAATAAGTGTCACCCAGCTGGACATTGGCAACGTACTCGTCCGCGTGCTGCCGCATGTGGGCAACCCGAACGACGTCTGGGAGCCGCATTTCCTGGTCGGCCTGCTCAAGATCGAGGCGGTAAAACTCGCAGCAGGCCATGTAACGCTGATTTCCCCCGGCGGCACCACCTTGGAAGCCGACCAGCTTCATGCCGTCGCACAAGTCGGCGCGCGCCAGATCCGCATCTTCGATAGCAAACTGAATTACGCCGGATTTGATCTGCAAGGCACCGGCACAGTGAGCGCGGCACAATCTATCGGTCTGCAAGGTCAGATACGCCTGAGCAGAAAGGCCCCCGAGGGTGAGGCGCCATGGCTGATCGATGGACAGATCAAGGGCAACCTGGACGAACTGGGCATCAATGCCGTACTGCTCGCGCCGTTCAACGCGGATTTCCACGGTGACGCACGGGCACTCACCGGCGATTGGCACTGGCAGGGGAACATGCGGGTGCGGAATCTGGACCTGCGCGCCTGGGGCGCGGGCGATGCGCTGGGCCTGATCAGCGGGCCATTGCAAGTCAGCGGCAATCGCGACGGCTTTGCGGCGCGAGGCACCCTCAATCCACCAGGCCTGAACGCGGGGCCACTGTCGGTAGACTTCGCCGGCAACTACGCCTCACGAACACTGAGCATTTCACGGCTGACCATCGGACATAGCCCGTCCGGAGCGCAGCTGAGCGCCGCGGGCCAGATTGGAATCACCGACGCCGGCCCGAAGCTCGCATTGCGCGGCCAATGGCGAACCTTTCGATGGCCATTGACTGATAACGCCGCGCCGGTTCGAAGCAGCAATGGCGATTACACCCTCGAGGGCATCAAGCCGTACGCCTTTACCGCCAGCGGCGGCCTGCAGGTGCTCAGCGAACCCGCGTTCCAATTCCGCGCTGGGGGCCAGCTCGCACACGACGGAGTGGATATTCCCAGCGCGACTCTCGAGGCCTTCGGTGGGCGCGCGCAGATGCACGCTGCTTTGAAGTGGTCGCCACAGGTACGCTGGTCCGCCGCGGGAGAGATGCGAGCTTTGAGCATCCCGACACTGAGGCCCACGATAAGCGGACACCTCAATTTTTCATTCACGGCCACCGGCCAAGGCCTGAGCAAGGGCCGGACGCTGCAAGCCGGGATTACCAATATCAGCGGAGTGGTAAGGGGCCAGAGTGCCAGCGGTCACGCCGGCATCGGGCTCGATGGCGATGAATGGTCGCTCCAGCAGGTGCGCGTCCAGCTCGGTGCCACCCACCTGGAGGCCGACGGGCGCATCAGCCCCCTGCCTGACCTGCATTTTGCCGTCGACGTCGCTGACCTGGCGTTGCTGCAGACCGGGGCGCGCGGCCGGCTCAAGGCCAGCGGCCGTGTGCGCGGGGATGTTCACAATCCCGCGCTGCTGGCGCGAATGAGCGGATCGGGTCTGGAGTACGGGCGGGTTAGCCTTCGGGGTATCGAGGCTCACATCGATTTTGACCCCCGCGGCAGCGGACATGCCGACATCAATGTGGAGCTCGACCAGCTGCAGGTTGCGAATCGCAGTGTGGAACGCGCGACCTTCACCACCCAGGGTACGGCCCAGGCACACCGCTTCAACATGCAGGTCAGTGCCGCGCCGCTGGTTGTGCGCGCCTCAGGTACAGGCAGTATCGAGGATGACATCTGGCGTGCGCAGCTGAACGAGTTCGAGGCGAAGGACGATGCCGATATGCATCTCGTCCTGGCCGCTCCGACGGCACTGGTGGCCGCCCTTGATGGAAGTGAACTGCGACTTGAGCGTTTGTGCATGCACGACGCCGTTGCCGCATTTTGTGCTACCGCCGAGAATCAGGCCGACCACGCGCAGGTTAGCCTGAGCGCGGCGCGCGTGCCGCTGCGCGCCCTCACCGCCGGGGTCGCCGGCGATACCAAGTACGAAGGTCAGGTGTCACTGGAAGCGCGCGCTGAATCATTGCCCGCAATGCCTTGGACCGGAACGATCACCGGAGCGCTGTCCGACGCCGTGCTCCACCATCACCTGAGCGGTGGCCGGATCGAGTCCTTCAGCCTGGGCAACGGCAACATCCAGGCCGCACTCGAGGCGGGCGGCCTCACGGCCAGTGTCATCCTGGATGCAGGCTCAGCTGGCAATATTTCCGGCCACCTGGAAGCGCATGGCAGCGGCACGATCAATGGCGAGTGGCCGATGGCCGGTGAGCTTAAGTTGCAGACCCATTCGCTCGGTTTTATCGATTCCTACGTAGCGGAGGTGGATCGGGTCAGCGGCCAGCTCGCCGCTAACCTGACGATCGCCGGCACTCTGGCGGCACCGATTTTCAACGGCGAACTTAAGGTCAGTCAGGGTGAGATCGACGCCTACCAGGTGAATTTAGCGCTCCGCAATCTCAATCTCGACGCGCGCCTCAAGGGCACACAACTGCAGCTTGAGGGGGACGTCACGGCCGGCACGGATGGCCACGCCCAGATCAGCGGTGCCATCGACTGGCGCAATGCCCTGCCCTATGGCCAGCTCCATCTGTCCGGGGAAAATCTCAGGGTCGTGAATATTCCCGAGGCACGCGTGCAGGCGTCGCCCGATGTGTACATGAAACTTGATGGCCACAGGATTGACGTCACCGGCACAGTTACCCTCCCGTACGCGCGCCTGTTGCGCCCGGACACACTGACCGCTGCGCAGCGCACCTCAAACGACGAGATCATCGTTTCATCGGATCAGGGCGGTGCGGGCGAAAGCTTCCATGTCTTTAGCGACCTGACACTCAAGCTCGGGGAACGCGTCACCATTGATACGCTTGGATTGGTCGGCCGCCTGAGTGGAAGCCTGCGAACGGTGGCCGATGATTCCGGGTTTAACCGCGGGACAGGCGAGTTGCAGGTCGAGGAGGGAAAGTACACCGCCTATGGCCGCAAGCTCGATATCGAGCGCGGTAAGCTGCAGTTTAAGGACGGACCGCTCAATGACCCGATCATCGACCTAAGGGCGGTCAAGGCATTTCCAGACATCACCGCGGGGGTCAACGTGCGCGGCACCCTGCGCCAGCCGCGACTGACGTTCTTCTCCGACCCACCGGTGTCGCAGTCGCAGATCGTCTCGCTCCTGATCGCCGGGGGCTCGCTCGATACGATCCAAAACACCAGTGACTCAGGGCAGCGCAACAGCGCCGCTCGAAACAACATGCTGCTGCAGGGGAGCGCGGTGCTGTTCCAGCAGTTCGGCAGCAAGGTCGGACTCGATGATGTGAGCGTCGAGTCGGGTCTCAACAACGACACCTCTCTGGTGCTGGGCCGGTTCCTGTCACCGCGCCTTTATGTCAGCTATGGCGTCAGCCTGGTCGAATCAATAAATACCATTAAGGCGCGCTATACAATAGGCGACCACTGGGCGATCCGGACCGAAGCGGGGACCAACCAGAGCGCCGACCTGGTCTACACTATCGAACGCTAGCCGCCAGGACTTTTTCGATCCGACGATCAGGCACCAGCCAGATCACCGCGACCGCGGCGTAGCACAGGCCCGACAGCCAAGGCCACCGGAAGGCCACGACGATGGCCACGATGTAGATCCATACGGATATACGGCCCTTTAAGTCGTTCCCCATCGCGCGCGCCAACAGCGAATCGTGGGCATGGCTGCCCAGCAGCAGCCGCACCAAAATGTAATAGGCGCAGCCCGAGCCCAGCAACACCGCCCCGTAGAGCGCCACCGGCACCGCGGCGAAATGGTTTTCTCCCATCCACGCGGTGACGAACGGAACCAGCGACAGCCAGAACAGGAGGTGCAAGTTCGCCCACAGCACCGCACCATTGACCCGCTCGACCACTTGCCAGAGGTGGTGGTGGTTGTTCCAGTAGATTCCGACGAACACAAAACTCATCAGATAGCTGAGAATTTTCGGCCACAACGGCCAAAGCGCCGAAAGGGTGGGCTCGGTGGGCACTTTAAGCTCGAGCACCATGATCGTGATGATGATGGCGAGCACGCCGTCACTGAACGCCTCAAGACGCGATTTCTTCATACGAGGCGGTGCGCCCTGCTCATCACGGCGCCCGCAAAGGGAGCCTTGAGCGTTGCGCCTGCCACTGCGATCTGGATTGTCCCCAGACATCCACGACTATTTTCTCGTAGGGGGCTGGGAGCGAAGTCGACCTGAGCAGGGTGGAGCCGAGGCGCTTGGCCACAGCTTGGGAGTTGAGGTTGTCTGGGGCAATGGTATGGATGACCTCTTCCCAACCCAATTCACTGAAGGCCCAATCGATTGCTGCGATCGAGCCTTCGGTCGCGAAGCCACGTCCCCATGACTGGCGGCGTATGCCCCAGCCCACTTCGGTGCCAGGCCAACCCTCTGGATTCCAGGGTCCGAGCCGGCCGATCCACTGCCCGGTCGCCTTTTCCAGCACCGAAAACATTCCCAATCCGGCGATCGCCCACGATCCGGCCATCGCAGCCATCGATCTCCACACCACCGAGCGTGGTTGCACCCCCCCGATGTGATTGGCCGTTTCTGGATCGGCCATGAATTGCGCCCAACTATCGAGCTCACTCAGGCGTGGCTGGCGAAGAATAAGCCGCGCGGTTTCCAGTTGCATGTTGGGGTCGTACATACGCGCATACTAAGCCGATTGAATGGCCCGCGCAGCGCGGCCGAACCGTGAAGGCCCTTTGCCTGAGACCTCAAGAGAGGGCGCTTTCGGATGGATGAACCATGGCCCATGGACATCGTCCCCTAGCGATTGGCGTATTCGCCCTTACCCTCCGGAAACTGCGACTCCCACTCGCGCCCGTTGCAAGCGACCGTGCGCAGGCCGGTGACCGTTCCCGCATCGAGACAGCGCGCGTTCACGCTGTACCCATCCGGATGCGATCGCGGCACGTAGAACGACTTGATGCCGCAGACCTTGCAAAACAGATGGCTCGCCGTGCCGGTGTTGAACTGGTAATTCGTCAGGAACGAGGGATCGCTCAGTAGGCGAAATTGCGCGCCCGGAACGACCAAGTGCAGGTACCCGGTCTTCGTGCAAATGGAACAGTTACAGTCCAGAACTTCGATTTCGGCCGGGGCCTGCACCTCAAAGCGCACCCGTCCGCAATGACAACCACCGCTGTGCGTAACCACGACCACTCCCGGATTGATGGCGCGCATACTACCAGAGGCGATTCCTTGCACCGAACTGTGACCCAGCTAATACTGGACTGGTCCTAAGCCCTGCGACACTGGAACCATGGACGGCACAGTTCCCGAGAGGCCAGTAAAATCCGACGACTACCAGATCTGCTCCGAGGACGTGATCCTCACGGCTGAACTGCACAGTTCGCTGGTCGTGTGCCTCTACGACGAGGTCGAGGAGGACGGCGCACTGCTGCACCTGCGGCTCGCCGCGCCGGGCCAATCGCGCGACCCCAACCTGACCGACAACACCTTGTCGAGTGATCTGGCATTGCTGGACCGCGCACTGCGCGAACTTTCCGCTGCGAGCCCGCGGGCCCAGCACTGGCAGGCGAAGCTGGTGGCGCAATCGGAGGATGACGCCTCGGCGCGCGTGCGCTGCGAGGGACTGCAGTCATTCATCTCTGCGTTTCTCCAGGATGCGCGCATCCGCGTCGTCAGTTCCGTGGCACACGTGGAGAACACCGTCCGCGTGCGCTTTCGTCCGGCGCTCGGCCAGGTGCGCACGCTGACCGGAGCGCTCAGCTGAGGGCAGATTCGGGGCGAGCGCCTTCGATGCGCAGCAGGCGAAACTTGGTATCAACGCCGCCGTGCGCGGAAAATCCGCCGGCCCAACCGTGAGCGCCCGTGACGCGATGGCACGGCACCACCAACGGGAACGGATTGCGCGCCATCGCCTGTCCCACCGCGCGGGCCGCCTTCGGGCTTCCGGCACGTGCCGCGAGCGCGCCATAGGTCCATGTCTGGCCGGCTGGAATGGTGCGGGCGATCTCGTATACCCGACGATGAAAGGGACTGAAGCGCGATAGATCCAGCGGAATGGCGGCCAGGGTATCGCGCCCACCGCGCAACAACCGCCCGATGGCCATCACCGCCTGGCGCACACGGCGCGGCGGATCACCCGGGCTGGCGCCCGGAAAGCGGCGGCGCAATCGCGCGCGGGTTGCCGCCGCGCTGCGCTCCGGCAGCTGCACGGCGACAAGGCCTGCGCCGTTCCATGCCAGCGCGCAGTAACCGAGAGGGGTCTTGAACAGTACGTATTCGACGAGGTCCATGGCAGCCTCAATTCTACCTGCGAACGGGAGAGTTGTGCGTCGGCCTCAGCGGGAACGCCACAGGTAGGAGAGCGCGACGATGACCCCTAAGAACACCACCGTGCGGCGCAGCCATAGCGGTGAAAGCCTGCCCGCAAGGCGCCCGCCACACACGCCGCCCAGCAGCGCACAAAGTGCAAGCACCGTGACCACAGGCCAGTTCACCTGCGCTCGCAATGCGAGCCAGAGCGCCGCGGCGAAATTTGTGGCAAGCGCGATCGCCTGCTTGAGCGCATTGAGGCGGGGGAGCGGGTCGGCAAGCACCAAGCCAAGCATCGCGAGGATGATGACGCTCATTCCGGGTCCGAAGAAGCCGCCGTACATCGTCACCAGGACCACCAGCGGCAGCAACCATAGTGTCTCCGCGCGCGAGCCCAGGGCCGATGCCGCCGACTGGCCGCGTCGCGAGGCCAGCATGTCTCGCAATTTCTCCTGCGACGCGAGAATCGCGCAGGCCACCAGCAGCAGCCAGGGCACAACTTCAGTGAATTTCCGCTCGCCGGTGTGCAACAACAATGCCGCCCCCAGCAATCCGCCAAGCAGACTCAGGGGCAGGAGAACTTTCAGGCGGGCGCTCTGGCCGCGCAGATCGGCGCGCTGTGCATAGGTCGCACCGAGAAATCCGGGACACAGGGCAATGGTGCTGGTGATGTTGGCCGCCAAGGCCGGGAATCCCGCGGCTACCAGTACCGGGAAAATTATCAGGGTCCCCCCGCCCGCGAGCGCGTTTACGGCACCGGCCGCAAAGGCGGCCAGCCCGATCAGCGCGAGCTGCATCAAGGACATGCCGGCCTCAATGGTGGCGCTGAAAACCGGGCATGACCACCAGCTCGAGCCAGTTGTGCAGCTCGGCCAGCTTCAGTCTTTCGTCCTGCATCGCCGGCCCCAGCCCGTGTTTCCAGCCCAGATACCGGTCTTGCGGTCGGTCCTGCAAAGCCTTCAGATCGGCAACAAACGCATCCAGCGCTGCGCGGTCGGAAAACCACCGCTCGCGCACCAGCACTTCGCCATAGCGCACTGTCGTCGCGGCGATCTCGGTGTAACTGTACTCCGGATGGTACTGCACGCCCCAGAAGCGGCCACGACCTTGCTGCAACTCCACCGCCTGGATGCCCATGTCGCTGCTGGCGAGCACCACGGCGCCGGGAGGAAGCTGTTCGATGTCATCTCGATGCACCGTCACGGCCTCAAAGACCGCGGGCTTCTCCCGATACATTGGATGCTGGCGACCCGCCTCGGTGAGCGCTATGCGCCGGGCAAAGCCGAATTCGCGCCCCAGCGGATTAGGCCGCACCCGCCCGCCGAGCGCGGTCACCGCCACTTGCATTCCCCAACAGCTTCCGAAGCACGGTACGCCATTGTCAAAGACGGCGCGCGTGAGTTCAATTTGCCTCTCGATGTGCGGGCCGCCGTCATAGATATTGAGAGCCGAGCCGCTGATGGCCGCGCCGTCGTAATCGCTCAGAGCCACGCCGGCGGGAAACTGCACCACGCCGTCGGCCGGCCTCACGATGTCGCAATCCAGTGGCGCGAGCCGTTGCAAGACGTTGACGTAGCCTTCGCCCGTACCTTGACCACCGGCCGCCACCTGCTGCTCGCGGGTCGCGGCGCGGTTGCCATCGATAACCAGAATGCGCGGCTTGCCCATCAGCCCTTGAGGCCCAGATCACCCTTGACCGCCGATCGGAACAGGCGCGCATAGGTGGCCGCATCGGTGGGCAGGGGGTTCCCGCTGGATGAAGGATCGAGCGAGGCCTCATGACCGATCGTGTCGGGATTATTTAGGGTGACGCCGATATCGGCCAGCGTGTGGGGAATTTGCAGTTGCTTACGCAGCCCCAGCACCCAGTCGTACACCGCGGCGAATGGCTCGCCCGGCAGGTTGAGGACCCGCGCAATAACTTCAAGCTGCGGTTCAATCGCCGGTCGGTTATGCACGATGATGTAGGGGAGAAGCACCGCGTTGGTGAGCCCATGATGCGTGTTGAAAAAAGCGCCCACCGGGTGTGCGATCGCATGCACGGCGCCGAGCCCTTTTTGGAATGCGGTGGCCCCCATGCTCGCGGCCGCCAGCATGCGCGAGCGCGCCTCGATGTCGCGGCCATTCGCGCAGGCCCTCGGCAGATAGGTCTGTATGAGGCGCATGCCCTCCAGCGCGATGCCGTCGGCCAGCGGATGAAATCCTGGCGCGCAGTAGGCTTCGAAGCAATGAACGAAGGCATCAATGCCGGTCGCCGCGGTCACGCCAGAGGGCAAGCCCACTGTGAGCTCCGGATCACTGATGACCACACCGGGGAGCATGCGCGGATGGAAAATTATTTTTTTCTGGTGGGTCGCCTCGTTGATGACCACGCCGGCGCGACCGACTTCCGAGCCCGTGCCTGCTGTGGTCGGCACAGCGACGATCGGAGCGATGCCACTCTCGTCGGCCCGAGTCCACCAGTCGCCGATGTCTTCAAAATCCCAGAGCGGCCGCGTTTGTCCCGACATGAAGGCGATGACCTTGCCGGCGTCGAGCGCCGAGCCGCCTCCGAACGCGATCACTCCATCGTGTCCGCCCGCGCGGTACGCGGACAACCCCGCCTCGATGTCGGCGGCCACCGGATTGCCGCGCACGTCGGCAAACAGGCCCGTGCCCGGAACCAGCGCGAGCGCTTGGCGGATCATCGGCGAATCGCGCAGGCCCTGATCCGTCACCAGCAGCGGGCGCTTGATGCCCAGCGCGGCGCAGGCGGCTGGCAGCTCGGCAATGCGGCCGGGCCCGGCCCAGATGCGCGTTGGGTAATTCCAGTTGGCCTTGAGGGTTGCTGTCACGTGGTCACCCGCAGATGAAAGGACTTGGGTCGCGTCAGGTGCTCATAGCCGACCACCGAGAGGGTGCAACCGCGTCCGGAATCCTTAATGCCCACCCAGGCCAGCGCCGGATCGAGGTAGTCACACCGGTTCATGAACCAGGTTCCCGTGTGCACCGCATCGCCAAAGGCTTCGCCAGCCGCGGCATCGCGTGTCCAGATGGCGGCGGTCAAGCCGTAGGCACTGTCGTTCATCAGTGCGACGGCCTGCGCATCGGATTTAACCTGCATGAGGCCGGCCACCGGGCCAAATATCTCCTCGCGCATCACTACCGAGTCCGGCGGCGCATCGAGCAGCAGCTGCGGCGCCAGATAGGCGCTGCCCGGTTTGCTGTTCGGGAAGGCCCGCTCGTCGATCAGCGGGCGCGCGCCGGCCTGAATTGAGGCTCGTACCTGCGAGCGGATGGCGTCGGCGGCGCTCGCGCGCACCACCGGACCCAGGCTCGTTTCCGGATCGAGCGGGTTACCGAGCCGGTATTGCTGCACCAGCGCGGTGCAGCCTTTGGTGAATTCCCCGTATACGCTTTCGTGCACGTAGATACGCTGCAGCCCGCAACAGGACTGTCCGGAATTAAAGTACGCCCCATCGACGATATTCTCTATGGCGTGCGGCAGATCGGCATCGTGGCGAACGTAGACCGGATCACATCCGCCCAGCTCCAGTCCCACTCCAATAAACCGCTCAGCCGCCACGCGCTGCACCGCACGGCCCCCGGCCACCGATCCGGTAAAAGCCACGAAATCGACGCGCGGATCGCGAATCACGCGTTCAGTGTCCGCGTGCTCGAGGTGCAGCACCTGGAAGACGCCATCGGGCAGACCCGCGGCCGCGAAGCACTCGGCAAAGCGCTCCGCGCAGCGCGGGGTTTGGGCCGAGTGCTTCAGTACCACGGCGTTGCCCGCCATGAGCGCGGGCACCACGCTGTTGACGGCGATCAGGTAGGGAAAATTCCAAGCCGCGACCGTGAACACGACCCCCAGCGGCTCACGACGCAGAAAGCGCCGGAAATCGGGCTTGGGCCCGACCTCGATATCCGCGAGCGCCTCGGCTGCGATGCTGGTCATGTAGCGCGCGCGCTCGACGGTACTGCGTATTTCGTTGGGCGCGTATCGAAGCGGCCGGCCCATCTGCCAGCTCAGCTCAGGGGCCAGGTCCGCGCTGCGCTCCTCGAACGCGCGGCAGAAGCGCTCCATGATCAGGGCCCGGTCGGCCACCGGTACGGTACGCCACGAGGCCTGTGCCAAGTGGGCGCGTTGCAGAGTCGCGTCGATCTCGGCGGCAGTGGCGGTAGCGCGTTCCAGATAAACGCGCCCATCGACCGGGCTTATGGTCTGCATTCTTGAGCCTTAGATAATCTCGAAGTAGCGGGCCAGTTCCCAGTCGGTGACGGCGCGGCGAAACTCGCGCTCCTCCCATTCACGACTGGCGGCGAAGTGTTCGACGAATGCGGCGCCGAACAGTTCCTGCGCCGGTTTCGAGCGTCCCAGCATGGCGGCGGCCTCGCTCAGCGTTCGCGGAAGCTGGCGCTTCGCGGGGAGTTTGCGCTCGTAGGCATTTCCCACCATGGGCTCGTCAGGCTCGATACGATGCTCGATACCCCACAACCCGGAGCCGATGGCCACGGCGATCGCGAGGTAAGGATTGATGTCGGCCGCGGCGATGCGGTATTCAACCCGCTGACTCTTGGCTCCGCCCTGGATGACGCGCAATGCGCAGGTGCGATTCTCGACTCCCCAGGTGGCTGAGGTCGGCGCCCAGTAACCGGGCACGAGGCGCGAATAGCTGTTAACGGTCGAGGCCACCATCGCCAGCAACTCGGGCATCAACGCTTGTTGCCCACCGACGAACCAGCGCATCTCATCGGACATGGTGTGCGCCTTGTGCTCGTCGTGGAACACTGATGATCCATCCTTACGGGTCATCGACACATGCAGGTGCCCGCTCTGCCCGGGCAGCTGCTGGGACCACTTGGCCATGAAAGTAGCCATCAGACCGCGCCGTTGCATCATCACTTTTGTAAAGGTCTTGAACAGCGCCGCTCGGTCTGCCGCCTCCAGTGATTCGGTGTACTGGAGGGCCGCTTCCATCACGCCCGGACCGGTTTCGGTATGCAGCCCCTCGATGGGCATGCGCATCTCGGCGGCCAGCTGCAACAGCGCCTGGTACAACTCGGCATGCACTGAGCTGCGCAGCATGGAATAGCCAAAGTAGCCCGGCGTCATGTTGCTGAGCCCACGATATCCCTTGGCACGCACGCTCTCGGGCGTCTCATTGAAGACAAAGAATTCAAATTCGGCCGCAGCCGAAGTGCCGTAACCCATATCCGCGGCACGCTTAAGTACACGTCGCAGGGTGGCACGGGGACACACCTGCTCGGCCGTGCCCACGAATTCGAGCAGGAACAGCACCATGTTGCCCTCGAGCGGCAGGCTGCGGCAGGTGCCGGGCAGCACGCGCAACATGGCATCGGGGTAGGCGGTGTGCCAGCCGGTAAATTTCACGTTGTCGTACTGCTGGTCATTCGAGTCCCAGCCCAGCACCACATCGCAAAAGGCGATTCCCTTTTCGAGCGCCGCGAAGAATTTGTCGCGATTGACGTACTTGCCGCGCAATATGCCATCGTTGTCAAAGACTCCGATCTTGACGTGGTGCAACCCGCGCTCTTCGATGATCGAGCGCGCATGAGCGGCGGTTCGTACCTCTTCAGGCTGCATCAACCCTCTCCTAGAATGAGGCGTTTCATTTGTAATGGGCGGTCAGCCAAACGCGCTCTAGCGCCCGGCGGACGGAAATACCCGCCACGGGACGAGCACTAGCAACACACCGGGCGGCGCTCGGCGCTAAGTGGCGCCATGGCACTTTGGACGCGTCGGGTCACGAGCGCCATTCCTTCAGGTTCTCGATATCGCAGAGCCGCTGCCAGCTCGCTCGCTGGCGCATCAGCGTTGCAAATCGCTTGAGCGCAGGCCAGTCCAGGGCTGTGCGCGGCATGTTCCTCGACCAGCGCATGTACATGATGAACAGAAGATCGGCGGCAGAAAATTCCTCGCCAAGCAGGTACGGACCGCCGGCGGCCAGATGCGCATCCACCCTGTCCCAAACGCTTTCGATGCGTCGCTGCAGCGCGGAGCGGACCGATTGCGGATGCTCGCTCGCACCCAGCTCGGGCGGATAGAACCAGTTTCGGTAGCTGGCACCGAGCGCATTGCTCCCAAAGACCAGCCACTGATACCACTGATTTCGTTTCGCGCTCCCGGAGGGCGGCGCCAGCCGCGCCTCGGGATGCCGATCAGCCAACATCATCAGCAGGGCGGCCGATTCCGTGTATGGCGCCCCGTCGATCACCAATGTGGGCACCTGTCCTTGGGGATTGAGGCGCAGGTACGAGTCACTCCGCTGGGCCTTGCTTTCGAAATCCACCAGCTCGAGCTGGTGCGGCGCGCCGATCTCGAGCAATGCCAGATGTACGGCCATGCTGGCGGTGCCCGGAGAGTAGTAGAGCGTGTACATTCAGTCAGTGGCCCGAGTAACCGCAAATCAGCGGCAGGATAAGGGCAGTACGTCGTTGCAGCTGCATGCAGTGCCTTGCTCGAGTCCGAGGGGGTGGGAATCATCCACTGCGAGGCCGCTGTCGGCAAGCGCCGCCTGGGGGAACACGGGCGTAGCGGGGGCCCCGCCGTCGCCTCGGTATAATGAGGCAGCCCGAGCGGATGCGCGCGGGAGGGAGGAAGCATGTCGCTTTCGGGGTTGGGGATATTCTGCCTGGTATATTTTCTGGCCGTGGCGACCCCGGGACCGGGAGTGGCCGCCGTGATCGCGCGCTCGCTCGCCCACGGGACCCGCGGCGCAGGCGCATTCATCGCCGGTTATCTGGCCGGCGATCTGCTGTGGTTTACGGTCGCGGCGGCAGGCCTCGCTGCGCTCGCGCACTCCGCTCAAGCCGTATTCGTGGCGGTGAAGTATCTGGGAGCCGCCTACCTGCTGTTTCTCGCCTACCGGGCCTGGAACACACCGGTCGCCACGCTACCTGGCGACTCACCGACGCCCGAACAGCCGCCGCTGCAGCTGTTCCTGGGAAGCCTGTCGCTTACCCTGGCCAATCCGAAGACCATCGCGTTTTTCCTCGCTCTGCTGCCGACGGTCGTTCGGCTGGATGCCTTGACCCTGTCTGGTTTTTTCTCGATTGCGCTCGTCATCTGCATCGTGCTGCCGCTGACGCTGTTCTGTTACGTATGGCTGGCAACGCATACCCGGAAACTCTTCCGAAGTGCGCGCGCGCAGCGCACGCTCCATCGCGGCGCCGGAATCGCCATTGCCGGGGCGGCCGTGGCGATCGCGACACGCCAGTGAGGGATCCGATTCACGTTACCCCGTACCCATGACCGCCGGTTCCGGCCCGCCGGCGCCTGAGCGCTCAAGCTCCACGGAACGCTTAAATACCCGGGCGGCCGGCATCGTCGGGCTCGCGGTCATGTGCAGCCGCGTTCTGGGACTGGTCCGCGAGCAGGTCTGTGCAGCGCTGTTCGGCGGGGGCGGTGCGATGGACGCGTTCACAGCCGCGTTTCGCATACCGAACCTGCTGCGTGACCTGTTTGCCGAAGGCGCGCTCTCGACCGCGTTTGTCACCACCTTCAGCAAGACGGCCGTGCTCAGCAATGACGGTGCCGCCTGGCGCCTGGCCAACAAGATCGCAACGATGGCGGCGGTGGTGCTGGGCGCGCTGTGCGTGCTGGGCATTGTTTTTTCGCCCCAGCTGGTGGCGACACTGGCTCCGGGCTTTAACGCGGACAAAGCGGCCCTGACCGTCACGCTCACCCGCCTCATGTTTCCGTTCATATTGCTTGTTTCGCTGGCGGCGCTGGTCATGGGCATGCTCAACGCCAAGAACGTTTTTGGCATGCCGGCCATGGCCTCGAGCTTCTTTAATATCGGCTCGATCGTCGGGGGTGTGGTTCTGGGCTATTGGCTGGACCCGCACTTTGGGCCCCTGGCCCTGTACGGACTGGCCATCGGCACGCTGATCGGCGGTGGATTGCAATTATTCGTGCAGCTGCCGCACCTGCATCGGCTGGGCTTTCGCTACCACCCCGATTTCAACTGGCGCGACCCGGGGGTCGCCGCGGTGCTCTCGCTGATGGGCCCCTCGGTCATCGCCGCCAGCACCACGCAGTTCAACGTACTGATCAATTCGATCTTCGCCTCCCAGCTGGGCGACGGACCCATCTTCTGGCTGGCCATCGCCTTCCGCCTGATGCAGCTCCCCCTGGGACTGTTCGGCGTTGCGCTGGGCACGGTGACGCTGCCGCTCCTCTCGCGACTGGCGGCAAGCGGCAACCTGCCGGCCTTCCGCAACGAACTGGCGCGCGGCATGCGCTTTGCCTTCATGTTGACCATTCCTTGCACCGTGGGGCTGATGCTGCTGGCCGAACCCATCGTCTCGGTGCTCTACCAGCACGGCCGTTTCGACGCGCACCAAACCTCCGAGGCCGCAGGGGCGCTGCGCTATTACGCGATCGGCCTGGGCGGTTATGCCGCCCTGAAGGTGCTGGTCAACGCCTTTTACGCCCTGGACCAGCGGCGCACTCCGATGTACGTGAGTTTCTTCGCGGTGGCGCTCAATCTGGTGCTCAACTGGATCTTTAGCCGCCAGCTGGGCTGGGGCCACCGGGGCCTGGCGTTCTCGACCGGGTGCGTGGCGAGCTGCAATTTCATCGTGCTGTACGCCCTCATGCACCGTCATCTCAAGCGCCTGGAAACGAGGCGTATGTCGGCCCTGTTGCTCAAGGTCACCCTAGCCTCCGGTGCGTTGGGACTGGTGTGCTGGGGCGCCCAGCGCTGGTTGTTTCTCGACTGGGCGCAGCTGTCTTTTGGAGCGCGCCTCAGTGGGCTGCTGGTGACGATTGCCGTGGGAATCCTTGTTTTCATCGCTTGCGGAATCTGGCTTCGGATCGAGGAAATGCACGAATTGGTGAGTGCGTTGCGCCGCCGGATCCGTCGCGCCGCCTAGGTTTGTAAATGATACAATGCGCCTTAATTGTAAATGTTTGTTACACATGTGATCCAATATGATGTCTCCAACGGCGCTGAATGTCGCGATATGGCGCGGGCTGCCTCATCCGATTGAGAAGCTGGAATGATCGATAAGCCCAATACGACCGGGGTGACCGAGCCGGACCCGGGGCTGGTGGGGTACACGCACCTGATCTACGGATTGCATGCCAGTGCGGTTTTGACCGGTTTGCTCGGCAGCTCCTCGATCGCGGGCCGTTTTCTTTTCGGGCTCCCGTCCCTGGTCGCGGTCATCCTCAACTATGCGCGCCGTGCGCAGGCACGGGGCACCTGGCTGGAGTCCCATTTCCAATGGCAGATCCACACTTTCTGGTACGCACTGCTCTGGATAGCCGTCACTTTGATGATCGGAGCCCCGTTGACGCTGGTCCTCATCGGGGTCTATATCGTCGTCATGGGTTTCGGGATCGTGGGACTTTGGGTGGCTTACAGGGTGGTCCGAGGGTGGCTGAAGCTCGGTCGACGGCGCCCCATGCCAGTATCCGGGGCCCCAGTTCAGGCAGTGAGATGAGGCGCCCACTCCGATGGTTCGCGTCGGCGCTGGTCATGTGCTCGGCCAGTGGTTGCGGTCAGAAAGGCGCCCTGTACCTGCCCGACGCATCGCCCCAAGCGGTAAAAACCGCACCGGCCACCCCGGCCGCGCCCACCCCGGCGGCGACCGTACCGGCCGCAACCGCACCTGTCGAAGACCCGGCGCGACGCAAGACGCCTACCGACCCGGAACCTCCTACGACTCAGTAGGGGTCGGCTTCTCCTCCGCCCGGCCCACATTGGGGGCCGCGCTCGGCATGGGTACCCCGATCAGCTCGACCGTCGGGCTGCGCAACAGCACCTCAGGTCCTTGCTCGCCGCGCAATCGCAGCAGGGCCGGAAACTCCGCGCGCGGAAATATGGCGGGCAGTCCGCGCCCGCCACCGTATTGCGCCGCGACGATGGATCGGGGGCTCCTGCGCCAGGTGTCGGCGAGGCGCTGCAGGTCCGCACTGCTGACCGCGGTCTGCTCGGCGAACAACAGGAGCGCTGCAGAGCAGCTGCCCGGCAGACTCACAATGCCGGCGCGTATCGAGGCGGCGATGCCCTCGCTCCAGTCGCGATTGACCACCAGCGATACCGGTAAGCGTCCCAGGGCCGGGGCCATCTCGGCCGCCTGCGCACCGAGCACCACGCTGACTGCATGTCCGGCAATTGCGGTCGCACGGCTCAACAGCAGGGGGAAGGAGCCCGTGCCCTGATCAGGCATCGAGGGCGCGTGCGGATCTTTGCGCGGACTCGCGTTGGCCGCGAGCACGATGATCTGCATTTCGGCAGGGTTCATGCTGGCTCCGAAATCCTGCGCCGCGCCGTGTGCGGCTCAAGATCACTATACTGCAGCGGCAGAGGGCGCTAAATGATTCCGCAACCGAAACTCATCCTGGTCGACGGCTCTTCCTATTTGTACCGAGCCTTCCATGCGCTCCCGCCGCTGAGCAGTTCGCGTGGTGAACCGACCGGGGCGGTCCACGGTGTCCTCAACATGCTCAATAAGTTACTGCGTGATTATCCGGGCACGCCCGTGGCCGTGGTGTTCGATGCGCCGGGAAAGACCTTCCGCGACGACCTGTTCGCCGAGTACAAGGCCCACCGGCCGCCCATGCCCGATGATCTGCGCGCCCAGATCGATCCGCTCCTGGAGGCGGTGACCGGCATGGGTCTGCCGCTGCTGCGTCTTTCCGGGGTCGAGGCCGATGATGTCATCGGCACGCTCGCCACCCGCTCTGCTCAGGCCGGCGAGCAGGTGCTGATCTCGACCGGCGATAAGGACATGGCGCAGCTGGTCAACGATCGCATCACGCTGATCAACACCATGAACGATTCGGTGTTGGATCGTGCGGGGGTCAAGGCGAAATTCGACGTCTTCCCGGAACAGATCATTGATTACCTGGCTCTGGTCGGTGACAGCTCCGACAACATCCCGGGGATCGACAAGGTCGGCCCGAAGACCGCCGCTAAGTGGCTCAATGCCTACGGGACCCTGGACGCGCTGCTCTCGCGGGCGGCCGAGATACCCGGAAAGGTCGGCGACAACCTGCGCGCCGGCATGGACATCGTCGCGCTCTCGCGCCAGCTCGCCACGATCCGCTGCGATGTGCCGCTGGATCTGGACGATTCGAGCCTGGTACGGAAACCCCCGGACATTGCGCGGCTTCGGGAACTCTATACGCGCCTGGAAATGCGCTCCTTCCTAAGGCAGCTCGATGGCGCCAGCGGTGCAGCGCCTGCCTCCTCCGCGGCGACATCGACCAGCGGGCCCCCCGCTCCTGCGGCCGAACCGGCAGTGACCGGGACCGATCTTATCGAGCGGCAGTACACCTTGATCTCGGACTGGACGCAATTTCTTGCGTGGTGCGAGCGCCTGGCACGCGCCCCGTTGTTTTCCTTCGATACGGAAACCACCGGCCTCGATTACATGCAGGCCCAGATCGTCGGTGTGTCGTTCTGTGTCGAGCCCGGGCGCGGAGCCTACGTGCCCGTGGCGCATAACTACGCAGGCGCGCCCGATCAGCTCGATCGAACGCGGGTGCTCACGGCCCTGCGCCCGCTCCTTGAAGACCCGGCTCACGCCAAGGTGGGCGCGCACATGAAATTCGATACTCACGTGCTCGCCAATCACGGCATCACGCTGCGGGGCCAGCGCTACGACACGATGCTCGAATCCTACGTGCTCAACAGCACCGCGACCCGCCACGACATGGACTCGATGGCCGCCAAGTACCTGGGCCTGAAGACCACTCACTTTGAAGACGTCGCCGGCAAGGGCGCCAAGCAGATCAGCTTTGAACAGGTGAGCGTGGAGACCGCCGCCCAATACGCGGCCGAGGATGCGGATATCACCCTGCGTTTGCACCGGCACCTGTGGCCACAAATTGAAGCGGTGCCGGCGCTGGCACGCCTGTACGAGGACATCGAGCAGCCCCTGGTCCCCGTGCTGCAAAGGATGGAGCGCGGCGGTGTGCTCATCGACCGGGCGATGCTGCGCCAGCAAAGCATCGAACTGGGCGCCCGCATGGAGGAGCTGCGCGCCATGGCTCGACGCGAGGCCGGACAGGACTTCAACGTCGAATCCCCGCGCCAACTCCAGCAGATCCTGTTCGAGAAGTTAAAGATTCCGGTGTTGCGCAAGACGCCCACGGGCCAGCCTTCCACCGCCGAGGACGTGCTCGAGGAACTGGCCGCCGAGCATGCCCTGCCACGCCTGATCCTGGAATATCGGGCGCTCGCGAAGCTGCGCTCGACCTATACGGATAAACTTCCTGAGCAGATCGATTCGATCACCGGGCGGGTGCACACCTCTTATCACCAGGCGGTCGCCGCCACCGGGCGGCTGTCTTCCACTGATCCGAATCTGCAGAACATTCCAATCCGCAGGCTCGAAGGGCGCCGGATCCGGCAGGCGTTCATCGCGCCACCCGGCCAGGTCCTGGTGTCGGCCGATTATTCGCAGATCGAGCTGCGCATCATGGCGCACCTTTCGGGGGATGAGGGACTGATGCGCGCATTCGCCGCGGACCAGGACGTCCACCGCGCCACGGCGGCCGAGGTTTTTGCCGTCGCACCTGACCAGGTCAGCGCCGATCAGCGCAGGTCCGCGAAGGCCATTAACTTTGGCCTGATCTACGGGATGTCGCCCTTCGGTCTGGCGCGCCAGCTCGGCATCGAGCGCTCCGCCGCGGCGACCTATGTCGAACTGTATTTTGCGCGGTACCCCGGAGTGCGTCGCTACATGGAAGGCGCGCGGGCACGCGCCAAGCGCGATGGGTACGTGGAGACCGTGTTTGGACGACGCCTGTACCTTCCTGAAATCAATTCGAGCAACCGTCAGCTCCAGCAGTCCGCCGAGCGCAGCGCCATCAACGCACCGATGCAGGGCACCGCCGCGGACATCATCAAGCGCGCGATGCTGGAGGTGGACGCCTGGTGCCAGCAGCCCGGCATTGCTGCGCGCCTGCTCATGCAGGTCCATGATGAGCTGGTGCTCGAGGTGAGTGAGGATTTTCTGGAGGAGGCCACTGCGAAAGTTCGAAGCCTTATGGCCAATGCCGCCACGCTCCAGGTGCCCCTCAAGGTCGATGTGGGCCATGGCCTGAACTGGGGCGAAGCGCACTAGAGCTATGCGGGCTCCTTGGGCGTCTCTATCAGCCGACACTGACGGACCTTGTGGACGGTCAGCTGTATAGTTGACCCACATCAGAGCGCGTGGCGCTCGGGAAAATTCGAGGTATCACAATGTTGCGGCGAATCCTTATGACTTGCGCGGCGCTCGGAATGTCTGCGGCCGCGGGCAGTGCGTTTGCGGTGGAGCGGGGCTTTTATCTGGGCGCCGGCTTGGGTCAATCCGACAGCGGACTGCACAACGGCAACATCAACTACTCGGACAGCGATCTGGGCTACAAGGTGATCGCCGGTTTCCGCCCGCTCAAGCTGCTGGCGGTCGAGGTGAACTACGTGGATCTGGGTAACACCAACTCCAACGGTGTAGAGGCCAAAACCAAGGCCGTGGACGGCTTCGTCATGGGGTTTTTGCCTTTGCCGGTCGTCGATATTTACGGGAAGGTGGGGCTGGTCAACTGGAAGACCGATTCTTCCTCGCCGAGTTTCTCCGTCAGCCACAACGGCAATGATTTCGCCTACGGCGTGGGAGTGCAGTTGCACTACGGGGCGCTGGCCGCAAGGCTTGAATTCGAGGGCTTCGATGTGCAGCAGGCCTCCACTCCGACGCTGCTCTCCCTCGGTGTCACCTGGACCTTTTTATAGCCTTGTATTAATTCGGCGGGAACTATCCAAACCGAGGCCGCTCCTACTCTAGGTGAGTGCGATAGAAGCGCTCCCCGCTCCCTCCCTAAGCGGGCTGATACGCCCCGGTGGCCCATTTCCCCCCAAGTACGGCCACCGGGGCTATTTTTTAAGCCACTGATTCAATTGCGACCGCGCCTGTTCCACCCCGGTGCCGTCCACGGCGGAAAAGGCCTGCACCGTGGCGCTGCCCTCCAGGCCATGCTGCGCCGCGGCCAGCGTCCGGTTAAGTTCGGCTCGCTTGAGCTTATCGGCCTTGCTCAGCAGCACGTGCACCGGACAGTCGGCCAGGGTCGCCCAGGCAATCAATTCCTCATCGCGTGCATGGACGCCGCGACGGCTGTCAACCACCAGAAACAACCCGCGCAGTGAGTCACGCTGGCTCAACGCAGTGGTCATGGATTCCCACGAGGCGCGCTCCTGGGCACTGACTGCCGCGTACCCGTAGCCCGGCAGATCGACGATCCTGCGACCGGGGGTAAGCTCGAAGAAATTCAACAGCCGCGTGCGTCCCGGCGTCTTGCTGATTCGTGCCAACGCGCGCCGTCCGGTCAGCGCATTGAGGGCGCTGGACTTGCCCGCGTTGGATCGGCCCGCGATGGCCACTTCGGCACCCTGGTCGGGGGGGAAGTGACTCTCGTGCGCCGCACTGAGAAGCAGGCCGGCCTGATGGTAAGTGCTCATACGTAGCGGCAGGCCTGCAATGCGGCGAGACAGGAATTGCCTAGTGTACAATTCCCGGCCTTGTTGGCACGGATAACCCCATGACTGCGACAATTCGCCTGGCCTGCTGCCTGCTCACCCTGTGCGCGGCGTCCATTTCCTGGTCAAAAGGATCCGCGGAAGCCGGTGCCGCCTTGTCCGGCACCTGTCTGGCCTGCCACGGTGCCAACGGCAACAGTACCAACGCCGAATGGCCCAATCTCGCGGGTCAGAACGCCGCCTATATCGAACGCCAGTTGCACTTGTTTCATGACGGCAAGCGCACCGGCAAGATGGGCGATCCGTCCGCCTCGATGATGCCGCCGATGGCCGCGCCGCTGACGGATCAGAATATGGAAGACGTCGCCGCCTATTACTCGCAGCAGACACCGGCCGGACTGGAAGCCGATCCTTCCTATTGGCAGGCGGGGGAGAAGCTGTATCGCAACGGCGATCGTGCACGCGGTATTCCGGCCTGTGCCGCCTGCCATGGCCCTTCAGGTCGCGGCAATCCGGCGGCCGGCTATCCGGCGCTGCGCGCCCAGCATTCGGTGTACCTGATCAAGCAGCTCAACGCCTACAGCAGCGACGCGCGCTATGGAAAAAATGAGCACGGCGCGAGCTTCGGTGGCGATAACGCAATGATCATGCACACCATCGCCGGACGCCTCACCGATGAGGACATGCGAAATCTGGCTTCGTACATCCAGGGTATGCGCTGATATGAAACATTTCACGGCCCTAGTTTCGATCGCGATCATGATGCTCTGCGCCTGTTCAAAGGCGCCCGAATCCGCCAGCGTCGCCGCACCAACCCCTGCCGCTCCGGTGAGTGCGCCACCCGCCGCGCCCGAGGCTGCACCGCCCGCCCCGGCTGCGGCACCGAAAGCCGCGGCCGCCGCGCCGGTCGAAGAATCGAAGCTCGAACGGGTGGCCCCGCTTCCGGCGGCAGGCCAGCTTCCGGCAGGCAAGTGGGTGGCAGGGGTGAACTATCGACCCCTGGTTCCGGCCCAACCGACCGACGCGGCTCCGGGCAAGGTCGAGGTCGTGGAGGTATTCTGGTACGGGTGCCCGCACTGTTACGCGCTCGATCCTTTCATCGAGAGCTGGCGCAAGACCAAGCCGGCCTACATCGAGTTCAAGCGTGTACCGGTCACCTGGCAGCCGGTGCATCAATCGCACGCAAAACTGTTCTACACCCTGCAGGCCCTCGGCAAGGAAGAAGCCCTGCACGCGGCCGTGTTCGCAGAAATGCACGACAAGAAGAACTACATGTACATGCAGGGTGATGACAAGGAGACACTGCACGCGCAGGTCGCCTTTGCCAAAGCGCACGG
The DNA here is from genome assembly GCA_963717335.1 of uncultured Gammaproteobacteria bacterium. Lineage (GTDB taxonomy): Bacteria > Pseudomonadota > Gammaproteobacteria > Steroidobacterales > Steroidobacteraceae > FEN-1191. Next base: position 92,031 of record CAVQVZ010000002.1, on the reverse strand, counting down.
CATCAGCGAGGCGGACTTCACCAACGCCTACAATTCCTTCACGGTTCAAACCGACATGGCGAAAGCCGACGATCTCGTGCACCGCTATCACGTGGACGGCGTACCGCTCCTGGTGATCAATGGCAAGTACGTCACCGATGTCAACATGGCCGGCAGCCAGGCCAACGTCATGAACATCGTCAACGACCTGGCCGCCGGCGAAAAGAGCCGCTGAACCCGCGCGCCACCGGCGCCGCCTATGCTCAATCGCTACGTGCTGCAGGGCCAGGGCCTGGTAAGCGTCAGCAACGCGCCATTAAGCGATACGCTGTGGATCGACCTGTTCGAGCCCACTCCCGAAGAGGAGCACTCGGTCGAGGCCGAATGCGGCATCGAAGTGCCGACCCGCGAAGAGATGCGCGAGATCGAAACTTCCAACCGTCTGTACGAGGAGGACGGCGCGGTTTATCTGACCTCGACGATCGTCACCAAGCTCGATTCGGACCTGCCGCAGAACTCGCAGGTCACCTTCATCCTCAAGGATGGTCGGCTGATCACGAACCGCTATATCGACGGCATGCCGTTTCGGCGCTTTGTCAGCTACGCCGAGCGGCATGGACCGAGCTGCGCCTCGGGTTCCGCGGTGCTGGCGGGCCTGATCGAAGCCATCATCAACCGCGTGGCGGATGTCATCGAGCGTGTCAGCTCCGACCTGGATTCCATATCGGCCGAGGTGTTCACTCGTCCGTCGCGACGTCGGCGTCGTCGGGGCCGCAACTTTCAGGTGGTGCTTGAGCGAATCGGTCAAAGTGGCGAGCTCATTGCCAAAACGCGCGAGAGCCTGGTCAGCCTGGGCCGCGCACTGACATTCGTGCAGCAGGCCACCTCGGTCAACCTCACCAACGACGTGCGCACGAGGTTTCGCACCCAGGCGCGCGATGTCATCGCCATGAGCGATCACGCCTCGTTTCTGGGCACCAATGTCTCATTCGTGCTCGATGCGACGCTCGGCATGGTCAACATCGATCAGAACAATATTCTCAAGATCTTCTCGGTCGTCACCGTGTTCCTGCTGCCCCCCTCGGTCATCGGCGCCATCTACGGGATGAATTTCGATCACATACCCTGGGCGCATGAGTCGTGGGGATTTATGGCAGCGCTCGGGCTGATGCTGGCATCGGCGCTCATTCCGTACTTGATTTTCAAGCGTCGCCGCTGGTTATAGTCCGCCCATCGCGCCCGGCGGCCGGTTCAGGTAATCTGCAACGCCACCGCGCCCGTAGCTCAGCTGGATAGAGTACTGCCCTCCGAAGGCAGGGGTCGTGAGTTCGAATCTCGCCGGGCGCGCCATAAATCAAGTACTTATGAGACCCTCAACCAGGAAAGCAGCGGTCTAAGTAGGACTGGGGATAATAAATTGATGAGCTCAAGTGCGAGTGCGCGCGATGCTCAAGCAGAGCAGGAGTTTTCGCTGTCGCCTGACACTTGGGGCTACGACGCTCATAGGGCTCACCGATCTCCTCGGCTTCGGTGTAACGACCGAATGGGAGTGCCCACGTGAAACATAAGTCAAGCGCGACTTCCCGCGGCGCTTATGCGGAGCGTTAGCCGACGAAGGGATGGATTGCACGCCACGTCGTGCCAGCGCGCCCTGTTGATAGGCCTCGCATGGATCGCACCCGAGTTCGCATGCGCTGTATCAAGTGCGCAGGATGTCGGTAACGCGCTCGCCGCGCCGCTGGCGGCCGATCGCGAGGCGGCGCTGGACCGACTCATCGAGACACACGAGGGCGGAAGCGCGCTGCTGCCAACGCTCACGACGCTCCTTGGCGACGCCGATCTGGCCATTGCAGGGAAGGCGGCGCTGGTCTTAGCGCAGATGGGCACGACCGCCTTTCCCGCAATCCACGAAGCGCTGGCTTCGACTTCCGCGCAGCAGCGCTGGGGCGCGACCGTCGCGCTGTACAAGTCGAGTGCGGATATCGAGCCCTTCCTGACTGTGCTGACGCGGCAACTATCGGAGCCGGACGCGTTACTTGTGCGCGCGAGTCTCGGCGCGCTGGCGCGGCTTCAGTCGCGGGCGGCGGCTGCCGTGCCAATGTTGCAAGCGCTGCTGAAGCACACAGACGCCGACCTGCGCTGGGCCACCCTCCAGACTTTCGCCGCCATCGGTCCCGCCGCCCACCAGGCAACATCGGACATCGAGCCGTTCCTGCGCGACCAATCCGCGCCGCTGCGGCTGGCCGCGGCAGACGCGCTGCGGAGTATTCAGCCGCCGCTCCCGTTGGCTGAGGCGGCGCTGGCAGCGCATATCGCATGGCTGAAGGAGAACGTGCCGAAGCTGATGCGCAAGACACTCGTGCCGGGTGTGTCGATCGCGATCATGCAGCGTGGCGCAGTCGCCTGGGCGGAGGGATTTGGCGTGAGTGACGTGCGCAACGGCAGCAAGGTTACGACGCAGACAGTGTTCGAAGCCTGTTCGATGTCCAAGCCGGTGCTGGCGCTGCTCGCCATGCAACTCGTGCAGGAAGGGCGTCTCGATCTGGACCGGCCCCTGGTCGCGTACCTCGGTCAGGACTATCTGCCCGACCAGCCCGAGCACCGGCTGATTACGGCGCGCATGGCACTGACCCATCGAACCGGCCTGGCGAACTGGCGCCTGGGTTACGACGACATGGGGGGGCCGCTGTCGCTGGAGCTTCCGCCCGGCTCGGAATACACCTATTCGGGAGAGGGCATCCTATTCCTCCAGCGTGCCATCGAGGCGATTGCAGGTGAACCGTTAGACACCCTGGCCGCCCAGCGTCTGTTCGCGCCACTCGGGCTCGTTCGCACGAGTTTCGTGTGGACCGAGGCAATCGAGCGCGACCTCGCCAGCGGCCATCGCGAAGACGGCAGTTATAAGGAACACACGCACTATCGCAAACCCAATGCGGCTTATTCCCTGTACACGACGCCGACAGAGTACGCCCGGTTGATGCTCACCCTGAAGAGCCCGCAGTTGCTGGGTGATCGAGCACTCACCCGCGCGAGCATTGACCAGCTGCTGCAGCGGCAGCTACGAGTCGATGACGGCGATGCGATCGTTCGCCCTGGCCGCGCGCGATCCGTAGCCACCTACCGGGCGCTGGGCTGGAGCCTGGATGCCACGCCGGAGGGCGACATCGTTGAACATTCCGGCTCAAACAGCTCAGGCTTCAAGTCTTTCGGTCAGTTCAATCCAGCCAAGGGCTCAGGCCTGGTGATATTCACAAACGGCGAGGGCGGTTACAGCCTGCGCGCAGGCGTCATCGCGGCCATTGGTGATCTCTAGCGAAGCTCTGCACAGGCCAGTCTTGGTGAAATTTGGTTTTCGCGCTCAGGGCGGAGATTTCGACATGAGAAGTTTCGACAAAGCCGCGCTGTGCATTTCAGGTTTACTGGTGTGGTCGTGTCACGCGCAGGCCAATCCAGAGTCTTTGCGTATTCCTCATCCCGACGATCCTTCTAAGCAAGTCGAATACTTTCTCGAACGGCCTTCCGGGGAAGGTCCTTGGGGGACAGTGATTCTCTTGCACGGTTACCAGGAAGGCGACAAGCCGGGCGGCAAGGAGTTTGCTGACTGGGGTGTGCTTAAGGAGTTGGCGGGCCGTGGTTATCTCGCGGTCGCGATCTCGCAACCCGGATTTGGAAAATCAAGCGGCCCGGACGACTACTGCGGCCCCTTCGCGCAGCACGCGGTCGAAGGTGTCATTGCACAACTGCGCGCGCAACACCTTGCCTCTACCAACAGACTGCTAATTGAGGGCGTCAGTCGTGGCGCAGTGACCGCCGGCCTTGTTGGGATACATGATGCCACTGTCTCTGGGCTGATCCTCATATCTGGCGTGTATGACTTTGAGGCCTATGCGGCGGACAGTCACGCAAGTGCCGTGAGGAAGGAAGTTATTACGGCTTTGATCGGCCAGACGGGCGGCACTCCCGATGCGTTGAGGGCGCGCTCAGTGCTAGTCCATGCCGACGAAATCAAAGCCAACACACTGATCATGAATGGTGCAAAGGACGAGCGCACTGACGCCCGCCAGGCCCAAGCCCTGGCGGATCGGATCACGCGCGCGGGTGGTAAGGCGCGGGCCATAATCTACCCTGACTTTGGCCATTACATTCCCATCGAAATCCGGAACAAGGAAATTGATCCTTTTATCAATGCCGTGTTGCGTGGATCTCCGCACTAGACGAGGCGCGCCCTCACGCCATTGACGCTGGTCAGAAAGGAGTAACTATCATTCGGCACAAGTCGGCAGCAATTCTCCTTGTGGCTATGGTTGTAAGTCGGGTGGCAGCCGCTGGATCTGTCACAGTGCCGATGCAATTGCGCGGCAACTTTCCGGTTATCACGGCGCGAATCAACGGCGCCGATGTACCGCTGGCTTTCGACTTAGGGAGTGATTCGGCCCTGATACTAAAGAAAGCAGTAATTGCCCGGGTGAAGCCTTTGCAGGCGACGGAGCCACACGCCGCTAAGGATCCCATGGGTAACGTAATCAAATTTACGACATTCACATTAGCCCGGTTGGAGATAGGCGACGCCGTATTTACTGACACTATAGGTCGGCCTGACCTGCATGACTCCTCCTACCAGGCGCCTGACTATGGACAGCAAGGCTCTATTGGACCTGCGCTACTTAGAGACTATAAGGTCGTGCTCGACTATCCCCATCGGCGATTTACGCTGATAAGCCCGGACAGCACGGCCAACGAGTCAGCGATGTGTGCGGGGGTTCCAGTGCCCTTCTTGCAAGAATGGAATGGAGATCCGGTAACAAGGGCCACTACCGATTTCGGAGAGCTCACGGCTGTGTGGGATACCGGCGCGCCCCTGTCCCTTCTTCGTAAGGCGAATGCGCACAAGCTAAACGATGCTGTGGTCGATGAAACGAAGACCACCAAACACTTGGTCCTGGGGGGCAGTGACTTTGGCCCGTTAGAGCTCCATGTGGCCGATTATGCGGAGCCAGCGGGCACGGACATGTTTATTGGTTACACCTTCTTCGTCAATCACATCGTCTGTATCGACTTTCCGGGCAAACGTTTTCTTATCCAACACTGAGCGGACCTAACGCGCGACGAATCTCGCGAGCTACGTATCCGGCCCGTGCCTGTATCCGATTTGCTTTCGGAAGCGATGGCAAAGCCGCGCATGGGGCCAGCTTTCCCTATCGAGCTGAATGCTCAAGTCGTCGCATCGCTGCCAGATCCATCTCCGCCCGCTTTGGGTCTCCTGTTGCCGTAAAGGCTGAACCTCGAAATTGATAGGCCAAAGCGTCCTTTGGGTTGAGAGTGATAGCAGCGGTTAGATCGACGATTGCCGCATCGAATTCGTGATTCTTGAGCCGGGCATATCCGCGACCGCGGAGCGCCTCAGCATCATTGGGGTCTGCGCTGATCACACGGTCATAATCAGCGATAGCGCCTCGACTATCACCTCCTTCCTGTCGATAAAAGGCACGCTCGCGGTAGGCAATAAGCAAATGTGGATCAATTCGGATCGCTTGGTTGAAATCGGCGAGAGCGCGGTCCCGATCGCGTTTGGCTCCGAACGCTTGGCCGCGATCCAGATAAGCGGTTGATTGGTTTGCATCGATCGCAAGGGCGCTGGTGAAATCCGCTATTGCGGAATCCCAATCTGATTTCCCAAGGTACACCACGCCTCGGTTGATGTAGGCAGATACCAGATTGGAGTCAATGGCAATTGCTTGGCTGTAATCACTGACAGCATGCTCGCTATCGCCAATCGACAGATAACTGTCGCCGCGTCCCTTATAGGCCTGAGCGTAACTCGGATTGAGTTTGATGGCCTCGTCGAACTGAGCAATTGCTTGTGCGGATTTGCCGGAGTTTTGCAGACTTCGCCCAAGGTCAAGCCGGGCCGTATTTAAGCTCGGGTCCAGTCGGAGCGCCTGCGCCGCATCACTCGCCGCTCGGGTATTGTCTCCCATGGCTCGGTAGACAAAGCCGCGCCCACGCCAGGCCAGTGCATTCCCTGGATTGATTTCAATCGCCTTGGCGTAGTCCGCCAATGCGCGATCGTTGTCGGCGCGGTGCGCGTAGATCGAGCCGCGACTCACATAAATGGTTTCATCTTTCGGATCGAGCAACGCCGCCTGTTCTAGATCGGCAATAGCATGAGCGTCGTCATTCTGCTTCAAGTAGACCGAAGCGCGATTGATGTAGGCGGAGGATAATTTCGGGTCCAGGGTAATTGCTTGGTCATAGTCTGCCAACGCAGCCGCATCATCGCCCTTTCGGATAAAGATCAGACCCCTGTTTACGTATACCTTGGCGGTCGGGATTTTGTCCCAGGAGAGTTTTAAAGCAGCAGTGAAGTCGGCGAGCGCTCGGTCGAGCTCCCCTCCTTGCGAGAAATAGACGGCACGATTCCGCAGTGCTATCAGATGATTGTTGTCGCTCTCGAGCTTGTCGTCGATGATGCTCGTGCAGGCAGCTATCGCGAGCTCGGGCTTTCCGGAACTGCAGCGAATGCCATCCCCGGAATGGCCGGCCTCGTGATTCGCTCCCTGAGGATATGCGCGAGGCGCTAGAACAACGACTGCCGACAGCACGTATATCGGGAAGAAGAGCAGGCGTACCATTTGGGCGGTCATATCCTCACGGATTCACCAGGCTGCAAACAATAACGTAATTGCGAAACGTCGATGTGCGCGTGACACGTCATTGTCAACGCAGTCTTCGCGGCAGAGGGCTTGGTTTTGCGTGGTGAATTACCGTTTCTGAATCGCGGTGTTGTTTCGCAGATGGCCGTCGACTCGGCCGAAGCAAATTCCGAAAGAACTCGATTACCGGATACCACCTATGAGGAATTTTTGTTGAACAGAGCGGAGGCCGCCATGGACATTAGAGAGGTCTTGGGGCGATTCTCCTGGTGCTTCCTTTTGGAGTCGCCCTTGTTGGCCGAGCTGTGCTGACCTGCCGCCCTGTTGGAACGGGCGCGACCAGCAGATGCTCGACCGCCGGCGGTTCGGGCCTGCGTTCCAGTCGAGACCGGGGCGCAAATCTCGGTCCAACGGCTCGCCCACCGGCGATGGCGCGCTTGGCTACGAGGTCGGCATTGGGGAACCGCCGCCTCTACAGTACATCCGCTATAATCGCGCCCGATTCCTGGCCACCCATTGGACCGCCCGTGAGCAAACACGACACCCATTTTTTCAATAATTTCAGCGTTGTCATCGGCGGGCTGATCGTCGTCGCCCTGTTGATATTCGCCCTGGCGCGGACAGTGTCCGGACGGACCCAGGAACCCCAGACCTATGCCGACCCGAGATACGTCGCCGCGGTCACCGAGCGCATCAAGCCCTTCGTGCGCGTCGCGGTCGCCGGTCCGGACAATTCCGCGATGAAGATCGAAGCACCACCTCAGGCGAGCACGGTTTCGCTCGCGACGCCCAAGGACGGTCCGGCTCTCTATGAAGCGGTGTGCAAGACCTGCCATGCGACCGGCCTCATGGGTGCACCAAAGTTCGGCGATCACGCCGCCTGGGGGCCCCGAATTGCCGAGGGCAAACCCACGCTCTACATGCACGCCCTGAAAGGATTTACCGGCAAGGTCGGTGTCATGCCGGCCAAGGGCGGCCGCACCGATCTGAACGATGATCTGATCAAGTCAGGCGTCGATTACATGGTGTCCAAGAGCGAGTGAGTCCGACCGGCAGTCTTCGCAGGGCCGGCCATATCGATTCGGGGCCCATCTGGGCGGTTCCTAATTCCTGACCGGTTAAATTGTGCCGCCTATTGTGTCACTATTGGGACAATAGCACCGTCAGGTACGCCAGAAATGCTACGGCCTCTTCCTTCACGCCGCGGCGGGGTGACTGCGATTTTTTCCAGTCGCTGTTCCAGTTCCAAGAGTCGCGCCTCGAGCTGGGCAATACGCTGCGCGGGAACGCTCCAGCACCTTGGCCTGGACGTCGAATTCGCTGCGCGTCGGCCAGATCGAAACGGCCTGCGGCGCCCTTGCAGGGCCGCACGAAAATTAGCCTCCAGTTCCGAGCGCATGTTGGTCAACGCCGAGGGCAGGCCGGACACGAACTTTCGGACCATTTCTTCGACTGTTGATGGGTCCATGGTTACTCCATTGCGCGTCGCGGCGGCGGGTGCTTGCCTCGCGTGAATGGCAGGATACGCGCAATGACGCCGGCCGGAACGAGGCCTTTTTACACCGCGATTATTAGAACCAGCGCCGGCCAATCGCTGTCAAATTGCGATCGCAGCCAACGGCTGCGTTCAAGGCCCATTAATTTGTGATCCGGCTCACCTTTATGGTCCACCATAACGCTGATACTCTCGGACTCATCGCGGGAGGCTTAAAGATGCGGTATCCGACGGCCCTGTCCCTGGTCATCGTGGCGCTGTGCGCGAGCGGTGCCGTGGGCGCCGGCGACATCTATTGCAATAACCAGGGCCGTGATTGCAGCGACCGGCCGAGCCCGAACGCGACCGTCGTGCACATCAACAGTACCCCGTCCGCCGCCAGCAACGATTCCGCACCGCCCGCCGAGCAGCCGCGAAGCCACCGCGGATGCGAACGCCGATGCCCGGCTGAAGGACTACGACACGCGCAGGCCGTGCAGAAGGACGTCGCCGCGGTCCGAGACGAGCAGTGCAAAGCAGGCCCAGGACAAGTACCAGAAGGCAGTCGCGGCGCGACGTGTCTACCGCCTGAACAAGGCCGGCGAGCGCGAATACCTGTCCGATGCGGAGATGGAGCAGGCGCGCGTCAGCGCCCGCCTCGAAGTCGACCGGACCTGCGGCGCAGCCCTCCCCCGCCTCCGCCCCCGCACCCTAAGCAACCGTTCGCACCGCACCTGCGCTGCCTGCTAAATTGCACCGGCGGCAACGGGAGCGGCACGACCATGCGAACCGGATTCGTCGGACTAGGCGCCATGGGCACGTCCATGGCCCGAAACCTCCATCGCGCGGGACTCCTCCATGCGGTGTGGAACCGGAGCGCCGAAAAGGCCCGATCTCTGGGGGCCGAACTGAAATGCGCAGCCCCTCCGGAACTTCGCACGCTGGCGCGCGAGTGCGAGGTGGTGGTGATCTGCGTATCGGCCGACCGCGATGTGCTCTCGCTCGTGGCTGCCATGGCGCCGGACCTGCGAGACCGCTCGATCGTGATCGACTGTTCGACGGTGGCAGCGGATACCGCACGCGCCGCCGGCGAACAGCTCGCGAGCGCGCGGAGTCGATTTTCTCGATGCCCCGGTCAGCGGCGGCGTCGAGGGAGCCGCCAAGGGCACGCTGGCGATCATGGTCGGCGGCGAGGAGAAGCGTCCTGGAGCGCGCCCGGCCCGTGCTGCAGGCCATGGGCGCCACGATCACGCACTTCGGCGAGCAGGCGACGGCCAGGCGGCCAAGGCCACGAACCAGATCATGGTGGCCGGGATCATCCGCGCCGATGCCGAGGCGATGGCGTTCGCGGCCGCTCACGGCCTGGACCTGGGCAAGGTGATCGGCACGCTCGGCCAGGGCGCGGCCGCCAACTGGTATCTGACCCATCGCGGACCGAACATGGAACGTGGCACCTATCCGCCCGGCTTTCGCGTGCGGCTCCACCAGAAGGACCTGAACATCTGCCACGAGATGGCGCGCGCGCGCGGCGCCGAGCTTGCCCGTAGTGGAAGCCACGCTGGCCGACTACGCCCAGCTGATTGCGGCCGGCCACGGCGATGAGGACATCTCGGCGATCTTCCGCCTCAAGACGGCACTGTTCGCAGAACCCGCCGCGGAGCTGAACATGGCCCGCCGTGCCAGCACTGACACCCGCTCGCTGAACCTGCCCGACTTCTGCGCCGCGCGCGCGGTGCTGGCCGTGGTGCTGATCGTGACGCTGACCGCCATTGTGCTGGCGGTCGCGCGCCAGAGCAGCGGACTGAGCTTCTGGCTCGATCTGGCCCGCAGCTCCTTGTTCCTGCTCTGGGCAGGCATGGGCAGCGCCGCCGCGCTGTGCCTGCTGCGCACGCGCCTGGCCACGCTCCCCTTGCCGGTGGCCAGCGCCCTGGCGCTGGGCAGCGTTCTGCTCGTCATCGCGCTGGTATCCCTCGGTGTGCTGTGGCTCGGCAGCAGCGCTGTGCTCGGGCCTCGTGCCACCAACCTTTTGCTGCCGGTCGCGCCGCAGGGCTTCTTCGCCGCCAGCCTTGGGATAGGCGCGATCGTCGGCGCGCTTGCGTTGCGTTATTTCTACGTCACCGGCGAATGGCGCCGCAACGTCGAGCTGCAGGCGCGGGCGCGGGTGCGCGCGCTGCAGGCTCGGATCCGCCCACATTTCCTTTTCAACAGCATGAACACCATTGCCGCGCTCACGCGCACCGATCCGGCTCGGGCCGAGGAAGCGGTTGAGGATCTGGCCGATCTTTTCCGCGCCAACCTGAACGAAAAGCGCAGCAGCATCACCCTCAAGGAAGAGCTCGAAGTGGCGCGGATCTACCAGCGCATCGAGCAACTGCGGCTCGGCGAGCGACTTGCGCGTGATCTGGGACGTGGCCGAGCTGCCGATGCGCGCGCTGGTGCCGGGGCTGCTGATGCAACCGCTCCTTGAGAACGCGATCTACCACGGCATCGAGCCGCGCCCGGGCGGCGGCACCGTGACCGTCAGCGGTGGGCTGGACGGGGACATGATCCATCTTACGGTGCGCAACCCGCTGCCCGAGGCGGGCGATGCGGCCCATTCGGGAAATCGCGTCGCGCTCGATAACATTCGCGAGCGCATGGACCTGATCTACCCGGGACGCTCCTCGGTCGAGGCCAACCGGATCGGCGACGAGTACCTCGTGCGCCTGAGCTTTCCGTACATCGAGGACAAGAGCGCAGCCTGTCGCTATGAGTCAGCGCGTGCTGATCGTGGATGACGAACCGCCCGCGCGCGAACGGCTCCGGCGGCTGGTCGGTGAGCTCGGCGGCATCGAAGTGGTCGGCGAGGCCACAACGGGCGAGCAGGCCGTGCGGCTGGCCGGCGAGCTGCGTCCCGATGTGGTGCTGCTTGACGTGCGCATGCCCGGGCATGAACGGGCTGGAGGCGGCGCGCCACATGGCACTGCTCCCCGACCCGCCCGCGGTGGTGTTTACCACGGCCTACGACGCGTACGCGGTGGAAGCCTTCGAGGCGCAGGCCGTGGGCTACCTGCTCAAGCCGATACGCGCCGAGAAGCTCGGCGCGCGCGCTCGCCGCGCGCCGCGCGGCTGGCCGGAAAGCAGCTGGCGAGTATCGCGGCGGGCGATCCGCGACATGCCGCCCGCACGCACGTGGCGGCGCAGACTCGGCGATCAGGTGCGCCTGATCCCGGTGCCCGAGATCTACTATTTCGCGGCCGACCAGAAGTACACCACCGTGCGCCACCAGGGCGGGACCGACCTGATCGAGGATTCGCTGCGCACGCTCGAGGAAGAGTTCGCGCGCGCAGTTCGTGCGCGTGCACCGCAACGCGCTGGTCAGCATCAACCGGCTGGCGGCGATCGAGCGCGATGCGCAGGGCCAGTACCACGTGGTCCTGCGCGACATCAACGAGCGCCTGGCGGTGAGCCGGCGGCTGGCGGGCGAATTGCGGGAGAGGTTCCGGCTGTAGCGATGCCGCAGCCGCGGCGGCAGCAGCTCGCTCGAGGCGTCCGACCGGACAGGAACATCGGTCGATGGATCGCCGGCAACCAGGACGCTGATGATGACGTCAAGGTGCTGCACGAGCATGGGCTACGCGCAGGAGCTCTCGCGGCGCCTGAGTCGGTTCTCGAACTTCGCGATCTCCTTCTCGATCATCTGCATCCTGTCCGGTGCGCGTCAATTCGCTCGCTCAGGCGACATCCGGCGCGGGCGGTGCCGCGCTCGGGTCTCGGCTGGCCGCTGGGCGTGATGATCTCGGGGATGTTCGGCCTGGCCATGGCGCAGATCGCCTCGGCGTTCCCGACCGCCGGCGGCCTCTATCACTGGGGCTCGATCCTCGGCAACCGATTTACCGGCTGGCTCACCGCCTGGTTCAACCTGCTCGGACTGATCACCGTGCTGGGCGCGATCAACGTCGGCAGCTACTATTTTTTCCTCGGCGCCTTCGGGCCGGTCCTGGGCACTGGACCGACTCCATGTGGACGCTGGTCGCGTTCATCAGCGTGCTCGGCGGCGGCCAGGCGCTGATCAATCACTACGGCATTTCCCTGACCGCGAAGCTCACCGACTTTTCGGGCTACCTGATCTTCGCGACCTCCACGCTTGCTGGCGATCGTGTGCCTCGCCTGTGCGCCGGCACTACGACTTCTCGCGCCTGTGGACCTTCACCAACTACTCCGGCGCGGCCGGCGGCAACGTGTGGCCGCGGGTCAGCGGACGGGTGGGTTTTCCTGCTCGGCCTGCTGCTGCCGATCTACACCATCACCGGTTACGACGCCTCGGCGCACACCTCGGAGGAAACCGTGCAGGCGAGCGTGTCGGTGCCGCGCGGCATTGTCTCCTCGATCATCTGGTCGGGCGTGTTCGGGTATGTTTTCCTGGTGGCCTTCCTGCTGATGATCCCGGACATGGACGCGGCCGCCAGGCAGGGGTGGAACGTGTTTTTCTGGGCCATGGACCAGCGTGTGCCCTTTGTGATCAGGGAACTTCTTTACGCGCTGATATTCCTGCTCCCAGGTGCTGTGCGGACTGGCGACGGTGACCTCCACCTCGAGGATGATCTACGCGTTCTCGCGTGACGGGGGCCTGCCCGCGTCCCGGGTCCTGGCGCGCGTCTCGCCCACGCACCGCACCCCGAACGCGGCGATCTGGACCGGCGCAACGCTGGCGCTGCTGTTCGTCTGCGGGGCCAAGTGTCTCGAGGCGAGCGGCACGCCCGTGTACACCGTGGTCGTCTCCTGCACCGTGATCTTTCTGTTCTTCTCATTCGCGATACCGATCGCGCTCGGGCCTGTTCGCCTACGGCGGACCGCGCTGGCGCAAGATGGGTCCCTGGAATATGGGTCGCGCCGGCTACTCCCTGTTCGCCGTGCTGTCGATCGTTTCCATGGTGGTGATCTTCGTTATCGGCGTACAGCCTCCCAACGCCCTGGCCTTCGACGCCACGATTGGTTTCCTGGTGCTCACCGCGCTGGTGTGGTTCGCGTTCGAGCGCCGTCGCTTCCTAGGGCCGCCCCTGGGCGAGAGAATTGTTCAGCGTCAGGCGCAGATTGCCGCCGCCGAAGCGGCCCTGGGCCGCGCAAGTTCACCGTCGAGCGCACCAGCTCTGCGCGCGGGCGGATGATCTCCTCAGCGCTTGATGCGTTCCATTTTTGGATCGTACAAGCTCCCCAGATGGATCTGGCAGGCCACCGGCACGGTCGCCACTTCCAGCTCGTATCGCCCGGCGAGAAGGTAATCTGAGGTAACGCCCTCGGCGCGGCGCACATAGCCGTAGCCGATGTTGGTCTTGAGCGTGTGCCCGTAGCCCCCGCTCCCCAGCCAGCCCACGCGCTCACCGTCCCGGTAGATGGTCTCGCGCCCGAGCAGCAGGAGGTGGGGATCATCCACGGTGAATGCACACAGTGACTTTCGCAGCGGCGCATCCCGCTGCGCCTGCAACGCTTCCCGGCCGAGGAAGGGCGTGTCGGTCTTGAGCTTGACCGCCCAGCCCAGGCCCGCTTCGAAGGGCGTGTGATCGGGGCCGATGTCCGAGCCCCAGGCGCGGTACCCCTTCTCCAATCGGAGCGATTCGATCGCGCGATACCCGGCATTGACGATGCCGAAATCGGCACCGGCCTGCATGAGCGCGAGATACACGGTCGAGGCGAACTCCACCGGAACGTGGATCTCCCAGCCCAGTTCACCCACGTAGGTGATGCGAAGCGCCAGCACCGGAGCGCCGGCCACCTGGAGGGCCTTCAGCTGGCCAAACGGAAAAGCCGCATGGCTGACATCGTCGCGGGTGAGCCGCTCGAGCACGCGGCGCGCACTCGGCCCCATCAGCGCCAGCACCGCGTAGCCAGAGGTCACATCGATCAGGCGTGCATCGAGACCGGAGGGCAGCTGGCGCGAGATCCAGTCGAAATCGTGAGTGGCGAAGCCGGTGCCGGTGACGATGTAGTAAGAGTCCGGAGCGAGTCGTCCCACGGTCAGATCGCACTCGATGCCGCCTCGGGCGTTGAGCATCTGCGTATAGATGAGACTGCCGACGGGCCTGGCGACCTCGTTGGCACAGATCCAGCCCAGGGCGCGCTCAGCGTCGGGCCCGATGAGCTTGAATTTGGCAAATGAGCTCTGATCGAACACCGCAACGCGCTCCCGGGTCGCCTGGTGTTCACGCGCTACGGCCGCAAACCAGTTGGGCCGGGTGAAACTGTACTCCTCGCGCCTCGGCTCGCTCCCCGTGGCAAACCAGTTCGGCCGTTCCCAGCCCAGCTTTTCCCCGAACACCGCGCCGTGCGATTTGAGCTGCTCGTAGAGTGGCGATCGCCGCAGCGGTCTTCCGCTCGCGTGCTCCTCGCCCGGCCAGGCGATCGTGTAATGCTTCCCGTACAGTTCCAGCGTCCGGGCGCGAACCCAGTCGATGTCCCGGTGCGGCGCTCCGAAGCGGCGGATGTCCACCGGCCAGACATCGAAAGGGGCCTCGTTCCCGACGATCCACTCGGCGAGCACCTTACCCGCACCTCCCCCCGAGGCGATCCCGAAGGCGTTGAAGCCCGCCCCGACGTAGTAGCCGAGCAGCCCCGGGGCCGGTCCGATAATAAAGTTGCCGTCGGGCGTAAAACTTTCCGGGCCGTTGATGAGCTCCTTGACCCCGGCGCTGGCCAGCGCGGGCACCCGCGGCATCGCCCGATCGAGGATCGGCTGGAAGTGATCCCAGTCCGGCGCCAGCAGCTGGAAATTGAAATTGTCCGGAAACCCGTCGATCGCCCAGGGCCGCGGATTGGGCTCGTAGCCGCCCATGACCAGCCCACCCACCTCTTCCTTATAATAGGTGAGGCGGTCCGGATCGCGCAGTGTCGGCAAACCCCGATCGATGCCCGGGATCGCATCGGTGATCAGGTACTGGTGCTGCACCGACACCAGCGGCACGTTGACCCCCGCCATCGCACCGAGCTGGCGCGCCCACTGGCCCGCGCAGTTCACGATCACCTCGCACTCGATGCGTCCGCGGCTGGTCAGCACGGCGGTGACGCGCTCCCCTGCCCGTTCCACGCCGAGCACCTGGGTGTCCTCGAAAATTTTGACCCCGCGCATGCGCGCGCCCTTGGCGAGCGAGAGGGTGATGTCGGAAGGATTGACCTGCCCGTCGGTGGGCAGAAACGCGGCGCCCACCAGATCCGAAATATCCATCAGGGGCCAGAGCTGCTGCGCCTCGCGCGGGCTCATCAACTGCATCTCAAGCCCAAAGGAGCGGGCGCTGGTGGCCTGGCGCTTCAGTTCGGTCCAGCGGTCGGCGTTGCAGGCCAGCCGCAGCCCTCCATTCATCTTCCAGCCGCTCGCCAACCCGGTCTCGGCTTCCAGGGTCTCGTAGAGCGATACCGAGTAACCCAGGAGCTGGGTGATATTCGCGCTGGTGCGCAACTGCCCCACCAGTCCGGCGGCGTGGTGAGTCGAACCCGAACTGAGCTTGTGCCGCTCGATCACGATCGTCTCGCGCCAGCCGAGCTTGGCCAGATGATAGGCGGTCGAGCAGCCGACGATTCCGCCGCCGATCACGACCGCGCGCGCACTTTGGGGAAAATCGGCCATGGCTAAACGCGTCCTTAGCTGCCTTTTCGGCAGTGCCGGAGTTCCCCGGAATTTGCCGCGGCTGATTATACTTAAGCCCATGAGCTATGCCCGGCACCGAGATTGTTCGCGCGCGCTCGCTCTGGCCCACAAGCTCGCCGATACCGCGCGCCACATCGCGCTGGAGTATTTCCGAAGTCCCCTGGCCGTGGAGCAGAAGGCGGATGCAAGTCCGGTCACCGTGGCCGACCGTGCGATCGAAACCGAGATGCGCCGCATGATCAGGGCCGAGTTTCCGACCCACGGGATCCGGGGCGAGGAATTTGCGGCCGAGGAAGGCGCAGAATTCACCTGGGTGCTCGATCCGATCGACGGCACCAAGAGTTTTATCAGCGGCTATCCGCTGTTCGGTGCGTTGATCGCACTCACCGAAGGGGCGCGCTCGGTGCTCGGCGTCATCGAGGCCCCCGCAATGAGCGAGCGCTGGGTGGGCATCGAGGGCGGCGCGACGCTGCGAAACGGTGCGCCCGCCCACACCAGCCCGTGCACGTCCATCGAGCAGGCCCGCGTCTACAGCACCACGACCGATGCCTTCGACGAGGAGCGGCTGCGCCGCTACGACGCCTACACGCGCCGCGCGATCATTCGCCGCTACGGGGGCGATTGCTACCTGTATGGGCTTCTGGCATCCGGGCACTGCGACCTGGTCATCGAGGCGGCCATGAAGCCCCACGACTTTCAGGCGCTCGTTCCGGTGGTCGAAGGGGCGGGCGGTAAGATCAGCGATTGGAACGGGCGGGCACTCGATGCTCAATCGGGCGATGCGGTGCTCGCCGCGGCGAGCCCGGCGTTGTGGTCGCAGGCGGTCGAGGCGATGGCCGAGCGCTGACATTCGGTTATGATTTGGGGGATGCGCATCGCCTTCACGAAGATGCACGGTCTGGGAAATGATTTTCTGGTCATGGAGGCGCCAGGCGATGCCGTCCTGCCGAGCGCGGCCCAGTGGCGCCAACTCGCGGACCGTCACGCGGGGGTGGGATTTGACCAGGCGCTGGTGATCGCCATGCCGGAGGATTCCACCTCTCCCGCCCATTACCGGATCTTCAATGCCGACGGCGGGGAGGTCGAGCAGTGCGGAAACGGAGCCCGGTGCCTCGCGCATTACCTCAGGATGCATGGACACGAGGGTGTCGACGGCACCGTGCAGATGGACGGCGCCGGCGGCAGGGTGAGCGCTCGGGTTCTGGAAGATGGGCGGATCGCGGTGGATCTGGGCATCCCGGACTTCGAGCCGCGTGCCCTGCCGTTCGAGGCCGTTGCCACCGAAGCCACCTACACGCTATCAGTTGCCGGTGAGAACCTGGAGTTTGGCGCGGTGGCGATCGGCAATCCGCACGCGGTGCTGCGCGTTGCCGCCGTCGAAAGCGCCTCGGTCGAGCGGATCGGCCGTGCGCTGCAGGCTCATCCGAGTTTTCCGCGCCAGGTCAACGTGGGATTTATGCAGATCATCGACTCGGCTCACATCCGCCTTCGCGTCTATGAACGCGGCGCAGGCGAGACCATGGCCTGCGGCACCGGCGCCTGCGCTGCGGTGGCCGTGGGACGCAACCTCGGACTGCTCGGCTCGGAGGTCGAGGTCCATGTTCGCGGGGGCCGGCTCGGCGTACACTGGGAAGGAGCCGGTCAGCACATCTGGTTGGCGGGACCGACCGCCGTCGCCTACAGCGGTCAGGCTGAGATCTAAGCGTTGGCACCCAAGCCGTCAGAGGGAAATTCAGGATGACAAGCAACAGCGCCCAGGACCTGAAGCTCGAACCGGTCGATGAACAGACGATCACCCAGTACCTGCAGCAGCATCCCGACTTGTTCGATCGTCATCCGCAACTGCTGACGCGATTGCGCCTGCAGCATCCGCGCAACGGCACCACGGTTTCGCTCATCGAGCGCCAGGTGGAAGTGCTGCGCGAGAAACATGCGGCCTTGGAGCAGAAACTGGCCGAATTCGTGCGCGTGGCGCGTGACAACGATTCACTCGCCGATCGCATCCACCGCTTTACCCGACGGCTCCTGCGCACCACCACTCGCGTCCAGGCCCTCGCGCAGATCGAGACCGGCCTGCGGGAGGACTTCGATGCTTACCACAGCGCATTGGTGCTGCAGGCACCCAAAGGCGCCGCAGGGGTACTACCTGGCGATGCGAGCAGTCACTTTCTGCGCGAGGTGGCGACCGACCATCCCATCATCAAGAGTTTCGAGTCATTGTTCAGCAATGCGCGCCCGCGTTGCGGCCAGGTTCGGGACAGCCAGCGCGATTTCCTGTTCGGTGCCGAGGCTCCCGCGATTGGTTCGGTGGCGCTCATTCCGCTGGCGGCCATGACACCCCCCGGATTGCTGGCTCTGGGAAGCGTGGATCGCGATCGGTTCCATCCGGGGATGAGCGTCGAGTTTCTCTCGCGAATGGCCGAGTTGATCGCCGACTCGCTCCTGCGCCCTTAAAAAAATGTCCACAGGGGCCGCGCGTGGCTACTGAGGCGGCCTGGGTTGAACGTTTCGAGCGCCACCTGGCCACAGAACGGCGGCTGTCGGCGCACACGGTGTCTGCGTATCTGCGCGAAATAGCGGCCTGGATCGAGTGGCGCGAGCGCGCCAACCTCAAGGACTGGAAACGCCCGACTCCGCGCACCTCAGGAGTTTCGCAGCGCGCAGCCACGCGAGCGGACTCAAGCCCCGCAGCGTCCAACGGCGACTATCGGCACTGCGCACCTTCTTCAGCTTCCTGGTGCGCGAAGGCGTGCTCAAGAACAACCCGGCGCGTGGAGGTGCGCGCGCCCAAGGCCGGCAAGCGCCTGCCGCACACGCTGGATGTGGACCAGATGGGGGCGCTGCTCTCCCTCAAGCCCGACGGCTCGCTCGGGCGCGCGCGACCTGGCCATGATGGAGCTGCTGTATTCCTCCGGGCTGCGGCTCGCCGAGCTGGTGGGTCTTGATCTGGGCGACCTGCATCTGGCCGACCGTACCGTGCGCGTGACCGGCAAAGGCAACAAGACCCGCATCATGCCGGTGGGCACGCAGGCACTGGCGGCGCTGAAGCTGTGGTTGCGCGAACGTTCGGCGATGGCCGCGGTCGGCGAGAACGCCCTGTTCCTCAATCACCGCGGCCGGCGCCTGGGCGGCCGCGCGGTGCAACTGCTCGTCGCGCGCCACGCGCGCGCCCAGGGCCTCCCGATGGGCGTGCATCCCCACCTGTTCCGGCATTCCTTCGCCACGCACCTGCTCGAATCCAGCCGCGACCTGCGGGCGGTGCAGGAACTTTTGGGTCACGCCAGCATCGGTACCACACAGATCTACACCCATCTTGATTTCCAGCACCTCGCCCGCATCTACGAAAGTGCACATCCCGCGCGCCCGCCGGCGCAGCTAACCCCCTGTATCCAGAGGCCATTCATGAGCGAGAGTTTCGATCCCGCACTCGACCACGATTCTGGCGGTACGCCGCAACGGCACCATTGCCTTAGGGGGCGACGGTCAGGTGACTCTGGGGGCGACGGTCATGAAATCCAACGCCCGCAAGGTGCGCCGCCTGGCCAACGGCAAGGTCGTCGCCGGCTTCGCCGGAGGCACCGCCGATGCCTTTACGTTGTTCGAGCGGTTCGAGGGCAAGCTCGAGAAGTTCGGCAACCTGACCCGCGCCGCCATCGAGCTGGCCAAGGACTGGCGCTCGGATCGGTACCTGCGCCGGCTCGAGGCGCTGCTTCTGGTGGGCGACCCGCAGAGCCTGTTCGTGATCTCGGGGAACGGGCGACGTGATCGAGCCCGAGCATCCGCTGGCGGCCATCGGCTCGGGCGGCCCCTACGCCCAGGCGGCCGCGCTGGCGTTGCTGCAGAACAGCGAGCTGACCGCGCGCGACATCGTCGAGCGCGCGCTGAACATCGCCGCCGACATCTGCATCTACACCAATCGCAACCTGATCATCGAGGAGCTGGGCGCGTGACGCCACAACAGATCGTCTCGGAACTCGACAAGCACATCATCGGCCAGGGCGCGGCCAAGCGCTCGGTGGCCATCGCCCTGCGCAACCGCTGGCGGCGCATGCAGGTCGATGAGCCGCTGCGCCAGGAAATCACGCCGAAGAACATCCTGATGATCGGCCCGACCGGCTGCGGCAAGACCGAGATCGCCCGCCGCCTGGCACGACTGGCCAGCGCGCCCGTTCGTCAAGGTGGAGGCCACCAAGTTCACCGAGGTCGGGCTACGTCGGGCGCGAGGTCGACTCGATCATCAAGGAACTGGCCGACGTGGCCGTCAAGATGGCGCGCGAGCAGGAAGTGGCGCGCGTGCGCGAGCCGGCGCGCCACGCCGCCGAGGAGCGCGTGCTCGATGCGCTGCTGCCCAAGCCCAAGCTGACCGGATTTTCCACCGACGAGCCGGCGCAGCCGCGCGATGCCGAGACGCGCCAGAAATTCCGCGACATGCTGCTGCGTGGCGAGCTGGACGAGCGCGAGATCGAACTCGAATTGCGCTCGCTGCCCGACCGGCGTTGAGATCATGGCTCCCCCGGGCATGGAGGAGATGCAGCAGCAGCTCCAGTCCATGTTCCAGAACCTGGGGAGCGCGCGCACCAAGGCGCGGCGCGTCAAGATCCGCGAGGCACTGAAACTGCTGACCGAGGAGGAAGCCGGCAAACTGGTCAACGAGGAGGAACTCAAGAGCCGGGCTCTGGCCAATGCCGAGCAGAACGGGATCGTATTCATCGATGAACTCGACAAGATCTGCCGCCGCCAGGAAACCCTGGGCGCGGATGTCTCGCGCGAGGGCGTGCAGCGGGACCTGCTGCCGCTGGTCGAGGGATGCACCGTGAGCACCAAGTACGGCCAGATCAAGACCGACCACGTGCTGTTCATCGCCTCGGGCGCCTTCCATATGGCCAAGCCCTCGGATCTGATCCCCGAGCTCCAGGGGCGCTTTCCAATCCGGGTCGAACTGGACTCGCTCAAGGTCGAGGACTTTGTGCGCATCCTCACCGAGCCCGATGCCTCCCTGACCGCACAGTACAGGGCGCTGCTCGGCAACCGAGGAGGTGCAGCTGCAGTTCACCGCGGACGGCGTGCGTCGCATCGCCGAGCTTGCTCACCACGTCAATGAGCGCACCGAGAACATCGGCGCGCGGCGCCTGCATACCGTGATGGAACGCTTGCTTGAAGTGATCTCCTTCGAGGCGAGCGAGCGACGCGGGAGCGAATTGAAGATCGACGCGGCGTACGTCGATGAGCATCTGGGGAACCTGGCCAAGGATGAGGACCTCAGTCGCTACATCCTCTAGGGGCTCACGCTACCGGCGCTCAAAATATGACGCCGGTCACAATTTCCAATCATCGATAGCCCTGGCGATTTGACTATCTGCAATAGCGCCCCTTGTAGGACTGGTAATTCCGGTAGCGTCCATGCACTGCGTAGCCATGTCGCGAGTCATGAGACGTTCTACAGAAAAAATAATTGCCGTGCAGCTCCTGACCTTGCTGGTGGCCCTCACGGGTTTGTTGGTGGCGCAGTTGCTGGGAGACTCGCACCGCGGGTCCGCGCCCGCACATCTGATTTCCTGGCGGGGCATGAGCGTCAGCAGCGCCAGTCCATGGCGTTCGTTGCGACGATTGGTCCACCGCCAATTCTGGGCCGGCAGGGGCGCGCCGGTCGCCACCTTGGCCGCGCAGACGCCGAAGAGCCCTGAGAATTCCGGTGAACAATAGCTCTGCCGTCGTCAATCGGCGCGTCCTACTGATCGACGACGATCCGGCCGTGCACGAGAGGTTCCAGAAGATACTCGGCCCCGATCATGGCGCCGAGTCAGCGCTGCTGGAGGCTGAGCGCGATCCACGGCTTACCCAGGGCAACCGCTGCACTCGCCAATGCTTCGAGCTCGACACGGCCCTGCATCGCAAGGGCGGCCTCCAGCTGGTGCAGCGTGCGCTCGATGCGGGGCGCCCCTATGCCCTCGCATTCGTCGAGATGCGCCGCTCGCCGGGCGTGGAGGGACTTGAGACCATCGAGCGCCTGTGGGCGATAGATCCGCACCTGCAGATCGTCATGAGTTCGGTGCACACCACCTACGATTGGGACACGGCGATCGAATGCCTGGAGCACTCCGATAAGCTCCTGATCGTCAAGCACCCTTTTGATCCGATCGAAGTGCGGCAGTGCGCCAGTTCACTGGCGCGCAAGTGGCAGAGCGAACATACGCTGCGCCGTCACGTTGAAAGCATGGAACAGGTCATCGAGGATCGCACGCGCGGCCTCGAAGCGGCCAATCGGCAGCTGCGACATCTCGCGACCCATGATTCGCTCACCGGTCTCCCCAATCGCATCCTGCTGGAGGACCGCCTCTCCCAGGCGATCGCCCACGCGAGCCGCGACGGGCACCTGTTCGCGGTCGCGATCTTTGACCTGGATCGGTTCAAGGTCGTCAACGATTCGTTCGGGCACGGTATCGGAGACGAGCTGCTCAAGGAAGCCGCGCGTCGCCTCCAGGGCATCGCCCGCAGCATCGATACCGTGGTCCGCCTGGGCGGCGACGAATTCGTGATGATCATCGACCATCTCGCACAGCCTTCCGACGCCCAGCTGGTCGCTCAGCGGGCCATCGCAGCCCTGCAGCAGCCGCTCCGCCTCAGCGATAAGGAAATACATTCCTCGGCCAGCGTCGGCATCGCGCTGTTTCCGCAGGACGGCACCAGCGTCGAGACTCTGATGGCGCACGCCGATGCGGCGATGTACTTCGTGAAGCAGCACGGACGGAACAACGTCCAGTACTTCGAGGCCGGCATGGACGCCGACACCCAGGACCGGGGCAGGCTCCAAAGCGACCTGCAGCAGGCCCTGGAGCGCAAGCAGTTCGAATTGCACTACCAGCCCAAGGTCGACGCGCAAAGCGGCCTGCTCAGCGGCGCAGAAGCGCTGCTCCGCTGGCGCCATCCGGTGCGCGGCCTGGTGCCGCCAGGAACCTTCATTCCGATGGCGGAAAGTTGCGGACTGATGGATTCGATCGGCAACTGGGTGATTCGCGAAGCCTGCCGGCAGGCCAGCGCCTGGCAGAAGGACGGCTTGCCGCCGATCGCGCGTGGCCGTGAACCTTTCCGCCTTCCAGTTCCGCAACGGCAGTTTGCTGGGCACCATCCGGCGCGCGCTGCACGATGCCCACCTTGATCCGAGTTTCCTGGAGGTCGAGGTCAGCGAGAGCGCGCTGATGAGCGATCCGGAGGAATCGGTGAACATCCTCAAGCAGCTGAGCGAGATGGGCGTGCTGGTGTCGGTCGATGACTTCGGCACCGGCTACTCGAGCATGAGCTATCTGCAGCGCTTCCCGATCGACAAGCTGAAGATCGACCGGACATTTATCAACGAGGTGACCTCCAGCAATGACGACGCGTCCATCGTGAGCGCGATCGTCTCGCTGGGACATACCCTCAAGCTCAAGGTCATCGCCGAGGGGGTCGAGACGCCCGAACAGCTGGAATTTCTGCAGAGGCTCGGCTGTGACCAGTACCAGGGCTACCACTACAGCGCGGCCATGCCCGCACACGAACTGGCCGAGCTGTTCCGCGACGGCGGACTGGCGCAGGAAGCTGCGTCGGGGAAGGAATTGGAGCAGACGCGCCGCGCTCGATCGCTGCGCCGGCCCGGATAAGAGCGGCGGGCTGAACGCCAGCCGCGCGGGTCAGTTACTTGCGGGCGGTGCGCTTGGCCGCGGCAGCCTTTTTCTTCTTGGCCGGATCTTTGGGACGGGATTTGCCGAACGAGCCGGCGTAAATCTTGCCTCGACGAGTCTTGCGATCACCCTTGCCCACTCGGTTACTCCTTAAGCTTCATTGAGGAAAGGGCCGAGAGTCTAGTGATTCGCGTGGGCCGGTGCAAACCGGCCCGCGCCAAAGCCCCGCCCTAACGAAACCGCGAGAGCGTCTTGGCCAGTGCCGCCGCTCCCGGATTGAGCTTGGCGTAGGGGATCTGGTTGAGCGGAAGCTCGGGTGTCGCGTTGAGCTCGTGGAACTCGGGCTGGTTGGTGCTGATGTGCAGGAGGCCGGTCAGGTATTCCTGGTCGCGCAGCCGCTCGCGGATTCGCGCGAGCGCGGAGCCGCGGTCGGTGGGATCGTAATCCTTGTCGACCTTGCGCAGCACGATGCGACTGCCATCGTGCATGGTCACGGGCACGGATTCCCCTTCCGCATACTGCACGCTGATGCTGGCGGCCGGGGCCACGAAATCGGTGTGCACCGCCTCCTCGTAGTGCTCGCGCGTGTATTCGTAGCTGCGGGTCGAGCCCTCATGATCGTTGAAGGTCACGCAAGGGGAGAGCACGTCAATGAGCGCAAACCCGGGATGGTGCATCGCCGCCTGGATCAGGGGTACGAGCTGTCCCTTGTCGCCCGAAAAACTGCGGGCCACGAACGAGGCGCCGAGCGTGAGGGCGAGCTGCACCGGATCGATCGGCGACTGGTTGTTCACTTCGCCCTTTTTCGCCGTGCTGCCGATGTCCGCGGATGCGGAGAACTGGCCCTTGGTCAAGCCGTAGACCCCGTTGTTCTCGATGATGTACACCATGTTGAGATTGCGGCGGATGGCGTGAATAAACTGGCCCAGTCCGATCGATAGCGTGTCGCCATCGCCCGATACCCCGATGTATCCCAGCTGCCGGTTGGCGGCGTTCGCACCTGTGGCCACCGAGGGCATGCGCCCGTGCACCGAATTGAAGCCGTGGGAGCCGGCCACGAAATACGCCGTGGTCTTCGAGGAACAGCCAATCCCGGAGAGCTTGACCAGGTTCTTCGGCTCGATCGCGTTGGCCCAGCACGCCTCGACGATGGCCGCGGTGATCGAGTCATGCCCGCAGCCCGCGCACAGGGTGGAATTCGCGCCCTCGTAGTCGCGTCGCGTGAGGCCCAGCGCATTCTTCGGCAGGTCGGGATGGGCGACCTTGGGTTTTGCCATAAAGCTCATTTGCGCACCAGTTGCGCCGCCGGGCGCGAGTAGTCCTGCACTTCCGCCATGACCCCTTCGATGACGTACCTGGCCGCCAGAGGCATGCCGTTGTAATGCAATATCGAGCGCATGCGATTCTTCGCCACGCCCGTTTCCAGCGTCAGAAGTGCCCGCAATTGCGCGTCGCGATTCTGCTCGACGATGAAATTGAGCTGGTGGGCCTCGAGAAATTGCTCGACCTCCTCCCCGAACGGGAAGCCGCGCACCCGCATGTAGTCGAGCTTGACGCCCTGCGCGCCGAGGCGGGCGATCGCCTCGCGCACCGGAGCATCGCCGCTCCCGAGAGTGACGATGCCCAGCTCCGAACCTGCGCCCTGGATCAAGGCCTTGGGCACCATGCGCGCGGCGGTCAGCCACTTCTTTCGCAGGCGGTCGATCACCACCTGATAGTCCTTCGGAATCCTCGGTGTAGGCGCCGTACTGGTTGTGGCCGGAGCCGCGCGCGAAATAGGCGCCCTTGGAATTGACGCCCGGGATCGTGCGCTGCGGGATGCCATCATCGTCGTGATCGTAGTAGCGCCAGAACTTGCTGATCTTGGCCAGCGCCTCATCGTCGAGCACCTTGCCGCGGTCGGGCACGTAGCTCTCGTCCCACTTGAATTCCGGGCACATCCAGTCGTTCATGCCGATATCAAGGTCCGAGAGCACCATGATCGGGCGTCTGCAGACGTTCGGCCAGATCAAAGGCGACCGGCGCGAATTCAAAGCATTCCTCGGGATTGGCCGGGATACAGGCACACCTGGCGCGTGTCGCCGTGCGATGCATAGGCCGCCGAGTGGATGTCGCACTGCTGGGTGCGCGTGGGCATGCCGGTCGAGGGCCCGACGCGCTGCACGTCGAAAATCACCGCGGGGGTCTCGGTGTAATAGGCCAGGCCGATAAATTCCTGCATCAGCGAGATGCCGGGGCCCGAAGTCGCCGTAAACGCGCGCGCGCCATTGAAGGAGGCGCCGATGACCATGCCGATCGAGGCCAGCTCGTCCTCGGCCTGGATCATGATGTAGTTCTTGCGCCCGGTCTCCGGATCAACCCGCAGTCGATCGCCGAAACTCTTGAAGGCGTCCATCAGCGAAGTCGAGGGCGTAATCGGATACCAGGCTCCGACCGTGGCGCCCGGCATAGATGCAACCCAGGGCGGCCGCCGTGTTGCCATCGATGATGATCTGGCCGCGCGTGGCATCCATCTTCTCGACGCGCAGCGGTAGCGGGCAGCTGAACTGCTGCTGGGCCGAGTCGTAGCCCAGCTGTATCGCCTTCATGTTGTTGTCGACCAGCTGAGGCTTCTTCGCGTAGGTCTCGGCGAGCAGCTGGCGGATGATTTCCAGATCGATACCGTGCAATGCGGCCAGCGCGCCGGCGTAGCAGATGTTCTTCATCAGGATGCGGGTGCGCACGCCTGAGAAGTTCTCGTTGCACAGGCGCGCGAACGGCACGCCCAGCACGGTGATGTCATCGCGCATCATCAGCGCCGGTCGGCGGCCAGGTGGAATCGTAGAGAAAGTACCCGCCCGAGGTCACTTCCTGCAGATCGCGCGCGTAAGTCTCGACGTTGAGGGCGACCATCATGTCGCACCTGCCCGCTGCGGGCGCGGTAGCCGTCCCGCGTCACCCGGATCTCGTACCAGGTGGGCAGACCCTGGATGTTCGAGGGAAAGTAATTCTTGCCGACCACCGGTACGCCGCTCCGGAACACGGCCTTCATCAACAATCCGTTGGCACTGGCCGAGCCGGTGCCATTGACGGTGGCGATCTTGATGACGAAGTCGTTTACGCGATTTGGCGCTGCGTACGGCATGCGGGTTCACCTTCTCCGGCGTGTGGCCAGCTGATCGTAGATTTCTGCATATCCCAGGCGGCGGTCGGACAGCGCTCCGCGCACAGTCCGCAGTGCACGCAAAGATTCTCGTCCTTGACCATGACACGCCCGGTCTGCGGCAGGGCGCGGGACACGTACAAGGGCTGCGTCAGGACCTTGGCCGGTGCACGCAGGCGGCCGCGCAGGTCGCTCTCCTCGCCATTGGCGGTGATCGTCAGGCAATCGACCGGGCACACATCGATGCACGCGTCGCACTCGATGCACAGCTTGGCCTCGAATACCGTCTGTACGTCGCAATTGAGGCAGCGCTGCGTCTCCTGGGCGGCCTGCTCGGGCTTGAATCCCAGCTCAACTTCGATATCGACCTTCTTGAAGCGTTCCTTGAGCGACACATGCGGCACCAGCCGCCGCTCGAGTGTCGCGTAGTCGTTGGAATAGGCCCACTCGTGCATCCCCATCTTTACGCTCCCCAACTTCACGCTCGACTGGCGGACGCTCGCTTAAGGGTTTGCCCTGCAGATAGCTGTGGAGCGAGATGGCGGCCTGGTGGCCGTGCTCGACGGCCCAGATGATGTTCTTGGGGCCAAAGGCGGCATCGCCGCCGAAAAACACTCCGGGGCGGGTCGACTGGAAGGTCTGGGCGTCGACCTTCGGCACGCTCCACTTGTCGAATTCGATCCCCAGGTCACGCTCGATCCACGGAAAGGCGTTTTCCTGGCCGATCGCCAGTATCACATCGTCGCAGGGAAGCAATTCCTCGCCGACGATACGCTCTGCGGTGATTCTGCCGTCCTTCAGGTCGTACTCCATCTTGTCGAACAGCATGCCGGTAAGCCTGCCGTTCTCGATCACGAAGCGCTTGGGCGCGCGATTGATCACGATCTCCACGTTCTCGCTTTCGGCGTCTTCCAGCTCCCAGTCCGATGCCTTGAAGAAGCCGCGCGGCTTGCGCGCCATGACCTTGACGTTCTTGGCGCCGAGCCGGAGCGAGGTCCTGCAGCAGTCCATCGCCGTATTGCCGACACCGATGATCAGCACGCGCTCGCCGATCTTGTCGATGTGCTCGAAGGCGACCGACTCAAGCCAGTCGATGCCGATGTGGATGCGGTCGGTCTCGCGGCGCCCGGGCAGATCCAGTTCCTTGCCCTTGGGCGCTCCCGAACCAATAAACACCGCGTCGAACTTCTGCCGTTCCAGAAGATCCCGAAGACCGCTCACCGGCGTGCCCAGCCGAAGGTCCACGCCCATGTCGAGGATCATGCCGATTTCCTCGTCGAGGACCGCCTGCGGGCAGCCGGAAAGCCGGGATATTGCTGCGCATCAGGCCGCCGGGCGTGTCCAGGCGTTCGAAGATGACCACTTCGTACCCGAGCGGTGCCAGATCGTTGGCCACCGTGAGGGAAGCGGGGCCTGCGCCGATGCAAGCGATGCGCTTGCCATTGCGCTCGAAGGGGGCACGCGCGATGCGTCCCGTCAAATCTCCCTTGAGGTCCCCGGCGACGCGCTTGAGGCGACAGATGGCGACCGGCTTGTCCTCGACTCGCCCGCGTCGGCAGGCCGGTTCGCAGGGGCGATCGCACACCCGGCCCAGTATGCCGGGAAACACGTTCGAGTCGCGATTGAGAAGATAGGCGTCGGTAAAGCGGCCCTGGGCGATCAGCCGGATGTACTCCGGAACGTCGGTGTGGGCCGGGCAGGCCCACTGGCAGTCTACAACGCGATGATAATACTCAGGATTCGTGGTATCTGTAGGATTCATGTATCCAGCGTGTATAGCAAAACACCAGTATATAAGCGATAGCGTGCAATGAGTTTACCCGCCCCGGTCGAGATTCGCCTGCGCACCCGGTCGCGGTTGCTCGATGTGTCCTTTGACGACGGAACGCGCTACGAGTTGCCGGCCGAGTACCTGCGCGTGTACTCGCCCTCCGCGGAAGTGCAGGGTCACGGCCCCGGCGAAGGTGTTTTGGTGACCGGCAAAGAGAACGTGGGAATCCGCGCCGTGGAACCGATCGGCCACTATGCCGTGCGGTTGGTGTTCGACGACGGGCACGACACCGGGCTGTACACCTGGAAGTATCTGCACGAGCTCGGTTCAGAACAGGAGGCGCGTTGGCTCATTTATTTGCGTAAACTGGAAAAAGCCGGTCTCAAGCGGCGCGACCCGTAGCTTCCGGAACCTGCAAAGAAAGGCCGGGTAAAATACCCGGCCAATTCT
Source organism: uncultured Gammaproteobacteria bacterium (assembly GCA_963717335.1). GTDB lineage: Bacteria > Pseudomonadota > Gammaproteobacteria > Steroidobacterales > Steroidobacteraceae > FEN-1191. The sequence goes on along the minus strand of CAVQVZ010000002.1, from coordinate 63,286 downwards.
GACAAGACCCCCACTGATCGGCTCCCCTTTGGGGCAGCCAACCGGGACGGGATTTTAACTAGTTGACGCCGAATTGCTACAGGGGGCACTGATTAGTTTTCCGTATTGCAGCGCATTAAAATGACGCTGCCAGTTTTGGCGATGCGCTCACGGATCTTCCCGCGCGCCGTTTAGGAGTTTCGGACTTGAGTTCAGGCGATCCAACGACCACCGATTTTGGCTTCCAGGAGGTCCCGCAGGCGCAAAAAGCGCAGCGCGTGCGCGCGGTATTCGACTCGGTGGCCCGTCGCTACGATCTGATGAACGATCTGATGTCCGCGGGAGTGCACCGGCTATGGAAGCGCTTTGCGCTGTCCTTGACCGGCCTGAGAGCCGGGGATCGCGTGCTCGATGTCGCCGGCGGGACCGGGGATCTGGCCATGGGACTGTCCGCAGCAGGTCGGCAAATCCGGCCTGGTGGTGCTCACCGACGTCAATGCCGCGATGCTCGATGCCGGGCGCGATCGCCTGATCGACGCGGGGCTGGTGGGCAATGTGCTCTACGCGCAGGCCGATGCGGAACAGCTCCCCTTCGCCGATGAGAGTTTTGATTGCGTCACGATCAGCTTTGGGCTGCGCAATGTCACCGACAAGCCCCGGGCGCTCTCGGCCATGCGCCGCGTGCTCAAGTGCGGGGGCCAGCTCCTGGTGCTGGAATTCTCAAAGCCTACGAATTCCGCACTGGAGAGCGCCTACGATGCCTATTCCTTCCGGGTCCTGCCGGTGTTGGGGCAACTGGTCGCGGGCGATGCCGACAGCTACCGCTACCTGGCCGAGTCGATTCGCCGCCACCCCGACCAGGAGACACTCCTTTCGATGATGCGCGAGGCCGGGCTCGAAGAGTGCCGTTATCACAACCTGACGGGCGGCATAGTCGCCGTGCATCGTGGATACCGGTTCTAGATGCTCGAGGCGCCACTCAATGGCTACCTGGCGCGCGCGCTCGAGCGTTCCCCGCGCGCCCGCGAACTTTGTCACTCGCTCGAGGGCCGGAGCCTCAGAGTACTGATCGATGGCCTGCCGGGCGCCCTGTGCGTCAAGGCGGCGGGCGGTGCGCTGCGGGCGACGCACGAACGGGGCGATGAGGCCATGGGCGGGACCAGCGCCGATGTCACCGTGCGCGCCAGCCCCTTGGGATTGCTCTCACTGGCGGGCGCCGAGGCGAGCGAGACGGTGATGCGCGGCGGCGCGAAGATCGAAGGCGAGGAAGCGCTCGCGCAGCAGTTCCAGGAACTGGCCCGATTCCTGCGACCCGACATCGAATCGGGCTTAGGCAAAGTGGTCGGCCGTATGCCGGCCCACCTGGCGGCCCGTGCATTGGCCTTGCTGGCCGGGTGGGCCGGTGACGCGCGCGAATCGGTGATGCGCAACAGCGCCGACTATCTGGCCCATGAAAGCCGCGACCTGGTGCCGCGCGCCGAGGCCGAAGATCACTTCTCGCGCATCGATGCGCTCCGAGCCGATTTGACGCGCGCCGAGGCGCGCGTCGCCAAGGTGGCCGAACAAGTGGCGTCCTTAGGCTCGCGGGGCCCGGCTTGAGGCTGCAGGTCGTCGGGCGTCTGGTGGAGATCCAGCGCGTCCTGGTGCGCCACGGGCTCGATGACTTTGTGCGCGCCACGCACCTGTACCGGCCGCTGCGATTCCTGTTTTATCTTTCACCGTGGACCTGGTTCCAGCGCCGCCGCGGCGCGACGCGCGCGGAGCGGCTGCGCCTGGCGCTCGAGGAACTGGGCCCGATCTTCGTGAAGTTCGGTCAGGCGCTTTCCACGCGCCGCGACCTGCTGCCCGCGGATATCGCCGATGAGCTGGCCAAGCTCCAGGACAAAGTCCCGCCGTTTCCCGGCGAGCTGGCGCGCGCCGCCCTTGCGCGGACCTATGGGCGAGCGCTCAGCGAATTGTTTGCGGACTTTAGCGTCGAGCCGCTGGCCGCCGCCTCCATCGCCCAGGTGCACGTGGCGCGGCGCCTGGATGGGCGCGAAGTGGTGGTCAAGGTGCTTCGTCCCGGCATGCGCGAGCAGATCGGAGCGCGATCTTGAGGTGATGGCCGCCATGGCGGCACTCGCCGAGCGCTGGTGGCCCGAGGCGCGACGCCTCAAGCCGATCGAAGTCGTGCGCGAGTACCGCAAGACGATCTTCGATGAGCTCGACCTGATGCGCGAGGCGGCCAACGCCTCGCAGCTCAAGCGCAATTTTGCCGGCTCGGCCCTCCTGTATGTGCCGGAGGTCCACTGGGACCTGTGCCGCGCCGAGGTCATGGTGATGGAGCGCATCCACGGCGTGCCGATCGGTGATTTGGCCGTGCTGCGGGAACGAGGGACCGATTTTAAGCGCCTGGCCGAAAACGGCGTGGAGATCTTCTTCACCCAGGTGTTCCGGCACAACTTCTTCCACGCCGACATGCACCCGGGCAACATCTTCGTGATCGTCGATGATCCGAAGGCGCCCCGCTACGCGGCGGTCGACTTCGGGATCATCGGGACGCTTTCCGCGCGCGACCAGCGGTATCTGGCCGAGATATTTCTTGCGGTCTTCGATCGCGACTACCGGCGCGTCGCCGAGCTGCACGTTCAGGCCGGATGGGTACCGGCGGACACGCGGGTCGATGAGATGGAATCGGCGGTGCGCACGATCTGTGAGCCGATCTTCGGCCGGCCGCTGCGCGAGATCTCGTTCGGCACCGTCCTGCTTCGGTTGTTCGCAGCGCTGCAGCGTTTCGACGGCCACATCCAGCCGCAGTTGATCCTGCTGCAGAAGACCCTGCTGAACGTCGAGGGCCTCGGGCGGCAGTTGTATCCGGATCTGGACATCTGGAAAGCGGCGGCGCCCGTCCTGCGCGCCTGGCAGCGCGACCGCCTCAGCCCGCGTGGCCTATGGCGTGAACTGCGCCAGGGCCTGCCGGATGTGCTCGAGGTGATGAAGGCTTTGCCGACGCTTGCGAAGGCGGCAGTTGAACGTGAGCAGGACAATGCCCGGCGGCCGGCACCCCCCGCGATGCCGGCCCGCGCCCGCTTTCGCGCCCCTTCCCGACAATGGCCGGCGCGATCTGCTGATCGCGAGCGCGGCGCTGATTCCCGCAGGGGTGCTCTGGCTGGGCCTGCAGATCAACCCGCACTGGCCCGGCGCATTGCTCGCGGTCGCCGGCGCCCTGGTCATGGCCGGGGCCGTGTTTCGCGACTAGTGATGCGTACCGGGCCGGAAAGCCGATAGCCGCCAAACCCCGCGACGTCCGTTATGCAATCGAGTAAAGCCGTGTTCCTCAGTTACGCGTCGCAGGACGCGCCGGCCGCGCTGCGAGTCTGCGAGGCGCTGCGCGCCGCCGGCATCGAGGTGTGGTTCGACCAGAGCGAACTGCGGGGCGGGGATGCGTGGGATCAGAAGATACGCCACCAGATCAGGGACTGCGCCCTGTTCGTGCCGATCATTTCCGAACACACGCAGGCGCGCACCGAGGGATACTTCCGCCTGGAGTGGCGCCTGGCCGACGAGCGCACCCACCTGATGGGCCGCACCCGGGCATTCGTGGTGCCGGTGTGCGTGGATGGGACACCCGAGCGCGACGCCGATGTTCCCGAGTCGTTCCTGAAGGTCCACTGGACGCGGCTCCCGGCCGGGGCGACGCCGGACGCATTCTGCGAGCGCATCGCCGCCCTGCTGTCCGGAGCGGTCGCGCCTGCCCCGCCGTTGCCTTCAGGTCCGGTGGGCTCGCACGCGACTTCGCATCCCCCGCCATGGAAGCTTGCAGCGTGGATTGGCGCGAGCGTCGTGGTGGCCGCCCTCGCTCGCTGGCGTGGCGTGGCGGGGTTTGCAGCCTAAAGCCGATCATCAGGCCATGGCACCGGCCACCGATAGGGCGCCGGCGAAGTCGGTGGCCGTCTTGCCGTTCGAGAACCGCTCCAACGAAGCGGCGCAGGATTTCTATGCCGATGGACTGACCGACGAGTTGACCACGGCGCTCGCGCGCATTTCCGAGCTGAAGGTCATCTCCAGAAATTCGGCCGCGCGCTACAAGGGATCGGAAAAGAGCCCTTCTGAGATTGCGCGGGAGCTGGGAGTCGCCACGCTGGTGACCGGATCGGTCCTGCGCGCCGGCGGTCGCGTACGCTACTCCGCCGCACTGATATCGGCCAGCACGGAGCGTACCCTGTGGGCCGAGAGCTACGATCGAAGCGAACGTGACGTGCTGACCCTGCAGTCCGAGGTGGCCCGCGCCATCGCAAAAGCGATCGCCGTGCGCCTGAGCCCGACCGAGGACGCACGGCTTACCGGCACGCGCACCGTCGACCCGCGCGCCTTCGACGAATACCTGATGGGACGCTCGCTGTGGAACCAGCGCACCGAGTCGGGCGTGAGGGCAGCGCTCGCGCACTTCGAGGCGGCGACGCGTATTGCACCGGATTTCGCGCTCGCCTACGCCGGCGTGGCCGACAGCCACATCATTCTGGGCGTCTATGGCTACGATGATCCCCATTCGGCATTCCCGCGGGCCAAGCTCGCGGCGATGCGCGCCATGCAGCTCGATCCGGACGCGGGCGAGCCGCATGCTTCCCTCGGTGACATCCTGCTGCACTACGACTGGGACTGGAGCGCCTCACAGCGCGAACACGAGCGGGCCATTGCGCTCGCTCCTGCCTTCGCCACGGCCTACCTGTGGAAATCGGAAGCCCAGGTCCTCAACAAAGACGTGCCCGGCGCACTGGCGAGCCTGCAGCGAGCGCAGGCGCTCGATCCGCTGTCCATGACGATCCGTACCATGCTCGCCTCCACGCTGGGTTTGCACGGTCAGCGCGAGCAAGCGGTCGCTGAATTGCGCGGCGCCATCGCGCTTGACCCCACCTACCCGCGGGCTGCACGCGAACTCGCCTCGCAGCTGCTGGCCCTCGGCCGCACCAACGAGGCCCTCGCGCGAAGCGCGCAAGGTGGCCGAGATCGCGCCCGACAACCTTCCCGCCGCTGGCCGTGTTCGGGCTCTGCCTGGGCGAGCCGGTCACCGTCGATGAAGCGCGGGCGCTTCTCAAGCGACTGGACACGGCCCAGGGAAAGTCCTTTGTATCCGCCCTGGAACTGGCCCGCATCGCAGCCGGACTCCTCGATAGCGATCTCACCATCCGGTATCTGCAGCGCGCGGTCGATGCGCGCGAAGGCTTCCTGCCATTTATCGGCGGCGACGACGAATTCGCCTTCCTGCACCATGACGCGCGGTTTATCGCTATCGAGCGCGCGATCGGGATCGGGGAAGTCGCGGCATTCCCGTGATCCGCGCGGCCGGGAGCTGATCGGCGCTCGCTCGCGCCTGGCGGAAAGCCCGTTAGGGAAATACCACCGGGGAAACGACGCTGGTACCACCGGGCCAGCCGCCACACGCACCAGCCAGCGGAACTGAACACGAACGCCGTCGTGGCCAGGCGCTGCATCGACTGGCTGAGCCACGGCGCCGCCGCCCCCATCATCAGTGCCGCCAGCACCAGCAGGAAAAAGGTGTGCGCCGAGGTGGCCGCGCCCCGGGAGTGAGCGAACAGGTCCAGGATCCGCAGCGTGATTATCGGAAACAGCAGCTGCAATCCAAACGCCATGCTGGTCAGCAGGAACTGCTGCGCGAGGATCGGCGGATGATCCACGAGCCGCTGCAATATCAGCATCCCACCGGTCGTGGCCAGCAACAGCGTATATCCGTAGTTGGCCTGGCGCGAGGGAGGGAGACGTCCGGCCATGCGCCCCGAGGCGATTGCCCCGATGGCGTAGCCTGAAATGATCGGGACCGTCAGCATTGCAAAGCCCACTTCGGTTCCGCCCCAGTGATCGAGGATGATGGCCGGGGCCGAGCCGACGTAGATCTGCAGCACCACGAAACACAATCCGCTGGCCGTGGTCAGCAACAAAAACTCCGGATGGCGCGCCACCCGGTACAGATTGCTCGCCAGCGCCCCAAATTCCAGCGGCGTGCGATGGGCGATCCCTAAGGTTTCAGGGAGCTTGCGGTACACCATCCAGGCGAGCACCAGTGCATAGAGGGCCATGCTGCCGAACACCGCGCGCCAACCGAGCCATACGTGGATCCACCCGCCGATCACCGGGGCGAGGGCGGGCCCTAGGCTGAACATGATCGTGATCGTGCTCATCACGCGCTGCGCCTGTGCGCCGCTGTAGCAGTCGCGCACTACGGCGCGCCCGATGATCATGCCCACTCCGCCGACCATCCCCTGGAGTGCGCGACAGAACAGAAGCGCGCCGAACCCCGGCGCCAGTGCACAGCCCAGGGAGGCGAGCGCGTAGAGCATCAAGCCCACCAGCACCACGCGCCGCCGACCGATGGCATCCGAGAGCGAGCCGTGCACCAACGACATGCAGGCATAAGGGACCAGATAGACGGTCAGGGTCTGCTGCACCTGCCAATAGCTGATGTTGAATTCCGCAGCGATCGCCCGCATCGAGGGAAAGAAGGCATCGATCGTGTAGGAGCCGAGCGTCGCCAGCAGCGCCAGTATCAGTGCCAGGCGTGGCGTGGCCGCCGCCGGATGCGGCTCGCTCACCGTGCCCTGGGGCGAAGAGCGGCGAGCCACGCCTGCGGCGATTCGCCGCGCTCGAGCACTTCGACCAGGGCGGATCCGACAATCACGCCATCGACCGCACCGCGCAGGGCCTCCACCTGCTGCGCGCGTACGGATCCCAAAGCCTGCGCAGACCGGTACGCTCGATGCGGCGCGCACGCGTGCCAGATAGGCCAGCCCATCGGAAGGCTTCGCAGCGCTCGTCCCGGTGGTGCCGGTCATGGTCACCGCGTACACGAAACCCTGGCTCGCCGCGCACAACCGCGCCAGGCGCTCGGCGGGAGTGACCGGCGTGACCATCTGCACCAATGCAATGCCGTGCGGATCGAGCGCCGCGCGCAGCGAGTCGCTCTCGTCCAGCGGAAGGTCCGGGACGATATACCCGCACACGCCGGCGGCCATGCTCGAGGTGGCCAGCTGTTCATAGCCGTAGCTCAGCAGCGGGTTGAGGTAACTCATCAGCAGCAGCGGCGCGCGCGGGCGCGTCATCGCCTCAAGCTCATCGAAAATCCACTGCAGGCTCACCCCTTGGCGGAGCGCCTCGCGGCTGGAACGCTGGATGGTCATTCCATCGGCCATCGGATCGGTGAACGGCACGCCGATTTCGACCACATCCGCCGCTTCGGCCACGGCCGACAGCTGCGCTCGAAACTGCTCGCGCTTTGGATACCCGGCGGTCAGAAAGGCCACGAGCGCCGGCTCACCGTCCCGCGATCCCGCCCGGATCGCTTCGGCAATGAGCTCGCGTGGAGGCATCAGCGCGGTTCCGGCAAGAAGTGTCTTGCTGAGGGTGAGCATGTCCTTATCGCCACGCCCGGAAAGGCCGATCAGGACGCGTTTGCCCGGGTTGGACTTCGCCCAGCGGCGCGCGCCGGCCAGCGCGTGCGCGCTCTCGATCGCCGGCAGGATCCCCTCGCTCTCGCAGCATTCGCGCACGGCCGCGAGCGATTCCTCATCGCTCGCCACTTCATAGCGGACACGCCCGCAGTACTGCAGGAAGGCGTGTTCCGGACCGACGCCCGGGTAATCGAGCCCCGCCGACACCGATTCGGTTTCCTGGATCTGTCCATCGGCGTCCTGGAGCAGCATCGAATAGCTCCCGTGCAGCACGCCCGGACGACCGTAGCTCAGGGGCGCGGCGTTCTCGCCCAGCCCCGCGCCGCGCCCGCCGGCTTCGATACCCACGATCGACACGGCGCGATCGGCCGACGAACGGAAAGAACAATCCGATGGCATTCGAGCCGCCGCCGACGCAGGCGATGACCGCATCGGGCAGGCCACCGGCCTGCGCCTGGAGCTGCGCGCGCGCCTCGCGACCGATCACGCTTTGCAGTTCACGCACCAGATAGGGATAGGGATGCGCGCCGACGGCCGAGCCGAGCAGGTAGTAGCTGCCCTCCGGGATCGGCCACCCAATCGCGCATCGCCTCATCGATGGCCGCGCGCAATGTCTGATCGCCGCTGGTCACGCTTACCACCGTCGCGCCGAGCAAGCGCATGCGTCCCGACGTTGGGTGCCTGTCGCTCCATGTCCACCGCGCCCATGTAGACCGTGCAGGGCAAGCCCCACGCGCGCGCAGGCCGCAGCGCTCGCCACGCCGTGCTGTCCGGCGCCGGTCTCGGCGACGATGCGTTTTGCCCCGAGGCGCTTGGCCAGCAGGGCCTGGCCGAGCGCGTTGTTGATCTTGTGCGCACCGGTGTGGGCGAGATCCTCGCGCTTGAGCCAGACTTCGGCGCCCCAGCGGCGCGAGAGTCTGCGGCGCGTGGGTCAAGGCCGTGGGGCGTCCCGCCCAGCTGTCCAGCTCACGCTGGAGTTCCTGCTGGAACTCCTCGATCGGTCAGCCAGCGCCGGACGCCCTGCTCGAGACGCTCGTGCGCCGGGCACCAGCGTCTCGGGCACGAAGCGGCCGCCGAACGGGCCGTAGCGGCCGTGCGGGTCCGGAAACTTTCCGGCAATCAGTTGGGCGAGCAGTTGCTCGCGCTCGGCCGATTGAGGATCGGCGCTCATGGATCGAATCTGCCCGAAGGCCGCCCGTGCGGCGCGCACGAACTCGACGATCTTGGTCGCGCTCTTGACGCCCGGGCGCGATTCCACGCCGCTGGATGTGTCGACGCCAAAGGGCCGCACCGCGTGAATCGCCTCAGCGACATTGCCGGCGTGGAGGCCGCCGGCGAGTATCAAGCGCGGTGCGCCCGGCAAGCTCGGCCGCCTGCGGCCAGTCGCTGACCTCGCCGCTGCCGCTGTCGCGCGCCTTCGAACAGGAGTCGTGCGGGGTACTCGGAAAGCGGCGCGCTCGCCGAGTCCGCAACACCGGAAGCCGGGCGAGCCTATGCGGGAGGTGCAGGTGCGAGAAGTCCTCGAGATCGGTCTGCAGCAGCTCAGGCCTCAGTTCGCGCACGATTTCGTCCACCGCGCGCTGCTCTGGGATGCTGCGTGACGGCCACGCAGGTCACATGCCGGCGCGCGGGCAATGCCAGCTCGGCCGCGCGCTCCGCACTCACGCGCCGCACCGAGGGTGCAAACACGAACCCAATCGCGTCAACGCCGGCCGCCACCGCGGCCGCTACGCCCTCGGCCGACGCTCATACCGCAGATTTTTATCCAACCTGTCACGAGCCGCGTGCATCCCGAAGGCCACCAAGGACGCGGACACTCATGAGCGGCGCGCCCGCTCGGTGCGCGCGGTGGACAGCATCGCCCGCACCAGCTGGAGCGGCTCGAGCGCGTTCATCAAGGCGCTCCCCACCAGCGCCACATCGTAACCGGCGATCGCAATCCGCCCGGCATCCTGCGCGGTGGCCACCCCGCTCTCGGCGACGCGCGGCACGCTGTCGGGCAGGTTCCGTACCAGCGCCTCGAGCCGACCGGGCACCACCTCCAGGCTCATCAGATCGCGGCAGTTCACACCCACCAGCAACTCGGCCGTCGATCGGTATTGCTTGACCAGCACTGAGGCGCGCGCGATGTCGGCTTCGTCAAAAGTCTCCAGCAATACGAACATCTTCAGGCGCACCGCGCATTCGATCAGTGCCGAGGCTTCCGCGTCGGTCACCAGGCGCACGATCACCAGCACGCCGCCGGCGCCGAACAATCGCGCCTCGCAGACCTGATAGGGATCGATCAGAAAATCCTTGCGCATGGCCGGGATTTTCCCGTCCAGCGCGCGCAACCGCGGTCTTGAGGTGCGAGAGCGAGCCGTCGAAGTGGCTCGGTTCGGTCAGCACCGACACCACCGCCGCTCCCGCCTCGGCGTAGCCCGCCACGCGCGCATTGACCTGCTCCTCGCTTCCTGCGCGCAGCTGACCGGCGGCGGGTGAGCGGAATTTCACCTCGGCGATCAGATCGAACGCTACGCGCCGACAATTTCAGTCGAGGAGGTGCGGGCGTGTCCTGGGCACGCGCCAGGATTTCCGCATCGCCAAGCTGCGCGCGCGCCAGGGACACCCGTTGGCGGCTGCTCTCGCCCATCGACGGCAAGAAAGTCGCCCGAATTCCCGGAGTCACTCATAGCCAATCTCCTCTAGGCGCTCACGTGGCGTGGAACCGAATCAGTTTATCGAGCAATGCGGATGCTGCGCCCGAATCAATCGCCTGGGCCGCCCGCGCGATCGCCAGGCGCGGGGCCGGCTCCACGCCGCTCACCTCCAAGGCGAGCGCCGCTCCCAGCAGCAGGGCATCGCGCGGCGCCCCGCGCTCTTCTCCCGGCGAGCGTACGGCTGCAGCACCTGCGCATTGTGGGCGGCATCGCCCCCGGCGAGCGCGGCCGGTGAGCACTGGGCCAGTCCGTAGTCGGCAGGATCGCGCCGTTCGCGGCGCAACGCGCCGCCGCGCACGTCAAAGAGCTCGAAGGGCCCGATCGGCGTGGGCTCATCCCACCCTGCCGCGCCGTGGATGACCAGCGCCCGTTCGATGTTCATGCCCGAGAGGGCCTGGGCCAGAAGCTCCGCGGTAGGCAGATCGAAGGCGCCTACGACCTGGAAGGGCGGTTCGGCCGGATTGGTCAGCGGACCCAACAGATTGAACACCGTTCGCACACCGAGCGCCGCGCGCACCGGCGCGATGGATTTCATCGCCGGATGGTAATGCGGCGCAAACAGGAAAGTGAACCCCGTCGCGGCAAGACAATCGCCCGCGGGCTGCTCGTCCAGGGCCAGCTTCAGTCCCAGTTGCTCGAGCACATCGGCGCTCCCGGCGCGGCTGGAGACCGCGCGATTCCCGTGCTTGACCATCGAAAGGCCGCTGGCCGCGCCAAGGAGTGCCGCGCCGGTCGACAGGTTGAGGCTCCCGGACTTGTCGCCACCGGTGCCGACGATATCGACCGCGCGAAGTTCTGCCGGCATGAGGGGTTTGCGGGCCAGGGCGCGCATTCCGGCGGCCAGCCCGCGTAACTCCGCGGCGGTGACGCCCTTGGCGCGCAGCGCGCCCAACAGCGCCCCGGCCATGGCCGGGGCCAGCTGGGCGGAGGCAAGCGCCAGCAGCAGGTCCGTGGCCTCGCGTTCGGCGAGGTTCTGCCCCTCCAGCAGCCGATCGAGTGTGCCATTCAACGTCGTGGACAATCGCGCTTCCCTCTAGTGGCCTGAGGAAGGAGCGCGGCGACCGCCGCTCACGGCGAGGAAGTTCTTCATCATGGCCGGCCCGTCGGGGGTCAGCACGCTCTCGGGATGAAACTGCACGCCCTCCAGGTTCATCGAGGCGTGGCGCATGCCCATGACTTCCCCTTCGGCCGTGCGCGCGGTCACGTGCAACTCGGCCGGGAGCGAGTCGCGCTCGGCGATCAACGAATGGTAGCGGCCCACCTCGCAGGGATTGGGAATGCCTTCGTAGACCCCCCTGGCGTCATGCTCGATGGGCGAGGTCTTGCCATGCATCAGTCGCGGTGCCCGGACGACGCGCCCGCCGAAGGCTTCGGCGATCGCCTGATGCCCGAGGCACACCCCAAGCACCGGGATCCTGCCGGCAAAGGCGCGGATCATCGCGATCGAGGTTCCGGCCTGCCGCGGGGTGCCCGGACCGGGTGAAATACAAAGATGCGTGGGCTGGAGCGCTTCGGCCGCCTCGACCGTGAGAGCATCGTTGCGATGCACGCTTACTTCCGCGCCCAGGACCATAAAAGCCTGCACCAGATTGTAGGTGAAGGAATCGTAGTTATCGATCAGCAGCAGCCGCGTGCTCACAAGCCTTCCTCCGCGAGCCGCAAGGCCTGCACGGCCGCCGCGCTCTTGGCGAGGACCTCATCGTGCTCGGCTTCCGGCCGGCTGTCGGCGACGATACCCGCGCCGGCCTGATAGCTGTACTCATCGCCGTTAAACACCAGGGTGCGGATCGTTATGGCCTGGTCCATATCGCCGCGCGCCCCGAAGTAGCCCACCGTGCCCCCATACAGTCCGCGGCGCACCGGCTCGAGCTCATCGATGATTTCCATGGCGCGCACTTTGGGCGCTCCGACCAGTGTACCGGCCGGAAAGGCGGCCGCGAACAGATCAAAGGCATCGCACCCTGCCGCGAGGCGCCCCTGCACGCCACTGACGATGTGCATGACATGGCTGTAACGTTCGATCGCACGGTAGGGCTCGACGCGGATGCTCCCGGCGCAGGCCACGCGCCCCAGGTCGTTGCGCGCCAGATCCACCAGCATGACGTGCTCGGCGTTTTCCTTCGGATCGGCGAGCAGTTCCTCGGCCCGCGCCGCGTCCAGCTCGGTCTCACCGGACCGCGCACGCGTGCCGGCGATCGGCCGGAGCTCCGCGTGTCCGTTGGCGAGCTTGACCAGCGCCTCGGGCGATGAGCCCACCACGGTGAGCGCGCCCAGCTCGCAATAGAACATGTAGGGGGAAGGATTGACCAGCCGCAGCGCCCGGTAGGCCTGAAACGGGTCCAGATCGTGCAATCCGGAGAAGCGCGAGGACAGCACCAGCTGATAGGCATCGCCGGCGGCGATGTATTCCTGCGCGCGGCGCACGCCCGACAGGTAGGCATCACGGCTCAGCGCGGCCTGCGGGGGTCGGTAGCCCCCGCCCCTGGGCCCTTGCGGCATCGGCCCGCGCAGGGCCCGGATGACCTCGCGCCGCAGCGCGCTGCGCTCGGCTTCGCTCCCCGCATGGAGCAGCGCAATGGCACGCGTCAGGTGGTCGAAGACCAGCATCGAGTGCGGGGCCAGATAGTGCAGGAGCGGCGGCGCATGGGCCAGGCGCGCGGCGCGATCGGGCAGGCGCTCGAAATAACGCACCACATCGTAGGAGGTGTAGCCCACCAGTCCACCGGCGAGCGGCACCGTGCCCAGTTCGGGCAGCGGGCGCGGCGCGGCGATCAGGGCCTTGCGAAGCCCTGCCAGGAGCTCCGCGGCGGTGCGCGGGACCGGCAGCTGCTCCGAGCCGATCAGCAAGCCCCGATCATCGAGCCGCACCTCGAGCGCCTCGCCAAAACCGATAAACGAATAACGGGCCAGCCGCTCCCCGCCTTCCACGCTCTCGAGCAGAAAGCGTGGCCGGAACGCAGCCAGTTTCGCGTACGCGGAGACCGGCGTATCCAGATCACCTGCAATGTCGAAGGGCGGCTTCATTCAGCAACTGGCGTCCAAAAAAAGACCCATCCCGGAGAAGTTCCGGAGATGGGTCTGGTGCTCGAGGAAAAGTTTAGGGAATGATCGAAAATAGCCCAGGTCCCACTCCGTTGGAGCGGGGCCACCACCGATGGGTCGCGGCGGAATGGGCGCGGGTACTCATACCGGGCCAGTATGGCGACAGCCCGCTGCGGGCGTCAATAGAGCGCGAGTGCCTTAGCCGCTTACGCACGCGCTAGGTGCAGGAAACGTGAAGCCGACCCTCAGGGCGACGCCCCCGGCCCGCCGAGCGTCGTGCACAGGGACTCGGTCGCGCTGACCACTTCAGGCCCCATCCGGCTCAGCCGGGCATCGATAAAGCTGATCACCCGCCTGTTTCTCACCGCGCGCAGGGCCGGGAGCGGACTGCCAGTGATCAATCCACTGCTTCGCGGTGGCCGCATCCGAGGCGAGAACCAGTATCACGTCCGGGTCCCGTGCGGCGATCGATTCCAGCGACACGGCCGGGGCCGCGTCGCGAAGTTCCCCATAGACGTTGCGGTAACCGCAGGCTTCGGCCGCCTCGGAAATGATCTGGCCGCCCCCGAGCGTATAGACCGGACGGTCCCAGACCTGAAGCAACAGGCGCGGCGCCTGCGCGCGCGCAAAGCGGGCCCGGATCGCGCCAATGCGCGAGGCGAGTTCGCCGGCCGACTGGTGGGCCTGCAGTCTCGGTGTGCAGAAGAGCGCCGAGGCGCTCGATCGAGCGGGCAGATCGTCGAGCCGAACCACGCGATGCCGGTAGACGGGAAGCCCCGCGCGCAGGAACGGCTGCAGCTGCGCCTCGGAGGCCCCGCCCGTCCAGGCGACGATCAGATCAGGGTGCAGGGCGAGAATGCGCTCGACGTCAAACCCGTGGCTGTCACCGATCCGCACGATGCGGCCCGCCGCTTCGGGCTCGACCGAGAATTCCGGCGTGCCGACGACCCGATCCCCGCCCCCGGCCGCAAACAACATCGCGGTCGCCCCAGGCGAAAGGCTGACGATGCGCTGGGGCGGTGCGGCTGAGGGAGACAAGCTGCCCCTCATCATCGCGGACCGGCGCGCTTGCCGACCGGGTCGGCCCGGCAACCACCAGCACGCTCATGGCGAGGAAGGTCACGCAGAGTTTGCGCGGATTCATGGAGTAAGCACGCCCCCGGAGGCTAGGCCGCCGCGGCAAAACTGCAGCGCACACGCAGTCCCGGATCGCCGTCGAGCAGCTCGAGCTGTCCGTGGTGCAAGCGCACCACCGCGGCCACCAGGCTCAAGCCCAGCCCGCTGCCCGGAGCGCCCTGGTCACGCTCCAGCCGTCGGAAGGGCAGCAGCATGGAGCCGTGGGCCACCTGGGGAATTCCCGGCCCGTCGTCGCTCACGCTCAGGTCGATCGTCGAATCATTCGAGGAAACCTTCAGATCGACGCTCCCCCCGGCGGGCACGTACTTGATGGCGTTTTCCAGCAGATTGGTCAGCAATTGCGCGAGCAGCTGGCGGTGCCCGTTGACGTTCGCCGGCCCCGCCGCCGCAACGTGCAGCGTCAAGCCGCGCTCGCGCGCCTCGAGCGCGTAGAGCTCGCCGAGCTCGACCGCCATCTGCGCGAGGTCGACGCGTTCGGGCGGCATCGCGCCCCCGCCGGCCTCGGCCTGCGCGATCTGGAGAAGCGTCGCCAGGGTCCGCTGCACGCGCTCGAAGTCATCCAGCGTCGCCTGCACGGCCACGCTCGCCGCAGCGTCCACCGCCGCACCCTGCAGGGTGGTCTCCAATCGCGCGCGCATCCGATACAACGGCGCGCGCAGGTCATGGGCCGCGCTATTAAAGGTCACGCGAACAGCGCTGGTCTGCTGCTCGATCCGATCGAGCATGCCGTTGACCGTGCCCGAGAGTTGACTGAACTCATCGGCGCTCTTGCTCCACCGGCAGCCGGCGCGTCAGGTCCCCTGAGATGATGCTGTCGCAGGCCTGTGCGATGGCGCGCACGCGCGCGGCGAGCCGGCGGCTAAACCACCACCCGGTCACTGCGATCAGCGCGGCCGTCAGTCCGATGCCCCAGAAGGTCATCGCGCGCAGGCGCTCGCGTGAAGCGGCGCCGCTCGGACACGTCGGTGCCCACCAGCAGGCGATTCCCATCCAGCGCCACGACCGCGGCGCGCACCGGATGGTTGACCGCGGCGACCCTGCTCGTTGGTGGTGATCTCGAACTCGCGCCAGGCGCCCACCGAATTGGACATGGTCGGCCAGGCCGGCAGGTTGCCCGCCAGCGGCGTGCCCTGCTTGTCGATCAGCAGGTACGCCGCCCCAAGCCGTCCCCAGTCATCGGTGCGCTTGTCGAGCACGTCGATCAGCCGCTTGCGCCCACCGCTGCGGTAATCCTCGCGCAGTGACTCGATCTCGGTCTCCACCACCAGATCGACCTGACGCTCCATGGCCCGCTGCGATCAGCAGGTACACGCTCAGCAGCAGTGCGCTGACGCCGATCGTGACGCCGCACATGTACCAGATGGCCAGTCGCGCGCTGGAGGAGAACAGCCGCGGTCGCCTCAAGCCGTCTCCCCCGGGATCCCGGATGCAGTAGCCCGATCCGCGCACCGTGTGCAGGAGCGGCGGGCTGAAGTCGCGGTCGATGGCCTGGCGCAGCCGGCTCATGTGCACGTCGATCAGATTGGTCTGCGGATCGAACTGCAGATTCCAGACCGACTCGAGCAGCATGGTGCGCGTGACGATCTGGCCGACGCGCCGCGCCAGATACTCGAGCAGCTGGAATTCCTTGGTCGTCAGATCGATGTTGCGGCCCGACGCGCGTGACGCGCCGCGCGAGCGTGTTGATCTCCAGGTCCGCCACGCGCAGCGTGCCGACGTGGCGATTGTCGCCCGAGGCGCGCCGCAGCAGCGCCTCGACTCGCGCCAGCAGTTCGGCAAACGCAAACGGCTTGACCAGGTAGTCATCGCCGCCCGCCCTCAGTCCCTCGACGCGATCATCGATCGTACCCAGCGCGCTCAGCACCAGCACGGGCGTGGGCACATCCGCCTGGCGCAGCGCCGCGACCAGCGCCAGTCCGTCGAGCTGCGGCAGCATGCGATCGACGATCAGCAGGTCGTAGCGCGCCGCGCGTGCCGCCGCCAGCCCGCTGGCGCCGTCTCCGCAGTGCTTGACCGTGTAGCCGGCCTCGCGCAGCCCGCTGCTCACGTGGCTGGCGGCCTCGACGTCGTCTTCGATCAGCAGTATCTGCAAAGGCTCTCCGGCGTGTGTCCAGATCGTAACTCTGACGGCGCGCGATACGCGAATGTTCCCCGCGCCTCCTGCAGCCTCGGCCGGCTCATACTCAGGAGGGCGATCAGGCGTCATGGCGACGCGGCGATTGAATCTATAATCGAACTCGACCAGGTTCTTGCGGCGGTGTATGTGGCCGGTGCTCGATCTGAGCTTCGCGCAACGTCGCGGTGCTCACCGCCGCCCGGCCCTCGACCTCCGGCGCCGGTCGCGCCGCTGGCGACCGCTGCCGCGCCATTGCGCCTGCGGACCGCGGATCGCTGGCTGCCGAGGCGGCGCATGAGTCAGCGAACTGCCCGCCGACGTGTCCGTCTACGATCGGCTGCACCGGAGCGATGCCGGAGCTGTCCGCGCTGCTGGCCAGCGGCAGCGGCGCGGCGCGAACTGAGCGCGGTGTTCGGCGCGGCCGAGTACGCGGTGCTGGCCGCGCTCGCCCGCAAGGCGCAGCGCGTGCAGCGCCACCACGCCGAGCCGGTCTACATCCTTCCCGGCATCATGGGCACGCAGCTCGGGTCGCGCCGCGACGCACCGACGCCGGCCGACCTGCTGTGGCTCGATCCGCAGGACATCATCGGCCGGAGGACTTGGAGCGCTTGCGGCTCCCGGAGCGCCGCGGCGCTCCATCCGCTCGGGGCGATCCCGTACAGCTACCTGCCCCTGCAGCTGCGGCTGCGCGCGGCCGGGTACAACGTCGTGATGCACGACTACGACTGGCGCACCAATCTGCGCGATGCGGCGCGCGACGCTGTCCACGCGGCTGTGCGCCGAGCCGGCGGCGAGCGTGTCGATCATCGCGCACAGCATGGGCGGCCTGATCGCCCGCGGCGCCATGCGCCTGCCCGGCTTCGAGCGCGTGCGCCGGCTGATCACGCTGGGCGTCCCGCACCAGCGGCTCCTTCGGCGCGGTGCAGGCCATACGCGGCACCTATCCGGTGGTCCGGCGACTGGCGGCACTCGATCGGCTCCATGATGCCGAGATCGCTGGCGACGCGCGTGTTCAGCACCTTCCCGAGCATCCACCAGCTGCTGCCGGGCGCCAGCCTGAGCGCCGCACGGAGACCTGTTCGAGATCGGCCACTGGCCGCGCTCCGGTCCGCAGCCCGACCTGGAGCTGTTGCGCGACGCGCGCGAGTTCGTCGCCACGCTCGCCGCCCTGCGATGAGCGCTGCATCGCCATCAGCGGCACGCACCAGCGCACCGTGGTGGCCTGCGCCTGGCCGACGACGACTTTCACTACGAGATCGGCGATGGCGGCGACGGCACCGTGCCGATCGCCAGCGCGCAGCTGCCCGGCCGGCGACAACTACTACGTGCGCTGCGAGCACAGCGAGCTGCCGCGCAGCGTGAGCGTCGCGCGCGCGCTGGTGGAACTGCTCCGCCGTGGACGCACCACGCGCCTTTCGGACCGGCGCGCGCTGCCGCCGCTGGGCCGCCACGTCACGGTCAGCGACCGCGAACTTCGCAGCACCTGGAACGAAAAGGTCGACTGGGCGAATCTTGACGCCGGCCGCGCGCCGCATCTATCTGAACCGGCTCAATCAGCCGCCGCCGCACTACGCGGCGCGCGCGCGCGCGCACGCGCGCTGCGTCCGCGGCACGCCGGGGCACCGGCTCAGCGCCCTCAGCGCATCGCGCCGCGTCGAGGCATCGAACATCGGCCGCGAACGCCGGGCGGCCGCTCTGCTGGGCGCGCATCTGCTCCAGCAGTTCGTGGATGCCGACCGGATCGCCGAACATCCGTCCCTGGGCCACATCGCACCCCCACAGGCGCAAGGACTGCACCTGGCTGAGCTTCTCGACGCCCTCGGCCACCACCTGCAGCCCCAGGCCGTGCCCCATGTCGATGATGGTGCGCACCAGGGTGGCGTCGGCCGGATCGTCGGTCAGGTCGCGGATGAAGGACTGGTCGATCTTGAGCGAGCCGATCGGAAACTGCTGCAGCGCCGACAGCGAGGAGTAGCCGGTGCCGAAGTCGTCGATCGACAGGTGCATGCCCATGCGCGGCCAGCTGATCGAGCATCTGCACCGTGCGGCGCGGATCGGCCATCAGCGTGCTCTCGGTGATCTCCAGCTCCAGGCTCTGCGGCGAGACGTTGTGGCGCTCGAACAGCGATCGGCAGTTGAGGATAAAGCCGGCGTGCCGCAGCTGCTTGAGCGACAGGTTCAGCGCGATGCGGCCGGGATCGCCGACCGCGCTGCGCAGCAGGTTCAGGTCCAGGCACACGCGCTCGAGCACCCACTCGCCGATGTCGCTGATGAGGTTGTTCTCCTCGGCCATCGGGATGAACTGCGAGGGCGGGATGTCGCCGTGCCCGGGCAGGCGCCAGCGCAGCAGCGCCTCGGCGCCGACGATGCGCCCGTCGCGCAGGTTGACCTTGGGCTGGTAGTGCGACCAGGAACTCGTCGCGCTCGACCGCGCGCCTGAGCTTGCTGCGCAGCATCAGCCGCTCGACCGCCGCGGCGTTCATCTCCTGCGAGTAGATGGGCGAAGGTGTTGCCGCCGTTCTGCTTGGAGTGGTACATCGCCGCATCGGCGTTGCGGATCAGGTCGATGACGTTGTCGGCATCGCGCGGGCACAGCGCGATGCCGATGCTGACGGTCAGGAACACTTCCTGCTGGTTGATGTGGAAGGGCGGCGCCGGCCGTGTCGAGCACGGTGCGGGCGCAGCTGCGAGACCTGCTCGCTGGTTTCCTGCGCGTCGGTGCTCAGGCCGTCGACGAACAGCGCGAACTCATCGCCCGCCAGCCGCCCGAGCACCGACTCGCTGCTCAGCACCCGCGTCAGGCGCTCGGTGAGCGCCTCGAGCACGCGATCGCCCGAGGCATGCCCGAAGGTGTCGTTCACTTCCTTGAAGTGGTCCATGTCGAGGTACAGCAGCGCCACGCCCTGGCCGCACGCGCCGCGCGCGCGCGATCGCCTGCTGCAGCAGGTGCTGGAACTGCATGCGGTTGGGGATCTTGGTGAGCGCGTCGTAGCGGGCCAGGTAGCGGATGCGCCGCTCGGCGCGCTTGCGCTCGGTGATGTCGCGCGCGACGTAGATGTCGCCGGCGAACTGCGTCATCGGTGCTCGCGACCGAGGACACCACGAAGGACACCGGAATGGTCTGGCCCGACGCGGTGCGCAGCACCGTCTCGCCCGCGTCGCGGGCGGCCGCCAGCGGATCGCCGCCCCCCTCGCCGGCCGCGGCCAGCAAGCGCGGCGACGCTGCGTGCCGATCAGCTCCTCGGCCGCAAACCCGGTCAGTCGCCGCGCGGCCTCGTTGGCGAGGCGGATGACGCCGTCGGGCGAGGCCACGAACACGCTGTCGCTCATGCTGTTGAGCACGCTGTTGAGGTAGTCGCGGCTGATAGGTGGTCTCGTTCAGCGCCACGCGCGTGCTGCTCGAGCGTGCGCTGCAGGTGGCCCAGGTGCACCGGCCAGTGCCGCCGTCGGCAGGCTGCGAGAATTCCCCGCGGCCCAGGCGCTCGAACGCACCGATCAGCTGCTCGACACCGTCCTGCAGGCGCTGCCGCTCGCGCCACGACCAGAACGCCGTGGCCGATGGCGCCGGCCAGCGTCAGCAGGCCAGCCAGCCGATGACGCCGTGGCCCCGGATCCGAGCGGGCGCAGCAGCCGCGATCGCTACCCAGCCGCCCAAGCGCCAGCGCCAGGGCCAGCGAGGCGACGTGTCGGCTGGTCAAGTTGCAGACAGCGATACGCGCCTCCCCCAGTCTAGCGGCATAGAATCATGCCCCATGAGCGAGCACAGCACCAGAATCCATGGCCCGGTCGAACGCACTTTTCCGCCTCTGGAACTGACCGGACGCGCCGCGCACGCACGTGCAGTCGGTGGACGAACTCGCGCTGCAGGCTGCACCCGGCAGGCGGCCGCTGCCCTGCTGGCGACTGCGCAGCGCCGCGCGGAGCGACGGCATCGACCTGCGAGGCGGTGTCCTGGTTCCGGGATTTCGATCGGCAGCTGGCCATCTGGAACGGCAAGTGCCGCGGCGAGCGCGAGCTGCTCGGCGCCAGCAGCGAGCCGCTGGATGCTCGCGAGCTCAGCGGAAGCGGAGCGCGTCGCAGCGATCCTGGTCTGGTCGGCGCTGCCGGGCGCAAGCCGGCATCACTGGGGGACCGATTGCGATGTCATCGACGCGGCTGCACTGCCACCCGGCTAGCGTGGTCGAGCTGTTCAGCACCGAGTACGGGCCCGGCGGTCGCTACGCGGGCTGTCCTGCTGGCTGGACGGCCACGCCGCATCACTACGGATTTTTCCTTCCCTACGACCGCGACCGCGGCGGAGTGCAGCCCGAGCCCTGGCACCTGAGCCTTGCGGCGGTGGCGGGCCCGGCGCTGGGAGCGATGCAGCGTGGAGATGCTGCACCAGGCGCTGGCTGAGCGCGGAGCTCGGCGGGCGCGGCGCGGTGCAGGCCGCAGCTGCCGGGATTGTTCGAGCGCTATGTCCGCCGTGGCCCGGCACCGGGCCGCAC
Source organism: uncultured Gammaproteobacteria bacterium (assembly GCA_963717335.1). GTDB lineage: Bacteria > Pseudomonadota > Gammaproteobacteria > Steroidobacterales > Steroidobacteraceae > FEN-1191. The sequence goes on along the minus strand of CAVQVZ010000002.1, from coordinate 42,384 downwards.
TGGCCGCGTCACGCGCTCAGTCGCGGACCAGGCTCGCTTGAAGTAGCCGAGCATCAGGCCGCGCACATCGGTGAGCGTATCCGGATCGGCCGCGTACAGACCTGCGGAGTTGCGACGCAGCATGCGCCAGCTCTCGCTGCGCAGCACCTGCGCGCAGGAAGCTCAGGTTGCGTTCGATCGATTCCATGTACGGGTTGCGGCCGTCGAACAGGATCTCGAGGTAGCGGTAGGCACGGTTGAAGTCGCCGTCCAGCCGCTTGCTGCCGGGTCTCGTCCACGAACCCGGGCGTCTGCCGCAGCAGGTCCAGCGCCCGAGGCATAGCGCACCTTGCTCGGCGCTGGCGTTCTGTAGGGCAGCGGCCACGCCGGCCAGCACGAATTCCGGGTACAGCCGGTCGCGGCATTTCTCCAGGTAACAGCGGTCGGCCATCTGCGTGATCATGTCGGCGGTGCCGAGCAGGTGCCCGAGGCGCGATGTCGCGCGGATCCTTCACAGCACCAGATCGCTGAAGGGCACTTCGTAGCCGGTGAAGTGCACGATCTGCGCCGGTGAGCGCGACCCAGTCCTCGAAGCCGATCTGCGGCAGGTAGACGCGCAGGAAGCGCGATGCCGCGCGATACGTGAGTGCTGGTGAATTCCGCGCCGTTGCGCTGGGCGGTCTCGCTGCGTTCGCGCAGGTAGCCGACGTCGTGGAACAGCGCGAGGACCACGCCGACCACGGCGCGCTGGGCGCCGAGCTTCCAGAGCGGATCGACCTGGCGCTCGTAGCCGGCGCACAAGCGGCGCCATGGTGAGCGTCACATCCAGCGTGTGCTGCTGGTCGTGATAGACGGTGTCGACACCGGCATAGCCGGGCGCGCGGCCGGAAAACATGTCGTCGAACTGGGCGAAGGCGCGGTCGCAGCGCCGCGGTGGAGGCCTCCGGCCAGGTCCCGGCGTAGCAGCTGCTCGATCGCCTGCAGCACCGCGGGCGGTGAACTCACGCGCACCGTGTTGGTGATGTCGAAATCGCTCCGCCGAATGTTGGACATGCCGGAACTGGCCGGCGGGGCGGTCAGCCGCTCTTTTTCAACAGATCCCATGGAACGCGCAGTGTAGGCGAGAGGACAGACCGGTACCAGCGACCTGCCGCACAGTTATTACCCCCAACGGCCCCATTTGCGGGGTGATGGGCCGACCTATATGTCAAACGTGGCCATTACCGGTGTGTGATCGGAAGCCCGTTCCACGAGGCGCGGTGCACGATCGATGGTGCAGGCGATACACACTTCGGCCAATGCCTGGGATGCCAGCAGCAAATCGATGCGCAGCCCGTTGTTTTTCTGAACCGCGCCGGCCCGGTAATCCCACCAGCTATAGGAGCGCGGCGGCTGCTCGAATCGACGAAACAGATCGATGAGGCCTAAGCCCATCACCGCCTGAAGGGCCTCGCGTTCTTCCGGGCTCACCAGCACCGATCCCACCCAGGCGATCGGATCGTGCACGTCCCGGTCTTCCGGGGCGATGTTGAAATCCCCGAGGACCAGCAGCCGCTCGTGCGTGGCGATTTCCTCGCGCAACCAGCGGCGCAGGGCCCGAAGCCAGCCGAGCTTGTACAGGAATTTGTCCGATCCGACGCTCTGGCCGTTCGGTACGTACAGATTGATCACCCGCACGCCGCCGACATCCGCGGCGAGGATCCGGCGCTGCGGGTCGTCATAGCCGGGCATGTCGCACAGCACGTTGCTCAACTCACTGCGCGCCAGCGTGGCCACGCCGTTGTAGGTTTTCTGCCCCGACCACACGCTCTGATAGCCGGCCTGCGCCAGCTCGGCGGCCGGGAAGTTCTCCTCCGGGAGCTTGGTTTCCTGGAGGGCCAGCACGTCGGGGGCGGCGGTGCGGAGCCAGTCGAGCAACTGCGGCATTCGCACCCGCAGCGAGTTCACGTTCCAGCTGGCGATACGCACGGCTTTCGGGCGTTACGCCACCTTGGACGGGGCGATGCCGTGCAACTCGAGGAGCGGCCCGATTTCGGGCTTGCGGCCGCGGAAATCGATAAAGGCCTCGAGTGGATCCCGGCTCCCCCCGCGCGCGAGGATGCTGTCCAGAAACCGCGCGGCCGTCGCCCGGTCGAAGGCGCCGGCAGCACGAAATGCCGCAAACGCATCGGCCGCCAGCACCTCGGCCCATTTGTAACTGTAGTAGCCCGCCGCATAGCCTCCGGCAAAGATGTGCGTGAAGCTGTGCGGGTAGCGGTTCCACTCGGGGATGCGCGTGACCGCGACCTCATCGCGCACTTCGGCGAGCAGCGGGTAGACGTTGGCGCCGCGCGAGGGATCGTATTCGGCATGCAATCGCATATCGAAGAGCGCGAATTCAACCTGCCGCAGGGTCTGGAGTCCTGCATGGAAGCTTCGCGTGGCGATCAGCTGGCGCTGCTTGATCTCCGGGATGGGCTCACCGGTACGGGCGTGGGCGCCGATGCGGGCCAGCACCTCCGGGAGCCAGGCGTAGTTCTCCATGAACTGGCTGGGAAGTTCCACGGCATCCCAGGCCACACCGTTGATCCCCGCGATGCTCGGATACCCGATGCGCGTGAGCATGTGGTGCAGGCCGTGGCCGAACTCGTGGAACAACGTCACCACATCATCGTGAGTGAGCAGCGCCGGGCGCGTGTCCTGGGGGGGCAGCGAGTTGCAGACCAGGTAGGCCACCGGTAGCGTGAGCGTCCCCTGCAGCTGCTTTCGGCCGACACAGTCGTCCATCCACGCGCCGCTGCGCTTGTTCGGGCGGGCATAGGCATCCAGGTAAAAGCTCGCCAGCGGCGCACCGCCGCTCGATCGGACCTCGAAGTAGCGCACGTCCGGATGCCACACGGGGACGTCCTTGCGCTCGTGCAGATGCACTCCGTACAGGCGCTCGGCGACGCCGAACAGCCCCTCCAGGACGCGCGGCAGGGGCAGGTACTCGCGCAGTTCCTCCTGCGAGACCTCAAAGCGGCTCTGCTGGAGTCGCTCGGCGTAATAGGTGATGTCCCAGGCCTCGAGCGGGCGCCCGGCATAGACCTCGAGCTCGGCGAGCTCGGCAGTGGCGCTGGCGCGCGCGGCTGTTGCCAGCTGACGGAGAAAAGCCAAGACCTCCGGGACGGTGTGCGCCATCCGGTCGGCCAGCGCGTACTCGGCATAGGACTTGAAATCGAGCAGGCGTGCCGCCTCGTGCCGAAGCCTCAGTATGTCCTCCATCACCGGGCCATTGTCGAAGCGACCGGCGCTCGGGCCGCGATCGGAAGCGCGCGTGCTCCAGGCTTCGTAGAACAAGCGCCGCAGAGTCGGGGACTCCGCATCGGTGACCACCGCCACGTAGGTGGGCTGGTCGAGTCCGAACACCCAGCCCGCCACGCCCTGGCTCTCGGCGCGGCGCGCGGCCTGCTCGATGATGCCCGGGTTGATGCCCTTGAGCTGCGCCTCATCGGTCAGGTGATGCGACCAATCGTTGGTGGCATCCAGAACCTGTTCCTCGAACTTGGACTGCAGCACCGACAGTTCGCTCATCACCGCCTTGAAACGCGACTTGCGCTCAGGGTCGAGCGCCACGCCGGCCAGACGAAAATCCCGCAGCGCGTGCTCGAGCACGGCCAGCTGCACCGCATCGAGGCTTCCCGCCTCGTGCTCGCAGATATGCTGGTACGCACGGTACAGCGGCTCGCTCTGCGCAAGGTCGGTGTAGTACTCTGAGAGCAACGGCAGGCATGCGGTGTAGGCCGCGCGCAGCGCTTCGGAATTCATCACCGCATTCAAATGGCCGACCGGCGACCAGATCCTCGAGAGCCGATGGCGCAGCTCCTCAAGTGGCACGACCACGGTGGCGAAACTCGGCGGGCGCAGCGCGGCGATGGCCGCGAGCCGGCTGCGGCCTTCCTCGAGCAGCTGGCGGATCGCCGGCTCAATGTGCTCCGGACGGATGTCCGCGAAACGCGGCAGGCCCGCCTCGGCGAGCAGCGGATTGGTCGAGGACGGAAGCGGCTGGGGGGCCTTTGGCATTGGACTAGACTGCCAGAGCCCGCGCGGAATAGGAACAACCGCGCACCGGCCTCCTAAGGGGACGATCAAGAACTATGGCGACGGATTTTGATCTGATAGTCATCGGCGGCGGGAGCGGCGGACTGGCCTGCGCACAGCGCGCCGCGGACCATGGCGCGCGGGTACTGGTGATCGAATCGCACCGGCTGGGCGGCACCTGCGTCAACGTCGGGTGCGTGCCCAAGAAGGTGATGTGGAATGCCGCGCAGCTGGCCCACGCCGCTCACGATGCCCACGACTACGGGTTTGACCTCACGCTCCATTCCCACGACTGGCCGCTGCTCAAGCGCAAGCGCGATGCCTACGTCGAGCGGCTCAACGGCATTTACGCCGACAACCTCCAACGGCGCGGAGTGAGCCTGATGCGCGCGCGCGCCAGCCTCACGGCCGGGCGCACGGTGATCGCCGCGGATAAGGAACTGAGCGCCGAGCACATCGTGCTCGCCACCGGCGGCCACCCGGTGGTGCCTTCGATACCGGGTGCCCATTGGGGCATCACGTCCGACGGGTTCTTCGAACTGCCCGAGCGGCCCGAGAGCATCGCGATCGTCGGCAGCGGGTATGTCGCGGTGGAACTGGCCGGCGTATTCACGGCGCTCGGATCGCGCCTGAGCATGGTGCTGCGCACCGATCGGATGCTCCGGTCCTTCGAGCCCTTCCTGGGCGAGCACATTCTCGAGAGCATGCGCGCCGAGGGCCTGGAGATTGCCACCCGGGCGGTACCGAGCGCGCTAACCCGGGACGAGGCGGGCCTGCTGACGCTCGAACTGAGCGACGGTCGCCGGCTCGGCCCGTTCCACTGCGTGCTTTGGGCGATCAGCCGGATCGCCGCGCTCTCGAATCTGTGCCATGAAAAACTGCACGTGGCGCGCGACGCGGCGGGATTCGTGCAGACCGACGCCTACCAGCAGACCAACGTGCCGGGCCTGTACGCGATCGGCGATGTGACCGGCCGCGTGCCGCTCACCCCGGTGGCGATTGCGGCGGGCCGGCGCCTGTCCGATCGCCTGTTCGGCGGCCAGGCGGAACGCCGGCTGGATTACGAGAATGTGCCCACGGTGCTCTTCAGCCATCCGCCGATCGGCACTGTCGGGGTTTCCGAGGCGGAAGCCCGGCGACGGTACGGTGAGTCGGTCAAGGTGTACACGCGAAGTTTCGTGCCGCTGTTTCACGCGATCACCGCGCGCAAACCCAAGACGCTGATGAAGCTGGTGACGGCAGGGCCGGATGAAAAGGTGGTCGGCGTGCACATCGCAGGGCCCGGTGCCGACGAAATGCTGCAGGGATTTGCCGTGGCGCTGCGGATGGGGGCCACCAAGCAGGATTTTGACGATACGGTCGCGATCCATCCGACCTCCGCCGAAGAGCTGGTGACGATGCGCTAGGGCGGGAGCTGTCCGACCAGGTCCGAGAGCGCCGCCGACAGTGCGCTCTGGAAGGCGGCGATGACCGACGTCATGCGATTTTCCGCCGCCGGCACCGAACTTTCAGCGCTCACGCTCGCCACCACCGACCGATCGTGCCGGTGCCCGAGCGTCGCCAGCAACTGCACGTGCACGACCGGCGCGCCCTCGCCCGCGTATTCGGCCTGAAAGCGCCGGATCTCGATCTGCAAGACCTGATCGGCCGCGAATGAAGCGCGGTCCGATTGCACGCTGGCGTATTTTCCCGAGGCCCGCAGCGCATCGACTGCCAGCGACTGCAGGAAATCGGGAAGCTGAGAGGGCCAGCGGCTCGAGCCGTAATAGTCCAGGCGCTGTGCGCCGCGGGTGAGCGCAATGCGCTCGGTATCCAGCCCCGGACCCGCCTGCGGGCGCACCACCAGGAGGCTGGCGCCATTCGCGGGAGCCTGTGCCTTGGATTGTGGGTACGCCGGATCGAGCGTATAGATCTGAAGGACCGGCTGATTGCTGTGAAATCCACCACAGCCGGCCGCCACTATCAACAGCGAAACGGCCGCCCAAGCGCGCGCAATCTTCAAACTCGGACTCATTTGGGGATCTCCACGGCGCCGCTAGGGGACTGGTACAGGAGCTGCGCCGGGTTTTCGCGCAGGCTCCTCGACAATTGCGCCAGCTCGCGGGCCGCGTCGCGACTGTCGCGCAACAAGGCCTCGACCTGCGGGAGGCTCTGCTGCACAAAGCCGTGCAGGGCGCCGCGGTTTTCCGTCAACAGGCCATCGAGCTGCTCGCTGGCGGACGCCAGATGATCGGCCGACGCCTTCAGGCGCGCCACGGTAGCCACCAGGTCCGGCCCTGCGGCATCGGTCGCGGCGTTCAACTTGGCGATCAGCGCGCGCGAATCCTTCGTCGCCTCGCGCAGTTCGGCAATGAGCTGTCCGGCGTCGTTCGCCGTCTGCGGCAGCATTTTGCCGACCCGATCCAGGTTGGCGACCATCTGGCTGAATTCGGCCAGGTTCTCATTGGACAAAAGCTTGTTTCCACGGGTTGCCAGCTCCCCGATCTGGCTGGTCACCTGCGGCAGGCCGCTGAGCAAAACATCGAAGTTCGAGCGTATGGAGCGGATCACTGGATAGTGCTCGCTGGCCACCGGCTCCATGAGACGCTCGGGGAGCGAGCCGGGCCGCTGCAGCAAAAGGTCAATATAAAGGAGTCCGGTCACCCCCTGCGTGGACAGCTGCGCCAGTGTGCGATCGGAGATCGGCGCGCTGGCGTCGATGTCGACGATCACCTGTACGCGGTCGGCCGCTCGCTTGTCCAGCGTGACGCGCACCACGCGCCCCACGTCCACGCCCAGGTAGCGTACCTGCCCGCCCACCGCCAGACCGCTCACGCTACCGTCGAAATAAATCTCATAGCGGTTGAAGTCACGCTGATCGCGCGAATCGCTGTACCAGAATACGAACAGTCCGCCCATCACCACGACCAGCAGCACAAAGGCGCCGACGGCGACGTAATTGGCTTCACGCTCCATGATCAACTCTCCGGCGCTGCGCTCGCGGGCCCTGGAAGTATGCATGAATCCACGGTTGTGGATTGCGGGCGATGTTTTCCAGCGTGTCACTGATCATACGCCCATCGACGAGCACGCCGACACGAGTGCAGATCCCGAACAAGGTATCCAGATCGTGCGTGATCATGACCACCGTAAGATTCAGCTGACGCTGCAGGTTCTTGACCAGATCATCAAACGCCTGCGCGCCGATCGGATCGAGCCCCGAGGTGGGCTCATCGAGGAACAACAGCGGCGGGTCGAGGGCCAGGGCCCGCGCCAGCGCCGCGCGCTTGACCATGCCTCCGGAGAGCTGCGAGGGGTATTTGCTGGCGGCGTCCGGGCGAAGTCCGACCAGCTTGAGCTTGAGCATCGCCAGCTCATCGAGCGCGCGCCGCGGCAGGTGCAGGTGCTCGATCATCGGCATCTGAATGTTCTGCAGCACGGTGAGCGCACTGAACAGCGCGCCCTGCTGAAAGGTCACGCCGTACCCGGCCTTGGCCTTGCGAAGCTCGGCCGGACCCATGCGCGTGATGTCACGGCCGTGCAGTTTTATGGAACCGGCGCGCGGCTTCTGCAGCCCGAGAATGCTCCGCAGCAACACCGACTTCCCGGCTCCCGATCCGCCGACCACGCCGAATATCTCGCCCTCCTCGACGGTGAGTTCAAGGTTCTTGTGCACGATCTGCCGCCCAAAGACATTGGACAGCCCGCGCACTTCGACTGCGGCGGCCATCAGATATCCATGTTCATGAACAGCACCGCGAACAGCGCATCGGCCAGGATCACCAGAAAGATCGACTCGACCACCGCGAGTGTCGTGTAGCGGCCAAGCTGCCGCGAGGAGCCGCGGACCCGCAGCCCGCACCAGGTGCCGGAAATCGCGATCAGCAGAGCAAAAACCGGAGCCTTGACCAGTCCCACCCAGAAGGTGGTGCTCGCGATCGACTCATTGGCCCTATTGAGGAACTGCGTCAGAGGCATGTCCATCAGGAAGTGGCACAGCAATGCGCCGCCGGTGAGCCCGATCACATCGGCGATGATCGTCAGCAGCGGCAGTGCGATCACCAGCCCGAGGACCCGCGGCACGACGAGCACTTCGAACGGGTCCACGCCGATCGCGCGCAATGCGTCCACCTCCTCGTTCAGGCACATGGCGCCGATCTCGGCGGCGAAGGCGCTTCCGGAGCGGCCCGCGACGATAATGGCCGTGAGCAGAACCCCCAGTTCGCGCAGTACGCCCACGGTCACCAGGTCCACGACGAAAATATCGGCGCCGAATTTGCGCAGCTGCTGCGCGCCCATGTAGGCGAGGATCACCGCAATCAGGAAGCCGATCAGCGCCACGATCGGAATCGCCGAAATGCCGGTGTCGTAGATATGGCGTGCAATCGAAGTCAGCCGCCAGCGCTTGACATTCGGGGCGGCGTGCGCGGCAGCCATGCTGACACGCCCCATATAATCCAGCGGCGCATCCAGGTGCCGCCAAAGTCGGACCGTGCGCCGTCCCAGTCCCTCGACCGCCGCGGCCGCATCCAGCCACACGGTGTGCGAGGTCTCGTGGATCTCCGGCGCGTTCCGGTCCGCCTTGAGCGTGCGCTCGATCAGCTGCAGCACCGGCGGTGTGGCGCCCTGGAAATCCGCCTTGATCCCGCCCGCGGTGTGCGTCAGGAAGTCGTGCAGGAGCCAGGCGCCCGACAGGTCAAAGGAAGCATCCGCCGCCGCGACGTGCAGCTGGCTGGCGCCGTCCAGAGGCACGGAGGCAAGTTCCGCCTCGATGTCGCTGAGCGTCGTGGCCCGCCAGTGCCCATGCAGGCTCAGCTCGAGTGCATCGCCCTGCCGCTGTGAGGTGCAGTACACCGTCTTACAGGCTCGCCAGCTCGCCGGATGCGGCACCCTAGGACGTGCCGCTCGCCTACGGTGACACAGGCACGGAACACGCTTTCGATACAGGGCCGCGTCGCAACTTGCACAGTACCCATGCAGCGCCCCTCCTAGCGTGCTGCCTGCAAGTGGGCTTCCAGGAACCACAGATACTTGTCGACATCGCGCGATACCCCCGTGAACTGGTCCGAGGTGTCGGCATCCTCGAGTTTGGCGGCTGCGGCAATGGCGTAACGGACCTTGCGCCCGAAGTCGGCCAGTCGATCGGCCAGCCGCTGATTGAGCAGCTTCTCGATCCGAATGCGGGTGCGGGCGGGCAGATCGTTGCGCGTCGGGTGCATGGCGGACTCCATTATCTATAGGTTTGGCGCGTGATGCCCGTAGTGTGCACCGGCGAGGCGGTGTAAGGCCAATGGCCTGATCGGATCGCCACGATAGAGCATGTCTATTAGAATCACCGCTCTTTTATCCCACTCTGTACGGAGCAGTACATGAAAAAGCCCCTCAACGTCGCCATCACTGGCGCGGCCGGCCAGATTGGCTATGCCCTCGCGTTTCGGGTCGCCTCCGGCCAGATGCTGGGTGCCGACCAGCCGGTCAATCTGCACCTGCTCGAAATCACAGCCGCGCTCCCCGGCCTGTCGGGTGTGCTGATGGAACTGAATGACTGCGCGTTTCCGACCCTCAACAAGGTCATCGCCTCGGACGATGGCAACGTGGCGTTCCGAGACTGCCACGCCGCGCTCCTGGTGGGCGCGCGTCCGCGCGGGCCTGGGATGGAGCGCAAGGACCTGCTGCTCGCGAACGCGCAGATCTTCTCTGCACAAGGCAAGGCGCTCAACGCGGTCGCTGACCGACAGGTGCGCGTGCTGGTGGTCGGAAATCCCGCCAACACCAATGCGCTGATTGCGCGCAGCAACGCGCCTGAGCTTCCCGCCGGGCACTTTACGGCCATGACGCGCCTGGACCATAACCGCGCGCTCTCCCAGCTCGCCGAGAAGACCGGCACGCACGTCAACGACATCCGGCACATGACGATCTGGGGCAACCACTCAGCAACGCAATACCCGGATCTGAATCACGCACTGGTGGGCGGCAAGCGCGCCACCAGCCTGGTCGAACGCAGCTGGGTGGAACAGACGTTCATCCCAACGGTGCAACAGCGCGGCGCGGCCGTGATCAAGGCGCGAGGCTCCTCCTCGGCCGCCTCGGCCGCTTCCGCGGCGCTCGATCACATGCGCACCTGGTTTTCGGGCACCGCGGCGGACGACTGGGTCAGCATGGGCGTGGCGTCCGACGGGAGCTACGGGATCGGCGAGGGGATCATCTATTCCTATCCGGTGACCTGCCGCGAGGGCGCGTACCAGATTGTGCAGGGCCTGAGCATCGATGAGTTCAGTCGCGCCAAGATGAAGGCCACCGAAGCCGAGCTGCGCGAGGAGCGCGCCGGAGTGGAAGAGTTGCTCGGCTGATCGCCTTCCAGCACTTGGCAGTGCGCACTGCTCGCAAGCTCGCGCCTGGGTAGGCGCGCTGAGCTAGTATTGAGACCATGTACGGCGCGCTGATTACTTTTGTGTTCGTGCTGGCGGCGATCTATCTGGCCTACCGGCGCCTGCCGCTGCTGAGCTACTCGGTGACCTTCACCCTGCTGCTGGGCGCCTACATCGTGCTCGGCAAGCCCGGGGGCATCTGGCAGGGCTTCCTGTGGTTGCTCCTCGCGCTGCTCTGGCTCCTCAACGTGCGACCGTTGCGCAAGGCGCTGATCAGCCGCCCGTTCCTGCGCACCTACCTCCGGTCGCTTCCGACCATGTCCGACACCGAGCGCGAGGCGCTCGAAGCGGGCACGGTCTGGTGGGACGGGGAATTGTTCAGCGGCAATCCCGACTGGTCCAAGCTTCGCAGTACGCCGCCACCCCGCCTGTCCGCGGAGGAACAATCGTTCCTCGAGGGGCCCTGCGTGGAATTGTGCCGGATGCTCGATGACTTCGACATCACGCACCGCCGCGCCGATCTGCCACCGGAGGTGTGGTCATTCCTCAAGTCGCGCGGCTTTTTTGCGATGATCATCGGCAAGCAATACGGGGGCCTTGGGTTTTCCGCTTATGCGCATTCCTGCGTACTGGTGATGCTGGCCGGCCGCAGCGTCGTGTGCGCTTCGACGGTCGCGGTCCCCAATTCGCTCGGGCCCGCGGAGCTTCTCAACCACTACGGCACGGAGGAGCAGAAAGCGCATTACCTGCCGCGCCTGGCGCGCGGCGATGATATTCCCTGCTTCGCCCTGACCGGTCCGCGCGTGGGCTCTGACGCCGCCGCGATTCCCGACACCGGCATCGTCTGCCGCGGCCTGTGGCAGGGCGAGGAGGTGCTGGGGCTGCGGCTTAATTTCTCAAAGCGCTACATCACCTTGGCGCCGGTGGCCACCGTCATCGGGCTGGCCTTTCGACTGTACGATCCGCAGCGGCTCCTGGGCGGCGGAACCGACCTGGGTATCACCTGCGCGCTGATACGGCGCGAAACGCCGGGCGTGGAAATCGGCAGGCGCCATCTGCCGCTCAATATTCCTTTCCAGAACGGACCGATCCGCGGCCACGATGTGTTCGTGCCGATCGACAGCATCATCGGCGGGGTCAAGATGATAGGCCAGGGCTGGCGCATGCTGGTCGAGCAACTCTCGGTCGGACGCTGCATCTCACTGCCTTCGAACGCCACGGGCGGGGCGAAGGCGGCCACCTTCGCCACCGGTGCGTATGCGCGCATAAGGCGGCAGTTCAACACGCCGGTGGGCAAGTTCGAGGGGGTGGAACAGGCGATCGCCCGGATGGTCGGGCTCACCTACATCATGGATGCGGCGCGCAGCGTGACGATGGCGGCCATCGATGCGGGCGCGCGCCCGGCCGTGCCCGCCGCGATTCTCAAGTACCACGTCACCGAGATGGGCCGGAGTGTGTCCAATGACGCGATGGATGTGCACGGCGGAAAGGGCATCATGCTCGGGCCGCGCAACTATCTTGGCCGCGGCTACCAATCGGTGCCGATCGCCATCACGGTAGAGGGCGCGAACATCCTGACCCGCAACCTGATCATCTTTGGGCAGGGCGCGATTCGCTGCCATCCCTACGTCCTGCGCGAAATGACCGCCGCGCGCAATCCCGACCGCGAACGGGGCGTGGACGAGTTCGACCGGGCGCTGTTCGGCCACATCGGCTTCACGATTTCCAATGCGGCGCGCTCGCTGGTGATGGCCCTGACGCTCGCCCGCTTCGAAAGCGTTCCCGACACCGGCCCGACGCGGCGCTACTACCAGCACATCGAGCGCTTCAGTGCCTCCTTTGCCTTTGCCACCGATGTGGCCATGCTGACCCTGGGCGGGTACCTGAAGAAGAAGGAGAGCATCTCGGCCCGCCTCGGGGACGTGCTCTCCTCGATGTACCTGGCCTCGATGGTGCTCAAGCACCACGAGGACCAGGGGAGCCCTGCCTCCGACCTGCCGATCGTGGAGTGGGCGTGCCGTGCGCTGCTGTACCAGGCGCAGGAACAATTGCACGGCGTGTTGCGAAACTTCCCGGTGCGGCCCATGTCATGGCTAATGCGCCGCTGCATTTTCCCGCGCGGCCTGACCTACTTCGCCCCAGGGGACCGCCTCGGGAGCGAGGTCGCAGGTCTCGCGCAGGTGGCCGGGGAATCGCGGGAGCGGCTGGCCGCCGGCATCTATAATGAGCGACATGAGCACAGCCCGCTCGGCCAGTTGCAGCAGGCCCTCGAGCTCAGCCCGGCGGCCGAGGTCATCGAGAAAAAATTGCGGATCTCCGGCGTCAAGATGAAGCTCATTGATGCTCTGGAGCTGCCGGGGCAGATCGAACAGGGGCTGGCGCTGGGCATCATCACTTCCTCCGAGGCTGCGGCGCTGCGCGAGTACGACCAGATGGTAATGGACCTGATCAACGTCGATGATTTTGCCAGCCACGAACTCGGGAGCTCCGATCAGGTGCCCTCGGCGGCCTCCTAGCGCGAGTCTTAGGAACCGGACTTTCGCCCCATGTATCTCGCCTTCTTCGGCATCGCCGAGAAACCCTTCGCCATTACGCCCGACCCGCGTTACCTGTATCTGGGGCGCCACCATGCCGACGCGCTCGCGCACCTGGTCTACGGCATCAACGATGCCGGGGGCTTTATCCAGCTGACCGGCGAGGTGGGTACCGGCAAGACCACCACGATCCGATCGCTCCTGGCACGGGCGCCGAAGAACGCGGAGATCGCGCTGGTCATCAACCCGCGGCTCTCGCCGATGGATTTTCTGCAGACCATCTGCGAGGAACTGGGCGTGGGCGTCTCCGACAAGGCCGTCGAGAGCGCCAAGGAACTCATCGATCAGCTCAACCACTACCTGCTGCGGGCGCACGCCGCCGGCCGGCGCGTGGTGCTGATCGTCGATGAGGCGCAGAACCTGAGCGTCGAGGTGCTCGAGCAGGTCAGGCTCCTCACCAACCTCGAGACCGACTCGCAGAAACTCCTGCAGATCATCCTGATCGGTCAGCCCGAACTGCGCGAGCTGCTGGCGCGCAACGATCTGCGCCAGCTCGCGCAGCGCGTCACCGCCCGCTTTCACCTGCAGCCGCTGGGGCGCGAGGAAACCGTGGCCTACGTGCGCCATCGACTGCGGATCGCGGGCGCCACCAGCGAGATATTCTCCAGGGCGGCGCTGCGCGAGGTGCATCGACTCAGTGGCGGCGTGCCGCGTGTGATCAACATCATCTGCGATCGCGCACTGCTGGGCGCCTACACGGAAGACCATCACCACGTGAGCAGCGCCCTGGTGCGGCGAGCGGCGAGCGAGATCTTCGGCGAACGCCTTGCTCCGCCGTGGCTTATTCCCCTGGTCGCCACGGTTTGCGTGCTGGTGGCGCTGACGGTCGGGAGCGTTCTGTGGCGCAATGCCTCCAAATCCCGCGCCCTTGCGGCTGTGGCCGCCGCACACCGCGTGCCGCCTCCCGCGCAACTGAGCGGCCCGATCCGCCCGGCCCCGGCCCCTACGCTGGCGCAGCTGTTCGCATCGGCCGGTAGCTCGACCTCGGCGGACACTGCCTTTGGCGCACTGTTCCAGCTCTGGAATGCGCATTACCAGGCCGGACCGACCGACCCGTGCACGCAGGCGGAGTCGCAGGGCCTGTACTGCGTGACGCTGCACAGCTCTCTTGCGCAACTGCGCGAGTTCGGTCGCCCGGCCCTCCTGATGCTCGGCGAGGGTGGCGTGGCCTCGCACCAGGTGGTGATGACCGGACTCGGAGCGGACGGCGTGATATTGCAGATGGGTGCGCGCGTCGTGCGGGTGCGCGGTCGCCGATCTGTCACTGTACTGGTTCGGCGACTGCGTCCTGTTGTGGCACCCGCCCACCCCGCCGGTGCCGGAGCTGCGCCCCGGGATGCATGGACCTGCGGTCCGCTCGTTGCGCGTACAGCTCCTGCGGGCGAGCGGCCTCACGCCCAACGGACCGCAAAGCGCCACGTATGACGCCGATCTGTCACGACTGGTGGAAGACTTCCAACGCGAGCATCATCTGACCGTGGACGGCATTGCGGGGATCGAGACCCAGCTGATACTGGACGGGGCCCTGGCCGCCCCGGGAACGCCGTTACTGCAGGCGCTGCCGGCCGAAGCAAGCGCAAAACCGGGTTGATTCATGTCATTTATCCTTGATGCCCTGAAGAAATCGGAAAGCGAGCGCCAGCGCCAGGCGGGGCCCGCGCTGCTCGAGATGCGCATCGTGCGCCCGACGCGCCGCTTGCCGATCTGGGCCGTGGTCGTGGGGATCGTATTGATCCTGTGCGTCGGCGTGCTGGCGTGGGTGGCGCTGCGACCCACGCCCGTTGCCGCTCCCGCGACCGCGGCGATTACACAGGCGCCTCCGGCCGCTGCGGTTCCTGCCAGCAATGCAATCGGCACCCCGCAGGCCGCGCCTGCTGCAACTACCGGCGCCCCCGCCACGGTTGCGCCGGCGGCGAGTGCGCCCGCCGCACCGGCGGCGAATCCGACGATGGCACAACCGGATTCGCAGTCCTCGGCGGCCGCCGGCGATAACAACCCGGCCGACACCGAACCGGCCGTTGTCCCGCAGGCCGCCAGCGCGAGGGAGTCCGCCAATGCCGCCAACCTTCGCACTTACGCTGAACTGGGCAACTCGCTCCCGGAGCTGCGCCTGGATCTGCACGTCTATGCCGCCAACCCGGCCGAGCGCTACGCGTTCATCAATATGCACAAGGTGCGCGAGGGCGATGTCACGGCCGAGGGCGTTCAGGTCAAGGAAATCACCCGCGAGGGCGTGGTGCTCTCGTTCCGCGGTACGGAGTTCCTGCTCGGGCGGCAGTGAGCTGCGCCGGATTTATCCGGCGAGCAGCGTGTGCAGGTCGAAATTCGGGTCGGCGGCCTCGTGCGGGCGTCGGGTGACAGATGTCGATCCAGGAGTTTGCGCGCCACCATGTGATCGGGTATCCGGCTGAGTGAATCCACGGCTATGAGCTTGCCGGCGCGATAGTAGAACGCCGAGAAGGCCGGCTTTTCCGTATCGCCGCGCGTGACGACCTGATCGTACCCGGCGCTCGAGCCCCACCATCTGCAGCTTGATGTCGTACTGATCCGACCAGAACCACGGCGCGGCGCTGAACGCCCGTTGGCGGCCCAGCAGGGAATGGGCTGCCGAAATTCCCTGCTCGGCGGCGTTCTGCACCGACTCGAGCCTCATGCAGCGCGCCGTCGTCGCGACGGCGCGCGCAGCAGTCTCCGGCGGCCACGACCCGTGGATCGGAGGTGCGCGAAAAATCATCGACGATGATCCCGCGTTCGCAAAGGAGGCCCGCGCCCTTGGCCAGCGTGTCGTCCGGATCGATCCCGACGCCCATCACGACGCAGCCGGCCGCATACACCGTACCGTCCGCCATGCGCACCGCGCGCACCTCGCCCCCTTCCCCGAGCAATTCGGCGACGCGCGCGTCGAACACCAGTTGCGCACCGTGGGCGCGATGCACCCGCGCTGCCGCCTCCGAGACGATCGGGGCCACCACTCGCGACATCAGCCGGCTCAGGCCCTCGAGCACCGTAACCTCGAGGCCGAGCTTGCGCGCCGTGGCCGCCAGCTCCAGTCCGATAAATCCACCGCCGATCACCACGAGCGGCAAGCCCTGTGCCAGGCAGCGATCGAGCGAAGCGAGAATGTGCTGCGCGTCATCGATCGTGCGCAAAGCGTGTACGCCGCGAGAGCGCGATGCCCGGCACCGAAAGGGTGCGCACCCGAGCTCCGGTGGTGATCGCCAGCCCAGCCGTATGGGATCTCGCTGTCCGTCCAGCGCACTGCACTTCCTGCGAGCGCCGGTCGATGGCAATCACGGTCGTGTTCTGGCGAAGCTCGATGTGCCGCCGCTCGATCGCCTCGTTGCTGCGAATCGAGAGGGTGGACGGGGAACGGCGTTCGAGCAGCCAGTGTTTGGAGAGCGGGGGCCGGTTATAGGGCGGGTGCGCTTCCGCGCCCAGCAGGATGATCGGCCCGTCATACTTTTCATGGCGGAGCGATTCGGCGATCTGCAGCCCCGCCTGGCCGGCGCCAATGATGACGAAAGGTCCTGACACGCGGCGCAGAGTAGCTTTGTCCGCCCCGAAACGCGACTTTGCGGGCTAGCGCCTGGACCGCACGGACCGCCGGATCGGCCGAAATCCGACCCGGGTGATGCGCGTCACACTTCGTGGGCCGTTGAGCTTACGCAGGTCACAAATTGCGGCCCACGCAAGCTCCCCTTAGCGCCGGAAAACGTAGAGTTCTTGAGGCGACAAATCCTTTTGACTCCAACGCCGCCAATGGCCCCTGAGTGAACCCCTTGTCAGACACTGCGCCCAGCCTCGCTCCGAACACGGCACGCGCATGAGCCCGCGGATCCTCATTGCCGGCAAGGACAAGCAGCAGCGCAAGCTGGCTGCGACATCACCTGCAGACCCTCTGGCCTGATGCCGACCCGCCGAGCCTGGACCTGAAGCAGTTCGCCCATCATCTCGAAACCGTCACGCGCCGCAACTACGACCTGGTGCTGCTCTGCTCGCTACTTCGGCCAGACGGCGCCGAGGAGCCGATCGAGGGCCTCGAGTGGCTGCGTGAATTGCGGCGCGAGCGTCGGCTCCCACCGTTGGTAGCGGTGGCCGCGGACGGCAACGAACTGACCGCCGTGCAGGCCGTGCGGCTCGGAGCGGCCGCCTATCTGCCCTGTGACCTGCTGGATGCGAACCTGCTGGGGCGGACGCTCCGCAAGGTGCTGCACGCCAGTCACCGGCGAGTGCGCCGCAGCGCGAACGCGCGGCGTCGGCACAGCGACCGGGCTGTGGCAGGCGTTGAATTACCCAACTACACCATGTTGCGTCCGCTCGGCCGCTCGGCGCGTGCCAGCGTCTGGCTGGCACGGAGCGAATCGCTCCAACGCCTGGTGGCGCTGAAGATCAGCCAGCCGCTGGACGGGACGATGAGCGATGATCAGCAGTTCGCCCGCGAGTATGCCGCCATCGCAGCGCTCCGCGATCCCTCGATCGTCGATATCTATGACTATGGCGTGCACGAGGGGCGCGAATACCTCGCCATCGAGTACTTTCCCGTGCGGCGATCTGAAACAACGGCTGCTCCATCCCATTACCAGCGAGGAAGCGATCGGCTACGCGCGCCAGATCGCCGCAGCGCTGCACGTGGTGCACAGCTCCGGAATTCTGCACCGCGACCTCAAGCCCCCGAACGTGATGCTCAGGCCCGACGGATCGATCGTGCTGATCGACTTCGGGCTCGCGAAAAAGGTCAACTCCGACACCCAGAGCACGGCCATCGGGGTGCTGCGCGGCTCGCCTTACTACATGAGTCCCGAGCAGGTGCAGGGCCGATCGCTCGACGCACGGAGCGATCAGTACGCGCTCGGGGTGGTGCTCTACGAGATGCTGACGGGCCGAAGCCCTACACGGGCCTCACGGCCATGGATCTGATGCACCAACACGTCAGCGGCGAGCGGCCCGCGTTGCCCCCGGCCCTGTCCGTCTACGAGCAGGTCGTCACGCGCCTGATGGCGCGCGAGCGCGATGAGCGCTACCCGGACATGGACGCGGTCTTGGGCGACCTGGACCGGCTGACCGTCGATGCGGCGCAGTCCGGCGAACTCGCCAGGCAGTCGGCCTGACGTGGACGGAAACGAATCGGTGCAGTGCGAACTGCGGCAATTGCGCGACGAGCACGCATTGCTGACCGAGCTGCTGCGCGTCGATCGCGTGGCGCTCCGCCAATTTCATGGCCTATGCGGCGAGGATCCTCGCTCGGGCACGCGGCCAGACTGCATCGGCGCACCCACGAGCCCGAGCAGTTCCAGGACAAGCTCAATCGGCTGCAACAGACTTTACACTCGCCTGTTGCGGCGCGCCTCGGCGCTCTCGCTCCACTCGCTGGCGAAGCTCCTTGAGAATACCGTAGCGGCTATCGATGTCCCGCGCCTGCGGCGAGGTGCGCACGGGCGATGGGCTCCTGCCGGCGCTCGTGTCCATCGATGCCGTATTCCTCGCCCTGATGAGCATCGCCCAGCGCACCGGAGTGCCCCTGAGCGTGCACCGCCGCGCGAGGCGCCGCACGCGCTTCAGCAAGGTGGGTGCCAGCGGTCCGCGCGATGCCCATGCCGGCACCCAGAACTCGCAGCTTGCCTTAGCGCTCCAGCAGCTCGGCGAGCAGCTATCCGCAGCGCAAGGCAAGCTCATCCAGCTCACCACGATCGGTCTGGAACATGTGCCCGAAACGCATTTCGCCACCTTCTACGACATGCTGAGCCAGATGCTTCGAAACGCCATCGAGCACGGCATCGAGACCCCGGCACAGCGCCGCGCCGGCGGCAAGAACCCCCGCGGCACGCTGCTGGTCGAATTCCAGCATCGCCACGGCGGGCATTCGGAACTTAATTTCCAGGACGACGGCGCCGGGCTGGATGCGGAGCGAATCGTGCAGGTGGCCGTCGCCAGCGGACTGATCGCCGAGGACACATCGCTGGAGCAGAATCGCCGCCAGGCTTCGGCCCTCATTTTTCACTCCGGCCTGAGCACCGCGGCGCAGCCGGCCGGCCGCGGGCTGGGAATGCGGATCCTGCGCGACAACGTCAAGCGCCTGCACGGTCAAATCCAGGTGGCGACCAAGCGCGGGCTGTTTACCAGGCTCCGGATCCGGGTGCCGCTCGCTGCCACCGACGCCCTGCTTTCGGCAACGGCGGCCTTGGCCTGATCCATTCCCCGCGGCGCGTTCTATCCCTACGCCTGGCGCACGGTGTAGAAGGTCAGCACCCCGGCGCGATCGGCCACGGCGAGCTGCTCCCCGCTGGGCGACCAGCGCAGCAGCGCCACCTCATCGGTGAGCAACTGCGCATCGATGGGTTGCTGCGGCTGGCTGATCCGCCACAGCGTGACACGATGGTCGCGGGATCCGGCGGCCAGGAGCGATCCGCGCGGCTGGAAGGCGAGCTGTGTCAGGCGCGCGGTGTGCGCCGCGAGCTGCGCGGGCTCGGTGCCTTCGGGACCGCGACCTGCGAAATCCCAGACCACGATCTGAGGGTCGGCCGCGCTCGCCAGCCATCGGCTGTTGGAGCTCCAGCTGGTCAGCGCCACCTTGGCCCCGTACCCGCGCATCTGCGACTGGCTGCCCGCGGCAACATTCCAAAAGTGGACCGATCCGTCCTGCATGCCGGAGGCCAGGATCCGTCCGTCCGGGCTCCAGCTTGCCGTGAGGCATGCGCCGGCCAGGGAAAATTCCCGGGTCTGGACCTCGGGCTCCAGGCGATGGATTCGCGCACCGCCATTGCCCAAGGCCGCAAGCTCGGTGCTCTTGGGCCGCCACCCCAGAGCGGCGATCACCCCGGGGAGCGAAGGCAGCTGCGCGCGCAGCGCGCCTTCCGGATCGAAGACCCTGAGCGCTCGGCCGGTGGCAACCGCCAGAAACCGGCCATTGCCCGAGTACGCGAGCCGCTCGCTCCACTGCGGGGCGGCGTGAATGACCTTCGCCTGCCCGCTTCGCGCCTCCCAGAGGCGCACCTCGCCATCCTGCCCCGAACTTGCGAACTGCTGGGCGCCGCTCCGCCAGGCCAGAGCCAAAGCTCCGCCCGGGTGTTCGCCCAGGACCCGCGGACGCGCCCGTGGGCACATCGATCCACAGCAGCGCGCCCTGCCCGGCGGCCACCACGAGCGATCGCTCCTCGGCGGACCAGGCGGCATCGACCGGGTAATCGCCCAGCGGGACGCGCGCCCGCTCCTCCAGCCTTAAGGCCGGGGCGCTCACGCGATGCAGGACTCGAAGCCGGCCTCGAGTTCCTTGCGATCAAGACTTCGTCCGATAAACACCAGCCGGTTGATCCGCTCGCTCGTCGCCCCACGGCCGTTCGAGCTGGCCGTCAAAGACCATGTGCACGCCGTGGAATACGTAGCGGCGCGGTTCGTCGCGAAAGCTCAATACCCCTTTCATCCGCAGGATGTCCTGGCCGCGCGTCTGCAGCAGGTAGGAGAGCCACTCGTTGACCTTGTCGGGGTGCAGGGCGCGAGCGTCACTGATGCCGACCGAGGTGATGCTGCCCTCGTGATGGTGCGAACCGAATGAGCGCTCGGCCATTACCGCGGTCGACAACGACCAGCCAAACTCCCCGGGCGCGTGCTCGCAAAAAGCCACCCACACGCCCCCGTCCGAGACTTCCCAGCTGAAGTCGGCATGTTCCGCCAGTTCCAGGCGCAGATGCCGAGCCGGTGGCAGCTTTGCGCCCGGCGCCGTCCGGGCGCCCGGCTCGGCGAAGATCAGCGCGGCCTGCTCCTGCAGCGCCTCGATCGCATCGCCCACTGCCTCATCCGCCCTCAACAGCACCACTCCGACCTCCTTAAGGCCGTGCCCGTGTGCCTGTTCCTGAGCATGTTCATGCTCATGTCCGTGCCCGCTCTCATGGGCCGCTGCGCCGGTATGCACGAGATGGATGCCGGTGCTCAAGCGGTACGCACCCGCCCATTCGTAGGGGCGTTGCGGTTGCAGGAATGCCGCATCGCGCTTAAGCGCGCGTTCCAGATCGAACGCGCCCAGATCAAGGACCTGCTCGAGCGGCAATTGCGCATTGTGCGTGCGCACCACGCCGCGCCGTGCCGTTGATCGCGCGCAATTGCTGTTCGACCCGGGCCAGGTGCGCCGCGCCCACAAGATCGGTCTTGTTGAGCAACAGCACGTCGGCGAAGCCGATCTGCTCGGCGGCGGCCGCCACATCCCGCAGCTGCTCGCCGATATGCGCGGCATCGACCAGGGTGACGATGGCGTCGAGTCCAAAATCCTCGCGCAGGTCCTCGTCGATGAAGAAGGTCTGCGCCACCGGCCCGGGATCGGCGAGGCCTGTGGTCTCGATGAGGATGTAATCGAAGCGGTCGCGGCGCTTGCGCAGCTGATTGAGGACGCGGATCAGATCGCCCCGCACGGTGCAGCAGATGCAGCCGTTGGCGGTCTCGAAGATCTCCTCCTGCGCACCGATCACCAGCTCGTGATCGACGGGGACCTCGCCAAACTCATTCTCGATCACGGCGATTCTCTTGCCGTGCTGTTCGGAGAGTATCCGGTTGAGCAAGGTGGTCTTGCCCGAGCCGAGGAAGCCGGTGAGCACCGTCACTGGGATGCGCCTAGCCATGCACTTTACTCACGGACCGGGAGCCTGATACCGGCGCAGCACGTAGGCCACGCCCGGCACGCGCAGCAGCGTGAGCAGCAGCCACCAGCCAGCGCGCGTACTCCAGGGCGCGCTGATGCGGGGAAGGGCTGCGGCGAACGCCGCAGCGGCACCGCGATGCACCTGCACCGAACGCACGGGAAGCGCGTACACCTGGCCACCGGCGCGAAGCTCCCAGGAGGGGCTCGCCGATTCATCGCGCACGTGCAGCTCTGCCCCGGGAAGATCCGGGGGTAGCTCAAGTCCGGCCGCGCCGCTAAGCATTATTTCGAGCACCTCGCCGCTGTCGCGATCCACGCCCGCGAATGCACCACTGGATCGCGCCCGTCTCCGCCCGGCACTGCGCACTGCCGCGGAATGCCGCTGCCAGGCGCGTGTTCATGGACGGCGCACCGCTTCGATCTGTTGGTGGGTCCTAAAGGTCATCACGCACAGGAAGCTGAGCAGCAATATGTAGTAGCTCGCGTAGCGCACGCGCGCGTCCATCGGGACCTCGTAATAGCGCGGATTGTGGGCCGGCACTTCCCCTTTCCAGGCCGACTTGCAGCGCCCCGTAGATCGTGGGGGCCAGCAACAGCAGGATCATCAGGAACATCGGGCTGGGTATCCACAAGAATACCCCCACCAGCACCGGAAGGCCGACAAACCACACCTTGGGCGAGAGGATGGCGATGATGCGTCCGCCGTCGAAGGGTGAGATCGGGATCAGGTTGAACAGATTCAGGAAGAACCCGGCGTAGGCCAATGCCAGGAGCAGCGTGCTGTGCTCGTGCAGCGCGAGCGCCAGGACCGCGGCGGCGGCGAGCGTGCCGGCAAAGGGACCTGCGAATGCGATGTGCGCTTCCTGCTGCACCGACAGTGGCCGGTCCTTCAGTTCAATCCACGCCCCCACGAAGGGAATGAACGTGGGCAGGCCCACGTTCATGCCGAGCCGGCGCGCGGCGATGTAATGCCCCATTTCGTGCATGAAAAGTAGCAGAACGAAGCCGAGCGCGTAACGCCAGCCGAACAGCAGCGCGTACGCCCCCACCGATACGAGCATAAAGGCCGCGGATTTGAGCGCCGGCCCGAACTTGGCGAACTTGAGCAACATGAGCAGCAGCTTGATCATCGGCTGGCCCGGTCCAGATCCCAGAGCGTGACCGGCGCCCCGCGCCTCAGCCACAGACCGCACCCCAGCGGGCGAAAGGCCTTGTTCAGCTCGCGCCGGTACCAGGTGGCCGAGCGAATCCCAGGAACCCGATCGGTGCGGGTCTGGTCGCAGTTGTTGCGCCAGTCACCGCTGGTCAGCGCACCGAAATAGAGTATTCCGCGGCACACCTGGCCAAGCTTCGCGATGGCCTGGCGCGCCTGGGCGGTCGTCAGGTACTGCATGACGTCGTAACAGATCACCAGCTCGAATCTCTCCACCGCCTTGAGCGACTGGATCGTGCCGTGCCTCCATCCGTAGCGGCGGCACAGGTAGGCGCTGGTCTCAAGGCCGACGTAGCGGGCGCCCGGCAGGCCGCGCAGGAGCGGCGCACGCATCAGTCCCACACCGCACCCGGCATCGAGTATCCGGGCGACCGGCAGGTCCAGGTAATGTACCGCGGCGCTGATCAGCGCCGCGCGCGCGCGCATCTCGGAGCGCGAGGTAACGGCGGTGCGCGGGTCATGGTAATAGCGCTGATAATAGGCACGATCGAACAATGCAATGCGCCCGCCGCCCGCCGCCTCGTGGGGCGCCTCGGGCAAGCTCCCGGTGTTAGAATGATCGGCCTATTGTACCGGACGGGCCCTCTAGCAGCCCGCTCTCGCCATGAAGCCAGCCACTCGCTCGGCGCCACGCGGCGCACTCCCGAGCCCCACACCGCGCGCCGCAGCTGCGCCCGTCCGCGAGAGCAAGCGCGCCCGGGTGCCGGCGGTGGGTTTTGTGAGCCTCGGGTGCCCCAAGGCGCTGGTGGATTCCGAGCGCATCATCACCGAGCTTAAGCTTCGCGGTTATGCGATCGCACCGGAGTATCGCGACGCGGACCTGGTGGTGGTCAACACCTGCGGTTTTATTGACTCGGCCATCGACGAATCGCTCGAGGCGATCGGCGAGGCGCTGGACCAAAACGGGCGCGTGGTGGTGACCGGGTGCCTGGGCACGCACCCGGACCGGATCCGCGCACGCCACCCCAAGGTGCTCGCGATCACAGGACCGCATGCGGCCCCCGAGGTGATCGCCGCGATCAACACGCACCTGCCCCAGCCCCATGATCCGCACATCGACCTGCTGCCCCCGCAGGGCGTGCGCCTCACGCCCCGTCACTATGCGTACCTGAAAATCTCCGAGGGGTGCAATAACAAGTGCAGCTTTTGCATCATTCCATCGCTCCGCGGCCTGCTGGCCAGCCGACCGCTGGATGAAGTCCTGCGCGAAGCGGAGCTGCTGGTCCGCAGCGGCGTGCGCGAACTGCTGGTCATCTCGCAGGACACGAGCGCGTACGGGAGCGACCTGCGCTACCGCAGCGTCCAATGGCGGGGAGAATCCATCCAGACCCGTTTTATCGACATGGCGCGCGCGTTGGGCGAGCTGGGCGTGTGGGTGCGTCTCCATTACGTGTATCCGTATCCGCACGTCGATGCGCTCATCCCGTTGATGGCCGCGGGCAAGGTGCTGCCCTATCTGGACATCCCCTTCCAGCACGCCAGCCCCGCGGTGCTCAAGCGCATGCGGCGCCCGGCCCACGCCGAGGACACGCTGCAGCGCATCCAGTCGTGGCGCCGTGAGTGCCCCGAGCTGACGCTGCGGAGCACTTTTATCGTCGGTTTCCCCGGCGAGAGCGAGGCGGACTTCGAGATGCTGCTCAGCTGGCTCGACAGCGCGCAGCTCGATCGGGTGGGATGCTTTAAATATTCGCCCGTGGAGGGCGCGCGCGCCAATGCGCTCGATGGCGCGGTACCCGAGCCGATCAAGGACCAGCGCTACGCCCGCTTTATGGAGCGCGCCGCTGCGATCAGCACCGCGCGCCTGGCGCGCCGCGTGGGCCAGCGCGCGCAGGTGCTCATCGATCGGGTCAGCGAGGGTATGGCCTACGGCCGGACGGCCGGCGATGCCCCCGAGATCGATGGCGTGGTGCGCATTCCAGCGTCCGCGGCCACTCGGCCGGGCGAATTCGTCCAGGCCACGATCGTCGCGGCCGACACCTACGACCTTGAGGGCCGGATCAGTCCAGAGTGATCGTCGGGGTGCCGCCCTCGGGGCCGAAGAAAATCACCCAGGCGGAAAAGTCCTCCGAGAATTCGGCAAAGTGGTGCTCGATGCCGGCCGGCACGAACAGGAGCGTGCCGGGGCTGAAGGCCTGGGGCTGCTCGCCGGAATGAAACCAGCCGGTGCCGCTGGCGATCAGGTACAGCTCATCGCGGGTGTGCGGTTTCTGCCGGTCTTTGCCCGCCGGCGCGTACAGCTCCACTTCCAGATCGGCGCACCGGAGTATGGGAATCGCCAGGTTGCCGGGCGGGGGAGTGCGCGACTGGGCCTCGGCGAGCGCCATCTGCAGCAGGTGGGTCGGAGTACTCATGGGAGCAGGCGCGAGAGCACGCTGCGCGGCCACCAGGCGCGCGCGCTTAAGGCCAGGCCCACCGCCGCACCAATCGCCGGCAGGGCGAACACCGCATTGGGCCCGAAATGCGCGGTGATCCATGGGAGCGCGAAAGTGATCAGCAATCCGGACGCGAACGCCCCGCCGATCAGGCCTCCCAAGGTCCGCTGGCGCAGGCGCACGTAGCCGCTTTGCAGCTCGGCGAGCTGCTGGGCGTGCTCCATTTCGAGTGCGGCACGCAACCGGGCGTGATCGATGCTTGGGCTTCGCGCGATGGCTGCGCGCAACTGCGCCCTGAAATCCTGCGGCAACGCCGGTGGAATCAGGCACCGCGACAGCGCCTGATCCAGCGCCTGCTCGAAAGGCGGGTCGCCCGTGGGCTGGGTCGGTGTATTCATTCGGCCTTCTCCAGCCAGAATTGCGGATCGGCCAGTCCCAGCACACGCAGGCGATCGCCCAGCGCCGCGCGCGCCCGGTGCAGGTTCGTTTTGACGGTGCCTTCAGGGAGACCGAGCATCTGCGCCACCTCTATGACCGAGCGTTCCTCATAGTAAAACAAGGTGAGCACGCGCCGGAAGCGTTCCGGCAGGGCCTCGATGAGCTCGCGCAACACCGCCAGATGATCCTGCTCGGCCGGGGGGCCTACGGCCTGCGCCGCCTCGGCTTCGTGCTCGATCGCCGGATCGCTCAAGGAGTCCAGATCGCGCCGCCGCTCGATGGCCGTAAGGCACCGGTTGCGCGTGATGGTGTAGATCCAGGTCGACAGCGAAGCGCGCTGATCGTACTTGCCCAGCGCCTTCCACACCCGTACCAGGCTTTCCTGGGCGGCATCCTGGGCCTGGTCCGGGTCGCGCAGCAAAGAACAACATAGCCGGTACACCTTGCGTTCGTAGCGATCGATCAGGCGCTCAAAAGCCGCCTCGAGGGCACCCCCGCGCAGCAGTTCGACAATATCCTGGTCACGTGCGCCCGCCTCGGGCGGGTTATCCTGCTGCAAGGGCCTCTTCCTAGGGCTTTTTTACCCCCGGACGGGGGATCGGGTTTCAGCCGGACCGCCCGGGGGGCCGTACAGGGGCTGAAACCAGCTCGCCGGCGGGCGGGTATCAATGTCACTGGGACTGTACACAAAGAGGATTAGCTGCTATGAGTTCGCCGCCCACTGAAATAATCGCGGTAATGATCCCCATCGTGGCCATCGTCATGGGCGTTGGCATCGGCATGTTGAGCCTGTTTCTGGACTACCGCAAGAAGCGTGAAATGTTCGCCTTGCACCACAAGGAACGCCTGGCCGCGATCGACAAGGGGATGGACGTGCCGCCCCTGCCGGATGAGTTCTTCCAGGATCCCCGACGCCGGGTGCGCCCGCTGGGCGACTACCTGCGACGCGGTCTGGTGCTGCTGCTGGTCGGCATCGCGGTCACCTTCGCGCTGTACGACACCATGCACCATGACTACCTGTGGGGATTGATACCGTGCGCGATGGGCATCGCCAACCTGATCTATTACTGGATCGAGTCCCGCAAGCCCCCGCAGGTCAATTCCACCGGGGCCTTGGGGAAATGAGCGCCGTGCGCTCGCAGCGTGCCCCGGTCCCGGTCCCTGGTTTTCGCCATGGCGGCCTGCCTGTTGACCGTGATCGTGCTCGGCGAGATCGGCCAGGCGTCCGTACAGGCCGCCCAGCACGTGGTACTGCTTCGGGCTTGAGTAAAGCGGTCGGAGCCGCCGGGCCGCGGTTCTACCCCGGTATGGGCAGCTGCGAGGGCATGGCCTCGAGCCACTTGCGGATGCGTTGCGCATCGGCGACGCGGGTGTAGCGCCCGAAGGAATCGAGCAGCACGATGACGATCGCGCGGCCGCGGATCAGCGCCTTGATCACCAGGCAGCGGCCCGCCTCGGTGATATAGCCGGTCTTCTGCACGACGATGTTCCAGGCGGGACTGCGCACCAGCAGATCGGTGTTGTGGAATTCAAGCGAATGCCGGCCGACCCGCACCGAGTGGCTTTCATCGGTCGAGTACTGCTGGATCATCTGTTCGTGCGAAGCGGCGATGACGAGCTTGGACAGATCCGCGGGACTGGCCATGTTGTCGCTCGAAAGGCCCGTCGGATCGACGAAGTGGGCGCCGCTCATGCCGAGCGCGCGGGCGCGGGCATTCATGGCCGCCACGAAGGCGGGAAGTCCGCCCGGATAATTGCGCCCCAGCGCGTGCGCGGCCCGGTTCTCGGAGGACATCAAGGCCACGTGCAGCAGATCGCCGCGGCTCAAGCGCGTGCCGATGGCCAGGCGTGAAAAGGCCCCGCGCCCCCGCTCGCGGTCCTGCTCGGTGATGGTCAGCACCTCATCGAGCGGCTGATGCCCATCGAGCACCACCAGGGCGGTCATGAGCTTGGTGATCGAGGCGATCGGCGCGGCCACTTCGGCCTGGCGCGAGAGCAGCACCTTGGAACTGCCCTCATCAAGAACGAACACGGCGCTGGAGCGAAGGTCAGGTTGCCCCGAGGGCGCGTGGCGGCGGCTGGCCAGGCAAGGTGCACTCATCGCGAGCAGGATCAGGGCGCAGGGAAGGAGCCGGTTGAGGCCGCAATATGTCGAGCGCATGAGCATCCTGGGATTTTTGGCGCGCGCAGTGTAGCAGTTGCACCGGAATGGCTGGAAGTGCAAATTGAGCGCCTTGTTGAACCTGAGAACGAGTACTCATGACAGACCGATACACGCGCACCGCGATCGCATTGCACTGGAGCATGGCGGCGCTGGTCATAATGTTATTGGCGATGGGATGGATCATGACCGACATGAGCAGCAGTCCGCTCAAACTCAAGGTTTTCGACTGGCACAAGTGGACGGGCGTCACGGTCCTGGCGTTTCTGATCGTGCGAGCGCTCTGGCGATTGGCGCATCCCGCACCGGCGCTCCTGCCGATGCCCGCCTGGCAGCGGCGTTCGGCCCAGCTGCTGCACGGATTCCTGTACCTCATGCTGCTGCTGCAGCCGATTACCGGCTGGCTGTACAGCAATGCCTCGGGACGCTCCATCGTCTACCTCGGCCTGCTCCCGCTGCCGAATCTCGTGGGCAAGGACAGGGCTCTGGCCGGGACCTTGAGGGAACTGCACAGCACCGGAGCGGTGGTGCTCTCGATCGCGGTGGGCCTGCACGTGCTCGCCGCGCTCAAGCACCACCTCATCGACCGCGACGACACCGTGCGGCGCATGTTGCGCTGGGGTACCGCAGGATAGATTTCCGCGCCGGAGGACCGATATGAGCACCCTCATCCCTCGTTCCACGACCCTTGGGCTGGCTTGCCTGGGCGTCGCCGCGGTGCTCGCCGCAGACGGTGCCATCAATGCGGGCCAGAGCAGCATCGTGGCGACCTTCAGGCAGGATCACGCTCCGGTAGAGGCCGCCTTTAAGAAATTCAGCGGATCGATCGTCTATGAGGCTGCAAAGCCGGAGGCCACGACGGCCTCGCTGAGCGTGGACATGGCAAGTCTTGATGTGGGCGATGAGGATACCGACCTGGAGGTGCGCAAGCCCGCGTGGTTCGACACCGCCCACTTCCCACAGGCCACTTTTCGCGCCACTTCAATCAAGCCGGGCGCGGGCGGTCACTTCGAGGCGAGCGGCCCCCTGACGATCAAAGGCAAGACCCAAACCGTCACGGTGGCAGTGTCCGTGCAACCGAGCGGCGCCGCCAACGCGTTCGATGGCACCTTCGAGATTTCCCGAAAGGCTTTCGGCATCGGTGATCCCAGCTGGGAAGGTGCACTCGAGGATACGGTCCGGGTGCACTTTCACCTGCTGGTCAGCGCGGGCTAGCCGCGGCCGATCGTCTCACTCGGGCAGCGTCACTCCGGAACCGCCCATTTCCTTCGGGAAGTCCTTCATCTTCGGCAGCCCATCCTTGACGCTCAGCACTTTCTCGCCGTAGGAGACGTGGATCCCGGGTTTGAAGGCCAGTGTCGGGAGCACGGCGGCGTACACATCGACCAGCTTCATGGGCGGGTGATCCGTGAACAGATGCCCACCGCAGGTCTTGCACCACTTCCTATAGCTGTTGGCGGTCTTGTTGTACGTGCCGATGTTCTCGGCCCCCTTGGTCACCTTCAGGGCATCGGGTTGCCAGAGCGTGAACGCGTTGACCGGGCCGGCCGACCAATGGCGGCAGGATTCGCAGTGACAGTACCCCATGGCCGCAGGCTCACCGGTCAGGGTGAATTCCACCGCTCCACAGAAACATTTTCCCTTGTGTTCGCTCATAACTACCTCGATCAGTGCGTGGCCGGCCATATTGCCCCAGAGAAATTTCAGCGGCAATCCCGCTCGATCCGGCCGAGGGCTCGTTCAACCCGACCCGTTTGCGCCATCACGCCAAGGCTAGGGTCCCTCGGCAGGACCTGTGCGGCCACGTTCATCGAGCAACCCCAGCTTCCGGCGGGCCTCGGCCGCCTGCTTGGCGGAAACCGGTTGCGCGCGGTTGCCCCAGCTGTTGCGGACATAGGTGGCGACATCGGCGACCTGCTGGTCGGTGAGCTTCCAGGCGAAGCTGGGCATCGACAGCGGGCGTCGGCCGCGAGAGGAGGTCACGGCGGTGCGGTCCCCTGCCAGGATGATATGCAGCACGCCGGTCGGGTCGGTCTGCTGTGCCACCGCGTTGTGGCGCAGCGGCGGGAAAAAGCGCGGCCTGTCCGTGGCCCTCCTCCAGGTGACAGGCGGTGCAGGCGTCGGAGAAGATCGCCGCGCCGCGCTTCATGACGGCGGCATCCGGCGCGGGCTGGACGGGCATCGGCACTGGCGGACCGTTCCTTCAGATAGGCCGCGATGGCCTGCAGATCGGCATCGGTGAGCAACGAGGTCGAATACGACACCACCTCCGCCATGGAGCCGCCGGCGTTGGCGCGCGCGTTGCGGCCCGCTCTTCAGATACTCGACGATCTCATCGGCGACTCCAGCTGCCCAGGCCGGTGCGGGTGTTCGCGGTCAGGTCCGGCGCCACCCAATTGTCGAGCGTCCCGCCCTGCAGCGCCTGGTCTGGCGCGGTCGGCCGCCAGCGCGTTCTTCGGCGTGTGGCAGGCGCCGCAATGGCCGAGCCCGGTCACCAGATAGGCGCCGCGATTCCACTGCGCGGACTTGGCCGGATCGGGCTGGTACTCGCCCGGGTGGAAATACAGCAGGTTCCAGCCATGGACCAGGGAGCGGACGCTGAACGGGAACGACAGGTTGTTCGGCCGGCAGGTGCTGCGTTGACCGGCGGCACGGTCTTCAGGAAGGCCAGGATCGCGTCCGAGTCGGCGCGCGTCACGCGCGTGGTGTACGGGTACGGCATCGCCGGGTAGAGCAGGCCTCTCGGGGGGGTCCTTGCCCTCGTGCAGCGCCGCGTAGAACTGCTCCGCCGTCCATGCGCCCAATGCCGGTCTGCTGATCCGAGGTCAGGTTGGTGCTGTAGATCGTGCCGAAGGGCGTGTCGAGCGCGAGAGCCGCCGGCAAGGAATGCGCCGCCCTCGCGGGTGTGGCAGGAGGCGCAGTCGCCCACGCGCACCAGGTACTGGCCGAGCCGGAGCTGCTGCGGCACTCGGGACGATGCATCGGAAATGGGTTGCGGTCAGGGCAGCTGGTTGACAGCGTCGTCGCGCCCATCGGCGTGTAGGCTCGCGGCCGCGCGCGGCCCACAGCAGGGCAACCGGCCCCGCCAGAGCCAGCACGAGCGAGCGCTGCGAGGGCACCCGTGATCCGAGCCCGGGACACCATGGCCTGTGCCCTCAGGCATGCGCGAACCAGCGGGCCGGGGCTCTTCAGGTACTGGTTCTTGATCGCGTCGGCGGACAGGTACGCCAGCGCCGCCACCGTGCCGGTCGGGTTGTAGCCCGCATTCTGCGGGAAGGCGCCCGCGCCGGTCACGAACAGGTTGGGCACGTCCCAGCTCTGCGAGGTATTTGTTGACCACGCTGTTGGTCGGATTGTCGCCCATGATCGTGCCGCCGGTATTGTGCGTGGTCTGGTACGGCACCACGCTCCATGAGCCGGTGCGGTAGTTCTTCTTGACCGAGCTCACCCCTTCCATCGCCAGGCCGATCTCCGCGGCCTTGTCGACGAGGTAGCGCGACATCTTCAGCTCGTTGTCGGTGAAATCGAAGGTCATGCGCAGCATCGGGCGCCCGAAGCTGTCGCGGTAGGTGGGATCCAGGTCCAGATAGTTGCCACGGTGCGCCATCACCGAGCCGTGGCAGCTGATATTGACCGCGCGCAGGTAATTCTTCGCGGCCGCCTTCTTCCACTTCGCGCCCCACTTGGGGGTGCCCTGCGGGCGTGTAGATCATCTCGATCGGGCGCCCGCCGGTCTGCATCTGGGCGATGTAGCCGCCGCCGATGAAAGCCGAGCCCGGTGTGATCGAAGTTGTCGCCGTTGAACTCATCGACCACCGTCGCCAGGGCACCGGCGCCGATGAATGGATTCATGATCTTGTCCTCGAAGAAGACGTTGACCGAGCCCATGGTCTGGTAGGCGTAGTTCTTGCCGACCACGCCCGTGCCGGTCGTCGGGTCGTAGGGCCGGCCGATCTTCGACAGCAGCATGAGGCGCACGTTCTGCAGCACGTACGCCGACAGGATCACGATCTCGGCCGGCTGGAAGAACTCCTCGCCGGCGCTGTTCACGTAGGTGACGCCGGTGGCGTGCTTGCCGTCGGCGGTCGTCTCCACCCTCAGCACCTCGGACTCGGTGCGCAGCGTGAAGTTTGGCTTCATCAGCAGGTACGGCAGGATCGTGGTCTGCGCGGTCGCCTTGGAGTAGTTGCCGCAGCCGAACTTCTCGCAGAAGCCGCAGTAGGTGCATTGCCCGAGCTGCGCGCCCAGCGGATTGGTGTAGGGTCGCGACAGGTTGCCGGTCGGATGCGGAAAGGGCTTATAGCCCTTCTCGCTCGCGGCCTTGGCGAAGAGCGTCGGCCCGTACGGGCAGCGTCATCGGCGGATTCGGGTATTCGGACGAGCGCGGTCCCTCAAACGGATTGCCGCCGGCCTGAATCTTGCCGTTCAGATTGCCGGCCTTGCCGCAGGTGCCGCACAACTTGTCGAAGGCATCGTAATGCGGCTCGAGCTCCGCCCAGCTCAGCGGATAGTCCTGAATCGTCATGTCGTAGGCGCTGACCGCTTCCTTGCCGTAGCGGCTCAGGTTGTGGCTGTACGCCTTCAGGTCGCTCTCGAGGAAGCGCCAGATCTGCGCGTTCCAGTGCACGCCCGCGCCGCCCACGCCGGTTCCCAGCAGGAACGAGCCCAGGCGGCGCATCGGCAGGGCCTGCTGGTCCGCGTTGTTGCGGAGCGTCAGCGTGTCGTGGCTCACGTTCTGGAACAGGTGGTGGCGCCACATGTAGCGCAGCTCGTCCTGCGCGAAGGTCGGTGGCGAAGTCGGTGGGCGTGTCGCGCCATACGCCGCGCTCCAGGGCCAGCACCTTCAGTCCGGCATCGCACAGCTGCTGCGCGAGGATCGCCCCGGTCCATCCGAAGCCGACCAGCACCGCATCGACCGGCGGCAGGTTGGTTGCCATGGGCTCAGCCCTCCGACCAGCCGCGGCGGCCCTTGATGCCGACCGGCGGATACGGCACGCGCTCGCCGTGGCGAGCTGACCCAGTCGCGATAATCGTAGTGCGCGCCTGGAAAGCCGATCATCTTCCACGCGGCCATGTCCTTGTTGCCGCCATAGATCGGATCGGAGAAATAACCCTCGAGCACGTTCTGCAGGAACATGCCGAAGAAGGACTCGCCATCGACGCCCTCCAGCCTCGCATCCCCGCTCTCCAGCCCCTTCAGCACCAGCGTCCTGTTCCGTCGGGCGAGAGTTCCTTGAAGGTCTTCCCCGAGTACGTTCCTTTACGTAGGTCTCGATGGCGGGAATCGCGCTCCGATAGAGCTGCGCCGGTGAGAGCCGGCTCTGATAGCCCTGCTCCGGGGTGCCCTTGGGCCACGGGCCGCCCAGATAGAAGTGATCGCCGCGTCCGAAGGCACCGGCCAGCTGACGATCGAGAAACACGTGCACGTTCGCTTGTGAGGCGCTCGGCCCGTTCTCGTCGGGAGGAATGAGCCGATCGATCGCCGGCTCGATAAACGACTGCTCGGCCTGTGTGAAAAACCGGTAATCGGTTCCTTCTGCCATGGTGGGCGCATCCGCCGTGCCTTCGCGCCACGGGACGGCCCCCTTGATGGATGGCGAGGGCGCACTCGTGCTCTCCTGCAGTCCCGTCGCTCCGGTGATGGACGCTGCCCCCACGATGGCCCCACCCACCAACAACTGGCGCCGACTGATCTCGTTTTTACTCACTGGCTTGCTCCTTCCGGCCTGGCCACGCTGGATTGGACGTGTACCTGGGGTAGCTAAAGTTAGCCCTGTCTGGCGCGCTCAGCGCATGAAACTTCGTTCATAGAAAGCGAACTCCCCCACCCACTGTGGGTCACCAAGTGGCCTCGTCAGGTTGTGCGACGTCCGCAGATTCAAGCCTTGCAATCGGGT
This sequence comes from uncultured Gammaproteobacteria bacterium, assembly GCA_963717335.1. GTDB lineage: Bacteria > Pseudomonadota > Gammaproteobacteria > Steroidobacterales > Steroidobacteraceae > FEN-1191. Next base: position 8,698 of record CAVQVZ010000002.1, on the reverse strand, counting down.
GTGGTTGCTCCTGGCCTGGCGGGGGAGGATGAGCACTCGGCTCGCGTTCAAAGTTTGACCGTCCCCTGCGCAGGAGCGCAAGCGCGCAGCTCCTTGGTCATGAACACGCTGTTTGGATCAGGAACGTAGTCGGCGAATGGGGCGCACTCCCTGAATCCGTGGGAAGCGTAGAGTGTTCGCGCGGGTACGAAGGCGGCCATCGATCCGGTCTCCAGGCTCAGCCGCTGGTAGTCGCGCCGGATCGCCTCCTCGGTGATTTGGCTCAGGAGCCGCGCCGCCACTCCCTGACGAAGGTGCTGGAGGGCGGTGCGCATGGATTTGATCTCGCCGTGGCCCGTGTCCAGCTCCTTGAGCGCGCCGCACCCCACCAGCTCTGCGCCTTTCCACGCGCTCCAGAAAGTAATACCAGGTTCCCGGAGCGAGTCCAGATCCAGCGCGTGCCTGCTCTCTGGAGGTGAGTGCCGGGCAAGCGAGGCCAGGTGCTCGCGCAACAGCTGGGCGACTTCAGGGCGGTCCAGGCCGCCTGGCCGAATTTCGATAAGCATCGTTGTGCGGGGTTGCGGGACGTGGGTTCCACTCGTCTTTGAGCAGGCCGTAGATAAGCGTATCGTGAGCGGCGCCCTTGTCCACCCAGCGTTTGCGCAACTGCCCTTCGCGGGTAAATCCCAGGCCCTCCAGAAGCCGGCTCGAGGCCCGATTGAGGGGATCCACCTCCGCCTCGATTCTTCGCAGTGCGTATTCGCCGAACGCGCAGCCGATGACGGCCATCAGGGCCTCGCGCATGATCCCGCGGCCCCAGTGCGCTCTGCTCAGCACGTAGCCCAGTTCCGCGCGGGCGCTCGGTTCTTCGTAACGGAATAGCAGGCAAGTGCCGATGGCAAGACCTGTGGCCTTGTCGGTGAGCACGTACTGGATGCTCTGTCCGCTGGCGCCCATGGCGCTCATGCGCTCAAACCAGGCGCGGGCGTCGGCAAGGGAGCGCCAGCTCGCGTACGGGAGGAAGCGCGTGGCCTCATCGTTCCCATTGACCAGCATCAGGGCCTCGAGGTCCCCTTCCGCGACTGGTCGCACGATCAGCCGCTCGGATTCAATGATGATGGGCGTTTTAAGTGACATCAGCGGGGCCTGGTCGGTTCAGCGCAGCGACAGCTCAAAATAGGCGGCTCCAGGGACCGGGTTGAATCGATACGCGGAGGTAGGCCTAAATCCGAGCGCCACGTACAGGGATTGAGCTTCCTGCATGGCGGGCAGTGTATCAAGCAGCAATCGGGAATAGCCGAGGCGGTGTCCTTCATCAATGACGCGGCGGGCGAGCTGCAGGCCGACACCCCGGCCGCGCGCTGCGGGAATGACATACAGGCGCTTGATTTCGCCATCGCCCTCGGCGAAACGTCGCACGCCCGCACAGCCGAGCGCCTTGCCGCCCTCCGTGGCGATCAGGAACGCGCCGGTCGGCGCCGAGTATTCGCTCGATAGGTGGTCCAATTCGTGGGCGATGTTCTGGAAGCCCAGATCCAGCCGGAGCGAGGCCGCGTACTGTTCCACCAGTTCCCGCGCCTGGCGCCAATCCTCGGGCGATTGCGGTTGCTGAAACACCAGGCTCGGCTCGAGTCCCGCTCCCACGGCCACTGGCTCTCAACCGCCCCTATCCATTGCGGAATAGAAAGCTATAGGCATTGAGCGCCGGCACGCCTCCCAGATGGGCATAGAGCACCCGGGATCCTGCCGGAAACTCTTCGTTGCGCACCATTTCGATCATGCCGTGCATCGATTTTCCTTCATAGACCGGATCGGTGAGCATGCCTTCCTGGCGCGCGCACAATCGGATCGCTTCCAGGGTTCCCGGGTTGGGTAAGCCGTACTCCGGACCACCGTAGCGGGCATCGAGCACGATATCCTGCTCGGTGAGCGCGCGGCCGAGTTCGACCAGCCCGGCCGTATGCTGCGCGATGCGCAGGATCTGTGCCTTGGTGGCGGCGGGCTTGGCCGAAGCGTCGATGCCGATGACACGTCGTTCCCGCCCATCCGCGGCAAAGCCCACGACCATTCCGGCCTGAGTGCTGCCGGTGACCGAGCATACGATGATGTAGTCGAACTTAAAGCCGAGCGCGGATTCCTGCTCCCGCACCTCCTCGGCGAATCCCACGAACCCCAGCCCCCCGAGCGGATGCTCGGAACAGCCTGCGGGGATCGGAAAGGGCTTGCCTCCCGCCTCGCGCACGGAACTCATCGCCTGTTCCCAGCTCGGACGTATGCCGATGTCGAATCCGGCCGCATCCAGTCTCACGTCGGCACCTAGAATGCGCGACATCTCGATGTTCCCGACGCGGTCATACAGCGCGTCGGAATAATTGACCCAGTTCTCCTGTACCAGCACGCACTTGAGCCCCAGGTGCGCCGCGACCGCCGCGACCTGGCGGGTTTGGTTGGACTGTATTCCGCCGATCGACACCAGCGTGTCGTACCCTCCGGCCAGCGCCTCGGGAATCAGGTACTCGAGCTTTCGCGTTTTGTTGCCGCCAAAGGCCAGCCCGCTGTTGCAGTCCTCCCGCTTTGCGTACAGCTCGACCTTGCCGCCCAGCCGAGCGCTGAGGCGCGGCAGAGAATGAATCGGCGAGGGACCAAATGTCAGCGAATGCCGGGGGAAGCGCTCGAGGTGCATGGGTCAACAACGCTGGCGGCTGATCAGCACGGTACCCAAACCCGGCACCCTTAACACCCGACCGCTGAGGTACCTGAACATCTTTCCCTTCAATAACTACCGCTGCATCGGGAAACCTATGCTAGCAGCCACTCATGCGTGGGCGCTATTGGTCAGAAGCGACATGACGATGGAGAGCCGGGTGGCAGATCCGGTTCGACCCACTCGCGGCGCGCCTGCACCGAAAACAGGCGCTCGCGGGAATACAGTTCCAGCGGCCAGTCACTGCGCGCAAGCGGGCTCTTGAGCAGCAGGGCCAAGGACTGCGGGAGCGATTCGCCGCTGTGGCTCGCGATATGCGCCGCAATGGCATTGAGGTACAGACGCGTCAGGGTCTCGTGATACCCGCTGTTATCGGTATTGGCGGTGCCCACGGCAACGTTGTACGCGCGGATGCGCTGGCGGACGATATCCAGAGCCTCGGCAGGCGTGTGCTTCGACAGATACCACAGGCCCACCAGCAGATGGGCGTGGTGCGTCCAACGCGGCTTCGGGAGCGTACGCGCTTCGAACTGCCGAACAAAAGATTCGATGTCCGGCTCCAGCAGCGGTACGTCCCGATCAGCTTCGTGAAGCGACATCTTCGGCCCCTGGAGCGACCCCGAGCGGCATGCCCATGATGACTTCGGTGCGGGCCAACACCAGCATCTGCGGTGGGGCTGGCATGGGACCAAAGCCCATGCGCTCGTACATGCGCAGCGCCACTTCGAGCCGCCGAAAGCTTTGCAGCATCAGCAGGCGCCCGCCCGCATCGCGCGCGAAATTGATGCACGCCTGCACCAAACCCCGGCCGACACCCAGGCCGCGAGCGTGCTCCAGAACGACGAGCTTGCAGAATTCATAGACCCCGCCGCCGAGGTTCTTGACGGCCACGACACCCGAGGGCCGGCTCTCCTGCAGCGCGAATAGGACGGCGCCCCCTCCCCTGATGTAGAAGGACTCCGGATCGCCCACCGCGAGCAGATCTTCGGGCTCCGGCTCCTTGCCGGTCATGCTCTTAAGCCAGGGGACCCAGATTTCGGCGAACTTGCCTTGCAACTGGGGGGTGCTGGGGACAATTTCAAATCTCTTCACTGCGCGCCCTCGGGGCCCGAATATTCGACGTTCGCTATCCAATTGCGCGCCCGGCGGGAGAGCCGGTCACCGTGCGCCTCGCCGTCGAAATCCGCCGCGCTCGGGCGGATCAAGCGCGGGTCGACGCCTTCCAACGCATGGACGCTGACCACCGCGTACAACCGCCCGCCGATGAGGCTGGTGACGATCGGCACTACGCCGCAGTGAGAGCAGACGTGGAACTCTGCGGTCCGGGTGCCGAATTGGTACTTCGAGAGCAACGCAGGCTCCCGAATCGCAATTTTCAGGAGGCCGTCCGGATGGGACGTCCAGACGCCGCCGTGCTTGGTGCAAAACGCGCACCCGCACACCCGCGCGGGAATGTGGGTCGGGTCAGGCTCCCAGCGCAGCGAGAACGACAGATTCCCGCAATGACATTTTCCCAGTATCAACATGGCGTCCCTGCCACCGGTAACGGGATTCAAATAGAAGCTCAATCAGCTCGAGCGTCCGAATAGATAACACAGTCGCCCGGCGCGCGGCCGCGCCGAATGGGATTGCCTTGGCAGGACAGCTCAGGTCGGTCCTCGGGCGGGCGTACTGCGCGCCCGGCGCTGCATGGCTCCACCTAAGAGGACCAACGGCGCCAAGGTGATCAAGAAGAACGCGTGATACCACACGGGGAAAACATGCCATAGCTTGAAATGCACCGGCAGAAACAACAGGACGAGGAGCGTGCCGAGGATATAGACGGGAGCAACATTGCCACGCCCCACCGCCGAACACACGAACCCGGCGGCCAGTGAGGACACCACACCCGCCCCTAAGCGCGCGATCATCATCGGGAGCGTGAAGGCCATGGTGGGTTCCGCGGCCGCGTAACCGACCACCATCGCCCGGATCAGGAAATTGATCAGTGTGGCTACAATGAACCAGGTCACCAAGCCGCTGAGTACCGCAACGATTGTTCGGATCATCGGTACATGCTCCTGTCGTTAATGCTGCGCTACTTTGTGGCCTCCACAATCTAGGATCGGAGCCGTCCCCGATTCATGAATGCCGCCACCGCCCCAAGGACCAGCAACACGATGCTGTCGAAGATGATCTGCTTCACCACCGTGATTCCGGGTATCGGCTGCACCACGTAGTAAATAATGTAGGTCGGGATGACCGTCAGGAGAGCAACCGCGAATCCAAAGCGCAGCCCTTGCGCCAGCCACGGTTTGGCCTCATGGCCGCGAATGTAGATCCACGTAAAGGCGCCCGCCAGGAGAACATGGGCCAGTATCATGAACGGGAAGTGCTGCTGGGCATCGGCTTCCGACCGAAACAAGGACGAAATCGCCGCATAGTCATTGTGCAACAGCGTGTCATGGACGAGAAAAGCTCCCGCCATCCACAGTATGAACACGACTACCCAGGTGCCCAGAAAATTCTTGTTCATCTTAGGATCTCCGGTGTGGGGGGCTTGGAAAGCAAATTGTTAGCGGAGTTGGCTGTTTTCGGCAAGTAGTAGCGCTCATCCGCACTGGCATGCCATCTCATTCATCTTCACTCACTACCTTGGACGGTATCGCGCCCATTCGCAGTTGCCGGACAAAGGAATTGATGTCCTCTTCATACAGGGCCGGCCGGTAACCGTCTCGGCAGTTGGCATGCAACAGGCCGCCATAGTTCATGCCCAGGTAATCACAGGTTCCCCGCCAGGCATCGACGAATGAGGGTGCCGCCTGATCTTCAATCGATGTGCATAGCACGTAGACCTCTTTCCCCCGAAGCCGGCGGCCTTTGGCCAGCAAGTCGGGCAGGTCCAGTAAATCGGAGATCCTGTCGAGGAAGACCTTCATCGGTGGAGAAACCGAGTACCAGTAAACGGGTGAGGCAAAGATAATCCGGCGGAAATTCAGCACGTGATCGATCAGCGATTCGAACTCGTCCTTACGGTTCCTGTGCTCGTAGTCGAACGCGGAGATGTCTTTGGTGGCCAGATCGACGACCTCGATCCGAAGCTCGCTCGCGACCCGATCCATGAGCTGGCCCGTGTTGCCATGCCTTCGGGAGCTGGCGAACAGCGCTAGGGTCGGGTAAATGATTTCGCCAGGATCAGGCACGGGTGCGGCCCCGCCCTCGCGGAGAAATCCTGGATCGCGTGTTACGGGCGCTCCCAGGGCTCGATCGGGCCCGCACAACAACGCATCAACGGGTGGCATCGAGGCAGGCGTGTGGAACGCCACTGCCTGTAGCGCGAGGGACTGCGTACCGACATCTTGCGCAGCAGGTGTTCCCACTCAAAGGCCAGTTGCCCTTCGGTGACCGGGATACGCACGCCCGTGCGCGCGTTGCCGACCTTTGCCTGGTCGAAGGAGTAGCCGCGCATCGTCGCGTCCGCGTAGATGCCGGCCAGGTAGGTTGAAATCGCGGAACGCGGTCGTCGATGGATCTTGAACCGCTCGAGTTGCGGGTGGTGGCGATACCCTCTGGTGTGCCCACGGAGCACGGCCCGCGCCAGCAGCGCTTCCCTCCACAGCGCTACCAGACCCTGCGGATCAAGATAACCCGGATGGACCGACCAAAGCCGCATGAGCTGCGTTACGCCCGAGTCAAGGTCAGGACTTTCCGAGTTCCACTCGCAGCTGCTCGATTTCCGAGAGTGCCTGCTCCAAAGTCTCCGTGCTGCGCAGCGCCAGAGCATCGGCCGCAACGACCTTGGAATAGCCGCCAAACAGGGCGTGCAAAAGTTCGATCAGGTCCTCGATCGCTTCCATCCCAGCCAGCGGTGGCATGCACAGGGTCTGGGCGCGCGCTACGACACAGCTCCGTCAAGCGCAGAACGGCGGGCACCAAATGCTCGGCCAGGCGGCGCTAGTTGCATCCCGTTCGTCTCGTCGGGACCGGGCTGTGCCGCAGTTGTGAGCCTCGAGGCAAGGCCGGGGAACTGACACTCAGCACCGTGACATCGGCCCCGGTGAGGTTGTCCCGGATCCGGCACAGGTCCAGGTCCCAGCCTTTCGGGCGCCTGTTGGCACGCTTGATCCGCGCGGCCAGGCGACCCACCGGGTGCGGATGGTGACTCCTCCCTGGGGCCGTCCCCCCGCGAGGGCCGCCGTGCGGACGCAAAAGTGGGACCACATGTTGAGCTGGATACTCTTTGGCCAGCTTGAGCTTGTTGTAGAGCAGGTCAGCCAGCCGGTCCCCGGCCCGGGCCCAGGATTCGATCTCAAAACGCAACGCATCGCCGGCCGGCGAAGCCCGGAACTCGATCTCTCCGGCCTCCAGGTGACCATCCAGGGTGGCCAGCCGGAAGGAGGTGGAGTCCCGGTGAACCACGCGCACGGGCCCATCCCATGGCCCGGGCATCCGGACCAGGAACTCGTCACCGTGCCGCAAGGGGCCGTCCGCGCCGCGGGTCTTGCGGAATACAGCCATCTCCGGCGTGGCCCGGTCCAGCTTGTCCGCCACCATGTCGATCAGGGCGGCCGGACCCAGGGCGCTGTTCACTATCCGCACGGCATAAGTGCGATGCAGCATGGGCCCGACACCCGCGTCCAGCCCCTGGCGGCGGTGCCCGTCGCGGTGATGCACGGGGCCCGGCAGGTCCTCTGCGCTGCCCGACTGTTCCGAGCGGTGAAGGGGAGTTGTTCGCCACATGTACCGCCAGCTGACCAGCGCGATCCCTACCGGCCAGCCCAGGACAGTCCGGAGCCGGACCCAACGGCTGGCTGTCGTCATGGGTAAATCGTCGCATAACGGGCAGCCGTCCCGGTGCAGGTCCACGGCGGGGAGGAGCCGGATGACCGTAACCGAAACGTTTCGGCGGGCCGGATTGCGTGATACGCACCTCCACGCGGCGTCGCTCGGGTCAGTAGCGTTGTGCATTGGCTTGTGGATCCGCGCTAAGACCGTCGACCAGGATGAGCGCGGTAACGCGGAACGGCGCGCCTTGTTTGTGGGTTTGTGGCCGCCGATGTTCTGGCTGATCGGCGACTCGCTGGGAGAAGCGGAGTAGGTGCGCCAGAGGCTGCTCGGCCCGGTCAACGAGATTGCGGCGCTAGACGACCTGCGTCATCGCGAGATCAACTACGATCCGGCGCGGGCCCCGCAAAACGGCCGGCCGCAGGGGCACTGGCACGTCGACTCCGGTTCCACCGTCATCGGCCGCGAGCCGCCCGGCCCGCCAGTGCCCGGCGGCCCTTGGGCGACAGCGTGCCGCCTGGTGAGTCAGTATGAGTTCGCCGACGGCCCGATCCTGCGCGCGGTGTACCGAAGCGATCAGGAATTGCTCGGCCGCGACATGCTGCTCGAAGGCCGTTTCTGCGGGCTGCGTTTTTATCTCGGTGTCCGCGTCACCGGAGTGATCGACGAGACGCGGGACGGTGACGGCGGCCCCGAACGCGTGTGGGGCTGGTGCTATCAGACCCTGCAGGGCCACCTGGAGCAGGGGCGCCTCAGTTACGAAGTGATCAAGAATCAGCGCACCGGCCAGGTGACCTTCCACATCGCTGGTTACTCGCGTCCTGCATCCATCCCCAATCCATTGGTGCGCTGGGGGTTCCGGCTGTTCGGCCACTGGACCCAGCAGCGCTTCTACCGGAACGTACAAGCGCGGATGCATCGCCTCCTGCGGGCAGCGCAGCGCGGCCTGCCTATGCCGGTTCCAGCGGTACGGCCGGACGGCATCGTCCTGGCCCCGTCAGGAGTAAGGCCGCATCCATCGGAGAGGCTGGCCCGCGGATGGCTCCACGCAGGACGCTGAGCCGCGCCCCCGGGAAGCTCGTCCCGAGCCAGTCACACTCGGTACTAGAGCTGGTCGGCGGAAGCACGCAAGCAGCCGCGATCTGCGCGGCCAGCGTCCTTTCGACGGTGATCGCCTGAGGCACGCAGATCAGGTCGCTCTGGAACGCTTATGGTCTGCCGCGAGATGCCTCGGAGCCGTCCGCCGCGCGC
>CAVQVZ010000001.1:0-435528 GCA_963717335.1 uncultured Gammaproteobacteria bacterium | reverse complement strand
GGTATGCGGCGACATGCGCGGTCAACTCACCCCGCCGCGCCAATTCCAGGTACACCGGAAGCGAGCCTGGATCCTCGAGCGTTAGAGGCAGGTCGCCGCCGACTACGCCCGCCACGGCCGCATCGAGCCAGCCCGTGATGCCGAGCGCATTGAGATAACGAACACCGGCACGGCCGAAGGCAAGCTGTGTATCCATCGACGCCGGAGGCAAGCTCATCCGAACGCGCGTGAGTCCCGCGTCCACCACGAACCCGTTCGGAGCGAAATCCGGCCCAGACCCGTAGTAGGCCCGGTCAGCCGCGGGCAGCTTGCGCAAGGACGCCGGCGGTGATGCCGGCCCGCGTCCGGGCTTTCCGATTGGCCCATCCGGTGTGGCCATCGGACCCGAAGGTTCGATGGGTACCTCGGCGAACTGTCCGCCGCTCAATGCTCCCTCGATTTCGGCGGCATGTGACCAGTAGCCGATGTCCAGCCCATTGACCACGACGGTATCGCCCAGCTCGCTGATCAGAGCGATCGTCTTGGCGACGAAAGCTTCACCAGATCGGCCAGCGAGTATTCGCTCTCCGGGAAGGTGGCCAGCACCAGCGTGCTTCCCACCCCCATACAGCTTGCCGCTGCCGATGGGATGAGCATGCGCGTCGAGCATGCCCGGCATCAGAAAGCGTCCGCCCAGATCGATCCGCCGCGCACCCCGACCGACCGAGCTTTCGACCGACCGCAGTGCACCGACCGCAAGGATGCGATCGCCGCGGATCGCCACCGCTTTCGGCGTAAGGCGCGTTCGGCTCGGCCGTCAACGCCGAAGCATTATGAGCAATACCGTGGAATCTCGCGTATCCGCCGCGACCGTCCCAGGTATGGCGGCAAGTGCCAAGACACCGAGGAAGGCCGCGATGGCGCGAATCAATGCGCGCGCCGGGCGACTTTTATCCATTTGCGCACTCCGGGGCTAGAATCTCAAATTGCAAGACCGACGGCGTGACGGCTGTTCACAACATCATTCCCGTCGATAGCCATTAATCGGAAGACTCAGGAATGCCTTACCGATAACGCCAAAACATTCTCTGCGCAACGTTGCTCGGGGGACCGACTCGTTTACGTGTCGTCTCTTAATGCACGCGGTCACGGACGGACGATGTCACAGACGGAGCATTACCCCTCGAGCATTGGCCGGCCCTCGTGGGCCACCAATAAGTCGTGCATGTCATTGGCGTGTTCTTCTTCTTTGATCAGAATTTCCTCGATCATTTTCCGGGTGCCCGGATCCTTGTGGCCAAAGTAGCGAATTAGCTCGCGGTAATGGTCGACGGCTATTCTTTCGGCGATCAAATTCTCCTTGATCATGTCGATCAGATTGTCCGCTTTGCCGAATTGTGAGGCTGAGCGCGACTCCAGCCCCTTGGGATCGTAATTCGGCCGGCCGCCCAGCTGGTTGATGCGCTCGGCCACAGCCCTGGCGTGTTCACTTTCGTCCTTCGCGTGCTCGTCAAATTCCGCTTTCACTCCTTCGCTCGATATGCCCGTCGCCGCCACCGCGTGCATGGTGTAGCGAAGCACACAGACCAGCTCCGTCGCCAAAACGGTCTGCAGGATCTCGATAGCCTTTGCCGGGTCTCCGGTGTAGGAGTGCGTAACGCCACCATCGTTGAGGTGCTTCCGGGCGCGTTCGCGTAAGGTCTTGATGTCGGTCAGAAGGGTTGCGTGTTATTGCCGGATGATTTCTTGCTCATGATCATTTTTCCTTGGGAGGATGGGCAGAACCGACTATACCCTTCGTTTGTTGCGAAAATGAACGGGGCGGGTGCCGAGCAGGCCGCGGCCGACGCAAGTCGATGGTATTTATTGCGCCTTAGGGCGGGGAGCTGGATTGTTGCCATCGGGCAAGCTCCAAAGCTCGAGCGACCGCAATTCCATTGAGTCCACCAGCGCGACCGAATCGAAAGGCCCGGGAGGCTAGGATCGCCCATTCCCGGCGATGGCTCAATTTACAGTTGCCGCATCCGGCTTCCCGCGTGAGGCTACTTGGGCCTCATCCGGTTTCTACCAAGAGCCGACCAGCATCGCCTGCAGGCCCTGGTAACCGAGACTGACATTGCCGCTAAAATTGGATTTGTCCACGCCCACGTTGGCCTTGAAATAATCGTAGCCCAGACCAACCCCAAAATGACGGCTGAACATCCACTTGCCCGCCACCCGCAGATCCCACCAGTCGCCGTCATACGCGTCGTAGTGAATTTTCAGCCACTGGAATTCTGGCTCGATGATGATGTTTGGGGTGACCGCCCAGGCCGCGCGTGCGCCAATGACGGGTAGAGGTGCCGGCAAATTACTGTTTGTGCTCGAGTACGAAGTCGGTGACACGTTGCCATTGACGTCGGTGAATGTCGCCTGCCCCGAGAGTTTGATCGACATATCCAGCATGTGGACTCCGGCTCCGGCCGAGAGTTCGAAGTTGGGCTGCTTGATAAACGCGTATTCGTGAGGAGCTCGTAGACCGCGAGTTTGGTCTGGGCGCTTACGCTCGCGTTGGCCGCAAAAGTGTAGTCGCCCCAGGCAAAATCTCTGTCCAGTGTCCTGGTGCGGGAGACGCTGTCGTTGAAGTACACGAACCGCAGATGATTTCTGGCATTGATCCGCCACAGCGCGTCCAGACGAATGCGCTGATGGTCTCCATTCGTACCAAAAGTATGGGCAAAATCCACGGGCTGGTTGGAATTGGTGGCTCGGCCATCGAAAGTGGCTTCAAGGTCCTTGGACACCACGTAGGTTCCCAGGCTGACCGAGAAAGGATCGGTCAAAAATTTGGAATCCGACGTGCCCTCGACGACCACATTGCTGCCGGGGGTAACCGCGGACTGGGCGAAGACTGGAGTGGTCAGGGACGCACCTGCCAGGCCCAATACAGCAAACGGCACGATTCTAAATGTGAGTTTAGCTGCCACGGTGACCTTCCCCCTTGTTGGCCGTGTTGGACTTGCCTGTGCATCTGATCACAGTTTATTTCAGTCCTAGTGTACTTCCACTGCAGAGCTGAGAATACACCAATCAGGGTTTGGACGGGGCTTTGACCCGGCCAGGATAAACAGGAGTTGCGTTGGGCGAGTGCTGTGCTGCGGTGCTCGCCGGGGCCGGCTCGCGGAGCATCGCCTCCGGCCTGATTACTTGTGGCCCAGCTTCATATGATCGAAGTGGGTCCTTACCCGGTCCCGAAAGCCCTCACTGCTGGTGACGGTCGTACCCCCACGCAGCACCAGAATGAAGTCTCCGCGCGGCGTTCGGCTGACCTCCTGAATCAGGTCAGTATTGACCAGGCAAGAGCGGCTGATGCGTAACATCGGCTGACCCTTGAGAAGGTCTTCGGCCTGCTGGAGTGTGCTGCGGGCATGGAAGGTTTCCCGCCCGACGCGCATCATCACGTAGTTTCGATCCGCTTCGATCACCTCGATGGTCGACGCATCGAGCATTCGCATCGTCCCACCGGATTCGGCCAAAATGCGCGTGGTCGCCGGCGTCAAGCCTCGTGCGCTTTGCTCGAGCGTGGCCAGGACGCTGGAGAGCTGCTGGAAACGGTCCTCGAGATTCGGGGCGGCGGCAAAACGACGTCGGACCCGGCTCAGCGTGGCCTTCAGCCTCTGCCGATCAAAGGGCTTGAGCAGGTAGTCGATAGCGTTTACTTCGAACGCCTGGATGGCGAAGTTATCGTAGGCCGTCACGAAGACGATCAAAGGCAATGTGGCGGCATCGAGCGCGCGGGCCAGCTCGATTCCGGTCATCGTGTCCATCTGGATATCGAGGAACAGCAGGTCGGGCGGTGCGCTGGCGATCGCCGGGAGAGCCGTCGCGCCATCGCTGAACTCGCCCACTACCAGCAGGTCGGGTTCCGCCTGGCAGTATTCGCGCAGGGTCCGGCGCGCCGCGGGCTCATCATCGACGATCATGACTTTCATGGCTTAGCTGAGGTCGCGACCTCTTGGGTCAAGGGCGAATCGCGAAGCGCCGGCAATCGGATCTGCGCCGCCCAGCGGTTTGCAGACTCCAGCTCGGTCCGCAATTCGCCAGCGCCCCCAAAGTGCACCTGGAGCCGTTCGCGCACGTTGGACAGCCCGATCCCGGCCTGGTTGATCATCCGGGCGGGGGAAACCGTATTTGCGACACGCAGTATCAGCGCCTCGCCCCGGACCGAAGCATCAATCTCGATGAGCACTGCACCTTCATGGCCCGCCAAGCCGTGGACTACGGCGTTCTCCACCAGCGGCTGGAGGATGAGACTCGGCACCCAAAGCGCCGGGATCTGGGCGGGGTCGGGCAGAACGATGGTCAAGCGGTCCGGGAAGCGTCTCGTCTGCAGCTCAAGATAGAGTCGTGCGAAATGCAGCTCGTCGGCGAGGCGCGAGAATTCGCGTTCCCCCGCATTGAGCAGGCGCCGAAGCAGGTCGGCGAGCTGAATGACCATCGATTGCGCCAGCGACGGGTCCCAGGCGATCTGCCCGTGGATTGTATTAAGAAGATTGAACAGCGTGTGGGGCGACAGCTGCATGCGGAGCGCCGCCAGGCGAGCGGCGTGCCAGTCACTTTCCAGTGCGGTGACCCGAAGTTCGGCATCGCGGTATCGTTGGTACCACGAAAAGCCATTGATCGCCGCCAGTCCAAAGGCGTAGGCGAAGAAAAAACTGGTGGCGCTGGCCAGCCACAGCGCGAGCGACCCGGACGAAAAGTACGGCTCGGCCATCTTGGCATGCCAGGGCTTGTACTCATGGGGCAACGGGAAAAAATACTCGCCGAGCCAAAGGGCGGGCGCCGCCGCCACCGCAAAGGCAATCGCAAGCAGGAGCTGGACGGGAACCGCCCGCCATACCGGCAGCCAACCTTGGCGCAGCGAGAGCCACAGGCATCCGAGGAGCGCGGGAAAGAGCGCGAGGTGCTGGCAGAGCCGGGCGTCCCACGGAAGGAACAGGGTAACCGGGGTCACCTCGCCAAAGCCGACACGCAGACTCTGCATATAGAGAATGTCGGAGACAGTGACGTACAACCAGTATATGGCGGCCACCGCGAGCAGCCGCCGGAAGCTCAGGGTAACGGGCGTCGGGAAGGTTGAGTTTCCTTTGAGCCGTGAATAGGCATGCGGAACCGCGCTGGTGTCGCGAGCTGTGGTCCCTTCGTTCGATGGCATGAGTGTCGTCATGGCGTGAGTTGGCTTTTCGTCAAGCCAAGCCTACCGCAGCTGAAGCGCCTATGAGCGCATCAGGGCAGCCAAACGGGACAAGTGCGTTGCACGGCGGGACGGGTACGCGCCTGGGGCGCGGGAGAGGGACCCGCGAAGTCGGCCCTCGGGGAGCGAAGGGAGAGTTCGCCCTATGATCCGACTTTTCGTCGTGGAGGCGCGGACGGTACGAGTGCGGGGTTTGAAGGGACGAACTCGCTCCCTGACCCATTTAACCAGCCCCCGGTCTGGTGTCTGATGGCGCGGTGACAAAGCGCGTTAAAGATCAGAACCGAGCAAAATTAGGAGCCTAGCGATGAGCACCTACGGAAGATTCACTGCCGCGGCCGGATCCCTTGCCCTCAACGTCCTGGTGGCCCTTGTACTGAGTCAGGCGGCGGGAGCAGCCGCGGTGCCTGCCGCGAACGCGTCCGTACAGGGTTCACACACCTATACAGTGTATGTGGGTAACGATCCTGCGGCGGCGCACGCCAAATGCACCGGCGGAATTCGCACGCGTGCAATTATCGCGGTGGTCCTGGGGTTGATCGTCTGAGCCCAGGACTTGACGCGGCACCGCCCGCGCACGGACGCGCATGGCTTGGATAAGGAGCAAAGCGGCTCTATCAGACCTTGCACAGGCGCCGCGCGCCTTCCTCCAGCGTGGCCTCATCCTTGGCGAAGCTGAGGCGAATCACGCCGTGGTCGGTACCGTCGCTGTAAAAGGCGGACAGCGGGATGGTGGCGACCTTGAACTCCCGGATCAGCCGCAACACGAAGTCACTGTCCGTTTCGTTTGAAATTGCACGATAGCGGGCGAGCATGAAGAACGACCCAGCGCTTGGCAGGAGCTCGAAGCGGGACTTCGCCAGGGCGTGAGATAGAAAATCGCGTTTCTTCTGATAGAACGCGGACAACCCGAGATAGGACTGCTCATCGGCGAGCATCGCCGCAAAGGCATACTGCATCGGCGTATCCGCCGAAAACATCATGAACTGGTGGACCTTGCGGATTTCCTCCATCAAATGCTTGGGCGCCAGGCAGTAGCCCACGCGCCATCCGGTCACATGGTAGGACTTGCCGAAAGAGGAGACGATCACGCTGCGGGCGGCGAGCTCGGGGCTCCTGGACATGCTCTGGTGCGTGGCGCCGTCAAATACAACGTGTTCATACACCTCATCCGACAGGATCACGATCTCGGTGCCGCGGGTAAGCGCCGCCAGGCGTTCCAGATCCCCCGCACTGAGTACCGTGGCGGTCGGATTATGCGGGGTATTCAAAATAATCATCCGCGTGCGTGGCGATAAGGCCGCCTGCACCCGCAACCAGTCCACCGTGAAATTGTCGGGCGCCAGCTTTATGGCGATAGGGGCGGCGCCCTGGAGCCTGATAATTGGCGCGTAGCTGTCGAACGAAGGCTCGAAGTACAAGACCTCATCACCCGGATGCACGAGTGCGCTGATCGCGGCGTACAAACCCTGGCTGGCACTTCCCACCACAGTCACCTCATCATCGGTGCCGTAACGAGTGCCCGTCAGGCGGAAGCATTTCTCTACAATAGCCTCGCGCAGGGCGGGCAGCCCGCTCATCCGGGCGTATTGGTTGTGACCGGCCCGCATCGCCTGATAAGCCGCCTCCACCAGGCGCGGATCGCACGCGAAGTTTGGCGCGCCCTGGCAAAGGTCCAGAGCCTCGTGCTGGGAGGCGAGCTGACCAATGACCGTAAATATCGTGGTCCCCACATCCGGTAGCTTGGAGCGGACAGTTAAGGCGCTTTCCATGGACGGCTATCCTTCAGGTTACTTCTCATTGCGCGGCCCGCAGCGCGAGGGTCACGAGCTCGCTCTAGTAATCATGGATCGACACAAGCCTCGGGCGAGCAAGTGTCCCTCGATCGTCGGGTTATCACAACCGCGGCGATTGGTGCCGAATCAGGAAAACCCCGAGGCGGGCGTTGAACCCGTGGAAACTCCGCCGGTCGAAACCTGCGGGACGTCACGTAAGTGTTAGTAATACTATTGAGGCGACGCCCAAGTATCCGGAGCCCCTATGACCAGATTCGCCGTATTCGTCGCGCTGTCTACGCTTTGCGTCGCCCTGGGCGGTTGCGCGAGGGAATGGAGCAGGCCGGATACGACAGAACAACAACTAAATTCGGACAAGCTAACGTGCGAACAGGACGCGGCGAGCTTATACCCGGTGATCCATGATGCCCCGGTAAGCTACCGCCCAACGGCTCCGAGCAAGCTGGACACCAGTTGCGTGCAGCAGAGTGGGTTCAACAATTGCGATACCGCGGGCGGCGCGGGAACACCCGCTTCCGCAGTGAACCGTGATGCCAATGGGTACGATCGCGATGCGGCCGTCAAATCGTGTCTGGTTTCCAAGGGTTACACTTATAAGAAGGCGGCCCACTAGCCGAACCGTCTGAAGAATCGCCCACTGAGCTGACGATGGGTACCTCTCTTGGCTAAAATCGGTCTCAGCGCATCCTCGAGTCGCACATTTCCAAAACCGGAGGGCTGATATGGTTGGTTACATTACGCTCGGAACCAAGGATCTTGCACGGGGTGCGAAATTCTATGACGCGATCGCCAAGGAGCTGGACGTCGGACGCATGATGGAAACCGAACGCTTTATCGCCTGGGGAAAGCCGGGTGGTGGAGCAGGCCTGGGTTTGACGCTCCCCTACGACGGCAAGGCGGCGAGCGTGGGCAACGGCGTCATGGTCGGACTGGAGGCCAAGGACAAAGCGCACGTTGACCGTATCTATAAGCTGGCCTTGTCAATGGGCGGTACGGACGAAGGGCCACCAGGACCGCGGGGCGAGGGATTTTATGCGGGATACTTCCGCGATCCGGACGGCAACAAGCTTAATGCCTTCGTGATGGGCTAGACCGCAACCGGACACCCCGGCCGCGCTGAGAATGGGCAGGGCGGCCGAGGGTGTCAGCAAATCTCGCAGTCTGCCGCCAGCTGAGATCAGGCCGGTGGTGATCCGTCCTTGAACAGATTCTTCAGCTCCGCGCGCATCTGAGGGGAATCCTTGTGGCCGTGGACGGCGACTGCGTGTTGCGTGGCGGCGTCCAGAAGTTCCTTTTCGGTGTCCGCCGAGATTGCGACGGTGCATTTCGAGTCGCTCGGGAATTCCCGACAATCGATATATTTGCGTGACATGTAATCCTCCTGTCGAGCGGTTTAAATCGATGAAGCTTTGGCGTAGTTGCTTGCTCCGAACCAGTCGATTACCACCACCGGCTCGTCTCCGACCACCCAGGCATCATGGCCGCTTGGAAGCGAAGTGATGTCGCCAGGGCCGGCGATAATCTCCCGTCCGTCATCCATGCGAATCGCCAGCTTCCCGCTCACGTGGTACTGGAAGTGAGGCGCCTCGCAACTTTCTGTCTTGGCCAGGGGCTTCACGTCGTGTGACCAGCGCCACCCGGGCTGAAACACCAGCCGCCCGACCTCGCCACCGCCAATGTTCAAGACCTCGGCCCGGCCCCTTGGAAAATTCCGGGTCTCATCGGGTTTGGTGAAAGACTTATGTTCCGTTTCGTGCCTGCGCATGAATGTGCCCCTTTTGTATCCGCCTTTCCCTTGGGGGCCGGTGGATGAGCTGTGCTCCAGCCGGCCATCTGCGTGACCATTCGCTGGCGAATCTACCAACTAGTAGGTAGATTAGCAAGCTGCTGATAGAATCGACGCATGGGTCCACAAGAACAGAGGCGCGTGGGGGATACCGCCACCCGGATTCTCGAGGTCGCCGAGCGACTCGCACAGACCCGCGGATTTAATGGTTTCAGCTACGCGGATATCGCCACAGAACTCGGCATCACCAAAGCGAGCCTCCACTATCACTTTGCCACCAAGGCTGATCTTGGCTGCGCTCTCATTGTCGGCTACAGCGAAAGGTTCGACGCCGCGCTGGGCCAGATAGGGTCCGCCGATCCCAGGAAGACTCTCGATCTCTACGTGCAGCTGTACGAAGACGTTCTGGTGCGCGACCGAATGTGTCTTTGCGGGATGTTAGCCGCCGAATATTCGACCCTTCCGCAGGCCATGCGCGCGGCACTCAGAAGTTTCTTTGATATGAACGAGTCGTGGCTTGCGCTTCATCTGGAGCGTGGTCGCAAGGCAGGGGTGCTGCAATTTGACGGACCGCCGGTCGAGATGGCGCGTCTGCTGACCGCCGGGCTGGAAGGAGCCATGTTGCTGGCACGATCCTACGAGGAACCGGCGCGGTTTGAGGCGACCGCGAAGCGCCTGTTGGCTGAGGTGAGTCGTTCGCGCCGCTCCGATGCGGGAGCACCACGGGACACCGCCCGCTCTGCTCGCACTGCCCGAAAGCGAATCAGCGCGGGCACCGCCCGAATAGCGTAATTCGCGGTGGAGGAGACAGTCAGGCCGGTGATGAACAGCTACGATCTGGTGAGCCACTGGTATTTCGCGGCCCCCATTGAGTGTATCTGGGATGGAATCTATGCCGTCGAGGCGTGGCCTAAGTGGTGGAAGTACGTCCTCGCGGTCGAGGAACTGGAACGCGGTGAGGATTCAGGCGTAAGCGCGGTCCGTCGTTACACCTGGGGCAGCCGCTTGCCGTACCGCTTGTCGTTCTCGATGCGCACCACAGTCGTGAGCGCGCCCAATCTTCTCGAAGGCGTCGCGCAGGGCGAGCTCAATGGGCTAGGACGTTGGAACTTGGCTCAGGAGGGCGTTAATACGCATGTGCGATACGACTGGCGGGTGGCGACTTCCCGAGCCTGGATGAGTGTGCTCGCCCCGGTGCTGGCGCCGGTGTTTCGCTGGAATCATGGCGAAGTCATGGCAGAAGGAGCTCGAGGGTTGTCTCGATACCTCGGCGTACGTCAGGTGGCGCCGTAGCGATTCGAAATTGTTTTTAGAACGCATGCGGAGGATATATGCAATCGAAAATGCGACTGGAACGGGGCGCTTCGGCGCGCAGTGAACAAGGGAAGCGACGGGCCAAATTGACGATCGCGGCACTGTGGTTTCTGGGGATGTCCGGGGTCGTGATTGCCGATCAGGCGAGTGAAGTGGCGGCGCTCGAATCCCAGTGCGCTGCCGAGCGCGAAGCGAAAATAAAGCCGCTTCGGGACGCTGAGATCGCCAAATGCAAAGCGGCGGGACGCGATGACCCCTCGTACTGTGAGCGCTACTGGAGCGATTACGGCAACGCCAAGCGACTTTCCAACGGTACCATGAGCCCGCGCATGTTTGACGACCTGCCCAGTTGCGTGAGCGCGTCTCAGGCCCGCAAGGCGTTGAATCAAAGCGGCCGCTAGGGGCTAGGTCAAAAGCGGCAGGTGTGATTCTCGTTCCTGATTAAGACTGGCGGATGGTTAGAACCTGACGCGGGAGGCCACGCTCACCGTCAGCGCGAGGACTGCGGGGTTACAGGCAGGCTCCGATGGCCTTGTCCATCGAGCGCGCGGACCGCAAAGAATACGTTGTCCTTACTCAGCGGCAGCGTGACTTTGGTACCCGCGGTCACGGCCTGTACGTGTTCCCAGACAGGAGAGGTCGTGGCGCGCCAGAGGACTTCATACGCGCTCGCGCCGGGCGAGGCGGACCATTCGAGCGTTGAATCGTTCTCCAGTTTCGATGTCTGAATGACGACCTGCGCGGGCGGCGGTGGAGCGCTGGCGAGCGAGGCGAGGGTCGCCGCATTGACTCGCGCCACCCCGGCGATGTAATCGACATCGACGAACTTGAGCAGATCGCCGTATTCGATGCCCTGCTCGGTGCGAACTGTCTGGTGCTGGCGCGTGAAATCTTCCCGATATTCCGTAAATCGCACGGCCGCATAACCCTGCTCGTTGAACGAGAGATGATCGCCCCCGCGCAGGAACCGGTCCGGGCGGAAAACTAACATCGGTTGCACGGCAAGCGCATATTGCGAGGCGGTCTCGGCGACATAGCGCGCGAGTTGCCTCGAGGTGGAATCGTTCTCGGCCCCCGTGGCACGGATGAGCTGCAGCTGGCGCTCATCACGGGCCGCGGGCAGTCCTTCGGAAAATACCCGGACCACTTTTTGATCCTGCTGCGCGTTGCGGTTGCCACCGACAATGTCGTTGTTGAGCGCCGCCTCGATGTTCCATTTAAGCCCATGGGCCATTTGCGCGAAGTGTTCGCTCCCATAGAGCCCTTGTTCTTCGCCGGCCACGGTCAGGAAGATAATCGTCGCCGGAAATTTCAGCTTGCTCAGCACTCGGGCGCATTCAAGACTTACGGCCACGCCGCTGGCGTCATCGTTGGCGCCGGGGGCATCGTGAGTAATATCGAAATTGTCGCTGTTGCGCGAGTCGTAGTGCCCGGTCACAAGCACCACTCGCGGCGCCGTGCCCGAGTCGGTCCCCTTCAGCACTGCGTAGACATTGCTGATCACCGTCGGCTGGGAAAGCCGTTCGCCGGGCTGTTGCGTGTAGGAATCGATCTTAACCTCAAGGCACCCGCCGCAGTCTTTTGAGTATTGTTCAAACTGCGCGCGGATCCACTCGCGGGCGGCGCCGATCCCTCGGCCCGAGGCCACCGCTGCAGGATCCTGGGCCGAGAGCGTCGAGCGGGTACCGAAACCCACCAGCGTGGAAATGTCGGCATGGATGCGCGCACTGGAGATTTCGTTCAGGGCCGCTGCGATTCGCGCGTCCGGTACGGCTCCCTGGCAGGCGCCGGCCACCACGGTGGCCCAAAGAGCCCAGCTTGCCAGATACCGTGCCCGTGTTTGCCTCTGCTGCATGTTCTTGCCCTTGATTGCCAAAGCACGGTCAACACGCTAACTTGTGTGGATGCCAATAATCAAACAGTCCTTGCGCGAAACTGCTTACAAAACCGTCACGCGCGCCCTCGGCGTCGCGATGCTGATCGTGCTCCTGCCGGCTGCCGCAGCAAGTGCGGCCGCGCCGGTGTCGACGACCGCGGCGGTCGCGGCGCCCGATGAGTACGGGGCCCATGCCGCGATGGAGGTGATCAAGAAAGGTGGCAACGCCGTGGATGCGGCGGTCGCGACCGCCTTCGTACTTGCCGTGACCTATCCGGAGGCCGGAAACCTCGGGGGCGGCGGGTTCATGATGATTTATCTGAACGGCAAGCCGGCGTTCCTGGATTATCGCGAGACTGCGCCGGCGGCAGCCACCCGCGACATGTACCTGGACGAAAAGGGCGCGGTCATCAAGGATTCGAGCATCATCGGACCGCGCGCGGCCGGAGTGCCCGGCACGGTGGCGGGACTGTGGGCCGCGCACCAGCGCTATGGCACACGTCCGTGGAAAGAGCTGCTGCAACCGGCCATCCGCCTGGCGCGCGATGGCTTTAAGGCCCCGAAAGGCCTGGCCGACAACATCCGGGAGGCGCGGGGCGGCTTCGGTGCCACCAACTTTGATCGCTACTTTGCCAAGGTCACGGCGGGGAGCGTGTTCAAGCAGCCGGAGCTGGCGGCGACACTGACGCGGATTGCCAGCGGCGGGGCGCAGGAATTTTATCAGGGACAGACCGCACAGCTCCTGGTCAAGCAAATGCAGCACGGTGGGCTGATTACGCTGCAGGACATGGCGGGCTACAAGGCGAAATGGCGCGAGCCGCTGACCGCCGATTGGCGCGGCATGACGCTTCTGACCCCGCCACTGCCAAGTTCGGGTGGATTTGCGCTGATCGAGCTGCTCAAAATGCACGATGCGCTGGGCCCGAAATTCAGCGGCCTCGCACACAACTCCACCCAGTACGTGCATCTGATTGCTGAAATGGAAAAGCGCGTTTTCGCGGATCGTGCCGAGTACCTGGGCGACCCTGACTTCGTGCACGTGCCCATCGAGCGGCTGATCGATCCGGCCTACATCGCCCGGCGGGCGGCCGAAGTGCGGCCGAATGAGATTTCCCCGGTCGCGAGCGTCAAGCCGGGTCTTCAGGAAGGCATGCATACCACGCACTTTTCCATTCTGGATGCGCACGGCAATGCCGTCGCCAACACCTATACGCTCAACGACTGGTTCGGTGATGCCGTGGTGGTCGAGGGTGCCGGGTTTCTGCTCAACAACGAGATGGACGATTTCAGCATCAAGCCCGGAGTGCCGAACCTCTATGGGGTGGTCGGCGGCGCCGCCAACGCCATCGCGCCTGGCAAGCGAATGCTCTCATCGATGACACCGACCATCGCGGTGAAAGACGGCCGCGTTGCGCTGGTGGCCGGAACCCCGGGCGGATCGACCATCTTTACCTCGGTCTTTCAGGCGTTCCTGAACATTTACGATTTCCACATGAGCCCGCAGCAGGCAGCGGCGGCTGGACGTTTCCATCATCAGCTGCTGCCGCCTGATCAAATTATCTATTCGCGATGCTGCGCCTTGCCGGCCGAGACTCTGCAGGGACTGCGCACCCTCGGCTATAAGCCCGAAGTCAGCCCGTGGGAATTTGGCGATCTGGAACTGATTGAGGTGGGCGAGGGCGGGAAGGTCGAGCGCCGGCTCCGATCCGCGTGGACGCGGGCTTTCGATCGTCGCGGATCATCCGGCGCTTGGGGCCGCCAGCGGTCAATAGGGCCTAGGTTCGTCCTAGGACAGGTGCGTGGTTCGGGAAGACGATGCTCAATTCGTCGGAAGCTCACGGCGCGGCCCGCGCTTAAACACCTTGTCGATGGCCGCGATCTGATCGGCACTCAGCTCGAAATTTGCGGCGCCGGCATTCTCGGTGACATGTTCCAGACGTGCCGCCTTCGGAATCACGAACACGTTCGGATCGCGCAGCAAGAACCGGAGCGCGACCTGGCGGGGGGTGGCACCGTGCGCTGCCGCGATCTGCTGCAGCACGCGGCCACCGGGCGTGCCTGAATCATAAACATCTGCGGCACGCCCGAAGGGCGTGTACGCGACCACGGCCGTGCGGTGGGCGGTGCACCAGGGCATCACCCCATGCTCGATCGCGCGTTCCGCCACGTGGTAGAGCACCTGGTTGCAGGCCGGAGCGCCGGCGATCGCCGTCACTTCCTCAAGATCGGCGACGTCAAAATTGCTGACTCCCCAGGAACGGATCTTCCCTTCCCGCTGCAAACTGGCGAAGGCCGCCACGGTCTCGGCCAGCGGATAGCCGCCACGCCAGTGCAGCAGGTAGCAATCCAGGTGATCGGTGCCCAGGTTCTTAAGACTCTGTTCGCAGGCCAGCACCGTACCGCGCTTGGAGGCATTGCTCGGAAGCACCTTGGAGACCAGAAAGACCTCGGCACGTCGTCCCTGGATCGCCTCGCCGACCACCTGCTCCGAGGCGCCCGAACCGTACATTTCGGCCGTATCGATGTGCGTTAGTCCCAGATCCAACCCGGCCCGCAAGGCGTTGACCGCATCGGACCTCCGGGCGGCCTCGATTTGCCACGAGCCCTGGCCGATTTCGGCCACTTGGCGGCGGGTGCTCCCGAAGTTTCGCAGATTCATGGCGGTGCACCGATGTGAATGGGCCGCAACGCGCTAGCGGCGGATCAACCAGAGGAGTGCACTGAGCGCGGCACTGAGCACGAGCATCGTGGTGACGGGCACGTAGACCCGAAGCCCGGGCCGCTCGATGAGCAAGTCGCCGGGAAGTCGGCCGAGCGGCACTTTGGACACCCACGGCCACAAAAAACCGGTGAGCAGCAGCAGGGCCCCTGCGATCAATAGTGCGCGTTGCATGTGTGAAGTGCTCGATACTGCGGCGGTTCTGGTTCGGGCCGGTCTATAGAATACGGTCAGATGCCCTGGCTGACCAAATCCCGCTACACCGCTGGCCTGCAATGCACGAAACGGCTGTGGAACGAGGTGCACGCGCCGCTCGCGTCGGTGGCCGCTGACAGCGTGGCCATGATCAACGGCCGCGAACTTGATCGCCTGGTGCAGACGCTGCAACCGGGAGTGGTGGTATCGAGAGACCGAGGAATGCCTGCCGCCATTGCCGAAACCACCCGCCTGATGCGAGAGGCCAACCCCGCGATTCTCTACCAGCCCGCGTTCCGGGCGGGCGATTGCGCGGTCATCGCGGATATCGTGAGGCGTGCGGGGGCCCATGCCACCTTGATCGAAGTGAAGTCAGCGACCAGCATCAGGGCCGTGCACATTGCCGACGTGGGATTTCAGACGCTGGTCTTGAGAAACGCGGGGGTGCCGGTGGACCAGGTGGCGCTCGCGCACATCAATGCCCAGTTCGAGCTACGGCGCGCGGGCGAGTACAGCGGACTGATCATCGAGCAGGATGTGACCTCCACCGTCGAGGCTGAACTTCCGGGTATCGCCGAGTCCGCCGCCGCCCTCATCGCCGTGATGGCGAGCCCTACTCGTCCGGCGGTGGACATGGGGCCGCAGTGCACGAGCCCGTATCCATGCCCTTTCATCGAGCGCTGTACTCAGGAACGTGGCGTTCCGCCTGAATTTCCGGTGAGCCTTTTGCCGCGGGGAGGCCGGACGGCGGAGGTGCTGTCGGCCGCCGGTTACACCGATCTCAAGGACGTGCCCGCTGAGCTGATGTCGAGCGAGGTGCACCAACGGGTCCACCAGGTGACCCTTTCCGGTGAGACCTACTTTGATGTGGCGGCCACTGCGGCCCTGCGCGAGTTCGGAGTGCCCATGGCGTACCTGGATTTTGAGACCATTGGACTTGCCGTGCCCCAGATCATCGGCACGCGGCCGTACCAGCCGGTCCCGTTCCAATTCTCGCTCCACGTGGAGCACTCTGCGGGGCAGGTGGAGCACGCCGAGTACCTGGCGATCGAATCATTCGGTGACTTCGAAGCGATGGCCGGGGCGCTTCTGGCCGCGGTGCCCGCCTTCGGACCGGTCTTTGCCTACAACGCGCCTTTCGAGCATCGCGTATTGATCGATCTGGCCGAGCGCCTGCCGCAATTCGCGGACCGGTTACGGCAGCTCGCGCTCAGGCTAGTGGATCTGCTGCCCGTCACGCGCACCGCGTACTACCACCGGGACATGAAAGGGTCCTGGTCACTCAAGGCGGTGGTGCCGACCATTGCCCCGCACCTGGCGTATGCGAATCTCGAGGAAGTGCAGGAGGCCGGGGGAGCGCAGCTCGCCTTCCTGCTGTTGCGCGCCGGCACACTCGCTCCGGCTCGCCGGGAGGCCCTGAGGGACGCGCTGCTCAGGTATTGCGGGCGCGACACCCGATCGCTTCTCGTATTGAGGAGATTTCTCTGCGGAGAGGCCATAGAGTAATGCCCCTCGATTCTGACCCTGCACAAAGCGGCTGAAATATGGCGAATGCGCCCAAGGACATCGACCTGCTGTACGGACTTGATCCGGTGATTGAGCCGGGCGAAGGGGCCGGCAGTGACGCCCTGGAGCGCTTCGTTGATATCGAGTGTCCGTACTGCGGCGAGCAAAGCTCAACCCGCGTTGACCTGTCGGCAGGACCCCAAAGCTATATCGAGGATTGCCAGGTGTGCTGCCAGCCGATCACTCTTTCAGTCACGGTCACGGATCAGGGTGAGTTTCTGGATATCTCGGCCGAGCGGGCAGGGCAATGAACATTGTGACGGAGGTAACAACGGCTGGGAGTAGACCCGCTAGGACCTGCGTGCAGTCAGGCCGAGCGATTGGCCATCCCGCTGCTGGGCCTCAGCACTATTTCTCGCCCCGAGTGCA
This sequence comes from uncultured Gammaproteobacteria bacterium, assembly GCA_963717335.1. Classification (GTDB taxonomy): domain Bacteria; phylum Pseudomonadota; class Gammaproteobacteria; order Steroidobacterales; family Steroidobacteraceae; genus FEN-1191. The sequence continues at coordinate 418,695 of CAVQVZ010000001.1, read as the reverse complement.
CTCTCGTCCCTGAGGGATTTTGCACTGGAGTGCGCAGATGCCGATGTATCCACCGCAAACACCATGGCTTGGCCCGCGGTCACCAGGATTGCAGCCACCAACCCCAGGGCCCGATTCGCGTTCATAAATTTCTCCTTCAAAAAAAAGCCGAAGCTCCAACCGGATAAGACTCAAAAGCTCTTCAGCGCGCTTGGGTCTTGATTCGGGGGCGAGATTCTGGGGGCGCGAGAAGTCATCAACAAACGCATTGGCTGAAGGGCCATTCAGTAAATCTGACCTGTGGATCCGATCGGCGAGCGAGGGCACGGGCGCAGAATTGGCCCCGAAGCGGCCGGAAGCGGAATCCCCGTAAAAACCAGCCTCCGCCGCGCCACGCGCGGCTGCCCGAGCGGGTTTCCACATACCGAAATTACGCTCAAAATTGGTCCGTATATACCCTCCTAGGTATAACGAGATAGCCGCTCATGGCTTCCATGCACGGCAGCCTTCTGCGTACGCTCAAGCCCATGCTCAATGCATTGCGACAAGCACAATTGCCCGACGCCGCAGTGGCGCGGAGCAGCTCGAGCGACTCACCTCGGGAGCTGGACGCGGCCGCCCTCAACTGGATCTCCGGTTACACGGCGGCGCTGGCGCGCGAGCGCGGTGGCTACGCTCTGAGCGAGCATCGTCCCGACGATCTGGCACTGGACTTCGGCGAGGCCCAGGCGCAGTCCCGAACCTCAGGCGCGCGCCACGGTGCTGTACGGCTCGCAGACCGGTCACGGGCGGCGCCTCGCCGAGCAGCTGGGCCATGCCGCCGAGCGCGCCGGGCTGGCGGTGCGCGTGCAGAGTACGCTGGACTACAACCCGCGCGAGCTGGCCACCGAGAGCCTGCTGTTCGTCGTCATGAGCACGCACGGCGATGGCGATCCGCCCGACGACGCGCGCGCGTTCGTCGATTTCCTGCACGGGCGTCGCGCGCCGAAGCTCGAGAAGCTGGCCTACTCGGTGCTGGCGCTGGGCGATTCGAGCTATCCGAAGTACTGCGAGGCCGGGCGCCTCATCGACGAGCGCCTGGCCGCCCTGGGCGCGCGCCGCCTGTCGGCCGCGCGGTCGACTGCGACGTGGACTACGAGCGCGCGGCCGGTACGTGGGTGAATCAGGCCGTCATCGATGCCGGCACCGAACTGGGCGTGGCGGGCAATAACGGCGCCCGAGTGCGCGTCGCTCACGCCCTTGAGCGCGGTATCCAGTGATCCGACTCGGCGAGCATCCGCTGGATGTGGAAGTGATCGCCAACCAGCTGATCACCGGGCGCGGGAGTCTGCGCGCCGTGCATCATCTGGAGCTCGCGCTGCCTGCCGGGCGTCTCGAGTATCACCCGGGCGATGCGCTCGGCATCGTGCACGAGAATCCTGCCGAAGTGGTCGATCGTGTGCTGGAGCTCACCGCGCTCGATGGCCACGCGCCGGTCCACTTCGACGGCCGCGAACTGCCGCTGCACACCTGGCTTCGCTCCGAGCGGGAGTTGACGCGCCTGACCCGCCCGTTCATCGACGCGCACCGCAACGCGGGCGGTGGGCAGCGCGCCGATCGCCGCCGCGGACATTCCGCAGACCTGGCAGGTCGCGGACCTGCTCGAAGAACGTGCCTGCCGAGTGGACGCGCTTCTGAACTGGTGGGCGCGCTGCGGCCGCTGACGCCGCGCCTGTACTCGATCGCCTCGAGCCGCGCGAGCGTCGGGGACGAAGTGCACCTCACCGTCGCCGCGCTCGATTACCGACCGATGGCGAGCGCCGCTTTGGCGCGGCCTCGCGCTTCCTCGCCACCCACGGCGAGGAGAGCAGGCTTGCCGGTCTACATCGAGCGCAACGAGCGCTTCCGCCTGCCCGCCGACCGATCGCGCGACGTCATCATGATCGGCCCCGGCACCGGCGTCGCGCCGTTCCGCGGCTTCGTGCAGGAGCGCAGCGCCATCGGCGCGCCGCGGCCGCAACTGGCTGTTCTTCGGCGCGCCGCACTTGCGACCGCGACTTCCTCTACCAGCTCGAATGGCAGCAGGCGCTCAAGCACGGCGCGCTGCACCGCCTCGACCTCGCGTTCTCGCGCGACCAGCGCCGAACGATCTACGTGCAGCAGCGCATGCGCGAGCAGGGCGCGCAGCTGTTCGACTGGCTCGAGGGCGGCGCGCACCTGTACGTGTGCGGCGACGCGGCGCGCATGGCCAAGGACGTGCACGCGGCGCTGCTCGACGATCGTCGGCGCACCACGGCGGGCGCAGCCCCGAGGACGCGGCCGCCTACCTCAACACGCTGGTGGGCGAGCGGCGCTACGCGCGGGACGTGTACTGATGGCCGAAGCTCTCAGCCGTCGAGGACATCAAGGCGGCCAGCCGCCGCCTGCGCGGCACGCTGGTCGAGAGCCTCGCCGATCCCGTCACCGGCGCGCTGCGCGAAGACGACACGCAGCTGATCAAGTTCCACGGCAGCTACCAGCAGGACGATCGCGACCTGCGCGAGGAGCGGCGCCTGCAGAAGCTCGAGCCGGCCTACAGTTTCATGATCCGCACGCGCCTGCCCGGCGGCGTGTGCACCCCGGAGCAGTGGCTGGCGCTCGACGCGATCGCGACGCGCTACGCCAACGGGACGCTGCGCCTCACCACGCGCCAGGCGTTCCAGTTCCACGGCGTGATCAAGCGCGAGCTGAAGGCGACGATGCAGGCGATCAACGCAGTCGCTGATCGACACGCTCGCCGCCTGCGGCGACGTCAACCGCAACGTGATGGCGGCGGCCGATCCGCTCGAATCCCGCGCGCACGCCGCAGGTCCAGCACTGGGCGCGGCGGCTGTCCGAGCACCTGCTGCCGAAGCCGCGCGCCTACTACGAGATCTGGCTGGACGAAGAACGCTCGAGGATCGCCCGGCGGCGGACGAGGAGGAGCCGATCTGGGGCGCACCTACCTGCCGCGCAAGTTCAAGATCGGCATCGCGATGCCGCCGATCAACGACGTCGACGTGTTCGCGCAGGACCTCGGCTTCATCGCGATCATCGAGGACGGCGACGCTGCTCGGCTTCAACGTCAGCGTCGGCGGCGGCCTGGGCGCGACCCATGGCGAGCCGGAGACCTATCCGCGCCTGGGCGACGTGATCGGCTTCGTCACGCCCGACCAGGTGCTCGCGGTCGCCGAGGCCGTGGTGACCACGCAGCGCGACTTCGGCGACCGCAGCGATCGCAAGCACGCGCGCCTGAAGTACACGATCGACGATCGCGGCCTCGACTGGTTCGAGGCCGAAGTCGAGCGGCGCGCCGGCTTTGCGCTCGCAGCCGGCGCGTGCCGTTCCATTTCGACCACAACGGCGACCGCTTCGGCTGGGCGCACGAGCGCCGACGGCGCTGGCACCTGACGCTGCGCATCGAGGCCGGTCGCATCGCCGATCGCGCCGGCGGCGCCCTGCGCTCAGCGGGCCTGCGCGAGATCGCGGCAGATCCATCGCGGCGAATTCCGGCTCACGCCGAACCAGAACCTGGTGATCGCGAACGTCCGCGCCGAGCAGCGCGCGCGCGATCGATGCGCTGGTGCGCGAGCATGGCCTGGACGGCTGTACGCGCGCGCACGCCGCTGCGCCGCAACGCGCTCGCCTGCGTCGCGCTGCCGACCTGCGCGCTGGCGATGGCCGAAGCCGAGCGCTACCTGCCCGAGTTCCTCGGCACGTCGAGGAGCGGCTCGCGGCGCACGGATTGTCGCAATCGCCGCTCCTGCTGCGCATCTCCGGTTGCCCGAACGGCTGCTCGCGGCCGTACCTGGGCGAGATCGCGCTGGTCGGCAAGGCGCCCGGTCGCTACAACCTGATGCTCGGCGGCGACGCCCAGGGCCAGCGGCTGAACGTCCTGTACCGCGAAAACATCGACGAGGCCGCGATCCTCACCGTGCTCGATCGGTTGTTCGCGCGCTACGCCGCCGAGCGCCCGAGCAGGAACGCTTCGGCGATTTCCTGTGGCGCGCAAGCACCTGCCGTTGCGGGCCGCCGCATGAGCCCGCAGATCCAAAGGCCGCGCAGGGCGATGCCGCCTCGCTGGCCGAACTCAATCGCGTGCTCGAGCCGCTGAGCGCCGAAAAGCGCGTCGCGTGGTCGCTCGAGCACCTGCCCGGCGAACACGTGCTGTCGTCGAGCTTCGGTGCGCAGGCGGCCGTCTCGCTGCACCTGGTCACCCGCCAGGCGCCGCGCCTGCCGGTGATCCTGATCGACACCGGCTACCTGTTCCCGGAGACCTACCGTTCATCGAGAAGCTCACCGAGCGGCTGAGCCTCAATCTCAAGGTGTACCGGAGCCTCCTCTCGCCGGCCTGGATCGAGGCGCGCTTCGGCAAACTCTGGGAGCAGGGCGTGGACGGCCTGGAAAAATACAACGACCTGACCAAGGTCGAGCCGATGCGCCGCGCGTTGCGCGAACCGGCGCGCACAGCTGGTTCTCGGGACTGCGCCGCTCCCAGGCGCGCAGCCGCCGGCAACATCCGCCCGCTCGAGTGGCGCGAGGGAAGCTTCAGGATCTACCCGATCGTCGACTGGAGCGACCGCGATGTGGGCCTGTACCTCAAGAAGCACGAGCTGCCCTACCACCCGATGTGGGACCGAGGTTACGTGTCGATCGGCGACTGGCACACGACCCGGCCCCTGCACGAGGTCGAAGATCCTGAGGCCACGCGCTTCCTGGGCCTCAAGCGCGAATGCGGGCTGCACGGCCTAAGCTAAGGCCGATGCGCTATTTTCCTTTGTTTCTGGACCTCAGGGACCGCCCGGTCCTGGTGGTGGGCGGCGGAGCGGTGGCCGAGCGCAAGGTCAGGCTCCTGCTGGCCAGCGGCGCCGAAGTGACGGTCGTCGCCCCGCAGTTGTGCGCGCGACTCGCGCACAGGCTGGCGCGCGCTCAGATCCGCCACCGCGCCGGCGAGTTCATCGAAGCGGACCTCGCATCGCAGCGCTGGGTCATCGCGGCCACCAACCAGGCCCCCTTAAATCGCCAGGTCGCCTCTGCCGCCGAGGCACGGGGTCTGTTCGTCAATGTCGTTGATGATGCCGAGCTCTCCAGCGCGATCGTGCCCTCGCTGGTCGATCGCTCACCGCTCCTGATTGCGATCTCCAGCGGCGGGACGGCCCCGATGCTCGCGCGCCACGTGCGCGAGCAGCTGGAGAAGCTGCTCGATCAGTCCCTCGGGCGCGTGGCAGAGCTCCTGGGGGCGTGGCGCTCGCGCATCCGGGCACGCTTTGCGAACACCCGCGAGCGGCGCTCGTTCTACAGCGAGCTTCTGGACGGGCCGGTTTCGCAGCTGGTGCGCCGCGGCCGCACGAGCGAGGCCGAGCAGGCACTCAGTCGCGCGGCTGGCCGAACCTGCGCGCCCTGCCTCGGCGGGACGGGTGATCCTGGTGGGCGCAGGTCCCGGGGATGCGGGACTTCTGACGCTGCGGGCGTTGCGGGCGCTCAATGTAGCCGACGTCGTGCTGCACGATCGGCTGGTCTCGCCCGAAGTGCTCGCCCTGGTGCGGCGCGATGCCGAGCTGCTGGATGTCGGCAAGGTCGCCGGCGGGGCCAGCGTGAGTCAGGACCTCATCAACCGGATGCTGGTGACGCAGGCCCGTGCCGGCCGCACGGTGGTGCGGCTCAAGGGCGGGGACCCGTTCATATTCGGGCGCGGCGGCGAAGAGCTGGAGTACCTGCGCGATGCGAAGATTCCCTTCGAGTGCGTGCCCGGCGTCACCGCCGCCCTGGCCGGCGGAGCCATGGCGGGCATCCCGCTCACGCACCGCCGGCACGCGCGTGGCCTGCGTTTCATAGCCGGCCATCAGCGCGAGCAGTGGAGTCGCGCCGACTGGGAATCGCTCGCCGCCTCCAAGGACACGCTGGTCGTGTACATGGCCGTGGCGGCCCTCGGGGAGTTCTTAGGCCAGCTGCACCGCCACGGGCGCGCGCGCAGCACCCCGGTGGCGGTGATCGAGAACGCTTCGCGCGCGGATCAGCGCGTGTTGGTGGGACAACTGGACAACATCGCCGAGCTGGCCGCGCGGCAGGCGGTGCAATCCCCGGCGATGCTGGTGGTCGGTGAGGTGGCGGCGCTGGCCGCCACGCTCCATTGGTTCGGCGCTCCGCCCATCGTGGCCGATCCTGAACCGGTGAGCGGAGCATCGCGCGCACTGGCTGGCTAGCCGCGCCACGGCGCGATGACCCGCCGTTCGATTCTGCCCCGTTCTCCCCGCCGGCTCATAACTTCAATAGCAGCGCGCGCCATCTGGCAATATCCTCAACGGGCCGCGCTCAGGGTCCGGCGCAAGGGGCGAACATGTCGAATTCCGGTAACCAGAAGTCCGCTCTGTTGGGCGCCATGTTGATCGGGGCATGGGCCGGAAACGCCGCGGCGCAAGCGGCTTCCAATGACTACCAGGGGCTGCTCGCCCTGTTCCAGGATTGGCGCGCCTTTGAACGACCGAGCCTTCGCGACGGCGCGCCCGATTACACCGCGCCGACCCTGGCGCGCAAGGCCGGCGAGCTGGCCGCCTACCAGGCGCGGTGCGCGGCGATCGATCCGGGCCGTTGGCCCATCGCGCAGCAGATCGATTACCAGCTGGTGCGCGCCGAGATGAACGGGCTGGACTTCGATCTGAGGGTTCTTAAGCCCTGGGCGCGCGATCCGGCGTTCTACCAGTCCCTGCGCACCGAACAAAGCGACACCCCGGCGCACGAAGGACCGAATCACTCCGGGATCATCGATCTTTGGACTTACCGCTGGCCGCTCGCGCCCGCCGACGAGCAGCGCCTGGCCCAGGAGCTGGCGATCATTCCACCGCTCCTCGCCCAGGCGCGCGGGAATCTGACCGGCGATGCGCATGATCTTTGGATCACCGGCATCGGCACGATGAAGATCCAGGCGGAGGATCTGAAGAAACTCGGCGAGCGGGCGGCCAAGTCGGGCGAGCCGCTCCGCCACGCCATCGCCGCCGCCTCCCGGGCGACGGGTGAGTTTATCGGCTGGCTCGAGAAGCAGGCGCCCCACAAGACCGGGCCCTCCGGCGTGGGCAAGGACAACTACACCTGGAGCCAGCAGCACGTTCATCTGCTGCCCTACACCTGGGAGCAGGAAGTCACCTTGCTCAAGCGCGAGCTGGCGCGGGCGCACGCATCGCTCGCCTTGGAAGAGCAGCGCAACCGCGGCTGGCCGCAGCTTACGGGCGCCGCCACCGCCGAGGAGTATCAGGCGCGCGCCCAGGTGGCCATCACCAAGTACATGGCCTTCCTCAAGGACACGGACCTGCTGAGGGTCGAGCCTTATCTTGATCCGGCGATGCGCGAGCACGTCGGTGATTTCGTGCCCGAGCCGCAGCGGAATTTCTTCCAGATCGCCAGCCACATCGAGCCGATGACGCTGTTCGCGCACTTTTACCACTGGTTCGATCACGCCTGGATGGCGCATGAGCCCAACGCCAGCCCGGTGCGACGCGATGCGCTGCTCAGCAACATCTGGGACACGCGCTCCGAGGGCATGGCCACGGCCATGGAGGAGCTGATCCTGCACGCCGGGTACTACGACGATAATCCGCGCGCCCGCGAGATCGTCTACATCATGCTGGCGCAGCGCTGCGCGCGGGGACTCGCCTCGCTGTACGCGCAGGCGAACGAATTTGACATCGCCAAGGCCAAGGCCTTCCAGGTCGAGTGGACGCCGCGCCACTGGATGAGGCCGGATCTGGACCTGCTCGGTTTCGAGCAGCAGCTGTACCTGCGCCAGCCCGGTTACGGGAGCAGCTACGTGACCGGCAAGGCGCTGATCGATGAGATCATCAAGGACCGCGCGCACCAGCTCGGCGAGGATTTCAGCATGCGCGCTTTCTTCGACGAGTTTAACGGCGCCGGCCTGATCCCGGTGTCGATGATCCACTGGCAGCTGACCGGCCAGCTCGATCCGGCGCTGGCCGAAATCCTACATCGCTCCTCGCCCTAAAGGCCGAGGCGGGCCCTAGCGGCCTGACCTCGGGCCGGCGCGCTTTAAGGATTGATGCTCGGGTTGGCCGCGATCACCGGCAGCGCATCGAGCCAATCGTAGGCGCCGGGCTTGGAGGGCTCGGGCAGGTGCACCCAGAACATGTAGTGCACGTGCAGCTTGGTCTTCGCGAAGCTGAACAGCTCCGGCATGGTCCAGTACTTGGTCTTGTAACCGCTCGTGACGTGCAGCTGCGAGTAGCAGGTGCCCTCGACCTGCCCGAACAGGGTCATCTTGGATTGGAACTGGGTGTAGTACGGGTACACCTTGTTCTCGAGCTTGGGGTTGTCCGGCTGGACGTCCGGTCCGCCCATAAAAACGCCCAGCGGCGCGACCGCGCTGGCCACCGTGGCGATGTATTGTTCTTTGACCGGGAAGAAATTCATGAACCAGAAAATCCGCGAGGTCGGGAAGGCCCTGGAGGCGATGGTCAGCAGGTTGATGTACATGTCCCGATATTTCTCGGGCGTGTAGCCATAGGACTTCTCGACCTTGTAGCCGAAGCCGGGCGCGGTCTCCTGGGTGGCCAGGCCCTCCAGTCCGGGGCTCGAATCGAACTGCTTGCCGATGGCCGCGATCAGCGCATTGAAGCGCGCCATCACCGGCGGCGCCCAGCGCACCACCGTGTAGCCCCCGCCCTTGTTGCGCACCGAGTAGGCGTTAAGATCCGGGGGCGTGGGCATTTCCTTCACGAAGGTCTTGTCCTCCACCATGATGATCAGTCGCACGCCGTGGGCCGCCGCCCAGGCCAGATCGGATTTGATTTCCGCGAACTGGTATTTTCCGGGCATCGGCTCCAGGGCCGGCCAACCGTAGCGTTTCATAAACCCGACCACGCCGGGCTTGATCGACTGGGCCATGATGGCCTGGGTGTCGTTCCCCCTGAGCATCGCGATGTAGTGGCCCGGATGATATTTCCTCGAGCCGATGTTGGAAGCCGGCGAGCTCGCCTCCCCGCAAGCCTCCTCTCCGCTGAGTGCGAGCGGGGCTGAGACCGCCACCGCATCGGCGAGGCTCTGGCCGCGGAACATCCGGATGCCCGAACTTCCGGTGTCGCGCAGGCACAGCTGCGCATCGTTGCCGACGGAAAATTCAAGATGATCTGCGCCCGCGACCCCGGCGCTCAGATTGGCGCCGAGCGTCGTGGGCGTCCATAACTTGACGCTCTCGGAGCGCGGGTCCATCGCGCTCACCGAGAAGAACGGTGCGCTCGATTCGATCACGCCACTAAATCGCTGACCGTTACCGCCCGGGATCAGGCGCAGCTGCCATTGCTGGCTGTTGAGCTGCGTGATCAGCAGCGCGCTGTCGGTGGGCGCACTGGCAGCGATCGCGAGCGTACTGAGGAGCAAGGCAGCGGCCGACATAATCAGTCTGGAGAATTTCATGCTTATTGTTCCATCCAAAGCGATGACGGTCCGGTCTGGCCGTGGACTTTTTTTTAATATGCGATCTCTCCAACCCTCTTTGGATCGCACTGTCCGCGGCGCACACTAAGCGTAGTCGGAGCGCACGGTCAATGGGGGAGTTCCCGAGCGCTAAGTTTATGTCAAGCCCCCACAGTGCGCGCGCCGGTGCGCCTTTGCGCCAGTAGTAGTAACCATAATTGACACGGTTACGTGCCGGGCGTAGATAAATGCCGATTGGACTGTCCTGCGCCGAAAGCCGGCTCCGCCGATAAAAAATCGCGGAATTTTAAATACTTGAGGGGGATTCCTATGGCTTCTCTACCCACGTCGGGCCGGTGGTGGACACCCTTGTCCGCGATGGCCTGCCTGCTTGCGCTGTCCCTGGCCGTAGACCGTGCAGAAGCGCAAATCAGTTTCTCGAACGTGTCGAGCGCCGCGGGCATCACCTCCAAGAGCGTGTCCTACGGGGCCTCCTGGGGCGATGTGGACGGCGATGGACACCCGGATCTGTTCCTCAACAACCACGCGCGCAAGAGTTCGATCTACCTGAACAACGGGAACGGAGTGTTCAGGGACGCGATAAACGATCTGGACCCCGAGCACTACTGGACCGGGACCGGTGCCACCGAGGACACGCACGGGGCGGTCTGGGTGGACTTCGACAACGATGGGGACCAGGACCTGGTCGTCTCCACCGGCATCTGCTGCAACATCCAGTTCATGCTCAACCAGGGCGGCAAGCTCTACAACCGCACCACCCAGTACGGGTTTAGCGGGGATGCCGATCAGGGCGGGCGCATGCCGATCTTCTTTGATTTCAACAAGGACGGACTTCTGGACGTGACGCTTGCTGACCTTCTACGGGGCGCCGCTCTACAAGCAGGTCGGCGGCAAGTTCGTGAACGGCAAGGCGGGGACCAACTACACCTGCAACGATGATCAATTCGCCGTGCTGATCGACCTGAACGGGGATGGCGTGCTGGACCTGGTCTGCGTGCACACCGGCGGACCCTTCGCCCAGGCCTGGGACATGTCCGGGATGCCCTGGAAGGAGATCACCTCCAAGCTTCCTGCGACCACCAACGTCAACGACGTGGTCATCGGCGACTTCGACAACAACCTGCGCAACGACATGCTGTTATTGCACGGCGCCTTGCGCCCTTCGCAGGTGCTCTCCTTTAACGGGAACCGGATCGAAGCGCAGTTCATCAACCAGGACCGCGGATTCACCTTCAAGTCCAACGGGGTGCTGCAGGTGCAGCTGGACTGGAGCAAGACCTTCGTCAACAACTCCAATATCTACATCGGCGCCGCGGGCGTGCACCCGGCGTCGGTCAATTTCACGCTCGATCCGAACAATGCGTCCACGCACGGCATCAAGCCGCGAAACCCCTCAGCCACCAACGGGGAGCTGCACGTCGGCTACGATCCGGCGACCCAGACCTGGACCTTTATGCAGTACTGGGGCAACAAGTTCATCTACACCTACATCGAGGTGCAAAGCTCCACCACGGTCTCCAACCTGGTGCCGATCGGCATCCAGGGGGCGGATGGTCCGCAGCAGCCGGTGCTCCTGTCCAACCTGCCGACCGGCATGAGCGATCGGACCGTGCCAAGCGGACTGGGCGCGAAGATCAACTGCGTGAGCGGGGTGGCCGCGGACTTCGACAACGACATGGATCTGGACCTGTTCCTGACCTGCCGGAACGGGGTGGAGAACATCGCCGACATCCTGCTGGTCAACGACGGGCACGGCAATTTCAGCGTGGTGCCCAACGCGGGCGGTGCCGCCGGGCCGATCGGGCTGGCCGTGGGACAGGGGGCCGGGGTGAGCGAGACCGTGGTCAGTGCCGACTACGATCTGGACGGCCGGGTCGATCTGCTGGTGACCAACGGCATGAACCTTCGTCCGCAACACCGCAACAACGGGCCCTACCAGCTGTTCAGGAACACCAGCCCGCCGCGCAACTGGATCGAGCTCGATCTGGTGGGCACGAACTCCAACCGCGACGGCATTGGCGCGCGCATCTACGCGGCCGCCGGCGGCGTGACCCAGTATCGCGAGCAGAACGAGGGCTACCATCGCTGGTCGCAGAACCAGCGCCGGGTGCATTTCGGGCTGGCCAGCAACCCGACGGTCAACCTGACCGTGCGTTGGCCGAGCGGCCGGGTCGACAGTTATTACAACATCCCCGCCAACCACATCTACACGACGACCGAGGCGGGCGGCATCCAGCAGGCGAATTTCTGAGCGCCTAGGGGCCGATCCTGCGATGGGCGAGGGTCAGGGCGGGGAGCTTTACCACGGCCAGATGCTGGCCATGCTCCAGCTGATCTGGGGAGAAGGGTTCCTGTCCCCGGGCGGCGATGAGGAAGTGGCCCGCATCGTGGGCGGGGCGGATCTGAACGGTGCATCGATCCTGGATATCGGCTGCGGGGCCGGCGGGATCGATCTGGCCCTGGTGCGCCATCACGGCGCGGGTTACGTGACCGGCCTGGACGTGGAGGACACCGTGCTCGCGTGCGCGCGGGAATTGATCGCGCGCGCGCGGTTGAGTTCCCGCATCGGCCTGGTCAAGGTCGCCCCCGGGCCGCTCCCGTTTCCGCCGTGCAGTTTCGATGTGGTGTTCTCCAAGGACAGCCTGGTGCACATCGCCGATAAGCACTCGCTGATGGCCGAAGTGTTCCGGGTGCTCAAGGACGGAGGCCGCTTTATCGCCTCGGACTGGCTGATCGGCCATGAGGATAAGCCCTCCGAGGCGATGGCCGCCTACATCGAATCGGAGGGCCTGGATTTCGGCATGGCTTCGGCCCAACGGTATCTGGATGCCATGCGCAGCGCCGGTTTTATCGAGGTCTCCGCCACCAGTCGCAACGCCTGGTATCGCGAAGCCGCCAGGGAAGAACTCCACCGCCTGCGCGGTGCGGCGGGCGATGAGGCGGCCCGCACGGTCGGGCGGGAGTTCGTCGATCAGAACATCGCGATCTGGTCGCGCATGGTGCCGGTGCTGGAAAGCGGCGAGCACTGCCCCACGCACCTGCGCGCGCTCAAGCCGCGCTGAAAAACCCGCCGCCACGCCGGTCAGCACGGACCGAGCGTGTCCAGCCGGAAAGGCATCGTCACCGGTGTTTGGGATGTTCCCAACAGCGCCTGCGCGCCGCCGGGCGATGAAACCGAGAAGCACGCCGAGGCGCCGGCCGGGAGCGTGAAGTTAAAGCCGTCCTGCGCCGCCTTGTTCACCTTGAGCGTGAAGTTGATGAGCGAGGGGTTCGAGGTATCGAAGGTATCGAACGACTCGATGCTGAAGGGCGTTACCGAGGCGAAGGGCGAGTCGGCCTGGACGCTGCCGACGTAGCTGATCGTCGTGGCCGAGCCGCCCGCGGCGACGCGCGTGTACCACTGGCCGCTGGTGCAGTCCTTCCACACGAACAGCGCGGCGGTGGCCCCCGCGTTGTAGCTGGGCGTCCCGCAGGGGGAGACCTCATCGTCCTGGATGGTGCCCAGCGCGTGGCTCGCGGCCGTGAGGGTCGCGTTGACCGGATTGCTCAAGGTCACGGTAAAGGTCTCGTTGCCTTCGGCCAGGGAGTCATCGAGGATCGTCACCGGCGCGCTCTTGCTGGTCTCGCCCGGATTGAAGGTGACCGTGCCGCCGGAAACCGCGCCGTAGTCCTGGCCCGCCTTCGCGGTCCCGTCGGTAGTTGAAAAATTCACGGTGACCACCTGGCTGCTGGCCGGCGTCAGGGTCACGGTGAAGTTTGCGGTGCCCGCCGACTCTGAGACCGTGAGCGGGGCGATGGCCAGCTCCGAGGGCTGGTTCACGCAAGCGCCCTGCGTGTCCAGATCGAAGGGCTGGTGGACGGGCACCCGGAACGGGCCGAAGTAAACCTGCGTGAGGGCCGGCACGTCCACCTTAAGGCAGTTGTTGCTGCCCTCCTGCGGAACGAAGTTGACCCCATCGGTGCTGCTGCCCGTCGTATTGAAGGTGAACGCGATTTGTTTTGGGTTGGTGGAATAGTCCACGACGTCCCCGCCGCTCAGGGCCACGGGCGTCACGCTGCTGTAGTTCGCGCTCGATGTCACCTTGCCGCTGTAGGTGACGCTGCCCCCGGCGGCGGCTGTTTTAAGTCTCCATTGTCCTGAAGGACAATCTCTCCAGATGAATAGCCCCGAATCGGTCGCGCCATTGAGCGCGGGCGGCCCGCACGGATAGGCCGGTGCGATCCCTAGGGCCACCGGGGCGATACCGCTCCCTTCGGTGATCTTGTACAACTGATCCGCCGCCACGGCCGGGTAGTTTTCCACCGCACCGCTGGGCCACATGACCTTCAGGGCCACCGTCGTTGCGCCCGGCCAGGCCGAAGTGCGAGCGCTTCGCGTCCTGCGACCAGCGGTGGTAGGCGCCATTTTGCACGCGCAGCTGCGTAATCCCGTTGGCAGTCGCATACACGCGCGCACCGGTGGCGTCGCGGTCCGAATGCGTGCCGACCAGATCCAGCTCGATCCAGTGGTTGGTGTTTCCGTTGTTGCTTGCGTTGTTGTGATAGAGCTTGTTCGGCCCGCCGATGTACAGCGGGCGCAGGTTAAAGCCGTTGGTCACGAAGAGATCGAGGAACCCGTCCACGTCATAGTCGCCCGAAATCACCGAATCGGCCGTCCCGGCACCGCTCCCGATGGCGATGCCGACCGGTCCGGCGGCGCCGCCGGCGTCCGGCACGGCGGTGAACGTACCGTTGCCGTTGTTGTGGTAGAGGATGTTCGGGATGTTGCTCGCGCCCGTGCGGCAGGCCAGGTACAGATCGACCCACATGTCGTTGTCGAAATCCCCAGCCGTCACGCTGACGCACTGGACCGGGGCGCCAAGGCCAGCGGCCACCGTGGCGTTGGAAAATCCGCCCGGATTGTTCATCAGCAGCGTGGGCGCGGCCGGCTTGTCGCCGGGCCACAAGCCGGTGGACGCCAGGCCGGTGATCGGCGCGACCGAGCTGAGCTGCACGTAGGCCTCGCTGAACACGCTGGGGCTGGTCGTGGTCAGCTTGGTCTGAATGATCAAGGTCCACAGTTTCGTGCTCGGATCAAAGCCGATCTGCATGATCGGCAACGCGGCCCCGGGTCCGGGGAGCGGGGGCATGCCGGCCACGGTCGGATCGGTCGGATCCAAGGTGAAGGTGCTGGCGTTCGGGTGGCGGGCGCCCGAACCAATCTGGATCTTGGTGATGTCGGTGCCCGTGCCCTCATCGGCCTTGTTCCAGTCCATGTTGAATGTGACCTGGCCATTACTGATGAACTTGAACCCCTTGGTGCCGCCGGTCAGTAGCGCCTCGACGTTGTTGAGTCCGGCCTGGACCACCGAGGAGGGCCGCAGCTGCACGCCACTGAGCAGGAACATGTCCATGCGGCCGTCGTTGTTGAAGTCGGCGATGACCGAGTCGGCCACCTTCGGGACGATCGGGAAGTTCGGGGTCGGGGAAGCGCTGTCGTAGATCTTTTTCCACGGGAAGGTGGTGGTGTCAAAAACCTTTTGCGGGAACAACGTCTCGTCCGGGCACAGGAAGTCCAGGTGCCCATCGTCGTTCAGATCGAAGAGCTGCCCGTAGTGGAAGCGCTTGCACAGGAGCTTGGAGGCGGAGGTCGTTTCCGTAAAGGTGCCGTTCGCGTTCTGATGGAACAGCTTGGCGATACCCCCGTACTGCGTGACCACGAAATCCAGCCGGTGATCTCCGTCGTAGTCGAGAAATACCGGCAGACGCCCGCCCACGTTGGTGACGCCCACTCCGATCGGGATGGTCTCATCAACGAGCCGCCCGTACTGATTGACCAGCACCTGGCTCAGGTTCCCGGTGCCCGTGGAGATGATCAGGTCCTGGTCGCCGTCATTGTCGAAGTCCGCGAAGCTCCCGCCGTGCGTGTCGGCATTGGGACGGTTCTGCCAGGTCAGGACCTGCGGGCCGGTATCCACGAAGGTTCCATCGCCCATATTCAGGAACAGACTGGGCTGCGTGCGGTGGTTGCTGCTAAAGATGTCCAGGTAACCGTCACCGTCCAGATCTCCGAACGAGGCGCCGTAGGTTTCGCTCATGTGCGCCACGCCGGAAGACGCGGTGACGTCGGTGAATGCGATTTGTGCCGACGCGACACAGGCGCCAACGCCTAAGGTGAGGGCAGCTGAGCCAGGGGAGCAATTTGCACGAGGCCTGAGGCATAAGGTTCCACGCCGTTGAGTAGCTGGGGTGACATTCTAGTGATCGCCCCGCATCGGAAGCGTTACCAGACAAAACACGGCGCGCGCATCGAGCACGCAACCTGCGCGGAACCGGCCGCCTGTAACTGGCTGTTTACATGAAGGATAAATCGGCTCGCCGGAGTGCAAGGTCACGTCGGAGGAATTGAACCGAATAAGCCGCTGTGATTGCGATCACAGATCACAAGCAAGGCCGATTCATTCAAGGAGCCGCTGGACATATTCGATCGACCGCTTAGGTCAAACCGATCGGTGAGGGCGCCCGGGGGGAGGCGCAACAAAGCGGGGCGGCTGGGAGGCGGGCCGAAGTCGCGCCGTGGATCGGCGCGACTTAGGCCCACTTCTACAACGCTAGTGGCAAGTGGATTGTGTATCCAGGTCGAAGGGCTGATCGACCAGCACGCGGAACGGACCCAAGTGCACCTGCGAGAGTCCGCCGGGCGCTGAGATCTGCAGGCAGCTGCTCGCCCCGTCGTGCGGCACGAAATTGACCCCATCGGTGCTCTTGCCGACGGTCTTGAACGAAAACACGATCTGATTGGGGTTGCTCGTGTAATCGAGCGAATCGCTCGAGTTCAGGCCCACTCCCGCAACGCTGGTATACGCCGCGCTCGAAGTCAGCGTGCCGTTATAGGTGACCGTTCCACCGGCCGCAGCCGTCTTCATTCTCCACTGGCCCGAGGGACAGTCTCTCCAGATGAACACGCCCGAATCGGTGGCCCCATTGAGCGGCGGGGGTCCGCACTGGTAGGCCGGCGCGAGACCTAAGGCCACCGGGGCGATGCCCGTGCCCTCGGTGATCCGGTAGAGCTGGTCGGCGGCGACGTTCGGATAATCTTCCACGGCCCCGCTCGGCCAGCTGACCTCAAGATCCACGGAGGTGGCCCCCGCGAGGCCGAAGTGCGAACGGCGCGCGTCCTGCGACCAGCGATGGTAGGCGCCGTTCTGGACCCGATACTGCATCACGCCGTTGGCGGTCGCCCTGATGCGAGCGCCGGTGGCATCGCGGTCCGAATTGACGCCGACCAGATCAAGCTCGATCCAGTGGTTGGTATTTCCGTTGTTGTGATAGAGCTTGTTCGGGCCGCCGATGTACAGGGGCCGAAGGTTGAAGCCGTTGGTGACGTACAGGTCCAGGAACCCGTCCACGTCGTAATCGGCACTGACCACCGAATCGGCGGTGCCCGCGTTATCGGCAATGGCCAGGCCAATTGGACCTGCCGCGCCGCCCGCATCAGACACGGCCGTAAAGGTCCCATCGTGGTTGTTGTGGTAGAGGATGTTGGCAATGTTGCTCGCGCCCGTGCGGCAGGCCAGGTACAGATCGACGAACATGTCGTTGTCGAAATCTCCCGCGGTCACGCTGACACACTGGACCGGCGCATCGAGGTGCGCCGCGACGGTGGTATCCGTAAAGCCACCGGGGTTGTTCATCAGCAGCGTCGGCCGTGCGGCCAGATCGCCCGACCAAAGACCTGTGGCCTGGAGACCGGTGATCGGGGATGTGGAACTGACCTCGAAATAGCCCTGGCTGAATATCGCCGCGCCATTCACATCGAGCTTGGTCACGACGGTCATCGTCCACTGATGGCTGCTCGTGTTGTAGCCGATTTCCAGCACCGGAAGCGAGTTGGCATCAGGGGACGGGGGCATGCCGGCCACGGTGGGATCGGCAGGGTCCAGGGTGAAGGTCGTCGTGGTGGGGTGCTTGCCGCCCGCGCCGATCAGGATCTTGGTGATGTCCGTACCGCCGCTCTCTTCGGCCTTGTTCCAGTCCATCTTGAAGGTCACCGCGCCCGTGGTAACGAACTTCGCGCCCTTGCTGCCGCCGGCCAGCATGGCCTCGAAATTATTGGTTCCGCCCTGCACGACCGAGGAGGGGCGCAGTTGCACCCCGCCCAGCACGAACACGTCCATGCGCCCGTCGTTGTTAAAGTCCGCGATCACCGAGTCGGCGACGCTTTGCACCAGCGGAAAGAAAGGCGCCGGGGTGGCGCTGTCAAAAATCTTCTTCCAGGGCATTTTCGAGAAGTCGTAGATCTTCTGCGGGAAATTCGGTTCATCGGGGCAGACAAAATCCAGCTGCCCGTCGTTGTTGGCATCGAGCAATTGCCCATAGTGAAAGCGCTTGCACAGGACCTTGACCGTGGTGGTGGTATCGGTGAATGTCCCGTTCGGGTTCTGGTGGAACAGCTTGGCCACTCCGCCGTACTGGGTGACGATCACATCGGGCAGATGATCCTTGTCGTAGTCGAACCAGACCGGCAATCGTCCGCCGAGATTGGTCTCGCCCAGACCCAGGGGCACGGTCAGATCGACCAGCCGCTGATTCTGGTTGACGAGGAACTGGCTCAGATTCCCGGTGCCGGTGCTCACCATCAGGTCCTGCTGGCCGTCGTTGTTGTAGTCGGCCCAGGAACCGCCGTGGGTGTCGGCGTGCTGGCGGTTTTGCCAGTCCAGCGTCTGCGCGCCGACATCCACGAAGTGGCCATTGCCCATGTTCAGGAAAAGGCTCGGCTTGGTGCGATGATTGCTGGTAAACAGATCCGGGTAGCCGTCGCCGTCCAGATCGCCCCAGGAAGCGCCGTAGCTTTCACTGAAATGGCCGGCGCCCGAGCTGTCGGTGACGTCGGTGAATGCAATCTGTGCTGCCGCGATCGAGGGGCCCGCGGAAAATCCGAGGGCGGTCAGGACGGTGAGTAGGTTGCGCAGGGGGTAGGGCATGGATTCGATCCTCTAAGAAGCGGCTATTTTAGGTAGATGCGCCGCACCAAATCAGTAAGACAATAAGTAGGACCCCGTGCAGCGCTTTAAATTCATCTACCCGGTGCCCAATTCCAAGCCGTTGTTTAATATAACTTTATGAACAGTATTTTTATGTGGGCGGTCGCGCGCCGAAATGTGATGAAAAATGCGTTGTGACCGAAGTCCCAATTCCGGAGGAAGCGCTGGGGCGGGCACGTCGCAAGGTTATGTCACATTGGTCGCTTTTGCCCTAGTTCCGTTCACGCTGGGCGGCTGCGCGACGCCTCCAGATCGTCCTGCCGAGTCGAGCTACAGTTGCATGCTGGCCGTGCGCGATTCGGTCCCGCCGCAGAACTATGACAAGCGCGCGCATTGCCTGACGGCCGGCCGCATCGCGCAGCGCTGCAGCGTGTTCGAAGCGGATCTGGCGGGAATCGGAAAGGAGTTCAGCGACATCTTCAATCACGGCGACCCGTCATGGGCGGACTGGCGAGCGGACCGGGTCGGGATACGCTGCGCGCGCGGCGGCCGCGATCCACAGCAGCTGGCCCGGTGTTGCACCGAGGCGGGCTATTGAATATCGAGCGCCGGCCTTTGGACTAGACTGGCAAATCGACCGACCTCGGCGGGCCCAGGAAATGTTTGCAAGCAAGGCGCCGGTTTGGCGCGCGGGTTGGATCGCAGTCGTGGGGGTCGCTGCCGGAGCGCTCAACCCGGTTTCAGGTGCACAGCCCGCGCTCGCCCCTCCGCCGCCCGCGCCGATGCACCCGGTGACGGATGATTACTTCGGTACCAAGATTGTCGATCCGTATCGATGGATGGAGTCCCTGGATGCGCCGACGGTAGCGTGGATGAAAGCACAGGGCGCCTATACCCGTGCGGTGCTGGATTCGATCGGACCGCGACAAGCGCTGCTGCAGAAGATCTCCGCCTTTACCGCCGCATTCGGCCTGGTGAACTCCGTGCAGGCCTACGGTGGGCGCACCTTCTACCTCAATCGCGCTCCGGGTTCGGACAGCTACGACCTGATGGTGCGCAGTGCGGACGGCGCGTTGGCCAAGCTTGTGGATGTGGCCGCCCTGAGCCTTGCACACGGCGGCATCCCCTATGCCATCAACTATTACGCCGCCTCACCCGATGGACGCCTGGTGGCCGTGGGTACTTCGGAAGGAGGCTCCGAAGATGCCTCGCTTTCCGTGTACGACGTCGTTACCGGTCGGCCAGTGGCGGGACCGGTAAGTCGCGCCCATTTCGGCGGCCCGAACTGGGCGGATGACGGGTCGCTCCTTTACTTCAACCGACTTGCCGAAACGCAGGACCGGGCCGCGCGGTTCCTGAACAGCACGGCGGTGGTCTGGAATCTGAAGGATGAGCCGGTAGCGGTGTACGGCGGTGCGTCCGATCACGGGCCCAAGGTGGCGCCCGAGCAATCGCCCCAGGTGGCCCTCTGGCCGGGCGGCCGGGAGGCGGCGGCCATCATCAACAACGGCGTGCAGAACGAATTGCAGATCTGGCTCGTTTCCGCGGAGCGTGCCTCGGATGCCAGCGCGCCATGGCGGCGGCTGACCGGCTATGAGGATGGCGTGACCAACCTGGAGATGAGCGGCGATAAGCTGTTCCTGCTCTCGCACCAGAATGCACCCACCTTTCAGGTGCTTGCCCTGCAGTCGGGACAAGCCCTTCCGCAGGCCAGGGTGCTCTTACCGGCCGACCCGGATCGGGTGATCGAGTCCATCCACGCCGCCGCCGACGGGTTGTACGTGGGCACGCGCGTCGGCAGCTACTCAAAGCTGCTGCGGGTGCCGCTCGCCGGGGGCGCGCCCCTCGAAATAGCGTTGCCTTTCCAGGGCGCCATCGGCGAGATATTTGCTGATCCGCGCGCCCCCGGTGTGACGCTCCTTCTGGAGAGCTACGTGCGCGCGCCGACGGCGTTCCGGTACGAGCCGGACAGCCAACGCTTTGTCGACCAGAAGCTCACCGTGTCTCCGCACTACGATGCGAGCCGATTCGTGGTCAGGAATCTCACGGCACGGGCGCGCGATGGCGTGAGCGTTCCGCTGACGCTGATTCGTCCCAAGGGAGCCAAGGGAAGTGCACCGGTGCTTCTTTACGCCTACGGCTCTTACGGCATCTCCACGCTTCCGAACTTCAGGCCGCTTTGGATTCCGTTCATGGCCATGGGTGCTTCGACCGCCTATTGCCACGTGCGCGGGGGCGGGGAGCTGGGTGAGAGCTGGCGCCTGGCGGGCAAAGACGACAAGAAACCGAACACCTGGCGCGATCTGATCGCGTGCGCGGAAAATCTGATCGCCCGCGGCATCGCTACCCGCCACACGCTATTCATCCGCGGTGGCTCGGCCGGCGGAATCACCGTCGGCCGGGCCATGGAAGAACGGCCCGACCTGTTTGCGGGCGTGATCGATCAGGTGCCGGCCGCCAATACGCTGCGCGCGGAAGTGGAGGCCAACGGGCCGGCGAATATCCCGGAGTTTGGCACCTATAAGAATGAGCAGGGCTACAAAAACCTGCTGGCGATGGACAGCTACTTGGGCGTGCGCGATGGCGTCCAGTATCCGCCGATCCTGATTGGCACCGGCCTGAACGATCCGAGGGTCGATCCCTGGGAGCCGGCGAAACTCGCCGCTCGGCTCCAGGCCTCAGGCAGCAAGGCGCCGGTCCTGCTGCGCGTGGTGGAGGATGCGGGGCACGGCATCGGCTCGACCAAGACGCAGGACGATGAAATGGCCGCCGACGTGGCCGCCTTCGTGTTCTGGAATTCGGGATTCAGCGCCTGGCACCCGGCGCGGCGCTGATTCCCGCAGCGCGTGCTCTAGTGGTTACCGAACCGGTAGTCGTATCTGAAGGCGACCCCATGGTCGAGCTTATGCCCGTTGCGTCCCACGATGGAGGTCAGGTACGTCAGCGAAAATGACAAATGATCCGTATCCTTCGCTGCGCTCGTCCGTATGCGCGGAGATCATCGGGATGAACAGGGTGCAGTCGTGGATCTGCTGGCGGATCTTGTGGTCCCAGACATCGCCGCCGCGCAGCTCGCTCTGGTCGAACCACACCTCGATCTCCCGGCGGCGCGCAGAGCTTCGCACAGGCGCCGCGTCGCCTCGGACATCCTGCGAGGCGTAGCTGAGGAACACGGCTCTTTGCGGTGCGGACATGGACCATCGCCTATGGCCCGGGCGGGCTGTTAACGACGCTACGCATGCACTGTATCCAGATCGCCGGCGGCTTTCCTGTCTCGGCGATATTGGATAGTTACGATCGTGCACCTCCCTTGTTCGTGAGATTATTGCCAGCGTCAGGAGTATTAACAATTCTAAAGGGGGAGCAGATGAGATTCCGGCCATTGCTTGGTTTGCTGATCCTGTGCAGCGCGCTGGTGGTTTCCTCGCCGGCCGCTCGTGCCACCGGGGCGCGGCCCGTTCGATGTGGTCATCACTAACGGGCGCATTATCGATGGCACCGGATCGCCCTGGTATTCCGGGGATGTAGGCATACGGGATGGGCGGATTGCGGCCATCGGTGCACTGAGCGGGGAGGCCAGGACACAAACCATCGATGCGAAGGGAATGGTCGTCGCCCCAGGCTTTATCGACATGCTGGGTCAGTCCGAGTACACGATACTGGTCGATCCGCGCCTGCCTTCGAAGATTTTCCAGGGGATCACCACCGAGATCACCGGTGAGGGCCAGTCGGTCGCGCCGCTCAACGACACTATTAATGAGGCGCGTGCGCTCCAGTACCGCAAGTACCGGCTCAAGGTCGACTGGCAGACCCTCGGGCAGTACTTCGCCCGCCTCGAGAAGCAGGGACTGGGCATCAACCTGGCAAGCTACGTGGGCGCCACGCAGGTGCGGGAAATGGTGCTCGGGTACGAAGATCGACAGCCAAGTCCCGCGCAGCTGCAGCAAATGCAGTCGCTGGTTCGCGATGCGATGCGCGATGGAGCCGTGGGCGTGTCCAGCGCTTTGGAATATCCGCCGGCCCCGTATGCGCACACCGAGGAGCTGATCGCACTGGCGAGCGAGGCGGCCAAGTACGGCGGCATCTACGCCACCCACATGCGCAACGAGGGTATCGAGGTACTGACGGCGATCGATGAGGCGGTACGCATCGGCCGCGAGGCGCGCATTCCGGTGGAGATCTGGCACATCAAGGTCGGCGATCGCCATGCCTGGGGCCGCATGTCCGAGGTGGTGGCCAAGGTCAATGCCGCGCGGGCGCAGGGCCTGGATATCTCGGCCAACACCTACGCCTATACGGCTTGGTTCAACGACATGACGGCCTTCCTTCCCCCATGGGTGAGCGATGGGGGCAATGCCAAGCTGATCGAGCGGCTCAAGGATCCGGCCACCCGGGAGCGCATCAAGAAAGAAATGTCCGATCCCTCCAGGGTCTGGGACAACGAATGGCTGGAAGTGCCCGGTCCCGAGGCGATCATGGTCGGGGTGGTGCAGAACCCGGAGCTGCGCCAGTACCAGGGCAAGAGGCTCGATGAAATCGCCAAGGCGATGAACAAGGATCCCAAGGATGCCCTGTTCGATCTGCTGATCGCCGACGGCGCCTTTACGCAGAACGCCGTGTTCGGCATGTCTGAACCGGACGTGGTGCTGGCGCTGCAGCAGCCCTGGGTCTCCATAGACAACGACTCGCAGGGCACGTCGCCCGAGGGGCTCCTCGGTGAAGAGCATCCCCACCCGCGCGCCTACGGCACCTTCCCGCGGATCCTCGCCAAGTACGTTCGCGAGGAAAAAGTGCTTACGCTGGAGGATGCCATCCGAAAGATGAGCGCGCTGCCGGCCCAGCGCATGCGCCTGACCGAGCGCGGTGTCCTCAAGCGAGGCATGTGGGCTGATGTGGTGGTGTTCGATCCGGCCACCATCCGGGACCTGGCCACCTTCGATAATCCCAATCAGCTCTCGCAGGGGATGGAATACGTGCTCGTCAATGGCGCGGCGGTGATCGACAAGGGAAAGATGACCGGAAAGCTCCCGGGCAAGGTGCTGCGCGGGGCGGGCTACGCCCCATAGTCACGGAATGGGATCGGGACGAAAAATGTCGGGCATGAGACTGCAAGAGGACCAACTGGAGCAGATCAGCGCGGGCACGCTCGCCCATTACGAACAAAATGCCGAGGCGTTCCGCGCGGGGACGCGCGATCACGACGTTAGCCAGAACATCGACGCGCTGCTCAGGCACATTCGCGCGCCGGCCCCCTATACGATTCTTGATTTCGGCTGTGGTCCGGGCCGTGACCTGCAAAGTTTTGTGCGCCTCGGACACAGGGCGATCGGGCTGGAAGGGGCGGCGGCGTTTGCGAAGATGGCGCGCGATGATTCGGGTTGCGAGGTGTGGGAGCAGGATTTCCTCAGGCTCGATTTGCCGAGCGCGTATTTCGACGGCGTGTTTGCGAACGCTTCGCTGTTCCACGTGCCGGCCCAGGAATTGGCGCGGGTCCTCGGGCAACTGCGCGCCACGCTCAAGCCCGGCGGGGTGCTGTTCAGCTCCAACCCGCGCGGCCAGAACGAGGAGAGCTGGCGCAGCGGCCGTTATGGTTCGTTCCACGACCTTCCGGCCTGGCGTGCGTTCCTGACCGAGGCAGGTTTTGCGGAGCTTGAGTATTACTACCGGCCCAGCGGACTTCCCTGCCAGGAGCAACCCTGGCTGGCCACCGTGTGGCGCCGCTAAGGCGCTGTCGTGGGCGAGTGCGGGCCTGCTATGCTATTCGTAAGCCGGGCCCAATCGAAAAACAGCCGGAACATCCAAACATCATCGGGGGTGCCATCGTGAAAGTCATAGCAGCAATACTTCTGGCCAGCGTCGCTGTGGGTTGCACCACGCAGCCATCCGTGCCCAAAGCCGATGCGGCCCGGACCGAGAGTTGCAAATCGACTTCCTCCGAGGAGATCGCCGCGCTGTTTGACCGCTGGAATCAATCGCTCCAGACCGGCGATCCGCACAAGGTGGTCGCAAACTACGCCGAGAATTCCATCCTGCTGCCCACGGTATCGAACAAGCCGCGACTGACGGCGGCGGAAAAGGACGACTACTTCGAGCATTTTCTGCAGAACAAGCCCTCCGGAAAGATCGACATGCGCCACATCGAACTGGGCTGCAATTCGGCCGTCGATGCGGGCCTGTACACCTTCACCTTCGCCAAAACTGGCGATGTGGTGCATGCGCGTTACACCTACACCTATCACTGGGACGGCAGCCAGTGGCTGATCACCAGCCACCATTCCTCGGGCATGCCGGAGAAATAACTGCCGCAGTTTGCCAGAGCCATCGTGCGCGTCCCGGGCCGCAGCTATGCGAGCGGCCTGACCACCTCGGCTGCGCAGGGTCCGCCTGACCGGGCGTTTACTCTGCAGCAGCACGCCGCGTACTGCGATGCGCTTCGAGGCTGCGGGCTGGAACTGACCGTGCTGGACGCCGACGAGCGCTACCCGGACGGAACCTTCGTCGAGGATACGGCCGTGGTGGCCGCGCGCGTGGCGGTCGCGACGCGGCCGGGAGCGCCGAGCCGTGCCGGAGAGGTCGGCGAGGTCGCCTCCACGCTGGCGCGGCTCCGGCCGGATTTGGCCTCGATTTCCCCTCCGGGCACGCTCGATGGGGGCGATGTCTGTCAGGTCGAGGAGCATTTCCTGATCGGTATTTCCCAGCGCACCAACGAGGCGGGCGCCAAACAGCTGGCCGACATTCTGGCCCGCCATGGCTACAGCGCCTCGCTGATCGACATCCGGAATCATCCAACGCTGCTCCACCTGAAGTCGGGGATTGCTTACCTCGGAGAGCACCGCTTTACGGTATCGGCCGATGCGGCGAGTCTTGATCTACCGCAAGGCTATGAAACGATCGTGGTCGATCCAGTCGAGGCTTATGCCGCCAACTGCGTGCGCGTCAACGACACGGTCCTTGTGGCCTCGGGCTTTCCACGACTGGCGGGGCAACTAGACGCGCTCGGATATTCGGTGCGGACCCTTGAGGTTTCTGAATTCCAGAAGATGGACGGTGGCTTGAGCTGCCTGTCCATACGATTCTAAGTTTTTTCAAGTCCCTGTCGCCGATGGGCGCAAATGAGGCCCGATCCGTGCCTTCCTATATGATGGACGGAATGATCCGTCCGAGCGAATCCCTTTGACTGAGTCCAGCGGCGCCGTGTTTCTGAGCTACGCGTCCGAGGATGCCGCGGCGGCCCAGCGCATCTGCGAGGCGCTGCGCGCCTCCGGGATCGAGGTCTGGTTCGACCAGAGCGAACTGCGCGGCGGCGATGCCTGGGACGCGATGATCCGGCGCCAGATCAAATCCTGCGCGCTGTTCATTCCGATCATATCGAGCAACTCGCACGCCCGAGCCGAGGGCTATTTCCGGCTGGAGTGGAAGCTGGCGGTCGACCGCTCGCACCTGATCGCCCCGGACAAGCCCTTTCTTGTGCCCGTGGTGATCGATCAGACCCGGGACAACGACCTTCGGGTGCCTGACCGGTTTCGCGAACTGCAGTGGACACCGCTTCCGGGGGTGAAACGTCACCCGCCTTTGTGCAGCGGGTCGCACGGCTCCTGGGGGCCGAGCCTTCGGGCGCGTCCGAGGCCGCCGATCCGTACGCGGCGGCGGCGTCCCTGGTGCGCGAGCGGCGCGCACGCTCCCTTGAGGAAAGCACGCCTGATGCCGCGGCCTCGAGGCGCGCCCGACTTTCGCTCCTGCTGGTCGCCGCCGTGGTGACGATCGGCCTGGGCTATGTCACCTTGAATCGGTTCGTTCTGTCGCGCCACGCCGTCGAGGCGCCGGCACCGCCCGCGCCGCCGGCGAGCCCTGGGCCCGACAAGTCGATCGCCGTGCTGCCCTTCCTGGACCTGAGCGAGAAGAAGGACCAGGAATACTTCTCCGACGGGCTGACCGAAGAGCTGCTCGACCAGCTCGCACAGGTGCCGGACCTTAAAGTGCCGGCACGCACCTCCTCGTTCTATTTCAAAGGCAAGCAGGCCACAATCCCGCAGATCGCCCGCGCACTGGGTGTGACTCACGTGCTCGAAGGGAGCGTGCGCAAGGCCGGCACCACCCTGCGCGTGACCGCGGAACTGATTCGTGCGGATAACGGCTTTCATTTATGGGCCCATACCTACGACCGTGATGTAAAAGATGTCTTCAAGGTCCAGGACGAGATCGCCGCTGCCGTGGTCGAAGCGCTCAAAGCCAAGCTCCTGCCCATCCCGGCGGCGCTGAGCGCCCGGCGCAGCACCAATACCGCCGCGTACGAGCAGTACCTGCTCGGCCGCCAGCTCTTATCGCACAACAATGCCGATGATTCGAAGCACGCGGCACAGGTGTTTCGAAAATCCATCGCACTGGATCCGGGTTACGCGGCGGCCTGGGCGGGATTGGCCGATGCCATGTTCTGGGTCTCCGACAGCGAGGCGGCGTTGCAGCGCACGCTAACCGACCGCAAGGAAGCGCGGGCCGCGGCCGACAAGGCCGTCGCGCTACAGCCGGATCTGGCCTACGGCTACCTGACGCGGGCCACGCTGCGGCTGGTCAATGACCTGGATTTCGAGGGCGCCCGTGCGGACTATCAGCGCGCCATGGTCCTGGAGCCCGAGAACACGGAGGTGCTGCTCTACTACGGAGCCGGCTTCCTGACCCCCACCGGAAAACTCCCGGAGGCGATCGCGGTACTGCGCCAGACCATCCAGAGCGATCCGCTCAACGCCCGCAGCTGGGCTTTCTTAGGAAGGGCGTATTATTTTCGCGGTGACTTCAACGCGGCTCACGCGGCCCTGGAACGCTCGCTCGAGATCAGTCCGCAACAGACCTATGCCCCCAACATCCTGGCGCAGTGCTATCTGGTGGAAGGGCAACCGGCCAAGTCCCTTGAGATCTCGCAACGTTCCGTGGGCGAGGCCTTCCGGCTGACCGGAGCGGCGCTCGCGCAGTACGACCTGGGGCACTTAAGTGACTCCCAGCAGCAGCTCGACAAGCTGATTTCCAAATTCGGGACCACTGCCGCCTACCAGGTCGCGCAGATCTACGCCCGTCGCGGTGACAAATTGCGCGCGACGTTCTGGCTCGAGCGCGCCCATGTCCAGAAGGACGCGGGCTACACCAACATCAAGGTGGACCCGCTGCTCCGCAACCTTCAGGGCGACCCGCACTTCCACTCGATGCTGGCGGTCGCCAAACTGACTTAAAATGGGCGCTCGACCATCAATACGGCGTTCCGCGCCGAAAGGTATTCCATGAGACCAGTCCTCGCCATGGCGCTGCTGTGCGCGCTTTGTGCCTCCGTCGGCTCTGCGGCCGAGAGTCCCGGCCCGCGAGCCGCGGCGCCGATCGTAGCGATAGCCGCGCCGGTCGACCGGGCGTACCCGGGCGAGATCCAGCTGAACGTGGATGCCAGCGATGTCATCCGGCGCATTGTCCGCGTGCACGAAACCATCACCGGTATTGCCGGGGAAACCGTGCTGCTGTATCCCAAATGGCTTCCCGGCACTCACGCGCCCGACGGGCCGATCGACCGCATCGCGGGACTTCGGGTGACGGCGCAGGGCTCGAATGTCCCCTGGACCCGCGATCCTGTGGACGTCTACGCGTTTCGGGTGCACGCGCCTGCGGGCGCAAGATCGATCGAGCTCGAGTTTCAGTACCTGTCACCGCCCAACGATGAGGCCGGAGAGATCGAGATCTCCCGCGATCTGCTGTTCATACCCTGGAGCGATGTCGTGCTGTACCCGGCCGGTTACTTTACGCGGCAGATCCCGGTCGTGACCACCTTGAAGCTACCGGCCGGCTGGCAGTCGGCCACCGCCCTGGAAACGGCATCCACCAGCGGCGCACAGACCACCTACAAACGCGTGGGGCTTGAGACATTGATTGACAGCCCGTTGTACGCGGGTCGCTACGCCAAACGCCTCGAGCTGGACCCGGGAAGTCCCGCGCCGGTCTATCTGGACCTGTTCGCCGATCACCCCGAATCCCTGGAGGTCAAGCCCGAGCAGCTCGAGGCGCACCGCGCGCTGGTGAGCCAGGCCTATAAGCTCTTCGGCTCGCGTCATTACGCGCATTACGACTTCTTGTATTCGCTCAGCGATCAGGTCTATCAGGAAGGGCTCGAGCACCAGCAGTCGAGCGAAAACGGTACCGACCCGGAGACCTTCACGGACTGGGACAAGACCGCCTATGAGCGCGACCTGCTGGCGCACGAGTACACGCATTCCTGGAACGGCAAGTTCCGCCGGCCCGCTGATCTTTGGGTTCCCAACTACAACGTGCCGATGCAAAGCAGCCTGCTGTGGGTGTATGAAGGGCAGACGCAGTACTGGGGCACCGTGCTGGCGGCTCGTTCGGGCCTGCGCACCAAGCAGCAGAGCCTCGATGACATCGCACTGACCGCCGCGTACTACGAAACCCAGAGCGGGCGGCACTGGCGCTCTTTGCAGGAAACGACCAACGATCCGGTCATCGATCCGGGCCGGCACGCGCTCGGGTGGAGCAACTGGCAACGCTTCGAGGATTACTACAGCGAGGCTTCGCTGATCTGGCTGGACGCCGATACGCTGATTCGCGAGCGCTCGCAGGGCAAGCGCTCGCTCGATGATTTTGCGCGCCTGTTCTTCGGCGTCAATGACGGGAGCCTCACAACCCTCACCTACACGTTCGCGGATGTCGTAAAGGCGCTCAATACCGTGGAGCCCTACGACTGGTCGGCCTTCCTGCGCGAGCGGCTCGATGCGATCGGCAAGCCGGCGCCGCTCGATGGTCTTAAGCGTGGCGGCTATAAGCTGGTCTACACCGAAACGCCCAGCGATTATCAGAGTGCCAGCGAAGGGCAGAGCAAGCGCACGGACCTGCTCTACTCCATCGGCATCGCGCTCAAGGACAAGGACACACCCGGGACGATCTCTGAAGTGGTCTGGGACGGCCCGGCCTTTAAGGCCAACATCACCGAAGGCATGCAGATCCTGGCCATCAACGGCGCGGCCTACGATGCGGACCTACTCAAGGATGCGATTACGGCGGCGAAGAACCCCGGCGCCCCGATCGAGCTGATCCTCAAGCGCGGGGACCGCTACCTGGTCGCCAACATCGATTATCACGGGGGACTGCGTTTTCCGCACCTGGAGCGCGATTCTTCGGCGCCGGCACGTCTCGATGAGATTCTAACGCCCCGCTGATTGAAGCCTGGAACTGCGAGGGGCACCGGGAACGCGTGTCCCGGTGCCCTCGCGACTGTCTTAAGCCGGACCGGCTACTTGCCGATCTCCTTGCTGATGACGTTTTCCTGCTTGTTGAGCGCCTTCTGGTCGAGCTTGGTGATATGGCCATGGTCCATCTGCGCCATGTCGCGCTCTTCCTGGCGAATCTTGCGATCATCCTTATGGAGCGCGGCGGCCTGCGCTTTGGTGAGGTCCCCTTCCTTCACTTCCTTGTGAATGCGCTTGTCTTGGTTGATCAGCCGATCGTTCACCTCATCGCGCCGCGGATGGTGCCGCTCCCATTCGGTGTCGGCCATGGCCACACCGGTCAGCCCGGCGGTCACCACCAGCGCGGTAAGGGTATGGCGGATGAACATTGAGGACTTGGACATAACGACTCCTTTGCGTGATGCGAAGCTGATGGGCTGATTTCAGCCCAAATCCGTGGACTACTGGTGTTAACAACGTCGCACTACGTGGGCCGCTGACAGGGATTACCCGGATGTAATCCGCGCGCGAGCGCCGCCTCAGGCGGAGTCGCCAAATGGCGTCATTATTTTTAAGGCGCAGACCGTGGCGGGGCGAGATGGGAAGCGCCCGCTGCGCGCTCGCCCAAAGCTACTGGATTGTTGCGCGCGGCCCGGGCCTGCCGGGCCGTCGAGGCTCGATTACTTCTGCTTTTTCTTTTCGGCCTTGGCCGCCCGCTTCTGCATCAGAGTGAGGGCCGGTTTTTTCTTGGCTTCTTTCTTGCGATCCATTCCTTTGGTCATCTTCTCGCTCCTGTGATTCGTTGACGAAGGCCGTGCGCCGAGGCACGGCGCAATACTCTACCTGATGTGCGCATCCCTCCGGGGTGCGAGGCGGGAGCCGACTAACCCGGACCGTGCAACTGCACCGTGGCGCGGGTGATGGCCCCGAGCTTGGCGCTGCCCGGGTCCTCGGCGATGTGTACGTAAAACTTTCGCGGCGTGCTGCGCGACGGATCCTTGATGATCGGGACCAGTAAGGTGACGTTGCTCTGACCCGGAGCGATGCGCTGGGTGCGATGGCCCCAGGACACAAAATCCTGATCGGCCGATGCGGTGGCGCTTTCCGTCCACCACACAAAGCGGGCTTCAGCGCGCGTGGCGCCGGTGCGGCGAACGAGGATGTGCGCGGCCGAATCACCCGGCTGCACCACGTAGTTGTCGGCCGCCAACTCGATTCGTGCCGCGGCCGCCGGCGCGGCTTCCGGAATGCGCGCCACATCGGATTGAGCCGGCGCCGGCGCACTGAGCTCGCTGGCCGCATTGGCCGGAGGTGTACGCGCCGCTTTTGGCGACGGTGCGGGCGGTGTGGAGCTTGGTGCGGACGCGGGCGAATCGGCCGCAGCCACCGGCGGAGGCGGGGAAGCGACGGGCGAGGGCGCGGGGGCGGGCGGAACTGTGGGCGTGCCCGTCGATGCCGGCGGGGCGCTCGCCGGTGCTTCGGTGGCCGAGGCCGCGGCCGGTGGAGTGTCCGATGCCGATGCAGCCGCAGTGTCAGGAGGCTGCGCCGGCGGCGCTGGAGGTGATGTGTCCTGGACTTCTGGAGTGGTCTCCGGCGCCGCCGGCATCCCCCCAGTCGCTGTTGCGGAAGGCGCGGGCGCCGCGCTGACCAGGTCCGTCGGGTGCACGCGCGCCGTGACGGCGGCGCGCAGCCGATCCCACTGGGCGCCGAAATCGATTTGTTCGGGCGAGCGGTACACCGATAAGGCAAAGGCTGCGAGGGCCGCGAGGCATCCGAGCAGCAGGACTGGCCGCCAAAACGAGCGTCTGGGTGGCGGCATGGCCATCAGGTCCACCAGCATCGGCAATCGTTTGCTGGTGCTGCCCACGTGCATCCGCCCGATCCAGCGAGCGACACTCAGGTTGCGCCCTTCACGCCGCCAGGCCAAGCCTTGGCGAAGCGCGCGCCACTGCGCACCGCTCAGTTGGATCGGGCGCGCCGGTGTCATGCCTCGGCCCCGCGCCGTGGACGCATTCTGCCGGTCAAAGGGATGTGAGCCGTGGAGCAGCTCGTAACTGATGCAGGCGAGGGCGTACAGGTCATCGCGCCGATCGGCGGGACGGCCCTCGAGCTGCTCGCAGCTTGCGTAGGGAGAGAGGGCGCGCTGCGTACCGAAGCCGCGGATCCGCAGTTCACCGGCCGGTGAGATCAGGATGGCGCCCGGCTGCAGATTGCCGTGCACAACGCCATGATCGTGGGTGTAGCTGAGCGCGGCGCCGATGTCGCGGATGATGGCAAAGGCCGCCGAGCGGGCCAGGGCTTTTCCGGAGCGACGCTCGAGCAGCGCGGCGAGCGTTTCACCGCGCATCAGGTTCATCGTCAGGTAAATGTAAACGCCGTCCTGGTCGAGCTCGCGCACGCCCAGCACGTTGGGATGTGACAGGGGCTGAGCCAGCTGGAATTCCGCGCGGCGCTCGGCAAGCGTGGTTTCGAAATTCGCGGTGTCAGGCTCCATGCAGTGCAGGGCGACCTGACACACCGCCGGGGGTTGGCCCGCGTGCTGCTGGTCCAACGCCTGGAAATTCCGGCCGCGATCGTCCCCTTCCAGTTCCGCCTCGAGTCGGTAGCGTCCAAGGACGGTACCGCCCACCTGGAGCGTGCGGGTGGCCGTTGGTTCGGGGAGCACTGCGTGCGCCGCGGGCGCGCGGCGGCGCGGGCGGGGCGGGCGGCGGCGGGTGGCGCGGGCGACGCGGCCGATGGGGGCATCGTGGAGTCTGGGTCCGGGCTGGGTGCAAAGATCGGCTGCGATACGGTCGGCGCCGGTGGTGGTTCGAATTCCGAAATCGTGGGCTCTCCGGCCAGCGGGGCCGGCGCCGGCATGGCCGCGGGCCTCAACGGCGCGTTTTCGCGCAGGGGCGGCGAGGGCGCGCGCGTCCTGGGCAGATTGGGGATGTAAGGTTCGCGGCGGACCAGACCGAACCGATCGGCCGAGGCCTTCAGGGCACGGAACAAGTCGGTGGGCAGGACTTCCAGACGATGGTACTGGTCCAGGAGCGCCAGCAGATTCCAGATCTCTTCCGGATCCGCGCGACAGACCCGCACCATGTCCGCTTCGAATTGTTCGCTGCTGATGGCGTGCTGCAGCAGCAAATCCAGGCGCGGGGCGAGCGGTGAGGAGGATTCACCCTCTGCAAGCGAGTTTTTTTCGGTGGCCGGAGTCATAGCATAGCTTTGGCTTCGTGGACGCGGCCCGATGGCCGTGGGTCCCAAAGAGCAATACTTGTTCTACGCAAGCGCGCAGCGCTTGGCAACTCCGGTATAGACCGCCACCGGCGGCCTAAGGTTCGGGCCGATTGCCTAATTTTGCGTCGGCGGGAGGCTGGTCGCCGGAGCCGCCGGCTGCAGAGGGCCGGGGGCTGCGGTACGGGAGCCGACCTCGGAGGCGCTGTCCACATAGTAGGACGTATCGCCAAAACAGCTGGTCGGAACTCCCAGGTGCTCGGTGTAGTGGAGCCGAATCCGCTCTCCGAGCATGTTTTGCAGGCTTTTGGCGACTTGGGCATCGCGGACCGTGAAGCTCCAGATCTGCGGGGACATGCCGGCCACCACGTAGAGGGCCAATTCACCTTCGGAGGTCTTGCAGAGGAAACCCTTGTGGGAGAGCTTTTGCAGGATTCCCACACGCTCGCCGTCCGAATACGACCAGCGCAGCACGAAGCAGGTGTAGGCCGCAAATCCCAGCAACAAGATCAGCACCAGGTAGGGCCATCTGCGTCGCCGGCGCGGCTTGAGCTGCGCTTCCATCAGAACGCGCTGTGACCGGTGAGTTCGCGTCCTACAGCCAGCTGGTGCACGGTTTCGGTACCCTCATAGGTGATTACGCTCTCAAGATTGAGCATGTGGCGAATAGGCGCGTACTCGGCGCTGATCCCCGAAGCCCCCAGCATGTCGCGGCAGTCGCGGGCCACATCAATGGCCATCCGGCAATTGTGCCACTTGGCCATCGAAACTTGCACCGGCTGGAGCGTGCCGCGCTCCTTGAGCCGCCCGAGCTGGAGCGCCAGCATCTGGGCGGTGGTGATTCCGCGCGCCATTTCGGCGAGCCGGACCTGGATGGCCTGATTCTTGGCGAGCGGGCGGCCGAAAAGCTCGCGCGTGGTGGTGTACTCAAGCACCTGGGCGAGGCAGGCCTGGGCCGCTCCAATGACTCCCCAGGCGATGCCGTAGCGAGCCTGCGTCAGGCAGCTCAAGGGGCCCTTGAGACCGGCGGCATCCGGGAGCCTCTGCGATTCGGGCACGCGCACCTCATCCAGGAACAGCGCACCGGTGGCCGAAGCGCGGAGCGAGAACTTATGCTCGATCTCGGTCGCGGTAAAACCCGGCGTGCCCTTTTCGATGATAAAGCCGCGGATCCCCTCATCGGTATCGGCCCAGCACACGCAAAGGTCCGCGATCGTGGCGTTGGTGATCCACATCTTCGATCCGCTGATCAGCCAGTCCCCGCCACTGCGGCGGGCGCGGGTCTTCATGTTGGCCGGATCCGAGCCGCCGTGCGGTTCGGTCAGGCCAAAGCACCCGATCGCCTCCCCGCGCGCCATGCGCGGCAGGTACTGCTGCTTTTGCGCTTCGCTCCCGTATGCCCAGATCGGAAACATCGCCAGCGAAGACTGCACGGACACGAAGCTGCGCAGCGCCGAATCACCGCGCTCGAGTTCCTGGCAG
This sequence comes from uncultured Gammaproteobacteria bacterium, assembly GCA_963717335.1. Classification (GTDB taxonomy): domain Bacteria; phylum Pseudomonadota; class Gammaproteobacteria; order Steroidobacterales; family Steroidobacteraceae; genus FEN-1191. Next base: position 384,401 of record CAVQVZ010000001.1, on the reverse strand, counting down.
ATCAGACCTCCGGCCGTGGCGCTCAACCCCGCGCAGCCGTAGCCCTCAAGGGTCGCGCCGAGCAATCCCAGGGACGCCAGCTCGGGCACCAGCTCGGCCGGGAAGCGGTGGTGCTCGAAGCATTCCTGGATCACGGGCAACACGCGTGTATCGACCAGCCGTGCCACGCTGTCCTGGACGAGTTGCTCGTCCTCGGTGAGCGCGCTGCGCAGGTCGAAAAGATCAAGCGGGTTCATGCAGGTTCCTTAAGAGAAGCGGCCGGGCTCATCCGTCGATCGTGAACTGTACGCCCTGCGCAAGCGGCATGGCGCTGGAATAATTGACGGTCTGGGTCTGCCGGCGCATGTACGTCTTCCACGCATCGCTCCCCGACTCGCGCCCGCCACCGGTTTCTTTCTCCCCGCCGAAGGCGCCGCCGATTTCCGCCCCGCTCGGGCCGGTGTTGACGTTGGCAATTCCGCAATCGCTCCCGGTGGCCGACAGGAAGGTCTCTGCCTCCTGCATGCTGTTGGTGAAGATCGCCGAGGACAGTCCCTGGCGCACTTCGTTTTGCAGCGCGAGCGCCTCTTCAAAACTGTCGTAGGGCACCACGTACAGGATCGGGGCGAAGGTTTCCTCGCGCATGCTCTCGAAAGGCTTTGCGGACTCAACCAGTGCCGGGCGCACGTAGTAGCCGCCCTCCATTCCTGCCACCGCGACGCGTTCACCGCCGGTCACCGTGGCGCCGGCCTGGCGCGCCGAGTCGAGCGCGGCCTGCATGCGCTCGAACGCCCCTGAATCGATCAGCGGTCCGACCAGCGTGCCCGATTCGATCGGGGACCCGACCGGTAAGCTGGCGTAGGCCTTGCGCAGCATCGGCGCAAGCTTTGCAATCAGGCTGCGATGCACGATCAGCCGACGCAGCGTCGTGCACCGCTGCCCGGCGGTACCCGCGGCGGCAAAGACTATAGCGCGCAGGCTCAGGGCCAAATCCGCACTCGGGGTCACGATGGCGGCGTTGTTGCCGCCCAGTTCCAGGAGCGCGCGCCCAAAGCGCGCGGCCACGCGCGGGCCGAGCGCGCGACCCATGGCGGTGCTGCCGGTGGCGCTGACCAGCGCGATTGAGGCGTGGTCGGCGACCTGCTCGCCGGCTTCGCGCCGGCCCATCACCAGCTGCGTGATGCCCGCGGGTGCGTCGGGGAATTCGGCGATGACTTCGGTGAGGATCCGATGCAGTGCGAGCGCGCACAGCGGTGTCTTCTCCGAGGGCTTCCAGATGACGGTGTTGCCGCACACCAGCGCCAGGGCCGCATTCCAGGCCCACACCGCCATCGGGAAATTAAAGGCGGTGATCACGCCGACCGGCCCCAACGGGTGCCAGCGCTCGACCAGGTGATGGCCGGGCCGTTCGGAGGCAATGGTCAGTCCGTACAGCTGGCGCGACAAACCCACCGCGAAGTCGCAGATGTCGATGACCTCCTGCACTTCGCCCTAGTCCCTCGGTCAGGATCTTTCCCGACTCGAGCGAGATCAGGCGCCCGAGCGCATTCTTCTCGCGCCGCACGCGTTCTGCGAAGCGCCGCACCAGCTCGCCCCGCGCGGGGAGCGGGCACGGCGCGCCAGTCCCGAAACGCGCGCGTGCCGCGGACTGAATCTTCGCCTCGATCGCGGAGGGCTCATCCACCGCCACCCAGGTCAGAAGCGATCCGTCGATGGGGTGCGCGCTCTCGATGCCGTTCGCGGATTTCGAGGCGCTCGGCACGCCGGCTTCGCTGCAGGATGTCCTTAAAATTCATGCAGCGTGCGCCTCGATGCTCTGGCGTTGACGCGGCGCGTAGATCCGTCCGAAGCGATTGGCCAGGAACTCGTGCAACGGCACGTCTTCCTGGCGCACGAAGCCCTGCTGCGGCAGGCGCCGCTCGGCCAGCAGGTCCAGCACGCCGCAGATGCCGGCGGCCGTGGTCACCTGGATGGCGCTGCGTTCGATGCCGTTGATCGGCTGACCGTAGATCTTGTTGGCGTAGGTTTCCTGCACCAGCTGGCCTTTCTTCTTGCCGGTCACGGTGACGAACACGATGACCACATCCTGCAGAGTCGTGGGCAGCGCGTGCTCGAGTATATCCTTGAGCACATCGCGCCGATCGCGGCAGCCGCAAGGTCCTGCAGCAGCGCCTTCATGATGGCCACGTGCCCCGGGTAGCGGATGGTGCGGTAGTTGAGATTGCGCACCCGACCGCGCAGCGTCTCGCACAGCGTGCCGACGCCGCCCGAGGTGTTGAAGGCTTCGTAGGTGACGCCGTCCAGCGAGAATTCCTCGCGCTCCTCGAGTGCCGGGGCGGCGACCAGTTCGCCGTTGGACGATTTCCTCGCACGGCTCGCAGTACTCGTTGATGACCCCGTCGGTGCTCCAGGTCAGGTTGTAGTTGAGCGCGTTGGAGGGGTACTGCGGCAGCGCGCCGACGCGCAGCCGCACGTCCTGCAGTTCATCGAACTTCTTGGCCAGATCATGGCCCGACGATCGTGATGAATCCCGGCGCCAGCCCGCACTGCGGAATGAACGCGCTCTTGGCGTGCGCGGCGAGCGCCCGCACCTGGCGCGTCTTGGCCACGTCCTCGGTGAGGTCCAGGTAGTGCACACCGGCCAGGGCCGCGGCCTCGGCGATCTTGCCCGTGACCTGGAAGGGCGCGGCGCTCAGCACCGCGAAACGGCCGCGCAGCGTCGCGGCCACCGCATTCGGGTCGTTGACGTCGATCGCCAGGCACTCCACCGGCGTGGTCGCGTTGAGCCGCTGGAGCTGCTCGGCGGACTTGTCGATCACGGCGACCTGGTAATCGCCGCAGTGGCCGAGCATGTCCGCGATCATCTGGCCGATCTTGCCGGCACCCACAATGGCTATGCGTTTCATAGGAACCTCTTAAAAATCAGGCGCGTATCATCAGGGGTGCCTGATCGAAAAGCAGCCCCGAAAACGCCACTATGACGAGCATTTTTCGTCGATATAGCGGTACGATTTCGTCACTATGACGATAGATCCACGGATCGCGAGATTCTGGCGCTGCTCCGCGAGGACGGCCGCGCCTCCACCGCCCGTTTGGGCCGGCGACTGGGCCTTTCGCGCACTACCGTCCACAGCCGCATCGAGCGATTGCTGGCGCGGCGGGTGATCACCGGATTTACGGTCCGGATGGGCGCGGACACCGAACGCGAGCAGATCCAGGCCCACGTACTGATCACGGTGATGCCGAAACTTCAATCGCGGGCCGAGGCCGCACTGCGCAAGCTCCCCGAGGTCCGCAAGCTCTACTCCGTCTCCGGCCAGCACGATTCCATCGCGATCGTGCTCACGGATACCGTGGCGGAAATGGATCGGGTGTTGGATCAGATCGGATCCCTGGACGGGGTCGATCGGACGGAATCCTCGATCGTGCTGTCGACTCGAATCGACCGCTAGCGATAAGGCTTAGTTGGGCTTGACGCCCTCGTCCTTGAGCGCGGCAAGACCCGCCACGTCGACGCTCGCCCAGCGCGCTCTTGAGCACATCGATGCTCGGTCCGCTCCCTCGACCTTGACCATGAACCGTTCGGCGATCACGGCGCTGTATTCGCCTTCCTTGCTGGTGTTGTCCCACTGCTCGTGGATCATGCTGTTGCCCTGGTGGTAGGTCTTGACGTAGCCGGTATCGGTCTGGCGATCCTCTTCGAGGTGGGCGTGTTGGCCACCGCCAGCACGCCTTTGGCCCCGCCCATGTCCGTGACTTCGAGCTTGAGCGAGCGGCCGCCCGGGCTCTCGTCCCCGTAGCGCGCGGTGGCCGTGGCGACCTGCATGCCCAGGGCGCCGTTTCTCTCCGCACTGGCCTCGGTGCGCTTAAGTCCTCCGAGCGTATCGGGCAGGAAGGACTTGAGGCGGTCCGGCGCCAGCGCCTCGACCTGCTGGCCGCCGGAGACCGCGTTGGCCATCATCTGGCCCACCGCGTTGGCGGCCGCCTGGGTGTCGCCGGATTTTTGCGCGGAGTCGAGCTGCTTGCCGGCCGCGGCCATCCCCTGGGCCCACGCCCCGAGCTTACCGGCCGGACTGCTGGTATCGAAGGTGGCGTGGCTGGTGCGGTCGTACCCGGTCATGCCTGTCATGCCACTTCCCACGCCCACCAGCCTCAAGGCGTACACCAGCAGCGCGCCGACCACGATCGTGCAGATTAGGGTGACCACGGTGTAGCCGGCGGCCTTTTCGGGCGGGCACTTCATGGTCGGCGGCAGGCCCAGATACATGAGGTAGATCCCGTAGATCAGTCCCACGAACATGATGAGCACGCCCAGGCCACCCAGGAGCACGGCGATGCCGGCGACCCAGGAGGCCGTGAACGAATAGGCCACCACCTTCAGGGACTGCACGCTGTTTTTCTGGCCACCAAAGGTGGGCGCGAGTGCATTGACGATCAACGAGACGAGGAAGGCGGCGATGATGGAGCTCAGGTAGGACCTTAAGGCCATCTCGAGTGCGAAGGCGGTGCTGACGTGCGCGGTGCCGAGGTACGGCATGGTCACGCCGAATATTGTCAGCTTGAGAAACTGGCACACGGCCGGTACCGCGGCGAGCACCAGGATGTAGCCGGTGTAAATGCCCATCGAGGTGGCCGGCTCGGCCGCGATGAGGGGCCATTCCGTCTTGGGTGTGAGCAGTATTGATTTGACCCTGCTGATCAGCCGGCTGAAATCCATGGTGTCCCCCTCAATGGGTCTGTTGTTCTCGGAGTGAATCCACAGTTTGCCACAGGCGCGCAGGCCCTGACAGATCCGAACCTCAGGCGAGCGTGTGGAACACGCGCTGCACATCCTCGTCCTGCTCGAGAAGATCAATGAGCTCGAGCACCTCGGCCGCCTGTGCCTCGGGCAGTTCGGTCGGCTGGGCGCAGATGTATTCGTGTTCGGCCGACAGCGGCGCCACGCCCCGCGCCTCGAGCGCTTCCTGCAGGTGGCCAAAATCGGCGAACTCGCAACGCAACACGAGCTGCGGCTCGCCCTTCTCACCGCTGCTCTCGCCCATCTCCTGCAGCCCGTAGTCGATCATGTCCAGTTCGAGCGAGTCCTGGTCGATGCCCGCCGGGTCAAGACGGAATACGCCCATCTTGCGGAACTGAAAGGCCACGCTCCCGGTACTGCCGAGGTTCCCGCCGTGCTTGCTGATGATGTTGCGCACGTGGGCCACGGTGCGCGTTGGGTTGTCGGTCGCCGTCTCGACCATCAGCGCCACACCATGCGGGGCGTAGGCCTCGTAGATGGCCTCGTGGTAGTTGGCCGCATCGCGCCCGGTGGCGCGCTTGATGGCCGCCTCGACTTTGTCTTTGGGCATGTTGACGGCGCGCGCGTTCTGGATCACGCGCCGCAACGCCGGGTTGGAGCCCGGGTCCGGACCGCCCGCCTTGACCGTCATCGCGATGTCCTTGGCGATGCGGGCAAATTGTTTGGCCATGCGGTTCCAGCGCGCGAACATCGCGTGCTTGCGAACTTCGAAAATCCGTCCCATGGTCCAAGATCCGGGAAGTAAGTGCCCGAGCGCTGGCGCGAACTAGGGCGCGACGCGCACCGGCAGGGGCGCGCTGCAAAGATCGATATAGCCCGCAGGCCGCAAGTACCACTCATCCTTGCGGTTGCGTCGCGCCTCGACCACGGCCGCGAAGGTCGGCGAATCGGTGCGCAGCACTTCAAGGTGGGTGCGCTGGCTGGCCGGGAGGTCCGAGGCCATCGTGACGCGGCTGATGGGCACATTCTGGGCGGGCTTGGCGTAGTAGCCCAGCGCCTCGGTTCCGCGCGGCAGGGTGGCCAGCATCTCGATCCCCTGTCTTATGCGACCGACCACGGTGACGTTCTGGTCCAGCCAACGCGGCGCGTGGCCGATGACCGCGTACAGCTCCGCTCCATTCCCGGTGTCCGGGGCATTGTCACGCCCCACGCCGACCGCTCCGTAGCAATGGGCCAGCCAAGCGCGCCCGGCCGCCGGGTCGCGCGCGGCCGGGAAACTGTTAATAAAACCCACCTGCGGCGCGTAGCCGTCGCGATCCGGAAGTTCCGTAAAGGTTCCGGCGCTGATCGGTGCGGTGAATTCCGGCGCCAGCAGGCGCATCGCCTCGGGCACCTTGCGCGTGGTGTCGGGATTGACCCACTGGGCGACGAAATTATCCTGCACCCGGACCACCGCGGCGCTGTCGAAATAATGCATGCGCACCAGCGCTTCGATCGCGGCCACGGTGTGCGGGGCGAGTGCCGGCTCCAGCTCGACGATCACGCGCCCTGAGGGCAACTCCATATACATCGTGTGTTGATCGACCAGTGGCCGCCAGGCGCTGGCCGGTGAGGCCGCCAGGATGTCGGCCATCCCCGGTTTGCCCTTGGCGACCGGCGGTGCCTGGGCGGCGGCCAAGGTGGCAGCGGTCCATAACAGGCCGATGCACAGTATCCGGCAATCGCGACGGTCGGGCATCATGCGAGACTCCTGCAGTCTGTAAGGTGAGCGCGTCGGGATGCTAGCAGCCGCGCCGTATTTGCGCCTATCTTTGCGCTCCGGAGGGCAGTGATGAAAGATTCTCGCGGCGCGCCCGTGCGCTGGTACGCCTCATTGTATGTGCAGGTGCTGATGGGCGCCGCACTTGGCGTTGCGATCGGCTATCTGGCCCCGCATCTGGCCGTGAGCCTCAAGCCCCTGGGCGACGGGTTTATCAAACTGGTCAAGATGATCATCGCCCCGGTGATCTTCTGCACGGTCGCCAGCGGCATCGCCGGCGTAAACAGCCTCGAGCGCGTGGGGCGCGTGGGGCTGAAAGCGCTGGGGTATTTCATCGCCGTCTCGACTCTGGCGCTGCTGCTGGGCCTTGCCGTGGCCAATCTGGTGCGTCCGGGCGCGGGCTTTAATGCGGACCCGGCGCAGCTTGATGCCAGTGCGGTGGCCAGTTTCCAGACCCAGGCGCACAGCCGCACCGTGGTCGAGTTCTTGCTGCACATCATTCCCGATACGGTCGGTGCGGCATTCACCAATGGCGACATCCTGCAGGTGCTTCTGGTCTCGATTTTATTTGGCTTCGGGCTCGCCCTCGGAGGCGAGCGCACCCGCTCGCTCCAGCACGGTATCGAGACGCTCGGAGCGGTGGTGTTCAAGGTCGTGCACCTGATCATGCGGGCCGCGCCCCTAGGGGCCCTCGGTTCGATGGCCTACACCATCGGCCAGTTCGGGATCGGCGCGCTCACGCACTTGGGCGGCCTGATGCTGTGCTTTTACCTGACCAGTGCGCTGTTCGTGTTTGGCGTGCTCGGGACGATTGCGCGCCTGAGCGGCTTTTCGCTGTGGCGGCTTCTGCGCTACATACGCCAGGAATTATTGCTGGTGCTGGCGACCAGTTCCTCGGAGGCCGCCTTACCGCTCCTGATCGACAAGCTGGAGTATGCTGGCTGCTCGCGCTCTGTGGTGGGGCTCGTGGTGCCGGCCGGTTATTCGTTTAACCTGGATGGAACCAATATCTACATGACCATGGCGGCCTTGTTCATCGCGCAGGCGACCAACGTGCACCTCTCGCTCGGCGAGCAGCTGCTGCTCTTGCTGGTGGCGATCGTCAGTTCGAAGGGCGCGGCCGGCGTGACCGGTTCGGGATTTATTACGCTGGCCGCAACGCTCGCCGTCGTGCCCTCTGTGCCGATCGCGGGCCTGGTGTTGATTCAGGGCGTGGATCGATTTATGAGCGAATGCCGGTCACTGACCAATTTTGCCGGCAACGCGGTGGCCGCGATCGTGGTGGCCCGCTGGGAGGGTCAGCTCGATGCGCCCCGGCTGCAGCGCGTGCTGGAGGCTCGCGATCATGTTTGAAGCCAACCTCGGAAATGTCTTTCGGCTCTACCGGGCGGCGTTGGCGCGCTGCTGGCTGCCGAGCCTGCTTTTGGCCTTTGGCTGGGGATGGATTGCAACCTTGCTGGATCGGAGGTTGCCCTCGGGCGATGATCTGCTGCAATGGGTGGCGCAGGTGCAGACGCTGGTGTGGTCGGGGTACTTCTGGCGCCTGGTGTTCGCGGCCGTCGTACTTGCGATCTTTCTTTACAGCGCGATGCTGGCCGACATCTACGCGGTGGCCACCGGCGGCGCAACGCCCACGGGCGCCGGTCTGATCGCGGCGCTGCGCGCATTTCCAGCCGCGGTGGTGGCGAGCTTGATATTCCTGGCCGGTACGAGCCTTGGCCTTGCGCCGCAACTGGGCCTGTTCGCGGTGCTGTTCATTGTCCCGTGCACCTACCTGTGGGGCATGTGGCAATTGTGGCTGGTGGTGCTGGTGGTGGAACGGTGCGGCCCGATCGCCGCGCTGGCACGCAGCTGGCAGCTGATGGCGGGAGCCTGGTGGCGGATCACCACGCTGGTCACGGTGGTCTCGCTCCTCTCATTCCTGCCCGTGGTTGTGTTTGACTCGGTGGCCAGCGCGGTGCTGGTGCTGCTGGGCCTGGAGGGGATGCACGCGCCGCCGGTCGTTACGGCACTGGCCATGGTCGTGCTGGTTTTCGTGCTGCCGATGGTTCCTGCAGCGCTCGTTGCCGCCTACCTGGATCGCCAACGTGCGCCCGTGGTGCTAGGGTAGAGCAGCCATGTTGAATCGATTGCTGCTGGTGATGGCGCTGGTGATGATCGAAGGTTGCGCAAGCACCCCGGCCCCGCCCAGCGCGGACGGGCTGCCCGCGATGGATATCCAGCCGGTGCACGTCACCACCACCTACATCGCCGCGCGCGTGCCGCACTCCGCGCGCGGCCAGTACGCGATCGTCGAGGTCTGCGTCGCGCCGGACGGCGCCATCGACAGCTCACGGGTCACCCAGTCCTCAGCCGACAAGGCCTTCGATGCGGCGGCCACACAGTGGGCACGGCAGGCGAGCTACCGCCCGCAGCTCGAAAACGGCCGTCCGGTGTACGCCTGCCAGGAAGTGCGCGTGGAGGTCAATCGCAATCCGGAATCGCGCCTGGGCGGCCGGGCGGACAGCGCGCTCGGATAGTCGGCCGCTCGATTGCGCGGCGGCGCTTGGCCGGGACGGCTCGGCTATTTGGGTTGCATGCGGATGGCGCCATCGAGCCTGATGGTCTCGCCGTTGAGCATGGCGATCTCGAAGATGGTCTGCACCAGTCGCGCGAACTCCTCCGGGCGTCCCGAGCCGGGCAGGGAAGGGGACCTGGCGTCCGAGCGAGTCCTGAACGTCCTGCGGAAGCGCTGCGAGCATCGGCGTATGGAAGATGCCCGGCGCGATCGACATCACCCGAATGCCATAGGCCGCGAACTCGCGCGCGAGCGGCAGCGTCATGCCGATCACTCCTGCCTTGGTGGCCGAGTAGGCGGCCTGCCCGATCTGTCCCTCGTAGGCGGCCACCGATGAGGTGTGCACGATCACCCCGCGCTCGCCGTCCTGGTTCGGGGTGTTCTTCTGCATGAGGGCCGCGGCCGACTTATCGCACAGGAAGGTGCCGATCAGGTTGATCTGGATCACCTTGGTGTACAGCTCAGCGGGCATCGGGCCGTTTTTTCCGAGCGCGCGTGCCGAGCCGCCGATGCCGGCGCAGTTGACCAGGAGATTCAGCCCGCCCATCGCCGTGGCCGCCGCGCTTATCGCCGCATCGACGTTCGCTTCGCTGGTCACATCGCAGCGCTGATAGTGCGCGAGCGCGCCTAAGTCCTTGGCCGCCTTCGCGCCGCGTTCGTCCTGCACATCCAGCAGCGCGACGCGCCCGCCCTGGGCGCAAAGCAGCTCGGCCACCGCGTAGCCCAGGCCCGAGGCCCCACCGGTAATGACAGCGCGCGCATCCGATATTTTCATGATCTTTATTCCTGGCAGGGGACTTCGGCAACGCTACAGAAGTTCGATGGCCACGGCCGTGGCCTCACCGCCCCCGATGCACAGCGCGGCGATGCCGCGACGCCCACCGCGCTTGCGCAGTGCGTGGATCAGCGTCGTGATGATCCGCGCGCCGGTCGCGCCGATCGGATGCCCGAGCGCGCAGGCGCCGCCGTTGACGTTGACGCGCTGATGATCGAGCTTAAGATCGTGGATGGCGGCCATCGCGACGACCGCGAAGGCTTCGTTCACCTCGAACAGGTCCACATCGCTCACGCTCCAGCCGGCCCGCTTCAGCACTTTTTCGATCGCCGCGACCGGGGCGATCGTGAACCACTCCGGTGCCATCGCGCTGCTGGTCCAGGCGACCAGACGCGCCATCGGCTTGAGGTGGGCCTTTTGGACCGCCTCGGCACTGGCGAGCACCAACGCGGCCGCGCCGTCGGAAATTGACGAGGAGGAGGCGGCCGTGACCGTGCCGTTGGCGCCAAATGCCGGCTTGAGCTGCCCGATCTTGGACAGGTCGCAGGTACCGGGAGTCTCATCGCGCGAGATCACCGCTACGCCCTTGCGGGACTTGACCGAGACGGGCGCCACCTCGCCATCAAATTCACCCTCCTGCAATGCGCGCGTCGCCCGTCGCACCGATTCGGCGGCAAACGCATCCTGCGCGGCGCGTGTCATCGCGTATTTCTCCGCGGTGGCATCGGCAAAGCAACCCATGAGTTTTCCGTCCCACGGACTTTGCAGGCCGTCGTAGAACATGTGATCGAGCACTTCGCCGTGCCCCATCCGGTACCCCGAGCGCGCCTTGGGCAGCAGATAGGGCGCATTGCTCATCGATTCGAGGCCGCCGGCCACCACGATCCGGGCATGGCCGGCGGCGATCTGGTCGGCGCCGATCATGACGGCCTTCATCGCCGAGCCGCACATCTTATTGACGGTGGTCGCGGGTACCTGAGTGGGCACGCCCGCGCCGAGCGCGGCCTGGCGCGCCGGGGCCTGGCCCAGACCGGCGGGCAATACGCAGCCCATGACCGTCTCATCGAGATCGTCCGGCGCAATGCCGGCGGCTTCGATCGCGGCGCGTATGGCCACGGCGCCCAGCTGCGGGGCGCTCATCGGCGCGAGCGCGCCTAAGAATGCGCCGACCGGGGTGCGCTTGGCGCTCAGGATCAACACCTCATCGGACATGGATCAGTTCCTCTTGCGGTTCTCTAGCTATGAAATTTCCGCGGCGCGCTCGCTGCGCGGGCGCAGGCCGCTTTCGAACAAGGCCACGAAGGCGGCGGCAATCTGGGGGGCGGACTGGGGCTTATTGTCACGGTACCAGTGGGCGATCCAGTTCAGCGCGCCGGCCAGGGCAAAAGCGGTCATCTTCGGATCGCACTCGCCGATCGAGCCGTCGTTGATGCCCTCGCGAAGGAGCCGGCGGATGCCCTGGTCGATCTCGGATTTCAGTGATTTGACGTGCGCGCGCATTTGCGCGCTTAAGTCCTGGTCCTCGGCGCGCACCATGCACCAGCCAAACTCGGAGGCGATGGCCTGCGCGTAGCGCAGCAGCACGGTGCGCAGACGTATTCGCGCCGGCTCACCGCTCTCGCGCACATCGTCAAAGGCCGCCCGGATCGGAGCCAGTCCAGCGCAGAAGCAGGCAAACAGGAGCTGCTCCTTGTTCTCGACGTAGTAATAGATCGTCGGCTTGGTCACTTCGAGCGCCGCGGCGATATCATCGAGCGAGGTGTTGTGATAACCGCGTTCGTTAAAAGCCCGCGCGGCCGCGTGGATGACCGCCTCGCGCTTGAGCCCCCGATCGCTCCGGGCTTTGCGCCGGCTTCGCCACGGAGAAGGGGTGTTCGTGGGGGTATGGTTGACGGTCATGGCCACACGGATCATACTCTCCGGTAACATTTGTTGGAAGCGCTTATGAGTGTCAGACCCTCAGCTCCCGCGGCCGTACGGCGCGACCAGCCGGCCGTGGGCGCGGCGCCCCCGCCGTTGCGTTTCGTCAGCGCCGCTTCCTTGTTCGACGGCCACGACGCCGCGATCAACATGATCCGGCGCCTGTTGCAGGCGCACGGTGCCGAGGTCGTGCACCTTGGCCACAACCGAAGCGTCGCCGATATCGTGCGCGCGGCGATCCAGGAGGATGCCGACGGAATCGCGGTGAGTTCCTACCAGGGCGGGCACAACGAATACTTCGTGTACATGGTCGACATGTTGCGCGAGCTCAACGCGAGTCACATCCGGGTCATCGTCGGGGGAGGGGGTACGATTTCCCCCTCGGAGATCGCCGCGCTCGAGGCCCACGGGGTCGAGAAAATTTACACGCCCGATGACGGGCGCCGCCTCGGACTCAATGGAATGATCGATGACGTGTTCGCGCGCGTGCGCGCCGCGCAGCGCCCGACCTACGCCTTTGGACCGCTCAATGCCCGCGATCATGCGCACATTGCCCGCAGCATCACCGCGCTGGAAGGCGGGCACGGCGATGAACGCGCCGCCGAACAGATGCGCCAGGCCCTTGCCAAGACCAGGCGCGCCGCGCCGGTCATTGGGATCACCGGTACCGGTGGGGCCGGCAAGAGTTCGCTGACCGATGAACTGCTGCAACGATTCGTGCGCGCTTTCCCGCGAGCGGCAGATCGCCGTGATCGCCATGGATCCGACGCGTCGCCGCTCGGGCGGGGCGCTGCTGGGCGATCGCATCCGCATGAACTCGCTGAGCGCACCGACCGTGTTTATGCGCTCGCTCGCGACGCGCCGCGAGCACTTGGCCACCTCGGCGGTGCTGCAGGATGTCATCAACCTGTGCAGCCACGCCGGCTTTGACCTGGTGCTGGTCGAGACCGCGGGCATCGGCCAGAGCGACACCGAGATCACCGACCTGGTGGACCTGCCGATCTACGTCATGACCAGCGAGTACGGTGCGGCGAGCCAACTCGAGAAGATTGACATGCTCGATTTCGCCGAGCTGATCGTTCTGAACAAATCCGAGAAGCGCGGCGCGCAGGATGCGCTGCGCGATGTGCGCAAGCAATGGCGCCGCAATCATCCGGACCGCTCAAGACTCCCCGACGCCGAGGTGCCTGTCTTTCCGACCATCGCCAGCCGCTTCAACGATCCGGGCGTCAATCGGCTCTTCGGTGCGGTGCTCTCGAGCCTGGAGCGCAAGGGCACCGGAAAGCTTACCTGGACCTCCAACGACGGCGTAGAGGTGGCGCTTGGGCCGACCGAGTCTCGCTCGCGCGATCCGCTGATCCCCAGCGCGCGCAGCCGCTACCTGGCGGAGATCGCCCAGGGTGGCCGGCGCGCGCGTCAACGTCTTGAACTGGCTGTCGAGAGCGCGCGCCTGGCGTATTCGACTTACGGGTCCTTGAAGTCTCTTAACGATGCGGCGCTTCCTGCCCCATTCGAGCGTTATGCGGACAGCGCCATCGCGGAGGGCGCCGGCGATGCGACGCTGCTGGCGCTGCGAAAGAACTACAACCAGTCCCTCGATGCGATCGGTGCCGAAGGCGTGGGTCTGCTCAAGTCCTGGCCGGCGCGCCGCGCCGCGGCCCAGGCCGACAGCTACCAGTTCAAGGTTCGAGGCCAGTCACTGGCCGGGGAGAACTTCACCGAGACCATGAGCCGCAACCGCGTGCCGAAGCTGGCGGTGCCCGGACTTAAGGACTGGGGTGAAATCCTGCATTTTCTGGGGACCGAGAATCTTCCGGGGGCCTTTCCGTACACCTGCGGGGTGTACCCGTACCGGCGCGAGGCCGAGGACCCGATCCGCATGTTTGCCGGCGAAGGCCCGCCCGAGCGCACCAATCGGCGCTTTCACCTGCTGGCCCGCGGCCACGCGGCCACCCGCCTTTCAACGGCCTTCGACTCGACCACGCTCTACGGGGAGGATCCGGACACGCGCCCGGACATCTACGGTCGGACCGGCAATTCCGGGGTTTCGGTGGCCACGCTCGATGACATGAAGAAGCTCTACTCGGGCTTTGATCTGTGCCAGCCGACCACCTCCGTGTCGATGACGATCAACGGACCGGCACCGATGATCCTGGCCATGTTCATGAATACCGCGATCGATCAGCGCGTGGAGCGGTTCCTGCGCGGGGCCGGCCGCTGGGACGCCGCGCAGCGCCGGATCGATGAGCTGCGCGCGGGGATGCGTCGCCCGCGGCCTGCCGCTTCCCAGCTACCGCGGCGAACTCCCGCCCGGGCACGATGGCAGCGGGCTGGCGCTGCTTGGAATATCCGGCGAGCAGCTGGTGGCCCCCGGGGTGCTCAGCGCCGAGGAATACGCGCGCACCCGGGCCGAGGCGCTCTCGCAGGTGCGCGGCACCGTGCAGGCGGACATCCTCAAGGAAGACCAGGCGCAGAACACCTGCATATTCTCGACCGAGTTTGCGATGCGCATGATGGGTGATGTGCAGCAGTACTTTATCGATCACAAGGTGCGCAATTTCTATTCGGTCTCGATCTCGGGTTACCACATCGCCGAGGCGGGCGCGAACCCGATCAGCCAGTTGGCCTTCACGCTCGCCAATGGCTTTACGATCGTCGAGTATTACCTGGCGCGCGGCATGAACGTCGATGAGTTCGCGCCCAACCTCTCGTTCTTCTTCTCCAACGGGATGGACGCCGAGTACGCGGTGATCGGGCGGGTGGCGAGGCGGATCTGGGCGCGGGCGATGCGCGATCTGTACAACGGCGATGCGCGCAGCCAGATGCTCAAGTACCACATCCAGACCTCGGGCCGCTCACTGCATGCGCAGGAGATCCAGTTCAACGACATCCGCACCACCCTCCAGGCGCTCTACGCGTTGTTCGACAACTGCAACTCGCTCCACACCAACGCCTATGACGAGGCGCTGACCACGCCGACCGAGGAGAGCGTGAGGCGCGCGGTGGCGATCCAGCTGATCATCAACCGCGAGCTGGGCCTGAACATGAACCAGAACCCCTGGTCGGGCTCGTTCCTGATGGAATACCTGACCGACATGGTCGAGGAGGCCGTGTACAAGGAGTTTGAGGCGATCTCCGAGCGCGGCGGGGTGCTCGGCGCCATGGAGACCATGTACCAGCGCGGCAAGATCCAGGAGGAAAGCCTCTACTACGAGACGCGCAAGCACGACGGCACGCTGCCCCTGATCGGCGTCAATACCTTCCTGGCCGAGCGCGACGCGGCCGCCGAGCATGCCGCCGTGGCGCTGATCCGCTCGACCGAATCCGAAAAACAGGACCAGGTCAATGCGGTGCGCGAGTTCCAGCAGCGCAACGCCGAGCACAGCGCTGCGGCCCTGGAGCAACTGCGGAAGGCGGCCGCACGCGGCGGCAACGTCTTCGGCGAGCTGCTTGAGGCGGTGCGCGTGTGCTCGCTCGGACAGATCTCCCACGCGCTCTACGAGGTAGGCGGCCAGTATCGACGCGGCGTGTGATGTACCCGCAGCGCATCGTGTGCCTGACCGAAGAGCCGACCGAGGTCCTCTACGCCCTCGGTGAGCAGCATCGGATTGTCGGCATATCAGGTTTTACGGTCCGACCGCCCGAGGCGCGGCGCGAGAAGCCGCGTGTCTCCGCTTTTACCAGCGCCAAGATTGCCAAGATTCTGGCCCTCAAGCCGGACCTGGCCATCGGGTTCTCGGACCTGCAGGCCGACATCGCCCGCGAGCTGATCAGTCACGGCGTTGAAGTGTGGATCAGCAATCACCGATCGGTTGCGGGGATCCTCGGTTACGTGCGCCGCCTGGCCGCGCTGGTGGGCTGCGCGGGAGAAGGCGAGCGCTACGCGCTCGCCCTGGAGGAGCGACTGGCGCAGGTTCGGGCAACCGCCGCCGCCCTCGCGCACCGCCCCCGGGTCTATTTCGAAGAATGGGACGAGCCCATGATCAGCGGCATCGCCTGGGTCTCCGAGCTGATCGGCGTGGCCGGAGGCGAGGATATCTTCCCCGAGCGGGCCGCGTGCGGCCTGGCCAAGGACCGGATCATTGCCCACGGGAGCGAGGTGATCGCCCGCCGCCCCGACATTATTCTCGGCTCCTGGTGCGGCAAGCGCTTTCGGCCCGCGGCGGTCGCGGCCCGGCCCGACTGGCAGCACATCCCCGCGGTCAGCAACGGCGAACTGCACGAAATCAAATCACCGCTGATCCTGCAGCCCGGCCCGGCGGCACTGACCGACGGCGTCGAGGCGATGCAGCGGATCTTCACTCGCTGGTCGGAACGGGTGCAGTGAATGGAACGGACCCGCCCCGCAACCCGTGCCCTCCCCGTGCCGGGACATCTGCCGGCTCGATGGGGCGGGGATTTGCATCGGTTGCGGACGGAGCCTGGATGAAATCGCCGAATGGTCGCAGGCGGGACAGGAGCGTCGATTGCAGATCTGCGCGGCAGCGCGCGAACGGCTGCCGGCGATCCTAGAAACCGTGGAAGGAAGCAAACTCCTCGACCGCAGCTCGGGATGAGCGTAGCCGATTGACCGGAGCGCTCTCATCGGGGTGGCCCAAGGCCATGCCGCAGTACACCAGATCGGCCTCCGGCAACGCGAAGTGGCGATGCAGCGTCTCGCGCAGCAGCGCCCAGAATTCCTGCATGCAGGTTCCCAGTCCCCGTTCCACGGCCACCAGGGCGAGCGATTGCATGAACATCCCTAAGTGCGCCCATTGCGCCCGCCCGAGGCGTCGGTCGATGACAAAGAACAGCCCGACCGGCGCGCCGAAGAATTCGAAATTACGCGCCACGTGCGCCAGACGTCCGGCCCGATCCTCGCGCGCGACGCCCATCGTCGAGTACATGTCTTCGCCCACCTGATAGCGGCGCGTTCGATACGGTTCCCAAAGATGGGGCGGGTAGACCGGATCGGTTCCTTCCTCCGACACCTTGCCGCCGGCGATCTGGGTTCCCTGGGCGAGCGCGCTGACCCGCTGCGAGCTCCGCGCCGGCCAGTGCAATCACTTTCCACGGCTGCAGGTTCCCCCCGGACGGAGACCAGCGGGCCAGATCGAGCAGTTCCCGCAGCTCGGCGGCCGAAACCGCCGTGGGCAGGAACTTGCGGACGGATATGCGCTTTTTGAGCGCATCGCTAACGCTGAGCATGACTGAAGTACCTCATCTGTCCTCAAGGACACCCCTGGGATCCGGGCGGCGGATTATGCAATGAATCGGGGCGGTGGGGCGGGGCCTCCGCCAGGCCATAGCGGCATGGCGATATTGGCCACACCGTTCGCTGTTGCGATATTCTTCGCGGCCGGCTTGAGGCCGCCCGGTCCAGGCCAATCCACACGTTGCTCAGGGAACTGATCTTGAAAAGCAATATTGAAATCGCCCAACAGGCAAAAATGCGTCCGATTCTCCAGCTGGCCAAGGAGCGCTTAGGGATCGGCGAGGAACATCTGGAGCCCTACGGTCGCTACAAGGCGAAGATCTCCCTCAATTACCTCAACTCCCTGAAGGACCGCCCCGACGGCAAGCTGGTGCTGGTCACCGCGATTTCGCCCACGCCGGCGGGCGAGGGCAAGACCACGACCACGGTGGGACTGGGCGATGCGCTCAACCGCATCGGCAAGAAGACCATGGTGTGCCTGCGCGAACCGGCGCTCGGACCGGTCTTCGGAATGAAGGGCGGCGCCGCCGGTGGCGGATTTTCCCAGGTCGTGCCGATGGAGGACATCAATCTCCACTTTACCGGGGATTTCGGTGCCATCCAGCTGGCCAACAATCTGCTCGCCGCGCTGATCGACAACCACGTCTATCACGGCAACGCGCTGGGCTTCGACGTGCGCCGGATCAGCCTGGCGGCGGGTGGTCGACGTCAACGATCGCGCGTTGCGCGACATCACCGTGGGCCTGGGCGGCACCGCCAACGGCTTTCCGCGCCAGGACGGCTTCGACATCGTCGTCGCCTCCGAAGTGATGGCGATCTTCTGCCTGGCCACCAGCCTGGTCGATCTGAAGGAACGGCTCGGCAATATCGTGGTCGGCTACACCCGCGAGCAGAAACCGATCCGTGCCCGCGACCTCAAGGCGCACGGTGCCATGACGGTGCTGCTCAAGGACGCGCTCGCGCCCAACCTGGTGCAGACCCTGGAGAACAACCCGGCGCTGATCCACGGCGGGCCGTTCGCCAATATCGCGCACGGCTGCAACTCCGTGATCGCCACCAGTGCGGCCCTCAAGCTCGCCGACTACGTGGTCACCGAGGCCGGCTTCGGTGCCGACCTGGGCGCCGAGAAGTTCATCGACATCAAGTGCCGCAAGGCGGGCCTCAAGCCGGCCGCCGCGGTGATCGTCGCCACGGTGCGCGCGCTCAAGTACCACGGCGGCGTGGATGTGGTCGATCTGCCGCGCGAGAACGTCGAGGCGATCAAGAAGGGCATCGCCAACATCGAGCGGCACATCGACAACATCCGCGATCGCTTCGGGCTGCCTTGCATCGTGTCGATCAACCATCGGGCGGAGGACACCGAAGCGGAAGTCCAGCAGCTGATCGAACGCGCGAGCCACCACGGCGTGAAGGTCATCAACGCGCGCCACTTTGCCGAGGGCGGCGCCGGTGCGATCGAGGTCGCCAAGGAAGTCGTGCACCAGTGCGAGCAGCCGAACTACTTCAAGTTCCTGTACGAGGATTCACTGCCGCTGTGGGACAAGATGAAGGCGATCGCCGTGAAGACCTATGGCGCCTCCGACATCACCGCCGACGCCAAGGTGCGCGCCAGCATCCGTACGCTGCAGGATTCCGGCTACGGGCACTATCCGGTGTGCGTCGCCAAGACCCAGTACTCGTTCTCGACCGATCCGAAGCTGCGCGGTGCGCCGAGCGGGCATGTGGTCAACATCCGCGAGGTGCGGCTGGCGGCCGGGGCGGAATTTATCGTCATGATCTGCGGCGACATCATGACGATGCCCGGACTGCCGGCGATCCCGGCCTCCACCAACATCGATCTGGACGACGAGGGCAACATCGTCGGCATGTTCTAGCTCTATCGGGGCAGGCCGGGAATGCCCGCGCGGGCTCGTGTCCCGGTGGGTCTGCGGCGCGTGGATCCCTAACGCAGGCCGCCTGCGTCGATGAGGGGTGGAAGGCGTGCGCTGATCAGCGCCGCTGCCGCCTGCGCCGACAGCTCCCTCGCCGGGAGCGACTCGCTCCCGGGACGGCGAGGTCGGTACTGCGATGGCGAGGTGCTCTGGAACAGCGCGAGTACCGAAGCGCCCGAGGCGTCGGCCAGGTGCATGATGCCACCGTCGGCGATCACCAGGAGTGAGGTCGCGGCGAGCTTGGCGCCCAGCATGCGCAGCTCCGGGGTAAAGGTTCCCACCACCAGGCCATCGAGCCGGGCGCGCGCGTCCTCGGGCACGAATTCCACCAGACGGATGTGGGGCGCGCGCACCCGCAGGAGCCTCACGAGTTCATGCCACCATTCCGGCGGGAGGCACTTGGCGCCGGTCGCGTGCACGAACAGCCCAAGCGTGGGCCCCGGGCCCCGGGTACCGGACAACACGTTCTCAAGTTCCAGTGCGCCGTCGCGACGCTCAGTCTCGCCAAGGCGTATGTCCATCTGGATGCGCTCGGGCGCAAGCTCCGCGGTGCGCGGTGGAAAAGCCGATTGCAGCAAGTACACCGGGATCTCGGCGTGGTGGGCGGGGGCCGCCGAGGGCGAAATCGCGTGGGTGAGGCGCTTGTCCTTTCCTCGCTCGCCCCACGCGTAGCCGAGCCGGAGCCTGGCCCGCACGAATCCCAGAAGAAAGCGTCCGGCACGAGAGCGGATCGTCGGATCGATCGCCAGATCGTAGGACTGGCCTCGAAGACGGAACAGTAAGCTTAAGACTTTTCCGGGATGCTGATAGGACTTGCCCGGAAAGGCATGCAGGGCGCACAGCTGCGGGTAGCGCGCAAACACGGCACGCGCCACACCACCTGCCGTGACCAGCTCGATCCGTGCCTGGGGAAACTGCGCCTCCAGCGCCTGCATCAGCGGGGTCAGCAGCAGCGTGTTGCCGATTCTGTGATTGGGCCGCAGGACCACGATGCGGCGCACGGTGTCGGGCTCAGCCAAGGTAGCTGGATCGCGCATGCTCTGGACGGAGGCCCTGAAGAACAGGGCGGAAGTATGTGTCTGGCCGCAGCGCTAAGCAATCCAAGGACAGATCAGTCAAACGGGCCGGGCCTTGGCAACGCTGCGCTAAAGGGCGGAGCCCCTGAGCTCTCAACGGGCCACGCGCCGCAGCCGCAGCCAGTTTTTTCGCGTCTGGCTGAGCACGCGCCGATACAGGTTGCGCGCGTAGATTCGCATCGGGCGGCCGGCAATGCGATCGTTCAGATTCTCGATGTACTTGCTCCCCGAGTGAATCTCATCGGTGCGCCCGAAGCAGCGTATGCCGCGCATCGCCGCGAGGTTGGTCAGGATCGACTGGTCGAAGCGGTGCTCGACAAAATCCGGATATTCGCTGATCGCCGCCGAGCACTTCTGATCGCTCAGGGCCATGGGCTGGACGCACCAGCGGAGCCATTCGGCGGCGAACTCTTGGGCCAGGTCGCACTTCTGCCAGACCGAGAAGGTGGCCTGGATCTGCGGCTGGCGCCAGTAGGATTCAGAATCGCACTGCATCGTGACGAAGCATTCGTGCTTGGTCCACCTGCGGTTGGCCCCGTGCTTGGGCACATAGACCCCAGGCAGCACGCCGCCATTACGGTGGGCACACCAGTCCAGCAAGGCCCCGAGCGAACGGCGAATCACCAGCGGTCGCCATGGATAGCCGCAATCGGAGTAGACCAGAAAATCCCCAGGACTCAGGCGCCGCAACTCCCGGTCGATCAGGTAGGGTTTCCAGAGCCACAAGCCGCCGCCCTTGCGTCGGTCCAGAATTTGCCGGTGCTGCTCATAGAATTCGGTCCGCTCGAGCATCGAGCGATCCCAGCCGATGAGTTCCGAAAAGCCGGCCCGCCGAGCACTGTCCATGAGCGCACGTTGTTGATCCCGATAATCGGGGGTGGCGTAGGTCAGCAACGCCACGCGAGGAATGTGCCGCGCGGGCGCCCAGCTCACGGCGCGATACTTCGACGCTGGCTTCCGGCTATGATTTAATCCGAGGTAGTACAAATAGTAGGGGGTACGTCGTGGAAGAGGTCATTATAAATCTGTTAAACCAATTTGAACGCGGCGCGATCACTCGCCGTCAGCTGGTCCAGGGCCTTACTTTCGGCGTGGCCACGCTGGCCATGGGAAGGGGCGCGCGCGCGGCCGCCGCAGTGACCCCAAAGGCGGGCCCCGCGGCCTTTAAGGCCATCGGCGTCAATCACATTTCCCTGGAGGTCGCAGGATTACCGGCGCGCCCGTGACTTTTACTCCGACCTTCTGGGGATGGCGGTCAGCGCCGATGATGGCAAGCAGTGCTACCTGACCTTCGGCGACACGGTGCTCATTGCCCGCAACCACTACCAGGCGAGTGAAAAGGACGCCAAGCCCCTGGTCGATCATATTGCCTACTCGATCGACAACTGGAATCACGACAAGGTCGAGCAGGAACTCAAACGGCGCGGCCTGAACCCGCAGCCGGATTTTGACAGCTTTCACTTTAACGATCCCGATGGCTATGATGTTCAGATCGCAGGAAAGGACTTTATGAACACGCCATGATCAAGCAGCAATCAATGAAATTAGCCTGTGCCGTTGTGCTCCTAGCTGTGCAGGCGCTCTCAAGCGCCTCGGCCGACAACACGGACGCGATTGACTACCGGCAGCACATCATGAACACCTTAAGTGAGCAGGCCGGAGCGCTCGGGCGAAATCCTGGTCGGCGCGGTACCGGACGACAACGTGCTTGCGCATCTGGACGCGCTCGCCCTGACCGCCTCCACCGCGCTCAAGGCCTTCGAGCCCAAGGTGCCCGGCGGTCAGTCAAAACCAGAGGTCTGGAGCAACTGGGCGGATTTCTCCAAACGCATGAACGAATTCGCGCAGAGTACCGCCTCGATGGCGAAGCTCGCCCACGAGCAGGGGAAAGACGCCGGTCTTGCCAAGGTGATGGACGCGCTCAGCTGCAAGAAATGCCACGACACCTACCGCCGGGAAAAGGAAACGCCTTAGTTACCGGGCCGCGAGGCCAGCGCGTGCGGATCTTGCTGGGCCTGTGCGCCGGGGCGGCGTTTCTCGTTTCCGGAACCGGAACCGGCGGCGCGCGAGCGGTCGGGGGCGCGGCTTCGGAAATGGCGGCCACGCCCGAGCAGGGACGGTACCTGGCCGCGGCCGGCAACTGCGTGAGCTGCCACACCCGCCCGGGCGGCGCGCCGTTTGCCGGAGGCCTGCCCTTTACGACGCCGCTGGGCACGATCTACTCCACCAACATCACCCCGGACACGCAGACCGGGATCGGCTCCTGGAGTGCTGCGGATCTGCGCCTCGCCATGCAGCGGGGCGTGGCCCGCAACGGATCTCACCTGTTCCCGGCCTTTCCCTATACCTCCTTCACCAGGGTCAGCGACGCCGACATCCTCGCTCTCTACGCTTACCTTCGCACGGTCCCGGCCGTGCACTACCGGCCGCCCGAGAACGGCCTCATGTTTTCGATGCGCTGGCCGATGGTGCTGTGGAATGCGATGTTTTTCAAACCGGGCCGCTTCGGCATCAACCTGTCGGAATCGGAGGAATGGAATCGCGGCGCCTATCTGGTCTCGGGGCTCGGTCACTGCGGAAGTTGCCACACCCCTCGCAACCTCCTGCTGGCCGAGAAAGCGGATCGCGCCTACCACGGCGGAGCGCTCCAGTCTCGCTGTGGGTGCGCGCCAGGAACGGCGCTGGTCGGCCGTTGATCTGACCAACAGTGCGCGCGGTCTTGGTCCCTGGTCGGTCGCGGAACTGCTCGCAGTACCTGCAGACCGGCGTCAGCGCACGCGCCGGAAGTTTCGGTCCGATGAACGATGTGATCGTCAACAGCCTCAAGTTCCTGGCGCCGGAGGACCTGCACGCGATGGCGACTTACCTGAAGAGCCTGCCCGCGCGCAGCTATACGGATGAGCCGGTCTCAGCCCAGCAGGTCAGCGAGGGCGCGCCGATCTACAAGGCGCGGTGCGAAAAGTGTCACGGTCGTTCGGGCCGCGGGGGACTGTTTTCCGCGCCTCCGCTGGCCGGCAGCGCAATCGTTCAGGCCGAGGATCCCGCCTCGCTCATCAACGTCATCCTCTACGGACCGGCGTTGGCCAAGGAGATTTCCTACGGTGAGTGGGAAACCATGCCGGCCTATGCGCGCATCCTCAACGATGCGCAGGTCCAGGCCGTCAGTAACTACCTGCGCGGCAGCTGGGGGAACCGCGCCGGCGCGGTGAGCAGCCCATCGGTGGCCGAGCAGCGCTAGGGCTTTACTTGAGGGGCTTACGGTAGGTGTCGTGACAGCCCTTGCACTTGAGCGAGGACTTGAGCTTATCCCCGACCGCCGCCACGCTCTGGTGGGGAGCGACGGCCGCAAGATCGGCCGTGGTGCTGACCAGCTCATCGAGCCGCTTGGAGAAATCGGCCCAGTTGCTCCACACCTCCGGCTTGGCATTGCCGCCGGGGACCTTGGGCTCGAAGGCCTTCTTCGCCTGAGTGGCGGCCACGGCCAGTACCTTTAAGTGCGTGGCAAAATTATCCGGCGGCGCCTTGTTTTCAAGGATCATGCCGATAGCGCCCATCTGTTCGCCCAGCGTCTTCATGACGTGAGTCCGGTAATCGATGACATCCTGGTCATCGGCGCGGCTCGGGAGGGCCGGCACGACCAGAACGACCAGCGCAAGCAGGGGCAGCAGTCGGCTCATTTCAACTCCTCGGGCTCCAGGAATCACAGCGGCCGGTGGCGTCCACCGGACCGCTCATCATGACACAGCTTCCGCAGGCGGGCCGGGCGCTGTCGCCGGTAAAGAAGCTGCAGCCGCTGCAGCTCTGGTTGGCCACCGTCGAGACGCTCGCATAGTGGAGCGAGGTGCGGAGCGATTCGGACTGCGGATCGACACAGGAGTCCGCCGCCCTTGCGGCCTGGAGCAGATGCGGTGCGCTTGCCACGCCCAGGGCGAGTTGCAGAGCGCGGCGCAGCAGCAGTCGGCGAGAGGGTTCGTGCATGGAAAGGGGTCTCCGAAGCTAATTGCTTCCCGACACGCCAGGTGCGCGCGCGGGCAGGGCGGCCGTAGGCTGCTGAGGCGGGCGCGGATCGGGTGGTCCCCGGTAAGGCCCCGGGGTTCTGCGCGCAGCGAGCACGGCACTGGAAGGTCGCGATGAGGGGACGATGGCGACCTGCGTGAACTCGGCGCGCAGCGCCGAGGAAATTGCCGTGTTCGCGCCGGTCTTGGGATCCGGGTAGGCGTCGGCCAGCCGGCGCATCGCCCGGTACAGGGACGGCGCGGAGGTCTGGCCGTAATTTTGGTGGTGCGTCGACCAGGATTTCATCATCTGCAGGTACCAGGTCTCGATGTCCGAGTAGCCCGCGATCAATCCCTCGGCGGTGGTGGGGGTCAGTTTGAGGTGCAAGCGCGCGGCGCGCATGTACTCATCGGTCGCAAGATAGAAGGGCGCCCAGGGATAGATGATGTCGGTGGGCTCGGTGCTCAGTACGCCATCGGTGATCGAGCCGCGGAAGTGCTGGATGTAACGGGCACCCCAGCGCGAGTCGATGCGCTCGGAACCGCCCGGAACGACTTTCTTTCCGGTCGCATCGAACAGCAGCGGGTCCCGACCCGCGGTACATCGTGACCTGGACATTCGGCGAATTGACCAGGCTTTCAACGCCGGTGAGCTCGATGAGGATCCGGTTGTACTGATCGCGTCCGACCATCTCATCGTCGAAGAACTGGATGGCCCCGTCCGGCCCCCGGTAGTTCTTGATGCAGCCGAGGGCCCGGTACAGCTGGTTATCGACGCCCTGCTCTCCGCTCGGGCTGGTGAAATCATTCGGTCCGATCTTGCCGTCCAGATTCAGGCCGAGCGCGGTCGGGCCGCGCGCCTCCTGGAATTTAAACCCGTCGTCGGCGAGCGTCGGGTACCAGCTCTCGATTTCCCACTGCAGCTGAGTGTCCAGCATGGTCCGCTTCGGCCCCGATTCCGGATAGAGCTTCTTGAACTGCTCGCGATTGCCCTCGTTGAATCCC
Organism: uncultured Gammaproteobacteria bacterium; assembly: GCA_963717335.1. GTDB lineage: Bacteria > Pseudomonadota > Gammaproteobacteria > Steroidobacterales > Steroidobacteraceae > FEN-1191. Next base: position 359,472 of record CAVQVZ010000001.1, on the reverse strand, counting down.
TCCGGACATTCCACCTTGCCGTCTTCGCTCTGGTAGATCGCCCAGTGCAGGTTGGTCAGCGCATAGGCGATGGTGCCCCCGGCCGGGGCGGTGCCATCGGCCGCCGCCGCGAGGGTGCCAAGCCCCAGCGTCGCAGCCGCCAGAAAGAGAGTTCCTCTCAGCGCGTTCATCCGCCCCGTCCAAAGTAATCGTCGCGCAACCAGAAGGCATTGTAACCCTCCCGCTCGCCGCGGAACTCACCGTGCCCATCGCCGTTGACATCGCCCGGCTGTTGATCGCCCGCGTAGGTGTAGATCGGCCGGTCGCGGAACGCCCACACGTGCAGCGCCCCGGCCTGCCCGGTTGCGGCAAGGCGGCCGGTCTTGGGATCGATGTCCATCACGCTCCAGGAGTGATTGGGACTGCGGGCGCCGGCCGCGGCCAGCACGTACGGAAAGGTATGCAGGCACCGCTCCCAGTCCCCGCCGCCGCACATGGCCAGTCGATAGACCTGGGTGTCGCTCGGATGATCGCAAGCCGAGCTGGTCCACCGCGTCATCGCCGCAGAAATAGAAGTAAACCGTCATGCCGTGAGCATCGGCGAGCACCTGACCGGCGGTCGTCTCCTGCACGGTAAATTCAGCCGGCGGGGCCGGCGTGAGCTGCGTGTAGACGTTGTGCCAGCCCGGTACGTCGCTCCCCTCCAGGCTCCGGGCCCGCGAATCCAGCGCATAGCGGTACAGCGGCTTGCCGCGATACACCCATTGGCGAACGCCCGGTGCGCGCTCGATGATCGTCCAGTCCCCGTGCGGACGCACCGACGCGGGGCGACCATCGGCAGCCAGGTCTTGGCGCACGTGGCGTCGCACTGGGATTGGCCCGGGGAGTCCGCGTCCGAGGCATAGACGGAAAATCCGCGCTCGGTCTGCAGCAGACGACCCACCACGTGCTCGAGACCAGAAATCCGGGCGGCAGATCCGGCGGTGGGCCGATCGGACGGCGCACGGCAGGCGCGTCGCCTTCGTGTTCGTAGTTTTCCGCGCCGAGCACATCGCCGGGCTGGCGATCACGAACAGAGGTGTAGACCGGCAGCCCGTCGTACGCCCACTGCTTGCGGCCATCATCGCGCGTGATGATCGTCCACTTGCTGACCGGCTTGGAGCCCGGGGCGACGGGCACCGGGAGCCACACCTGCGTACAACTGGGGCGGGTGTCCAGCTCCGGCAATTCCAGACCCGGCGGGTACGGACTCATGTAGCCGGCGCTGACGGTGCTCTTGGTGGAGGTGCAGTGCGACTGGCCCTTTGGATCGCCGGTATTGCCGACCCGCATGACCTTGAAGGGCCAGGTATAGAGAGTGTGGCCGCGGGGGTCGGCGAACACCGGGCCGTCCAGCTCGGTGGCCTCGACCCGAAAATGCGGCGGCATGGGCACGTGCACGTAGGACTCCCGGAGCGGCGCGCCCGGTGCGCCATGGGCGAGCGAGGTGGCCAGCGCGATGGCCGCGGCGGCCATTCGCGGTGCCGATTCCGCCGAGCGCCACCGGCTGCTCAAGCGAGAATTTCGCCGATTTCCTTGGACGTCGCGTTGCTCTTGGTGCCCCAGGAGGGCACATCGACGCCGAAGACCTTCATGGCCGTGTAGCCGACGCGTGCCCCGGGGCTCGCGGCCCCATCGACATGCAGTCCGGTCTTGATGCGGCCGCCGGCCCGGCCCGCCGTGAACATCGGAATGCCGTCGAGCGAGTGAATTCTCGCCCAGGCCGTGTCGGTCGATGCGTAGATCAGCATGTTGTCGAGCAGCGTGCCGTCGCCTTCCTTGACCTTGGTGAAGGCCTCGACGAAGTAAGCCCACGATTCCATCGAGCGGCGCAGGAACCAGGAGGCGGTCGGCTGGTAGCCGATGCTCTGATCGATCGGTTCCTCGTGCGTGCAGGTGTGGTGCGGCTTTTCGTAGCCCGCCTTGGTGGTCGAGGCGAAGGCCGCCGAGTAGGCCATGTTGAACACGCGGGTCTGATCGCAGGCGACCGCCATGACCATCAGATCGGTCATCATCTTGTGCCGCTGGGCGACGGCGCTGGCCTCCACGCTGGCCTTGGGCTCCTCCTTGGGCTCCTCGACCGCATGACAGGCCGCGATGGGCTCGGGCTTGGTGAGCTGCTGGTCGAACTGCCGTTCCAGATCGCGCAGGTCCGTGTAGTACTGCTCGAGACGCACGCGATCCTCAGCCCCGACCGCCTTGGAGAGCTGCTTGGTCTGATCGAGTACTCCCGAGAGCACGCTCTTGCGCGCCATGATGCGCGGGTTGGGGGTGAAGGTGCTGGCGTTCGGATCCTGGTAGCTGGGACCAAACAGCTTCTTGTAGAAATCGAGCGGTGAGGCCTCCGAGGCGTTGATCGAATTCGCGTTCTCGTAGCTGAAGCTCGTGCGCACGTCGCCGTTGGCGGTCGCGCTGACCGTCTGAAAGCGCGTGGTGCGGCTGATGGCGCGGGCGATCGTGACATCGATGGTCTCGCCGGGCCGGTCCTCCGGTCCGATCGGCGTCGCACCGGTGCGCAGAATGATCCAGCCCGTGTAGTGACAGAGATTGGGTGAGGAATCCCGGAACGCATTGAAGTTGGTGTAGAGATTGATGTGCTGGCGGACCGGGGCCAGCGCGGAAAGCTCCTCGGGCAAGTCGTAATTGGCGCCGATCGTCTTGGGAACGAACACGCTCGAGTTCATCCCCAGGCCCCAGAACCAGGTGCCAAAGCGCAGCGGCAGCGGGGCGCCCGAGGCCAGCGCGGTACCGTTGCCGTTCAGGAAGCAATTGAGCAGCGGCAAGCCCAGGGTCACCACGCCGCCGTTGAGCATGCCGCGCAGCACGCGACGTCGGCTAAGACTGGCTAGGAGAGTGCGATGTTTCATGGATGCGTAACTCCTGGGGGCTGGCGCGGCCTGGGCACGTGCGAGCGATGCGGGTGCAGCGCCGGTAACGCTCGTGAAGGCCTTGCTCAGCGCGATCGTGCGCAGCAAGCCGGGCAAGCTTGTAGCCCTCCTGGGCAAACTGCGCACTGAAGTACGGCAAAATCTGGGCGGCATCGCCGCTCGGCGCCTGACCGACCGCGTAGCCGTAGACGCGGTTCACCAGGCAGGTCGGAAGCGCCGGATTATCGTGCAGGGCCTGCGCGAGCCCGATCGCGTCCGTGAAGCTCTTGCCATCGAGATTGCCGCTGGCATCGATCGGCGCGCCTCGCTCCGTGTCGCGGTACTGGCCGGCGCCATCGAAGTTCTCGAGCGCGAGGCCGATCGGATCGGTGATTTTGTGGCAGCCGGCGCACACCGGGTTGGCGCGATGCGCGGCGAGCCGCTCACGCGCCGTGTGCAGCGTCGACTTCGGATCTTCGATGAGCGAGAAATCCACATTCGGCGGCGGCCGCGGCACCTTCTGGCACAGCAGCAGCTCGCGCAGCGCCTTGCCGCGCAACGTGGCGGAGCTGCGGCCCGGATGCGCGTGCGCGGCGAGGAAGCCGATCTGCGTCAGCAGGCCGACGCGCGGGCTGTCGGCCGGAACCCGGTACGGCGTCCAGCCCGGAGGAGCGGCCACGCCGTACAGCGGCGCGAGCGCCGGCGAGATGAAGGTGTCGCGCGTGGTGAACAGATCGCGGTAGTCCCCGTCCTTGACGATCAGTTGATCGACGATCATGCGCAGCGTCTGCTCGCGGGCATCGCCGACCGTGTCGGCGATGAAGGCCGGATAGATGCTCGGATCCTTGGCCAGAACGGCGAAATCATCGAAGCCGAGCATGTCGTCGAAGAAGGCGCGCACGCCGGTCTCGAGGCGCGGACTCGTGAGCATGTAGTCGACGGCCCGGGCCTGGCCCTGCGCGGTCTGCAGTTCGCCGTGCTGGGCCCACTTGAGCAACTGATCGTCGGGCGCCGCGTTCCACAGGAAAAAACTCAGACGGCTGGCCAGCGAGTAGGAATCGAGCCGGCGCTGACCTGGATGCTGCGGATCGGGCTCGGACCGATCGACGATGAACAACGTGTCCGGAGAAATCAGCAGGCCCTCGAGCGTGACGGCCAGGCCCGCGTAAAAATCCTTGAGGCGATTGGCCGAAGCGCCGGCCTGCGAGACTAGCCCCGCCTGCTCGGCCGCGGTCAGCGGACGGCGGAACAGCAAGCGACCGACCAGCCCGAGGAAGCGCGAGGCACAAGCCCCATCGGCCTTGGCGGGCGATTGGGGCGTGCACGGAATCAGAAAATTGCGGTACGCCGGGCTGACGATCTTGTCGGCGATCTGCCCGGCCGTGTGCTGAAACTCCTGCATCTGGCCGAGCGTCACGCCGGCCGAGGCTCCGCCAATGGCCAGTAGCCCGTCGGTGCGGCGAAACGGGGCAAAATGCGTCGCCACCGCCACGTCCGGTCCGAAGATATACGAGAGCGAGTTAAAGTACTGATCCTGCGAGATCAACCGCACGCGCGCCGTGGGTGCGATTCCCGAGGGCTCGGCTGTGGCGCGGGCGACTTGCCCCGCCGGGGACAGGAAGAACAGAGCGCACACGCACAGAAGGCGGATTTTAGAGCCCGCGCCGGCTCTCGCTGATGGGCTCGGGCGGGACGGGGTAGGTGGGTTTCCCAAAGAGCTCCTCGAGGGTCGCCGAAAACGGCCAAATTATAGGGCAACTCTGCGCGCTTCACCGTGCCCTTTTCCGCATTCCTACAAGCCCTGGAGCGCGAACGTGTGTTAGGGAGCGCTTGGGTTACTGGCCAGTCGCTGTGCGGCATCGCGCGGTGCGGCAGAGGCATGGCTGGGCGCAGACTTGCTTTCCTGCGCCGGGCTGAGGTTCGCGCAGTTCTGATCCTTGGCGAGCCCGGGATCCACGAAGGCGAGGATTGCGGCGAGCGGAGTGAGGACGGCGCCCAGCGTCGCTGCAACGGCTCCTTGCTTGACCAGGTGACCGGCCTCCAGAGCGAAGGTGGGCTTGAGCAAATGGCCCTTGATCTCGATCGGCGCCTTGATGCGCACCAGGCGGAACTTCTTCGGCTTACCCTGAATCGACATGTCGAGTTTCTCGCTCCCCAGCTCGATCTGTCCGGAGCCCGTGATCAGCACGTTCTGGGTGTCCATCAACAGGCTGTCGGCACGCGCGGTGCCATCCTGGATCTCGAATTGAACCAGCCCGCAGCGGATCGCCGCCCGGTCGTCGGGTTTCTTAAAGAGCAACCCTATGCCCTCGGCCACATCGACTCCGGTCAGTTCTGCGAAAGCGGCGCGGATATCGCCATGAGGAATGACGCCGGTGGCCGTGCCGTTGGCGTTGGCCATCAGGCTGCGCACCGAATCGCCCCGCCCATCAAGGAGCGCTCGCGCCTGAAAAGTTCCTCCCAGCGGAGCCTTGGACGAGGGGGATTTACCCTTGACCTGTTCGAGTTCAATGTCGGCGGCCCGAACATCAAGCTGCACCCGCGGCGGCTTAAGGTGGGTATCGATCGCCACAACGGCGCTCAATCGGCCCTGGGGCATGTCAAGGCGCGCCGGATGGACGCGCAAAATTCCGTCCTTGAGGGTCATCGTGAAAGCGACGCGCGTAAAAGGGACGGTACTTGCCGTAACGGTATTTGCCGCGAAGCTTACGTCCGCGTCCATGCCCTGCACTCGATTGACCTGCAGGTGCGCATCCGGGAACAGCCGCTCCGGGTCGAGCTTAGCGGGTTTGGCTTTTGCAGCTTTGGCACTGGCTGTCGAGCTGGCCGTGTTTTTCTCGGCGTCCAAGGACGCATCCGCACCCACGCGGCTCCCGGTGATTGCGCCGAGGTCCTTGAGATAGACGTGACGAGAGGTGAGTTTGGCGGCGATATAGGGTCGCTTTTTTGAGGCATCGACGTCGACCGATCCGCCAATGTCCGATGTCCCCATCAGCCCCTTGATGTCGCGGACTTCAAAGCGCTGACCCGACCGCACGACGTCCGCTTGCACCTGGTAGGGCGGGGTGTTCGGCAAGGCGAGCTGGGTCAGGTAATACAGTTCGGCCAAGTCCGGTCCGTGCGCGGACACCTGCAACTTCAGGCCCGACAGATCAAAAGGCTTCAGGACCGAGCCGTCGACTGCGATTTGATGCTTGCCGGCCTCCATCTTCAATGTGAAGGCGTAGGGATGATCCGGGCTGATCGCCGTCAGAGCCCCGCCCGACAGGTCCAACTTGAAGGGCTCCGCGTTGAGCGTGCCGCTGCCTTGCACGTGCAGTGGCGTCGGATCGGTGCTGGACTTGCTTTCCCGCGCGTCGATGGTCCCGTTGACGTTAAGTCTACGGATGTCATCGATCAGAACCAGTTTGCCGGAATCGATCAGCGCGTTCTGGATGGCCGGAAGCTTGAGCGGCTCGGAGGCTCGCTCATCGTTAGGTGCGGTATTTTCAAACGTCCAGTTGGCGCGGCCCGATTTTTCCCGATGCAGGTACAGTTCCGGGTGAATGAGCGCGACCCGCCGGAGTACCACGTGCCCGCGGAAAAGTGAACGCAGATCCAGTTGGACCTCCAGGCGCTCGATCTGAACGAATTTGCGCGAGCTCTCCCACGACGGGTTGCCCACTTGCAGATCGGCAATGGAGAGCGATGGGGTGCTGGACCACAAGTGGACGTGCAAGGGGCCGGCCAGGGTGACCTCGCGTCCGGAATGAGCGCTTGCGATGCGGCCCAACGGAGCCCGGAAGCGATTCCAATCCATGAAAGCGAGCACGAGGACAAGCAGCAGTAGCAGTCCGGCCAGTCCCAGCGCGCTGTACTTAGCAACTTTTTGCCATCTCACACTCATGAGGGCCCATCGACAGAGCTAAGAAGTTCTGACAATAGACTCGATCGAAGAGATTCGACGTCGGTGTGGGGACCGAGGCGGCGTAGGACAATCTTCATGCCACACCACACCTTGCCGGAACCGCAATCTGCGGTATGGAAGGCGGGCTGTCCGCGTGGTCCGCCGGGAGTCTTGCGCCCTCCCGGCAGATCAAGCGAAGCGCAGGCTAAACGGACTAGCGCCTGAAGATCAGGAAGCCCAGGACCACTCCGGCCAGCGCAGCCATTCCCGTGGACTGCCAGGGATTTTCATGCACGTACTCGTCGGTCGCACCCGCGACGTTGCGGGCTGCCGCCACGATGCGCAGGCCCTCGTTCGTCAGGTTCTCTTTGGCGCGGGTGACTTTTTCCTGCACCCGTTCGCGCACTTGGGCGACTTCGGTGTCGGCAATGTATCCGACCTTTTGCAGCAGATCCTCAACATCAGCAATCAGATCCGAAAACTCTGGTGAGCGTCCACCGAGACGCTGCGCACTGCGCTTGGCCTCTCGGGCAAACTGTCTTGCCCCGTTACTTCCACGGTCCGTGCTTTCATCCATTGTTGCGCTTGCACTCATGATCAAACTCTCCTTTGGTGTGTCGAATGTATTGCCATAGGTTCACGTCCCGTTGGCACTGACCCTAAATCATGCCGGCTTCCTTAAGCCTTCCGCCGCAAAAATCTCCTTCTCCGCGGCAGATCCGCTTACAGAGCCTAGCGTGCCGCCCGGCCTGTCCCGGCTTTCGGTTTTGCGCGGCTTTTCGCCCGCGCCTTTCCACTCTCTTCGGCGGATTTTAGTTCTCGCGCCTCGCTCTCTGAACGCGGAGCGGCCGCGCGCGCGAGCTTGCCCACGTCGTTCTTTGCGAGAAACTCCTCGGTTCGTTTCCGGTAGCGTCGGGTCGCGGCGTAATCGCCCTCTCCGTGCGTGCCCGATTTGGCAGTCTTCATGGGGTCTCCGGGGGTGAAATTCCCTACTACCTACCCTAGACCATTCTGGTCTTTAAGCTGTCGGCGTCCTCCCGCTGCTTTTCGTAAGTGTTATCCGACACCGGCTCTGGACGGCCGATGAGCTCTGGTGAGAAATCACGCCCGCTCCGAGTTGTGGATCTGCGACATGGCTTCGAGTATGCCGGCGGGCGCGGGCCGGACAATGTGGCCATGGACCGACGCAAAGTGGAGTATGGTGCAGAAAGCCCAATCGGCGGAAGAGAGCGACGCGTGAATGGGGATCTGCGCAGTTTCCTAATTGTCGCGGCGATGACGTTCGCACTAAGCGGCTGTGGCGGCGGAGGAGGAGGCGGATCCTCCACCCCGATGGCGCCGGCACCGACCGCCCTGCTCTCAAGTTCCGCAGCGAGCGTCCCCATCGACGGGTCGGTGACACTGAACTGGTCATCGACGAACGCCAGTTCATGCACTGCTTCAGGCTCATGGAGCGGGGCTCTTGCCACGTCCGGTTCCCAAACCATCACGGTCAGCCAGAATTCGAGCTATACGCTGACCTGCAACGGAGCGGGGGGCGCGGCGAGCGCATCGGCGCTGGTCACGGCGAGCCCGATGGTGCTCGCGATAACGGTCCAGTATCAAAGACCGGGCGTGCCGGTCGTGAATACCGCCCACACCTACTATGTGCCTGATTGGGCTCATCCGGTGGTTGCGCCCGTCCCTTTCGTGTTTGTCGAGGTCGACGATCCGAGCGGCCATGCGGTGCAGGCCACTTACGCCGACGCGAATGGGGTGGCGACATTCACTGGACTGGATCCCCGCGTGCGCTATACGCCCCAGATCCGTTCCCGGATTAACGATCCGCCCTTAGGGATGGATTTCCAGGTTCTCAACAACACCGCGCCGACCGACACCGGCCAGGGTAACTTCCGGTCACGGTACCCGACTTATTCGACCTCGTTTCCCGCCTATACGCCCAGCGACCTCGTTCATCAGGCCCTCGCCGTTACGGCTCCCGATGGTTGGGACGCATCAACGGGCCAACTGGTCGATGCGCATCGCGTCGCTGCGCCTTATGAATTGCTGGCCTACGCCGCGTTCGAGGCCCAGACGGTTTCTGCCGCGGCCGGAGGAGGACCGGTGCGGCCGTTGACCATCCTGTGGAGCGTGGCCAACAAGGGCGGTCTGGCCGCCCCACCGGACAACTACGATCAAGGGACCGTAACGGGCTCAGGCGGTTTTTATGCGACCGCTCATGGGGCCATCGATGCGGGTGGGACGGACTCGGGCAGTAACGTTTCGGAGGATTACATTTTTCTGTCTGGCGACCAGATGAGCGAGGCGATGGATCTCTACCCCACGGTGATGACCCACGAGATGGGCCATTTTGCGCAGGCGCTCTACTCGACCAGCCAGTCGCCCGGGGGCGATCACTCTTACGATGACTACCAGGATTTCACGCTTGCGTGGGTCGAAGGCAGCGCCAGCGGCATTTCGGCACTGGTCATGAATACCCCCAAACAATATCGCCTCGCCTACGTGTCGGGTGAAATCGTCGTGGGGGTCTACGACATTTCGAACAACACGATCAGCGGCAATCCGCAGACCTGGCCCATCGGGTGGTACCAGGAGTCGACCACTACAGCGATGATGTGGGCGGCCCACGATCCAGCCGGCCTGATACGGTTGTCTGGCGCCGCCACTCTGGCGCCGATGTTCTCCAGCTCCTGGAATCAGGGACCGTACTTCAATTCGATCTGGGCCTACAGCTCCCTGTTGAAGCAGGCGAATGCCAGCGCGGCAGCGGCCCTGGACGCCTGGAGCGCCGCGCACAATGTCGTCACGGCCGGTAACGACGTGTGGGGAACGACCGAAATCCATCCGGGCAACAGAACCGCAAAGGATTCATTGCCGCCCTATACCACCATCAACATCGGCCAGACCGTGCAGGTGTGCTCGGCAGGCGCGCCGCTGGAATACAACAAAGAAGGCAACAGCCGGTACCTGTTCCTCAAGGGCGATGGCGCTTCCCACACGCTCACCGCCCACGGGCCTCCAGGAACGGTGCCCGTCCTGTCGGGGAATGTTTTCACGGCGGGCAGTGCCAGTACCTCGCAATCGGGCGTCGTGCCTCCCGAAGGCGTGGCCACTTTGGTGGGGGACTGCAGCGTCAGCTACTCCCCTTATTCTTCCGACACGGCAGACTGCACCGAGCCTGCCGCTCCGCCGGCACAGCAGTGCTGGAGCGTCACGTGGCAATAGAGGCCGGGCACTGCGCCGCCACACTTCGTTTGGGAGTCATCCGATGAAGCACCCCTTAGAATTCCGGAATCGGCGCGCCCGGCTCTTGTGTCGCCCGTCCACGCGGTGGTCGCGGGTGGGCGTGGTGATGATGCTGTCGATCAGCGCGGCTCTCGCCTCGGTCCCCACCAGCAACGAGCTGGGAATCCGCTTCAAGGTTCTCAGGACCGCTCCCACGGCCATGGTGGAGATTCGAATCGCGCCGCGGCGAGCGTTCGATTCCGTCGTGGTCGAGCCGGCCGGTGGCGTCGCTTCGATCACACCGTCCTGCGCATTCTCTGCAGGACAGGTGGCGGCCGGGAAATCCTATCTGTGCCGGGTCGAGCTCGAAGGCAAACCCTCGGAAGCGGCCATGACCATAAACGTTGTCGCGCGCCGCAGCAGTTCAGACGGGGGAGTGCCGGTGATGGAGGTGCACCATTTGACGGTGAGGAACACCGCCGTCGCGATGTCTGAGAAAAAGCCCACGGCGTCTCATCACGACGTTGCCGACACGGCAGTACCGCCTCGATAAGACTTGAGTCCGGCTCCGCGCGGCCGGCACCTGCGAGAAAATGTCAACGCGCCGAAATCGGCCTCATCACCCGAATCGTGCACCGGTGCCGGGGCCTTCTGGCCCCGGCACCGAGCGCCCCTTGCCTCGTTGCGCTGTTTTAGCAGGCCCCGGCGTTGGCCCCGCAGGCCGTGGAGACCAGGGACTTGATGTTGGTGCTAAGGAACGGAGCCGCACCCTGGTTCTTGGGCCCGGTCGAGGTGGAACCCCAGCTGGTTGTACCGATGACCGTGTTGATCTGAGGATCGGTGCCGGAGGTGGTGTCAGTGAGGTTCGGACGCTTGCCGAAATTGACCAGCCATGGCCCGCCGCTCGATCCACCGCACATCAGCGAACCGATGATCGTGTTGTTGGAATTCGAAGCCGATGTCGCCCCTTGCGAATCGTTACGCTCCATGACCTCGCCGTTATCGAGGCACACCGGATACCCGATCTGCGTGACATGCGTCAGTTTGGCGGCGGTGAATCCGTAACCGTCCCAGCCGTAGGAGTAGAAGCCGGTGTTGGTGCCCGGGTACTTACCCGCCTGTGCGGCCAGGACGATCACCGCGACGTCATCCTTGCAGACCACGCCCGATTGCGCGCAACTGTCCGAACCGTTCGCGTAGGACGCCAGGACGTACGCACTCTTGGCGGCCCAATTGCCGTAGGGACCGGAGCCGTTCTTGTAGCCGGGCACGAACCGGTAGTTGGTGTGGAACGTGTTCTTGCCGAAATCGGCCACACAATGCGCGGCCGTGACCACCAGGCCCTTGGCGATCAGCGAAGCGCTGCAGACAAAGGTGCTGCTGCCCTCGTTGAAGAACAATTTGCCCGACGCACGGAACGGGTAAGTCTTGTTGGTCGTTCCCGTGAAGCCATCCGCGCGCGCGGTGCTGAAGGGCAGGTTGCTGGTTCCCCACTCCTGAGGGGAGACGCCGCCGCCGTCGGAATACGCCGCCGGCTTGCCTAGGAATACCGGTTGCTCCCGGCCGTCACCTGGCTGACCGCGCGAATAACCGGGCGGCCGGCCAGAAGCCGCGGCAGAAGACAACAGGCCGATGAGCTCCGCCCGGGCGACTTCGGGCGAATAGTTGCTGGCGATGGGCAGTGCCTTGGGCTTGGCGTTGACGTAATCGACAGGATCCCTGGCCAGCTGGGTCGCGGCGTCGGAGAAGGTGATGCCGGTGATGGCGCCCATCTGCTTCACGCCGGGCTGGGCCGCAAGGACGGCAGCGCTGATCGCGCAGCCAATGACCGTAACGCTGGCTCGCGCCAAGCTCTTGCTCAAATTCGAAAACTCCGCATTCATTTGGCATCCCTCTGTAAGTTTGTAATCGAAGCGACTGTCCTGTGACCGGCCTCGGCGTGTTCAGGAAACTTAACGAGCGTGCAACCGGCGCGAGGCAAAAGTCTTGATCCGTTGTGTCGATCTTCAGCTGTGACGCGATCGTATGCGAAACAGTGTGGAAGTCTTCCGGTGAAATTGCAACCGCGATTGCAGGGCTTTTCAGGCTGGAATTTCCGGGAAACGCAGCTTTTCGGCAAAGTGCCGCGGGATTTTGCGTCCAGGATTTTCGCAGTCGGATTTTTTGGGTAGTAGTATTGCCCAGTGCAAGGTGTGGATCGCCTCGTCGTGCCGGCACCGAGTCGATTCCCTCGCATAGGCTTGCGCGCTAGCGGGGCAGTCAATGCTTAACATATCCGGATTTTGAGAATGTGGGCCTTACAATGCTCTATTAAATAGTGTCGCGTTCCTACAAGACGCGTCGCCGGGCCCTCATTTCGGTGCCAAGGGAGTGAGTCATGTTTTGCAGCTCAGGTATTTTCTCCGGTCCACGCGCGGCCGTGTTCTTCTCTGCGCTTGCGCTGCTCGCAGGTCTTAGCGTCACGTCCTCAAGCGAGGCGAAGCCCGCTCACGTGTCGCGACTGCGTCTCTACGTTATGGACTGCGGCACCATCGTTGCCATGGACCCGGCCCTCTACGGTCTTAAGGCCGAGGAAATTCATGGAGACACCGCGTTCGTGACGCCGTGCTATTTGATAGTCCACCCCAAGGGCACTCTGATCTGGGATGTGGGTCAGGTGCCGGACAAGGATATCCCGGATGACGGCACTCTTGTGCAGCAGACGGTGCTGCGGGCCACGCGGCGGCTGTCCAGTCAGCTCAAAGAGATCGGCTACTCACCGGCGGAGATCGATTACCTGGCCATGTCGCACTATCACGCTGACCACACGGCGAACGCGAATGCGTTTGCGAAGTCCACCTGGATCGTGCAGCAGGGGGACTACGACATGATGTTCAAGCCCGGAGACATCCCGATCCGCATGCCGGAAACCTACCAGGAGCTAAAAAACTCAAAGCGCATCACCTTGCACAATCAAGATCACGACGTGTTCGGAGACGGGACCGTGCTCGTCAAGAGCGCGCCCGGCCACACGCCCGGGCATCAGATGCTGTTCCTTAAACTGGCCAAGTTCGGTCCCTTGCTGCTGGCCGGGGATCTGTATCACCTGCCGGAGGAAAAAACACTGGATCGGGTACCGACGTTCGACTTCAATCCGGACATGACGCGCGCGAGCCGCAGGCGAGTGGATGAATTCGTGGCCTCGACCCATTCCACTTTGTGGATACAGCATAATCCGGCGACCTACGCGACACTGAGGAAATCGCCCCAGTATTACGAATAGCGTGGCCAGCGCTGGACTTTCGCCCGGGCAGGCCGAAAGCAATGCGCGACGATCATCCATGACTTACTTGCTCGAGAGCCTAACTGGCACCAGAATTCCGCCCTTGGGGCGTGCCCTGTGATTTGCGATCCGCCGTTCTGGCCGGTCGGGAAAGATCAGCCCACCCGCGCCCCTTTTGGAGAAGAGCATGTCCAATCGTCGTGACTTTCTTAAAGCGGGGGCGTGCGTCGCCGCGAGTGCGGCAATGCCTGGCGCCTTTGGCGCAACCGGTCCTGCCGGCACCTTGCTGGTTCTCGGTGGCACCGGATTTATAGGTCCGCCGCTCACCGAGGAGGCGCAGCGCCTGGGCTGGAAAGTCACGCATTTTAATCGGGGTAAGACCGCCGCCGAAGGCGTGCCCGGGGTAGAGACTCTGCTGGGCGATCGAAAGGGGCAGCTCGACGCGCTGCGCGGGCGACGCTGGGATGCGGTCATCGACGATACCGGCTTTATTCCGAAATACGTCAAGATGTCGGCCCAGCTGCTCGCCCCCAACGTCGGGTATTGCCTGTATATCTCCAGCATTTCCGCCTATGCGAGCTTCGCTCAGCCCAATGATGAGCACTCGGCCACGGGCAAACTTTCAGACCCCGAAATCGAGGAAATCACCGACGACACCTACGGCCCGATGAAGGCGCTCTGTGAGCAATACACCGTTGCCGCGTTCCCGGGGCGCGCCAGCATCGTCAGACCCGGCTACATCGTCGGCCCGCTGGATCGCTCGGACCGGTTCACCTACTGGCCGGTGCGCGCCTCCAAGGGCGGGCAGATGCTCGCTCCAGGCACGCCCAAGGATCCGATCCAGATCATTGATGTGCGCGATCTGGCCACCTGGATGATGAGTTTGGTGCAATCGCGGACCACCGGGTATTTCAATGCCGTCTCGCCACCGGGCGCATTCACCATGGGTGATCTGATCACGGCAAGCTTGATGGCCTCGCCCAAGGCTGGAACCACCGCCCAGTGGGTGCCCGAGGATTTTCTCGCCGCGCACTGGAAGCCCGAGGAGTTGGACCTGCCACCCTGGTCGCCCATGAAAGGAGAAACCGCCGCGGCCTCGCTCACCTCGGCAGCCACGGCCCTGCAATCCGGGCTCCGCTCGCGCCCGCTGGCAACGACGGTGCGCGACACGCTCACGTGGTTCCAGACGCTCCCTGCCGATCGGCAGGCCAAATTGCGCGCCGGGCTGGATCCGAAAAAAGAAGCTGAGACCCTGAGCGCATGGCACGCCAGTCGCCATCAGCAATCAACGCGCTCCAGCTAACTGAAACACCCCGCCGGAAATCAGCCGGTGCCCGTGCGGGGTCAGGCAGAAAGGCCCGCTAACTGCAGAGTGGCGCTCAGCCGCTCGGCGTCGGCCGCCCTCTTGAAGGGCTGCCTGCCCACGAACTCGGCAATCGAAAAGTCAGGTTGAATGGCCAGGCATTCCTCCACGCGATTCTTTGCGCGCGTCGTATCGCCCAGCCGGGCGTGACACCCGGCCATCAACGCATTGTGGGCGCACGCTCGCACGTGCACGTGGCTCAGCGACTCCAGAGCGTCCGCATAACGATCCAGGCCCATATAGGCCAGTCCCGTCGCCCGCCAGTACCACGGTTCATCGAAATACGGGTCGATCTCACGGGCCTTTGCAAACCAGCACAGCGCCTCTTCGTGCTCCCCGACATAGTTCAGGACCGAACCCAGATCGGCCATGTTCCATTGGTTGCTGGGATTGATCTGGACGGCTCTTCGGGCGTACCTGAGGGCGAGATTGTACGAATGCCGCTGCACGAAGATGTTCGCCAGCAGCGCATGTCCGGTACTCTCCCCGTCGTCCAGCTCGACCGCGCGCATGAGCAGCACTTGAGCTTTTTCCATGGCCGCCTCGGAGCTCCTCGCCCCCTCGTCCCATCGCGAATAGGTCAGGGCAGCCAGCAAGGTGTGCGCAAGGGCGTAGCCTGGGTCAAGCTCGATCGCCTTTTCCACCAGTCGCGTGGCTTCCGCCGCGCCCGTGGGATCGTCCCAGGCCAGTGCATTGGCCTTCAACACGCACTCGTAGGCGGCGAGGCTGGTGGGGGGCTTGCGTCGCGCTCGTTCGTTGACGGAAACCTGGACCCGACCGACGAGCGTGCCGACGATCGTCTGCACGACCCGATCCAGAACGGCGAAGATTTCGTCCTCCCGACGGTCGAACTTTTCGCTCCAGACATGGTTTCCCGATTCCGCATCGATCAGCTGCACGCTGATGCGAATACGCTCGCCTAGTCGGCGAACGCTGCCCTCGACGATAAAGCGCGCCGAAAGTTCGCGCGCGATCTGCTTCGCATCGGCGGTGGTGCCGCGATTGCGGAAGGAGGCGGACCGGGAGCGAACCGTCAGACTTCTCCAGCGGGACAGGTCGGTGATGACGTCTTCGGTGACACCGTCGCTGAAGTAATCCTGAGCCGGATCCCCGCTCAGATTGAGAAACGGCATGACGACAATGGCAGGCTTGTCGGGCAGCGCAGGGGCATCGGCACGTGCCTGTTCCGTCACGGGTACGGTCCACTGCGACACCGGCGCAACCAGCCGGTAGCCACGGCGCACGACATTGGCAATATAGGTGGGACGCTTCGGGTTGTCCCCCAGAGCCCGACGCAACGCCGCTATGGCGGCGTACACCGAATCTTGGCTGACGATCACGTCCTTCCAGACCCGGTCCAACAGCTCACCCACGCTAAAGACGCGGCCCGGCTTCTCAGCCAGGCACAGCAGCAATTGCATTGTCTTTGGTTCGAGCTTGAGGGTGCGCCCGTCCTTGCGGATCTCATCGAGCGCAGGGTCCACCTGCAGGTCGCCGATTCGAAGCAAGGACTGCGCCGGTGAGTTCATCAGCGAAATTGTAGCCCAGCGCTGGCGCGCTCGTTCTCTCGCGCTCGCACGACTGTCTGGTTCAAGCGACAGTTCGCTCGCTGCTCTTCCATCGGCCATGAGTTTTGTCTCGTCCGGAAATCCGGGTATGTCCCCAACTCATCCGATTGCGTTCAAGCTCAGAGAATCCCTAGGACACCTTCAGGGCGCTATCAGGACTTCGATTCCGCCTGGGCGCACTGTAGCCACACCGCTGGCCAACGCGAACCGCAGGTTTGTAACCCCAGATGACGTGTTCGATTTTTCATTAACTAGGAGACTCTGATGAAAGCCTTGATCCGTTCAACCCACCTGCCGAAATTGGCGAGCCAAGCCGCATGCATCGCTCTGGCACTGATCTGCGCGGGGCCCTCGCTTGCCTCCAACCGCGATGAGACGCATCAGGTCGTTGTGCATTTCGGCGATCTCAACTTGTCCAATCCGCAGGGCGCAGAAACACTCTACCGACGCATCGCCACGGCGGCCGTGGAAGTGTGCGACGCGTTTCCCATGGACAGTCGTGCGCTCGGATCCCGAACCGCAATTGACGCCTGCGTGAAGAAGGCCCTCAGCGATGCGGTGACGAAAGTGGGCCGGCCGGAGCTCTTCGCGGTGTACAACGCGAAGAATCGGGCGCCACTGGGGTCCCCGGTGGCCGCGATCCAGCCTCGCTGATCGATCCGGCGGGCGGTGGCTCTGGCCACCGCCCGCCCATCTTCTCGGGGGGCCCACCCCTCAACCGATTCCGGTGGCCGAATTGCCCTTGCCCGAAGATCGCTGGGGCTGATCGTTCCCCTGCGGCGGCCGAGAAACTCTAGGCGTATCCAAGATTGAAGCCGGAGCAGGTTAGAATCCCGGGAAGGGGGCCACCGGCGATCGTCCGGTGCGAAAAGCGTGCCCCTCGACCCGCAACCAACGCCCTGGGGCTACCATGGACATGCTGACCCGTCGTTCACTGCTTCGGAACCTAAGCGCGCTGCCCCTGCTCGGTGCGGGGGTCGCTCACAGCCAGTCCCAGACCCAAACTGGGACCGCCGGCTCGCTGAACCTCAAATCGATCACGGGCAATGCCCAGCCGATTTCACCCGCCGAGCGTCGCACCCGCGTTGCAAAGCTCCAGTCTCTGCTGAGCCAGCAGAAAATCGGCGCCCTGCTGGTTGAGTCGGGATCGACGCTCGACTACTTCACCGGCATCCAGTGGCGTCGATCCGAGCGCATGACGCCGCGATCATACCGGCTCACGGAGACGTGCTCGTGGTGACGCCGGCGTTCGAAGAACCCTCGGTCCGCGAGACGCTTGCAGGTGGGCGGACGACGTGCGGCCCTGGAACGAGCATGAGAGCCCGTTCGACCGAAGCTCGTCCAGGGGCTGCGCGATCGCGGCGTCAGCCTCGGGCGTAGTTGCGGTCGAGTCCACCATTCGCTTCTTCATCGTCGACGGCCTTCGGCAGAAATCGATGCCTATGAACTCGTATCGAGGCGGATTCCTGGTACGCGCCTGCCGCCTGATCAAGTCGCCGGCGGAGCTGGCGCTGCATGCAGCTGGCGAACAACGTCACCATCGACGCGCTTCGCTACGTCCACGCGCAGCGTCGAGACACGGCATGAGCGCTGCGACCATCGGCGCGCTCGATGGACGCGCGCGACCGCCGCAGCTGGGCGGCTCGCCGAATTCTCGCTCGTGCTGCTGAACGAGGCCTCCGCCTATCCGCATGGATCTCGGTACAGCCGCAAACGGTGCGCGAGGGATCGGTCGTGCTGATGGATTGCGGCTGCACGGTGCACGGCTACCAATCCGATATTTCCCGCACCTGGGTGTTCGGCCGAGGCCGAGCGCACGGCAGCGCAAGGTCTGGGACACCGTCAAGCGCGGCCAGGAACTAGCCCTGGAAACCGCGAAGATCGGGGTTCCGGCCGGCACGCATCGACGATGCCGTGCGCAACTACTACGAGAAGGAAGGATGGGGCCCGGGCTACAAGCTGCCCGGGCTTGTCGCACCGCACGGGTCACGGCATCGGGCTCGATGGACATGAACCGGCCTATCTGGTGCACGGCGATGCGACTCCGCTCGAGGCCGGCATGTGTTTTTCCGACGAACCCGGGATCTACATTCCCGGCGAGTTCGGTGTTCGGCTGGAGGATTGCTGGCACATGACCACCGCCGGCCCCGTCTGTTCACACCGCTGGCAAAATCCCTGGACGATCCCGTCTGAATTCCGAGCCAGCGCTCGAGCAGGAGGAAGAAAAATGAAGACTCTGGCAATCATTTCATTGGGGGCCGCGCTGCTTTCGCTCGCCGGGGTGGCCTTAGGCGAGACAAGTGCCGTATCGCCCTCAGGTTTTCTGGTGACCCATCACCGCGAAGTTCGCGCTACGCCCCTACAAGTGTACGAGGCGATCGGGCGCATCGGCCGGTGGTGGAACGACGTGCACAGCTATTCGGGTCATTCCAGCAACATGACGCTGGTGCTGGCCGCTGGCGGGTGTTTCTGTGAGGCGTGGACTGAGAACTCCGTGCAGCATGCCCAGGTCATTCAGGCCCGGCCCGGATCGCTGGTGCGCCTGCAGGGTGCTTTGGGTCCATTGCAGCCCCTGGCGGTGAATGCAGTCCTGAGCTTTGCAATCTCTGCCACCGGGGACAAAGCAGCGCTTGCCGTGACCTATAACGTGGCGGGAAATCCGGATGCGGGCCTCGATAAGCTCGCCCCCGCCGTGGACAGCGTCATCGGTGATGCCACGGACCGTCTGGTGGCGTACGTCGAAACAGGCAAACCCTAGCCTTCGGCGCCATTCGATCTCATTTAAATCAACGAATACAATAAGATACCTAGAGCTCGGCCGGTTTTGGTTCGGTCAGCGCCACGGCTGCTACGATGCGAATGCACCAAGAGCTGTTGCCCGCAACGCGCCCGTGACGATAATTTGAGCATATAGGAGAGTCCGACCCGCATGGGATGCGCCACTGGCGTGACCCGTCACCGGCGTGGACTTATCGGCCTCTTAAGGACACCCCTTGTTAATCAGAATCAACGCGGTACTGCTCATCGTCTTCGCGCTGGCGACCTTCTTCATCGCCATCGTTCTCAAATCGACGCTGGAAGCCAACGCCGCGCACGAGGTGCTGAACGAGGCGGGTCTGATGATGGACAGCGCCGCGGCGATACGCTCGTACACTTCGACCGAGATCGTGCCCCTGCTCACCGAGCAAATGAAGCAGGAGTTTCATCCGCAGAGCGTGCCCTCTTACGCCGCGACGCAGAACTTCCTTAAGCTCCACGCGCAGCACCGGGACTATGCCTATAAGGAGGCGACGCTCAACCCGACGAACTTGCGCGATCGGGCCACCGATTGGGAAGCGGACATCGTACAGAAGTTCCGGAACGACCCGAACACGAAGGAAGTCACCGGAGAGCGCGACTCCTCGATGGGTCCGACGCTCTATCTGGCGCGCCCGATCCGCGCGCTGGATCGATGCCTTCCGTGCCACAGCGTTCCCGCCAACGCGCCGGCCACGCTGATTGCCCGCTACGGCAGCAATAACGGGTTCGGCTGGCAGGCGGGCGAGGTGGTGGGGGCCCAGATCGTATCGGTCCCGGTCTCGAGCGCCTCGGCCCGGGCGGATCTGGTCCTGCAACCGCATGCTCTTCTCGCTGATCGCGATGTTCGCGGCCGTCATGCTGATTATTAACGCCGCGCTCTACGTCTTGGTGGTGCGGCCGGTCAAGGAAATGGCGCGGGTTGCGGACCAGCTGAGTCTCGGAAACACCTCGGTGCCGGAATTTTCCACGAGGGGCGGCCACGAAGTCGCCACGCTCGCGGTGTCGCTCAACCGGATGCACAAGAGCCTGGACAAGGCCCTGCGACTGCTGGAGCGCTGAGGGTGAAGGCGCACGATGTTTTTATCAGCTATTCGCAGGCCGATCGGGCCTGCGCATTCGATATCGTGGCCTGGCTCGAGGCCCGCAACATCAGCGTGTGGATCGCCCCGCGCGACGTGTCGCCGTCGGCCGAATGGGCCGAAGATGTGATCGATGCCATTTCGGCCGCACGGATCATGGTGCTGGTGTTTTCGGCAAGCACCAACGAATCGGTGCAGGTGCGCCGTGAGGTTGAAAGGGCCGTGCACAAGGGTCTGGTCGTGTTGCCGTTCCGCGTGGAGGATGTCCTTCCGATCAAGAGCCTTGAGTATTTCCTGAGTTCGCAGCACTGGCTCGATGCCTTCCCACCGCCCCGCGAGCCCCACTACGAAAGGCTTTGTGCATTCCTCAAGGTGGCATTGGCCGCGCCGTCGAACCGCCCGCTGCATCCGCCCGCGGGCGCCTCGGCAGGCGCCGCGGACCCGGGAAAGGTCGTACCTTCTGCGATGGCTGATACCATGACCCTGGATCTTGCGCCGCGGGCTCATTGCGCGACTCCCGAGCAGCTCCACAAGCTCGAGATCGAACTGGCCCGGTATATAGGCCCGGTGGCTAAGCATCTGGTGCGCCATGCGGCGGCCAGCGCAACGGACCTGCAACAGCTTACGCAGCGGCTGAGCGCCGAACTTGATTCGGAACAGGAACGCCAGAAATTTTTGGGCGCCTGTCGCCTTTTGGGCGCCAGCCCCCTCTAAGCAGCGCGGCGCGGCCACGCAGCACCAGGGTCAACCTTCCGTAGCCCACCGCAAGGCTCAATGACTGCGCAAGTTGCCCGGCGCGGATGTTGCGGCCCGCGTTCACATTCCGTGTGTAGGACCGGTGATGTCAGAAGATCAGTGGGTGCCTACAGCCAGTGGAAGGCAGGCGCGGCCAGATAGGAAAATTGTGCAAACGATTAAACCCAGCCCACCGGCCGAGCGCATCGTGTTTCTGGTCGACATCGACAACACGTTGCTCGACAACGACCGTTTCGGGCGCGAGCTGTCGCAGTTCCTGGAACGGCAGTTTGGCCAGTCGGGGAAAGAACGTTATTGGGCCCTGTATGAAGAACGCCGGACGCGACTGGGCTTTGCAGACTATCTGGGGGCGCTCGAGGACTTTCGCGCGGGCCAGCCTGCCGGCGAAGCGCTGCTGCAGGCGTCCGCGTACCTGCTGGACTATCCGTTCGCGCAACTCGCTTACCCCGAGGCGCTGGAGGCCGTTGCTCACCTGCGCACGCTCGGTACCGTTGTGATTCTTTCCGACGGAGACGTCACGTTTCAGTCCCGCAAGATACGGCGATCGGGAATTTGGGCGGCCGTCGAGGGCAGGGTACTGATCTGCCTGCATAAGCAGGACTCCCTTGAGATCGTGCAGCGCAGCTATCCGGGCGATCACTACGTCGCTGTCGATGACAAGCCGACATTGCTCGCGGCCATGAAGGTCGTCATGGGCACGCGCCTGACGAGCGTGTGGGTGCGCCAGGGGCACTATGCCGCGGAGGCCGGAAACTCGCCATTGCACCCGGCGCCGGATCTTGTAATCGATAAAATCGCGGGACTCACCGATCTGGATCCTCAAAATTTCCATTCAGCCGCTGCCTAAGGAATCATGACCCACATTAGTCCCCTGGCCGGCACGCCGGCCACTGACGCGCAGCTTGTCGATCTGAACAAACTGCTGGCCGCCTACGCGGAGCTGCGCCCCGACCCGAAGGTGGCCGCTCAACGGGTGGTGTTCGGCACCTCCGGTCATCGCGGCTCATCCCTGGACCGAAGCTTCAATGAATGGCACGTGCTGGCGATCTGCCAGGCGGTGTGCGAATACCGCAAGCAACAGGGTGTCGATGGGCCCTTGTTCCTCGGCATCGACACGCACGCTCTGTCGGGGGCGGCCATGGAAAGTGCCGTTGAGGTGCTCGCGGCCAATCAGGTGACGACCTTGATCGCCGCGCGGGGCGAATACACCCCGACACCGGTGATCTCGCACGCGATCCTGGGGTACAACCGGACCCGCAAGACCGGACTGGCCGACGGGATCGTCATCACCCCCTCGCACAATCCGCCCGAGAGCGGCGGGATCAAATACAACCCTCCGCACGGCGGGCCAGCCGACACCGCCGCCACCGCGGTCATCGAGGCCCGCGCGAACGAATTGCTGGCTGCGCAACTGGCGGGCGTGCATCGCATGCCCTTTGCGCAAGCGCGCGCCGCCGCGACCACACACGAACACGATTACATGGGCCCCTACGTCGCCGATCTCGAAAATGTATTGGACTTTGATGTCATCAGGCGCTCCGGGATCCATATGGGCGTAGACCCGCTGGGCGGGGCGGGGGTGCACTACTGGGCGCGTATCGCCGAGCGTTACCGGCTGAGCCTGACGGTCATCAGAGAGGGGGTGGATCCCACCTTTTCCTTTATGAGCCTCGACTGGGACGGACGCATCCGCATGGATCCTTCCTCGGCCTACGCGATGCAGTCACTGATTGCGGCCAAGGATCACTACGACATCGCCTTCGCCTGCGACACCGACCATGACCGCCACGGCATCGTCACGCGTCACGCGGGACTTCTGCCCGCGAACCATTACCTGAGCGTGGCCATCGATTATCTGTACCGCCACCGGCCGCGCTGGCCGGCGCGCGCCGCCGTGGGCAAGACGGTAGTGAGCAGCGCCATGATTGACCGGGTCACCGCCCGGCTGGGCCGGCCCCTGTTCGAGGTGCCGGTGGGATTTAAATGGTTCGTCGATGGCTTGCTCGAGGGGTCGCTCGGCTTTGTCGGCGAGGAGAGTGCCGGCGCGTCCTTTTGCCGCTTCGATGGGACCGCCTGGACCACGGACAAGGACGGCATCGTGCCCGCGCTGCTGTCGGCGGAAATCACCGCGCGGAGCGGTGCGGATCCGGGACAGTATTACAGTGATCTCACCGGCGTGCTCGGCGCCCCCCTCAGTTCGCGGATCGATGCCCCGGCCGATAGCCTCCAGCGGCAGCGCCTTTCGAAACTGACCCAAGATCGATTGACCAGCAAGCAGCTGGCCGGAGAGACCATCAGCAGCGTGCTCGATCGGGCGCCGGGGAACCATGCGCCGATCGGCGGGATCAAGGTCATTGCCCCCAGCGGATGGTTTGCGGCGCGGCCGTCGGGGACTGAGGACATCTACAAGATTTATGGCGAGAGCTTCCAAAGTGAAGAGCACCTCCAGGCAGTGCTGCGAGAGGCCCAAAGCATCGTCGATGCGGCTCTTGCAGCCCCCTAGCGGCCAAGCCCTTGGGGCGTTCAGAGTGCTGAAGAGAAGGCTTTGATCCGGGTTCGGGTAGCGTTAGGAGCGCTCGGGCGTGCGAGAGCGGTGGCGCGCGGCGAGCAAACGCGGTTAGGATCACCTCAAGATCTGTACAATCACGCCGCGCGCCACGGACCAACGTCCAAGCCGCCACTGCGCTCATGGAACGCGCGGCCAATCAGGGAGCGCTGGAATGTCGTGGGGCGCTGAACAGTCTTGAAAATCTTCGATTCGCTCCTGCAGGGTTTCCGCAACCCGACCTCTCCGTGGAACACCGATGATCTGATCCGCGCCGAATTGTTCAGCGTCGAGCGGCTGGAAGAGCACGCGGTCAGCCTGGCGATGGCGCAGCCGGTGGCCGAACACCGGCTATCGCGGGGTTCGCTGGTCACGAGGCTGCGCGACAACGCGGCGGTCCTGCTCGCGGCCTATCGGCGACATCGCCGAAGACCGTCGAGCGCCGGGCGCGTCATCACGCCGGCCGCCGAATGGCTGCTCGACAACTACCACCTCGTCGAGGAGCAGATCCGCGAGATCCGCGACGACCTGCCGCCCGGCTACTACCGGCAGCTGCCGAAGCTCGCGGCAGGGCCGTTCGCCGGCTACCCGCGCGTGTTCGGCGCTCGCGTGGGCGTTCGTCGCGCACACCGACAGCCACTTCGACCCGGAGACGCTGCGCCGCTTCGTCGCGCCTACCAGCGCGTCCAGCCGCTGACCATCGGCGAGCTGTGGGCCGTCGCGATCACGCTGCGCATCGTGCTGATCGAGAACCTGCAGCGCGCGGCTCGCCGACCAGATCGTCAGCGGCCGCGCCGCGCGCGAGGAGGCCGACGCGCTGGCCGACCGGCTGCTCGGCGTCAGCGGCGCTCCGGCGCTCGAAGCCGGACATGCGCCTGGAGCGCGATCGTCGGGCGCTGTTGTCCGAGCGCTTCGCCGTGCAGCTCGTGCAAGCGGCTGCGCGACCAGGACCCGCGCATCACGCCGGCGCTGGGCTGGCTGGAGGAGCGGCTGAGCGCAGCGCGGCCAGACCCCGACGCAGTCGTGCGCGACGAGCAGCAGCGGCAGGGCGCGTCGAACGTCACGGTGCGCAACATCATCACCAGCATGCGGCTGATCTCCGACATCGACTGGGCCGAGTTGTTCGAGAGCGTCAGCCTGGTCGACGAGGAGCTGCGCGCCGGAAGCGACTTCGCCGCGATGGATTTCGCGACGCCGCAACCTCTACCGCAGCGCGATCGAGCAGCTGGCGCGCGGCTCGGCGCTCGCGAGCTCGAAATCGCGCGAGCGCGCGCTGCAGGCGGCGAAGCGCCTACGACTCGGCGGACGGCGAGGCGCAGTCCGCAGCGCCACGCCGAGCGCGACAGCGATCCGGGCTACCACCTGATCGCCGGCGGCCGCCGCGCGCTTCGAAGCGATCGATCGGCTTCC
This sequence comes from uncultured Gammaproteobacteria bacterium, assembly GCA_963717335.1. GTDB lineage: Bacteria > Pseudomonadota > Gammaproteobacteria > Steroidobacterales > Steroidobacteraceae > FEN-1191. The sequence goes on along the minus strand of CAVQVZ010000001.1, from coordinate 334,694 downwards.
GCGCCGCGTGGCTGCGCTGGTCGCGGCGATTCAGCGTGCGCCTCGGCATCGCGCGGCTACGTCGGCGCGATCGCGCTGCTCGGCGGGATCCTGCTCGCCGCGCCGTTGCTCGGGCTGCACGCGCGCGGCGTCGACGCGCCGCAGTTCCTGAGATGGCTGGCGCTGCTCGGCGTGCGATTCCGGCCGCTCGATGTGGCCGTGGCCGCTCGTCAACCGCGCGGTGACTGGCGGCTTCGGCGCGACGCATCCTGCCGGGGCTCGAACTGCGCGGCGGGCGTTCCGGCGTCGCTGCGCACCCTGGTTGCCGTGCCGACGCTGCTGCTCGACCGGCGAGGCCGACCGGCACGAGCAGATCGAGCGCCTCGAGGTCCACTACCTCGCGAGCGCCGGCGGCGAGCTGTACTTCGCGCTGCTGGCCGACTGGGCGCGATGCCGATCCGAGCAGCGTCGCAGGGCGACGACGCAGCTGCTCGCAGGCGGCCGCCGCGGGCATCGACGCGCTGAACCGCCGCTACGAGCCGGGCCCGGGCGGCGAGCCGTTTCCTGCTGCTGCATCGTCGCCGCGTGCTGGAGCGACGCGCAGAGCACCTGGATGGGCTGGGAGCGCAAGCGCGGCAAGCTGCACGAGCTCAACCGCTTGCTGCGCGGCGCGACCGACACCACCTTCATCGCTCGCCACGGCGCGCGCCGCTGGTTGCCGCCGGACGTGCGCTACGTCATCACGCTCGATGCCGACACGCGCCTGCCGCGCGATGCGCGCGCGCGGCTGATCGGCAAGATGGCGCATCCGCTCAACCGGCCGCGCTTCGACACGCCGAGCCAGGCGCGTGGTCGACGGCTACGCGATCCTGCAGCCGCGCGTCACGCCTTCGCTGCCCGTCGGTCGGGAAGGCTCGCTGCTTCCAGCGCGTCTTCTCCGGCGCCAGCGGGATGGACCCCTACGCGGCGGCCGTCTCCGATGTCTATCAGGACCTGTTCGGCGAAGGCTCGTACACCGGCAAGGGCATCTACGACGTCGACGCCTTCGAGGCCGCGCTGGCCGGGCGCGTGCCCGAAAACGCACTGCTCAGCCACGACCTGTTCGAAGGCATCTTCGCGCGCGCCGGCCTGGTCGTCCGATGTCGAGGTGGTCGAGGAGTTTCCGGCGCGCTACGACGTCGCCGCGGCGCGCCAGCACCGCTGGACGCGCGGCGACTGGCAGCTGCTGCCGTGGATCGTCGGGCAGAAAGGACGCCGCGGCGGCCACCGGCACGCGCGCCAGCGCCCGGGTGCCACTGATCGGCCTTTGGAAGATGCTCGACAACCTGCGCCGCTCGCTCAGCGCACCGAGCAGCGTCGCGGCGCTGCTGGCGGGCTGGTTGTTGCCGTCCGCAGGCGGCATTGCTGTGGACGGAGTGCATTGTGGCCAGCTCGCGGTGCCGGCGTTGCTGCCGGCCTTTGCCGGCATCGTGCCGCGCCGCGCGGGCATCACCTTGCGCAGCCATCTCTACGCGCTGCGCCAGGACATCGCGCTGGCCGCGGCGCAGACCGCGTTTCTGCTCGCCTTCCTGGCTGACCAGGCGTGGCTCATGGGCGATGCGATCGCGCGGACCTTGTTCCGGCTGTTCGTGACGCGCCGGAATCTGCTCGAATGGATGACCGCCGCGCAGTCGCCAAAGACCGCAGCTCGATCTGCGCGCCTACTACCGCATGATCGGCGCGCTGCTGGTGGCCGGCGCGGCGGCCATTATCGTGGGGACCTACGACCCCGCAGTCGGCGCGCTGGCCGCACCGTTCATCGCTGTTGTGGATCGCTCGCGCCGGCCCTGGCGCTGTGGATCAGCGCCTCATCGTCCGCTGGCGGCGGACCTGCGGTGTCGAGCGCAGGACGCGACGGCGCCTGCGCCTGATCGCGCGGCGCACCTGGCGATTCTTCGAGACCTTCGTGACGCCAGCAGAGAACATGCTGCCGCCGGACAACTTCCAGGAAGATCCGAAGCCGGTCGTCGCGCACCGCACCTCGCCGACCAACATCGGGCTGTATCTGCTGTCGGCGGTCAGCGCGCGCGACTTCGGCTGGGCCGGCACCATCGAGACGGTCGAGCGCCTCGAAGGCGACGTTGGCGACGCTGAACGCGCCTGCAGCGCTATCGCGGCCATCTCTACAACTGGTACGACACGCGCGACCTGCGCCCGCTCGATCCCAGGTACGTGTCGTCCGTCGACAGCGGCAACTCTGGCCGCGCACCTGATGACTCTCGCCAACGCCTGCCGCGATTGGACCTGCCCGAACGCGTCCCCGGACGCACCGCTCAGCGCGACCTCCATGTGATGGGGCACTCGATGCGAGCGTTTTGGCGCGCGAAGCGGTGCTGGCCATCTCCAACGAGCAGAGCACCCAGAGCATTCACCTGAAGCATCTCACCACGGCGCTGGATGAGTTGCGCACGGCGCTGCGAGGCACGCGATTGGGCGGCCATCACGCCGGCGGCCGCAACCATGATCGATGTGGCGCGCGCATTGGCCAGTGAACTGGGCGAGGAGCCCAGTGTGGACATGCTCTATCTGGTGCGAGGCGGCCTGTCGTTGCCTTAGCAGCGCGCGGCGCGATGCCGAGTTGAGCGGGGAGGGGGCCGAGGCGCTGATGGCGCGCATTGCTGCAGATCGAGACAGCGTCCCGCTCGCAGGCGCTGGGCATGGAGTTCGGTTTCCTGCTCGATTATCAGCGGCGACTGCTGTCGATCGGCTATTCGGCGACCGAGGGCGCGCTCGATCCGAACTGCTACGACCTGCTGGCCTCCGAGGCGCGGCTGGCGAGCTTCGTGGCCATCGCCAAAAACGACATACCCGCGCAGCACTGGTTCCGGCTCGGTCGCTCGGTGACGCCGATCGGCAACGGCGCGGCGCTGATTTCCTGGTCGGGCTCGATGTTCGAGTACCTGATGCCGGCGCTGGTGATGCGGGCCCCGATCCGGCAGCCTGCTGGATCAGACCAACCGGCTGATCGTGCGTCGCCAGGAAAGCTATGGCACCGAGCTCGGGGTTCCGTGGGGCATCTCAGAGTCGGCGTATAACGCCCGCGATCTGGAATTCACCTACCAGTACTCGAATTTCGGCGTGCCCGGACTCGGTCTCAAGCGCGGGCTGAGCGAAGACACGGTGATCGCCCCGTATGCCACGGCGCTTGCCGCGATGGTCGATCCAGCGGCGGCGGTCGAGAATCTCGAGCGCCTCGAGACGCTGGGCGCGCTGGGGCGGTACGGCTTCTACGAGGCGCTGGACTTACACCCGCAGCCGCCTGCCTGAAGGAGCGACGCTTCGCGATCGTGCGCGCGTACATGGCGCATCACCAGGGCATGACGATGTGCGCGATCGCCAACGTGCTGCACGACGCGCCGCCTGCGTGCGCGACTTCCATGCCGACCCGCTGGTGCAGGCCACCGAACTGCTGCTGCAGGAGCGCACGCCGCGCGATGTTTCGGTCAGCCATCCGCGAGCCGAGGAAGTCACCACCACCGCGCGAGTCAGCGACACGCTGCACGCCGGTGGTTCGCCAGCTGCACACGCCCGCACGATGCGACGCCGCAGACGCACCTGCTGTCCAACGGTCGCTACGCCGTGATGCTGACGGCCGCCGGTTCGGGCTACAGCCGCTGGGGCGATCTGGCCCTGACGCGCTGGCCCGAGGACGCAACCTGCGATGGATGGGGCAACTATTTCTATCTTCGCGACGCCGACAGCGGGCGTCTGTGGTCGAGCGGCTATCAGCCGACCGGCGTGGAGCCTGAAAAGTATGAGGTGACTTTCACCGAAGACCGCGCCGAGTTCGCGCGCACCGACGGGACGATGGGCACGACGCTTGAGGTCCTGGTCTCGCCCGAGGACGACGCCGAGGTCGCGCCGGATTTCGCTGACCAACAACAGCAACCGGGTGCGCAACATCGAAGTGACCTCCTACAGCGAACTGGTGCTGGCGCCGCCGGCCGCCGACCTGGCGCATCCGGCCTTCTCGAAGATGTTCGTGCAGACCGAATTTCTCGACAAGCCCGGCGCGTTGCTGGCTACCCGACGACGGCGCGCCCCGGGCGAGCCGGAAATCTGGGCCGCACAGCACGCGGTCGTCGAAGGGGAGAACGTCTGGCGCCCCGAATACGAAACCGACCGCGCTCGCTTCCTGGGACGCGGGCGCGGCGTGCGCGAGCCCGTGGCGGTGCTCGATGGTCGACGGCTGTCCAACACCGTCGGCACCGTGCTCGATCCCATTTTTGCGCTCCGCTACCGGTTGCGGATTCCGCCCGGCGCCACCTTGCGCATCGCGGTGTGGACTTTTGTCGGCGATAGCCGCGATCACGTGCTCCAGCAACTGGACAAGCATCAGGACAGCAACGCCTTCGTGCGTGCCGGCACGCTCGCCTGGACGCAAGGGCAGGTGCAGCTGCGCCACCTGGGCATCGACGCGGCCGAGGCCAGCCTGTTTCAGCGCTTGGCTGGACATGTGCTGTATGCCAACGCCGCGATGCGGCCGGCGAGCGCTACCATCGTTCGCGGCGCGGCAGGACCTGAGGCGCTCTGGGCGCACGGCATTTCCGGTGATCTGCCGATCGTGCTGGTGCGCATCGACGATGTGGACGATATCGACATCGTCCGCCAGCTGCTGCGCGCCCAGGAATACTGGCAGTTAAAGGAGCTGGCGGTGGACCTGGTGTTCCTGAATGAGCGCGCGTCCTCCTACGTCCAGGATCTGCAAAGCGCCCTTGAGACCCAGCTGCGCATGAGCCAGTCGCGTCCGCGCTTGGGGGGCGATCACAGCAAGGGATCGGTCTTTATCCTCAGGACCGACCTGATCTCGGCCCAATCGCGCATGTTGCTTTTCTCGGTGGCGCGCGTCGTGCTGTCGGGGCAACGCGGAAGCCTGGCCACCCAGCTCGATCGACACCGGGAGCCGGCCGGGGAGGCGCCACCCGCGATATTGCGTCCCGAGCCCGTCACGGCACCCCCGGAGATCGCCCCGCCCGCTGGCGTGGAGTATTTTAACGGGCTCGGGGGTTTCGCGGCCGACGGGCGTGAATACCTGACGATCCTGGGTCCTGGCCAGAGCACTCCGGCACCCTGGGTCAACATCGTTGCCAACGCCCAGTTCGGATTCCTGGCAGCGGCCGAGGGGAGCGGTTACACCTGGGCGCGCAACAGCCGTGAAAATCAGCTCACCCCCTGGTCGAATGATCCGGTCAGCGACCCGCCCGGTGAGATCCTGTACGTGCGCGATGAGGACTCCGGTGACCTGTGGGGTCCAACCGCCACGCCGATCCGTGACCCTGATTCAACCTACAGCGCGCGGCACGGCCAGGGTTACAGCCGCTTTGAGCACAACGCGCGTGGCATTGAACTGGAATTGCTGATGTTCGTGCCGGTCGAGGATCCGGTCAAGATCTCAAGACTGCGCATTCGCAATGCCTCTCGCCAGAGCCGCCATCTCTCGGTCACCGCCTACATTGAGTGCGTGCTCGGCTCGGCTCGAAGCAGTTCCGCGCCCTACGTTGTGACCTCCGTGGACCTCGCCAGCGGCGCGTTGATGGCTTGCAACCCGTGGAGCCCCGTGTCTGCTGGTGGATTGATGTTCGCGGATCTACGCGGCAAGCAAAGCGCGTGGACTTGCGACAGGCGTGAGTTTATTGGGCGTCACGGCACGCTGGCCCGCCCGGTAGCGCTCGCCGGCGCCGCGCCCCTGGCGCGGCGGGCCGGTGCGGGGATGGATCCGTGTTTGGTGCTGCAGAGCCCGGTCGAACTGGCGCCGGATGAGACGATCGAAGTGGTGCTGGTGCTGGGCGAAGCGCCAACGATTGCCGATGTGCAGGCTCTGATTGCGCGCTACCGGGCGGCGGACCTGGATCAGGTGTACCAGAAGGTGGTGGAATTCTGGGACGGCGTGCTCGGCAAGATCCAGGTGAAGACACCCGATCGCGCACTGGATCTGATGCTCAATCGGTGGTTGATGTACCAGACGCTGTCCTGCCGGGTGTGGGGGCGTTCGGGTTTTTACCAGGCCAGCGGAGCCTACGGCTTTCGTGATCAGCTCCAGGACGGGATGGCACTGGCGCTGGTTCGCCCCGCATTGTCACGCCAGCATTTGCTGCGCGCCGCGGGTCGGCAGTTCACGCAGGGCGATGTCCAGCACTGGTGGCTCCCGCGCACCGGGCAGGGGGTGCGCACCCGGATCAGCGACGATCGCATCTGGCTCGCCTACTGCGCGGCGCAGTACATCACCGCGAGCGCCGACCGCACGCTGCTTGATGAGCCGGTGTCATTTCTCGAGGGCCAGGCGCTGCGCCCGGGCGAACACGACGCCTATTTTCTGCCGACCACCTCCGATGAGTCCGCCTCATTCTACGAACATTGCGCGCGCGGACTCGACCAGAGCCTGGAGCTGGGCGCTCACGGGCTGCCACTGATCGGGACGGGGGACTGGAATGACGGCCTCAATCGCGTCGGTGAGCTGGGCCGGGGAGAGAGCGTCTGGCTGGGATGGTTTCTGTACACCACGCTGGGGCACTTCGCACCACTGGCGAGCGCGCGCGGGGACACCGCGCGCGCCAAGCGCTGGCTCGATCATGCCTCGGCCCTGCGCACCACCCTGGAAGTGGGCGGCTGGGACGGGCAATGGTACCGACGAGCCTACTATGATGATGGCACGCCGCTCGGCTCGGCCTCGGGCGATGAATGTCGTATCGATGCCATCGCGCAATCCTGGTCGGTGCTGTCCGGCGCGGCCCCCGAGGAACGATCACGGCGGGCGATGGCGGCCGTCAACGACCAGCTCATCCGGCGCGACCTCGCCCTGGCGTTGTTGTTCACGCCGCCGTTTGATCGAACCGCCCTGGACCCAGGCTACATCAAGGGCTATCCCCCGGGTCTGCGCGAGAACGGGGGGCAGTACACACATGGCGCCCTCTGGTCCGTGATGGCATTTGCCCAGCTTGGGCAGGGCGAGCGGGCCGCTGAACTGCTGGGTATCCTCAACCCGGTCAATCGAACCGCCACGCGCGCGGACGTGCACCGCTACAAGGTCGAGCCCTACGTGGCGGCTGCGGACGTCTATTCGGTGGCCCCGCATGTCGGGCGCGGCGGCTGGACGTGGTATACGGGCTCGGCCGGCTGGATGTATCGGGCGGGGCTTGAATATATTCTGGGTCTGCGCGTCGAAGGCGACCATCTAAGACTGGTCCCGTGTTTTCCGAAAAGCTGGGCGCACGCGGAACTCAGTTATCGGCACCATACAGCGCGCTATGAGATCTCGATCCAGAACCCGCAGAGCGTCAATGGCGGCATTGCCAGCCTGGAGCTGGACGGTACGCCGCTGGCGGCCGGAGCCGACAGTATCGAACTGCGCGACGATGGCGCCGTACACCGCGTGGTGCTGATCCTTGGTTCGCCAACGGGCGGCACGCCACAGCACGCACCGTCTCCGCCGCAAGAGGCAGCCGCATCGCGGACCGAATCCGCGGCTGCGAAATTAGCTTAGCCATTCGCCCCGGGACTGAGGCTCTGCGTCCGAGGCCCACACCCATGATGCGGCGCACGCAAAGCGCGCGCCATTGCGTAGGGGGATTCGCTCACAAAAGAGGTCGACCGTCACCTACAGAGACTCGCTCCCCATCCAGATGTAATTGCACCTGAGCAACCGCTCTATTGCGTACAACTAGATCTGGAGAAGTTCAAATGGCCGGGAAAAACACTGCAGTCTTTGGCATATACAGCTCAAGCGCGCACGCTGAGAGCGCCGTGGAAAAACTTGTCGCGGCCGGATTTCCGAGCGGGAACATCTCGGTGCTTCTCGCCGATAACAGAAGCACCAAGGAATTTGCGCACACGAAAGACACCAAGGCTCCTGAGGGCACGACCGCAGGGGTTACGGCTGGTGGTGCCATAGGGGGCACGCTGGGCATTCTGGCCGGAATAGGCGCGCTCGCGATCCCTGGCGTCGGCCCATTCATCGCGGCCGGACCGATCATGGCCGGATTGGCTGGCCTTGGCGTCGGCGGTGTCGTCGGCGGTCTGTTGGGCGCTCTGGTCGGGATGGGTATTCCCGAATACGAGGCCAAGCGCTACGAAGGCCGCGTCAAGGATGGCGGGACCTTGCTTTCCGTTCACTGCGACACCTCGGCGCAAGTCTCGCGCGCCAAGGACCTGTTGAGGTCCACGGGTGCGGAGGACATCTCCTCGACGGGTGAAGCGGCCGGCGACAAATCAAGCGCCCGGGTCGCGTAAATCGAATGCTGAGGGCGGGCAGCGAATATATCCCCGCCCTTTTTTTACTCCACCAAACGAAGGTATGAGGTCATGGAACATCGATATTCATCCGCGGCATTATTTGCCGCATTGGCCGGAAGCAGCCTGTTCGTCGGGACCCAGACCGCGATGAGCCAATCCACCACCATGAGCGCTAGCGCAGACCGAAGCTCGGTGCCTGCGGACAACACCAAGTCCAATAAGCTCGACCCGTCCAACAGCACGGCGACTGCCGACATGCAAAAGGACAATCAGAGCGACAGGGATCTCACCCAGCGCATCCGCAAGAGCCTGATGGAGGATAAGTCGCTGTCGACTTACGCGCACAACATCAAGATCGTCGCCGTCAATGGCAATGTGACCCTCAATGGTGTGGTGAGATCGGAACAGGAAAAAAACGTCGCGGAGAGCAAAGCCGTGGAAGTCGCGGGCCAAGGCCGTGTCGTGAATGACCTGAAGGTTTCTCCAAAGTCATAACCGGGGGTTGATTCGGCTCGGTTTTCGCCTGTCGGCAGGGCGATGACCGGCCCTCGGCTTACTTGCGGCTCGCATGTCTGGCGCCGGGGCTTAGGTGTGGGCCCAATCGCGAAGTTCTTGCCTTCAGGTTAAGATCCCTGTAACGCAATAGGGCGCGGCTTGGGTTCGTCACTGAATGTCACGAGCGGTGGCTCTTTGGGCCTTGTTTCTGTGCACAGGTTTCCTGGCAGCAGAGGCGGGCGGGCCGTCCGAAACCCCGGGCCATTACATGTTTGCCTGGGCCGGGGACGTCGCGCAGGAGGGTAACGACTTCCTCGCCGTGATTGACGCCGACCCGCGATCAGCGGGCTATGGCCGCCTGGTGGCTACAGCGGTGACCGATCAGCAAACGGGCCAGGTCCACCACACGGAGTATTCCATGCCCGCGGGCGGCATGCTCTTTGCTAATGACCACGTGGCCGGCCGCAGTTTTATCTTCGATCTTCGCGACCCGCTTCGCCCAAAAGTGGCCACCTCGTTTACAGACTTGGGCGGCTACAGCCACCCGCATTCCTTTCTTAGGCTTCCCAACGGCCACGTCCTGGCGAGTTTTCAGCACGTGTACCGTGACGGCGCGGAAGTGGCCGTTTCAGACCAGGGCAGTTCCGGTGGTTTGGTCGAGATTGACGATGGCGGCCATCTGATTCGTTCGGCCAGCACGGCCGATCCAGAGCTGCCGCGGGCAAATTTGATGCCCTATAGCCTGTTGCCGCTTCCGGATCTCGACCGGCTCGTCGTCACGAATTCATCCATGCACGAAATCGATCCTCACGGCCACACTTTTCAGGTGTGGCAGTTGTCCACCCTGAAACTACTGACCACCGATTATTTTGATACCGGCGGGGAGCAGGAGGGTGATCTTAACCCTGAGGAGCCGCGGCTGGGCCCCGACGGTTCCATCTTCGTGCAAACGCTCAATTGCGGCATTGAGCGAATTACGGAAGTGGCTACGGAGCATCCAAAGTCAAAGCTGGTGTACCTGTTTCCCGGATCGCATTGCGGTGTACCGACGATCGTGGGCCATTACCTGATCCAGAGTGTCCCGATCATTAACGGGCTGATCGTGCTTGACCTGACCGATCCGAGCAAACCGGTGGAAGTCTCTCGCCTGACACTCGGCGATGGGTTCGTACCGCACTGGACTGGGTGGGATGCCAAGGCCGAACGCGTGGTCGCCAGCGGCATCGGCGACCTCCATCGTCTATACATGCTGAAGTTCAACCAGCAAACCGGGACGATCACAATCGACGATGCATTCCACGATGCCGACGGAAAGGCCGGTTTTAATTTTGATAATCGGCAATGGCCGGGAGGTTGGAAGGGCTCGGCCAACCCGCACGGCGTGGTGTTTTCGCGCTAAGCAATCGATAGAGTCATACCTGACTTAGGCAAAAAATCGGCTGACTTTCGGGCAGCGACGGCGTTGTGTTAATGATCAATTTGAAGGAAGTTTAGAATGAAGCCAACCGTGCGGTTGATTGTTGCGGCAATTGTCTTGTTGCCGGCCATTGGTCACGCCCATACCCATCTGTTGCGATCTGTCCCGGCCGAGAACGCCAGCCTGGATAAAACCCCGCCTGTCGCGACTCTCGTGTTCGCCGAGCCGGTCACGCTCACCTCGATTCGGATTGAATCTTCCTCGGGAGGCAAGACGGTGGTGAAGCTGCCATCGGCACCTGCGAGCGCCGAGGGATCGGTGCCGCTCCCGGCACTGACGGCGGGACACTACAAAATGAGCTGGCGCGCGGTCAGCGAGGATGGCCACATCATGGCCGGCGAGATTCATTTCAGCATCGGCGCGAAGGGTGATAAGTAGCAGTGCTTGCTGTTCCGGCCTAGCCCCGTGCAATCCTTCGATGCTGTGCCCGTGGTCCTCCGGGCGTTGGCATTTGTGGTCGCGCTGCAGGCCGCTGGCATATCGCTGTTTATAGTTGTCCAGCGAAGAGGCCTGGCGCAGAACTCGGCGAGCCTGCTTTCGCTCGCCCGGTCAATGAGTCTCGCAGGGATTGCACTGTTGCTGTCTCATCAGGCCCTCGAGGCTGCGCGGCTCGCCGGAGATTGGTCCGGGCTGTTCGATTTCGGTATTCAGAACGGGAACTGGCACCGCTCCCCGGGAGTTTCCGCGCTGGTCGGGGCGGCGGGTTTGGCCATTGACTACACCGGCTGCCGGTTGCAGGGCAACGCGGGCAGGGCGCTCATGGTCGTTGGGGCGCTCGCGCTGATGGCGAGTTTTGCTCTGACAGGCCACACGACCCACCCCTTGGTGTCCCCGTTGGTCAGAGCTCTGCTCACAGTGCACGTGACCATCGTGGGGTATTGGATCGGATCGGTCATGGCGCTGTTGCGCTTGACGCGACTGGCCACTGCCCAGATCGTCAGGAGCATCAGCACAGCGTTTTCCATGACTGCCATATGGATCATTCCTGCAATCCTCCCGATCGGAATCGGCGTGGCCATCGGACTTTTGCCTAATTGGGCAGCCCTGCGCACCACTTATGGCGCATTGCTGGCCTGCAAGGTGACGGGCTTTGCGATGTTGTTGGTCCTAGCAGCCATCAACCGATGGCGCCTCGTGCCCGCTCTGGAGCAACAACCCCAGATTGCGATCCGACGCTATCGAGCGACGCTGTATGCCGAATATTTTCTGTTAGTGGGAGTGCTTTCTGTCACGGCCTTGATGACAGCATTGTTTTCCTGGCATTGAAGCTGCGCGGATGATCGCCGATTCCGAAAATGGATGGGCAGGTCCGATGAAGGTTTTATTCGGCTAACTCGAACTTGGAGCGCACAGGCGCGCTCTTTCCAAGTTCCGATTCAGTGGACCCAGGCGCGCCTTAAGTCCTCGCCAGCACGGCCTCCAGGGCCCTGGGGTCCACCGGCTTGGTCAGATGCCGGTCAAATCCGGCCTGCGTCGCTCGTTGCCGGTCGGCTTCTCCTCCCCAGCCGCTAACCGCGACCAGTTGCATTCCCGTTCCCCAGGATTGACGGCGGATCTCACGCGCGACTTCGTACCCATCCACGTCGGGCATGCCAATGTCCAGGATCGCCACTTCGGGCCGAAAAGTTTGGGCGATTGCCACGGCGGCCCGGCCTCCGTGCGCCACGCGTACCTCGTGCCCCGCCAGGTTGAGCAGCAGTGCAAGCGTGTCCGCTGCGTCCCGGTTGTCCTCCGCCACCAAAATCCGCCGGCCAATCGTCGGGGCAGCGCCGGTACTGGCACCGGGCCCGACAGTGCCGGTCGCCTGCGGCGTGGCGAAGGGCAGCGATACGATGAACTTGCTCCCTTGACCGGGGCCGGGGCTGCTGGCCTCTATTTTCCCGCCGTGGAGGGAGACCAGACCCTTCACGAGTGCCAGTCCGATGCCCAGTCCTCCCTCCGCACGTGCCGAGGTACCGTCGATCTGCAAGAACATCTGAAAGATCCGCGCCAGTGCTTCCGCTGAAATGCCGATGCCATCATCTTGTACGGACAAAGTCAGCGTGGCGTCCTCCTGGATGCGTCCTACCAGTTCGATGTGACCCGCCGGGTCGGTGTACTTGGCTGCGTTAGTCAACAGGTTCGAGAGAATCTGCGCCAGGCGTACCGGGTCGGCGTTGAGTGTCAGGTCCTCAGAAGGTAGGGTGACGGTCAGTTGATGGTTCTTGCTGTCAAGCAGTGGGCGTGCCGCCTCAACGGCAGCATCGACGATCTCCGTCAGTATTACATTGCTGCGTTTGAGTTCGAGTTTGCCCTGAGTAATCCGTGCAATGTCGAGCAGATCATCGAGCAGGAGCGCCATGTGCGCCGCTTGCCGTTGGATCACGGCTTGCGCCCATTGCAGCTGGCTGGCCGCCAGCCGCGGTGAGGATAAGATATGGGCGGCGTGCCGGATCGGCGCCAGCGGATTGCGCAACTCATGGGCAAGCGTCGCAAGAAAGACATCCTTGCGGTGGTCGGCATCCCGAAGGGCTGCATCGGAAGCGTGCAGTGCTTCGATCTGTTCACGCAGCTCGTACTGATGGGCCCGCCCGCGAAGCGCGGCTTGCACAGAGCTAAGAAGCGTGCGCGCCGAGGTCGGCCGCTCCAGCAGCGTCACGTTGCGCAACGTATTGAGCATTCGCGCGACGGCGGGCGCAGGAGAGCCACCGTGGCACAATACGACCGCAGGAATATCTGACCAAGGCGGCTGACTGGCTAAGGCGGCCAGCAGTCGATCAAAGTTCGGATCGCCGAGTGCGGTGTCGGTGAAAAGTATCGCACCAACCCCGGCTTCAATCGCCTCCACCAATGAAAGAGCGTTTTCGAATGAAGCGCACAAAATATTGGCGCGTTCAAGCAGCGCCTGCGAGACCCTTCCGTCGCGTCGGGTTGGGGCGAGCAGCAGGACCCGATAATCGTTCGGATTGTTGCTGGTGGTCGGCATGGCTTCAGGCGGGACGTGGACCTTAGAGCCCGCGCTCACCTGACTCGCTGATCGCGGCGCCAGTCAGGATTCCGCGCAACTCCAAGAGCGGCTCACTGAGGTGGATACCTCGACTATCCACGGTGAGCTCCCGAATGGAGCTTTCGTACCCGCCCGTGCGTTTTTTCATGATTGAAATGGCCTTCCGAACCGTGCCAGCGAGTTCAAAGTAGCGCACCAGCAAAACGTTATCTGCGAGGTAGCTTGCATCTACGGGCGAGGTCATGTCCGGGCCGATTATGCCGCTTTGGGCCACCGTAAAAAACGTCGCAACGCCGCGATTGTTCAAATACGACAGCAATTCGTGAAGCTGCGCGGTCAGAAAGCTACTTGGCGGCATCGAATTCAGATAGCCGTTGAGGCTGTCGATGATCACAATTCGCGCTCCGTCGTGCTCCACGCTATGTCGTACGATTTGAACAAACTCCCCAGGTGAAATTGCCACCGGATCGATAATGTGGATCGCAATCTCGCCACCACCAGCCCCCTCTTTAAAGTTCAAGCCGATTCCCGCGGAGCGTTTTAGTAGCGCGTGCTTCGTTTCGTCAAACACGAATGTGGCGGCGTGATCACCGCGCGCCACAGCTGCCGCGGCGTATTGCAGGGCCAAGGTTGATTTGCCGGAACCTGGAGGACCCATAAGCAGTGTGCTTGTGCCGCGATCGATGCCACCGCCCAAAAGCGCATCGAGCTCGGCCACGCCGCTAAGGAGGACTTCCTGCGGAAACGGGGATCCATGAGCGGCGGCCACCAAACGCGGGAATATCACAACGCCACCGCGTCGGATTACGAAGTCGTGGAAGCCGCTGATAAAGTCGCTTCCGCGGAATTTGGTGACCTGCATTTCCCGATGCATCTTCCCGTAAGTGGGAGCCTTCGATTCCAGTGAAATGACCCCGTGAACAAGGCTGTGAATCTGCAAATCCACGACATCGCCGGTACGGTCTTCAATCATGATTACCGTACAGTTGCATTCAGTCAGAACTTGTTTCAGGGCGAGGATCTGTCGACGATGCCGGAGCGAACTTTGCGCGAGCAGCCGGAACTCCGAAAGAGAGTCAAACACCAGACGGCTCGGGGCTGTACGCGTGATCGCTTCAAGAACTTTGCGGGTTGTCTCGCCGAGTTCCACCTCCGCTGCCTGCAACATGGTGAGCTGCTCTTCCGGGCCAAGCTCGGCTTTACCCGGGAGCAATTCGACGATTTCAATGCCGTCGGTGGACCAACCGTGTGACTGGGCGCCTGCCTCAAGCTCGTCCTTGGATTCAGAAAGCGTAATATAGGTGCACTTCTCGCCGCGCCGCAGACCCTCGAGCAGATATTGGAGTGCAAACGTGGTCTTCCCGGCGCCCGGCCTACCATCCAACAGATAAACCTGCCCGGGAATGAAGCCTCCCATGAGCACTTCATCCAAGCCCGGGATGCCGGTGACCGATCGCTGCGCGCTTCGCTTCATGTGGGTACTTCTTTGGGGAAGCGGTAGAGCTGCCCGATAATAGAGGACCGGGTTCGGCGGGTTGTGTGCTCGCTCCGGCGTAGGACAATGATAGCCATGGTTGAGACCAATGTTTTTTGTTCGCGCAGCCGGCGCCCGTCATTCGGCGAGCGGGGAATGCTACAAGGCCCGAGAATACTACCAGCAAGATATATGCAGGCGGAATGTTGTAGGTGATAGCTTACAGGCAGCGATACATTTTAGAGAACGCGCTACGCGATCGACCGGAGCGCTGCGGCACTGTCCGGAAGCGGGCTAGCGGGGGCACCGGCTCGCATGTGAGCTAGCCCGGCGCACGCCTTAACGAGAGGTATCCAAATGATTCGCTTTCAAGTTGTTGAGCACTACGGTGCGGGCCTCTACCGCAAATTGCTGGATCTGATGAGGTCCGGTTCCCTGCAGACTTTTTCGACAAGCAAACGGGGGCGCAAGATCTCGCATGTGAAATACCCCGGCTGGATTAACTGGACTCACACCGAAGGAACCATAACCTGCGAAGTATTGAGTCCCCGTAGGCCAAACGAGGAGTGGCAGTTGATGCATGCTTTCCTTGGCCGTCTGGCGGCGCGATTCGCGCCAGATATCATCGCCATCAATATTCAATTCCCGAATATTCCGGACAGCATCGTGTCGTCCCGTGCGAGGAATCGAAAAGTCAAAAGATCAAAAGGCCGCTGACTATAAGCTAGGTGTTATCCACCGCGACATTGAGCGTCGGTCGAGAGTGGCTCCGTCGATTCTTAGGGTATCGCAAATTATATTCCGCCGATTGTGCGGTACGCATAATGTTTTACGCGAGGTCTTCTCGGTCGCCGGGTCTCGCGTGGCGTCACGACTAATCGGGTTCCCGTGAGCGGTATCGCATATCATTCAGCGTGCCCGCCCTTCCAATTCCGTGCAAGAGTGATATCCCGTGCCGCTGACAACGATTACCCGGACATGGCCACTGCTCCTGGGCATGGGTGTGCTCATGTTGGGTGCCGGCCTGCAAAGCACGCTTCTTGGCATTCGCGCCACGCTTGAAGGCTTCCCAACGACAGTCACCGGCGTTGTCATGGCGTGTTACTACGTCGGGTATCTCCTGGGCACCGTCGCCGCGCCGCGGCTAATTCGTAACGTCGGCCATGTCCGGGTGTTTGCGGCGCTCGCGGCCATCGCCTCGGCAGCGACCCTGTCACAAGCGGCGTTCGTGCACCCCGTAATGTGGGCTGCGATGCGCCTGCTGACCGGGCTGTGCTTTGCTGGGATCTATGTCGTCGCTGAAAGCTGGTTGAACGGTTTCGCGAGTCGAACCAACCGTTCCAGACTGTTCGCGGTCTACATGGTGGTGTTGTACGTCGGGCTCGGCGCCGCGCAATTCCTGCTGATTGTGTCGCGCCCGGAGTCCTCGACGCCGTTCATGCTGGTCTCGGGCCTGATCTGCCTGGCGATGGTACCGACCCTCCTGGCATCCCAACTGACCCCAGAAGTCATTGTGCCGCGCTCCGTGCCGTTTAAAGAACTGTACCTGCTTTCTCCACTCGGAGTAGCGGCGGTCATGGTGGCAGGCCTGATCAGCTCCATCACCTTCTCAATGGGTCCGGTGTACGCGCGGCTTGAAGGCTTGGACACGACCCAGATCGCGACTTTCATGGCCGTAAACATTTTTGCTGGCGTCACGACACAGTACCCCGTAGGGGCGCTAGCGGACCGCTGGGATCGCCGTTCTGTCATGGCGGGGGTGTGCGTTATCGCGACGATGGCCGCCGGAAGCATCGTCGTGTTCGCGGGAATGCCGCATGCGCTTTTCCTTGTGCTGTCGGCAATATTTAGCGGGCTTGCGTTGACAATCTACTCACTGGGCATCTCCCACGTGAATGACCGGCTTGAGCCCTCGCAGATGGTCGCAGCCAGTAGCGCGCTGTTGCTTCTCAATGGCGCGGCGGCAATTCTGGGCCCCTTACTCGCGAGCAGCCTGATGGCCACCACAGGTCATTCCGCGTATTTTGCAACGCTCGCGACCCTCACGGGGATACTGACCGTCGAGTGTTTGTGGCGAAGGAGTCGGCGAGCGCCGGTGCCACAGATTCAAAAGGGACCTTTTATCAACACGCAGCCTCAACCGTGCGCCTCGGTCAGTGACCCTCCATGGTTCGAGCCAAGCTCGGACGCCCCGAAGTGAACTGATTTATCGCCTAGGTCACAGGCTGCTTACCCCGGGTGTTCACTGTCCAGGTGGGCAAGCTGTGCATCCGGATAGCGCCCGCCTGCCGCCGAGTCCGCCGGAACAGCCTGTTCGATTGTTTCAAGCTGCTCGCGGGAGAGCTTGAGAGGTAGCGCGCCCAGAGATTCTGTAAGGCGGTCCCGGCGGCGAGCCCCAATGAGCGGTACGAGGGCGGCGCCTTGCGCGGCGGCTCGAGCCATGACCCAGGCAATGACGAGCTGGGCGACTGAAACGCCGTGTCTGGTAGCAACAGTTCGAAGCTTCTCCACCAACTCGAGATTGGTGTCCAAGTTGTCTCCCTGGAAACGGGGTGCACGCGAACGAAAGTCCCCTTTTTGGCTCTCCCTTTGCCAATGGCCGCTGATCAGGCCTCGGGATAAGACGCCATAGGCCGTAATGCCGATCCCCAGCTCTCGACAGGTCGGAAGGATCTCTCGCTCTATGCCACGGGAGATGAGTGAGTATTCGATCTGCAGATCGGCAATCGGATGTACCGCGTGCGCGCGACGAATGGATGACGCACCGACCTCAGAAAGGCCGATATAGCGCACGTAGCCTTGCTTGATAAGCTCGGCAATTGCGCCGACGGTGTCCTCGATGGGCACGTTCGGATCGAGCCGTGACGGCCGATAGATGTCGATGTAGTCGACCCCCAGCCGTTTCAGTGAGTAGGCCACGAAATTGCGAACGGCCGCGGGTCGGGAGTCATAGCCGTTGAATTCGCCCTGGCCCGGTCCGCGTAGCGCGCCGAATTTGACACTGAGTTGAATTAGATCGCGGCTTCTGCCCCTTACCGCCTCTCCGACGAGCATCTCGTTGTGTCCCATTCCGTAGAAATCGCCAGTGTCGAGAAGCGTGACGCCCCGGTCCAGTGCTTCATGAATAGTCGCAATACTCTCGGCGCGATCCGCGGGTCCGTACATGTCGGACATCCCCATGGTCCCGAGGCCGATAGCGCCTACGGTCGGGCCGTTCGTACCAAGTTGCTGATGCTTCAAGTGATGCCTCCATTTGGGCCAAGTGCCTGCTTTGCTTCGATCCTAAGAGGCACCCAAGCGCAGTGACTGCGCTAATTTACCGAAATTCTCGGCCGGGTTGCACTGGGCGGCAACCGCGCAACCGCGACAAGAGCGATCGGGCTTGGCGTGCGCGTCTTAAGTAGACTTGACATGCAAGTAAATACTTGCCTATAATGAGCGCAGCCGTCGTTTCTTATGGATTTCAATGGCCGAGCCGCCCGATGACACCGACTTGTTGTTCAAAGCGCTCGCTGATCCCAGCCGGCGCAAGCTCCTGGACCTGTTGAATGCCCATGATGCGCGCACCCTCAATGATTTATGTGAGCATCTGGACATGACGCGGCAGGGGGTTACGCAGCACCTGGACGTTCTGGAGGCGGCGAACCTGGTGGCCACCATGTGGCGAGGTCGAGAGAAGGTCCATTTTCTCAATCCAGTACCGCTGCAGGAAATTTATGAGCGGTGGATAGCCAAATTCGAAAAGCCTCGCCTCAAGGCGATAAGCGATCTGAAACGAAAACTGGAGAAAACCAATGTCTAGATCGACTTTTGTATACGTCAGTTACATCCGCACAACGCCCGAGAAGCTGTGGTCCGCGCTGACCGATCCGGAATTTATGAAGCAGTATTGGTTCGGCGTGCGCGGGGAAAGCCAGTGGACCGCTGGATCCCAGTGGAAGCTGGTGTCTCCAAGCAATCAGATTCTCGATGCCGGAGAGATCATTGAGGCCGATCCACCTCGGCGCCTGGTGATCAGGTGGCAGAACCAGTTCAAGCCCGAACTCAAGGCCGAAGGGCCGTCCATCTGCACGATGGAAATCGAGCCGAGCGGGACCGCCACAAAGCTCTCAATCACCCATGCCATTGATCTTGAGCGGTCCAAATTCATCGAAGCGGTATCCGGAGGCTGGCCGAAGATCATTTCAAATCTAAAGTCTGCGCTCGAAACGGGTTCGGCCGTTCTGCAGGATCCGTATCCGAAGTAGGCTCTTTGACTCACTGACGCGCGATTAGGTGAATCGTATTGAGTACCTTCGTACCTATCCAGGGTGGTATCGTTACTCGCACCTGAGTTGTCAATTGTGCTAACTGAGCTTTCGAGCACCCCCGTCGGCCGTCTATCCACCGAGCATTACACCAGAGGGCGAACGCAGTGACATCCGGCTTGCGCAGACTGGTTCAGTTGCTCTCCGTAATCGCGGTGGCCTTATCGTCATTGGTGCTCGCGGGCTGCGCGAACTTGCAGGTCCGTGACCCACTAAATGTCACGGTCGCTGGCATCGAGCCTATGGAAAGCGAGGGGATGGAAGTGCGCTTCCTTATGAACCTTCGAGTGGAGAATCCAAACGACACATCGCTTGAATACAACGGTGTGGCGTTGGAATTGAAGGTGAGTGGAAAAACCTTCGCTACCGGAGTGAGCAACGTCGGCGGTAGCGTGCCACGCTTCGCTGAGACACTGATCCCTGTGCCTGTGACTATCTCTGTCTTTAGCATGGTGGCTCAGGCACTGGAGATGATCCGGGGCGATCATAATGGGCCCATCAGTTATGAGATGAAAGGCAGGCTCAATCTCCCGGATTCCTCATCGGCACACTTCCGGAGCAAGGGCGAATTGCCGCTGCCTGCGATGGGACCTATCAGTGCGGAGAGATAACCACGAGGGAAGGTCAGGGCGTGTCCCAGATCGTCTGGAGTGTCCAGGGACTTCCTTCCATCGCCCAGAATGAACCATTGATCAGCCGGTAGTTCTGATCCAACGCCGCGATGCGTTCCATGGCGGCAGGCGTAAGGGTGATCTCTGCGGCGGCGAGGTTCTCACGCAAGCGCGACGGACTCACCGATTTAGGTATCGTCGCGATCCCCCGATTGACATGCCAAGCGATGAGCACTTGCGCCGGGGTGCACCCGACACTCTCGGCGATCGACTTGATAACCGGATTCTCGAGCAGCACAGGCGCGTTCGGTCTCTTGGTGGAATCAGGGCGATCGGCTGAGCCAAGCGGCGCCCAAGCCGTCACGTGGACACCGTGTGAAGTGCAAAAGCTCACCAATTCAGGTTGCTGAAGCAGAGGGTGCAATTCCACCTGATTGACTTCCGGCCTGGTTTTGCAGTGTTCAATGAGATCGCGCAGTTTCTTGGCCGAGAAATTGGATACACCGATATGGCGCGTTTGGCCGGCGCTGACGGCGCCTTCCATTCCTTCCCAGGTCGAGCGGATGGGGGCCTCTGCAGGAGTCAGAAAATCGGCAGCGGAGCTCGGGAAGACCGCGCCGGGCTTGAGCGGGATCGGCCAGTGGATCAGGTACAGATCGAGATAAGAGAGCTTGAGGTCGGCTAACGTCTTACCGAGCGCTCTGGCGACGTTTTCTCGACCATGCGAGTTATTCCATAGCTTCGAGGTGATCCAAAGCTCCTGACGCGTTACCTGACGTTCAGCCACGGCATCGCGCAGCGCGTTTCCGATCTCCGCCTCATTACCGTACACGCTGGCGCAGTCGATGTGTCGATACCCCGCACGGATCGCCTCTCGGACCGCGGCATAAACTTCGCCTGGCGCCGATTTCCAGGTGCCTAGGCCCACAATCGGCATCTGATCGCCATTCGCGAATGGAAGGGTCTTCATGAGCTGTTCTCCTGAACGATGGCGTCTTAGGGGTTTGTCGATTTAACGACGAAAAGGAGCGCAAAGGAACAACAACTTTGGAGCTCGAGGGGTGAGCCCCTATTGCAGCGGCCCGAGATGTTTATGGAATTGTGCCTGTCATCCACTATACATCCAGACGAATCGTGCAGAGGCAGTAAGAGTACGGGGCGGGGTCCTACAAACACTGTTAAGCCCGCCGATAGTGCGCTCCCCGGGGACGGACACAATGCAAGGAGTACCAAACAAGGACTCCGCCCATGGCCACGAAACGAAATCGCCCCGGTGCCGGCTCGCAGAAGCCCCGCTCAACCACGACGCAGCAAAAAGGCTCCGGACGGCCTGCTCCACGAAGCAGTGTCCGCTCTACAGCGCGGACGACGGTCAGTGGCCCCTCGGTAAGCGCCGATCCGTCCATCAAGGCGGACACAGCCACGCTGAAGCTTTCGGGCACCGAGGCGCTAGCGGAGTCGTTCCCCTTCAACGCGGCCAAGCCGACCGAGTACGGTGAGGCCGCGGCTGCACCAGCGAAAGGTCAAACGGCAAAACCCTCCGATCCCATCGTGGCTGCCAGCACGCTATCGGAGCACAATTCCTCTGTCAAAGTGGGCTCTGGGACTCCACCAATGAGTGTCAATCCCGGCAATGGGCCCTTGGACCGTGTGCGCGTCGATTCCTCCGCGCGAATGCTGACGACCAACCAAGGGGTGCCGGTTGCGGACAACCAAAATTCGCTCAAGGCGGGTCTGCGCGGGCCTTCGCTGCTGGAAGATTTTATCCTGCGGGAGAAAATTACCCACTTCGATCATGAACGCATTCCGGAGCGCGTGGTACACGCGCGCGGCTCCGCTGCTCACGGGTATTTCGAGTGCTACCAGCCGCTGACCGATCTGACTAGGGCATCCCTGTTCGCAAAGGCCGGCAAGCGTACACCGGTGTTCGTGCGCTTTTCGACCGTCGCCGGAGAGCGAGGCTCCTCCGATACCGTGCGGGACGTGCGCGGCTTTGCGGTTAAGTTTTACACCGATGAGGGCAACTGGGATCTGGTAGGCAATAATATTCCAGTATTCTTCATACAGGACGCGATGAAATTTCCGGATCTGGTACACGCCCTCAAACCAGAACCGCATAATGCCATGCCTCAGGCGGCATCCGCGCACGACACCTTCTGGGACTTCGTCTCATTGATGCCGGAATCTACCCACATGCTGATGTGGGTGATGTCGGATCGAGCCATCCCGCGAAGCTATCGGATGATGCAAGGCTTCGGCGTGCACACGTTTCGTTTGATCAATGCCAACGGTGAATCCCAATTCGTGAAGTTCCACTGGATTCCGCTGGCAGGGACCCATTCACTGGCCTGGGATGAAGCGGTGAAGATCTCTGGAGCGGACCCGGATTTTCATCGGCGCGATCTGTGGGAAGCGATTGAAGCGGGCGCCTATCCGGAATACGAATTGGCGCTACAGGTCTTTACTGAAAAGGAGGCGGAGCGCTTTAGCTTTGACGTGCTCGACGCCACTAAAATCATTCCAGAGGAATTGGTGCCGTTGAGGCCGGTAGGCCGGATGGTGTTGAACCGTAACCCGGACAATTTCTTTGCCGAGACCGAACAGGTCGCCTTCTGTACCGCGCACATCGTGCCCGGCTTGGACTTCAGCAACGATCCGCTGCTGGCAGGCCGCATCCACTCCTATGTCGATACGCAGATCACACGCTTGGGTGGAGCGAATTTCCATGAGATTCCGATCAACGCGCCTGTGGCTCAGGTCCATAACAACCAGCGGGACGGATTCCATCGGCAAGCTATTCCCCGCGGCCGTGTAGCTTATGAGCCCAATTCACTCGGCGGCGGGTGTCCGTTCCAGGCCGGTACTGCCGGCTTCATGTCCTTCCCAGAGCCCACAGAGGAACAAAAGGTCCGCGGCAAGGCAGAGAAGTTTGCCGAGCACTATAACCAGGCGACGCTGTTCTTCGAAAGCCAGAGCGAGGTGGAACAGCAGCATATCGCGCGCGCGTTCCGCTTCGAGCTAACCAAGGTTCAGACTCTTGCGATCCGCGAGCGAGTCGTGGCACAGCTGCGGAATGTCTCCGATCGGCTGGCTCGGCAGGTGGCCGAGGGCTTGGGCTTGCCAGGCTTGCCTGACGCGCTGCCCAAAGTACTCGAGCGCAGTCCGAAGGCTGAGATCCGGCGGTCTGAGGCCCTGTCGCTGCTTGCACGGCCAGGTAGAGTCGGCATCCGTACGCGCAAGATTGCCATTCTGGTTGCAGACGGCGTATCCGGGGCCGCTTCGCTAGCCATACACCGGAGACTGAGCGAGCTGGGAGCTGTACCTCGCATAGTCGGCATCCAGCTCGGAAAAGTTCAAAGCGAAGACGGCGATGCGCTGGATGTGGAGATCTCAATGGAGACCGCGCCCTCCGTGGTTTGGGACGCCCTGATCGTGCCAAATGGGAAAAACTCGGCAAGAACGCTGGCGAGCAGCGGACATGCTCAAGAATTTGTTAAAGACCAGTACCGGCACTGCAAAACAATCATGCTGATAGGCGACTCGCGGCAACTTCTGCAGGCGACCGGCATCGGTGAGGCGGTGGCGGATGATCGAGACATGGGCCTTTTGTTGGTCAAGGAGGCGACTCCGGAAGCAATAGAGAAATTTGCGGACGCGCTGAGTAAACATAGACATTTTGCCCGCGAGACGGACCCACCCCGAATCTGATACCAGGTGAGTGCCGGGCTGGCTGAGAGATTCTGACCGGCGATTGAACGGCGGTAATCGCAACGGCGAGATAGGACATGGCGACCATTCGAATCGGCATTTCCGGCTGGCGCTATGAGCCGTGGCGGGGCACGTTCTATCCTAAAGATTTACCGCACCGCGATGAGCTGAAATTTGCCTCGAGCGCCCTGCCGGTCATCGAGATCAATGGTTCGTTTTACTCCCTCCAAAGCCCAGCAAGTTACGCCGCCTGGTATTCGGATACGCCACAGGACTTCGTGTTCGCGGTGAAGGGTCCGCGCTATATCACCCACGCACGAAGGCTAAAAGAAGTGGATGCGCCTCTTGCGAACTTTCTCTCTTCAGGCTTATTCAACCTTCGCGAGAAACTCGGGCCCATCCTCTGGCAGTTTCCGCCGAACTTTAAATACGACCACGAGCGCATGGCGCGCTTCCTCGATCTTTTACCCCACGATACTGAGACTGCACTAGCCATTGCGCGCCGACGGGATAGTTTCATGAGAGGGCGAACTCGCCTCGCCATCGACGCAAATCGCAGAATGCGCCATGCCATCGAGATTCGTCACGACAGTTTTCTCCAGCCCGCCTTTGTCGACCTGCTGCGCGAACACAATGTCGCTCTGGTCATCGCCGAAACCGCGCGGCGGTGGCCCATGACAAACGATATCACGGCTGATTTCCTCTACATGCGCCTGCATGGAGACAAAAAGCTCTACAAGAGTGGCTATTCGGACGCCGCGCTCGACAGGTGGAGGCAGCGCATCATCTGCTGGCACCGGGGCTCAGAGCCCCGGGACGCGCAGAAAATCTCCGCGAAGAAACCGCCGTCCAGCAAACCAAAAGATGTCTATTGTTTCTTCGATAATACCGATGTAAAGCTGCGCGCTCCTTTCGATGCGCGCACTTTGGCCCGTAAATTGGGCCTTAAGTGGCCGCAAGTTCGAGACGGAAGGAGAGCGGACTGAGTCTATTGCATGAACGGCGCGAGCTGGCAGATTAACTGCGCCCAGTATTTGCATGGTCAATGGCACGATGTGTGGGTAGAAATTCAAGAGTGCCCGACTTTAGTATCATCCTAGGGTGAGGAACCCGATCCCATCCGTGGATGTTAGCGCGTTGTTCGGCGCAGACCCCTTAACGCTCCGGGCAACGGACCGAGACATAATGGCTGCATCGGCGAGCCATGGGTTTTTGTTGATCTACGGCTTTCCCGATGCTTCCGTTGGGACGTCCGCCCGCAGCCAATTGCTAACTTTGTTCGACTTGCCGCCAGAGGAGATTCGGCCTCTTTGGCGCCAGAAGTTCGATTCGACGCATCCTAATCTCTACCGCGGCTGGTTCCCCTTGCAGAAGGGATTTCCCACCGCGAAGGAGGGCATCGACATGGGACCCGACATCGCCTATGGGCAAGGCGTTGTCGACGCTTCTGACCCGCTTCGGGAGGCGACACCGCTCCCGGCTGAAGCGGTTTGTCCCGGATGGCGTGACGCGGCTGCAGCCTATTACCGCGGTATGGAGAAAATTGCCAACGCCTTGATGGGCTCCATCGCGCGCGGATTGGGGCTTCCCCCGGGTTACTTCGATACCTTCTTCGAGCGAGGACTATCGACATTGCGGCTGATTCGTTATCCCGTGCGCGACGACCTCGAGGGCCCGGCTGGATTGGACCCGGACCTATGGGTAACGTACGCGGGCAAACGCAGGCATCTGACTGGCAAGCCGCATGTTGATTCCGGATTTCTCACGCTCCTCGCCCACGATGGGGTGGATGGCCTGCAGGCTCGCCATATCAATGGTGAGTGGATCGATGTGCCGTTCCAAGACGGGGCCCTCGTCGTGAACTTCGGTAAAGTGCTCGAGCAGTGGTGCGGTGGGCGCATCAGGGCGACTGAGCATCGCGTCCTGGGAGCGGGGCAGGAGCGTCGGTCGATTCCCTTCTTCTATGAGGCGCGCGCCGAAGCCGAAATTGCACCATTGCCGCTGCCCGGCGCTGCGCAGTTCGAGCCTTTTCTGTACGGAGATTTCCTCTGGGCCACAACAACGCAGTTCGTAGAATTCAGGGGGATGGAGGGCCTTCGTCCGCCGCAGCGCGGGGTCCGGGGCGTGTCATGTCCCCAGGAATTGGGCCCTTAGCAGCCGGCAAGCCGTTGGCAACCAGAGGAGCGCTGTAGCATCAAGGTGACCGGTTTTGTGTCGCCCGTACGGCGTGGGCCACGGCAGGCGCGATGGGCAGGCAGCTCTTTTCGCTCGCCGAGCGTGCTTATGTAGAGTCAGCGCTTGAGCCGCGTCGACCGGCCAATAGTGTTTGCAATACCGAGTCAAGATCCACCGGTTTGATGAAGTGATAGTCGAATCCGGCGGCCAACGCCGCTTGCCGATCACTTTCCTGTCCCCAGCCAGTTAGGGCGACGAGTGTTATCGGTTCCCCCCAGGGCGCCGCGCGGATGTGAGTGGCGACCTGATGGCCATTCATTTTCGGCATGCCAATATCGAGCAGCGCAAAGCGCGGCTTGATCGATTCAAGCAATTGCAAGGCGCTTTCGCCATCATTGGCAACGTGCACTTCGTGCCCGCGAAGTTGCAGGAGCATCGCGAGCGACTCGGCCGCGTCGACATTGTCGTCGGCAATCACGAAAGACGAGGCCGCAGCGTCGGCGGCGGTGTCCGGACGCTTCTCGGAGGCCGTCTGCTCGCCTTGTGCGGTGAGCGGCAAGCGCACGATAAATTCGCTACCTTTGCCGAGGCCAGGGCTGTGCACCTCGATCGTGCCGTCATGCAGATCTATCAAGCCTCTCGCGAGTGCCAGGCCGACCCCCAGGCCGCCTTCAGCTCGATCCCGCGAACCATCCGCCTGAACGAACATCTCGAATATGCGCGGGAGCATGTCTGCGTCTATCCCGACGCCCTTATCGCGCACCGCAACAACGGCCATCCCGGCATCTGCTCTGGCTGTTAGCCTTATTTGACCTTGCGGGTCGGAGTACTTGGCCGCGTTCATCAACAGATTTGCGATAACTTGTGCGAGCCGCAGGGGGTCGGCTTGAAGTATCAGGTCGGACTCGCAGTCTACGGTCAATCCGTGATGCTTGCTGGCGATAAGCGGTCGCGCCAGCTCGATCGCTTCTTCCAATACCTTGCTAAGCGAGACCGCGCTTTTGCGAATTTCCAAAGTCCCACGTGTGATGCGGGAGACCTCCAGCAGGTCATCGAGCAGACGCGAAATGTTTTGCACCTGACGTTCGATCAGCTCAGCGCTCCAGCGAACCTGGGATTCTGTCGCAGCGGGCGATAGGATGACGGCGACCGCTTGCCGCATCGGAGCAAGCGGGTTGCGCAACTCGTGAGACAATATGGCCAGAAACTCATCTTTGCGACGATCGGCGTCCCGCATGCCGCGCTCGACGTCACGTTCTTGAGTGGCATCACGAAAGACCAGCACTACTCCTAAGACTTCCTTCGTATCGCTGACTATGGGTGCTCCGCTGTCGGCGATCGGAGTTTCAACGTTGTCGCGGCGGATCAGCAGGGTGTGGTTGGCGAGCCCGACTACCGTGCCCGCCCGCAGAACCTTGGCCACGGGACTTTCAACGGGAAGTCGGGTTTGTTCATTGACGATCCGAAAGACCTCATCGAGTGCCTGACCGCGTGCATGCATTCCAGACCAGCCCGTTAGTTTTTCCGCGACAGGATTCATGAGGACGACGTGGCCCCTCGCATCTGTTGCGATGACTCCATCCCCAATGCTGCGTAAGGTGACAGCCAGTTGCATCTCACTGGCGCGCAGCCGAGCCCCGTCTCGCCGCACCACTAGATAAAGTAACCCGAGCAATGCCACAGCAAGCATTGCTGTAGCCCAAACGCTTGCCTGAGCCAGGAGCAACGCGTGGCGTTCGGCGTTTTCATTCGCAGCGTATATGCCAGATGCTTCGCGGGACATGCGTTCCGTGACGAGCCTAATCTGATCCATGCTCTTCTTTCCAGCTCCACTCTTAACTAAGCGGAGCGCGGCCGCATGGTTTCCCGCATCATCCAGGCGAATGGTCTCCGCCAACTCGGCCAGCTTCGCCTCGATGTCAAGCCGCAGTTCCTTAATGGCGGGCTGCATCGCCGGGGAACGGGTTGCAAGAGCCTGTAACGCCGAGAGGCGATCGCGTATGGCCCCTAAGGCATCCTGGTAGGGCGCCAGATAAGTATTATCTCTGGTTAGCAAGTACCCCCTTTGCCCGGTTTCGGCATCAAGTAGGGTAGTAACAGCCCTCTCCAGTTCGAGCAGCGCGTCCTTCGAAAAACCGGTCTGTTGATGCGCAACCGTTAGGCGGTGCATTGAGCTGCGGGAAATCAGGCCCGCCGCGAGCAGGACTACGGCGGAAAGTAGCAGTGCGAAGAGCACTAGAGGCCTCGATTGTGGGAGCATCGTACGACTCACATTGGCGGGAACCGGGGCGCTATTCATTCTGCTTTATCGGGCCGCAGTGCCTGACCGGTCGGCTGCCGGGATTCCGGCACGACCTGTCCGTCAGCCTCTGCAAAATCTAGGAACGCAGCAGCATTTTAAAGGGGGAAGCACGAAGCACAAGCGATGGCCGCAATCCTCGCATCGTGTGCGCGTCCGAACGGGCGCAGAGCTTCTCGGCCAGCGTTTGCCCCAAAGCGGTAGGAAACGATGGTGGGCCAGTTCCGTCAACCACCTACAGAGTACTTTATGACCGTCCACCTTTAATGGTTAGTTGAGAGTACGGTGCTTTGGATGGCAGCGCAACCGGCCCATATTGGCTCTTCTCGATGACCGAGGCGGGAGTTTGTCATGAAGTATTTACGCGGCGACCGCTTCGCATCAGGTGCACCCAGTTCACTTGCTGCCCCCGTTAGGTTGAGCGATGCGAGGCCGTAAAATCATATTCGCAACGGCTTGGTCGCTTCTAGCAATTGCAATCGGTGTGGCAATATTGTTTGCGTCGGATGCAGCCTTGTTGCGTTCGGGCTTTGTTCGCGTTGTGTCCTGGAAAACAGGCCGTCACATCGAGGTGCACGGTGCGTTGCGCCTGCATCTGTTTACCAGAAGCCCGCGGATTGAAGCAGAACAAGTCAGCATCGGTAATCCGTCGTGGACCAAGCCGGGGATTACGGCCGACGTGGCGAAACTCACCGTGACCTTCGCGCCGCTACTGAGTCATGAGTCTGGGCTCAGTCTCCTCAAGATTGACGACGCACAGCTGCATCTTATCCGTGACAGCGCGGGACATGCCAATTGGCAGAGCGTTAACCCTGACGAATCACCGGCTGGACCATTGCCCATGATCCGCGCGCTGGAGGTGACGCGAACTCATTTGACGCTTGTCGATGAGCGCTTGCATTTGGTCTTTGAGGGCGAAGTGGCGGTAGCGGATCCCGATTCGGCTGGGACGTTTAAGATGGAGGGATCCGGGACTCTTAATCAGCGCGCGGTCACCTTTCATTTAAAAGGTGACGCGCTTCGGACCGCGGAAGCTAACAAACCCTACGCATTTGAATTCGATGAACGCTCGAGCGGCACGCACCTCACCGCGCACGGCGTGTTGCCGAAGGCGTTTGATTTACGTCTGGTCGACGCCGACTTTGCGGCCGGCGGCGATGACTTGCGCGACTTATATTATCTGGCCGGGGTAAGCCTGCCCAATACCGGCAGCTTTCGCTTACATGGGCGGATGATTCGTCGGGGCGGAGAAACCCTGTTCGACGATCTTAAAGTCCTATCGGGGCAAAGCGATGTACAGGCGCGGGTTTCACTTGTCCGGCAAAAAAATGGCCGTACTCTCGTACGCGCCGATCTAAAATCAACGCTTTTGCGTTTGGCAGACTTTGGGCTGCGCGCCGCCGGTCGCGACCCGCATCCAGACGCACCGCCCAAACTTTTCTCCGATGTGCGACTCATTACTCCAGCGACTCGACGCGTGGATACCATCGGAAATTACAGCGTGCATCGGCTGCTGCTGTCGCGGGTTGAGGTGACTGACGTAACCGCGCCATTTGTGATCGAAGGCGGCGTAATCAAGGCGCCGAAGGTCACGGGCCATTTCATGGGCGGCGATTTCGTATTACATATCGATACCGATGCCAATCGCAGGCCGGCGCTGTCGCGCATCGCGATGACACTGACGGGCTTACAGCTTGCGCAGATGCCCCACAAGAGCGAACCACCGCCATACGAGGGGTCGCTGTTGCTGCAAGTTAACGCGCACGGAGGAGGAGACTCGCTCCATGCCTTCGCGGCCAACGCCGATGGCGACCTGAGTGCGCGCGTGCTTCAGGGAACAATGCGCGCCTCGTTGGCGGAACTGAGCGCTGTTGATTTGCGAGGACTGGGCCTGACACTGACCGGCAGCCGCCGCGAGGTACCTGTGCCTTGCGCCTCAGCTATGTTCGATATTCATTCCGGTGTGATGAGCTCAACCCTTATAATCATCGATAGTGAGCCGGTTGTTATAGGCGGCGAGGGACACGTTCTTCTCGATTCCGAGACTGTGGACTTTAAGCTGCATGGCGAGCCCAAAAGGATGCGGATTCTGCGGATCAAGGCGCCGTTCTTGGTCCAGGGCACTTTGCTGCACCCGACGTTTAAACTCGGGTCGGAGGACTCGCATCTACGATTGTTGGACCGAGGCACAACAAACAATGCCGACTGCGCTTCGTTGCCGTTGCATTAAGGTGTCGGGCATGCTTGGCTGCTTGCCCAAAATCCGATCAAAAAATACGCGGCGGTCTGCGAGGTGGGCCGTAACTATTCAATTGCAGGGAGGAGGGCAACTGCCTCGCTCTTACTATCAAACCACATGAAAGTCGCCACATTCAATGTGAATGGAATTAAAAGTAGGCTCACTTCGCTCCTTGCTTGGCTGGAGAAGGAGTCCCCGGACATCGTTTGCCTGCAAGAACTTAAGGCGCCGGACGCCGCGTTTCCCGCCGACGCTCTGCAAAATGCGGGCTACGGAGCTCTTTGGCATGGCCAGTCGTCCTGGAATGGCGTGGCGATTTTGAATAAGGGAAGTGCGCCGCTCGAAATCCGCCGAGGATTACCGGGAAACGGGAAGGACGATCAGAGCCGGTATCTGGAAGCAGCAATCAGCGGAATTGTTGTAGCGTGCCTTTATTTGCCAAACGGCAATCCGCAACCCGGTCCGAAGTTCGACTACAAGCTAGCCTGGTTTGAGCGGTTGATCCAACATGCTCAGGGGCTCTTTGACTCCGGTCACCCTGTGGTATTGGCGGGAGACTTCAATGTCGTTCCCACAGATTTCGATATCTACAATCCCAAATCGTGGAGGAAGGATGCGCTGCTCCAACCTGAAAGCCGAAATGCATATCAGCGCTTGCTGGCGCAGGGCTGGATTGATTCGTTGAGAGAGCTGCACCCCAAGGAAGCTATCTATACGTTCTGGGACTATTTCAGAAACCATTGGCAGACCAATTCGGGCCTGCGAATTGATCATCTACTCTTAAATCGCGAGCTGGCGCCGCGTCTTAAGGACGCTAATGTTGATCGATGGGTACGTGGCCAACCGCATGCCTCAGATCACGCGCCCGCCTGGATCGAACTTGGCGATAAGCCAAAAGCAAAGGTGGCCAAAAAACTTGGCCGCCGCCGGCCGAAAGCCCAGTCAAAATAAAAGCCATGGGTTAAAAAACGGGGCGGCGCATGCACTGCGAGCGCCTTTTGGCGGTTGCTCCTACAGATTGGCTCCGACCTTTAGTGCATAGTTTTAGGCACTAAATCGGAGATTGCACTATGGGATTGCTAGATGCATTTGGCGGTAACACGGGAAACCGCGGTTTCGGCATGTCTCCACTGACGCTCGCGCTGGCGGGATTAGTCGCTTACCGTACCTATAAGGGCAAAGGAAGACTGGCCGATATGCTCGGAACCGCCACCGCCTCTGGTGGGACTCCTGGCGGCGCGCCTGCTCCTGGCGGGGCGACCGCTCCTGGCGGGGCGACTATGGGTGGTTTGGGCGCCCTACTAGCGGGTGGTGGCCTTAGCGCTGGGTTGAAAGACCTTCTGGATCGGTTTAAGCAAGCCGGCCACGAAAAGACCGCCCAGAGTTGGGTATCGCCTGGTCCAAATCAGCCGATTGCTCCGCATGACCTGGAGCAGGTCTTGGGAGAGGAGCGCTTGCAGTGGCTCATGGAGCAGACCGGTATGCCTAAAGACAAGCTTCTGGATGGCTTGAGCAGCTCACTGCCGGAAACCATCAATAAACTCACGCCGAATGGCCGGGTTCCGACCGAAGAGGAACTGAAGGCTAACCCTTAGGCCCGTGCCGACAAGCTGACGTGGGTGTCCCGCACAGCTCATTTCAGTCATCATTGCCCCGACCCGGAGCTGGGCGGCGGCCAAGAACCAATTGGTGTTCCGCTCCGGCGATCAGCGACCGGGGGGCAGTGATATACAGGCAAGTGGCAAGAAATGGCGATTCCACCATCGTGCTCGGGCTCGGGATCTCCTTGCCCGGTTCGGGCTATTGAGCGAAGTGTCCTAGACGCGTATAAATCCGATAGGGAAATTCCGTAATTCCATAGGTAAGGAATGAACCGCGAGTCAGGACCGCGCATGAGGTGACTAAGGCAATCGTCGCGCAAGGGTCCCCAAGTTTTTTGGTAGCGGTCGGCCGTTCGAGCCGGCACTCGTTGTGAAGACTGAGTTCACGGGCTCGCGCTCGCAATCACCACCCACGCGCGCCTCCGCAGCCCTGCTTCATGCATTTGCGTTTTTTACTGCGTGCTCCTGTGCCGGGCAAGCGGCGGACTCCGGGGAACCCTACCAAGTCGCGCCAACGCCGCCAGGCGTACGTGTAGAAGCCACCGAACTCGACGGTCCGGTCTATGCGGATCCCAGTGGCAAAACGTTGTATCAATGGCCCCTGCAGCTGCTTCGAAACGGCCCGGCCGGGGACCCCGTGGGCATCTCTGCATGTACAAATACACGCACCGAGTTCAGCGCAGGTCTCATGAGCCCCTATCCGGGCGGGTTGCGCCTGCCGGAGGTTGAGCAACGTCCGAGCTGCACCCAGATGTGGCCACCGTTTGTGGCCGATATGCACGCGCGTCCCGTGGGCAAATGGACGATTATCAAGCGCAAGGAGGGCACACTGCAGTGGGCCTACAACGGCTTGCCAGTCTATACCTCGTATCTTGACCAGAAACCGGGTGACGTCCTCGGGGGCCGCTCAGACAAGCGCCATGGCGATTCGCCGGCCATGCGCGTACCTGTGGGACCGTCCCCGGATGTGCCGCCCGGATTCGCCGTAAAAACAATGAGTACTGGCCGGCTGCTGGTTACAGCCCAGGAGGGGTTCTCTGTCTACGTTTCCGATCACGACGCTCCGGGCAAATCAAATTGCGATGCCGCCTGTTCGCAAACCTGGGAGCCGCTGCTGGCGCCGGCCGTTTCTGCCCTTCCCCATGGCGAGTGGTCTGTGATCGAGCGTGCCACCGGCGTCAAACAATGGGCGTTCCGCAACCAACCGCTTTACTGGTATCGCCTGGACGAACAAGCTCACCGATTTAAAGGAAGCGATGTGCCTGGCTGGCACAACGTATATGTGCAGCGGGCGCCACCGCCACCGGCAGAATTCACCGTCCAGAACACGACCGCGGGCCAGGTGCTGGCCGACGCTCGCGGCAGGACTTTGTATACCTACTTCTGCGGCGATGATGCCCTGGATCAGCTCGGTTGTGATCACCCGAGCCAGACTCAGGCTTACCGCTTGGCTATTGATGGCGGAAATGATCCGCAGCGATCGCTGCGTGCTTTTCCTTACGTGGTGGCTTCGAAGGATGCCAAGGTTACGAGCCGCTCTTGGAGCATCATCACTATCGATCCCATGAGCGGACGACGCGCAGATCCGAATCAGGCGGGAGCATTGCGGGTCTGGGCGTATCGGGACCGCCCGATCTACACTTACGCCGGGGATCGCAGGCCAGGCGATGCCTTTGCTGATGCCTACGGTGAATTCAGGGGTCTGCGCAACGGCTACCGGGCCTTCTGGTTGCGCGATGATTTTTTTGGCTGGGATCAACCCGGTCCAGGGTAGAACAAGGGCACGGACACGTTCATACAATGAATTCAAAAGCACTGATGGACATCGCGCGAGGCCCGGTATGGCGGCGGGCGCTCACCATTCTGCTGGCTGTTTCCCTGCCCGAAGTCAGTGGCGCCGAGATTGGTGCGGGCCCGGCTGCTGTCGATACGGTGAGCGGTGGAACGATCGCCTATGCGCTGACAAGTCTTCGCTGGGCGACGTACTTTAAGCCCGATACACCGGTGGATTGCCCCGACGGGGTCAATCAGGGACCTCGCGAGCAATTTGCCGTGCTGTTCCCAGACGACGGGCACACCAGGAATTTGGCCGACACGCAACTCAAGCGGGAGATACAGAATTGGCTCCCAACCACCGCGCCGGATTACTTCCCTTTCCGAGAGCCCGGTGGCCCCTACGCCGTCGGCCTGAACCTCGATGGCAAGATCGGGCCCAACGATTTTAAGAGTCCGGAAGGGGAGCCGGGGATCGATAACCAGTTGTACCGCGCGCTAGGCTGCATCAACAGCTACCGGGACTCGCACGGCACCAACGATGAACTGAACAGTCTGGAAATAATCAAAGAAAACTACAACCGCCTGCTGTTCGAAATCACCGGCGTTACCAGCCTCAAGAACAGCGAACACGTGGTGGTCATGGTGTACCGGGGACTGGATCGGCTGCATCTGGATGCGGGAGGCAAGGATGTGGTGCCCGGTGGCACCCAGAGAATCGACATCCGCTGGGGCGCCAAATACATCCAACGCCTGGAAGGAAAAATCGTGAATGGCGTACTGCTCACGGATCCCGCAGATCTTGCCTTTCCCTGGGCGGTGTTTGGTCTGCCCGCAGACGAATTCATGCATGGCGCGCGACTGCGCCTGGAGATTTCTCCCACCTCGGCCCATGGCCTGATCGGGGGCTATACGGACATCGAGACGTGGTACCTGCAGCTGATGAAATCACAATCGACGCACTGCCAGAGTTATGGCCAGCTCGCATCCATGTCGCTCTACAAGGCTCTGCGGCGACTCGCGGACGGCTACCCCGATCCCACAACAGGCGCTAATACTGCAATTTCATCGGCCTTGCGCGCGACTTTCACCCAGGTCTATATCCTGCCGGAATCAAAGGCAGAGCTGGCGGCTGCAGGAGCGCCCGAACACGCCACGCCTTATCTGGGCCCGCCGTATCCTCGTACCCCGATGGACGATGAGCGGCTTTTCGGGGAGCACGACTTAGCTGTTGTAGGAGTTAAGTCTCGTTAATCGTTCAGAACACGCCGCGGACGGAGCCTTCGACGTTCCTTTGAACGAGCGGTAAACTGAGGCCTATGAAATCACTTGGTGCTAGGGCAGGCGGCGCTCGGCTGGAGCGAATGAAGGCCTCACCGAGATGGTCAGGCGATGGCTTTCACAACGTCCACCCGATTCAGCCGGGCCTGCGCGATCCGAATGCATCCATGCCCAGCCTTACCGATTTTCTGTGCGGCCGCGAACGGGGCAACCCTTCCAGGCCACTGCCCGCCTTAAATCCCATCGATGCATGGCGCCGGTCTCCCGATACCGGACTGCGCGTCACCTGGCTGGGCCACTCGACTACGCTGATCGAGATCGGCGGCGTACGGGTGCTGACCGACCCGGTGTGGGGTTTGCGCGCCTCGCCGCTGTCGCTGGCGGGCCCAAAGCGTTTCCAGCCCGTCCCTGTGGCACTGCGCGCAATGCCGCCGGTCGATCTCGTTATTGTCTCCCACGATCACTATGACCACCTGGACTATCCAACGATCCGCGCGCTGGCAAAGAGCAATGTACCCTTCGCGACTTCGCTTGGGGTCGGGGCTCATCTCGAAGCATGGGGCATTGCGCCGGCGCGGATCACTGAGCTCGACTGGTGGGAGTCCACTGTTGTTCCGGGCAGCAGCGTGCAGGTCATGGCGACTCCATCGCAGCATTTTTCGGGACGCACGCCCAAGATGCGCAATGCCACTCTCTGGTCCTCGTTCGTCGTGCGTTCCGAGCGCCATTGCGTTTTCTTCAGCGGCGATACCGGGCTGACGACGGAGTACCGGGCCATACGCGAACGAATCGGGCCCATCGACCTCGCGATGCTTGAGATCGGCGCGTGGGATCCGGCCTGGGGGGATATGCATCTGGGGCCGGATAATGCGATCAAGGCGCTCGCCCACCTGGACGCCAAAGCATTTTTGCCGATTCACTGGGGGACGTTTCGCCTGGCGATGCATCCCTGGGACCAGCCCGCGGAGGTTCTGTACGAAAAGGCCTCAAAAAATGCCGCTCGATTTGTCATGCCGAAACTTGGCGAACCCGTCGAACCGGAGCAGGCTTCCGGGGCTGTGGAACCGTGGTGGCGGACCGTCGACCGCGGGCTCACCCCTCAAGTCCAGCCTGCCTTGGAATCAGCAGAACGCGCCTTGCCCCAAACACTACCTTGGCCGATTGACTAGGGCCTAGCGGGCGATTGGCAAATTCTCGGCCCAAGCTGCCCTGCCTGCCGACACCAATTTCATCGATCCAGTAGTGGATCTAATGAATGTTCATCCACCCCGTTGGACGTTGGTTCCGATCGCGTACTGTTAAAAGAAAGGGCCAGGTAACGAAGCAGGACGATGCGACGCGTGAAGCATAATTAATACATACAAATCTGCGTTAACGCCTGCCCGGCCCGCTTAACTCGATTCCTACGGCAGCACCGGCTGGATTTCCTACGGTTGCACGCACTCTCGGCCTACTCACCCTCCACTCGCCGGACTTCAAAATCTCCTCCAGTTCAAATTATTGAACGTGGAGGTTTGTATGCGTTTATCTATTATCGTCGCGGCGTTTGCGTTGTCGGCGTCATTTGCCGGGTTGGCCGCAGCGAGTGAATCGGAAACCTCGAGCCCCGACAGCGGACTTTACGTCGGAGCGGGCTGGGGACGTTTTAACCTGAAGCCTGACAGTATCAGCGACGTTGGAACGGGGCTGGTGGACATTACGCGGGCGCATGATGACGCGTTCAAAATCACCGCCGGCTATCGGTTCATGCCGTATGTGGCGCTAGAGGCCAACTACATCGACTTCGGCACTCCCAACAGCACCTTTTACACCAGCGGTTCGGACGGCAACTACAAGGTGCATGCCAGCGGATTTGCCCCCATGGGCGTTGCGACTTGGCCAATCGGACCGTTCGAAATATTTGGCAAAGCGGGTTGGCTGTTCACCAACAACAACGTCAAGGTGTATCTAAACCAACCGGGCCAGCAGGTCTTCCAATCCAGCCACTCGTCCTCCGACTTCATGTGGGGCGGTGGCTTGGGCTTTACGATGTTTCATCATTTCAACATCAACGCCGAGTACGACCGGATTAAGCTGGAGAATGCTCACGATTCGGATGTGCTGTGGCTTTCGGCCCAGTGGAGATTCTGAGGATCCGGACGGCGCTGTATCAGGGCTGTACTCACGGTCGCCCAAGCGCGAATGCCCTAGCCATTGGCGGCCAAAGCACTTGTCGCGTTCGACAGAAGGTAAGTTTGCCGCCCGTCTTGCATGAGTGACGCTCATGCAAGGCGGAGCGGCGATCCTTCAAGCGGCGATTGCGCGGCACGGACTTCGTCTTTTGGCTTGACGCTCAATGGCTAAAAAGCCGAGCGCTTGCGTACTTGTCCGGGCCGCTGGCTTGGGTTACGGGTGAGCTGGACTCGTGTCCAAAAGAGAATCGCTAACCGCCTGGGCAAGGAAAGGTGCATCCCCGTTCCGGGAAGACCCGCTGGCTTGCGCGACGGTGGCGATGCCACCAGTAGAGCAACGCCAGCATACTTCCTCCGGGAAGGAGCAATTCGATTGCGGCGTAAGGACCCAGGCTGCGTATCAGTATTAGCATTCGCCCGCCAAAGTGACTGAGTAATGCTTTCATCAGTCTACCTATGCGCTGGGAGCGAACTGGCGGCTTCGTGCCGGTAGTGTGCGACACCATGCCACGCGTCGTTGTAGATGGCCACGAACTGGGCGGCCATGACCAGTACACCGACAGCAAGCACGATCAAAGGGCGCGCCTTCATGTTTCAATCCTTAACCTGATGCATGGCGCGCAGTGTTGCGCCTCCGGGTGCGGTCAGCAAACCGAAGGTCTGAACGACACATAAGAAAATCTGACGCCACGTGAGGGATGAATCGTCGAGCCGTTCATTAGCAGCGCAGCTCAGCGGCCTCTTCTGCGCACACGCAGGGGTTAGGCGCAGGAGAGGGGCGCGTGAAAAAGGCCGGCGAATTCTCTTGGGAGCCTTTCGAGCGCTTGATTTAATCGCTGCGCGGGATGGTGCCTAACGCCGACCTATCAGTCGTGCCATTTGTAGCGCTGCGCATAAACACGAGTGCACAGGCTCCAGCTACCGCAGCGGATCCCGCACCGATCAGCGCTGCCATCCGGAACCCGGCCACGAATCGATCGACCGGCCCCTGCTGCAGCAAGAATACGAATCCCAGCAATGCAGTTGCGATCAAGCCTGCGATGCGAGCCACTGCGCTGTTGAACCCGGAAGCGGCGCCGACATGGTCCACGTCAACCGAGACGATGACGGTCGTTGTTAGCGGCGCTACGCAAATTCCCATCCCGATGGACGCAAGCAAGGTCGCGGGCAGGATATCGTTCCAATAGCCAATCCTGTCGATACCGACGCGTGCGTACAGCGCAAGTCCCGCAGCGACCATCGCCGCGCCGATCGATAGCGGCAGCTTCCCGCCGATGCGTGCGGTCAACCTACCCATCAGCGGAGAACCGAGCCCGATCATAATCGGTAGCGGCAGAAGTGCCGCGCCGGCAGCGATCGCAGAGTAGTGGGCTACCTGGATCAAGAAGAACGGCAGCAGTACCAGAAGGCCACTGAGGCTGCCGTAAAGAAAGAAGGTTAGGAGCGTGATGCCGATAAAAGTCCGCGTCCCGAACATTTCTAGCGGCATTATCGCTCGCTGCCCGCGCTGTCGCTCCAGCCAAAGGAAAACGCCGGATAGGAAAAGTCCGGCGAGCCCCGCAAGCCAGAGCCATGTCGGTGGGGCGCTCAGTGTTGCCGCCGCAGTCAAGGACCAGGTGATGAGGCCCAAAGCCACGGTTGCAGACCCTGCACCCGCCCAGTCAAGCGAGGGAGATTGGCGGCGATCCTTGCTCTCAGAGACGTACGCCCAGCTCAGGTAACCCGCGGCGGCGGCGATCGGCACATTGATAAGAAAGATCATTCGCCACCCGATCGTGTCGACCAGCCATCCGCCCACGAGCGGCCCTAGCGCGCCGGCCACTGCCCCGGCTGCAGCCCAGAGGCCAATCGCGCGGCCCCGCTCCTCGCCGGCAAATGCCGAGCCGAGAAGGGCGAGGCTATTCGGCATGAGCAGCGCGGCGCCGATCCCCTGTAAGCAGCGGGCCGCTAGCAGCCACCCGAGCGTCGGGGCAGCGGCGCACAGGACCGAGGCCAACGTGAATACGACGAGTCCGATCAAAAATACGCGTCGCCGCCCGAAATAATCTCCCGCGCCGCCGCCCAGCAAAGTCAGCGCTCCAAGTGGCAGCAGATATGCGTTGATAGTCCAGGAGAGCGCGGCGGGGCTGGCACTGAGATTGGCCGCAATTGCCGGCAGGGCAACGTTCACCACTGAACCATCGATGAATGCAGCACTCGATCCAAGAATCGTGGCGGCCAAGGTCGCGCGGGGATGCCGGGTGCTGCACGGAAGAGCAGCGACCGCGATGCCGGTATCGCAGGGACCCGCAACTCCACCCGACATCAAGTCAACTCCTCACACTCAAAGTGCCGTTGTTGATTCTAGCCGGGCAATATTAGCCTCTCTCGGGAACCGCATCGTGCTTTGTCATCCGCCCAGAGTGGCCCTGGGAGTCGGGGGTGCAGATCAAGGGCTGGCAAGGCAGAACGAGCGAACATTTGAGTTCGCGCTAATCGCCAGCGGCGCCGTGCGCCGCCGCCCCTTGTATTGCGCGTCAGAGATTGGCTGCGAGAGTCGCCTGATAGGTTTCTAGGTCCCGTTCGTATCGCGCGCGATCCCGTTCAAGGTCGCTTATCTGTGTCTCGAGGCGGCCTTTTTGTTCCGCCAGTTGCTTAGTTTGGACAAGCGCGTGAGCACGTTCCTCCGTAGTGGAGTCGACGGCGAGGAGGACCGCTCCGTCGCTTACCATTTCCTGCTCTAAGTTGTTGAGCTCATTGCGTCTGTCAGCCAGCTGCCGCGTCGCGTTCGAGGCCCGCCATTTGAGTGTATATAGCTGATGGCCTGACTCGTACGGGCCGAGAAAATCACGTTCCAGAGACGCCGGACACACGCCCTGGTACTCCTCTCCGCGCTCACCGACACGGAATCCATTGGTCGGCTGGCAATATTCTTTTAGTCCCGTCTCGCGGCCTGCCTGATAGGCGCTTAAATCGGTTCCAATTCCGTGCTTGGCGCAGGCTTTTCGATAGTGACCGATGTGATTGCCCGGTAATCCGGCGACCCCGTCCTCATAACCCACGCTATGCCAGTCCAGGACGCTGCATTCTTCGGCGCTCATACTGGAACATGCGCCGAGCAACAGAGGGGCCAGAACCAAGCTGGCGGTCACTCGTAGTAAGGGTAGTAAAGCTCTTGGGTAGCGCATGGCGGGGATTCCGTATCAAACAATGGCGCTGGATCAGTCAAGTGCTTACCACCCTAGCGCCGTTGAGCGTCCTACAGCGTGCTCGCCATCACAACCTCGTTGTGCGGCTCCGACGCGCCGGCGTGCGGCTTGGGAGCTCTGGCCGTAACTTGTTCCGAGCGTCAACGCCGCACGCTATTTTCCATAAGTGCTCCGGAACCGCAGGGTGGTTTCGTGACGTTGATCCTATTTTCGCAGCTATCAGCGGCATTGGCGGAGCCGCTAATGCCTAGGCTGTTCCATGCAAATCCCGCCTCCGGCGCAAACGGCCTTAGCCGACTTTGGAATGGAAACGGAAACCAGTTGTGCTGCCGCTGGGGTACACATCAGGGTTTGGGTGCTTCCTGTGCCGTGCGGAAGTCGGCGCTGCCGACACGGATTATCGTCGGCGTTGTTGATTTGACGGTGCCGGCCGCGCGCGGTACTTCAATGACGTAGTTGGCCGGCGCGGGCTCGGCCCAGGCTCCGAACACGCGTCCGTCTAGCGCCACGAGCCACTCATAGTCGCCTAGGAAGGCATTCTCGCTGGCAAAGGCATCAGCTCTCCAGGCGTAGTTGGTGAAGCTCCGACCCCCATCGGTCGACCGGGCGAGGGTAACCCGTGTCAGGCGATTGGCGGGATCGTCGCGCCGATCATAGAACTGCACGTTGATCGAGCCGTCGGTGGGGTCGACCGCCATCCATTGCAGGAACTGGTCGGCGCCATCGTGAGCCGGGTCGTCGTTGACCCGCTTGGGCGTCGTCCAGGTTTTGCCGTGGTCGTCAGAACGCGAGATGAACACATCGACATCGCCATTTCGAAAGTCGCTCCACGTTACATAGAGCGTGGCGCGCTTCGGGTCGATTCCGATCTGTGGAAACCCCATGCACCGCGAGAGGCCCGGGACGCCGCTGGCGCCGCCGAAGTAGGGCGCGGAGACATTGAAGATCGGGCGCGAGGGAGAAAACCGGCGGCCGCCATCCACAGACGAGGCAAGGGTGATGTTAAAGCCCTGGTTCCAGATTACGAAAATCGTGCCGTCGGGTCCGACGGTGCCAATCGGGGCGACCACTGCGCCGTTGTCGTCGCGTGGTAAGCCGGCGATAGTGCTAATCCGAATGGGTGCCGCCCATGTCTGGCCACCATCGGTCGAGCGCGTGAACAAAATGATTGACTGGTCGAGCTGCCACTCAATCCATGCCATGTACAGATTGCCCAGATGATGACTGGCCGCTCCGGTGTCCGACCAGATCCTCGGCATGTCCTCAAGCTTCACGTCCGGCTCATCGCCTTTCCATGTCTTAACGCCGACCGGGGCGGGATCCCAGGTTTTGCCCCCGTCGGGCGAGCGCCGAACCCAGATGCCGTTCTCACCGACGCCGTGGGCCCAATAGCCGGGCAGGCCGTTCTTTCGGATCGCGAGGTAGGAAAGGAACAGGCGCCCACGGTGATCGAAAGCCAGCGAAACGTCACCGAGCGATGGCTGCTGGTCATCGGCCACTCGGACTGGCGTGAACGACGCACCGCCATCGAGCGAGTAGGCCACCCAACGGCCCGCGACCGCGACCACTTCGTGGGGCGCAAGCGGGTTCACCGCTATTGCCGGCTCGCTGGCGACCGTCCCCGCGGGTGACACGGTGAGCACGCGCGCTCCAGGTGCCGCTTGCAGCGCCGCGGCCTTACAAGCGAACGATGCGACGGCGCCGCAAACGATCATCGTCGCGAGGAGAGCGGGGGAGTTGGGACTCACGATCCTCCGGTCCCCGCGCCAGAGGCTGACGAGCCAGCACCGCGTACTGCCCGCACGCCGTGCATGCTTCGAGCTGCCGTGGAATACCGAGCCTTGGTCTGTTGAGCTAATCATCGGAGCTCACAGAGTAATCCGATTCACGTCCGATCCCTCGGGCCCGGAGCCTAAAGCTGAGAACGAAGGGGAATTAGTACTAGCTCCGCAATCCGCTGACCCCAGGACCTGCGGTGCCACATGTCAAATGAGTATGCCGAGGCTGATTTGAGATCGTCTTCGAACACTTCCGTCATTTGCCGGCCGAACGCGGGGTCGTAGATATTGAGGCTGGCTTCATCGTTCAGTTCGAATGAGCGCATGTCAAAGTTCGTTGACCCCACCGAGACCATGTATTGATCGAATATCAGCATCTTGCAGTGAAGCATGGTCGGTTCGTACAGGTAGATCTCGACCCCGCTGTCAAGGAGCGGCCCCCACAGCTTTTTCGACGCGATTCGAATTGTCTCGGAGTCCAGATGCTTGTCGGGGAGCAGGATGCGGATGCGTACTTTTCTTTTGCGCGCCTGAATGAGTTGCTCGACCATGAGAGCGTCCGGAACAAAGTACGCGGCCTCTATGTCGATAGTGCTCTGTGCGGCTGTGATCGCAGACAGGTACATCAATCGCATACTCGAGCTGCCGCCGGCCGGTGAGCTCACAAAGAGCTGCATATCTTGGCTCCCGACGGCCTGCAAAGGGGGAAAATAACGTTCACCGTGGAGCACGTGGCCTGTGACCTTGATCCAGTTGTCCAGAAAAGCAGCCTGGAACTGAGCGACGACCGGCCCGGTTACCATGAAATGGCTATCGCGCCAATGATCCGGATCCTGGGCGTGACCACTCCACTGATCTGCGACTCCGACGCCACCAGTGAAGGCGACCGCACCATCCACGACTAACACCTTGCGATGGGTCCGATTGTTCATACGTCCCAGGCTGTACCAGCGCAGCGCGTGGTAGCGCTCGACTTCAATGCCGGCTTCCTTCATTTTGGCAATCAACTCTCCCGAGATCTTTTGGCTTCCTACCCAGTCCAACATGACATGCACCGGGACACCGGCGCGTGCTCGTTCGATAAGGGCGTCGGCAAACTCCTCGCCGATCTTCCCGGACCAGTAAATGTAGGTCTCGAACGTTATGCTGGAAGTTGCGGCGCGAATCGCACCCAACATCGCGGGGAATATCTGCTCTCCATTCTGAAGCGGTGTGACTTTATTGCCCGAAAGGATGGCCGGACCTAAAAGTGTAGCCATCTCCCGCTTGAACTGCGGAGACGCAACGGCGTTCAGGCGGGCAATGCGGTGTCTGACGGTCTTTTCCGGCTTACGAAAATTGACCGAAATGACAATGACGATCAGGGTCAACAGGGCCGCGACTATGAGCTTCGACATTTGAATTCCTTAATTGACGCCATTTGCGGTCTAGCGGCTCACCCCAAAGCTGTTTTCACTTGAGACAGACGCGCCCAAGGCCCTGAGCTGGGCGGTGAGTCCGGCAAGCCACAATCGCCCAGCTCCGCGCGATTGTCCGGATATTGCGGAGTAAAAGTCCATCTAAATCGGGTGCCACTCTCATGTCGCGC
The DNA here is from genome assembly GCA_963717335.1 of uncultured Gammaproteobacteria bacterium. Classification (GTDB taxonomy): domain Bacteria; phylum Pseudomonadota; class Gammaproteobacteria; order Steroidobacterales; family Steroidobacteraceae; genus FEN-1191. The sequence goes on along the minus strand of CAVQVZ010000001.1, from coordinate 291,296 downwards.
CCTTGGTAAGAGCCTTTCCAGAGCTGGGCCTTGACCTAAGCCACACAGGCCGGCGGCAGACGGTCCTTGTTCTTAAAAGCATACCGGGGGTTGGCTGCCCCTTTGTAAGGAACTCAGACCCCAAGGGGGAATCTCGTCCCGCCACGGCAACCAGACGCTTGCGGCGGAGCGTTACAACCGGAAACATCCGGAGCTGATGCGTCCGCGGAATTCCGATAGCATGGAGCATGCTATCAAGTTCGTAGCCTGTTTCCCGCAGGCGCGGGGATACGTGAGCGGGGGGCTTCTGAACTGAATATTCGAAAACAGCCTGGTTCGCCGTCCTACTGTCGACTGCGCTCGTCCGTAGTGCAAGCGACGGCGCCCGGCCACCGAACCCGATCGGCTTGTCCTGGCCGAGGGATGGCAACTGCAGACTTCGACTAAGGTCAAGCAACCCGCGCGCTCGGATTTCGCAGCCCGGATTCGTGGCGACGGACTGGATGAACGTAACGGTCCCGACCACCGTGGTAGCCGCGCAAGTGAAGCTGAAGCTGTTGCCGGATCCGTTTTTCGGTATGAACCTGCGGCAATACCCTGGAATAGGCTATCCGATCGGGGCGAACTTCTCGAATATCCCCATGCCGCCCAATAGCCCTTACGCCGCATCGTGGTGGTATCGAAAATCCTTTGCGCTCCCAGCCGCCGATCAGGGCAAGACGATCTGGCTGAATTTCACGGGCATCAATTACCGCGCCAATATCTGGCTAAATGGCAAGCAGATTGCACGGGCCACCGAAGTCGCCGGAGCCTGGCGCACGTATGAGTTCAACGTGACCGATGTGGCGAAGGTCGGGGCCGAAAACGTGCTTGCGGTGCAGGTCATGGCGCCGACCGATTCCGACCTGGCCATCACCTTTGTCGACTGGAACCCTGCGCCCCCCGACAAGAACATGGGTCTGTGGCGCGAGGTCTACGTATCGACAAGCGGTCCGGTGGCTGTACGCTATCCGGCGGTGATGTCGCATGTCGACTCGGCGCGCGATGCGGCCCTGCTGGTCACCGCGCAGCTCAAAAACGGTACCGGCCAACCGGTACATGGCACCCTGACGGGCGCCATCGGCGAGATTGAGTTTCAACAGAACGTGGAGCTGGCACCGCACGAAAGCAGGGACGTGGTGTTCGATCCGGCCCGCATCCCACAACTAAATCTGAAAAAGCCTCGGCTGTGGTGGCCGGCGCAAATGGGATCACCGCAGCTCTATCCATTGTCCTTGCGCTTCCTGATCAATGGAGTGGAATCCGACCGGCGTGACACGCGTTTTGGAATTCGGGAAGTGAGCTCCGAGCTGAACAAGGACCAGCGCCGAGTGTTCGCGATCAACGGTACGAAGATACTGATCCGCGGCGGCGGCTGGTCGACGGACATGATGATGAGGGAAGAACCACAGCGACTGCGCGATGAATTTGCCTACGTGCAGGACATGGGACTCAACACGATTCGCCTTGAGGGCAAGCTCGAAACTGAAGATTTCTACAACCTGGCCGATGAGCGGGGAATCCTCGTCATGGCGGGCTGGTGCTGCTGCGATTTCTGGGAGCAGTGGCGCGAAATGGAAGCCGCAGGACCATGCCATCGCCAAGGCGTCGCTGACCGATCAAATCTACCGGCTGCGAGGCCATCCGAGCGTGGTGGCGTGGCTGAACGGGAGCGACAACCCGCCGCCGCCGACGGTCGAGAAAACTTACCTCGAGGTGGAAAAGCGGCTGCGCTTCCCCAATCCAGTGCTGTCTTCAGCGACCGCGGCCTCCACGGCGGTCACCGGACGCAGTGGCGTCAAGATGACCGGGCCGTACGAATACGTCTCACCGAGATATTGGACTGAAGACAAGATCACCAGTGGCAATCACTGCAACCCTGGCGGGTGCGGCGGTGCTTACGGCTTCAATACCGAGACCAGCCCCGGCCCAGCGGTGCCGCCGGTGGAGAGCTTGCGCGCCATGCTACCCAAGGAACACCTCTGGCCGATCGATGACTGGTGGAATTTCCACGCGGGCGGCAACGAGTTCAAGAACATGCAGGTCTACACCACGGCTTTGAACGCGCGCTACGGACAGGCCACCGGACTCGAGGACTACGCCGCCAAGGCGCAGCTGATGAACTATGAAGGGATCCGCGCAATGTTCGAGGCGTACAGCCGCAGCAAATACACATCGACCGGCGTGATCCAATGGATGCTGAACAATGCGTGGCCTTCGACCATCTGGCACCTGTACGATTATTACCTGCGTCCGGGAGGCGGCTACTTTGGCGCAAAGCGCGCCCTGGAAGCGCTTCATCCCCTGTATTCGTACGATGATCAATCCGTGTACGTAGTGAACAGCCGCTACCTGGACGTGCGCGGTCTGAAGGTCACGACCCACGTTTACAACCTGGATGCGAGCGAGAAATTCTCCCACCAGGCAACGCTCGATGCGGCTGCCGACAGCACCAACAAGGTGTTGACGCTGCCTGATATCAAAGGCCTCACCGGCGCGTATTTTCTGGTCCTGAACCTGACCGATGCAAGCGGGCGCCAAGTAGGCTCCAATTTCTATTGGCTCTCCGCCAAGCCGGAGAAGCTCGATTGGCGCAAGTCGAACTGGTACACGACACCAACGAGCGAATTCGCGGATTTCACCTCGTTGAGAGGATTACCCAAGGTCAAGCTCAACGTGACCAGCCGATACACCCGAAACGGTGAACAGTCACAGACGATAGTTACCCTGGACAATGCAAACAGGTCGGTGGCGTTCTTCGTGAGGCTTAAAGTGACCAAGGGCACGGGTGGGCCCGAGATCCTGCCTGTAATCTGGCAGGACAACTACATTTCGCTGTTGCCGGGAGAGAAGCGCAACATCACAGCTTCTTACCGCACGGCCGAACTCGGAACGGCGCAGCCGGCGGTCGAAATCAGCGGTTGGAACCTGCAATAAACTGTATCTCAATCGGCCGCAATGCACGACCAGGCGGTGCTACTTCCTCGACCCCACTGTGAGCAATAGCCCTCCCGCGACGAGTGCCGCAATACCAGCCCAGAGTGGAATGTTTACATGTCGAGTCTCATCGACTGACAAGTGCACCGAACCGATATTGGCTTGATGAGTTTCCCTCGTATAGCTGAAGCCCCCGTAGAGCAGGGTCAATCCGCCTAGGATCAACAGCGCGATGGCCACCACTTTCTGTGCATTCAAATGGATCACTCCTGCGGGGCGAGGCCCGCACACGGGATCGCCCCGGCTGACTGTCGGTTGAATTCAATGCAGCAGAGTATCACGCAGGGACGGCCGCTGGCGAAGATCCGAATACGGTTGAGCGCGCAGGCTGCGCTGGTCGGGATACATGCCTGGCTAGACTTGCCGAGTCATTTACCTACATCCAAGAGTGGAGTCCTGAACACAGCATCTGGCGAGCTGCAATACTTGTGTTAGGCTTTAGTGCGCAGGAAGAGTAAATCAATCACTCACGCGGGGCGACTTCCTATGCTCGCGTCGAATATTTTCCGAACGATACGCCGGCCGTTACTTTCGGCGGCGGTCACTGGAGTGCTGGCTGGGGTGGGCGGGCCGCTATGGGCGGCCGCGTCACCCGCACCGGTGGTCGAGACCCAAGTTCGCGAGAATCTCAACATCGATATCAACGCGGTAAACAGCCCGTGGAAGGGCGACCTCGACGCGATGGTCAAGCGGCAAGTGGTTCGCGTGCTGGTCGTACCCAGCAAGACGTTCTATTTTGTCGACAAGGGCATCCAGCGCGGGGCCACTTATGACTTCGTAAGACAGTTTGAGATTGACCTGAACAAGCGCCTGGCAGCGCAGAAGAAGCTCAACCATAAGAATCTGAAGGTGAGAGTTTTTTTCGTTCCGGTTGGCCGTGAGGGCGTAATTGCCGCACTCAACGCCGGTAAGGGCGACATTGCCGCCTCGGCTCTCACGGTCACCGAGAGTGGCCAAAAGCTCGTCGATTACTCGGTACCAGTCTATTCTGGCATCGATGAGGTCGTCGTAGCCGCGCCGGGTACAGCCGCCATTAATACCGTTGATGACTTGTCCGGGAAGGTCGTCTACGTGCGTCCGTCCTCAAGCTATCGAGAAAGCCTGGTGACATTGAACCGCCGGCTGGCGGCGCAGAAACGCGCGCCCGTCATCATTAAGGATGCGTCCGAAAATTTCGAGGACGAAGACCTTATCGAGATGGTGAACGCCGGGCTGATTCCACTGACGATCATCAACGCTCCGGTTGCGACGTTCTGGAAGCAAGTGTTTCCGTCAATCACGGTGTACGACAGTGTTGCCGTGCGGAAAGGCGGCGACATCGCCTGGGCATTTCGCAAAGGCAGCCCGCAGCTCAAGGCCGCCGTCGACGACTTCATTACACGCAATGGAAAAGGCTCGGCGATCGGCAACACGATTCTCGCGCGTTACCTAAAAGATGCCAGGTACGTTAAGGGCGCGGCATCCACCGAGGAGCGCAAGAAATTTCAGGCGCTGGTAGGCTATTTCCAAAAGTACGGTCAGAAGTATGACGTCGATTGGCTGCTGATGGCGGCTCAGGGATACCAGGAATCCCAGCTGAACCAGCAGGCCAAGAGCCATGTGGGAGCAATAGGCGTTATGCAGCTGATGCCCGCGACGGGCAAGGAAATGAAGGTGGGCGACATCACGCAGACCGAGGCGAACATACATGCCGGCGTCAAGTACATGCGCTGGATGATCGACAATTACTACGCTAACGAGCCGATGACCAAGCTTGATAAGGCGCTATTCTCCTTCGCCTCCTACAACGCCGGGGCGGGCCGTGTCTCGGGTCTGCGTAAGGAGGCCGTCAAGCGCGGGCTAAACCCAAACGTCTGGTTTCACAACGTTGAATACGTCGCAGCGGAGAAGATCGGTTCGGAGACAGTTACGTATGTCGCCAACATCTATAAATACTATGTGGCCTACCGATTGATACTGGACCAGAGGGCCGTAAAGGCCAAGGACGCTACGTTGCCAAAGCAGCGCGCGCCATAATTTACTTGCGCTCCGTCCGCGGCACCTCCAAAAGCAAACCGGCGGGCTGATGGTGTACGGGCACCGACTCGGAGCGGGCTGGCTTTCCAGTTTCCCGCCCCGGCTTTAGTCAAGGATAGTTTAAGCTTGGTAATTGGAGCTGTTCATGGGGTTCACAGTAACGATCACACACAAAACGAACTATCTGCATGCCGTGGTAACAGGCGAGAACAACGCCGATAATGTAAGGAAGTATCTCGGGCAAATTCAGCAAGAGTGTAAGGCACACAAGTGCTCGCGGGTGTTGATCGAAGAACGACTCGAAGGGCCTCGCCTCGGTATAGTCGATGTCTACCGCATTGTTTCGGACCAAGCGGCACGAGCGCTTGGGCAGATCCAGGTGATCGCGTACGTGGACGTGAACGCCGAAGGCGATTTAATGAAGTTCGCGGAGGATGTTGCAGTCAACCGGTACTTGCGCGTTGCGGTGTTTTCGTCAGTGCCAGACGCCGAGCTGTGGTTGCGGCACATATCGGCCAATCGCATCAAGATTTAGCTGCTCACGGAGCGCTACTTTCTCAGCGAGTCAGTGGAAGTCCCAATAGACGGGCTCATTGTGGCGCTGCCGAACCTAAAACAAATGCTAACCGTTGTGGATAGTCGGGAGCGCGATGGATTCCCATAACAGTGACATTCTGTCCCAATCGGCAACGGCACTCGCGCGGCTAATCCGCTCGAAAGAGCTGTCAGTCACGGAGCTTATTGAGGCGAGTCTGGATCGAGTGGCGGAAATCAATCCCGGGCTTAACGCCTTCGCTGCAGTCTACGATCAGGAGGCACGCATCGCCGCGCGACGCGCGGACAACGCGACGCCCAGAGGTGAGGTCCGTGGCCCGCTCCATGGAATCCCAATTGCCCTGAAGGACATGACTCCGATGATGGGCAAACTCACTACTTCAGGATCGCGGGCGCTCGCTACTCACGTAGCTGATAGGGATTCGTGGATCGTTAGCGCGCTGAGGAAGAGCGGGGCGATCATCATCGGCAAGACGACGACTCCAGAGTTTGCGTTTTCGAGCTTTACGCAAAGCCCGCTATTTGGCGTGACGCGCAATCCCAGGGATCCGTCTCGCACTTCCGGTGGAAGTTCGGGAGGTTCGGCTGTGGCTGTTGCGACCGGTGCGGTGTCGTTGGCGGAAGGCACCGATATGGGTGGTTCGGTACGAATTCCCGCCGCGTTGTGCGGAGTGGTCGGATTCAAGCCCAGTCTCGGGCGGATCCCCTTCGATATTCTGCCCAGCGTATTCGACAACATATCGCACTTCGGGCCTCTTGCTCGTTGCTGTCAGGATGCCGCGTTGTTTGTTGCTGCGACGCAGGGCCCGGCAGACTGCGATATACAATCCTTGCCTACGTCGTTCGATTACGACGGATCGCTTCGGCTTGATTCCCGGCCAATCCGATTGGCGCTGTCTCTCGATTTTGGCTTCTACGCCATCGATCCTGAGGTTGAACGCAACACTCTTTCCGTGGTGGATCGGCTGAAGCGCGAAGGGATCAGCGTTGAAACGGTCGAATTGCAGTGGTCCGCCAGTATCATCGAGGTGTGGATGGACTATTGGCGCGTGTTCATGGCCGCCTATTTCCAGGACATCTATGACAGGGACGCCCCTCTCCTGGATCCGGGGGTGCGGCGCCTGATCGAACAAGGGCGCGGTATCACGGCCGTGCATTACAAGCGCCTGGAGATCGAGCGTACGAAGTTCTGGGGCAGTCTCCGAAACGTTTTGAGTGAATTCGATGCCTTGATCTGTCCGACAACCGCAGTGCCCGCACCGCTCGCCACCCAGACTGATCGGGATTTCGGCTGGACCGATGACGCAGGGCGTTACCACGGCATGGACATGACAGCGCCATTCAATTTGGTTGGGCAGTGCCCGGCCCTCACCGTACCGAGCGGCAATACTCGCGAGGGCTTGCCGACAGGCTTGCAAATCGTTGGACGTCGCTATTGCGACCTGATGACGCTGAAACTGGGAGCCTTGGTGGAGAGTGTTTCCTCGTGACTGCGGCAGCCTCGTCCGGGGCGTACTACGGCTGGCGCGTGGTGGCGGCACTGTTTGTCGTAGGCATGATGGTTTACGGCGGGGGGCTCTATGCGTTCACGGTATTTGTTCCGGCACTTACTGTGGAGTTTGGATGGAACCGCGCCACGATGGGCGGTCTCGTGTCGATTTTCTGGTTGACGGCGCCACTTACAATCTTCGGGAGCTACCTCGCGGTCCGATTTGGATCGTATCGCATGATCGTCACGGGTGTCGTGCTTGCGGCGCTGTGCATGATTGCCATTGGTCTTGCACATTCTGTGATCGTCATGTTTGCGCTGCGGGCACTAATGGGATTCGCGAAAATCCTGATGGCTTGCGGTGTAAATATCATGGCCGCGATCTGGTTTCGCAGGCGCTTCGGACTCGCAATCGCCCTGTGCTACGCCGGTTGGCACTTTGGCGGTTTGATTCTCGCTCCGCTAGCTCAGGTCCTGCTCAACCACCTGGGATGGCGCTATACGTCGATGATTATGGGCGGCCTGATTTGCCTTGTGGGGCTTCCGCCGCTGATCGCTTGGGCACGAATCGGCTCACCGGCCGTCCTTGGTTTGGGGCTGGACGGGGATTTGTTGGAAAGTGCGGAAGCCCATACCGCTAACCGAGGGGGGGCGGGCCTTATGGGCAGAACCGGCTCCTCGCCGGTGCCCTCGCGGGCTGTGTTCTGGCTGGCCGTCGCGGTGACTGTCTTGGGCGGGGTGGCTTACGGCGGATTGCTCACCCATGAGGTGGCGCTTATCAGCGATCGGGCCGCGCTTCACACGATTGCGGCCTTGGCGCTGAGTTTGACCGCCGCGTCCGCGATCGTCGGCGCGGTCGGAGTGGGACACCTGAGCGACCGATGGCCCTATCGGCTTACCATGACCCTTGAGCTTGGTGTGATGGCGGCGAGTGTTTGTGGCTTTCTGCTGTTTCTGCAAACATCAAACGCAGCGCTGGTGCTGGTTGCGGCAGTCGGCTTTGGTATATCGGTGGGCGGCTTTGATACCTGCGTGGTGTCGCACTTGCGCCGGCGGCTCGACACCGAGGCGTTTAGCCGCTCCTATGGACTTTGGTATTTCTTTTATCTTGCCACCCTGTTTTCAGGGCCTATTCTCATCGGAGCCCTTTTTGACGCCTTTGGGTCGTACCGTCCGGGCCTTTTTCTAATGATGGCGTGCATCCTGGGAGCCATGGTCGCTGTTGCAGCGACCCCGAATGGCTCGAAGGAGAGCACCCGGCACACTCTCACCTGAGGATAGATTCCATGGATTATCGCGACGAGGTCTATTTCGATAGCCAACCGGAAAACGAGGCGCCCTTCACGGCCGAGGAGTTCGCCTCCAGGCTGGAGCGGGTGAGGCGCAAGATGGATGAAGCAAAAGTAGACATGCTGTATGTGATGGCTCCCGAGAGTATGTACTACCTTCGGGCTACCAAGCCGAGTGGTACCAAGCCCAGTCCCCGCCGCAGTGGCCCGCTAGCTCAGCAATCGCCGTCCATCGCGATCATGACCATTACATTCTCTTCGACAGCGAGCGTGAAGCGGTGCTTGGCCGAGTATTCACTCGGGCGACGGATGTGCGGTATTTCCCCCGGCAAGCGCTGCGTGGCAGTGCGGAATTCGTCGCCTCCGAGCTCAAGAACGAAGGCTGGCTGAACGGAACGGTGGGCATGGAATTCTGGAGCTACCGTCCCAATCGCCCTATAAGTCATCGCTTAGAGGACGCTTTCGTCGCCGCAGGAGCGCGCGTGATCGACGCCACCCAAGTGCTGCGGGAAGTGCGTCACATAAAGTCGGCCGCGGAGATCGAGTGCTTGAGAGAGGCGGCGAAAATCGCCAACATCGGCATGTCCGCCGCCAGGGCAACCATCGGGCCGGGCGTTGCAGAACTCGAGGTCTATGGAGAGATGGTTCGGGCGATGTCCCGCGCCGGCGGCGAAAACCCGGGCATCACCATGCCCGTTCTCTCCGGAACCAAGACCAATGCGCTCCACGCGCTTGCCACCCGTAGGCGAATGAAGCACGGCGAGCTCGTGTTGGTCGATCTTTGCGGGGTGTTCAAGCGATACCACATCAATATGTGCCGAACGTTCTCGATTGGGCAACCCAGCCCTGTGGTCAGCGACCTGACCTCACGGATTGCCGGATCGATGGAGGTGATACGTGCCATGCTGCGCCCGGGCCTCCCGGTACGCGAATTTAACGAGACAGTCGTCGATTATTTGCGACGCGAAGGTTTGTGGGAGCGGCGCGGGTGGATTGGAGGCTACGAAATGGGAATCGCCTTTCCTCCTGACTGGGTTGGAAATTTCGTGTTTGATCCCGCATCGGACACAGATACCGACCGAGTGTTCGAGCCCTACACTGCTGTGAATTACGAGAACCAATTCTTCATGCCCGAGCATCAGGGACAGTACTTCTCGATCGAGTCTTTCCTATTCGAGGAGGAGAGGTGTTCCATGCTATGCGATCAGCCGTTTGACCTGATCGCAATCGAGTAGCGGCCCCTCGTCTTGCCCCCGAGTCTTTGACGCGATTTGCGCTGTCCCTCCAACCCCGCTAAGGTCCGCCTCAGCCAGCGCCGACGCCCGGCCGGACAAGGGGGACGACATGAGCCTAAGGAGAGGTTGGGCCCGCGATTGTTTAGTGGCTCACGTACTTCTCTTGGCAGGATCTGGAATGGGCAGCGCCGCGGCACTTTCTTTGCGCGCGCCCGATCTGATATTGGCGCATGGCACGATACTGACAGTCGATCCGAACGATGCGGTGGCCCAGGCGATCGCGATCCGGGATGGCAAGGTACTCATGGTCGGTACCGATAGCGCAGTCCTGGCGTTGGCAGATCCCCATACCACAGTCGTTGATTTACACGGTAAGACTGCGACGCCCGGATTGATCGACTCGCACGCGCACATCGCTGACGGTGGAATCGAAGAAGTCACGGCGATCGACCTCGGCGATGCGACCACTGTGGCCGAGATCGTCAAGCGGGTAAAAGCCAAGGCCGCGCAGCTCAAACCCGGAGAGTGGATCCAAGGCCATGGCTGGGATGAAGGCAAGCTCGCCGAGCACCGCTACGTCCTGGCCGCCGACCTGGATGCCGCTGCCCCCGCCAATCCCGTGTGGCTCGTGCACACCACGGGTCACTACGGTGTTGCCAACAGTCTGGCGCTTCGGTTGGCAAAGGTGAGCGCGCAGACGGCGGATCCGCCCGCCGGGACGATCGACCGCGGCCGCAGCGGGGAGCCCACCGGAGTGCTGAAGGAAAGCGCGCTGTCACTTGTTAGCAAGCTGATCCCGGCGCCGACCTCAGAGCAGTGGCGCGAAGGAATCCGCCGAATGATCGAAACCCTGCATCGCGAGGGCATGACCGCCTTCAAGGACCCCGATGACACGCAACCGATGTGGGATGCCTATCGCGCGCTCCTGGATGCAGGAGAACTCAGCGTGCACGTATGCGTGCTGTGGGACGCTGGGGCGAGCGTCGCCTCCGCACAGCAGGCGCTCACGATCATCCAGTCGTTGCCGCGACCCCCAAAGTCGCTGGGTGATGGGCGTCTGGTGTCATGTGGCGCCAAGATCTACATGGATGGGAGCGGCGCTGGTCGGACTGCCTGGATGTACACGGAATGGAGGAAGAACCGGAGCGAGGTCGATCACGGGAACTACGGCTACCCGGCGGAGGACCCGCAGGTCTACCGACAGATGGTGCGCCTGCTCCATCGTGCAGGCGTCAATGTCGGCACACACGCTGTCGGTGAGCGGGCGATCGATTGGGTGGTCGATACCTACGCCGAGGTGTTGAAGGAGACGCCGACGCGCGGGCTGCGGCACTCGATCATTCACGCCAATCTGCCAACCGATCACGCGATCGGAGTCATGGCCATGCTGCAGAGCCGCTACGATGCCGGAATCCCCGAGATGCAGCCACCTTTCATCTGGTGGATTGGCGATAACTATGCGGCCAATTTGGCCCCGAATCTCATGGAGCGCCTCGAGCCACTCAAGACCATGCTGTCACGCGGGGTGCAGTGGACCGGTGGCTCTGACTTCAACGTCACCCCCGTCCCGGCGCGCTACGGCCTGTGGTCGGCGGTTGAGCGGGAAACAATGAACGGAACATTCGGATCGCATCCGTTTGGTACGACCGAGGCCGTCGACGTGCATGCGGCGCTACGCGCTTACACGGCGGCGGCGGCGCGCCAGCTGTTCCTCGAGGACAAGATCGGTTCGCTGGAACCTGGCAAGGAAGCGGATATCGCTGTCTGGGACCGCAATTTCTATTCCGTACCCCCCGCACAGCTCAAGGAGGCGAAGTGTGAGATGACCTTGTTCCACGGCAAGGTGGTCTACCAATTACGGCCGGCCCCCTGATTCCCGAGCTGCGCAATGCGCATCACGCCTCGCTATCCACATACCTGGGTTATTCGTGCAGCAGGGATTCCCAATTTCGTGGCACGCGGCCCTCGGGGCCAGGCACCGGCTGATCGATGGGGTGTGAGTGGGGTGGTGGTAATTCCGCACCGGCGATCTCGGAATCGGTTTCGAAGTCGTAAAACCAATCCTCATCCGGCTCGAAGCTGGCAATAACGGGGTGCCCGGTCAGCTTGGCATGGCGTGAGGCGTGCTGCCCGGGGGAAGTGTCACAACAGCCGATATGGCCGCACTCCGCGCAACGCCTCAGGTGCAGCCACCATGCGCCCGCCGCCAGGCATTCCACGCAGCCAGTTCCGCTCGGCTTGGATTCAGGGTTGATGCCGCGGCGACGCGGAGATTGCTTTTTCATAGTGCTGCTCCAGTTTGGCGTGTTCCCAGACCTTGGAAATCACGACCGACCCTTCGCCCACCGCCGATGCCACTCGCTTCACGGAACCCGAGCGCACGTCGCCGACGGCAAAAACGCCGGGATAGGACGTTGTAAACGGGGAAGCCGCCGGGCCGAGGCCGGTGACGACGAATCCCTTGTCGTCGAGTTTAACCAAGCCCGATAGCCATTCGGTGTTTGGCAGGGCCCCCGCCATGATAAAAAGCGCCCGCGTAGCCACCTTTCGCGTCTGGCCGGTCTCGGCGTCGCGGATGGTGACGCTTTCAAGATGATCGCCACCTTCAAGCGCCGTGACCTCGGAATTGTACTCAACCCTGATACGCGGGTCAGCCTCAAGGCGGCTTGTGAGATAGCTCGACATCGAAGCGGCGAGCGAGGAACCCCGTACCAGCACACGGACACAGCGTGTATAGCGGGACAGGAACATCGCGGCTTGACCCGCAGAATTGCCGCCCCCGATGATTACGGCCTCGGTGTCCTTGCAATACCGGGCCTCCATTTCGGTGGCCGCATAGTACACGCCGGAGCCCTCGAAATCCGCGAGTCGTTCCAGAGGAAGCCGGCGGTATTGCACTCCGCTAGCGACCACGACTGCACGCGCACGGACCCGCTGGCCATTATCAAAGGTGGCGCAGAAGGCGCCGTCGTCTTCCACCTGCAGCGACGTGACTCGGCAGGGTATCGCAAATCGGGCACCGAACTTCATGGCCTGCACCACGCCACGCCACAGGAGGTCGGCGCCGGAAATGCCGGTTGGGAAACCCATGTAGTTCTCGATTCGGCTCGAGGTCCCCGCCTGGCCTCCCAATGCGATGTCCTCGACCACCAGTGCGCACAGACCCTCGGCGCCGGCGTAGACCGCCGCCGCCACGCCGGCCGGTCCTCCACCGACGATGAGTACGTCGAACCGCTCCTCGCCGCTGAAGTCGATATTGAGACCGAGGAGTCGCGCTATCTTATCCGGCGTCGCATCTGTGATCGGGAGTTTGCTGCCGAATATGACCGCCGGGGTCCCGGCATCGATTTCGCAGCTCTTGGCCCAGGCCTCGGCTTCCGGGCTGTGCAAGGGCACAGAGGTGTAAGGCAAAAGATTGCGGCTCGCGAACTCAGCAATGCGACGCACGTTGCGATCCGCCTCCTCGCCAATGAGGTAGAGGCCGCTGCGGCGGTCCTCGAGTTGTCGACGGCGCCGGGCCGCAAACACGGTGATGATGATGTCCGACATCTCGGGAATCTGTGACAGGAGCGTAAGGAAGGTTTCGCGGGGTACTTCGATTACGCGCGTATCAACGACCGTGCGCATGGGCAAAGAGGCGGTGCCGCCGTACAGCAGGCTGATTTCCCCCATAAACTGAGTCGGCCCAATGGTCGCCCGATAATGGCGCTCGCCAGTGAACGGATTGACGGCTTCGATCTCGCCGTCCTCGACGTACACGAAGCGGTTCGCCTTTTCGCCCTGCTGGACCATGATCGTGCCCTTGGGATACGTCGCTACTTTGCCCGCCGCCCGCAACGCCTCCACGTGCGATCGGGCAAGGGGTGTCCGTATCATCTGGCGCAGATCTTCGCCTATTGTCTCCACGCAGCCTCTCCGAGTTGTGCGCAATGGCAGATTGTATATCTTGGTCGGGGTGAAGCGGTTCTGTGTGTCCCCGTACCTCCTCTTTTTTGCTTGGCCCGGCAGGGACCGTCCTTCGGCTTCGTCCGCTATCGTTCTGACTATTGCTTTATATTGAGCAACCGCCCCTAAATACCCTGCGCACAGTTATCTCAGCGAGAGTGTATTCCGAGTCGGAAAGTTCGAGAAAATCCAATCAAAGGCGCGATTTATGATTCCTCCTGCCTTGACTCCCGACCTGTTGCGGAGAATGCACGCGTACTGGCGGGCCGCGAATTATCTATCCGTGGGTCAGATTTATCTGCATAGCAATCCCTTGCTCGAACGGCCCTTAACGCTTGACGACGTGAAGCATATGCAGCTCGGTCACTGGGGCACCACACCCGGCCAGAATTTTATCTACGTGCACTTAAATCGCGTCATAAAGGAATACGACCTGAACATGATTTACGTTTCAGGTCCGGGACATGGCGGTCCTGCACTGGTTGCCAACACCTATCTGGAGGGTACCTACAGCGAAATCTATCCGCACGTGGGCCAGGACCGCAGCGGCCTGCAGAAGCTATTTCGTCAATTCTCTTTCCCGGGCGGTATACCGAGCCATGTTTCACCAGAGTGCCCTGGCTCTATTCACGAGGGAGGCGAGCTGGGATATTCATTGAGCCACGCTTTTGGGGCAGCGTTCGACAATCCGGACCTTATCGTCGCTTGCGTAGTGGGTGACGGCGAAGCGGAGACCGGTCCACTCGCGACCGCTTGGCACTCGAACAAGTTCCTCAATGCCGCCACTGATGGTGCAGTGCTCCCCATCCTTCACCTGAACGGCTACAAGATCTCCAATCCGACTTTGCTTGCACGCATCAGTCGCGAAGAGCTTGACCAGCTGTTGCGCGGCTATGGATGGACTCCCCTCTTTGTGGAAGGCCACGACCCAGAACCAATGCACCAGCGCATGGCCGCTGCTCTGGACACTGCTACGCAGCAAATACAACAATTTCAGGCCGACGCACGAGGGAACCCGGACGCTCCCCGACCGCGCTGGCCGATGATCGTGCTGAAGTCCCCCAAAGGTTGGACCGGTCCTAAAAGCGTCGATAACTTGCCAAACGAGGGCACATTCAGGTCACACCAGATCCCGATTGCGGTGACCGCCAGCTCCCCTCCAGAGCACTTGGCGCTGCTCGAAGAGTGGCTGCGAAGCTATCGGCCCCACGAGCTGTTTGACTCCAGCGGACGGCTCGAACCCGACCTCGCGGAGCTCGCGCCCGCCGGGAAGCGTCGCATGGGCGCCAATCCGCATGCCAACGGAGGTCTGCTGCTCCGCGATCTGCAGCTGCCCGATTTCCGAGAATATGGCGTGGATGTGCCGCGCCACGGTACGCAGGGCATAGGTGATTGTCATGTGCTGGGCCGATACCTGCGCGATGTGGTCAAGCTAAACATGGAGGGGCGTAACTTTCGGATATTCGGTCCGGACGAAACACTTTCCAACGGACTTGAGTCCGTTTTCGAGGTGACTGAACGTCAATGGAACGCGGCAACCATCGACGACGATCAGTGGCTCGCCCGATCGGGACGTGTAATGGAAGTCTTGAGCGAGCATCAGTGCGAAGGCTGGTTGGAAGGCTACCTGCTGACCGGCCGACATGGAATATTCAATTGCTACGAGGCGTTTATCCACATTGTGGATTCGATGTTCAACCAGCACGCTAAGTGGCTAAAGGTCTCAAACCAGCTTCCGTGGCGATCGCGCATTGCCTCGCTCAATTTCCTGCTGACTTCGCATGTCTGGCGGCAGGATCACAACGGCTTCACGCATCAGGATCCAGGTTTCGTGGATCATGTAATCAATAAGAAAGCAAGCGTAGTCAGAATCTACTTCCCTGCCGATGCGAACTGCCTGCTGTCGGTCATGGATCACTGTCTGCGCAGCCGCCAGTACGTGAACGTCGTAACCACAGGCAAGCACCCGGCACCACAATGGTTAACTATGGAACAGGCAGTGACCCACTGTGCCGCGGGCATTGGGGTCTGGCGCTGGGCAAGCAGCGAGCAAGGCGAGGAACCTGATCTTGTCATGGCATGCTGTGGAGATGTGCCAACTCTCGAGACCCTCGCGGCCGTTGCAATACTGCGCGAACATTGCCCCAAACTCACAGTTCGGGTCGTAAATGTAGTGGATCTAATGCGCTTGCAACCCGCGTCTGAGCATCCCCATGGTCTAAGCGATCAGGACTTTGATGAGCTGTTCACGAAGAACAAGCCAGTGATCTTCGCATTCCACTCTTATCCCTGGCTGATACACCGTCTTGCCTATCGCAGGACAAACCACGCGAATATTCACGTTCGCGGCTACAAGGAGGAGGGTACGATTACGACGCCATTCGACATGACCGTGCTCAATGACATGGATCGCTTTCATCTGGTGATGGACGCGATCCGGAGACTCCCACAGACCGGTGAGCCGGGCCGCGCATTGGTGGCAATGATGCGCAACAAGCTGGTGGAACACCGCCAATACATTGAACTGCACGGCCAGGATATGCCGGAGGTGCGAAACTGGAAGTGGCCTATTGCGCCGGAATAGACCCTTTTTCGTCGGCATGAAGCGATGAGCGGAGGAGGTCTCGCCCGAAGGAAGGCGCCCACTGCAATTCCCGGAATTAGTTGGGCCCTTGCTTATCCTCGTCGGGTGTATAGTCGAGGGGAACACCGGCACCAGAAAGCCTTTGGTAACCGTAAACAAGTGGGATCAATCGACGGCTAAATTCCACTCGAGTCGGAAATAACCCCAGCTCCGGTCGTATTTCTGGAGATGACGGGGATGAATAGAGCGCAGCTGTTGCAACGGCACTTCCCTGAGATACAGTCATTCCGGCGACTAACGATGCGCCGGCTTTTTTCAATGTCTAGACTCAAGCTACGACCAATGAGCAAGCGGTGGGACCGAATCTGGGGGAAGCTTTCAATTACGTCCGGTGCGAGCTTCGGAGCGGCGATGTTTGCCACTTTTCTGGCGGGCATCCCGTGCGGCTGGGCGGGTAACGTCACGACCTATCACTATGACGTCCACCGCACCGGATGGGACCAAACCGAACAAACGCTAACTCCGGCGAACGTGAGTGGCGGTTCGTTCGGATTTCTAGCCGCAATAAAGCTGCCGGCCAGTCAGCTTGTCGGCCACCCCTTGATTGTCGAGGGAGTTTCGGTAACGGGCGTGGGGCCATCCAACGTGGTCTACCTCGTCGACAACAGCAACAACGTCTGGGGCTTGAACGCGGCCAACGGCGCAGTGCTCCTGCATGTGAATTTGGGCTCGCCGGTGCCGGGAAGCGCCAATCCTCACAATAAGCCGGTAGGAATCAAATCTACCCCCGTAATTGACGCTGCCACTCAGACGCTCTATGTAATGGCTGACACGTACGTCAATTCAACTCCGACTTATAAGTTGCATGCACTGGCCCTCGGTACCCTGAAGGACATCAAAGCCCCAGTGGTCGTGGCCGCTACCAATTTCCTGACGAACGGCTCTGCGGTGAATTTCCGTGCCGAAGTTCAACAACAAAGACCGGCGCTCCTCGAAGCCAATGGAAATATCTACGCCGGCTTCGGGAGTTTTGCGGATATGGCCACCACCGAAAGCCGAGGATGGTTGTTGGGCTGGAATGCCACCAGCCTGGCTCCTCTGGTCGCAAATACGCTCACCAATCACTTGGCGAGCGCCAATAGTTGCCGCGTTGCTTCAGTTCCTTGTTTTCTTTCATCCATCTGGATGTCGGGGTTTGGTGTTTCAGCGGATTCAAGCGGTAACTTGTATTTTGTGACCGGAAACGGCGGCAAGCACAACTACAACGCCCCCAATAATTATTCGGAAAGTGCGCTGCGAGTCTCTGCGGACCTGTCGTCCGTAAAAGGCTATTTCACGCCCTACAACGTCAACACGCTGGACCAATTGGATCAGGATTTTGGCTCGGGAGGTCTGACTGTGCTCCCCCGCCAGCCGGGGCACATTCCGTCCCTTGCGGTCGTGGCGGGAAAATCGGGCACCATGTACCTATTGAATCAAAACAAAATGGGCGGACATGTTTCGACAGCGCCGGACAGGGTCGTAGCTCAAGGCCACATCGGCGGCTGCTGGTGTGGGATTTCGTATTTTACCGGCTCTGATGGTATTGGGCGTCTAGTCAGCAGTGGCGGCACGACGGTGCAAATCTGGCAAGTGCGGACTTCCCCAGCGGTTCATTTGGTTCAGCAGAGTGTTTCAGCCCCGTTAACTTCTGGCCAGGATCCCGGCTTCTTTACGACCGTGTCCTCAAACGGCACCACGGCAAATACGGCCATCATATGGGTCGTAGGCCGTCCCACGACCGCGGGGGGGCCTCTCATGGTCTATGCATTGAATGGCGCTGACGCCTCGGTTCTTTATTCAGCTTCATTCGGCGCGTGGACCATACCCAATGCCAACGCCGAAACCACGCCGGTGGTCGCCAACGGCAACGTGTACATCGCGGTGGAGAACTACCTGTATATTCTGGGGCTGGGCGGGACACCGCAACCTACGGTGGCTCCAGACACGAGTCCGCCCCCGCGTACCTCCGGTCACGAGATCTATGGCGTTGTCAGTGCCGCCACCGGAAACGTGATTGAGCTTCGGCTCAGGACGGGCAAAGTCGTGACCGTTGACAACAATAGGGCGCACGAGGCGGACCGGAGCGTAGAGATCTATGTTGGAAGAGCCCTAGGCATTGATGGAGACTACGATAAGACGGGCGTATTTCACGCGCGTATGACGTTTCGCGCCAAGGATTCGCCTGATTTGTGGCTCAGCGATAAATAGGACGCACAGGGGCCGATGTTCGCGCTCCTTTACGTCTTGACACTATGGTTGGGTTGAAGCGATTTGTGCCTCCCGTGCGCTGCCGGTCTGGTTGCAAATAAAAGCAGCGAAGCTGGCTACATCACAGGTGCATGGGCCCCCGACGTGCATCTTGCTACACTTGCTCCTGAAAGCACGGCTCTTCGTTCAAGGACGCCGCAGGAGCGCGCAATAATTTCATGACCATTCCCGCCGAAAACCGCCCGCTGGCCGTCGAATCACCCAGCGACCGCAAGGTGCATTTCACGACCTGCTATATGTGCGCATGCCGGTGCGGCATCAAGGTGACGGTCGACGATGGGCGCGTACGCTTCATCCAGGGAACCCCCGGCCATCCGGTCAACGACGGTGTGCTGTGTGCCAAAGGCTCAGCAGGCATCATGAAGCAGTACTCGCCAGCGCGCCTGCGCAAGCCGCTCAAACGAAAGGCCGGGGCTGTCCGGGGCAGTGGCGAGTTCGAGGAAATCGAGTGGGACGAGGCGCTGGCGATCATGGAGGCGCGCCTTTCGCAGATCCGCGCGAGCGATCCGAAGCGGCTTGCGTTCTTCACGGGTCGCGACCAGATGCAGGCGCTGTCGGGGCTCTGGGCGCAGCAATTCGGCACGCCGAACTGGGCTGCGCACGGGGGCTTTTGTTCAGTCAACATGGCGGCAGCCGGGCTATATACGATCGGCTACTCCTTCTGGGAATTCGGCGCACCGGATTGGGATCGGGCCAAATATTTTCTGCTGTGGGGAGTCGCCGAGGACCACTCGTCCAATCCGATCAAGATTGGTCTCGACAAGTTGAAACGCCGAGGTGGCAAGTTCGTCTCGATCAACCCAGTTCGCACGGGATATTCAGCGATCGCGGATGAATGGATTCCGATCCGGCCGGGTACGGATGGCTTGCTGGCGCTCGCCATCGTGCACGTGCTGCTGACCGATGGCAGCATCGATTTTGAATTCCTCGCGCGCTACACGAATGCGCCGTGGCTTGTCGTCCAGGCGCCTGGGTCTGCCATCGACGGACTGTTTGCGCGCAATGCCGCGGGCCAGCCGCTGGTCTGGGACGAGCTGTCGGGAGGCGCGGTCGGGGAGATGGGGCCACGGATTAAGCCGGCGCTGTTCGGCACCTGGACATTGCCGGACGGACGCACCGTCAAGACCGTGCTCTCACTGGCCGCAGAACGCTACCTCAGCGCGGAATACGCCCCGGCGACGGTAGCCGATGCGTGCGGAGTGCCGGCGGACACCATCACCCGGCTCGGTCGCGAAATGGCGCACATCGCGTTCAGCGAAACGATTGAATTGCCCATCGCGTGGACCGACGCGTGGGGCCGCCGGCATGACTCGGTCGTTGGACGTCCGGTCGCGATGCACGCAATGCGCGGCGTATCGGCCCATTCGAATGGGTTTCAGACTTGTCGCGCGTTGCACCTCATCCAGATGTTGCTCGGTGCGCTGGATGGTCCCGGCAACTTTCGGGCCCGGGCGCCTTATCCTCGGCCAATTCCGCCGCAGCAGCCTCCCAATTTGGTACAGGCAATGCCGAACATGCCGCTCGCGCAGCCGCTGGTGGGGTTTCCGATGGGTCCGGAAGATCTGGCGATCGATCCCGACGGCCGGCCCATGCGCATCGACCATGCGCATTCTTGGGAAGCACCGCTGGCGGCGCACGGCCTCATGCACATGGTCATCGCCAACGCTGTGGCGGGCAACCCCTATCCTATCGATACGCTGCTGCTGTTCATGGCGAACATGGCTTGGAATTCGGCAATGAATACGGCGGGAACGCGCGACATGCTGGCCGCGCGCCACGCGGATGGTTCCTACAAGATTCCGTTCGTGATTGTTGCCGATGCGTTCGCCTCCGAAACCGTCGCCTTTGCCGATCTCGTGCTGCCGGATACAACCTATCTTGAGCGTTATGACGCGATTTCCCTGCTCGACCGCCCGATATCCGAACCGGATGCTCCGGCTGATGCGATTCGCCATCCGGTAGTTGACCTTGATCGGGATGTGCGGCCGTTTCAGGAAGTGCTGGTCGAACTCGCAGCCCGGCTCCGATTTCCTGCGTTCACTAATGCGGATGGGACGCGCAAGTTCCGCGACTACAAGGACTTCATAGTTAGGTTCGAACGGGCGCCGGGGATCGGATTTCTCGCCGGATGGCGCGGTGCCGACGGGAAGCAATCGTTCGTCGGCGCGCCCAATCCTCGGCAGTGGGAGGCCTACATTGAGAACAAGTCGTATTTCGCACATCAGCTGCCCGAGCAGATCAGGTGGCATCGCTACGCAAACGCGGGCTACCTTGAGTTCGCGAAAGAGGTGGGCTTCATAAACGAGGCCCAGCCGATCGTGATGCAGTTGTACTGCGAGCCACTGCAGAAGTTCCGGCTGGCAGGGCAGGGTGTATACGAGGGCCCACGCCCCACAGACCCCGAAGACCGCGCGCGGCTCGTGCGCTATTTCGATCCGTTGCCTTTCTGGTACCCCCCGCTGGAGATGGAGCGGACTGGCCAAGGCCAGGCGGACGACGCTTATCCGTTTCACGCCCTGACGCAACGGCCGATGGCGATGTATCACTCCTGGGATGCGCAGAATGCCTGGTTGCGCCAGATCATTGCCGACAACGCGTTGTACATCAACGTCGCAACCGCCGAGAAACTTGGCCTTGTCGATGGCGACTGGGTGTGCCTCGAGTCCCACCACGCGAAGCTCAACTGCCGCATCCGCACCATGGAAGGGGTTGAGCCCAACACCGTGTGGACGTGGAATGCAATCGGCAAGCAAGCCGGAGCGTGGGGTCTTGCGCCGGATGCACCGGAAGCTACTCGCGGGTTCCTGCTCAATCACCTGATCGCCGAGCACCTGCCCGCCGTAGCTGGGGGTTCGCAACGGCGCATCACAAATTCAGATCCAATCACCGGCCAGGCGGCCTGGTTCGACCTGCGCGTGCGGATTACGAAGTGCACGGCTGCCGATGTGGGGCCTCATCCCACATTCGAGGCGCTTCCGGATACCGGCACGCCGCGCCCCGCCGTGTTGCGCTGGGGCTGAGATGAAGCTCGGCCTCGTCATCGATCTTGACACCTGTGTGGGCTGCCACGCGTGCTCGACCGCCTGCAAAGAATGGAACGGTAGCTCGGCAATTTCCGGGCCCCTGTCCGACTACGATCCCTACGGGGCGGAGCCATCCGGAGTGTGGTTCAACAGGGTCAGGCACTACGAAGTAGGGCAGTACCCGCAAAGCAAGACCATCAACTTCCCGATGTCCTGCCTGCATTGCGAGGATGCGGCCTGCGTCAGCGTCTGCCCCACGGGAGCCTCCTATAAGCGCGCCGACGGCATCGTACTGGTCGACCAGGACAAGTGCATCGGGTGCAACCTTTGCGCCTGGGCCTGCCCATACGGAGCGCGCGAGCTGGATGAGGTCTCGGGCTGCATGAAGAAGTGCACCCTCTGCGTCGATCGGATCGACAACGCCACGTTGCCGAAAGAGGAGCGCCAGCCCGCGTGCGTGCTGGCATGCCCGACGCACGCACGGCACTTCGGCGATTTCGATGATCCAGGATCCAATGTATCGAGGCTCACGGCCGAACGCGGCGGCTTCCAGTTGCTCGAAGAGCTGGGCTATGCGCCTGTCAATCGATACCTGCCACCGCGCGTGCCGCCGGCCGTTGCCCCCGCTCCCGCAGCCTTACGAGGCCGGAAGGGTCGGTGAAGGTGTACTCAGCCGCCTGGTCCGGTTAGCCCGCGAAGCCCTTGCGCGGTAACGCAGCTTGATGCTTATTTCGCAATACGCGTGAAGCCCGCGTTCTCGGTCCTGTTTTTTACCGTGCTATCCGGCGCCGGGCTGGGCGCGCTCGCTCTCCTGGGCGCACTTGATCTCCTCGCCACCTTCGGGGTTTTGTCGCCGGCGATCCCGCCTGTGCTGATGCCGGGCGCACTTGCAGTCGCGCTTGCCTTCGTGGTCAGCGGGTTGTCGGCCTCAACGTTGCATCTTGCGAATCCGAAGAATGCCTGGCGTTCGGCGACGCGTTGGCGCACTTCCTGGCTGTCGCGCGAGGCGATCATCTCCCTCGTGCTGATTCTGGTCGCGTCCTGCTACGCGCTCGCGTGCTGGCGGATTGCCGCACCGGCGTTGCGTCTTGTTCTGGCACTGTGCACGCTCCTTACAGCGTGGGGAACGCTGTATTGCACGGCGATGATATATGCGAGTCTGAAGCCGATCAGGCAGTGGTGCACGTGGCGCGTGCCACTCAATTACCTGTTGCTCGGACACGCCTCCGGCGCGCTGCTGGTCGCCGCCATCGTGCGTGGCACAGGGCATTCGTCCGATGCGGTGATTGTGATCACCTACGCACTCCTCATCGGTGCCGCTGGGGCAAAAATCGACTACTGGCGTTACATCGCTTCGGGGGCCGGCGTAACCACGATCGAGCGCGCGATCGGTGTGGGCCATGGCGTGCACGGTCCGGCTGTCCCCGGCGTCAGCGGACGCTCGACTTCGGTGATGGCCGCGCGGCTCTTCGATTCCGGACACGCGCGCGGCACTTTCCTGACCCGTGAATTTCTCGTCACCGTTTCATTGCGCCGCCGCCGCCGGGCGCAATGGATCGTGTGGATCGGGGCGTTTGCGCTGCCGCTCGCATGGCTCATGTCCAGTTCGCCGCGCTGGCCGGGGGCGCTGCTCGCGGTGGGAGCGAGCATCGTTGGCTTGCTGGCCGAGCGTTGGCTGTTTTTCGCCGACGCGCGGCATACCGTTCGACTTTACCACGGTGACCCGCGCACGTGAGGGGCTTTCCAAACACCCTGGAACGGACGGCTGGATCCCGGCGCCACACCTAATGGTTTATGCCGTCACCGATATGACCGCAGTTATGACCGCAGTCGATCCTGCAGTTTCTGGTCGGGGTGAGGCGATTTTTGCTGCTGCGATAGAGATGATCCTGCAAATAAAATCAACAAAATCTGGCGGGTAGCCCATTTGCGGCGCGGGGGATGCCGGTTTCAAGGTCAGCTCGCCTCCTGCCGTTCGGATAGCGCGCTCGCGCCATCAGCGCACGCTGGGGGCATTCCATGCGGCTACCTTGGTGCGTGTTTCCGACAGCAAGCGATCGAGCGCTGGTCGATCGTAGATCGTGCCGCGCAAAATGACTGCACGGATCGAACGCGTTGCTCGGATGTCATCGAGCGGGTTGGCATCAAGCAGTAGCAGATCCGCGCGCCGCCCAGCGGTGACGGAGCCATACTGGTCGAGCCTGCCAAACCACGCGGGTCCCGCCCGCGTTGCTGCGGCAAGTGCCTGAGCGGCAGTGAGACCCTTGTCGACATACAGCGCGAGCTCCTCGTGCAGTCCAATTCCGGGATAGTTAAATGAATTGAGGAAGCCTGCATCAGTACCGGCCATGATGGTCACCCCAGCCTGTTGCAGCAGCGGAAGAATTGCGGCCATCCGTTCATAGTGGGCATGACGCTGCTCGATAGCCTTGGCGTCCGCCTGAGCGGCCCGCTGAATGCGCCAGTCGTAAGTTTTGCGCAGACCCGGCCCGATGTAGGCGAGATAGCCATCTTGGGCGTGGCTGTCGCGGTCCAGAAAAGCGAGAATGCGCGAACCGTTTAGCGTTGGCGTCACGAACACGCCCCGTTGCGCGAATTCACGGTACGCGTTCATCGCCGTGGCGGCGTCAAACCCGGAATCGATGCGCGCCTCCTGCTCAATCCGATCGATGCGGCCTGCGGCAAAATCGCCAGCGATGGCAACCTCATCCTTCGCGCCCGCCTTAAACGCGTAGTCGAGGTGCTCGATCGAACTGATGCCGGCCTCCACCGCCTGATGAACGGTCAATGCCATGGGGATGTGACCCGATACCTTAAATCCGGCTGCACGGGCCTGCGCGACTGCGTACAAAAAAAGCTGTGGATCGAGCGTGTTGTCGGTGATCTTGACGAAATCGACCTGGAGGCCTTTTAGTCGCTCCACTGCCGCATCAACATCGGCGCGAGAACCCGTCTCTATCGTGCCCTTCCATATGGGGTGGATCCCCTCGATCTTTGGGCCGGAACTCAACAAGTTGGGCCCCAGCAGTGTGCCTTCCGCGATGGCGCGCCGCCACGAGAGCACCTCCTGAGCCAGATCACCCGAGCAATCACGTACGGTAGTAATGCCGTAAGCAACGTAGAGGGGCAACAGGGCTTTGTTTTCGTCGATCAGTGCGGGGCCACCTCCGAAATGCACGTGCATATCCCAAAGTCCCGGGGTCAGATACCGCCCCCGGCCGTCTACTGTTTGGCGTCCCCGCCAATGCGCGGCAACTTCAGCGTCACTGCCCACGGCGACAATAGTGCTGCCAAGTGTTGCCACGGCCCGGTCAGCCAATACGCGTGCGTGCTCGACGTCCACAATGGCGACGTGTCGGATCAACAGATCGGAGCGCTGCCGTGCTTGCAGCGTCGCTGGATTTAGCGAGAGGAGCAGGCCAATGCTAGTGGCGAGCACGATTCGCATCGTGATTATTGGCCCGCCTAAGTCCCAAGATGCTGGCATTTGAATAGAGGTTACGATGCTGGGCAAGTGAACGGGGGCAATAGCAGCCTTAGCCGGCTAGATCGCGTTCTCATAATAACGGATTCTAATTCGCCCCAACGCGTCGTTCATGCGATATGGCGCATCGCCGCTGCCAAAATGTCTGATTGAGGTTACAGTTGTAGAGACCTAAAGGCGCTTCAGAATCCGAACAAACGTCCGACTGTCTCTAAGGGACCAGAAATGACATCCGATCCGGGTACCAACCTGGAGTTTCTCGCTGGCGGCGGCTTGATGGGTGAGCGCATTCGCACCTATCCGTGGGCGCACAGCCCGCTGGGCGAACCCCAATTCTGGCCGCGCGGTCTACGAACGGCCGTACGCGTCCTGCTAACAACACAACATCCGATGTTTATCTTCTGGGGCCATGAGCACACTTGCCTATACAACGACGCCTATTCCCGTTCGCTCGGTCCCGAGAAACACTCCTCCATCCTTGGTGCGCCAGGTCGTAGCTCTTGGGAGGAGATCTGGCCGATTATCGGGCCACAGATCGAGCAAGTGATGCGCGGCGAGGGTGCGACGTGGCATGAAAATCAACTTGTACCAATCATTCGGCATGGCGAGCTACAGGATGTGTATTGGACCTACGGCTATAGCCCCATCGATGAGCCGGAATTTCCTCACGGCGTTGGGGGCGTGCTCGTTGTCTGCACTGAGACAACCGAACAAGTGCTGGCCAAGCAACGGCTATCAGCCGAGCGTGAACGGTTCGTGCAACTATTCGACCAAGCGCCGACGTTTCTCGCAGTACTGCGAGGCGCAGACCATGTGATCGAACTTGCGAATCCAGGTTACCTCAAACTCATTGGCCACCGGTCGGTTGTAGGCCGCAGGGTAGCTGATGCGCTTCCGGACGCTGTCGAGCAAGGCTATCTTGCACTTCTGGACGAGGTTTATCGAACCGGCAAGCCGTTCTCGGCCACAGGGGCCAAGTACGCCGTTCAGGTATCACCAGAAGCGCCGATAGATGAGCGGTACGTCGATTTCGTATTTCAGCCCGTAACCGACCGGGATGGCGCTGTTAGCGGTATTTTGGTGCAAGGGGTCGACATCACCGCGCGGGCGCTCACCGACCGTGCGCTCGCGCTGGACCGCGCGCGACTGGACTATGCGACTCGCCTTTCGGGTATAGGATTTTGGTACTGCGACCTGCCTTTCGATGAGCTTCAGTGGGACGAGCGCGTAAAGGATCACTTCTTCTTTGCGCCGACGGACCGGATCACGATCGACGATTTCTATGCGAGGATTCACCAAGACGACCGAGCCCGGACTCGGGATGCGATCGATGCATCGATCCGCAATCGAGCTCCGTATGACATCGTCTACCGCACTGTGCATCCCGTTACGGAGGCGGTTAAATGGATCCGCGCGCTGGGCGGCACCGACTATGCCAGCGACGGCACGCCAACGCACTTCGACGGAGTAACAGTCGACGTTTCCGCGCAGACGCTCGATCAGCAACAGTTGTCGAGCCTCAACCAGCAACTTCGCGAGCAGGATCGGCGTAAGGACGAATTTATCGCGACACTTTCGCATGAGTTGCGAAATCCACTTGCACCAATTCGCATGGCTGCCAAGATCCTAGCCTCGCCGCAGGCCGCCCCCAGTCAATTGCAGCAGGCACAAACGATCATTGAGCGGCAAGTCACGCATATGGCCCTGCTCCTCGACGATCTTCTCGATATTGCGCGCATTACTCAAGGGAAACTCAGACTCAAGATGGAGCACATCGCATTGTCGGACGTCTTGGACGCGGCAATAGAAGCGGCTCGCCCGAGTTTAGATGGCAAAAATCATCGTCTTTCGGTGAGCGTGCCGGCCGAGAGAATTTCGCTTTACGCTGATGCACTCCGTTTGGCGCAGATCCTGTCGAATCTGCTTATCAATGCCGCTAAATACAGTGACCCTGGCAGTCACATCGAGGTGCAGGCTACGCGGCAGGTCGACACACTATCTGTATCGGTGAAAGACGATGGTATTGGGCTCGCTCCCGAATCCGTTAGCGGAATATTTGAAATGTTCTCGCAAATCGAGGGAATTGATGGGCGCTCCGAAGGTGGACTCGGCATAGGCCTCGCACTGGTCAAGGGCCTTGCAGAACTGCACGGCGGGACTGTAGTAGCGCGCAGCGCTGGCTTGGGGCAAGGAAGCGAATTCATAGTGCGCTTGCCACTATCAGATCACCAATTCTCCGCGCCTCGGGTGGTTGATCCGGCGCCGACGTCGCCGGTGCGCCGCCGCGTGCTAATCGCTGACGATAATCGGGATGCGGCCGAGAGTCTCGCAGTGCTTCTAGAATTGTCAGGCCACGAAGTGCGAGTGGCGCTTCGGGGTCAGAACGCCCTGACCCTAGCCCAAACCTTTCGCCCTGATGTAGCGCTCCTCGACATTGGAATGCCAGATATGAGCGGCTATGAGGTCGCTCGGGCGCTGCGACAAGATCCTTGGGCAACCGATGTGCAACTGATCGCTCTCACGGGTTGGGGACAGGATGATGATCGCCGGCGCGCTTTAGAGGCAGGATTCGATCACCACTTGACCAAACCTGTGGATTTTGACCAGCTAGGAAGGTTGATCACCGGGAAACCCGCTGTGAAGTTTTAAGGCCACGCACGCAGTAGCCCCAAAGGCCGGTATGGGGCCGGCCTCAGCATCTGAGCGGGCAAGCAAACTGGATGGCATAGCAGTTGTCCTTACCTTATAAGCCGACAATGCACTTGGCACGCCGTACCGGTGCTCGCCGGCTAGTGCCTTGAACGGCGCTCGGCTTTTGAGCCTACCCATTTGTAGATCTTGCCGCCGCGCATGACGAACACGACGCGTCGCACTGCAGTGATGTCCTTAAGCGGGTCACCGTCAAGCGCGATGATGTCGGCTGCGTATCCTGGTGCCAGTCTGCCGATTATGCCGCCCATCCCGATGGCCTCGGCGGCTACTGAGTTAGCGGAGACCAGGGCGGCCATGGTGTCCTGATCGCAGTGTTGTACCCGACCGATGAATTCCTCAGCGTTGTGCCCATGCGCCCCTGCCGTTGCGTCGGTCCCGTAGACCATCCTGGCGCCGGGCATGTGCGCAAGGCGCCTGCAGACCGCAAAATCTTCCGGCAGGTCTCGCTGCATCACGGTCATGCCCTCGGCGGTATAGCCATCGATACCGATGTACCGCTCCTGGTTCTCAATATAATTCTGCACGACGAGGCCGACCTGCGGTGTGATGTACGCGCCCGCTTGCACTGCCACCTGAAGCTCCTCGGGTGTGGCATACGTCGCGTGCTCGATTTCCCGGCAGCCCGCCCGGGCGGCGGCGGCAACCTGTCCACGATATGCATGTACCATCGAGCGCAAGCCCACTGCTGTCGCTTCATCGCAGAGCGTCTTCAGCTGCTCTTCGGTGAGCGTGGGTTTAGCTCCCACACGCTGACTGTTCGAAGCAAATATCTTGATCAGGTCCGCGCCCTGGGCCTTCCGCTCCTTCACCATTTCGCGTAAGGCTTCCGGAGTGGCCTTGGTCAGATCTCCCTCTATCGGCGCAAGGGATGTGAGTAGACCGCGGACCTGGAAAGTCATGGTCACGGATTGCGTCGCGGAGTAGGCGCTCGTTCGTGTCTCCGACGCTCTGAATCGTAGTGAAGCCCGCCATCAATGTTTGCCAGGCTCCCTCGGCCATCTCGAGCGCTGCGTCCGCGGGCGGCTCGCTCGAACTGGCCAAATGTCCCGTGCGATCGAAGTGCGATGCAATATGCACATGTGCATCGATCCACCCTGGTAGAACCGTGTAGCCGCGTAGATCGATAACCGTGCCGGTCCCCGGCCCGGACAGTGCGGCAATCTTGCCGTCATTGACCTGGATACGGACATTGTGCAGCGTCTTCCCGGTTCCATCAAAAGCCCGATCGGCGATGAGTACCGCCGCTTCTCCAGCATTCTTCGGTGGTTCCGACACGGCAACGGTGCTGATCAGGAGAGCTGCGACGATACAGAACCAGCCGACTGCTTTCATGTTCACCCGGGTAATTCTTGTGTTTCGGTAAGCGGTCGGCCCATACGTTCGTTTCCGTCAGCGCCGGCGGATGCTCGTCATCCCATCTTGGGCGGTATGTTCGCATTCAGTCGGAACAGGTTGTTTGGGTCGTACTTTGCCTTAAGGGAGACGAGCCGCTCGAAGTTCGCGCCGTAGTTCTCGCGATTGCTTGCCAGCGTGACATCCGGGGCGTTGTAGTTCGTGTAAAAGCCCTTGGTCAGCGGGGCGAGTTCCTTCCAGTTGGCGCGCATCTTCTCGGTGTTCTCCTCGATGCCGTCCTTGTTCGGCCAGATGCCGAGCGCGCCGAGGGAGAACATCATGTCGCGGTTCGTGAAGGCTGTTGCGCTCGGCGCCGTTCGCCCGTACGCCCCGCCGCAGTGCTCCATGAACATCACGTACCACTTGGGCATGCGCTTGAACGAATCGATGATCTGGTCGATTCCTTCGTCCTTGAGCTGCGTGATCATGCCGCTCTTGAGGTAGTAGTAGCCTCCGGGCGCGAGCGCGCTATCGGCACCGGACTGCATGGTCACGTAGGGCATCGGTGCGATATCGTCATGGGCCGGCTTGCCAAAGGCACGCAGCTTTTTGAGCCAAGCCTCGCCCTGGGCATGGTCGCCCGACCAGCACACTTCCAACCCGATCATGGGGCCGTCGGACTCCCAGTGCAGGTCCGGATTGATGTTCACGACATCGGGCGCATCGAGGGCGAGGTCGCGGTAGAAGCGGAGCACGTCGCGTGCTTGGTCCAGGGGCCAGGCAATGTCGCCGCCGAATATTGTGGGGTCCATCTCGTGCAGGCGGTATTCGATGGAGGTCACGACACCAAAGTTTCCCCCGCCGCCGCGCAGGCCCCAGAACAAATCGGAATTCTCTTTATCGCTCGCCCGCATCATGCGCCCGTCAGCGGTGACGAGATCGAAGGCGTCGACATTGTCGCAGGCGAGGCCGAAGCGCCGTCCGAGCCGCCCGAAGCCACCGCCGAGGGTCAGGCCGGCGGCGCCCGTGTGTGAGACCGTGCCGGCGGTGGTCGCCAGCTTGTAGGCAGCACATTCATGGTCGAGGAGTCCCAGGAGTGATCCGGCCTTTAGGTACGCTCGCTTGGCTTGCGGGTCGACACGCACACCTTGCATCGGCTGCAGGTCGATCATTAACCCGCCATCGCAGCTCGACTTGCCCGAGAAGCTGTGACCCCCGGCCCGCACGGCGGTTAGCAGCTGGTGCTCGCGCGCGAAATTTACCGCCGCCTGGACATCTGCGGCGCCGGTGCAGCGCGCGATGAGAGCGGGCTTCTTGTCGAAGAGCGCGTTCCAGAGTCGGCGCGCCCCTTCGTACTCCGCACTCCCGGCCATCAGCAGCTCGCCTCGCAGGCTGGCCGCGAACGCTTCGATGGAGGACCCGGGCAGCGTGACATCGGCGCCACTGAGGGTCTTGGCCGGCACGTTGCCCACGCCCTTGAGGACGGTGGCGAATCCGCGCAGCGGCCAGCTCCCAGCCAGCGCCAGTCCGGCGCCAACGAATTCCCGCCTTTTCATTGTCATCCCCCCGATTTGGTTTCGCGCCGGGCACATTATAGTGGCCGCCGCGATTTGGCGTGTGCGGACGGCGCGGGGTGAAGCGATTTGTGCTGTCCCCGCGGTTCCGGTCCTGGTGCAGGTAAGGGCGGACACTACAAGCTATTGGGCCGGATCGGCTATCCAGGAGGGATTGCCTATATTGATCCGGGGTAATTCCGTCTCCACTCGATTCAGTAATCCGAGGGCCACCCGTAATAGGGTTTCGCGGGAGCCGGCGCCTGTGCACAATCCAACTCAGAGCGGCTCATCGTGAGCGTTCACTCAAGCTAAGGACTTCACCGTGAATAATCTTGTATCGATCGTTCTTGTGCATGGAGGCTTCGTCGACGGATCGGGCTGGCAAGGCGTCCATGACATTCTGACGAAAGACGGCTACTCGGTCACCGTTGTTCAGAACCCGACAAAGTCGCTTGCGGAGGACGTTGCCTTTACGAAACGCGCCATTGACGCACAGCCCGGGCAGGTGGTCCTTGTCGGCCACTCGTACGGTGGTGTCGTCATCACCGAGGCGGGTACTCATCCCAAGGTCGCGGGTTTGGTGTACATAACCGCATTCGCGCCCGACAAGGGCGAGTCTGTGGCGTCACTAATCAAGGACCCCGCACCCGGGGCACCTGTGCCGCCGATCCTTCCCCCACAGGACGGCTTCCTCTTCCTGGATAAGTCCAGGTTTGCGGCTTCCTTTGCCGCTGATGTCGATGCAAAACAGGCGAATTTCATGGCTGACTCACAAGTGCCATGGGGTCTCGACGCCCTCAACGGAGCAGTCAGCGAGGCGGCCTGGAGCACCAGACCGAGCTGGTATCTGGTGGCTACCGACGACAAGATGATCCCCGTGCCTGCCCAGCGCTTCATGTCCAAGCGGGCGAATGCCACCGTGGTGGACGCTGCTGGCAGTCATGCAATCTATGTCTCGAAGCCTAAAGCTGTGGCGGCATTAATAGAAACTGCTGCCAAGGCAGTCGGAGCGCCGGCAAACTGACCGTGGCCAGTGTCCTCGTGTGATCCGATCGGTATTGGCCGCCAGCCTCGCGCTGGCGGCCGGTCCTTACCTGACAGCTGTCGCTACCCAAATGCGCCACCATTTCGCAGTCCATCGCGGTAGATTCTTCGCTCGTGGCGCGCCGCACCATTAAGTCAGCGTAATTTCGAATTACCTTCATCTCACCGCCACGAGGGGGGAGTAGTGTCTGGGGTCGTCAGTAGCTCTTAACAACCGATAATTAAAAGGAGTGATCTGCCTATGCTTCGTACAAAGTCAATATTGCGGATTACCGGACTATGCCTAGTGCATCTGGCCCTCGTTGGCACAGCCAGCGCGGCATGCAGCATCGACCTGAGCTTATTTAAATCAGTGAGTGGACGCCCGCAGGAGTCGCTCTTGCACGCCCGCCTTACACCAGCGGTCTATCATTCCGACGCTGCCGACGCTGGCCACTTGATCGCCGTGGACAATCGTGACTCCCTTGCGCCGTCCATCGTCGGTCTCTGGAGATTCCAGTTCTCGCCAGAGCTTGGCGGGGATTTTGGAACCGTCATTTGGCACGAGGATGGCACGGAGATCATGATCTCTGGTGCTCGGAACCCCGCGGCCGGTGACGTCTGCATGGGTGCCTGGAAGCAGACGGGTCCTTATACCTATGAGCTTAACCACATCGCCATGGGCCACGATGGCCCTCCGGGCGGCCCACCAAGCCCGACTTTTACTAACACAGTCCATTTGCACGAGTTCATCACGTTGGCCCACTCCGGGAATAGATACACCGGGCGGATTCACGCTGTGATCTCTGCCGCCAATCCTGCTCATCCGTTTGATGAAAGCAATGTTATCGCCCAAGCTAATGGGACGATCATAGCGACACGAGTCGAGCCCTGACAGCTGACTAGACACCGCGCCTGTGCAGTAGAGTCTGCGCAGGCGCGTCGGTCATCGTCTCCACGCGCCGACTTTGTACTCTCACGCCTTCAAACAGGGTACCGACTGACGCGACGCACTGCCATTTGCCGTCCGGCGTTTTCACCCGCTGACCCCGTGACCAAGTAGTCGCCTGCTATTGACGGCGGCGGCAGACTTCGATATCTTTCGAAATATCAAATCTAAAATCGCCATCGTAAGTCTCGCTGCCTTAGCCCAGGAGTCCCGGCTAGCGATCTTCCGAATGCTCGTAAAGCGAGGGCCGGAGGGCTTTACGCCTACCGAGCTCGGGGAGAAGCTCAATGTGTCATCACCGACCTTGTCGTTCCACCTAAAGGAGCTACAGAGGGCGAGACTCGTTGATGTACGCCGCGATGGACGGTTTCTGTATTACCGCCCAAATTTTGCGCACATGAATCAACTGATCGGGTTTCTCACCGAGAACTGTTGTGTCTTGGCCGACCAAGGCTGTAGTCCGGAATGCGGTCCGGCGAGGGCTGAAGGCCCACCCACCACAAGGAAACGCGCATGAAACGCTTCCATATCCATGTGTCGGTCGATGATCTTGCCAAAAGCGTAGCGTTTTACTCGACGCTATTTGGATTGCAACCCAATCGGATAGAAGCCGATTACGCCAAGTGGATGCTTGAAGACCCGCGCGTGAATTTCGCCATCTCCACCCGCCGCCAACCTGTCGGCGTAAACCATCTGGGGTTTCAGGTGGATTCATCGGATGAATTACGCGGAATGCACGTTCTAATGGCGGCAGCCGATTCTCGCTTGATCGAGGAGAACGGGCAGGCGTGCTGTTACGCCCGGTCGGACAAGTATTGGGTTACTGATCCGACGGGGATTGCTTGGGAAACGTTCTACACCCTTAATAGCATTCCCGTGTACGGTGAAGACACTGCAGTCTTCAACCATGGTGCGTCCGTCGTCCCAGTCGAGAGATCCGACTCCCAATGGTGCATCCCGGTGCGCCAAGTGCAGCCCACAGCGGATTGCTGTGCGAAATGACTTCGCAGCGGATCTACAACGTTTTGTTCTTGTGCACGGGTAACTCAGCGCGGAGCATTCTCGCGGAGTCGCTCATCAACCAATGGGGGCGCGGGAAATTCCGAGGCCTCAGTGCGGGCAGCCATCCAAAGGGCGCGGTACATCCCATTGCCCTGCAACTTCTTCAGCGCCTGAATTTCCCAACGGAGGGACTACGCAGCAAGAGTTGGGACGAATTTGCGGCTCCGGATGCTGCACCGTTAGATTTCGTGTTCACCGTCTGTGACAACGCGGCCGGGGAGGTGTGCCCCTACTGGCCCGGGCAACCCATGACCGCCCACTGGGGTGTACCGGATCCTGCCGCCGTGGAGGGTTCGGACGCGGAGAAGTGGGCGGCCTTCCGCGACACTTTCCGCGCGCTGGACAACCGCATCAAGATCTTTACCAGTCTCCCGCTTGCCTCACTAGATCGCATCAAGCTGCAAGAGCGGTTGGACGCGATCGGCAAAACTCCGCCCCCTAATCCAGCGTGAGCACGGCCAAACGCCTGGCGGCCGAAGGCATTGGACCCGCACTCCTGGCCGCCGGGGTGGTGGGATCCGGCGTCATGGCCGAACGGATGGCCGGAGGAAATGCAGCGATCGCACTTCTGGCGAATACGGGAGCCACAGTAGCGGTTCTAGCAACTTTAATCTCGCTTCTTGGGCCCGTGAGCGGCGCCCATTTCAATCCGGCGGTGTCGTTGATCCAGGCGATCCGCAAGGCCCTTTCTTGGTGGGACGCCGGTGCCTATGTTGCTGTCCAGGTGTTGGGTTGCTGCCTCGGGGTTGTGCTCGCCCACGCGATGTTCAGCCTTCCCTGGCTGCAGGCGTCCTCCCACGCTCGCACAGGCGCTGCGCAGTGGCTGGCCGAGGCGGTGGCGACGTTCGGATTGCTTCTGGTCGTTCTGGGGCACCGACGACCGCAAGATGCACCGTGGATGGTGGCCGGTTGGATCGGGGCCGCATACTGGTTCACGGCCTCCACGTCGTTTGCGAATCCCGCCATCACAATTGCACGGTCATTCTCCGATACGTTCGCGGGAATCAGATCGCAGGACGTGCCGGAATTCGTAATGTCGCAACTTGCCGGCGCGTTCGCGGCTTACTATGTTGCGCGTTGGTTGTTTTCGACGCCTGTTGAATTCCGGACTGCTGAGACAACACACCAACCGGAATCGGGGGTCATCGATGCTGAAATTAACCATTGAGATTATAGGATGGGTGGCCGCGGCTATGATGCTATCGGCCTACCTGCTGCTCACGGTAGGTAAGGTCAGGGGGGACTCTCGTCTCTATCATTGGTTGAATGCTTTGTCTGGGGCTGGCTTCATTATCAACAGTGGGTGGAATGGTGCTTACCCCTCCGCCGCTATCAATATTGTGTGGATGATGATCGGGCTGTACGGGGTCTTCGGCCGAACAGTCAGTCGGTCCAATCCAACCCCCAATTAGCCGTTCTGCCGAGCCAGGAGAAGGAGAGGCGCAGACCCTGAATCAACGGTAAGAACAACAAAGGGTTCCGATGCAATAGGGAACTCCCGTCTATTGAAACGCGGCGAGGGAGAAGAGGGGGAATCGGCGCTTTCCAGTTCGATCAATGATTTTGTAGCTCGCGGCCTCTTATGGTTGTCGAACCGTTACTATGGGCACTCTATAGACCGGCCCGGCCCTGTATGAACGACTCGAACGAAGCGGAGACCTATCGGTTCCACGATTTTGAGCTGGACCTTGGGGCCCACGAGTTGCGACGGAATGGCACAACGGTTCGGCTTGAACGTCGCCCTTTCGACCTGCTGATCCTGCTGGTCACCCGTCAGGGCCTGCTGGTTACCCGCCAAGATATTATCGCAGCCCTGTGGCCCGGGAAGGTCGTAATCGATTTCGACACCGGCCTCAACACGCTGGTGCGCAAGGTGCGGCAAGCACTCGGTGACTCGCCGGATAGCCCTTTGTTCATCGAAACCGTGGCGGGCCTCGGCTATCGGTTCATCGCTTCGGTCACGCGGCCGGAGCTGTCAGCACCGCTGGATCCACATTCCCCAGCCGCGACTCTCGCTGAGATCGAGCCCAAACGCTCTCGCCTGCCTCGCGCCGCCGTCGCCATTGGCGCGGTGCTCGTCGCGGCAGCCGTTGCATTCGGTATCTGGCACGCCGAGTATTTCGAGTCATCGCGTCAGAAAATTGCGGTGCTGCCATTTGAAAACCTTACGGGGAACGCTGACCTTAATTACCTCGCCGCAGGTCTCGCGGAGGAAACCAGTGCTTCGCTGGCACAGATTGATCCGAACAGCGCCCATTTGATTGGCCGCGTGTCGGCGCAGGCCATTGCGGCATCGAACCAGCCGGTCTTGCAAATCGGTCGCGAGCTCGGCGTCGATTTCTTGGTGGTGGGTTCGTTACAAGCCGAACAGTCAAAAATCCGAGTCACCTCACGGTTGCTTCGTGTATCGGACAACGAACAGGTGTGGGCGGCCACCTTCGATCGGGAGATGACAAGTTTTCTAGGACTGCAACGCGAATTGAGCAGTGCAATCGCCCAGCAGGTTCGCCTGCGCTTGTCCCCGGAAGTGAGGGCCGCGATGGTGCGCCGGCAAACGCTCAATCCGCAGGCGTACAACCTCTACCTGCAGGGGCGGTATCAGTGGAGTTTGCTCTCGCCGGCGAGCAGTCGGCGCGCACTAAACTTGTATGAGGAAGCGATAGCAAGGGACCCAGGCTATGCCCTGGCCTGGGCTGGCATTGCCCAGGTGCTCAGCACGGCGCCCATCACCGGTGACGCGGATCCTACATTCGTGTTCGCCCGTGCCCGAAATGCCGTCCAGCAGGCAGAGCGCTTCGGTGCCGATTTGGCCGAGGTGCAATATGTGCTGGGTCATTTCCATTTAATTTTGGACTGGGACTGGGCTGCCGCGGAAAATGCGTTTCGCAAGGCGTTGGCGATTGACAAGAACAACGCGCTGGCCTACTTGTTCTTAGGACACGTGCTGTCACAGAGTGGCAATCTGGCGGAGGCTCAGTCGATGATGGATCGCGCGCGCGCGCTGGATCCACTGTTCTCCCACACCTATGCCTTGTCCTCGCAGGTCGCGTTCCAGGCCCGTGACTACCCTGCGGCAGTGGACTTTGCTCGACAGGCAATCTCGATCAATCCCGAGGCCTGGGTCGGCTACCTTCAGCTCGGTCAGGCGTTGTCCGAACTGCATAAATACGACGATGCCATCGTAGCTTTTGACAAGGCCGTACAGTATTCGGGCGCCAATTCCAAGGCCATCGCCTACCGTGCCTATGTCCTGTCCAAAACTGGTCGTACGATCGAGGCGCGAGCCGTTGTAGAAGCGTTGCAGGCGCAGGCGGCCGAACGCTACGTGTCGCCTTACGCAATCGCTATCATCTATGCGGGCCTTTCGGAGCGCGAAGCCGCGCTCCACTGGCTCGAGAGCGCGTATGCCGTGCGCGATGTCCACCTAATTTTTCTGCCAGTCGACCCGCGCTGGGATGCATTACGCGATGACCAACAGTTTCAGTCGCTGCTCAAGCGCTGTCGATTCTGCGGCAAGGGCAGGGCGCTCTTTTCGGGCCGCTGCCGGTCAGCAGAACCTGTGGAAGCTCCAGACCAAGATGCTCCACCGATTCCCGGCCAGGTCGATACGCGATCTGTTGTCACCAGCGCCAACATTGACGGGATCTGGGTCGCGACTGCGTCAGCGAAAGCCAAGGAGAACGGCGTCGAAGGCCTTGTCACCTTCCTGGGACCGGCAGGCAAAACCCGCCAGATGGGCATGTGCCTGATTCAGCGCTACGGATCGAGCGGAGAGCCCGTGGCATGCGACACCGCTGACGACTGCAACTCGTCCCCGCGGGTGCTTCCGGCAGGTGGTTCCCGATATTGCATCGCGCCGAATGGTAGCAGCCAAGGCTATTGCCACTTCCTGCCCGGAGCGAGAACCAGCTATTGCGCGGGTAGCCCCGCACAGAACCTGGCAAAAATCACGCCCGGTGCCTACAGAGTCGATGCTGTGGCACCACGAGGGACCCAATGGCTTTCAGTTGCATGTTTCAATGCCTGCGCAGACCTGCCACCTGCTATCAGCGAGTCCGCGATTGTCCGGTAGCCTGCCGCGGCGCCGTCGGTACGTCGCGATACCGGAGATCAACGCCAGTGCGATCAGCTCCGCAATACCGAAACTGCCGCCGCCCCCAGTATTACCCCCGCCTTTTACTGAGTCGCTGTCAGTGATCTCCACAGCGTAGACGCTAGTCGACAGGCCACCCGTGGAATTCGACAATACAATTTTGAATCCCTCCGTACGTTCGCTAATGGCGTCGTTGGTGATTGGCACTATGATCGTTTTTGGAGCCATGTCCCCGTACTGCCAGCTCAAAGTGCCGCTGACGGGCGTAAAATCACCCGGACCCAATGCGGTATGGGGGACTGTGGTGTAGTCGACGGAAAGACTACCCGTGCTGCCTCCGGTTCGTCGCACCGTCACGACGAGATTGCCAGTTCCCTCAGCAATGCCTTCGGTCGCCGAAATGAAGCCCGCGAATCCTGCGCTTCCCCTGCCAGCAGGGTCGATACGAGCGAGCGTAAGTACCGAGTCAAAATCCGCACCAACGGCGATAAGTTTTCCGTCCGCTTGCGCGAGCAGACCCAGACCGCTAATAGAAGACGAACTGCCATTTAGACCAGAGGTAATAATCGTTACACCATTGTTGCCGAACGAGGGATCGAGCACGCCGCTATTGGGATCCACGCGAGCGACAAACATGTCTGTTGGGACATTGGTGTTTTCAAGGGGCATCGTAAACCCGCCCACGGCCAGGGCACCATTGCCGAGAAGAATGATGGCGCGCGCCAACGCCAAGTGGCCCACTGTGAAAGTCGAGACGCCCGCTACGCCGAACGTCGTATCCAGCGTACCGTCCGGCATCAACCGCACAAGCGCCGGCTTCCCTGGATCTAGGTTCCCGCCCTGGTTGCCGGCCAACACCAAGCGGCCATCTGGCATTGCCGCGCATGCCCGGGCTCCCCTACCGGTAGAGGTGACCGACACCCCGTTGGCCCCGAACCCCGTATCCACTGCACCATATGCATTCACCCGGATCGCCAACATGTCGGCTACGTAGTCGAAGCCATTGTTCACCTGAACCTCGGTGCCGCAAGCCACAAATTTTCCGTCGGGCTGTCTAATCATGCTAAATGGCTCGTCCTCGCCGCCGGCACCGTACACTGTTGCCCCCACAATCGTCGTACCTCCAATTGATCCTGTGCCGAAGCTTGTGTCCAGCGACCCGTCCACCCGGAAACGAGCGAACGCAGCGCCCTGAACCCCGTTGCCGTCTGTCGTACCGACTACGACAAACTGGCCATCCTGCAGGAGCACGATATCCGTGATGGAATCGTTGCTGCCGCCCAAATCAAGAGTCACCAGGCCGTGGGTGCCAAAGGTCGAGTCAATAGTGCCGTCGGCATTGAGGCGAGCCAGAGCAAAATCGGAGTTGGTCGTCCCTGTGTCCACCGATCCCACAACCAGAATCTTGCCATCGGGTTGCACGGCGAGTTTGGTTGCGGTGGCGTAGTAAAATCCGTCGAAATCGACTATCGCAGTGCCGCTTATGCCAAAGGTGGTATCCGCGGATCCGTCGGCGTTCAGCCTGAGCACCGCAAAAGCGATGCGATCGCCAAAAAAGGAATCTACCTTGGCGCCCGCGAACAGCAGTTTGCCGTCAGCCGGTTGCTGCGTGCCTGCCCCGCTCAGTGAAATGTCCCCTAACCCGAGCATTGCGCGGCCGTGCTCGCCAAAGGTCGCATCGAGTTCGCCTTCCGGCGCGCTAACTGCCCGACCGGTAAGAAGCAGTGCCGCGAGCGCAGGAACAAATGATCTGAATATCAATGCATAAACGGTGCGTTTGTGCCGGCTTGCCCGGCTGCACACAGCATCGCCTCCACCTGCCTCGCCTCTACTGGAGTGGTGTTTTCCATCAATGAGATTCGTGCGGCTAAGGTCGGCGTTGGGGCGGGCTAGCAATGCAAACGTGTTGTTCATTTCAGGCTCCCATGTTGGGTGTGTTACGCGATCCCGCGGGGCGCGCTAAAGATCGAGACTTACCCGCTCTGGGGCCATAGAGGTCGGCTGTAGAAGAGCTGTAGATTTCGTGCAGGAACGCGGAAACTCTCGCCGCCGCCTTATTACGCGGTCTGCCGCCTGCTTAATCTCGGGATCAATACAGGCGTTGGAGTTCTACGGGCGTATGGGTCGCCAGCTCAAAAGTGGCGGCCGAGGCCGATCTCGTAGGTGCTTGGGTACCCGGGGCTGGCCTGCAGGAGGATCTGGTTGAAATAGTCCTGGTTGGTCAGGTTGCGCCCGGTCGCAAAGGCATACCACGTCCTGTTCGTCGGCTCGAACCGCAGAAAGACATTTATCAGCCCGAAACTGGCCTGCGCCAGCTGCGGGTCGTTCTCGTTTGAGAAATAGAAACTGCTTCGATAATTGTATTCGATGCGCGCGGAAACACTGCCGGCCCCTGGCAACGGCAGCCGATAGTCGACCGCTGAGCTCAGAGTCCACTCGGGCGCCCGACTGAGCGTATGGCCTGAGAGGTCGGCCCCGGTGATGCCGCTCTCGTACTCCACAAATTCTCTCTTTGGCATCCAAACCGCCCCAGCAGAGAGCATCAGGCGATCGGAAATGTGGAACGTCCCGGCGGCGTCTACGCCATACAGCTCGGCCTGCGCGGCATTGTCAATTACACCCACCACTTGACCGTTGGTCACGTAGAACGTGCCGACCTGCATGTCCTTGAAGTCGTAACGGAACGCGGCGCCATTCAGCGTCAGGTGCCGATTCAGCCATTGGCTCTTGACACCCACCTCATAGGCCGTCAGGTTTTCAGGATCGAAGCTGTCGAAATCGCTGTTCGGCAACCGGCTTGTGGTAACGCCGCCACTTTTGTACCCCGTGGCGATGCTCGCATAAGCGAACAGATCAGGGGCAACTGAGTAGTCCACATCAAACAGCCACGACGTACCGTTCCAGCTGTGTGCCGCGGCTGTGAGGGTGGCGTTATCCCTGACGCCGGTACCAATATCCGAAACGTTTCGGGCTTCGTGGCTCAGGCGCACTCCCCCGGTGGTGCTCCAGCGATTGGAAATCTGCAATGTCGCCTGACCAAAAACGGCAGAGGCCTTTTCTTTAGTTGTTGAAAAGGTATCGAACACGGGCACGGGGATCTGTTCGATGCTCTGGAAAAAGTGATTGGACCCGCTGGCGTCAAAATAGTTGGCCCCGAGGAGCCACTTGACTGCGGCTCGGTCCTGGGAAGCCAGCTGGAGTTCCTGGCTCCATTGGCGGTACTTGCCCGGAATGAGTGTCCGGACGCAACCTCGTAGGAAGGGCACCCCGGAACAATCGTCAACGTCTTTCAGTTTATTGTACCCATAGCCCGTTATGGAACGCAGCGTCGCAAAACCGAGATCAAAGCCGACAGTCACGCTGGCGTTGTCGGTGTAGGTATGAAGGTATGGATTTTTCAGGGTTACGGTGGCAAGCCGAATGTCTGAAGGGTTGGCGAGGAATTGGGGAGGCGGTACCCAGAGTTCGCCGGTCGCGCCCGTGTCCTGAACATGCTGCGCCATGACGTCCACGCGTAGCCGATCGGACACATTGACCCGCAGGGAGGCTCTTAGCCCCCAGAAATCGCTTTCCGCAAATCGCCGCGCATCGAGTGAATTGCGGATGTAGCCGTCGCCCTTAGATCCAATGAAGGCGACACGAAAGGCGGCTTGGCCGAACGGTAAATTCACATGGCCCAGCACCCGGGCCGTGGAAAACGTACCGTAAGCTACTTCCAGGGCTGCACCTCGTTCGCCTTCGGGCGCCTTCGTAATGAAATTGATCGATCCGCCTGTAGAGTTACGACCGTAAAGCGTCCCTTGGGGACCCTTGAGCACCTCAACGCGTTCCAGATCAAAGTCGCGCGCAATCGCCAGATTTGAGTGGCCCAGATAAACTCCATCCAGATGCGTCGCCACCGCCAGACCGGTGCCACCCTGATCAGAGACGCCGCGCAGGGAAAGTCCTGCTCCATTGAGACCGAGATTGATAACTACCAGACCCGGAACATTAAATTGTAGGCCGTACAGGTCCGACACGGCCGCGGCCTGGAGGAAATCCCCGGACAGCACCTGGACACTCAACGGGATTTGCTGCACGGGCTCCGGCACTTTTCTTGCAGTTACGATGATTTCGTCCAACGCAATGGTTTGCGCCACGGACACCGGTGGGGCTTGGGTAAATGCGGGTCGACTAATTCCAGCGCCGAAAGTGAACAGGACCAATAGCCACGTAGCTGCCCTGGCCACGTGGCAGCGTATAACGGCGCCAGCAGAGGAGACGACGAGATCCCCACCGCGCGTTCCATTCCTGTCCGTCTCGCGCACTGGCTCGCAAATGCTCTTGGCCGCCTCCGCATCCTGGCAGGCGAAGCTTAGAGATAGGGCGCCGGTCGGCCTGCTACGCTCCCCCGCCATCCTCATCCTTCTTGGTCTTAGTGCCTGAGCGAGAATGCACTGATCGCACCTTCCTAGGCAAGGTCGCGGCCGCCGTTGCTGTGCGAACTAGGGAACAGCAGCTTTCCGACAGCCGTTTGCTGTGAGACTGCCCCGTTAAATGTACGTTGGCTACTGGTAGCAGCATGCGCCCCATGCTCGCCGAAGGTGACATCGAGTTCACCTCGCGGGGCGCTGTTCGCCGGCCTGGCAAGGAGCACTGCGAGGAGCACTGGACGCAATAGCCTTGATGTCAGGCGGCCCCAAGGGCCATGCTGGCGATGCCGGGCCAGGCTAGCACCGCAAACTCATTCACGTCCGGCTCTCCTTCCGATTGACTGTCTGATGCTTGGATCCCCAGTCCAAAAATTGCATTTTGCAAAGCGCATTCGCTGGACTGCTGGGATGTCTCCGGTCTACTGGTACAACTCCGCCGAACTGGAATCTGATCCGCCACTGACCAATACTCGACCGTCCTGCAGCAGCACAGCCGCCGGTTCCGACCGCAATGTTGCCGTACTCCCTGTCTGGGTAAACAAGCCGCTTTGAGGATCATAAAGTTCAGCGGTGAACTCGGAACCCCCGCCGGATACCAACACTTTTCCATCTGCCAATGGGATAGCGAAAAAAGCACTGCGCTCGGTCATCATGGATCCGGTAACGGTGAAGGTCCCGGTAGCAACGTCGTAGACCTCCGCGCTCGACAACCACTCCCCCCATCCGTCGGGTACAAACCCCCCGGCGAGCAGTACGTTAGAAGTGCCCAGCAATGCCGCGGAGTGAAAAGCGCGTTTGCCAGCCATGCTGCCCGTTGGGGTAAATTTTCCCGTTGCCGGGTCGTACAGTTCTGCTGTTGACAGTGAATCGGTGCCATTCGAACCGCCTGCAATCAAGACCTTTCCGTTGGCCAGAAGCGTCGCGGTGTGTAGGTCGCGTGCCCCGGTCATGGTGCCGGTGGCCATAAAGGTCCCGGTATTTGGGTCGTACAATTCAGCGGTGGCGAGCTCGCCACTCAGGGTCACGCCGCCCGCGATGAGCACCTTTCCATTGTGCAGAAGCGTGGCGGTGTGGTTAGCTCGATCAACTCCCATGCTGCCCGTGACGAAGAACTGCTTGGAAGCCGGATCATAGAGCTCGGCGGTCGCACTCATATCACCCCCCGCCAGCAGCACCTGGCCGTTACTGAGCAGTGTTGCCGTATGAGAGAAGCGCGCGCCCAACATCGATCCGGTAGTCGAAAATGTGCCCGTGCTTGGGTCGTATATCTCCGAGGAGTGTAGTGGACAACCGTGGGCGCCCGAGCTGAGGTAACAGCTAGCCCCGCCCGTAACCAGTACTCTGCCATCTTGCAAGAGAGTAACCGTGTGGGCTGTACGGGCCGTGCCCATGGCCCCGGTGGGCTTGAAGCCTGAAGAAACAACAGTGACCTGGGCAACGCTATTTTTGCCTGGGACTTGAACAGCGGTTGCAACCACGTGGAACT
This sequence comes from uncultured Gammaproteobacteria bacterium, assembly GCA_963717335.1. Classification (GTDB taxonomy): domain Bacteria; phylum Pseudomonadota; class Gammaproteobacteria; order Steroidobacterales; family Steroidobacteraceae; genus FEN-1191. The sequence continues at coordinate 247,726 of CAVQVZ010000001.1, read as the reverse complement.
CTCCGGTTGCACCCGGAGCCGTGTACACGCCATCGGCCGTGATCGCACCACCGATCGCCCCCTCTTGCACGCTCCAGGTGACCGGCACGGACGCCGTGAAGGTACGAATGCCGACCGGTCCCAGGACCTCGCTTGATGGGGTGACTGAGACTACGAACTCCCCGGCGACGGTGACGGTTGATGTTGCTGTTAGACTGGGGTTCGCCTGGCTGGTGGCGGTGATGTGGAACGTGCCGGCGTTGATGGGTGCGGTATAGTTGCCGGCGCTATCAATTGACCCTCCCGCCGCCCCTTCCTGCACGGTCCAATTTACCAGGGTATTGCTGGAGCCGTTAACGTCGGCATTGAAGACCAGTGAGTTCCCTGGGGGTACAGTTACCAGCGAGGGATTAATTGTCATCTCTGACGCCGCAGGGACTGACGGGGTAGACGCAGGGCTGGAGCTGCCGCCACAGCTGGTCAGCGCAACGCTGGCCATGGCGCCCCAAGCTAGCAATACAAACTTATTCATGTCCGGGTCCCTTCTGTTTGGTTATTCGATTCGCTCTCTCTAGCGACGCGTACCAAGCATCGGGGCGTATCACCCCGGGGACCATAAAGATGGCCTGTAGAAAAGCTGAAGCTTTCGTGTAGGGGGCGCAGAAGCCGCCGCGAGTGCCTCGTGGTGTTGGTATGGCGCCCGTCTACTGAGCCGGGGCCCGATTACGGGTCCAGATTTGAATCAGGCAATCGGTGTGCCGGTCCCAAGCTCAGAAGTGGCGGCCAAGGCCGATCTCCTAGCTGCTTGGGTACCCGGGGCTGGCCTGCAGCAGAATTTGGTTGAAATAGTTCTGGTTGGTTAGATTGCGCCCGGGCGCAAAGGCGTAACACCTCATGCTCGTCCGTTCAAAACTCAGGAAGATCTATAGCCGCCCGAAACTGGGCTGCGCCAGGTTCGGGTCGTTCTCGTTTGAGAAAAATAAACTACTTCGATGATTGTATTCGATGCGCGCGGAAATACCTCCGGCCTCTCGAACGGCAGGCGGTAGTCGACCGCTGAGCTGACAGTCCACCCAGGCGCTTGACTGAGCTTATTGCCCGAGAGATCCCCGGTGGTGCTGCTCTGGTACTCCACAAAGTCTCTCTGTGCAGCCAATCTAAGGCAAGACCTCGAAGGGGGCCAAACCATAGGACGGCGGCCGCAGCCATCAATAATTATGCGATTCTTGGTCGGGGCGAAGCGATTTGTGCTGTTCCTGTGGTGTCGGTCAGGGTGAAGGTAAAAACAACAAAAGCACGCGGTTACTGGCGGCGCTGCGGCGCCGACGTGCACGCAGCGGTCATCTGGCCGTCCAGCGCCTATAGAACGGCCGGGCGAGTATCGCGCTTCGAGGACCTGAGACACGGGTCCGGCAACCCTTGCAGCAGTGGTGCGTTTGACGATCGCGCTGAAGGTCGCGAAGCCATGGTGGCGGCTTTGCGCGCCGGCTGATATCTTAGTCCAGCCGACGGCCTGCATTGATTTCTAACAAGATTGGTCCCGGTGAATCTGGAGCGCCGCCCGCACCGCACAGACCATGACGTCAAAACGGCCGCCATAGGCTCGTCCACACGGAGGGTCAGCCATGAAATTAAAAAGCAAGCTCACGATTGGGATAGCGACGGTAGCGCTCGCCGCTCTGGGCGGCTTTGCCATTTCCGCGCAGGACAAGTACGCACTCATATCTCCGAGCGGGATCGCGTTTTCCGACTTCAAGGGATACGAGGACTGGGCAGTGGTCTCTAGCGCCCGAACCGACGAAGTGCTCAAGGTGATCGTCGCCAATCGGACCATGGTCGATGCGTACAAAACCGGCGTTCCGGGCAATGGCCAGTCGTTTCCGGAGGGCTCCAAGATTGCGAAACTCCAATGGAAGCCGAAGAAGAGCACAGAGGCGCCATTTGTCGTTGATGTACCGGACGTCTTCACCCAGGCCTTCGTGATGGAAAAGGACAGTAAGAAATTTCCGAAGACCGGGGGATGGGGATATGCAGTGTTCAACTACACAGCCGCATCCGACCAGTTCACGGCCGACCCCACCAGCCTCTCGGACTGCGGACATAAGTGCCACGTAGCCGTCAAGGTGAAGGACTATATCTTCCACCCGTACCAGAAGCGTTGAACCACGCGTTCATCTTTCAAGGAAAAGCCGCGTTCGTATTGGCCTCTGGTAACGAGCGTGCGGCGCGCAGTGCGCGCCCGCTTCGTAACTGGAGGCAAACTATGTCTTCGGCTTCCGATGCTACTGCGAGATATTGAAAGCGCGACTACACGCGCAGTCACTCAGGCAGTTCGATCCCGGAACCCCCCATCTCGGAAGGCAAATCCCGCATCTTGGGATGGCCATCCAGCATGCGCAGTACCGTCTCCTGGTAATGAACGTGTACATGCGTTCCGAACGGAAATTTCGGTATCACAGCAGCGTAAACGTCGATTAGTCCGAGGTCTGGGTGTTGGGTATAAACATGCCCACCGCAGTTAACACACCATTTGCGAGTGCTTCCCGCGGTCTTGTTGTAACTGCCAATTTGCGCCGCGCCTCGAGTCACTTCGAACGCGTCCGGTTGCCACAACGTGAACGCATTTACCGGACTCGCCGACCAATGGCGGCAGGACTCACAGTGGCAATAACCCATCGCAACCGGCTGACCCGACACGAGGAACTGCACGGCGTCGCAGAAGCAACTACCAGTAAATACATCGGAGTGGGTCATTGCATCGCCCCCTTCATCGCCACCGACGCAACCCGCTGTGTGGCCTTCTGTCGGATGGTCGCTAGCCCAGCAGCATATATGCCGCGTAATGCATCCTTGGCATCAACGTCTCGGCCCGCTTCAGGGGTGTAGCTAGCACTCCAAGTTATGGTCGACCGGTTCGGGCCAAGCGCCGACACTTTGATTGTCGATTTATAGTTACGGACTGGCAGCGGGCTCGACACAAATACATACGAATAAAAATGTTCCTGGTCGCTTCGAGCTACCTGACGTTCGACAAACGTCGCGTGGCCGTCCTTGGTCACGAGCGTGCGAACCGAGGGTGAGTCGCCGGTTTGGGTACAGGAGCCCACTGGGGGTAGCCAATCCTCGATTGCACAGAACGGCCCGACGATGGCCCAAATCTCCGATGGAGTGCCTGGGACCACGACGTTGCGTGTCAAGGTTGCGGAGTGCGCGGCCGGGGCCGTAAGGCCCAGGCCGACGCCTGTGGCAATCAAGGCAGCGACCCCAAAGACAAGATTCCTGATCAATCGTGTGCGCAGAGCTGTGCGAAGGTGAGGAACCTGGAAGTCGACGAATTGCATGAGATAACCCTCTTGGTGTTAGGCGACACAGTGCCACCCGTGGACGTAGCGTCACCGACTTGCCTGATCGGCTCTAGTGCTAAAACTGAACTGGTGCGGTTCAGAAATAGAACTAGGCAGGCCGCGCCAACAAGAATAGGCTCGTGCGGTGTTCCAAAAAGTAGTGAGTGTCAAATGACGCAGGCGAGCTACGGCCAATTTTGCCCCGTCGCGATGGCGGCGGAAATTCTGTGTACGCGATGGACAATTGTCGTCCTGCGCGAAATGATCGCCGGCTCGACACGCTTCAATGATTTACGGCGCGGCGTGCCTCGTATGTCGCCGGCGCTCCTGTCTCAACGGCTTAAACAACTGGAACAAGCTGGCATCGTCATTCGCGCGCGTGTGCGCGGGGAACCCGGACTGTATGAATACCAATTGTCGAAATCAGGCCGAGATCTGCAGCCACTCATCGAGGGATTTGGCGTTTGGGGCCAGCGATGGGTGGAAACCAAAGCGACGCTTAAGAATCTCGATCCGCAACTCCTTATGTGGGATCTTCGGCGCAATCTCAACCTGAAGCCGTTGCCGAACAAGTCCTCCACGATCCAGTTTGAGTTTCCGGAAGTCACGCAGCCGCACGGAACGTGGTGGCTGGTCGTGGCGCCGGGTTCTGGCGTCGATCTGTGTTCCGTCGATCCAGGTCACGAGATCGATCTGTTCGTATCATGTGATCTGAAGACAATGACGGCGATCTGGATGGGCTTAGAGACGGTGAGTAAGGCTGTCCGAGAGCAACGTGTTCGCTTCAGCGGCGATAGGCAATTGGCCGCGGCGATGCAAAGCTGGCTCGGTTTGAGCCCTTTTGCAAAGGAAAAGAAGCTCGCGGCGTAGACTCAGGACGTTAGCCCGTTCAGCCGCCGGCCGCCCGCCCAATCAAGTGACATGGACTCGCGCTGCCGTTCAGTCGGGAAACTTCAACGCCTTTAGCGCCGCCTGAAAGCGCGGCTCCTGGCGCAGGGGATCCATGAGCGGGTCGGTCTTCAATTGGACCAGGCCGGGGTCGCGCAAGCGCATCGCCGTGTCGAGCCATTCGAGCGCCTTCGCGCGGTCGCCCCACTGTGCGTAGATCGTGGCGTACTGGAAGGCGGAAGCGTCGCCCATGGTATCCCGCATCTTTGCCAGCTGGGCAACCGCATCGGCGTGTCGGCCAAGTTTGTCATACACCACCGCCAGACACTGCTGAAGTTCCCAATAATCGCGTTTCATTTCGCACGAGGCGCGCGCTCTCTTAAAGTCCCCAAGTCCGTAGAAGGCGAGCCCGCGGTACGCATAGTCCGCCTTATAGTCGGGATTGAGGTTGATAGCTTCGGCGTGGGTCCTGGCTGCTTCCTCATATCGCCGAGCGCCATACTCCACATGTCCGAGTATCGTATAGCTACGGCGATCGAGCGGATCCAGTACCACCGCGCGCCGGGCGGAGGCAGTTGCGGCATCGACGTGTCCCATGGCGGCTGTGAACAAGCCGCTTGCCCTCAGCACCGGCGCGCTGCCCGGTGCGAGTGCCACCGCACGCTCGAATTCTTCATTCGCTCGCGTAAAGTCGAGCGCCCCAGTCGCCAAGACAGTCGCGAGCGCCATGTGCGCATCGGCCAGATCCGGGGCTAGCGCGAGCGCGCGCCGCGCGTCACTTTCTGCTTTCTCGTAGCCCTCGCGGACCGCTGCCCCGGTCGCCATCTCCCCGGCATAGGTGCTGAACGCGTACGATCGGCCGGCGAACGCGAGTGCATAGTTCGGGTCCAGTTGGATCGCCTCGGTGTATACGGCAATCGCAGCAGGGATATCCTTTTCTTCGTCCTGCACTGATTGCATTGCCTTCGACGCGCGCAGATACGCATCGAGGGCGGCGGGGTTACGTGTCGACCCGATCTCGATCTTCTGGGCGATATCGCCGAGCAGAGCGACCTTGAGCGCGCCGGCGACAGCCGTTGCGATCTCGGTCTGGAGCTTGAGCACATCCCCTAAGTCCCGGTCATAGCTCTTCGACCATAGTTGAAAGCCCGTAACCGCGTTGATCAGCTCTGCACTGATGCGGATCGTGTTCCCCGAGCGGCGCACACTCCCTTCGAGGATGGCCCCGACGTTGAGCTTGCGGGCGATCAGACCAATGTCAGTGTTCTGACCCTTGAACGAGAACGCGGAAGTACGCGCCGCCACCTGCAACTCATTGATGGCGGCCAGCGAATTGAGAAGCTCTTCGGTGAGACCGTCCGAGAAATACTCCTGCTTGTTGTCCCCGCTCATGTTCACGAATGGCAGCACGGCTACCGAGTGCGGCGGGGGCGTGAAGGCGGCTGGTGGCGCGGGCTTCGGTAGCCACGGCCTCTCGATGGCGAGATACGCCGCCGTCGCCAACACCACCAGCACCGCCGCTACGTGCAGCACGCGCTTCGACGATGCTGGGGCTGGCGCCTGCCCGCCGGTTGCCGGTACAGCCGCTGCGTGCGGCCGAATCGGGGTCGATGATCCGCCCGACACCAGTCGCTGCACGTGCTCCACAAAGGCCGGGGACGCCTCTCCGGCGTGCAGACGCGTCCACTGCACCCGCTGAAACGACTCCGGGGTGTCCGTACTAGACTCAGGTGTCGCGTCCACGCACACCGGCACAATGAACGCGCGGTCGCGTGCGATCATATGGGTGCGCTGATCCGCGATGTCCCACTCAAGACGGAAGTAGCCTTCATGCCGCGCCGCCGTGTGCGCGGATATGACGGGTACAAAGAGAGCGCAGTCCCGGAGCTCGCGTCTTATCTTCTGGTCCCAGGCATCTCCGCCCCGCAACTCACTTCGATCGAACCACACCTCGATGCCCGCCGACCGCAGCGCCTCGGAAATACGCTGAGCGGCTTCGGCGTCCTCCGAGGCGTAGCTCAGAAACACAGCACCGGCCGGTGCGCTCGATTCTCCCGCCATCCCTATCCTTTCTGATCTTGCACGGCCCCGCGAGAATGCGCTGTGCAGCCGATCTAAGGCAAGGTCGCGGTGATAATTGCCGCGGCCCCAGAATAATTATTGGGATTCTTGGTCGGGGTGACAGGATTTGAACCTGCGACCTATACGTCCCGAACGTAGCGCTCTACCAGGCTGAGCTACACCCCGAAATGCGAAACATTCAATGCTTCCGTTCGATCGCGAAGCGGGTCAATGCGGCGAGTCCCGCGCGGAAGGGAGTTTCAGGCAGCACGGACAGCGCCGCTAACGCTTGGTCCGCCTCGGCTCGCGCGAGCCGCGCAGTGTACTGAAGGCCCCCGGTCGATTCAATGGAATGCAGGATAGCGCCCAGTTTCTCGCGCCCGCCCCCCTCGATGGCCGTCCGGATCAATTTTACGGTTGCAGGGTCTCCGACCCGCAAGGCGTAAATAAGCGGCAAAGTGGGCTTTCCTTCCGCCAGATCATCGCCCAGGTTCTTGCCTCGTGTTTCTGGATCGGATTGGTAATCAAGGACATCGTCCACCAGCTGGTAGGCTGTACCGAGGTGCTTCCCAAATCTGGCCAGCCCCTGCTGGACAGCCTCATCCGCTCCGCTGACCACGCCGGCTACTTCGGCGCCGGCCTGAAAGAGCTTGGCCGTCTTTCGGTGGATTACTTCCAGATAGCGTTGCTCGGTGGTATCCGGATCGCGCGCATTCATCAGCTGCAACACTTCACCTTCGGCGATGACGTTGGTGGCCTCGGCCATGATCTCGATCACCCGCTCCGAGCGCACGGCGGCCATCATCTGGAAGGCGCGCGAGTAGACGAAGTCGCCGACCAGCACGCTGGCCTGATTGCCAAACACCTCGTTGGCCGTGTCCCTGCCTCGGCGCAGGGCCGACATGTCGACCACATCGTCATGGAGCAGGGTGGCGGTGTGGATGAACTCGATGAAAGCCGCCGCCTGGATATGGGTCATCCCCGGTGCGGCACAGGCGCGCCCCGCGAGCACCACGAGCAGCGGACGGAGGCGTTTGCCGCCCCCCGCAATGATGTGCTCGGCCACCTGATCGACCAGCGGCACAATGCTCTTAAGGCCCGCCCGAATGGCGTCATCGACAGCCTCGAGGTCTGCCCGGACCAGGGTCCGAATGGCCTCCAGAGCCGCCGCTGAGCCCGGCTCGCCCTCCTCTTGAAGCGCCGCCCCCACGGTCCGGGGCTGGAGTACACTATTCAACTCTCTGTTTCTCCAAGGAAAATCAGGTTTGACCGCCAAGGCGGTGCCTGAGTAGAATGCGCGTCCTTTCGCGCCCCGCATGCCCGTTGGCCATGCGAATCATACGGAGCTTTAGATTAATGTACGCGGTCATCGCCACAGGCGGCAAACAGTATCGGGTCGAGAAGGACGGCGTGCTCAGGATCGAGAAGCTCACGGCGGAGCCGGGCAGCACGGTCGAATTCAATGAGGTTTTGTTGATTGCCGACGGCGATAACATCACCGTGGGAAAGCCCCTTCTCAAGGGCAGCAAGGTCCTCGCGACGGTCGAATCGCACGGTCAGGGACAAAAGGTCTCGATCGTGAAGTTTCGGCGGCGCAAGCATTATCTGCGCATGAAAAATCATCGCCAGAAGTACACCCAGGTGCGCGTCACCTCGATCAGCGCCCCCTGAAACTGACAGCGGAGCAATTTAAGTCCCATGGCACATAAGAAAGCAGGCGGCAGTACCCGAAACGGGCGCGATTCCCACAGCAAGCGCCTGGGAGTGAAGGCCTTCGGCGGCGAGCAGGTCCTGGCAGGTAACATCATTGTTCGCCAGCGCGGGACCCGCGTGCGGCCGGGAGCAAACGTCGGCATCGGCACCGATCACACCCTCTTTGCCTTGAAGCACGGCCGGGTCACCTTCAAGCGCCGCGGCGCACAGCAGCAGATGTACGTGAGCGTGCAAGCGGACGAACCTAAGAGTGCGGACTCGGCCGGCTAGCACCGCCGAGGTAGTCCATTCATCCAGAACCCCGGCCGCAGGCCGGGGTTTTCGTTTGTGGGCGCCATAAGAATCGGGTTGGGCGTAAGCTGGCCGGATGAAATTCGTCGATGAAGCAAATCTGCGGGTCCAGGCGGGCAATGGCGGGCGTGGATCGGCCAGTTTTCGCCGCGAGAAATCCGTTCCCTTCGGCGGTCCTGACGGCGGTGATGGCGGTCATGGCGGCAGCGTCCTGCTGCGCGCGGCCGAGGGCATCAACACGCTGGCCGACTTTCGAATCGAGCGGACCTACCGCGCGCCGGTGGGCGAGGGGGGTTCCGCTAACGGCTGTACCGGCCGCAGTGGCGAGGATCTGTACGTCACGGTGCCCGTAGGCACCGTCGTGAGCGATTCGGAAACCGGGGAAGTGCTCGGGGACCTCAACAGCGCCGGCATGGTGCTCAAGGTGGCTCAGGGTGGAAAGGGCGGTTGGGGTAACACCCGATTTAAGAGCAGCACCAATCGGGCGCCCCGCCAGTTCGGGCCCGGGCTTCCGGGTGAAAAACGCTCGCTCTCCCTGGAGCTCAAGGTGATCGCTGATGTCGGGTTGCTGGGTCTGCCCAATGCCGGCAAGTCGACCTTGATCCGCGCCGTATCGGCCGCGCGACCGCGCGTGGCCGATTATCCGTTCACGACGCTCTATCCGAACCTGGGCGTGGTTTACTGCGGTGAACAGCGCAGCTTCGTGATGGCCGATATTCCAGGCCTCATCGAAGGCGCGGCCGAGGGCGCGGGCCTGGGGCATCGGTTCTTGAAACACCTGCAGCGCACCGGGGTGCTGCTGCACCTGATCGACATGGCGCCCAGCGATCCGGAGGCCGATCCGGTTCGTGATGCGCGCGCGATCGTCGCGGAACTTAAAAAATTCAGCAAGGAACTGGGCAGCAAGCCGCGCTGGCTGGTCATCAACAAGCGCGATCTGCTGCCGGACAAGGAGGCTGAGGCCCGCGCCAAGGAGATCGTACGCCGCCTTCGCTATCGGGGACCCATGCACCTGATCTCGGCGGCCACCGGACGGGGCACACGCGAACTGGCCGAGGCGGTCATGAATTTCCTCGAGACCCGCAAACGGCCGGCGACCGATGCGCAACAGTAAGGTCCGACAGCGCATCGCGGCCGGCAAACTTAAGCTCCGGGTCCGGGATCTTCGCAATCTCGGCGTGAAATCCGAGCGGATGCTGGCCGAGATCGGCATCTATACCGCGGATGAATTGCGGCGTCAGGGCGCGGTGCGAACCTTTGCCGAGCTCAAGCGAGCCGGCCAGGCCCCGTCGTTGAACCTGCTTTGGGCACTGGCTGGTGCGCTCGATCCGTGGCCGGAAGGAACGCATTGGCGGGAAATCGCACGCGGGGAATCGCGGCTTTCGCTGCTTCTGGCGATCGATGATCTGGAGGCGGCCGCGCAGGGGCGGGAAGGAACGATCAGCCCAGTGATTTGACGCGCGCGGCCAGCCGGCTCTTGTGCCGGTCGGCCTGATTGCGGTGAATGATTTTCTTATTGACGAGCGTGTCGATCAGCGGCACGGCCGCCAGATAATGGGCCTTGGCCTCATCCTTCTTGCCCGCGGAGACCGAATCCACGATCTTGCGGATCGCCGAGCGCATGCGCGAGCGCATCGCGACATTGCGCTGCCGGTGTACGGCGGCCTGCCGTGCCGCTTTTTCTGCAGATTTCGTGTTTGCCAAACGCTCGCTCCACCTTAGCTAAAGTTCAAAAAGGGGCCCCAAAAGGGCCGCGTAGTTTGCGGACCGGCACTCTCGTTGTCAATGCGCCTCCGGTATAGTCTTAAGGCCCCCATGCACCCCGACAACCTCAAGTGCGCTGGCCCCCCGGTGCGGCCGCTCCGACTGTTTCGTGGCCTGAGTCCGCCGGCCGCCGGAGCGTGCGTGCTGACCATGGGCGCCTTCGACGGCTTGCACGTCGGGCACGCGGCACTGATCGATCGGGCCCGGGCGCGCGCCCGTGAACTGGACCTTCCGGCAGGCCTTCTGAGTTTTGAGCCGCTGCCGCGCGAAGTGCTGCAGCCGGCGCAGGCGCCGGCGCGGCTCACTAATTTTCGCGAGCGCTGGCGCCTGCTCGAACGCAGCGGGCTGGAACGGTTTCACGTGTTGAGTTTCAACGCGAAACTGCGCGCCACCTCGGGACTTGCGTTCATGGAGGTATTGCGTTCCTTTGGCGTGCGCGCACTGGTCGTTGGCCACGATTTCCGGTTCGGCCACAAGGGCGAGTCCACCGCCCAGTGGTGCGCGCTCGAAGCGGGCCGGTTCGGGTTTGACGTCGAGATCATCCCGCCGGTCACGCTCGCTGGGCTGCGCGTGAGCAGCGGCCTGGTGCGCAGCGCGCTTGCCGCAGGCGATCTGTCGCGCGCCGCGCAGCTTCTGGGCCGGCCCTACAGCATGCGGTCGCGCGTGGTCCGAGGCGCGCGGCTGGGACGAACGCTGGGATTTGCGACCGCCAACCTCCCGTTGCACAGGAGGATCGCGCCCTTGAATGGAATCTTTGCCGTGCGCGTCCACGGCGGTGCGCTGACGCGTTGGGGCGGCACGGAGGCCGGGTGGCCTGCGGTGGCGAGCCTAGGGACGCGGCCCACGGTCGATGGGACCCACGCCCTGCTCGAGGTGCACCTGTTCGATTTTGAGGGCGAGCTCTACGGGAGTGAGCTCGAGGTGGAATTCGTGGCGCGATTGCGCGATGAGGAGCGGTTCGAATCCGTCCAGGCCATGGTCGCGCAGATGCATCGCGACGCCGCTGCGGCCCGGGCAGCACTTGCCCCGCTGGTCTAAGATGGCAGGTTCAGTGTCGTTTTTTCCTGGCCCCATGGATAGGTTGCAGTGACCGATTACAAGCACACCCTCAATCTGCCGCAGACCGACTTTCCGATGAAAGCCGACCTGGCGCAGCGCGAACTCAAGCAACTGGAGCGCTGGAGTGCGCGGGACATTTATGCGCTGATCCGCACCGCCGCCAAGGGCCGGCCCTCGTTCGTGCTGCACGACGGCCCGCCGTACGCCAATGGCGCAATCCACCTCGGGCACGCGGTCAATAAGGTCCTCAAGGACATCGTGGTCAAATCGCACCTGCTGGATGGGTACGATGCCCCGTACGTCCCGGGCTGGGATTGCCACGGCCTGCCGATCGAGATTGCCGTGGAGAAGAAGTTCGGCCGGCCTGGGCAGAAGCTGGATGCGCGCGCGTTCCGGGCCGCCTGCCGGGAATTCGCGGCCAAGCAAATCGAGGGCCAGCGCGCCGATTTCAAACGCCTCGGGGTATTGGGTGACTGGGACCACCCCTACCTGACGATGGATCCGCGCTATGAGGCGCAGCAAATACGGGCCCTGGGCAAGCTGATCGAGAACGGACATCTGTATCGGGGGCTTAAGCCCGTGCACTGGTGCCTTGACTGCCGCTCGGCCCTGGCCGAGGCGGAAGTCGAATACGAGGATCGCACTTCCACCGCGGTGGATGTCGCGTTCCGTTGCGTGGACGTCACCGATTTCGTGCGCCGATTCAAGGGCGGGATCCCTGCGATCGGATCGCTTCCGGTGTCGGTGGTGATCTGGACCACCACCCCCTGGACGCTTCCTGCCAACGAGGCGGTGGCGGTACGCGCGGATTTTGAATACGCCAGCGTCCGCGTCCAAGGTCCGCGCGGTGCCGAAGTCCTGGTGCTCGCCGATGAGCTGGTCGCCCCCTGTCTTGCCCGTTACGGACTGGAGGGGCAGGTGCTCGGCCGCTGCAGCGGCGCGGCGCTCGAGGGGCTGCAGCTCGAACATCCGTGGCTCGCCAAGCACGTGCCGGTGATCTTAGGCGACCATGTCACGCTCGAGGCGGGCACCGGAGCGGTGCACACCGCGCCGGCGCACGGCCAGGAGGACTTCGCGATCGGCAGGAACTATGGCCTGCCGGTCGTCAATCCGGTCGGGCCCGACGGCAAGTTCGCTCCGGAGACCGAGCTGGTGGCGGGCCTCAAGGTGCACGCCGCGGAACCGGTCATTATCGCGAAACTCGAAGAGCGCGGCCGTCTGGTGCATCAGGCTCCCTATCCGCACAGCTACCCCCATTGCTGGCGTCACAAGACGCCGGTGATCTTCCGCGCGACCTCGCAATGGTTTATCAGCATGGACAGCCATGGTCTGCGCGCGAATACGCTGCGCGACATCAAGCAGGTCAAGTGGACCCCGGCGTGGGGCGAATCGCGCATCACCGGGATGATCGAGAATCGCCCGGACTGGTGTCTTTCGCGCCAGCGCACCTGGGGCGTGCCGATCACCTTGTTCACGCACCGCTCCACCGGGGCGCTCCATCCGCGCACCGGCGAGCTCATCGCTCAGGTGGCCGCCCGCGTCGAGCGCGATGGGATCGATGCCTGGTTCGCCCTTGAGGCATCAGAGCTGCTCGGGGCGGAAGCCGAGAGCTACGAAAAATCCACGGACGTCATGGACGTGTGGGCGGATTCGGGCCTGTCGTTTGAATGCGTGGCCGCGATGCGCAGCGATTTTAGCGCGCCGGTGGACCTATACCTCGAGGGCTCGGACCAGCACCGGGGTTGGTTCCACAGCTCACTCCTCATGTCGGAGGCTCTCTACGCACGCGCCCCCTACCGTGGCGTGCTCACGCACGGGTTTACGGTCGATGAGAAGGGTCGCAAGATGTCCAAGTCCTTGGGCAACGGCATCGAGCCCCAGGACCTCACCCGTACGCTCGGTGCCGACATGCTCAGGCTCTGGGTGGCGGCCACCGACTTCGCCAACGAGATGAGCCTGTCGCAGGAAATCCTCAAGCGCATGACCGATTCTTACCGGCGCATGCGTAACACAGTGCGCTTCCTGCTGGGCAATATGCACGGCTTCGAGCCCTCGCGCGCGCTGCCGGTCGAGCAGCTGCTGGCACTCGATGCCTACCTGCTCGAGCGCACGCAGGAGCTCCAGCAGGAGGTGGCGAGCGCCTATCGCGAATATCAGTTCCACCTCATCTACCAGAAGATCCACAACTTCTGCGTGGTGGACCTGGGCGGGTTCTATCTGGATATCATCAAGGACCGTCTGTACACGACCCCCGAGCAAAGCCAGGCGCGTCGTTCGGCGCAAACGGTCATGTGGCACATTGCCGAGGCCATGGTGCGCTGGCTTGCCCCGATACTCTCGTTCACGGCCGAGGAGATCTGGGGCCAGCTCCCAGGAGCGCGTCCCGACTCGGTTTTCCTGAGCACCTGGTACGCCTTGCCGAAACCGCAGCGGGCGCGGAGCGCGCCGATCGACTGGCCCGCCCTGATCGCGCTGCGGACCGATGTGGCACGCGAACTCGAGCGGCTGCGCATCGCCGGAGAGATCGGGGCACCGCTCCAGGCGGAACTGGACGTGTACTGCACGCCCGAGGCGCACGCCCGGGTCGATGCGCTCGGCGATGAGCTCCGGTTTCTGATGATCACGTCCCAGGCGCGCGTGCATCGCACCGAGCAACCGCCCGCTTCGGCCGTTCCTGCCGTGTCGGTCCCCGGCGGTGGCGTCTGGCTCCAGGTGCGGCGCACCGCCGCGCCCAAGTGCGTGCGCTGCTGGCACCATCGCGCCGATGTGGGCTCGACCGTGGAGCATCCGGAGCTGTGCAGCCGCTGCGTGGCCAATCTCATCCCCCCCGGCGAAGTGCGCCGGTTCGCCTGATGGCGCCTCGCTTGGGCCGTGCCGCCGATGCCGGGCAACTTCGCTGGCTGGCCCTGACGGGGGCGATCATCGCGGCCGACCAGTGGAGCAAATATCTGGTGGAGCACGCGCTGCGCCTGTCCGAGACGCACTATTACCTGCCGGTCTTTAACCTGGTGCGCGCTCACAACCGAGGGGCGGCCTTCAGCATGTTCGATGCGGCCTCCGGCTGGCAGCGCTGGGTGTTCAGCGCACTGGCCGGGGTGGTGAGCGTCACGCTGATTACCTGGCTCTATCGCCTGGAGCGTCGCGCCGTGCTGATGGCGGCCGCCCTGGCCCTCATTCTCGGCGGTGCGCTGGGCAACGTGATCGATCGGCTGCGGCTCGGGTACGTGGTGGATTTCGTGCAGGTGCACTGGGGGCCGCATTATTTCCCGGCCTTTAACATCGCCGATTCGGCGATCACCGTGGGCGCGGCCTGCCTGCTGCTCGATGCGTATCTGAGCAGCCGGCGCGCGTCCGAAGAGAAGTGATGCGCATCCTGCTCGCCAACCCTCGCGGTTTTTGCGCTGGCGTCGATCGGGCCATAGAGATCGTCGAGCGCGCGATTGAACTGTTCGGCGCCCCGATCCACGTGCGGCACGAGGTGGTGCACAACCGTAATGTGGTCGAGCGCCTGGGTGCCCTGGGCGCGGTATTCGTGGAAGAGCTGGACGAGGTGCCCGATGGCGCCACCGTCATTTTCTCGGCCCATGGGGTTTCTACCGCGGTGGAGCAGGAAGCCCAGCGACGGGGCCTTCAGGTGTTTGATGCCACCTGCCCACTGGTCACCAAGGTGCATATGGAGGTGACGCGCTTTGCCCGCGAGGCGCGCGAGGTCGTGCTTATCGGCCATGCAGGCCATCCGGAGGTCGAGGGCACGATGGGCCGGTTTGATCCCAGCCAGGGTGGGCGGATCCTGCTGGTCGAGAACCTCGCGGATGTCGAAAAACTGAAGGTCGATGACCCTGGGCGGCTCGCCTTCGTCACCCAGACCACACTCTCGGTCGATGACACCGCGGCGATCGTCGAGGCCCTGCGGGTGCGTTTCCCCTCGCTCCAGGCGCCGCGCAAGGAAGACATCTGCTACGCCACCCAGAACCGCCAGGACGCGGTCAAGGAGCTGCTGGAACATTGCGATGTGCTGGTGGTCGTGGGATCGAAGAGCAGCTCGAATTCCAATCGCCTGCGAGAACTGGCCGACCGGGCTCGAGTGCCCGGGTACCTGGTCGATGGCGCGGCGGACCTGCGACGGGAATGGTTTTCAGAGAACAACACGGTGGGTGTGACGGCGGGGGCCTCGGCCCCCGAGCAACTGGTCCAGGATGTGGTCGCTCGATTGCGCGAGTGGGGCGGCGCGCCCCCTGCGGAGTCCTACGGGCGGCCTGAGCACGTTGTTTTTGCGTTGCCCCGGGCTCTGCGGTAAAAGGGCAGGGTGAGCAAAAGGATACAAGCTTCCGATTCGCCCTCCGCGGGCGACATTGCGGCCCGACTACAGGCCTGCGGGATACGGGCGACCGCGCCCAGGCTGCAAATCGCCGAGCTGCTCCTTGGTGCGCCGCAGCATCTTTCGGCAGAGCAATTGACAGAGGCCCTGCGCCAGAACGGCCTGGGGGTGTCCAAGGCCACCGTGTACAACACGCTTAACCTGTTCGCGGCGCACGGGCTGATCCGGCAGCTGGTGGTGGACGGGGTGCGCAGCTGCTTCGATTCCAACGTCCAGGCGCACTATCATTTTCACGATGAGAGTTCCGGCGCCCTGACCGACGTGGCGCTTCCCGAGGTGCAGTTCAGTCGGCTGCCCGAACCGCCCGCCGGCATGGAAGTGGCGGGACTGGACTTGGTCATCCGGCTGCGCCCCGCGCGCTGACTCTTCGCATTGCCTGCCCGAAGCGGCTTCTCTTAGAATGCCGCGCCATTTCTTTATAGGTCGGCGATTCAAGGGTTCTGCCGGAGTAGCTCAGTTGGTAGAGCGGCGCATTCGTAATGCGTAGGTCGTAGGTTCGATTCCTATCTCCGGCACCATTAAAAACTTATCGTGACCTTTTCGCGCGTCAGTTTGAGCTGGCCTTTTTGAACTACTTTGGGTCATTGGGGCGAGCTAGTGGGCCTCGGTAGTCTCCGCTGCGGACGGTCGCGAATGGCGATGCTATCTAAACCGCCCTTTCTCAATTTTTACAGCCGCGAAGCGGCCTTCGCTCAAATTCTTCCCACTGCTTCAATTTCTCGGCCACTCCGCACGTTGGAAACTCATCGATAAGCCGAGCGCCCGCTTCCGAGTCTGATAGCCAGTACCAAGTGACGTTCTTTTCAGCTGCAAGTTTTTCAAAGTTAAGCCACCACCGCTGAACTGTACCAATTTGCCATTGCCCGCGTACCTTCGACAGCAGTAGCCCTATCGTGTCATTGGGCTTGTGCGCGAGCACCCAGACCTGATCGGTACACTGTGGACCATCCTCGCAAGGACAGCCTGATACAACGCCCGAAATCGTCACCAAAACGTCGCCCACGATCTCGAAAGCGGCTGCTTGGATCTCCCGCACTTCATCGTCACTGACATTCAAATACCGAAGCGGACCATCCCTTCGCTGTGGATGGATAGCCCTCGCTTGATCAAAAATCAAGGAGCGCCGCTCTATGGAAATCCGCTCCGGATCGTGATATCGCGCGCATTCCTCTGCCGTATAGTCTCTTTGCGCGAGCCCAGAGTCCGGCGCGATGATAGCCGCTCCCAAAATGAATATCAGGCTCGGAAGTTTCAATTCACTGTCCCCACAAAACATAAGGTAGCACGCAGCCATTCTGCGTGGCACGGATAGGTGCCGACGGCGAGTCGCGTCTAGTCGCTTACTCCGTACGCTTTCGGAGTTGTTTGCGTCACCGCATTTGTACGAATTTCGAGACGTTCTTGCGAAACCGGGCAACACCTCGATGCACTCGACCGCCACAGAAGACGAACTTGCAGAAGCCCGGTCGATTGGGCAGAAGATGATCTGCCAAGAGTTGGATACTTTTCCGCGCGAGCGCCACTAAGGTAATTTTAGGTACGTCGACACTTCCACCCACCGCTACTTCGCTAAAGCCTTTGGTGAGGCGCGAAACTTGATATAGGTCAGTACACCGGGTAATTTGCAGCTTCGGTCGGCTCCCCTCGTTGGTTAAAAAGCAGCACCTCGCCCATGGGCAATTACGTAGACAAGAATGTTGGCCCCGGCGAAGCGGTTCGTTATACGGCTAGAGTCACGCTTTGGAACTTCAGTATTTTCTTCTTAGTTGGTGGATTGTTGATTGTAGGCTCAGTTCCGCTGCTCATCGCAGCATTCAGCACGCCGTCCGGCGCGTCGGGGTCTGCGGCGGGTAGCTACATGGCTGGATTTCTGCTGTTGTTTGCCCTCTTGCTTCTTGTCTGGCCGTTTATTGCACGGTGGTCCACGGAACTCGCAATCACCGAGAAGCGGTTGATCGCAAAGTACGGAGTAATGTCCACTCATTCGATCGAGATCCGCTTCGACAAGATCGAGACCGTGCGAGTTACACAGGGGCTGATTGGAAAACTGTTCAATTACGGCGACATCGTGGTCACCGGTACCGGGTCGACCTTCGACCCTATTCGCAGCATCGCGAATCCTATGGCGTTCAGAGCAGCGCTCAATCAAGCGATGGAGGCGAACGACTCACTCAGAGCTAGGCGCCCAGAGGGCAATTCTGCACCGGCAACGATCTGATCACGACGCGGTTCAATTGCCGCGATACTGAGAATTACGCGGCGCGGGCAATGGTTTGCCCACAACGTCACTCCGGCCGGTGAGCCCCCGCGCTCAATTTACCCAGCACGGAGCGTGCGAACACGCTGAGCGCGAGAATAAACAAGGTGATCAACAGCGCGCCCGCCCAGGCGAGGGACTGCCAGTTCTTGTAAGGACTCATAGCGAACTGGAAGATCACCACCGGCAGGTTCGCCATCGGCCCATTTAGATTCTTGCTCCAGAACTGGTTGTTCAGTGCGGTGAACAGGAGCGGGTGCGGTTTCGCCGCTGATGCGGGCCATGGCCAGCAGCACACCGGTGATCAGGCCGCTGTGTGCGGCGGGCAGAACCACGCGACTGACCGTGCGCCAGGGTTGGGCGCCGAGCGCGGCCGAGGCCTCTCGCATGTTCGCCGACACCAGCCGCAACATGTCCTCGGCGGTGCGCACGGTGACGGGCACGGCGATTATCGCCAGGGACAGCGCACCGGCCAGGGCTGAAAAGTGGCGCATGGGGACGACCATGACCGTGTAGACGAACAGGCCCACAATGATCGATGGGGCGCTCAGCAGCACGTCATTGACGAATCGCGTGGCGGTACTGAGTCGTCCGCGGCCATATTCGCTCAGGTAGATGCCCGCCAATATTCCGACGGGCGTGGCTATCGCAATGCCGAGCCCGGTCATGATCAGGCTTCCCACGATCGCATTGAGCAGTCCCCCTTCGCTCCCGGGCGCCGGGGTCATCTGCGTGAGGGTGGCAAGAGTGAGCGAATGCAATCCTTGCCGCACCAAGGTCCACAGGATCGCCGCCAGGACGCTCAGGCCGATCAGGGTGGCCAGTCCCGAGACCAGGAAACCCAGCCGATTGACCGCGCGACGCCAGCTGAGGTGGGTCATGCGCTGCTCCGTCCGCTGCCCGACTCAAGGCGCATGATCAGCAGGCGTGCAGCGGCGATGATGGTGACGGTCAGAACAAACAGCACCAGTCCCAGGGCAACGAGCGACGAGGTGTACAGATCGCCCACCGACTCGGTGAATTCGTTGGCAATCGTGGCGGATATGGTGGTGCCGGGGGCCAGCAACGAGCCGCTGATGCGGTGCGCGTTACCAATCACGAACGTCACGGCCATGGTCTCACCGAGCGCACGACCCAGCCCGAGCATAATGCCGCCAATCACACCCACCCGGGACCAGGGCAGCACCACCCCGCGCACCACATCCCATTGGGTGGCCCCCAGGCCGTAAGCCCCCTCTTTCAGGGAGCGCGGGGTCATGGAGAACACCTCTCTCATGACCGAGGAGACAAAGGGCAAGACCATGATCGCCAGCACCAGACCTGCCGTGAGCAAACCAATACCGAACGGCGGTCCCTGGAAGAGCGCCCCAATCACCGGCCAGGGACCAATGTGCTCGATCAGCCACGGTTGGAGGTGTTGCTGCAATAAGGGGGCGAGCACAAACAATCCCCATATGCCGAACACGATGCTCGGGATCGCCGCGAGCAGCTCGATCGCCGTGCCTATCGGGCGGCGCAGGAACATCGGACAAGTCTCGGTCAGGAAGATGGCGACCCCAAAGCTGATGGGGATCGCTATCGCCATCGCGATGACCGATGTGATTACGGTGCCGTACACAGGGGCCAGCGCGCCGTATTTGTCGGTAACGGGGTTCCAGACCTCCGTGGTCAGAAACGACCAGTGAAACTGCTTTAGGGCCGGGAGACTGCCGTGAACCAGGGCCACGACGACCCCGAGCAGTACCGCCAGCACCAGCACGGCGCAACCGCGCGTGACCGAGTGGAATATCCACTCGATCTGCGCCTGGCGTTTGAAATGCCGTCGCGCTCGCTCAACCAAGGCAGGCATTTCCCGTTCCCCGTATCAGCCGGTGCCGGCGCGCGTGCGCCGGCACCTTAATTCTGTGGCTAGTGCGTCGGCCAGAGCGCCGCGCCCTTCGATGTCAGCTGCTTGTGCCAGCTGTCCTCGACCAGGCTGACAACTTTCGAGGGCACCGGTACGTAGTCGAGTTCCTGGGCCATGGCATCACCCTTTTCATAGGCCCAGTGAAAGAATTTCAGCGCGGTCTGCACCGGGGCCGGATCGGCGCTCTCCTTGTGCATTAGGATAAAGCTCGCCCCGGTGATCGGCCAGCTCTCCGCGCCCGCCTGGTCGGTCAGGATCAGGTAAAAGCCCTCGGCCTTGGACCAATCGGCGTTGGCCGCGGCGGCCTGGAACGACTTGATCTCCGGTTGCACGCTCTTGCCGTCGTGATTTTTCATGAGGGCGTAGCTCATCTTATTCTGTTTGGCGTAGGCGTACTCGACGTAGCCGATTGCGCCTCCGGTCTGCGTGGTCATGTTGGCCACGCCTTCATTGCCCTTGGCGCCGATCCCGACCGGCCACTCCACCGAGGTGTTCGCACCGATCTTGGACATAAAGGTCGGGCTGACCTTGGACAGGTAGTTCGTGAACAGGAAATTCGTGCCCGAACCGTCGGAGCGGTACACAGGCGCGATCGCCATGGCCGGCAAGGTCAACTTGGGGTTGAGCTGCTTGATCTTGGGATCATTCCAGCTCTTGATCTCCCCCATGTAGATGGACGCGAGCGTGGGCCCGTCCAACGTCAGTGCTCCAGGGGCGACGCCCTTGATGTTGACCACCGGCACGACCCCACCGATGATCATCGGGAACTGCACCAGGCCTGAACTTTTCAACTCCGGGGCCTCCAACGGCTTGTCGGTGGCCCCGAAGGTTACCGTGCCGGCCTTGATCTGCTTGATGCCGCCGCCCGAACCAATGGACTGATAGTTGAGCCCATCGCCCGTGGCCGCTTTGTAGGATTCCGCCCATTTGGCATAAATGGGGTAGGGGAAAGTTGCGCCGGCACCGGAAATCTCCGCCGCCTGACTGGCCATGGCCGCCAATGCCAGGCTGGCCGCAAAACCCAATACCCGAACGATCTGAACTGCTGATGACATGACGTCCCCTGCCGGTTGTTATTAGGAGTGCAGTTAAAAAGAGGCGCGTTTCAATTGTATGACAGCGCCTCCAACATTACGAACTCGTAATGTTCGCGCCATGTTGAGGCTAGGCAGCCCGTCCCGCGCCCTCAGGCGGGAAATCATCGGCGGGAGGCGGGTTCGGGCGGCGGGTTTGGGGTGGCGCAGCTCCGGCGGTTATTCAGCGGCCGCGCAATGCTCGGCGTACGCCGGTCGAGACCGCTTTGAGGCTCTCATCGGCCACGCGCACCAGATTACGGCCGTCACGCTTGGCTTCATACAGGGCCACATCGGCGCGCACGATGATCTCATCGAGCGAAGCCGCGCCTTCGTAACTGGTCGCCATACCGGCGCTCAGGCTTACGCGCAGGCCCTCAGCCCCTGCGCTTTCCGGCAACTGGATTTCCATGGCGCCGGCGCGCAGGGCCTCGACGCGTGCCAGGGCAAGGTCCAACGGAAGTCCGGGCAACAGGAGCAGGAATTCCTCGCCGCCCCAACGGCCCATGACCTCGCCCCCGGTCAGGATGCGGCGCGTGACGGCCGCCAGGTCCTTGAGGACCCGGTCCCCAACGGCGTGCCCGCAGGCGTCGTTGATCAGCTTGAAGTGGTCCAGGTCCACCAGCGCCAGGGTCAGCGGTTCGTTGTTCGCGTGCGCGTTGGCCAGCGCCGCAATGGCCAGTTCGGCAATCCGCCTGCGATTGGGAAGCTTGGTGAGGCTGTCTTCGGTGGCGATGCGCTGGAGCTGTCGCCGATGGATCTGCGTGGCCATCAGGATGTAGGTCATCAGCGCAATCAGCGCCACGCCGGCGGCCATGACTTCGGTGCGCCGCTGGAGCTGCTCGCGCTGCAGGTCCGAGCGTTCCGTACTCAGAGACAGCTCGCGTTGCAGCGCGGCGTTGCGCTCTCGCTCGTTGTCGACGCGGAAGCGCGCCCGCAATACCCGGCCGCTCCGCGCGCGGTCGGCGTCCGTGGCCGCTCGCGCGCGCTGCACATATTCGCGCAAGTCCGCGTAGGCCTCAGAATAATTGTGCAACCCGGCGTTGGCGCGCGCGCGCAGCTCATAGAGGTCCGCGACCCAGCGCGGGACGATGTCGGCCCCACGATGATCGAGCACGACGTTGAGCATCGCCAGGGCGGAACTGTATTTGCCTTCATCCAGGTCCGCGTGCGCGAGGAGCGACTGGGTTTCCTTGATCATCCGCGTTACGCCTGCGGCCTCGAATCCGGCCTGGGCCGCGGCGCACGAGGTGCGCGCGGCGGCGGACTGGCCCAAGCCGATACGGCTCTCGCAGATGCGAAGATCCGCGAACGCGACGCCTTGGTAGTCATCGAGTTTCTGTGCCAGCTGGCGCGCTCCATCGAACTCGGCGAGCGCGCCGCGATAGTCGCGTTTCTCGAGCAGGACTTCACCGCGCGCATAGCGCGTGCCCGAAAGCATTTGGTCGGCATGGTGGGCCGTTTCCCAGTCGATAGTTTCGCGGGTCAGGTCCAGGGCCTGATCGAAATCGCCCATGCCGTCCATGACCTTGGAGAGCGCCTCGGCGGCGAGCGCCCGCTGTTTGCCCAGGACCGCGCGCGCGCTTTCCCGGTACGCCGTGGTCAGTGTGACGACCGCCAGATCGTCCTGGTCGAGCCGGTGCTGCAACCATCCGGCCGTGGTCAGCAGGCACACCTCGCTTTGGGAGCCCTTCGGTTGTCTTGCGGCCGCGGCGCTGAGCTTGTCGACTTCGTGCTTCAGTCCGGTCGTGTCGTAGACGGTTTCCGCGTACGAGATCATGAGACTCAGTTGGACCGGGCTATCCTCGGGCGGTCCCAGCGCCAGACCGCTGACCGCCGCGGCGCGCGCCGGCTCGTCGAGCTCGAGGATGCTGTTGCTCTGGGCGGCTACGGCATAGAGTGCGGCCAGGCGCACCGGATCAATGTTGACGTTCCGCCGCGCCACCTCGATCTGAGCTTGCGAGACGGCGACCGCTTGGCTCGCATTGGTCAGGTCGAGGGCCGCCAGGGCTTGGAGATCCGCAAACGGCAGATCAATGCAGCCGGCCTGTACGCCGGCGGCCGCCATTAAAAATGCCGAAAAAAGCCCGCCAAGGCACGCGATCGCGCGCGGGCCGCGGCGTGAGGGAAGAGCGGGACCGGAGCTTTCCATAGAGTGTGCGAATCTAGCCCGTGGGCAAGTTCCCGGTATGGACTGCCGTCTCAAAGTAAGGGAGCGCTGTAGGGTGATTTCTGTGCGCTGGCTCACGGAAATTTCCCCAGCTCCGACGGGCCCCGTGACGTGCCCGTGACACTGGCGGGGACCCCCCCCGGTAGCCTTCCGGGCATGAAATTGGCCGAACTCCAGGTAATTCATCTCGAGGGGAGCGCCTCGAGGCTGACCGAGGCCGATCTGGCCCGTCTGCGCGAGGGCGGTGAGGCCTGGGTAATCGGCACTTGCCAGCGCACCGTGATCGTCGCCTTGGGCCGGAACGCCCGTAGCCAGGTCACAGAGCGAGTCTTCTGGCCCAACGCTGCGCAGAGCATGTCGGGCGCCGAGGCCTATTCCTTCCTGCTGCGTTTTGCCTGCGGTCTGGAAAGCCGGATGGCCGGGGAGACCGAGGTATTCGGGCAAATCAAGGAATCCTGGAGGCATTTGAGCGAGGCCCGCGGCGCACTTTCGCGCCCGCTGGGCCCGCTGGTGCAGGCGCTTTTCCAGGACGCCAAAGAGATCCGCGCCGCGCACCTCTCCAAACTGGGAAGTGCCTCCTATGGTTCGCAGGTGCGCCGCGTGCTGGGCGAGGCCAGTCCCGGACCGACGCTGCTGGTGGGCGCCGGGCAGCTGGCCAAGGCGGTGGCTCCGTGGCTTGAGTGCGCCGAGTTGCTGTTGTGGAATCGCACAGCGGACAAGGCGCACGAGTTGGCGCGACGAGTCCAGGACCGTCATCCGCAGCGCGTGTGCCGCGTGCTCGAGGGCACGCCTGAATCCGAGCTTGAGGCCTGGTCGCGCGCCGGGGATATCATCATTTGTGTGCCGGCCGATGCCGCGCGCGATGCGGCGCGAATCTCGGTCTGGCGCGCGCGCCCCGGCCATGTCGGGCGCATCGTGCATCTCGGGCTGGGTGAATCGGGCGATGCCAACTGGGAGGGCGTATCGGGCCTGACCCGCCTGACCGCACTGTACGAGATGCTGCGAGCTCAATCGGACTCTCGGCGCACGCAGCTCTCGCACGCTCGCCGCAGCTGCGAGGAAAAGGCCGCCCTCCGCAGCCTCGGATCGCCCGGGGCACGCACTCACGGCTGGGAAGATCGCGCGGCATTTGCCACTATTAGCCCTTAGCTCACTCCACATAGGGGCTGTTTCCGGATGTCGCAGGGGCCATTACGGCTAGGCACTCGGCGTTCGCTGCTGGCGCGAGTGCAGAGCACGGCCGTGGCTCGCGCGCTCGAGCGCGCCCATCCCGGAGTCCAGGTCGAACTGGTCGGGATCGATACCCGGGGCGATCGCATCACCGACATCCCGCTCACCCAGGTCGACGGCAAGGAATTCTTCACCGCGGAAATCGACGCCGCGCTCCGAGAGGGCAAGGTCGATCTGACCGTCCACTCCTTTAAGGATCTGAGCCTGGAGCGGCCTGGGGATTTGACTCTCGGGGCGGTGCCCCGGCGTGAGAATCCGCGCGATATCGTCATTTTTTCTCCCGATGTCCACGAGGAACTCTCCCGCGGGGGGCGCTTGCGCATCGGAAGCTCCTCCCCGCGCCGCCAGGCTTTCGTACCGGGCTTTCTGGAGCGCGCTCTACCGGGGAATAAAACCGGTGGCCCGGCGCAGATCAGCGTGTGCGAATTGCGCGGCAACGTGGACTCGCGCTTGCGGCGATTGCGCGAGCGGCGCGGGAGCGAAAGGGCACTCGATGGCGTGGTGCTCGCATTCGCCGGACTCTCGCGCCTGGCCCAGGATCAGCAGCTGGGGGCGGGCGCATTGCTTAAGGAACTGCTGGCCGGGCTGCCGCGCATGGTGCTGCCCCTGACGCTGTGTCCGGCCGCGCCGGCGCAGGGAGCACTCGCCATCGAATGCCGGAGCGATGACACGCGTGCGCTCGGGCTGCTCTCGGCCATTGATGATTTGCCCACGCGTGTGGCCATCGAGGCCGAGCGCGCATTGCTGGCCGAACTGGGCGGCGGTTGCCAGCAGCGCTTCGGGGCCACCCAGGTCCAGGTCGATGGCCTGGGCGCGGTGCTGTACCTGCGCGAGGCGGGCGCGCACGGGGCCGAGCGCCGGGAGCTGCTCTGGCATGCGCCTGCGGCTCCCGAGAAGGCGCAGCCCGCCTGGGACGGGAGCGCCGAAGAGAAGGGCGCGATCGAATATTGGCCCGAGGCGATCGCCCAGTGCGCTCATCGCCTGGCCCACGCCAAGGCGGCTTTCATCGCTCATCGGCGCGCGCTGCCGGAACTGCCACCCGCCTCGGTCAACGCCTGCCCGCACCTGTGGGTGTCGGGCACCGAAACCTGGTTCGCGCTGGCCTCGCGCGGCGTATGGGTCGAGGGTTGCGCGGAATCGATCGGCTTTAACTCGCTCAGGCCGCTTTTGGGTTCGGCACTCCTCGGCTTGCCGCCCTTACACGAATGGCTCGCGCTGACGCATTCCGACGCGGTGGCCGGTTGGGGTGAGGTGCCCGTGCTGGCCACCTATCATCACCTCGACCAGGAAAAGGGCGCCGCTCCGGTGAGCGCGGACGCGAGCACGCTGGCCGGCGCGGCGCAGGTCTGGTGGCACAGTGGGGTACAGTTCGAGCGCTTGCGCAGTTACACCTCGGCCAGCTGCCAGCACGCCTGCGGCCCGGGAAAGACGGCCGAAGTGCTGCGCGGCGCAGGCGTGTCGCGCCTGAACGTGTTTCCTTCGGTCCAGCACTGGCGGGAGTGGCTGCGCTCATGAACCTCAAGGTGGGGCAAGGGAGCTTGAGCGTGGTGCCGGCGCGGCGCGCGCGCCTGATCGCTTTGCTCGCCTCGGCTGTGGATCATGCTGGTCATGGTTTTGGGGGCCGGCTGGGTCGTGCTGGTGATCAACCAGGCCCGCCAGATCAGCGAGCTGCAGGAACTCACCGGCAGCGCCGATAGCGCAGTGGCGGCGCAATGGGCCAGCACGCGACGGCGGATCGTGGGTGAGTCTGCGGTGTTTCTGTTGCTGTTGCTCGCGGTCAGCGCGCTGCTGGCCTGGCTCTACTGGCGCGAGAGTCGCCGGGCGCGCGCGATGCAGGCCTTCTTTGCAGCGGTCACGCACGAGTTGCGCACGCCCCTGACCAGCATGCGACTGCAGGCCGAGGCGATCGCCGAGGGCGACCAGCGGGTCGAGCTGGCGCGGCGGTTGCTGGAGGATTCAAACCGCCTGGAATCACAGATCGACAAGACACTCGAGCTGGCGCGCATCGAGGGCGGCGGCCCGCTGGCGGAGCAGGCCGTGCCGTTGCGCGGCTGGCTCGATCGGATGCTCACCGGTGCCGCCGCCGCACACGGGCAGGGCCTGGAAGTGCGCGTGCACCTGGAGGATTCGCTCCCGCCGATACTGGCCGATGCGACGGCCGTGCAGGTCATCCTGCGCAACCTGGTCGAGAACTCGGTCCGCCACGCCGGGCGAGAGCGCGTGCAGGTGCGTGTGAGCGCGCGCGCGGCGGGCGATCGTGTGCTGCTTGAATACCAGGACAACGGGTCGGGCACGGCCGTGCCGGGAAACGAGCTCGGGCGCATGTTCGGGCGCGGCGCGGCCTCGGGCGGGACGGGCATCGGGCTGTACCTGGTGCGTGCCCTGATGGAACGCATGGGCGGGACGGCCCGCTTTGTCAGCGCGCCGGGCGAGGGGTTCCGGGCGGAGCTCAAGTTTGCATCGAGCCGGGAAGAGGCCGCCCCTTGAGCGCCGGCGCACAGCTCCTGGTGGTCGAAGACGAACGAAACGTCGGGGAGACGCTTGCCGAGCGACTTCGGGATGCGGGCTTTCGCGTGACCCTGGCCGGCGAGCGCCGCCCGTGCGCGGATGGCGTGGGTCGCGCAGCCCCCGCAGCTTAGCCTTATGGATGTGGGCTTGCCGGACGGCAACGGTTTCGAGCTGGCGCGCGAACTGCGCGCCGCCGTGCCGCAGGCGGCGATCATCTTTCTGACCGCGCACGCCAATCCCGAAGAGCGCGTGCGCGGCCTGGAGCTGGGCGCCGACGACTACGTGAGCAAGCCGTTTCATTTTCGCGAGCTGCTGCTGCGGATCCACAACTGCCTCAAGCGCGCCCAGGATCTGGCCGAGTTGCCGCGCGAAATGCGCGGCGTGGTGCGCATCGGCCGCGCACGCGTGGACTTCGAGCGCTTCAGTGCGGAGGTGGCCGGCACCGCAGCATGCCCTGACCCACAAGGAATGCGCGGTGCTGCGGCTCCTGGCCGGCCGGGTCGGCAAGGCGGTGAGCCGCGATGAGATCCTGGACAAGGCCTGGTCGGCCGATGAATTTCCGACCTCGCGCACCGTCGACAACTTCATCGTGCGCCTGCGCCGGCTGGTCGAGCCCGATCTGGACGAGCCGCGCATCATCCGCAGCATCCGCGGCGTGGGCTATCTTCTGACCGAAGCCACGCATGAGTGAGCCGCTGCTGCTCGAGCGCTGGCGCGAGCGCAATGCGCGCGCCCGCCGGTGTGGTTCATGCGCCAGGCCGGGCGCTACCACCGCCACTACCAGGCGCTGCGCTCGCGCCACGAGTTCATGGCCCTGTGCAAGCAGCCCGCTCTGGCCGCCGAGGTGACCATGGGTCCGATCCACGAGTTCGGCTTTGATGCGGCGATCCTATTTTCCGACCTGCTGTTTCCGCTCGAAGCGATGGGCATGGGACTTGCGTTACGAACCGGGCCCGAAACTGGACTGGTATCTGCGCAGCCGAAGCGATCTGGCGCGCCTGCGCACCCGCGCGCAGGCCCTGCCGCAGCTGGAGTTCCAGGCCGAGGCCATTCGCGTGCTGCGACCGCGGCTGCGGAGCGAGCGAGCGCTGATCGGCTTCGTCGGCGGTCCGTTCACGCTGTACGCCTATGCGGTGGCCGGCTCGCACGAGGGCTTTGCGCGCCAGGAACTGCCCGGGCTCGAGGATGGTCTGTACGAGGGATTCTGCGAGCGGCTCGTGGATCTGCTCGCCGACAACATGGCGCTGCAGGCGCAAGCCGGCGCGGACAGCATCGCGCTCTTCGATACGGCCGCAGGCTCGCTCGATCCGCCGGGATTCGCGCGCCATGCGGTGCCCCCGCTGGCGCGCGTCGTGGCGCGGTTCCGATTCGGCCTGCCCTAAGGCTCCCTTGATCTACTACTCGCGCGATACCGGGCCCGAGCACTGGAAGGCACTGGAGGCATTGGACCTGCAGTGCCTGGGCGTGGACTGGCGCCATGATCTGGCCGATACGCTCATGGCGCAGACTTCGCGCTGGTGCGTGCAGGGCAATATCGATCCGAACTGGCTGCTGCTCCCACAGGCTGATATGGAACCGCTGGTGCGCTCGGTCTTTGCCCGGGTGGCCGCACTGCCCGCGGCGGTTCGGGGCGCCTGGGTGTGCGGGCTCGGCCACGGGGTGCTGCCGCAAACGCCGGAGGGCAACGTGCACCGGCTGCTCCAGATCCAGCGCGAGATGTTCTCTTAAGAACTCCGAGCGGTGAGCGGCTTTAGAGGCTCGGCTTGACGATGGCCATGATCAGGATCGGCACGACCAGCAGCAGGCCGCCCTCGTTGAACACTCGCAACACGATCGGGCGGGGCATGGGCTGGCCGCGACGCAGGCGCTGGACGAAATACCGGCACACCAGGTGATAGCCGATCAGCCCGACCACCAGCAGCAACTTGATGCGCAGCCAACCCCCCGCATACCCGTACCCCTGCCACAGCCACACGCCCAGGCCCAGCGCGAACAGGGCCATCAGCGTCATAAACCCATAGAGTCGTTGCGCCATGATCACCAGCCGCCGCACGTCCTCTCCGGCGGCCTGTCCCTCGGTGTAATGCACGAATATGCGCGGCAAATAGAATATTCCGGCCAGCCAGGCCATGACGCCGAGCACGTGAAAGCACTTGATCCAGAGCATCTCGACCTCCGCGCCGCCCGGCGGGCACTGCTAGACTGCGCGCTTGAATTCTAACAAGGATAGGCCCACACCCGTCTGGTGGATGCGCGCCCTGGGGCGGGTGCCACTGCCGATCATGTACGCCTTAGGCGCGGCACTCGCCGTGCTCATGCGCGATCTTCTGCGCTACCGGGTGCGCGTCGCGCGGGACAATCTGGAAAAGGCGCTGCCGGAACTCGACGCGGCCGAGCGCCGCCGGATCCTGCGCCGCCACTACCGGGTTTTTGCCGAAGTTTTGTTCGAACTGCCCCGCGTCGCGGTCATGGACGCGCAGGAACTGCGCGAGCGTTGCCGGCTGGACGGCCTTGAGGCGGTGCGGGCCGATCTGAACAGTGGTCGCGCGGTGCTTTTGCTGATCGGCCATCAGTGCAACTGGGAATGGCTCCTGCAGGCGGTGTCCCTTGAGGTGGGCGTGCCCTTCCTTTGCGCCTATAAGCCCCCGCACAGCGCGAGTGCCGATCAATTGATGCTCGGGCTGCGCACTCGCTTCGGCGCACGCATGGTGCCGGGCAAGCGGTTGCTGCGCGAAGTGCTGCGCCGGCGCGGGACCGTGCACGCGATCGGCATGGTCGCCGACCAGATGCCCACCAGCAGCGCCGGGCGCGTCTGGCTGAAGTTCCTGGGGCGCGATACCGCCTTTTTCCCGGGCCCGGCCGAGATCGCGCGCGCCGGTGCGTACAGTGCCTATTTTCTGTCGTTACGCCGCACCCGGCGCGGTCACTACGCGGCGCGATTCGAGCCGCTGGCGGGCGCAGGAGAAAATCTTGGCGTGCCTGAGTTTACGGCCCGTTACGCCGCGCACGTTGAGGCGCTGGTCAGGGAATCTCCCGAGGACTGGGCCTGGACGCACCGCCGCTGGAAACTGCAACCCCCAACGATTGAGACTTCGGCCCCGGACTAGAACGTCACCACGGCCGATCCGAGGCCGGAGAAGTGCGCCGTGGCCGTCTGTTCCGGGGCGACGAACTGCACGCCTCCGCAGCTTCCGGTCGTGACAATTTCGCCGGCGCGCAATCCGCGCCCCAGGGCCGAAAGATGATTGGCGAGCCACACCAGCGGGATCAGCGGATCGCCCTGGGGATGGCCGCCCCGGCCCTGATAGACCGGGTGACCCTCGACGCGCACCTCGAGCGGAAGCGAAGTGAGCGGAAGCGCTTGCCAGTTGGGGTATGAGGGACCGACCACCAGCAGGGAATTGATCAGCTGGTCGGCGACGAGCTCCAGCTTCGAGACCGCTTGCGTGTCGATGAAGCGGCTCGCGACCACCTCGATCACCGCATGTGCGCTGACCACCGCTGCACACACCGCATCGCGTTCGTAGCGCGCCCCTTGCGCGAGCGCGGGCAGGTCGCGCCCGAGACGAAAGGCGACTTCGGCTTCGATGCCGTAAGGGGGCGGATCCTTGAGCGGCGGCCGCAGGATTTGCGCGTAGGCGGGCGCGTCCACCACCGCGTTCGCCGCGAGCGGTGCGCAGGCCCCATCCTCGCCCTTGAACACACTGGCCTTCCATCCGGCGATTCCACTCTGCATTTCTTCGAGCAACGCGAGTTGTATCGCGTAGGCGTCCGCCAGGGTCTGCGGGACAAGCTCGGCCGGAAGCTTGGCGAGGCGCGGGCCCCCGCGGCGCACGGCCAGCAGGAGCCGGGCGGCCTGATGCGCCGGGGAGGATCGATCTTCAGCCATTGGAATTCCCGCTCCCTTCACGCCTCGTATCGATCAGGCGCGCTAATTCGGCAATGCTTGGATGATCGAATATATCGGTGACATCGACCAGTCCCGGCCAGCGCTGCTCCACCTGCTCGTGGATGGCCACGAGCTTGAGCGAACTGACGCCCACATCGAACAGGCTATCGTGCGCCCCGATGCGCCGGCCCGCGAGCGCCGCGTCGCAGATCGCCTGCAGCTCAGCTTCCGTGGTGCTGACGCTGCCGAGCGGCGCGCCCTGCTGCCTGGCCAGGTCCCGCACGGTGGCCAGATCGGCGGCATTGGCCCCCGACAGGTACTCTTGCTCGAGCAGGTGGCGCTGGACCTTGCCGCTGGTCGTTTTCGGGATGCGGCGCACCGGCACCACGGCGCTGACCTCAAGTCCCGCATGCTCCCCGATCCGGCGCGCGAGCTGCCGGGCCGTGGGCAGAAACTCCGCCAGCTCGCCGCGGTGCAGGACGAACACCACCAGCTCATCTTCCTCGGCTCCCGCGCGGCGCACGCCGCTGACGACGACCTTGCCCAGTTCGATCCCGGGAACCGCAAGGGCCACCGCCTCAAGGTCATGCGGATAGTAGTTCTGTCCGTTGACGAACAGGATTTCCTTGTGGCGGCCGGTGATGTACAGCTCGCCGTCGTGGATCGCGCCCAGATCGCCGGTGCGCAGCCACCCATCGCTCGTGTACAGGGCGGCGTTGGCTTCCGGGGCATCAAGATACCCCGCCGTGACGTTGGCGCCCCGGATCTGGATGTGGCCCACGTGCTCTTCGGCCAGCGACTGGTCCGCGTCCGAGGCAATCCGCAGCTCGCAGTGGGGGATCGCTCCGCCCACGGCCACCAGGCTCAGCGCACTTGCGATCATCGCTCGCCACCATCGCCACGGGCTGGCCGGTGTTGAGCCGATGGCGGTCAAAATGGCTCGCGTGATAGGCGCTTCCCAGCTTCGGGAAGCTGACCGCGACGCAGGCCTCGGCCAATCCGTACACCGGGAACATGGCATTGCGCGCCAGGCGGGCCGGGGCGCAGCGGTCCATGAACTCATCGCACAGCGCGAGGCTGATGGGTTCGGCGCCGTTAAACAGCAGGCGCACTCGGCTCAGATCGAGACTCTCGAGTGTGCGCTCAGCGAGCACCTTCAGATAGTGGCGATAGCCGAAATTGGGCGAGCACAGGATCGTGGCCTGGACCTCGGAGGCCAACTGGAGCCACAGCACCGGCCTTCGCACGAACAGTTCCGTGCTCATCTGGTGCATGTGGGCGCGGCTGGCGAGCAGGAAGATGTGCATGCCGATCAGGCCCATGTCGTGCGTCAGGGGCATCCAAGACAAGCCGACGTCCTGATCCGTGTAGCGCACCGCGCTGCTCGTGCCGCTCAGATTGGCGATCAGGTTCGCGTGGGTGAGCACGATGCCCTTGGGCGCGCTGGTCGAGCCGGACGAATATTGGATAAAGGCCACATCCCCGGGCCGCACGGCATGCACCCGGCCGGCGCGAGCGATGTCCAGCAGGTCATCGCTCAACAGGCAGCGCTTGGCGAGCCGCTCATAGTGCGGCCCCTGTTCGTGCGCTTCGGCGAAGTTGCGGATCCGCTCAAGGAGCCGGCGCTCCGTATATAAGAATGGGTCGCCAAGCTGACCTGCGATGCGCAAGAGCTTGTGGCGATGCTCATCGCTGATGCCGGGGGCGACCGGCACGGGGGTGATGCCCCCAAGGATCCCGGCCCAGAAGGCATCGATGAATGCTTCGTTGTTGGCCAGGAACAGCAGCAACCGATCGCCCGGCCGTGCGCCCAAGCGCTGCAAGTGATGAAGGATGCCGAGCGCGCGTTCGTACAGTTCGCCATAGCGCACCACGCGCCGCTCGTGCTCGCCCTCGTAGTACGTTATGGAACGTGCGGCGCCGCGGTTGGACTGCAGCATCTCGCTCAGCGTGGTGGCATTCATTCAGGCTGTGGCGGTTGACGCTGCCTTGCAAACCAAGGATTGTTATGCGGATGAACCAGGTCATTCTAGCCTACTCACGCCTCCCTCGGCAGTTGCCTGCCGGCGTGCGCGCGCGTTGGCGCGCGCGCCTGAGCCCCGCCGGCGCGGTGCGGCTGGGCAGGAACGCGCGCGCGCAGTCGCAATCGCTCCTGGGTGTGGCGCTCGCCTGCCGGCTGCTCAGCGCCGCAAGCGGGCGCAAGGTCGAACCCGGGGAACTGCGCTACACGCGCCATGGCAAACCGCACGCCTCAGGCTTGCCGCCGTTCAGCATTTCGCACGCCGGAGCGTGGGTGGTGTGTGCGCTCTCCAGCGCTGGTGCGATCGGCGTCGATATCGAACCTATCGTTCCGCGCGCGCAACTGCCGAGCTGGCGAATGGTTTTTGACGGCGAGGAACGTCGCCGCGGCGCGTTCGGCGCGCGCGGGGCTTTCGATCTGGACCAAGAAAGAGGCGACGCTCAAGGCCGCCGGCGCCAGCTGGGCCGAACTTGCTTCCATCCGCGTGCGCGGCCGGCGGGTGGAATTTCGCGGCCGGTATTGGCACGCCCGCGCGCCGCGGATCGCGCCTCGCCTGATTGCTCGCCTGATCACCGAACGTCCCGTGGAGCGCTTGCTTCTTGAGGCGGTTGCCGCGACCGCCGCGCTTAAGGTATGAGTGATCCGGCGCCTCCGGGCGATGGTGGCCTGCGCGGTGGGCTGTACGGCCAGGTGTCAATCTCCGGTCAGCGCCTGAGCCTTGCACGTCGCGTGCTGTACCGAATCGCCTCGCCGCTGGCGGCCGGATTGGTGAGGGCTTGGTGGTGGAGCTGCCGGATCGTGGTGGTGGAAGGCGCCGAGCATCTGGAGGCGGTCCTGGCGCGCTACCCCTCGTTCCTGCCGGTGTACTGGCACCAACACCATCTGTTCTGCGCGCGCTACCTGTTGTTGCAGCAGAAGGATCGCGCCCTGCGCACGGGCTTTCTGATCAGCCCCTCGGCGGATGGCGAGTTAGGCGCCATGATCATGCGTCGCCTGGGTGGTCATGTGATCCGCGGCTCCTCGACCCGCACCGGCGCCATGGCGATGAAGGAATATTTCCAGGCGCTGATGCGCGAGAAAGTCTCCCCGGTACTCAATCCCGACGGTCCGCGTGGGCCCCGTTTCGTGTGCAAACCCGGCGCCATCATGCTGGCGCAGATGTCCGGCCGGCCAATGCTGCCCTTGAGCTACGCGGCAACGCGAGCGTGGCTCATTCACTGGGACAAGTTCGTCCTGCCCTGGCCCGGCTCTCGCATTGCGATCGCCATCGGCCCGCCGATGAGCGTGGCCCGGGGCACCGATGCGAGCGGCATCGAGCGGGCCCAGAGCGAGCTGGCATCGCGGTTGCACCAGGCCTTCAGGGTGGCCAGCGAGGCGCTCGCCCGCCGTGCGGGAAGGCAATGAATTGTCCATAGTTCTCCGCACTTGGCTTGCCTTCTTGCGGCAGTGTGGGAGAATCCAGTGCTCATGAGCAACCTGCCGCCGGCCGCAGCAAGTGGCGATTACACAGCCTCCGATGTGCTCGCGCCCCAATTCTGGACCGGGCGTGCGGAGCGACCGCCGCCGGGCCTGGATGTGGCCTGCACCAAGATTGCGGTCGATTTCCAGAACCTGCAGCGCGCGAGCGCCGATGAATCGATTCGCCGGAGCCTGGCGATCCTGCGGGAAGCCGCCTCGGCCGATGCGGCGTTCAGCGCGTTCTTCGACGCCACCGGCACCCATATCGAATCGGTGATGGTCGCCGGGGGCGCGTTCGCTCAGGTGCACCCCGAAGCCCTTCGGGGCGTGACGCTCAACCGCCTGCCTTACCTCGCCGCGCGCAACGAGCACCTGCGCATGACCGAGTTCCGCGACACGGCGGCCCCGCGACGCGAGCAGGCCAATGACGCAGGGCTCCTGTCCGAATTGTCGATGGGCTCAGCGCTTCTGGTTTCCTTTCGGATTCGCAACAAGCCGGCAGGCCTGCTCGGATTGGGTTTTGGCCTGCCGCGTACGAATTTCGATGTCAACCTGCAGCTGTTGCTCAAGCTCCTGGGCAGCAGCCTGGCCGCGGGCCTGGAGCGGGTGCGCCTGAGTTTGTCGCTGGAGCGGCTCGAGGCGCGCACCGAGCTGGGCGAACTCGCCGCCAACGATGGATTGTGGGACTTTGACGTGGAGGCGCAGGAAACCTATTTTTCCCCCGCTGGCGCATCATGCTCGGCTACGACACCGTGGAGCTGCAGCGCAACTTCGACTGGCGAACGCTCGTGCATGCCGAGGACTCGGTGCGCGTCCAGAACGCGATTCGTGACCACGTCGCGGGCAAGACCGCGATGTTCGAAAGCGTCCACCGCATGCAGCACCGGAGCGGTGAGTGGCGCTGGGTCTCAAGCCGCGCCAAGGCCACGGTCGACCCGCACGGGCGCCTGCTGCGACTGGTGGGCGTCGAGCTGGACGTGACCGAGCGCAAGCTCTACGAGGAGGCGCTGTTTCGCGAGAAGGAAAGCGCGCAGATCACTCTGCAATCGATCGGCGATGGGGTGGTGACCACCAATGCCGCCTCGGTCATCGACTACATCAACCCAGTGGCCGAGGATCTGACCGGCTGGCGACTGGAAGATGCGATGGGCAAACCGGTCGAGGACATCTTCCGGGCGTTCCACGAGGAAACCTGCGAGCCGCTCGAAAATCCGTTGACGGTCGCCATACGCCGGGCGCGCGCCATCAAGTCGGTGCGCCCGATGCTGCTGATCCGGCGCGACGGCAACGAACTGTACGTGGACAGCACCGCCGCTCCGATTCGCGACGGCGCCGGGCGGACGGCCGGGGGCGTGCTGGTGTTCCATGACGTCAGCGAGTCGCGCGAACTCAACCGGCGCCTGAGCTACCACGCGAGCCACGATCTTTTGACCGGGCTCGTCAACCGGCGTGAATTCGAAAACCGCCTGGAACGCGCGCTCAAGAGCGCCAAGGCCCGGGAGTCCTCCTACGCGCTGTGCTACCTGGACATCGACCAGTTCAAGATCGTCAACGACAGTTGCGGCCACAGCGCCGGGGATGCACTGCTGGGGCAGGTGGGCGCGCTTCTCAAGTCCAAGGTCCGCTGGCGCGATACGCTTTCGCGCCTCGGGGGCGATGAGTTCGGCATCCTGCTGGAGAGCTGCTCCCTGGATGAGGCGATGCGCATGGCCGAAACGCTTCGCGAGGCGGTGCGCAACTTCCGCTTCAACTGGGAGGAGCGGGTATTCCGGCTCGGCGCCAGCATCGGGGTGGTGCCGCTGACCGCCGAAAGCGAAGATGTGGCCTCGATCATCTCCGCGGCTGACAGCGCCTGCCAGTCGGCGAAGGAACAGGGGCGCAATCGCGTCCACAGTTTCGCCGACAACGACATCGAACTCATGCGCCGCAGGCGCGAGATGCAGTGGGCCGCGCGCATCAACGCGGCGCTCGAGGAAGGGCGCTTTGAGCTGTTCCGAATGACGATCCTGCCGCTCCAGAAGCCGGTGACCGGCGCCCACTACGAACTGCTGCTGAGGATGCGCGATGAGGCCGGGCGCATCATCTCGCCGGATAATTTCATCGTCGCCGCCGAGCGTTACGGAATCACGCCGAACATTGATCGCTGGGTGATCGAAAACGCGTTCCGCTGGCTGGTCTCGGAGGCCGACGAGCGCGAGCGGCTGGCGCTTTGTTCAATCAACCTGTCCGGGCAGAGCCTGGGCGATGACAAGTTTCTGCCCTTCGTCATCGACCAATTCCAGAAGAGTGGTCTCGATGCCAGCAAGATCTGCTTCGAGATCACCGAAACCGCGGCGGTGGCGAGCTTCTCGCAGGCCAATCGCTTCATTCAGGCGCTCAAAGAGCTGGGCTGCAAGTTCGCGCTCGATGACTTTGGGACCGGCCTGTCCTCATTCGGATACCTCAAACACTTCCCTGTTGATTTCCTGAAAATCGATGGCAGTTTCGTGCGCGAAATATTGCATGATCCGATCGATCGGGAAATGGTGCGCTCGATCAACGAAATCGGCCACCTGACCGGCAAACAAACCATCGCGGAGTTTGCCGAGAACGCCGAGATCATCCAGATGCTCACCAGCATCGGGATCGACTACGCACAGGGCTACGGAATCTCACAGCCCACCCGAGTGCTCAAAGCAGCCAACGGCTAGCGACGCTTCGCCTCTCGCGTATGCCGCTGTAAGGCCTCGGGCAGGCCATCCGAAGAGTAGCTGATGGGACCCAGCGCCGCGCTTGCCGATGTCGGCGACTAGTGTTGAGGCGCTTGCGGAAGTACTGCCATGGCTCGCTCGTAGGAGGAGACCCACAACACCTCTCGTTCGCTACCGAGGGTTTACCCCGCCCGCCTCCTGGTTCGGTTATAGCGCGTTGAAGCGCAGATTCCTGATAGCAACAGAGCCTCGGAGCAGTTATACAGGGCACTGCGCCCATGGCTCGCAGTACCCCGGGCGCACTCCATATCTTCGCTGGGCGGCCAAGACTTTGTCCTTAAGGTATGCGCTAAGAGAAAGGCTAATGTTTTTACACTCGATTGACACGGCTCTTCCCGAAAGGCGCTACAGCAAGAGCGACTGCTGGGAGGCATTTGGCCGATCCGAGTGGTTTGAACGATTGAGCCCGCGTTCTCATGCGGTGGCAAAAGCCGTGCTCGGTCGGGACAACGGGATCGAAGAACGTTGGCTGGCGGTTTCATCGCTAAATGAAATATTTGCAATTGACGCCGATACGCTGCAGCAACGGTTTGCCACGCATGCGCCGCGCTTGGCTACCGAAGCTGCGAGACGCGCTCTGCAGGGCGCCGCCCTTTCGCCACAGGCTATCGAAGCGGTGATCGTCACTACCTGTACCGGCTATTTGTGCCCAGGACTGAGCGGCTATGTCGCGGAAGGACTGGGGTTGCGGGGGGACGTGCTCACTTTTGATCTGGTCGGCCAAGGCTGCGCCGGTGCTCTGCCCAACTGGCAAGTGGCAAGCGCCTTGCTGGGCGCCCAGCAATGCGATCACGTTCTGTCGATCTGCGTCGAGGTCTGCAGTGCCGCCATGTATCTGGATGATGACCCCGGTGTGCTGATCAGTGCCTGCCTGTTCGGCGACGGGGCGGGCGCTGCGGTACTGTCATCCCGTCCGCCGCCCGATCGACGCAGGGTCGAGTGGCGCCAAACAGTTTCCCTGACCAACCCGGCCGAACGCGAGGCGCTGCGTTTTGAACACCGGGCAGGCCTGCTGCGCAACGTCCTGACCCGCCAAGTGCCGCGATTGGCCGCCGAGCATGCCGAGCGCGTAATGACTGACGCCTTGAATCGGGCGGGTGTCGATCGCAACGAAATAAAGACCTGGATCTTTCACGCAGGGGGACGCGACGTGCTGCTCGCACTAGCGGATAAATTTGAGCTGCATTCCGACGAGTTGCGTTACAGCCGAGAGGCCTTGCGCCAATATGGAAACCTCAGTAGCGCGTTCTTGTATTTCGTATTGGCCGCAGCCCTTGCCGACTCAGCGCCGGGCGGGTGGTGGTGGATGTCCTCGTTCGGGGCGGGCTTTGCCTGCCACGGAGCCTTGCTTGCGGTCGAATAGGCAAAAGCCATGCCCGCTGCAGTAAGAGTGGTGGTGCCCGAACTGCTCGACAATTTAGCGCCCACTGATCCGCATGCCGCGCGCTCACGTCGCGATCTGAGGCGTATCCATCGCGTCATGCGTTCGGTCTCGATTCTGCGGCACGCCATTGAGGGTTTAGGGCTGGGGGTGCCGCCTCGGCGGATCTTGGAACTCGGGGCCGGGGACGGCACCTTGATGTTGCGAGTAGCGCAAGCGTTGCAGCCTGCCTGGCCTGGGGTGGCCCTCACACTGCTGGATCGTCACGATTTGCTTAACGCCGAGACTCGCGCAGGTTTTGCAACGCTTGGCTGGACTGTGACGGTTTTACGTACAGATGCGCTTGATTGGGCGGTTGCGTGCAATCCAAGCCCGTTTGACTTATGTATTACAACCCTTTTTCTGCATCATTTCCCGGCGGACGCACTTGCTCTGGTCATGCGTGCGGTGGCCTCGAACGCCGAAGCTTTTGTGGCGTGCGAGCCTCGGCGCAGTGCGCTAGCGCGGGTTGGCAGTGGGCTAGTTGGCCTGCTGGGGGCGAATCGCGTAACGCGGGAAGATGCCGTGTCCAGTGTCAGAGCGGGATTCAGCCAGCGAGAGTTGACGGCGCTCTGGCCTAGCGGCGGTGCGAACTGGTCATGCCAGGAATACCAAGCGCTGCCCTTTAGCCATTGCTTCACGGCGATTCGCAACAGTGTCGGCCGGCCCTAGAAGTCCGATTGCGCAGCCGAGCGGCGCCGTGGTGATCGGTGCAGGCCCGGCCGGCGCCTCGGCCGCAATCCTCTTGGCTCAGGCCGGCTGGAGGGTGACGATGGTGGAGCAAAACTCGTATCCCCGGCAGAAGGTCTGCGGCGAATGCATCGCAGTTAGCAATTTCCCGATACTCGATGAACTTGGGGTGGGTCAGGCGGTCCGCCGGCTTGCCGGCGCGGAGCTTAGGCACGTTGGGTGGATGCGCTCCGGCGCCACACTTACAGCGCCAATGCCGCCTGGCACCGAAAGCGCCGATCAGTACGGGCGGGCTTTGGGACGCGATGTCTTCGACAGCCTGCTGCTCACGCGAGCTGCTGCGCTCGGGGTACGTATTTTACAACCGGCAAGGGTGCGCAAAGTGTGCGGGCGGCTGGGGGATTTTCACTGTCAGATCGAAACCAGGGACCCTGGAGTTTCGCGCACAGCGCCCGAGCGCCATACTTGGCTATCCGCGCCCGTGATCATCGACGCGCATGGCTCCTGGGAGCCCGGGCCTCGATTGGAGCTGGCAGGGCAGGTCAATAATATTCCCAAAGCGCGGCATCGACCCTCCGACCTATTTGCGTTCAAGGCGAGTTTCTACGGATCCGCGCTCGGGTCGGGGTTTCTTCCGGTCATCTCATTGCCGGGGGGTTATGGAGGTATGGTCGTGGCGAACGCCGAACGAACGACAGTGGCGCTGTGCTTGCGCCGCGATGTCCTGCGTGCGCTGCGCGAGCGAAATCCTGGCGTGAGCGCAGGGCTTGCGGTTGAAGCTCACCTGAGGGAATCGTGCCGAGGCATCCGGGACGCACTCCGTAGCGCCCAGCGCGAGGGGGCCTGGCTAACGGTGGGTCCGCTGCGCCCCGGCGTACGTGCGCAAAAGATCCCTGGCGTGTTCCCGGTCGGTAACGCCTGCGGTGAAAGCCATCCGCTGATAGGCGAGGGCATCAGCATGGCATTGCAATCCTCGAAGCTGTTGGTTGAGTGCCTTGCGCCTCATGTCGATTCCTTGACCGACGCGCGCGGCCTGCGCGAAGCGCAGCATGCCTATGCACAAGCGTGGCGGAAATCGTTCATGCCCCGCTTGCGGATCGCGTCGCTCTACGCTCACATTACGATGTGCTCGCCGACCGCTGCGTCCTTCGGGCGAGGGCTTCGACACTGGCCGCAAGCGCTCACCACGGCAGCACGACTGGCAGGAAAGGCGCGGGCGCCGTTTCCTCTATCCTCCCCAATCGAGAATAGCCTATGAGTACCCTGGAATCACTTCAGGATATGTTGATGAAAGACTATCCCCTAAAGAGAGACCAGCTCGCGCCTGATGCCGCCCTGAGTACGTTGGGGCTCGATTCATTGGCCATCCTCGAATTAATGTTCAAAATTGAAGATCATTTCCGACTCCACATCGTCGACGACAGTCCGATGAATTTCGTTACCGTGAGTGACGTGGTGGGCTATATCGACGGGTTACTCGCCTCGAAACAGGCGGGGACGGGGCCTAAATGACCGTGGGTGCGTGAGCTTGAAACGACGGGTGGCTGTCACCGGGCTGGGTGTTCTTTCTCCGATAGGCAACGGCGTCGAGGAATTAGTGGCTCACCTGCTCGCAGGCCACTCGGGCGTCCGCAGGCTTACCGTCCCTCGCCATGAACGGCTTCGCTCACCGATTGGTGCGCCCGTGGACTTTGACGCCTCTGAGCACTTCGATGGGGTGAGGCTTCGCATGCTCGATCGCGTGAGCCAACTGGCCTTGGTCGCTGCCGCTCAGGCCATAGGTCAGGCCAAGATCGATTTCAGTTCGGAGCGTGCTGAGCGTTGCGGAGTATCTGTGGGTACCAGCATGGGAGGCGTCGGGACCACCGACGTGGCCTACTACAATCTGTATGGCGCCCAGGAGCCCGAGCGCGTATATCCGCTCAATATAGTGGCCGCCATGTGCAATGCCCCGGCGGCTTGGATTGGCATTGATTACAACCTGACGGGCCCAAATCTCACCTACTCTACAGCGTGCTCCTCCTCGGCGGTCGCACTGGGCGAAGCGGCGCGGCGAATAGAGTCAGGGGACGTGGACCTCATGGTCGCCGGCGGGGCCGAGGCTCCACTGAATTTCGGGATCTTGCGTGCCTGGGAAGCAATGCGCACGCTCGCCGACACCGATCCCGGGAACCCGTCCGCCTCGTGCAGGCCTTTTTCCAAAAATCGCACCGGTCTTGTCATCGGTGAGGGCGCAGCCTTCCTAGTGCTCGAAGACTGGGGCCACGCGCAGGCACGGGGAGCCGCAATACTGGCCGAGCTTACCGGGTATGGTCTGACCTCAGACGTCACGCACATCACCCGGCCGACCGTACAAGGGCAAGCCAGCGCCATGCGCGCGGCGCTTGCCTCTGCGAACCTTGGGGCCGACGGCATTGACTACATTAATGCGCACGGCACGGCCACGAGGCAAAACGATGCGATAGAGACAGCGGCGATCAAGGACGTATTCGGCGCGCGGTCATTTACGATCCCCGTCAGTTCGACAAAGTCGATGCATGGACACCTGCTGGGGGCCGCGGGCGCTCTGGAATTCGTAATTTCAGTGGCCAGTATGACGCGCGGCATCGTTCCGCCCACCATGCATTTAGATGCTGAAGATCCCGATTGCGACTTGGATTACGTATCGGGAAAGGCGCGCACCGGCATCGCCATGCGGGCGGTCATGTCCAATTCCTTCGCATTCGGCGGCACCAACGCGGTGCTTATCGCGGCCATTCCGCCTGCCCATTGAGCTTTCACTGAGCTCGAGCTCGATCTTGACGGCGCGTCGTGGCGCGGACGGTACCCGGCCCGCGGGCGTTAAGGGCGGCCGAACGGGTGGGCGATGCTCAGTGCCATCAAAGGTTATGCGAAATCCGGGACCGGCCGCCCGATGCTGCGCAGGTATGCGGCCATCGCCTCGATCACTTGTCGTACCGCTGGCCGTTCCGCGACGCGCGTGCGCCACGCCAGAAGCCTGGTATGTTCCGCGCCGATCGGCACCGTGTGCCGGGCAGCGAAGAACTGCGCCATGTAGAAGGCAATGTCGGCGTAGCTGTAGTCACCGGCGAGGTAGGATCGGCCCTCCAGGCCAAGCTCGGTGTGGGCGTAATAGTTCTCGATGCCGGTTCGGGCCAGGATCCATTCAGGCGCGTCGGTGGGATCCGGATCCGCGCGAAGGCCCATCAGCCTAATCACGTTCGGGAAGAACACTTCATCCGAGCAGTGTTCAAGTGCGCGCGCTTTGGCTCGCTCGGCGGGCGCGCGCGGCCACAGCGGGGGTTCCGGCCAGCGGTCCTCCAGGTATTCGAAGATTTGCGTGGAATCGAAGATCTCCACGCTCTCATCGATCAGCACCGGCACCTGTCGCTTGGGATTGACCCGCAACACTTCCGGATGTTTCGGGTGGTATCCGCGCTCGCGGTCAAAGGCCACCATCTCCAGCTCGAACAACCGGCCCTTTTCCCGCAGGGCAATCTCCGCCTTGGCGCCGAACATGCTTAGCGGTCCTGAATAGAGTTTCATATGCGTTCGAGCAGGTAGGCCTGCTCCCGCCGCTCCTGCAGGCCTCGTTTCTGGAATCGCGGCTCCTCGAGCAGCGCGTCGCGCGTGGCGAGCATTCGGACGGAAAAATCAGCGGAAAAAAGTGCGTATACCTCACTCTGGGCGACCGCAAACGGAGGTCCCGCCATCTGCTCCTGGGGATAATCCATCGTGAGCAGCAGCACCTTGCAACCCGTGGGTAATATGGTGCCCAGATGCCGTGCATAGCGTTCGCGAAGCGGTGCGGGGAGCGCGATGAGCGCGGCGCGATCGTAGAGGGCCTGCACCCCCTTGATTTGATCGGCGCCGAGGTCGAAAAAATCCCCGACGTACAGCTCATAGCCCTCCGCGCGCCAGCATTGCAGCGGACCGAGGCTCTCGCGGGTCGGATGCAATTGTTGTTCGGCAAAGAATGAGGCGACCGCGAGCTCGGAGAGTTCAATGCCGATCACCTCGTGGCCCCGGGAGCGAAGCCAGACCAGGTCGGGACTCTTGCCACACAGCGGAACGAACACCGGGGCGCCGGGCGGGCAATGCAGGCGCGGCCACAGCGCGCGCAGATCGACGTTGACCTGCGGCTGGTGGAAGCCGATCTCGCCGTTTTGCCACCGCTCGCGCCAGAATTGAGGATCCATGTCTAGTCCGGAAGCGGATAAGGGAGCGGAAGCGCGCGGCAGGAAAGCGCCGCGGCAGGGGCCGGCGCCGGGGCGGCAGCTGCGCCGTCGGCTGGGGCCGAGGGCGGGGGGAAGGTGGCGACGGCCAGAAATTCGCTTCGGCCATCCGCACGACTCACGGCATCTACGATCTGCGCCGCCCGCCCATCGCTCAGCGTCACGGCCGCGCCCGGATTAAGCGCGGTAGCCTCTTCGCTCACAAAGCGCTGCATGCGGCGCTTGATGCGGCCGCGGTAGTGGGCGCGGGCAATGATTTCCTGTCCCGTGTAACAGCCCTTGCTGAAGGAGATCGCCTCCACGCAATCGAGATTGAGCATCTGCGCCACGAACATCCCGCTGGTCGCCCCGTACACCTGGGGAATTCCTGCCGCGATGTTTAGGGCGTGAGCCGTGGGGGCGAGGAGCGGTGCGAGGGCCGGCCACTGGCGCGCCATGGCGCTGATCGTCGTGGGCGAAGTTTCCTGGCGGATCGCCACCTTGGCGCGCAGCACGAATTTTTGCAGCCCGCTCATCGTGGGCCCGGCAAGTTCCGCGGGCAACAGCGCGATGACTTGATCGGGGGCGGGGGCGAGCAGACGGAGCAAGGCGAGCACGCGGCCCTGCGGGTTGTGGTAGCCGGCGAGAACGATTTTTTCGGCGCCGAGGAGGGCCATGTCATTCGAGAGCTGGCCCTGGAGAAACTTTCGCACGTCCGCGCCGGCGAACTGCAGCAGGCCGAAGGCCGGCCTCGCGTCGACAGGAGGCTCATTTATCATGGCTTAGGCACGAGCGGGCGTTGCCGCGTGGCGCAAATCCGGTGGTCGTCATGGGGCGATTCTGGCACACTCGCGCGCCATGCCGGTTCCACCCGTTCCCAGCCCCAGCACCGCCGGGGAAGCTCCTCCCGAAGCGGTGACCGCCGAGCCGGCATCCACGGCAGAGCGCCCCGAAACGGGTGCTTACCCCCAGATCGGGGGCCGTCCCGCCCCTGACCCGACGCGTTTCGGCGATTGGGAACGCGCCGGCCGCTGTATCGATTTTTGATGACGCGGGGCATCAAGCGATGAGCGCGCGACCGTTGTCACCGCACCTGTCGGTGTACCGATTCGTGCACACGCTGATGCTGTCCATCCTGCACCGGATCACCGGGGTATGGGTGTCGATGGGCCTTTGTGCGCTGGTCTTCTGGCTGGCAAGTATCGCAGCGGGAGAAAGTGAGTACGCGCGCGCCAGCGCACTGCTGGGCAGCGGGCTATTTCGCGTGTTGCTGCTCTCGTGGCTCGCCGCTTACTGCTATCACTTCGTCAACGGAGTGCGCCACCTCGCCTGGGACGCGGGCTTTGGTCTCGAGAGGCTCCAGGTGCGGCGAACCGCGCGCATCGTGGTCATCGTGGCGCTGGTCGGATTCCTTGCACTGGCGTACTTCCTGTTCTGCCCTCGCGCGGGTGCCCCTTGAGCCTGCGCTCGGCCCTGGGGGTCGTGATCGGTCACGGCGCGGCCGGGAAGGGCGTGGGCCACTGGTGGGCGCAGCGCGTGTCGGCCCTGATGCTGGTACCCCTGACGGTCTGGTTTGCGGTGGCCCTGGTGGGC
The DNA here is from genome assembly GCA_963717335.1 of uncultured Gammaproteobacteria bacterium. Lineage (GTDB taxonomy): Bacteria > Pseudomonadota > Gammaproteobacteria > Steroidobacterales > Steroidobacteraceae > FEN-1191. Next base: position 203,071 of record CAVQVZ010000001.1, on the reverse strand, counting down.
CTGCCGCTCAACGATTTCGCCGCGGTTTCGATCTGGATCACCAGCGGCTGGAATGCGGTGTGGCTCGCATTGCTCCTGCTGGCCATGTGCTGGCATTCGCACCTGGGGGTGCAGGTCGTCATCGAGGATTACGTGCACGCGCCGCCCCTCAAGCTCGCCACGTTGATGTTCAACAGCGCGGCACATCTTATTTTGCTGGCCGGAGGCCTCTACGCGCTGCTGCGCGCGGCACTGCGGGTCGCCACGTGAAGGCTTATCAGTTTGTCGATCACACGCATGACGTGCTGGTCGTCGGAGCGGGAGGGGCGGGCCTGCGCGCCACGCTGGGACTGGCCGAAGCCGGGCTGACGACCGCCTGCATCACCAAGGTCTTTCCAACCCGAAGCCATACCGTGGCCGCCCAGGGGGGCATTTCCGCGGCACTCGGCAACATGGGCGAAGATGACTGGCGCTGGCACATGTATGACACGGTCAAGGGATCGGATTGGCTGGGGGATCAGGACGCGATCGAGTTCATGTGCAAGCAGGCCGCCGCCGCGGTCATCGAGCTTGAGCATTACGGCGTACCCTTCTCGCGCACCGAGGCGGGTCTGATCTACCAGCGCCCGTTCGGGGGCATGACCACCCACTTTGGCAAGGGCGTGGCGCAGCGGACCTGCGCGGCGGCGGATCGCACCGGACACGCGATGCTGCATACCCTGTACCAGCAGTCCTTGAGGGCGGCCGCGCAGTTCTACATCGAATACTTCGCCGTCGACCTGATCATGGAAGAGGGCGCGTGCCGGGGAGTCGTGGCCATCGATCTGGCCACCGGCACCGTGCACCGGTTTCGTGCCCAGACCACGATCCTGGCGACCGGCGGATATGGGCGCGCCTGGTTTTCCTGCACCTCGGCGCACACCTGCACGGGGGACGGTGGCGGAATGGCGCTGCGGGCGGGCCTGCCCATGCAGGACATGGAGTTCGTGCAGTTCCACCCGACCGGCATCTACGGGTCGGGCTGCCTGATCACCGAGGGCTCGCGCGGGGAGGGCGGTTACCTGACCAACGCCACCGGGGAGCGGTTTATGGAACGCTACGCCCCCAACGCGAAGGACTTAGCCTCGCGGGATGTCGTGAGCCGCGCCATGACCATAGAGATCCGCGAGGGTCGGGGGGTCGGTGAGCAGCGCGACCATATCCACCTGCACCTGGAGCACCTGGGCCCGCAGGTCATCCACGAGCGCCTTCCGGGCATCCAGGACACCGCGCGCATCTTTGCCAACGTGGATGTCACCAAGGTGCCCATCCCGGTGCTGCCTACAGTCCACTACAACATGGGCGGGGTGCCCTGTAATGTCCGTGGCGAGGTGATCACGCGATCGGACAATGCCGAGAAGGTCGTGCCGGGGCTGATGAGCGTGGGTGAAGCGGCCTGCGTCTCGGTGCACGGGGCGAACCGCCTGGGCTCCAATTCACTGCTCGATCTGGTGATCTTCGGGCGCGAGGCGGCGCGGCACTGCGCCTCGACCTTGCAGCCCGGCGCGGCCCAGAAACCCCTGGCATCCCAGGCCGGGGATGTCGCGGTGGCGCGGATTGATCGGCTCCGCAACGCGAACGGTTCCCGCCCTACGGCCGAGATCCGGCTCGAAATGCAGCGCACCATGCAATCGGATGTCGCCGTGTTTCGGACCGGGGAGACCCTCGCCGCGGGGTGCAAGGCGCTGGCTCGCACCCTGGACTCGTTCGCCGAGGTGCGCGTGAGCGATCGGGGAATGATCTGGAACACGGACCTGATCGAGACCATGGAACTGCAGAACCTGCTGCTACAGGCCATGGCCACGGTCCAATCGGCGGCCAACCGCACGGAGAGCCGCGGTGCACATGCGCGTGAGGACTTCCCCAAGCGCGATGACACCCAGTGGATGAAGCATTCCTTGTGCTGGGTGGACGAGGACGGGAAGGTGCGTATCGACTATCGTGCAGTGCAGCTCAAGACCATGACCGATGAGGTCGCCAGCATGCCGCCGCAGGCACGTTCGTACTGAGGGTCCGGTATTACAAAGATGGCCAATTTCAAACTACCCCCCAACTCCCGCATCGATGCGCGCGCCGGAAAGAACTATCCGGCGCCGCAGGGGGCCCAACGGGTGCGGACCTTCCGGGTCTATCGGTACGATCCGGCGAGCGCGGAGAACCCCCGAATCGACAGCTATGAACTGGACATGGCCAACTGCGGCCCGATGGTGCTCGACGCGCTGCTCAAGATCAAAAACGAGGTCGATGCCACCCTGTCGTTGCGCCGCTCCTGCCGCGAGGGCATCTGTGGCTCGTGCGCGATGAACATCAACGGGGTCAATACACTGGCCTGCACGCAGTCCTGCGCGGACCTGGGCAAGGGCGATGTTCGCATCTACCCCCTGCCGCACCTGCCGGTCGTCAAGGACCTGGTGGCGGACTTAAGCAACTTCTACGCCCAGTACGCGGCCGTCAAACCCTGGCTCCAGACCCGGACTCCCCCACCCCCCGACCGCGAACGGCTCCAGTCCAAAGCGGATCAGGAAAAGATCGACCGCCCCGCGGCCTGCATCCTGTGTGCGTGCTGCTCGACCGCCTGCCCGAGCTACTGGTGGAACGGCGAACGCTACCTGGGGCCCGCAGCGCTCCTGGCCGCCTACCGCTGGATCGTGGATTCGCGCGATGAGGCCGCCGGGGAGAGGCTCGATGAGCTCAATGATCCATTCCGGCTGTACCGGTGCCATACCATCATGAATTGCACCGAAGTGTGCCCGAAGGACCTCAATCCGGCGCGTGCGATCGCCGACATCAAGCGCATGATGCTTGAGCGCCAGCATTGAACGAGCAACCGCCCGGGCATCTGGTCTGGCGGAGCCGGCGGGGCATGAAGGAACTGGACCTGATCCTTGAGGGCTGGCTCGAGCGGCATTACCCCACCGCCACCAGCGAGCAGAGAGCTCTTTTCGGCCGGTTTCTCGAGTTGCCCGATCCGCAGATTGCCGGCTACCTTTTGGGCGCAGGAACCCCCCCCGATCCCTCGATGGCCGCGCTGGTTGCGCAACTGGCGGAAGTCCGTTGCCTGAGTTAGCAGGGACATCCGGCTCGGGCCGGGCACAGCGTTCCGGCAGGCTTATGTATACCGGCGGCTCGGCTGGAAGGAGCGCCGCCTCACATTTTGCCCTTCCCGGGTGGTGTGGCGCTCAAAATTTCTTCCTTGGTGCTCCAAACGTGGAACCGACCGGTGAGGGCCGACTCAAAGGCACGATGGCATTTTTTCCTCCCGCAGGTCCCTTTCAGCGCGCTGTAAATCCGCTCGCCGGGCGTGCTGTTAGACTGACCGGCGATGGCGCCAAAGACTGCAAGTGAGCCGCGCAGATGCCCACCACCGTGGCGAACTTTCCCATGCCTTCCGGGTCTGACCACTTGCTCGCCAGCGCTGCGACGATCCGGTCTCCGGCGCTTACGGAGATGAGCGTGGAGAACGGCGACCTGAGCCTGGTGCGGCGCGTACAAGCCGGCGAGCGGGCGGCCTATGACCTGCTGGTGCTCAAGTACCAGCACAAGGTCGTCAAGTTGGTGATGCGTTACGTACGCAATCCCGCGGATGCGGAAGATGTTGCCCAGGAAGCATTCATCAAGGCCTATCGCGCGCTGCCCCAGTTCCGCGGCGACAGCGCGTTCTATACCTGGCTGTACCGGATCGCCATCAACACCGCCAAGAATGCGCTGGTCTCGCGCGAGCGGAATATGGTGGCCTATGAAATCGACGCCCACAGCCACGAGGAGGGCGCGGACATGAGCGGACGGCTCAAGGATCCGGACACGCCCGAGGGGCTGGCACTGAGCGAGGAGATCCGCGACATCGTGCATGCGGCCATCGGAGCGCTGCCCGACGATCTGCGCACCGCGATCGTGTTGCGTGAACTCGAGGGTCTGAGCTACGAGGAGATTGCCGCCACGATGCAATGCCCGGTCGGCACGGTGCGCTCGCGCATCTTCCGTGCCCGGGAAGCGATCGATGGCCGGTTACGCGAAGTTTTTGACGGCGGCCTGGGCCGCACGCAGGAGATGTTGTGAACGAAATTGAACGAGCCAGTCAGCTATCGGCGATGTTCGACGGCGAACTTCCCGCCGCCGAGTGTGAATTGCTTTCGCGCCGGCTGGCACGTGATGAGCAGCTGCGGGCGACCTGGTCGCGATATGCGGTGATCGGAGCGGTATTGCGGGCCGAGCCCCTGGCGCAGGTGCGCCCCGATTTTGCGCGTCGCGTGAGCGCGGCACTGGCCGGTGCTCCGGCCGTCACGGGGGTCCGTCGCGCATTGCGCGGCGCGGCGCTCGGCTCCGTGGTTGCGGCAGGCGTGGCGGGCGCGGCGCTGTTGCTGCTGCGTAATGATTTGCCGGTGCAGGATCAGGTGGTGAGCGCGGCCGCGGCGCCGGTCGTGACGCGCGCGACGCCACCGAGCACTACGCAGGCGGCCTTTGGCTCGGGCGTTAGCCTGCGGCTAAGCAATGCGGCCGCCGCCAATCCCAGCCACGAAATGTTCAGCTATGTGGTTCCCCCGCTGACTGGCGAGAACAGCGGTGCCGTGCCGGCATCGCTCGCTGACTACGTGATCGCGCACAGCGAGGTCCCCTCATCGCTCGCGCGCGGGAGCCTGTTGTCGGTGCTGGTCGGTAATCAACTTGTAGAACCGGCGCCGAACATTCTTGTCGCCGATGGCGGGCGCTAGCAACACCCTCTTTTTCGCGGCTGCAGCGCTGGCCGCCAGCCTCTCTGCTTTTGCCGAGGACGCCCGGGGTCTCCTCGAGCGCATGGAACACGTTCTGGCCACCCGTAACTATCAGGGCACCTTCGTGCACGAGCATGACGGGCGCACGGAAACGATGAAGATCGTGCACCGCGCCGAGAACGGTGATTTCGCCGAACGGGTCGTCTCACTGGACGGTTCCCGACGCGAGGCGGTGCAGCGCGATGGGGAACTGCGCGCCTATTTTCCGGACCAGCAAGTAGTGTTGGTCGAAGGCGGCCCGAAAGGCGGGTTGTTGCTTTCCGGATTGGCAGGACTGGACAGTGCCTCCGAACAGCTCTATCGCATGAGCGAGGAATTGCCCACCCGGATCTCGGGCCGCGAGACGCGCGTGATCGCGGTCGAGCCGCAGGATGACCTGCGCTACGGCTACCGCGTGTGGATCGATTCCTCCAGCGCCATGCCACTCAAGACCGAATCGCACACGGTTGCCGGCCAGGTGGTCGAGCAACTGGTGTTTACCGAACTGACACTTCCCGCGCACATTCCCGATTCGGCGCTCCAGCCCGCACCGGCCACGCGCCAGTACCGTCTGCTGCGCCACACGGAGGCAAGCGGGGCGGCGCCCAATCCGGCTGCTGACACGACCTGGGACGCCTCCGAATTGCCGGCCGGGTTTCGGCTGATCGGCAACTCGACGCAGTTCCTGGGTGACGGGCGTAAGTCAGTCACCCATCTGGTGTTCAGTGACGGGCTGGCCTCGGTGTCGGTATTCGTCGAGCCGCCCTCTGCGGTGCCCTCTTCCCGCCGCGCCGACCCCGCAGCGTCATTAATGACCAACATGGGTTCTTCCACGGCCCTTTCCACCGAGGTGAACGGCCACAAGGTCACCACGATCGGTGAGGTGCCGCCCAATTGCGTGCGCGCCATTACCCGTTCGCTGCGCGTGGGTTTTGCGCCGGCCGGACGCCCGATGGGCCCTAGGCCGTGAACGGGCGAGGTGAGGTTAGTGCCCTAGTCACCGCCGGGTTGGGGCGGGGAGTAGGCTAGAGAGGCGCTGTCGGAGATTTTTTCTCGCGTGGCCCTTCAATGGGATGCGGGTTGCTTGTCAACGCGGGGCCCGCGTTCTTCTTTTGTGACCAGCGCATCAAGGCGACGGTACGTTCTTCATAACGCACGATCGCATCCATGCATTGCGTGTCCCGTGCAGGCTGAGCAGCTGAATGCGGAAGTACCGTCGTCATAGGTTAAATTTACCTAATCCAAATTAAAATTTCGAGTTCCTCCAAACTTACAGCGATGTAAGGAGCGACCTACACATCCGCTCCCATATTGCGCACCGGAACCTGGTCGCTGTCCTCGACTTTTTTCCCGTGACTCCATTTCGATCGAGCTTGATCATTTAAATTTAAGCGAACAGCTGCGCGCGAGAGGCTATGTCCCGGCGCAACGCGCGATCCAGCGTACGTTATAGTAATGAAATGGAAACCGTCGTTGCGGATCAAGGGGGCTATCCGCGCCCGCAATTGCGCCGCAAACGGTGGTTGTCGCTAAACGGTCCGTGGCGCTTTTGTTACGACGACGAATTGCGTTATCGGATTCCCGCTGATGTGGTGGACTGGCCGCTGCGGATCGAAGTGCCCTTCGCTCCAGAGAGCAAGCGCAGCGGTATTCATGACACGACCTTTCACCGCGCCTGCTGGTACGAGCGGGAGTTCGAACTAAGGCCCGCCCAGTTGGGCCCGGACGGACAGCCGAGCGAGCGAACGCTGTTGCACTTTGGCGCCGTGGATTACCACGCGCGGGTTTGGGTCAATGGTGAGTTCGTCACGGAGCATGAAGGCGGACATACGCCTTTTTCCGCGGATATAACCTACGCGCTGCGCGATGGCGACCTCCAGCGCATCACGGTCCGGGTATTCGATGATCCGTTTGACTTAGAAAAACCCCGTGGAAAGCAGGATTGGCGACTGCAACCGCACGGGATTTGGTATCCACGCACGACCGGCATCTGGCAGACCGTGTGGCTGGAGCGCGTTGCGCGGGCGCACGTCGTGACCCTGCGCTGGACGCCCAATCTCGAGCGCTGGGAAATAGCCCTCCATGCAATGACCAGCGGGACTGTTTCGGATGATTTGCGGCTCAGCGTGACGTTGCGCCTGGGCGCTAGTGTCCTGGCCAGTGACGAATATGGGGTAATTCACCAGGAAGTTCACCGTCGGATAGCCCTTTCGGACCCCGGCGTGGATGACTTCCGAAATGAGCTTTTGTGGTCCCCCGAGCGCCCGACCCTCATCGAGGCCGATCTGCAACTTAAGCAAAATGGCGTAGTGGTTGATGAATTGTCCTCATACACGGCGCTGCGTAGCATCAGCGCTCAACGCGAAAAGATCCTCCTCAATGGCCGCTCCTATGCGTTGCGTTTCGTGCTCGACCAGGGTTACTGGCCCGACACTCTGATGACAGCGCCCTCGGACGACGCATTACGGCGCGACGTCGAGCTGACGAAGGAAATGGGCTTTAACGGGGTACGGAAACATCAAAAGATTGAAGACCCGCGCTACCTGTATTGGGCGGACGTCCTGGGACTCTTGGTTTGGGAGGAAATGCCGAGTGCCTATCGCTTCACCAATCGCGCGATCAATCGCATGCTCCGAGAGTGGACTGAGGTCATCGCGCGCGACAGGAGCCACCCGTGCATCATTGTTTGGGTACCGTTCAATGAATCCTGGGGCGTACCTGATCTGAATTTAGTGGCGGCTTCGCGCGATGCCGTGGGTGCCCTATATCATCTCACCCGCACTTTGGATCCGACCCGGCTGGTTATCGGCAACGACGGGTGGGAAAGTTCGGCCACCGACATCATCGGAATCCACGATTACGATCCGGACCCCGCGCACTTCAGAGCCCGCTACGGACCCGAAGTAAAGCCCCAGGAACTGGTCGACCGACGATGGGCGGCAGGGCGAATCCTGACCTTGGATGGCTTTCCGCATCGCGGGCAACCGATCTGCCTGAGCGAATTCGGCGGCGTCGCCTGCCTCGCTGACAATGCCTCGGTCACCGGAGAGTGGGGCTATACCATTGCCAAAGACGGCGCGGATTTCGAAGCGCGCGTCACCTCGCTGATCGAGGTAGTGCGCACCACCGCGATGTTTAGCGGATTCTGCTACACGCAGTTCGCCGACACGTTCCAGGAGTCCAACGGCTTGCTGACCGCCGACCGAAATCCAAAAATACCCATGGCGAAGATCGCTCTGGCTGTGCGCGGCGACGCCCCGGTGTTACCCGCGCTCTGATGTACTGCCTCGAGAAGACTAAACCGGACGGGCGGGCATTACGCCTCTATTCTCGGCGCCCGATTGTTGGGGTAGGTCCGGCGCCCAGTCCGGATCCGACCAGCAGGGCAGGGGATTCGCATTTACGTTGGCAGCCCCTGCGCGGCGAGTGGATCGCGTACGCCCCGCACCGCCAGAGTAGGACGTTTTTGCCGCCCCCGGAATACAACCCGCTGCGACCCACGACGGATCCGCGTTTCCCAACTGAGCTGCCACCCGGCGACTACGATGTCGCTGTTTTCGATAATCTGTTTCCCGCGTTGTCGCAGTCCTCGCGCGAAGCTCCGCAATTGCTAGTGCCTACACGCGCGGGAAAGGGGCACTGCGAAGTGGTCGTATATTCTCAAGACGCAAACACTTCGCTTGCGGCCTTGCCGGTGGATCACATCGAGCTGCTTGTGGAAATCTGGGGCCGTCACACAGAACTCAATGGCGCGACGGGGTTCGTGGAATATGTGTTGCCATTCGAGAACCGGGGCGTCGAGGTCGGGGTGACCCTCGCTCATCCGCACGGGCAAATCTATTCTTATCCGGTCGTCCCCCCGATTCCGCAACGAATGCTCCATCATGAACGAGCGCACTATCAGGCCACCGGGCAGGTGCTTCTGGAGGAATTGCTGCGTAAGGAGCTCGATGCCGGGGACCGCATTCTCTACAGAGGTCCGCACGCGGTAGCCCTGGTGCCGGTGTGTGCTCGGTATTCCTATGAAATCTGGATTGCGCCGCTGCGCGCGGTGCCCTACCTGCACCAACTAGAGGCGGCAGTGCGCAAGGATCTGGCTCGTGCGTTAAAAACAGTTCTGATGAAACTCGATGCCCTCTGGGCGCGGCCGTTCCCCTATGTGCTGGCTTGGTTCCAAGCGCCGACAGACGGGCACGCGCATCCGGAATGCCATTTGCACGTGGAGATTTACCCGGCTTATAGGACGCGAGAGAAGCTCAAATACCTTGCGGGAACCGAATTGGCGGCGGGGCTCTTTGCCTGCGACTCACTGCCGGAAGAGGCGGCGCGGCAATTGCAGTCTGTGGTCGTGGATATCGGAACCTCGTGTTAAGTTTCGAAGAGGTGTTTCGTATCAGGCCCAGCGTGATCGCGCAGGCACCTGGCCGTGTCAATCTGCTCGGTGAACACACCGACTACAGTGGGGGATTTGTCCTGCCCATAGGAATCCGGCAGTCCACCAATGTCGAGATCGCGCCGAGCATCGATGATCTCTTCCATGTTTATTCTGCCAATCTCGATGAACACCAGTCCTTTGGCCCTGGCAGCCCCCCATCGGCGGGGTTTGGGTCTTACGTCCGCGGTTGCGTGGAAGTGTTGCGAGGTGCCGGGTACCCGGTGGCCGCCGCCTGTATGCGTATCCACTCGACTGTGCCGATCGGGGTCGGGCTCTCCAGTAGCGCCGCGCTTGAGGTGGCGGTCCTGCGGGCGATCCGCCAACTGTTCCAGATCCCATTAACCGATGTTGAGCTGGCGTTGCTCGCTCAAAAGGCTGAAGTGGAATATGCGGGGGTGCGTTGCGGTGTCATGGACCAGATGGCAAGCAGCCTAGGTGATCAGGCGCACATGCTGTATCTCGACACGCGGAGCCTGGCACATCGGCGCCTGCCGTTGCCCGATGACAGCGAGGTGATCGTGGTCGACAGTGGGACATCAAGGACACTGGGGGCCACTGCCTACAACACGCGCCGGGCGGAGTGCGAAGCCGCCGCACGATTGCTGAAGGTCGAGATGCTTCGGGACGCCGACAGCTTGGCGTCCATCGAGGAGTTGCCAGAGCCCCTTAACCGCCGGGCGAGGCATGTGTTCACCGAGAATCGTCGGGTGCTCGAAGCGTTGGAGGCCAACGCCTCACAGTTCGGTGTACTCATGAACCATTCGCACCGGAGCCTACGCGAGGATTACGAAGTCTCCAGCGACGCCTTGGACACGCTCGTGGAGAGTCTGCAGACGGAGCCGGCGATTTACGGAGCCCGACTGACCGGGGCGGGATTTGGTGGTGCATGCGTCGCGTTAGCGCGTCGGGGCCAAGGGGCGCTCGCCGCCGCCTCGGCATTGCGACGCTATGCCAAGGCCGGCTTTGGCCCCGGACGCTCCCTTCTCTGATAGCAAGCGCAGGCGTCAGTCGCCTGCCAAAAACCGGTAGGTCGTCTCGGATCTGTAGACTTTCCCTGCACCCAGGATGGTCGTTGGAAAATGGGATTGATTCGGGGAGTCCGGAAAGTGCTGCGTCTCCAGGCAAAATCCGCAGCGCCGTCCAGGCGACTCCCTGAGCGGACCGCCCAGTTTGTTTCCCGTATAGAATTGCAGGCCAGGCTCCGTCGTAAGCACTTCAAGTCGGCGTCCCGACTGGGGTTCGAGCACCTCAGCAGCCAGCCGCAACGCAGTTCCTGGCCCTTTCAATACCCAATTATGGTCATAGCCATGTCCGATCACCAATTGGGGGTCGGGCTCATCGATCCGATCCCCGATTGCGCGCGGTCTCCGAAAATCAAAAGGCGTACCCGTGAGGTCGCGAATTTCTCCCGTCGGGATGAGCGAGTGATCCACCGGCGTGAATTGGTCGGCATGCAGGGTCACGATGTGGTTGAGGATTTCGGAGCCAGCATGACCGCTTAAATTAAAATACGTGTGATTCGTGAGGTTGACTGGGGTGTCCTCGCTCGCCGTTGCTTGATACAACAACTGCAGTTGGTTTTCGGCCACGGTAAATCGGACGGCGGCGCGCAATTCTCCAGGGAAGCCTTCTTCTCCGGGCTTACTCAAATAGGATAATGTCAAACTGTGGGGCGCGGTCGTAGCCGACCACACCCGCTGATCAAATCCACATCGTCCGCCATGCAGTGAGTGCGCACCGTCATTTCTTGACACGTGCCAGGTGGTCGACCCCAACCTGAACCGGGCATTCGCTATCCGGTTCGCATACCTGCCCACTGATGCCCCCAGGTAGGCTTTATCGAGGAGGTAAAGAGCAAGGGATTTGTATCCCAGGACGACACTTGTCCCGGGACGCCCTTGAGGACCGAGTTTTATATCGACTATACGGGCACCGAATGTGGTTACGCTGACTTCAAGCTGCCTCGAACGCAGCGTGTACAATTCGATGGGTGATCCATCGGGCAAGCTCCCGAATGACTTCATTTCGATATCAGAAGCTTCCTGCACCATCTAGCGGCCAGGCCGTGCGGGCGTATCAGTCAATCCCAGCACGCGCGTCTCTTAGCCGGCCAGCGGTCGTTTCTGGCGGTGGTCTTTTATCAATAGCGAGCTCGCTACATGCGAATAGCGGTCCAGCGCATCTTCCAATGTCGGCATTGTAAACACCCGCTCGCTGGCAAGCGCGCTGTACAACGGACGAGCGGCACGTAGGTTCAGTTCACCCAGTCGGCGCCGCTTGATCCCCTGGGTGTCGATATTCAGCCTCTCCGCCCCTCGCTCCAGGAACTCCGCCCAGGACAGGGCGCCACGGTTGGCAAGATGCACAACGCCCGTGCAACCATCGATGAGGAGGTCCAGGCTCGCCTGCGCTAAATCAGGAACATAGGTCGGCGAGACTGTCACATCGCTAAGCGCGACGGCTGTTCGGCCGGAACTGAGCGCCAGGAGAGCGTCGCTCAGAAAATCCCCACGGCCCCACGCACCAAAAAATGCCGCCGTCCGCACGCACAATCCGCGCGAATGGCGCAGGGTCGCCAGCTCGCAGTCGCGTTTACTTTGTCCGTAGATATTCAGGGGCGCGACTGGGCTGCTTTCGACATATGGCACAACGCGGCGGCCGTCAAAAACCAGGTCCGAGGAGAAGGTCAGCAATGCTATGTCCCGATGGTGTGCAGCGCCTGCCAGGACTTCAGGGCCGCGCACGTTTTCCCGGAAACATTCGGTGCTTTGCTGCTCCGCGTCGTCCACGCGGACGTAGCCGGCGGCGTTGATAATCGCCCAGGGCCGCATGGACTCGCATGCAGAACGGACAGCGACCGGATCTGTGATGTCCAGCTCGGCGCGCGATACGGCGCAATAGGGCAGGCTGCGTTGTGCGCAAGCTTCGCTTAGCGCGCGGCCGAGCGATCCGCCCGCTCCACAAATTAAAATGGGACGTGACCGGCCGCGAGTTCGTGCCTTCGGTTCCGGCGCGACCTCCTTGTCTGCCGGCGCGCGATACAGGATCTTTTCCGGTCGCTGCCACCAACCAGGTAAGTCGAAATCTGGCTCGAGGGGCTCGCGCGATGCAACCGCTGCACGAATCAGGCGCGCAATGGCGGTCGGTCTCGGCTTCGCGCCGCGAACGTCAAACGCGCCGCATTCGTAACTGCCATCGGTACGTGTGAGTAGCGTGTCCCAGTTGTATGCTCCAAAAAGGGACCATGCGGTGACTGCGCGCACGTCACAACCGTCCATGCGCGCTTTGCTCGCTGCCTGGCGGGCTTCCTGGAACCAGCGCAGTTGCTCCTCCCTGGTACATCCGATCTGCACTTCCGTCAACGCGATCGGCAAGTGATAGCGAACCCAGGCAGATTTAATGACACTCCATCCGCGATATGCGTTCGGCATGACGCGCACCGCCTCGACATCGGCGTAGCGCTCCATGGCATTTCCGCCACTGGAGTGAGGGGGATACAGCGATAATTTCTCGTCCAGATATCTGTCGCTCGTCACGTAATGGTTGATCCCGATTATCTGCGGGGGGCACGGGTGTGCGACGAACCATTCCAGTTCCTCGGCCGTGATGCCAGCACGTTCCAGGAATGGCCTCAACGCGTGGTGCTTATCGACCCTGCCGCACAAAAGGTCCCAACTCAGCCAACGACGTTCATTGTCGAAGTCACGCTGATACCCCATGCGCGGCGTGCTGTAAGTGGTCCCCAGATCCTCGGTCTGGACCAGCTCGGCCCCGGGGTTGATGCTTCGAATAGCAGTCATGCTCAGGGCAACGGCCCGGCATTGATTCAGTAACGCTCGCGCGAAACTGCGCTCATTGCGGTGATGCGGATACCAGTGACCGTACAACGCGCTGAACCGCGCCGTGGTCAGGGGTTCATTGACAGGAGTGTATCGGGTGACCCAGGGAAAGCGCCTGGCGCAATCCAGCGCGAACCGGGCCAGCCCTGGAGCGAAGTTCTCATCAAGTAAACTGGTGTAGCGTGGCCCACTCCCGTGATGCACCAGTCCCACAATGGGATCGATCGCCAGAGATCGCAGGGCACCCAGCCTTTCATCAGCCCAGGCCCAATCCTGCTCGTTCGGCGAGTTCGGGGCGGTACGTTCCCAGAGCACCGGGTAGCGTAGGGTGCGAATACCCAGGCTCGCGATCAGCTCCAGGTCCTCCAAACGCCGACCGTGACCACTGAGTTCGAGCTGGTCGTGCCAGCGATCACCGATTCGATTGACGCTGCATTCGACGCCGCCCCAAATTGCGACCCCGCTCATAAGTGTTACGGGGATGCCATGGCCAAAGTGGGCGTGCACGGTGTGTCCTCTTCGTGCACGGCCGCGGCGGCACTCTCTCGAGCTTCCTTTACGGCCAGTGCGGCATTTCGCCCGGCAATGAACGCGTGATCCGAATTGTAGTATTCCCACTCGCTGTAGCGGCCCGCCAGAATGATGTCGTGCGAATGAGCCCATTCGCGAATGGCCGCGACGTTTTCTGCGCGGCCGTGGTCGTACACCACGTAGGCATAGGGCATGTCGATCATGTTGCGGGCTATGATCCGGTCCTCGGCACTAATGAGGCCGACCTCGATCGCATCGGTGATGCAACGGTCTATGAGAGCGTCCCCGTCACAGGGCAAGGGCTTGTCGGGCGAGTAGGTGATCTCGCAGGTGAGTCCGAACCCTCCCGGAGCATTGCAATGGGGACTTGCATTGCCCTGGACAAAAATGCGGTGGAAAACCGAGGACTCCGGATAATAGATCCAGTGCTTATCGGTGATGTTCTCGCGCGCCACGCCCAGATTTACACAGCGCACCGAAACGTGCCGTAAGCGCGAGGCCGCGGCGCGCACGGGAGGGGGTGCCTCATTGCCCGCCAGCTTTACCAGGACGGGAAGGGGCATCGTGCTCACCAGATGTTCGTAAGGATGGATTGACCCGTCGCTTAGCACGACAGTGTGCCGAGACGGGAGAATCCGGGTCACCTGCGCGTTTAGCTTGAGAGTACCGGCCAGATGGGGCAAAAATCCGTTCATCAGCGCCTGGAAACCGCCGCGCAGGGGGTATCCGAAGCGGGCGTTGGGGCCCATCGGCTTAGCGACGGGGCGCAATGCGCCGTCGATCATTTCCGCCAAATCGGGCAGCGGCACGCGTCCCCCCAGCCATGAAGTTTCCATGGTGGAGAGGGGCACCGCCCAGAGCTTGCGGTTATACGGAATCGCGAAATGCTTGGCGATCCCTTTACCCCACACCTGGTAGATAAACTCTTCGAAGTTCGCGGCGGCTCCCTGCCTCGGCCGCGCGGTGCGCGCTAACGGCACTTGCGCCTCCGTGACACCGTCGGCACAGCAATCAGTGATGGACTCGGCCTTGCATGCGGCCGGTGAAGTGCCGCTCGCCAGACGCCCGGCCCCGTCCACCGGAGCTTGCAGTGGTCCAAACCGTGCCTCAATAGCGCCGATCAGGCATTCGGTGATCACTTCCGGCGGTAGGCCGTAGAGGGCGCCCTGGAATGGGTACCGCGTGTAGACCTCTTTGCTGTAGATCCAGGCCTCGCGGTCTTGCCAATGTACATTGTCACCGAGCAGTAACTGGTACAGCTCCCGTACATAGGGGTCGTTCGAAAACATGATGTGACCCGCGTAGTCAAACGTAAACCCGCTATCCTCGATCGATCGGCACCAGCCCCCGACGCGCGAGTGCTGTTCAAGCAGGAGGCAATCCTCCCCTAGGTGGAAGGCTGCGCTCAGACCCGTCGGGCCGGCCCCGATGACGACCGTGCGGTGGACCCTATCTGCGGGCGGTGCTGCAACTGAAGAGCGGCCCAAGGACTGCGGGGGTGGACCGAGCGTCGGGGCTCTGGAGGCGGCATCGGGCGGGGTTTCGATCAGGGCTTGCATAGCCGCTGCCGTTTTGTCCCACGAAGTGCTCTCCACCGCGGTGCTCATGAGCAGCTCCCGCCTCGAACGAGACTCAGGAGTCTCCTGTAATGCTTGCTCGCACAGCGAGATGAAAGTGTCGCCTTGACCAATCCCTACCACGTGCCCATACGGAGCCGCCACATCCTCGATCGGTGTGCTAACGATGGGCTTCGCGGCCGCCATGTACTCGAGAGTCTTTGTGGGACTAATAAAGCGCGTCGCCTCGTTGAGTGCAAACGGCAAAAGGCAGACGTCCCAGCCCGCAAGAAAACCCGGCAGCGCTTGGTACGGCTGCTGGCCAAAATAATGGATGTTCGCGCGGCGCGGCAGAGAAGCCGGATCGATTTTCACCACGGGCCCCACCAGGACGAGTTGCCACTCCGGGTGCGACAAAGCCATCTTGTCGATTAGATCCAGGTCGAGCCGCTCGTCGATCACTCCAAAGAAGCCGAGGCGTGGATGGGGTATGGCTCGCTGTCTCTCAATTTCCATCGCCCCGTCGCGCCCTGATGCGAAATGGTCCTTGTCGACGCTGCTCGGGAAACAGTGTACCGAGGGGTGTCTGGACTGTTTTGCCCGGTATAGGCTAGGCCCTCCAGTGAACACGAAATCCGCCGTTTTTAGTAACGCGTGCTCGCGTTGCAGAAGCTGCCGCGGGGCATTTTTGAACGCCGATAGTTCATCCATGCAGTCATAGACGATGGTGCGCGCCTGCAACGCTCTGACGAGCGGAAGCGCCATTGGGGTGTACAGCCACACTATCGGATTCTCGATCCGCCGGTCGGCCATCAGCTGATCGATGAGCGACTTCAGCGCAGGCAGTTGCTCGTCATGGAATCCGGCGGAATCCAGTTGGGTGTGCGGCGTGCACACGAACAGATTCGTCAACGGTTCAGTTATGACCAGACGCGTGGTGCTCGCGTTGTAAACCGGTTCTTCGAAGAAAAATATCCGGTAGCGTTTGGCGAGGCGCGCCATCAAGTGCTGCGGGCGCTGGTAAACAAAATTCCATCGAAGGTGTGAGAATACAATTATAGCGTCCATACAAAAACACCCTTAAAATTAGGGAAACCTTGGGTCACTCGCAGTAAGGCGAGCGGCTAAGCGGCTTGTACGCTCGCCTGCAGCTCTTTCTTTCGCCCTAGTAGGCGTCTGCCCAAAGATTCCAGATCCATGCCAGCCTTTTTTGCCTCTGAGAACATACCGCCCGGCTGTTCCTCTTCTTTGACGTGATGCTTGATCATTTCAGCGAGTACCGTGACCTTAGCGTCCAGGTACTCATCGCCGGGGGGCGTGTCCTGAATTTCCGCTATCAGCTTTTTTGCACCCGAGTGTTCGACAACTGCCTCGTGATGCATGTCAGTGTCGCCGGTGGCCTCCAGAAACGCGGGGTAAAAAATTTCCTCCTCGATCAAAGCGTGCACAGTCAAGGCTTCGCAGATCGTTGCTGCAAGGCGTTGTTTCTTCGTGCTGCCGTTCGCCTTTTCGAATTCCGAAAACCATGCCTCCACCTGCCGATGGTCACTCTTGAGCAAGGAGATTGCATCCGTTGCACTAGCGGTCGTTTTCGCCGCGGGCCGTTTTCGCCGAGTAGCCATGAATGTCGCCTCCTTCTTTAAATTATTAGGGGTCAGAGTCCGTTCGGGCGGGATGCATCGTGATTTAACCGGAACGTGCGCCAAATAGGAGGGCGGCTTGAGATTCAGTAGGATGCGACTCACACCATTAACGGCGCCGGTAAACGCGCGCCGGGTACGAGTCGCATCACACTACAAAGCGTTGGTATTCGTGGGTACCTAAGGGCGTTCCGCTTTGTGTTTGCTGCTGCCCCAGCAAACATTTGCAAAACTGCGCGCGGCTTGTCTTCACGGCATGAAGGGCTGGATGAGCCCTGGAAGCAATGCGGGAAGTTCGCGCGCGAGGAATCCAATTTGACCCACCGAACGCGTTAGTGACGCGCCGGCAGCTGCGTGAGTGTGGACCGCCCAAGCACTCGCAATGAGGGGTGAGGCACCGCGCGCTAACAGGCCGGTCAGTAGCCCGGCTAGAACATCCCCGGATCCGGCTGTTCCCAGGCCGACGACCCCTCCGGCATGGTCGAGCATTTGGCCCTGAGGGGAAACAATGACGGTGTCGGGTCCCTTTAGAACGACGAAACAGTTAAGACGCTCTGCCGCCTCAAGCGCCACGCGATGCGGATTTGCGGAGATCGCACGTTCCGATCGACCCATCAAGGCCGCCATTTCGCCGTGATGGGGCGTGATGATGAGGGGGATGGCACTTCGTCGCATCGCGCGCCAGTGGGGCCACAACCCAACCAGCGCTTGTGCATCGATGACAAGCGGGCATTGCGCAGTTCGCATCGATCGCAACGCCAGACGCAATGCGTTGCGGGCATCCGCCAAGCCGGGGCCCAGCAGCGCAGCATCCGTTTTCATCAGCAGGCGCCGGAACGCCACCTGAGAGTCCACCGTAGGGTCCCCAGTCGAGGTACGCGCAAGTCGAATGATGCCGAGCTCCGGGGCCATTAGACCCAGGATCGCTGCACCGGGACCGCCCACGCCGACTTGGACTTTTCCTGCGCCAGCACGCAACGCGGCTGTGGCAGCGAGTAGGACTGCTCCGGGGGCCGATTCGCCCCCGCCGATCATAAACACGCGACCACGGCGATTCTTATCGCTATAGGCACTTGGCTTGGGCAGCGGATGGAGCCGCAAAAAACGCTTATCGACGTTTGTGACGTTCTTCAATGCCAGAGACTCGCGATTCGCGGGTCCTCCTTTGCGCGGTTGCAGGGCAGCACGATTATCCGCTGCATTCTTCAGGGCGGATGAGAGTGCGGTTGGGCGCCTCCTATTTCAAAAATGAACGCTATGCTCCTGCCTGGACGGCGCCCGCTCCTCAACCCGTTTCCGATGCAAAAAATCCTCTCGGGTGAGCTTTTGGTTTATGCCAAACGCCGCCCGCGCCCCCTCGGCCGCTGCGACGATCGAAAGCTGCACATCTTTGATGATATTTCCGGCCGCATAGACGCCGGGCACGCTGCTCGCCTCATATTTCCCGCAAAGAATGGCGCCGGATCGTGTTAACCGGCACCCCAGTTCTTGCGCAAGTTCAGATTGCGGGCGGCACGGGGTATCGAAAAACAGAGCCCGCCGAGCACGCTGCGTTCCGTTGGTGAATCGAATCGCCTGAAGTTGGCCGCCTTCGCCGACCAATTCAGCGACCCGTGCGGTCACGATTTCGATCTTATTAGCGCTAAGGGCCTGGCGCTGTGCGGCACTAAGGCGCGCAGGGCCGTCCGTGCACAGGATGAGATCACTGGACCATGCGGTCATTGCGCGTGCCATTTCAAAGCCGCGGCGACCTTTGCCGTAGATAGCCACCGGTAGGTCTCTCATCTCCCACCCTTCACAATAGGGACAAGGATGGACGCTTGTTCCAAAGAAGCGTTTAATATTAGGTAGCTTTGGGAGTTCGTCAAAAACCCCGGACGCTAGTAAAAGCTTTCGGCTGCTGTGAATCGTGTGATCCGCGAATTGCACACGGAATCTGCCGTCCTCGCTCCTCGAGGCTTTGGTCGCAGCGGCCGCAAGAAACCGCACCCCGGGATATTGGGATAATTGGTCCCGTGCCGTCTGCCTAAATTGCTCCAGTTCCATACCGTCGCGGCTAAGGAAACCGTGCATGCGATGGGCCGCCCAACTGCGCGGCGTGCCCGAATCGCAGAGCAACACGCGCCTCCGGCAGCGACCGAGGATTAGCGCCGCACTAAGTCCCGCAGGGCCGGCGCCAATAATAATGACGTCCCAGATTGCAGGAGCGACCGCCAGCGGAATTATTTTTGGACCTGTCAACAGACTGACCTCATAACTTCGTGAACGGTAACGACCGGATAACAATCTCGTCCTGGCGGAACGCACTGGCGAGCTGCTTCTTACGCGTTGCCCACCGGCGCCGATTGACCGTTTGTGCCATCACCTCGTAAACAACAATGTCGTCATGCACAGGCCTCATACCTTTGCGTTTCCACAAGCCCTCCGCTGGCGCTCGCGTATAGGCGGTCACCCCGCCGAATTCCTTCGCCAACTGACGCGCTGTGGCGCGGAACATCCGCCGTGCAATGGCCCGACCTTCCTTTCCGAATTTAGGCAACAAGATTTGAACGAGTCGCATTTTGCAAAGACCTTAAAATCTGTCGCCTTAGCACGCGTATTGACGCACTCATTTGAACTCTACCAGTGCGTGAGGACTCGTCAGTCAAGCGCTCGATCAACCGACAGACGCGGATGACATCGTGTGGCGCCGAAAAAAAGTAGGGTAGGGTCGGTCCCCGGCACGCTCTCGGAATTAACCGGCGCGAACCCCCCCAAGGCGCCCGCAGCCGCGCGGACGACCACGTGTCGAATTCGTACAAAAGGAACGCGACTTACCGACGGGCAACCGGCCCACCGCCGAAACCAATGCTCCGAACCCGACGGGTTCTGGCACACTTCCAGCCATGCCGTGTCTTCCACACTCCAGCCTGGAAGCGAATGGGACGAGACCGGACGGGTGCAGCCGCTCCCATGTTCCGCCTTGTCCCCCGGAGCGCTGGCCCGTGCGGCGAATTCATATATGAGCACTCCCAATCCCGACCCGCACCTGACCTTGCTCGGCCGCCCCGAGTGCGAGCTGTGTGAGCGCTTGCTGGCAGGGCTCACGGCGCTCCGTGCACGGGTCCCCTTGCCCGCCGTGGAACTGGTGGATGTGGACTCCGATCCGCTGCTGGCGCGGCGCTGGGGGCTGCAGGTGCCGGTGCTGCTTCTAAATGGGACGCGGGTCTGCGGCCCGGAGCTGGACGCCCCGGAACTGCTGCGGCTTTTGCGGCTATAATCCCGCGCGCTCCGGGCCCCAGGCCCCCAAAATCCCCTGCGGGCCGCAGACTGTCACTGAATGCAACGCATACGAAACTTCTCAATCATCGCGCATGTTGATCACGGTAAATCGACGCTCGCCGACCGCCTGATCCAGCTTTGCGGCGGGCTCGAAGAGCGCGAAATGCAGGCCCAGGTGCTCGACTCGATGGACCTGGAGCGCGAACGGGGCATCACCATCAAGGCGCAGAGCGTGGCCCTGCACTATGCGGCCAAGGACGGGCAGCGTTACCAGTTCAACCTGATCGATACGCCCGGCCACGTGGACTTTTCCTATGAGGTGTCCCGGAGCCTTGCCGCCTGTGATGGGGCGCTTCTGGTCGTGGACGCCTCCCAGGGGGTCGAGGCCCAGAGCGTGGCCAACTGCCACACCGCGGTCGAGCAGGGGCTGACGGTGCTCCCGGTCATCAACAAGATCGATCTGCCCGCGGCCGATCCGGAACGGGTGCGCAAAGAGATCGAGGAAATCATCGGCATCGAGGCCCACGACGCGGCGCTGGTGAGCGCCAAGACCGGCGAGGGCGTCGACGAGCTGCTCGAGGAAATCGTTAAGCGAATCCCGCCCCCGCGCGGCGACCCCAACGGCCCGCTCCAGGCCCTGATCATCGATTCCTGGTTCGACAATTACGTGGGCGTGGTCTCGCTGGTGCGGGTCATGAACGGGGTACTCAGGACCGGGGAGAAGATCCGCGTCATGTCCACGGGCCGAAGCCACAGCATCGACAAGCTCGGACGCTTCACACCCAAATCGGTGGTCATGCGCGAGCTCAGCGCGGGTGAAGTGGGCTTCGTGGTCGCCGGCATCAAGGAGATCGACGGCGCACCGGTGGGCGACACCATCACCACCGAGAACCGCCCGGCGCCCGCGCCGCTCCCGGGCTTCAAGCAGGTGCAGCCGCGGGTGTTCGCGGGCGTGTTCCCCATCAACTCGGAAGACTACGAGAGCTTTCGCGACGCGCTCGCCAAGCTCAAGCTCAACGATTCGGCGCTCCACTACGAGCCCGAGGTGTCCACCGCCCTGGGGTTCGGGTTTCGCTGCGGGTTCCTGGGGCTGCTGCACATGGACATCGTGCAGGAGCGCCTCGAGCGCGAGTACCAGCTCGAGCTGATCACCAGCGCGCCGACCGTGATCTACGAGGTCGCCTGCAGCGACGGGACGGTGCTCAAGATCGACAGTCCCGGCAAGCTTCCGCGCCCAACCAGGTCGCCGAGATCCGCGAGCCGATCATCAGCGCCAACATCCTGGTGCCGCCCGATTACGTGGGCGCGGTGCTGGGCTTGTGCAGCGAGAAACGCGGCGTGCAGACCAAGCTCCAGTACCTGGGCACCCAGGTGGCGATCCAGTACCAGCTGCCGCTCGCCGAAGTGGTGCTCGATTTCTTCGATCGCCTCAAGTCCGCCAGTCGCGGCTATGCCTCCTTCGACTACGAATTCAGCCACTTTCAGGTGGCGCCGCTCGTCAAGCTCGACGTGCTGATCAACGGCGACAAGGTGGACGCGCTCGCGCTGATCGTGCACCGTGACAACTCCTACCAGCGCGGCCGCGAACTGGTCGACAAGATGCAGGAACTGATCCCGCGCCAGATGTTCGAAGTCGCCGTGCAGGCGGCGATCGGCACGCACGTGATCGCGCGCGCCACGGTCAAGGCGCTGCGCAAGAACGTGCTCGCCAAGTGCTACGGTGGCGACATCTCGCGCAAGCGCAAGCTGCTCGAAAAACAGAAGGCGGGCAAGAAGCGCATGAAGCAGGTCGGCTCGGTGGAAATTCCACAGGAAGCCTTCCTGGCCGTGCTGCAGGTCGGCCGCAAATGAAGGACTCTCATGCTGATGCAAATTACGACCGCACTGGCCTGGCTGGCGGGCCCGCTGGCCTTGCTGGCCATGATCGATGACTGGTTCCTGCGCCCGCGCCGGCGCCTGGCGGCGCTCCCGGCCGAGGCGGCCGATCCGCCGCTGATGCGCGCCGTGTACCTGGCGCTGCCCGTGGTCATCGTCGGTGCGATCGCGCGGCTGCTGATGTCCGAGCAGCTCGATTTCAGCCTGGTGCTGGTGCTGGTGCTCGCGCTCTCGCTGCTCGTGTGGGCGCTTGGACCGCTACCTGCTCGGCGCCGCGTCCGGGCGCGCGCCGCCGAGCGCGCCGGCGTCAGCCGCCCGATTCGGTCCCCTTGCCGGTGACCGTCGATTACGCGCGCAGCTTCCTGCCGGTGGCCGCGCTGGTGCTGGGCTTGCGCTCCTTTGTCTTTGAGCCTTTTCGGATTCCCTCCGATTCGATGATGCCGACGCTCGAAGAAGGCGACTTCCTGGTGGTCAACAAATACGTCTACGGTCTTCGGGTGCCGGTGCTGAACAAGAAGATCCTCAAGATCGGCGAACCGCAGCGCGGGCGATGTGGTGGTGTTTCACTACCCGCCGAATCCGGCCGTGAACTACATCAAGCGGGTGGCGGGCCTGCCCGGCGACACGGTGCGCGTGCGCGATGATCAGCTGATCATCAACGGCCAGGCGGTGCCCACCAGCGATGAGGGTCGCTACAACGACGGCTGCTACCTGAACATGAGACTGTCCACGGAAGTGCTCGGCACGCACAGGCATCAGACCCTGTCCTGCCACACCAGCGATTACCTGCAGGCGCCCGCGGTCGCGAGCTGCAATCGGCAGATCCAGCAAAGCTACCAGTGCGACGATGCCGTGCGCGGCCACGAGTCCGATCGCAACGACACGGTGACGGACCTGGTGGTGCCTCCGGGCCAGTACCTGATGATCGGCGATAACCGCGACAACAGCCTGGACGGGCGCTTCTGGGGTTATGTCCCGGAGGACCACCTGGTCGGCAGGGCTTCCAGAATCTGGTTAAATCTGCCGATCGGACGTTCGGGATGGCCGGACTGGAAACGTATTGGCAAACGTATAGAGTAGGCGCGACGTTCAAGGAGTGCGACCGATGCGAAAGACTCAACGCGGCATAACCCTGCTGGGCTGGTTGCTGCTGCTGATCCCGGTCGGGATCCTGGGCTATGCGGGCATTACGCGTGGCGCCGATCTACATCAATTACTTCCGCGTCGTAAAGGCGCTCGAGCAGACCGCCTCGGAAGCCAAGGGCGAGGCCATCAATCCGGCCGAGGTGCACGCCTCCCTGGAGCGGCGCTTCAACGTCGAATACGTGGATACGCCCGACGCCAAGGACATCGACGTGCACCGCGAGGGCGAGCACTGGGTGGCGATCGCCAAATACGAAGAAGTGGCGCCGCTGTTCGGCAATATCTCGCTGCTGATGCAGTTTGACAAGCAGGTCGAATTGCAGTGACCGGCGCGTGGGGATAGCCCGCGCCAGCCAAGCGCAGCCCACCCCTCATGTCTGCCGGTGAATCGTACGCGAGCGTGCCTGCCTCCGAATGGGTGCGCCGCCAGCTGCAGTACGAACCGCGCGATGCGGGCCTGTTTGAACAGGCGCTCCGTCACCGGAGCGCGGCTCGCAACCACAACGAGCGGCTCGAGTTCCTGGGCGATGCAGTGCTGAACCTGATCGTCGCCCGCTACCTGTACAGCCAATACCCGGACTCCGACGAGGGCGCGTTGTCCCGGCTGCGGGCCGCCGTCGTGAGCGGTGAGTCCCTGGCACGGGTGGCCGCAGGGCTTGAGCTCGGGCCGGCTCTGGCGCTGGGTGCCGGGGAACTTAAGACCGGCGGTTTCAGGCGCGAATCGATCCTGGCCGACGCCCTCGAGGCGGTGTGCGGGGCGCTGTATCTGGAAGCGGGACTGGAAATGACCCAGGCGATATTCCTTCGCGTGCTGGCCCCGGCCCTCGATGGAGTCGAGGCGGCGGCGGTGCGCCCTGTCGAGGGTCAAAAGGACGCCAAGACCCGCCTGCAGGAGTGGCTCCAGGGTCGTGGCCTGCCGCTGCCCCGCTACCAGGTCGTGCAGATCGCCGGGGAATCCCACGCCCAGACCTTCCGCGTGCACTGCGCGCTCGATGGCATAAATAAGAGTGCCGAGGGCGAGGGCTTAAGCCGTCGGCGCGCCGAGCAGGCCGCCGCGCAGCTGCTTTTGGCGCAGTTGGACCCATGAGCGCGCTTTCGCAGCGGCTATGTGGCGCTGGTCGGCCGCCCGAATGTCGGCAAGTCCACGCTGCTCAACGCGCTGCTCGGTCAGAAGGTCAGCATCGTCACCTCGCGCCCGCAGACCACGCGCCACCGCGTGCTCGGCATCAGCGAGTCGGAGCGCGGGCCAGATCGCATTTCTCGATACGCCCGGCATGCACGAGGGTCCGAAGCGCGCACTCAATCGCGCCATGAATCGTGCCGCCGGCGCCGCGCTGGGGGAGGCGGACCTGGCGGTGTTTATCGTCGAGGCGCTCAAGTGGACCGATGAGGATGAGCATGGCCCTCGCCCGCGTACTGAAGAGCGAGCGGCCGGTCGATCGCCGTGATCAACAAGGTCGACAAGGCACGGCCCCGCGAGCGGCTCCTGCCCTACATCGCGCAACTGGCCGAACGGGCCAAGTTCCTGGCCGTGGTGCCCGTCTCGGCGCTCCGGGCCGACAATCTCGAGCCGCTCCGGGCAGCGATACTGGCGGCGCTTCCGGAGGGCGAGCGGATCTATCCGCAGGGCCAGATCACCGATCGGAGCGAGCGCTTTCGGATCGCCGAGCTGGTCCGCGAAAAGCTGACCCTCGAGCTGGTCGAGGAGCTGCCCTATGGGGTGGCCGTCGAGCTTGAAAGCTATAACGAGCTGGAGGACGGTCGCGTGGAGGTCGGGGCGGTGATCTGGGTCGATCGCGAAGGCCAGAAGCCGATCGTGATCGGCGCGGGAGGCTCGCGCCTCAAGAGAATCGGCCAGGCCGCCCGTCTCGAGCTCAATGCGCTGTTCGGCCGCCGCTACCACCTCACGCTCTGGGTCAAGGTGCGCGAGAACTGGGCCGACGACGCGCGTGCGCTCCACCAGCTGGAGGTCGAATGAGCCGCGCCAGTCACCGGGTCGAGTTCAGCGCCGGCTACGTGCTGCACCAGCGCCCGTACCGGGACACCAGCCTGATCGTTGAGCTCTACACGCGCGATCACGGTCGCCTGAGCGCCTTTGCACGGGCTGCGCGCGGACCGCGCTCGCGCTTTCGCGGGCTGCAGCCCTTCCGTCCACTGCTGCTTTCCTGGGTCGGCCGGGGCGAAGCGCCCACCCTGACCGGTGCCGAGGGCGACGGGACGCCGCCCCCGCCGCTCGCCGCCGAGCGGCTGCTGAGCGGTTTCTATCTGAACGAGCTGCTGCTCAAGCTGACGCGTGGCGCACGATCCGCAGCCCGAGCTGTATGCGCACTACGCCTCGACGCTCGAGCAGCTGCGCGCGGCCGAGCCGCTCGATGCGCTGCTGCGCCGCTTCGAGAAGCGCCTGCTGGATCTGCTCGGCTACGGGAGCGAACTCAGCTGCGAGGCCAACGGGCGCGCGGTGACGCGCCGATGCGTATTATCATTTCCACGCCGGCACCGGACTGTCGCCGACCGAGGCAGACGCCGAATGCCGTGCAGGGCCGGGTGTTGCTGGCGCTGGCGGCCAACGAGCCCCTCGCACGATCCGGACGCACAACGCCAGGCGCGCGCGCTGCTGCGCAGCGCGCTCGATCATTGCCTGGACGGTCGGGAGCTGAATGTCCGCGCGGTGGCCCGCGCGGTCGCCAACATGGAGCGCTCTGGCGGATGAGCACGGCACTTGAACTGGGCGTCAACATCGATCACGTCGCGACGCTCCGCCAGCAGCGCGGCACGCGCTATCCGGACCCGGTCGCACGCCGCCCTGATCGCCGAGCAGGCCGGGGCCGACAACATCACGCTGCACCTTCGCGAAGACCGCCGTCATATCCAGGAGCGCGACGTGCGCGCGCTGCGCGGGCTCCTGGCCACCCGGATGAACCTGGAAATGGCCGCCACCGAACCGATGCTGGCCTTCGCCTGCGAGATGCAGCCGGCCGACTGCTGCCTGGTGCCCGAGCGTCGCGCCGAACTGACCACCGAAGGGGGCCTGGACGTGCGTGGCGGGCATGGCCACCCTCGCGCCCGCCTGCCAGAGGCTCGCCGCGGCCGGGGTGCGCGTGGCGCTGTTCATCGACCCGGACTCAACCAGATCGACGCCGCCGCCGACACCGGGGCGGCCGTCATCGAGCTGCACACCGGCGAATATGCGCGAGGCGAGCGGAACCTGGCAGGCGCAGGAACTGGAGCGATTGCGCCTGGCCGCGCGCCACGGCCTGGCCCGGCGCCTCGAGGTGCACGCGGGCCACGGCCTGAACTACCGCAACGTGGGCCCGGTGGCGGCGATCGGGGAGATCACGGAGCTGAACATCGGGCATGCGATCATCGCCCAGGCGCTGTTCGAGGGACTGGCCGCGGCGGTGCGGGAAATGCGCGCGCAGATGCAACGCGCGCGCCGATGATCTTCGGGATCGGGGTCGATGTGCTGCAGTTCTCGCGCATCGAGCGCTGCTACCGCAGGTTCGGCGAACATTTCGTCGATCGCCTCCTGCTGCCCGCCGAACGCGCGCAGCTCCGGCGCACCAAACGGCCCGAGCGCTTCCTGGCCATGCGCTTTGCCGCCAAGGAAGCCGTCGTCAAGGCGATGGGCACGGGCTTTGCGCACGGCATGTGGATCCGGGATGTGGGCATCGTGCAAAACAACTGGGGCAAGCCCGAGGTGATCTACTCGGCGCGTGGCGAGCGGGTGCGCCGCAGGCTCGGCATCGGTGCCGGCCACGTGACGCTGACCGATGAGGCCGGCCTGATCGTCGCGGTGGCGGTGTTGATGTCCGGCCGCGCGCGGCGCCCAAAGCCACGGAGCGGCGCGCCTGCCCGCGCAAGCGCCGCCAAGAAGAGGGCTCGCCCGTGACGCGGCTGGTGTTCGACATCGAGACCGTGCCGGATGTGGAGCTCGGCCGCCGCTCGCTCGGCATCCGGGGCCTGAGCGATGAGGAAGTGGCCAAGGCCATGTACACGATCCAGCGCCAGCGCAATGGGAGCGAATTCCTGCCGCTCGAGCAGCACAAGGTGGTGGCGATCTCCTGCGTGCTGCGCAGCCGCGATCAGCTGCAGGTCTGGTCGCTCGGCGATGAGCACTCGAGCGAGGCCGAACTGATCGCACGCTTCTTCGATGGGATCGACAAGTATTCCCCCGATCTGGTGTCCTGGAACGGGAGCGGCTTTGACCTTCCGGTGCTGCACTACCGTGCGCTCAAGGCCGGCGTGCAGGGGCCGCGGTACTGGGAGACGGGCGAGGAGGACACGAGCTTTCGCTACAACAACTATCTAAGCCGCTACCACTGGCGCCACCTGGACCTGATGGACGTGCTCTCGAGCTTCCAGGGCCGGGCGCGCGCCTCGCTTCAGGACATGGCCCTGCTCCTCAACCTTCCCGGCAAGCTCGGCTTCTCGGGAGCGCAGGTCTGGGATGCGGTACTGGCCGGGCAGCTGCGCGCGGTGCGCGATTACTGCGAGACCGATGCTCTGAACACTTACCTGGTGCTGCTGCGTTTCGAGTTGTTTCGCGCTCGCCTCGATCCGGCCGCCTACCGTCTGGAACTCGAGCGCCTGCGCGAATGGCTGCGCGCCTCGGGCGCCGCCCATCATCAGCAATTCCTGGCCGCCTGGGAGCCGGAGGCTTGAGGCCGGCGGGACCGGCGCTCGTCGAGACCGGCCGCGTCGATTCGCTCAACCACGAGGGCGAGGGCGTGGTGCGCGGGGGCAAGACCGCCTTTGTCAGCGGTGCGCTGCCGGGTGAATCGGTCAACTTCATCCGTCGCCGTCATCACCGATCGCACGATGAGGCTCAACTGGTCGCGGTGCTCGAGCCGGCGGCCGAGCGCGTGGCGCCGCGCTGCGCTCATTTCGGCAACTGCGGCGGCTGCACGCTCCAGCATCTGGACAGCGCCGCCCAGCTTGCCATCAAGGAGCAACAGCTGCGCGATACCCTCGCGCGTGTCGGGCGGGTCAGTCCGCGCAAGCTGGCTTTCCCCATTGCGCGGCCCGCAATGGCAATACCGACGCCGTGCGCGCCTCGGGGCGCGCTACGTGCGTGCGCGCGGCCAATCCATGGTCGGTTTTCGCGAACGCTACTCGAGCCGGGTGGCGGAACTGGCGCGCTGCGAGGTGCTGGCCTCGCCCGTTGACGCGTTGATCGCGCCCTTAGGCGCACTGTTGAGCGCGCTGTCGATCCGCGAGCGTGTGCCGCAGATCGAGGTGGCGATCGCCGAGAACGCCGTGGTGCTGGTGATCCGCGTGCTCGATGCTCCCTCGGAACCCGACCGCCAGCTGCTGCTTGAGTTTGCGCAGGCGCACGGTGTGCATCTGTACCTTCAGCCCGGTGGGCTCAAGAGCGTCGTCCCGCTGGCCGAGGCGGCACCGCCGCTCGAATACACCCTGCCGGAGTTTTCACTGCGGCTGCGCTTCGAGCCGAGCGATTTCATACAGGTCAATGCCGAACTGAACCGCGCGCTCGTCTCGCAGGTGGTCGAGCTCCTGGAACTCGATGGCAACTCGCAGGTGCTAGATCTGTACTGCGGGCTGGGCAATTTCACGCTGCCCATCGCGAGGCGCGCCGCGCACGTGGTCGGGGTCGAGGGGGAAGCGACGCTGGTCGATCGGGCGCGCGGGAACGCGGCGCTCAATGGCATCGCCAACGTGGAGTTCTACAGCGCGAATCTGGCCGGCGAGGACTTTGCCGCAGCCCCATGGGCGCGGCGATCCTTCAGCCACGCCTTGCTCGATCCGCCGCGGGTGGGCGCTCGCGAAGTGTTGCCGCTCCTGGCCGCGCGCGGGCTCAAGCGCCTGGTCTACGTCTCCTGCCACCCGGCGAGCCTGGCGCGCGATCTGGGAATTCTGGTGCACGAACTGGGCTTTGAGCTGCTCCTGGCCGGCGTGGCCGACATGTTCCCGCAGACCAGCCACGTCGAATCCCTCGCGGTACTGGCGCCGGCAGGCTCTAAATGAGCGGCTGGGAATTCGTCCTGCCCGTGAGCGACAATCGCGCAGGCGCGATCAAGGCAAGGAGTGCGCAATGACGCTCGGACCGCTGATGGTCGATGTCGCGGGCCTGGAACTTTCGGCCGAAGATCGCGAGGTGCTCTCCCATCCGCTGGTCGGGAGCGTGATCCTGTTCACGCGCAACTACGCCGACCCCGAACAGTTGCAGCGTCTGGTGAGACAGATCCACGCGGTACGCAACCCGCGGCTGCTGGTGGCCACCGATCAGGAAGGAGGGCGCGTGCAACGGTTCCGCGCCGGCTTTACCAAGCTCCCACCGCTCCGTCTGATCGGCCACCAGTTCGATCTGGATCGCGCGGCAGGCCTGGAACTTGCGCGACGGCACGGCTGGCTGATGGCCGCCGAACTTCTGAGCTGCGGGATCGATCTGTCCTTTGCCCCGTGCGTGGATCTGGATTCGGGTCTGTCGGAAGTGATCGGCGATCGCGCCTTGCACAGCCGGGGCGCGGCGGTGGGGGAGCTGGCCGTGGCCTACATGCATGGCATGCGCGATGCCGGGATGTCGGCCACCGCCAAGCATTTCCCGGGCCACGGGGCGGTGGTGGCCGATTCGCACCTGGCCTTGCCCGTCGACCGGCGCGAGTTCACCGACCTGAGCGAAGAGCTGACCCCGTATCGGCGGCTGATCGCCAACGGCCTGCCGGCGGTCATGGTGGCGCATATCCTGTTTCCGAGCGTCGATGACAAGCCCGCCAGCCTCTCGCAGCGCTGGATCGAGGGGGTGCTGCGCGGCGATCTGCGCTTCAGTGGCGCGATCTTTGCCGATGACCTGTCGATGGGCGGGGCGGCGAGCTACGGGGACATCGTATCGCGCGCCGCGCAGGCGCTCGCCGCCGGGTGCGACGTGCTGCCGGTGTGCAACTCGCGCGAGAGCGTGTTGCGATTGCTCTCGGGCTTGCAGGCGGCCCCCGATCCGGCCTCGCACCTGCGCCAGGCACGGCTGCGAGCGCACGCCCATCCGGAGCGCAGCGAGTTGCTGGCCTCCAACCACTGGCGGGTGTGCCGCGAGGCGCTCGATCAGTGCATGCAGCCGCCTCCCTTGAGGTTTAATTAACTCATGCAAGATTGGACCGCGCCGGTATTCCGCGCCGTCATTGACGCGGCCCCCGAGGGCATCGTGGTCTGCGCGGCGCAGGGCGCCGAGCAGCCCGTGGTCTACGCGAACGCCGCCTTCGAGCGGCTGACCGGCTATGAGGCGCGCGAACTGATCGGCACGGACCTGCGTCGCCTGCAGGGCATCGATCGCGAACAAGAGGGCCGCAATCGTTTGCGCCAGGCGCTGAATCAGGGCGCGTCCACGCGCGCGCTGCTGCGCAACTACCGCAAGGACGGGACGCCCTTCTGGAATGAGATTTTTCTGGAGCCGGTGCGCGAGGCGGGCGGCGCGCTGACGCACTTTGTCGGATTCCATCGCGACGTGGGCGAGCGCGAGCGCGCGGCGGGCACGCCCAGCAGCGTCGGACTCCCGGGCTGGGTGCGCGAAGACCGGCTCACGGGCCTGTACACCCGGAATTATTTCGAGGAGCTGTTGCGCCACGATTGGCAGATCGCGCGGCGCGAGGAGCGGCTCCTGACGGTGATGATGTTCGACATCGACGCGCACGAGGCGTACACGGAGCGATTCGGGCAACAGGCGGCCGATGCCTGCGTGCGCCGGCTGGCGGGCGTGATCAATGCCTGTTTCCGGCGCGGTTCGGATCTGGTGGCGCGATGGCAGGGCGGCACGCTGATTGCCCTGGCGCGCAGTACCGGACCTGCGGCGCTGGAGGGCTTCGCGCACATGATCACGCAGCGCGTGATCGATCAGAGCATCCATCATCCGCGCGGTGCCGCGGGCAAGTACGTCACGGTGAGCGTGGCGGTGGCGAGCCTGATGCCGACCGTCAAGCTGCAACCCGAGGCCTTGCTGCGCGGCGCGGACCGCGCCCTGCAGCGCGCTCGCGCCCTGCAGGCCGGGCGCATCATGATGGCGTCCGGCAAGGACTTTGATTAAGCGCTGGAGCGGCCCAACCCGGACTTAGGCTTTAGCTACGCTCCGCGCGGGCGTAAGGGCCCGGGGAGTATGCGTTGCTTAGTTGGTGGTGCGCGCGGCCGGGCTGACGAGGGCGATGACGCCAAAGCCGGGATGATCGAAATAATTCTTCTCGTTGAACCTCACCTTGCGCAGCTCGCTCAGCGACCAGGTGGGATTCTCGCCCAGGTGCAGATCGAACCCCAGATGCAGGAATTGCCCGCGTTCCACGAACACGCTCCCTGACAAGCCCGGGACGTTGATTCCGAGCTGCTCGAGCGTGATGCCGACGTGCTTCGGCCAATCGGTCGCCCCTTGGACCCAGCCGGCGTGCGCGAGCACCTTCCAGCTCCCGCTGGAACGCAGTTTCGAGGCCACGGCGCCCAGCTGCATCTGCGAAGCCTCCAGCGTGCGGTAGACCGTCGGTGGGGTGGCGTTGGTTTCGATCTGATGACTGAACCCGCGTCCCTCGGCGGGCACGCTCAGGTCCTCGCCCGAGGGCGCATCGATGGTGCGGAAAATCACAACCTCGACCTGGTAAGCCCCGGTGCCCGGTGTGCTGGCGGCACTTGCGGCGGCCTGCAACGGCGCGGCCTGAGTCATCGCCAGCAGGGCGAGGAGGGCGAGCGCGGCGCGCCAAATGGTGGTGGGGATTTTCATGCGGCTATGTTACCAGCCTAGCTGCCCCGGGCGCCGGAGAGCTCCTCGAGCAGCTGCACGGCGAAATCGAAACGGGCAGGAATGGCACTGAGGCCGCGGCTAAAGCGCAGCTTGAGCGGACCTTCCATCCGGTAATCACGCGCCGGGCGCTGGATCAGGCGGATGACGGCGGTCGCATCGATCCGGTTTTGGGCCTCGAACATCACGCTGCCCCCTTGGGGCCCGAGGTCCGAGGCGCCGGATGCCAAGTTCCCGGGCCTTGAGGCGAATGGCCGCGAGCTGCAGCAGGTGATGGGCCGGCGCTGGCAGCGGGCCGAAGCGGTCGATCAGCTCCCCGCTCATGTCGCCAAGCTCCAGGGCGCTGGCGCCCGCGATGCGCTGGTAGAGCGACAATCTCAGGTGCACGTCCGGCACATAGTCCTCGGGGAGCAATGCGGGCACGTGCAGCTCCACTTCACTGACGGCCGCCAGCGGCCGCTCCAGCGAGGGCGTGCGGCCGGCGCGAAACGCACTGACGGCCTGCTCCAGCATGTCCAGGTACATCGTGAGGCCCACCTCGGTGAGCTCGCCCGTCTGGCGTTCGCCGAGGAACTCGCCCGCGCCGCGGATTTCAAGATCGTGTGTGGCGAGCATGAAGCCCGCGCCCAGCTCTTCCATCGATTCGATCGCCTCGAGCCGCTTGGCCGCATCCCCGCTCAGCGCGCGGCGCGAGGGGACGATCAGGTAGGCGTAGGCGCGATGGTGGGAGCGGCCCACGCGCCCCCGAAGCTGGTGGAGCTGCGCCAGGCCCAGACGGTCGGCGCGATCGATGAGAATGGTATTGGCGCTCGGCACGTCGATCCCGCTTTCGATGATCGTCGTGCACACCAGGACGTTGAACCGCCGGTGATAGAAATCGACCATCAGCTGCTCGAGTTCGCGCTCGCGCATCTGCCCGTGGCCGAAGCGCACCTGCGCCTCGGGCACCAGTGCCGCGAACTCGGCGGCGACTTTCTCGATGCTTTGCACCTCGTTGTGCACCAGGTAGATCTGCCCGCCGCGGCGAAGCTCGCGCAACGCCGCATCGCGCAGCGTCGGACCGTGCCATTCGCACACGAAGGTCTTGATGGCGAGCCGCGCGGCCGGCGGGGTGCTGATCAGCGAGAGTTCGCGAAGTCCTCCCAGGGCCAGATTGAGGGTGCGCGGAATGGGCGTGGCGGTCAGAGTCAGAACGTGCACTTCGGCGCGCAGCGCCTTGAGCCGCTCCTTGTCGCGCACCCCGAAGCGGTGTTCTTCATCGACGATCAGCAATCCGAGGTTCTTGGCCCGCGCATCAGCGTGCAAGAGCTTGTGGGTGGCGATGAGGATATCGACCGCGCCGTTTTCGAACCCCGCCAGCACCGAATCGGCCGCCGGCCGGCTCCGAAAGCGCGACAGCGCCTCGATCCTGACCGGCCAGTCGGCGAAGCGGTCGCGGAAACTCTGCGCGTGCTGCTCGGCCAGGAGCGTGGTGGGCACCAGCACCACCACCTGCCGTCCGGACTGGACCGCGACGAAGGCGGCACGCATGGCCACCTCGGTCTTGCCAAAGCCCACGTCCCCGCAAATGATGCGGTCCATCGGCGTGGGCTGGGCGAGGTCCTGCAACACGCGCGCGATCGCCTCGGCCTGGTCGGGGGTTTCCTCGAACGGGAAAGCGTTGGCAAAGGTCTGGTACTCGAGTTCCCCGGCGCGCAGCACCGGGGCCTGACGGGCGGCGCGGCGCGCGTGCAGGTCGAGCAGTTCTGCGGCCACATCGCGCACCGCGGCGGCCGCGCGCCGCGCGGCGCGCGCCCACTGCTCGGTGCCGAGCTTGTGGAGCGGGGCGCTGTCCGGACTTCCGCCCGCATAGCGGTTGACCAGGTGCAGCGCGTGCACGGGCACGTACACGCGGTCCCCGTCGCGGTACTCGAGCACCAGAAACTCGCCCAGCTCGCCCCCGATCTTCATGACCTCAAGACCGCGGTATCGCCCGACCCCGTATTCGGCGTGCACGACCGGTGCGCCGGGCTCAAGGCTCTGGAGATTGCGCAGGATCGTGGCCGGATCGGCCGCGCTCCGGCGCCGCCGCCTCTCCTGGCGCGCGCGCGTGCCGAAAAGTTCGCTCTCGGCGAGCAGCATCAGCGGCGGGGCGCGCAAGTTCAGGCTCCGCACCTCGGGGGCGACCAGGATCGCAAGTTCCGCGTTGCCGGCAACGAACTGCGGCCAATCGCTGATCTGCCGCGGGGTGCGGCCGTGCGCGCTGAGCATCTGGCTGATCACTTCACGTCGCCCGGGCGAATCGGCCGCCAGCAGCACGCGTCCCTCATAGTCGCGCAGGAAGTCAAGCAACGGCGCGAGCGGCTCGGTGGCACGGGCATCGAACTGGAAATTCCTGGGTAGCAGGCTGGAGCGCTCCTCGCTCGGCTCGGTGGAGCCCGGGATCGCACCGAATCGTTCCAGGTACACGCGCGCGTGCTCGGCGAGGCGCGATTGGAGTTCGCCGGTCGGGATGTAAATCTCCTCGGGCGAGAGCAACGGGCGTTCGACATCGTGCCGGTACTGCTCATGGCGAGCGTTGATGGCCTCCCAGGCCCCCGCCAGCGCCCCCTCCAGTCCCGGGTCGGTGGCAAACACCAGATCCGGCGGCAGGTAGTCCAGGAGACTTGCGGTGTGCTCGAAGAACAGCGGCAGGTAAAATTCGATTCCCGGCGGCGCCAGTCCCTCGCTGACGCCCCGGTAGATGCTCAGCTTGGCCACATCGCCGCTAAAGCGGAGCCGAAAGCGCCTGCGAAATTCGCGCACCGCTTCGGCGTCCAGTGGCAGCTCGCGCGCCGGGAGCAACTTCAGGCTCTCGATGGCTTCCTGCGAGCGCTGCGTGTCCGGATCAAAGCGCCGGAGCGAATCGATCTGATCATCGAGCAGATCGATCCGCACCGGGGCGAGTGCGCCCATGGGCCAGACATCGAACAGCGATCCGCGCAATGCGAATTCACCGGGCCCGCTGACCTGGCTGACGCTGGCGTATCCGGCGGCGATCAGGCGGTGCCGAAACGGTTCGATCGAGAGCGTTGCGCCCCGCTGGAGCGAAAAGCTCCGCGCACTGACATAGTCCACCGGCGGCAGGCGCGAGAGCAGGCTCTCGGTGGTGAGCAGCAGGATTCCGCGCTTGAGTTCCGGGAGCCGTGCGAGCGTGGCGAGGCGCTCGGAAACGATATCCGGGTGCGGGGAGAATTGATCGTAGGGCAGGATCTCCCAATCCGGGAGCGTCAGGATCTCCAGCTCCGGCCCGCCGTA
This sequence comes from uncultured Gammaproteobacteria bacterium, assembly GCA_963717335.1. Lineage (GTDB taxonomy): Bacteria > Pseudomonadota > Gammaproteobacteria > Steroidobacterales > Steroidobacteraceae > FEN-1191. The sequence continues at coordinate 168,021 of CAVQVZ010000001.1, read as the reverse complement.
GAAGCGCAGCTCGATCGCCAGGCGCTCCAGCTCGCGCGCATCGGCGACCACGCAGCTCCAGGGACGGGTATCGGCGCTCACCGCCTCGGCCAGCGCCAAGGCACGCGCGCCCCCGTGCAGTGCCGGCCAGTGCAACTGGGAGGCGCCAGGCGCAGGGAGCGAAGGGCGGATCAGCGCGGACATGCAAAAGGAGGCCGTGCCGGCGGCGATGAGGCCGGCTTTGAGGCCAGGGGCTGGGAGCTTACCGGCCTAGGCGCTGATTACAAGAGCGAGCCGAAATCAGGGGCCGATCGCGACCGTGTCGATGACCCGGTCCTTCTCGAAGAACACGCTGAAGCTGGCATAGTCCCAGCGCGTGATCGGCGGGGCGCCGACCGCGTCGTGGCGCGCCTGTGGCGCCCCGAACTTGGCCTCCACCGCGCTCATGGTCGAGCCACGGGCCGGGCGGGCGATCGTGGAGGGCAGGACCTGCACCTGATCGTCCACAACGATGGTTTCGGCCGCGGTAAGGCCTGCCCAGAGGGTGGCCAGCGCCACGGCAATCGTCAACGTACCGGTTTTCATGGAAGGCCTCCTCGAGGCGACCGCAGCGGCCCGCCTGACCGCATCAAGGATCATACCACCGGCCCAAACGCCTCCCGCGCACCCCGGCGCGCTTGGAGGCGCGCTTTGGCCCGGCACTGCTCGAAACTGTGATCCACGTCGGCTTTCGTCGCGGGAGCCGGTGCCGGCGTGATGTAATGCGCGGCTCATGTTTCAGCCCTTGTCACTGTTCGTGGGCCTGCGCTACGTGCGCGCCCGCCAGCACACGTTCTTTGTCTCGTTCATCACCTGGGTCGTCGCTGGCCGGGGTGGCGCTCGGCGTGGCCGCGCTGATCGTGGTGCTCTCGGTCATGAACGGGCTCAAGGGCGAGCTGCGCGACCGCCTTCTGACCCTGACCGCGCACGCGCGCGTCGTCGATGAGCGTGCGGCGCAGGATGTCGATGACGCGGCCCTGGGCGAACGCCTGGCGGCACTGCCCGGCATCGTCGGCGTCGCCCCCTACATGGACCTGCAGGCGCTGGCGATGCACGGGAGCGAGATGGTGCCGGTGACGCTGCGCGGTATCGACCCGCGGCGCGAATCAGCGGTCACGCATCTGCAGCCGCTTCTGGTCGCAGGCTCCCTGGCCTCGCTCCGGGAAGGGAGCAATCGACTGATCCTCGGAGCGGCGCTCGCCGATCAGCTCGGCGTTGCGGTGGGCGATTCGGTCATCGCTGCTGGTGCCCATCGCCACCGCCGATGCGCCGCCCGAGCCGCGCTTGCGCATGTTCAGCGTCGCCGGGATATTCTCCGCGGGCATCCAGGACCACGACTCGACCCTGGCGCTGGCCACGCTCGCCGACGTGCGTGCCTTTGCGCCCAAGGCGGTCGGGGCGAGCGGGCTTCGGATTCGATTCCGCGACGCCCTGGCGACCCCGCAGTACATGCCGGCGGTGCGCGCGGCGGCCGGCCCTTCCATGCTGGTGCGCGACTGGACCCAGGATAATGCCAACTACTTTCGCGCCGTGCGGATCGAAAAGACGATGGTCGCGCTGATCCTGCTGCTGATCGTGGGCGTGGCGGCCTTCAACATCGTCGCCATGCTGGTGATGGTGGTGACCGACAAGCGCACCGACATCGCGATCCTGCGCACGCTCGGTGCCGCCCCGGCGACGGTGCTTCGGATCTTCATCACCCAGGGACTGGTGATCGGCTGGTGCGGGGTGGCGGCCGGCGTGGGCCTGGGCGTACTGGTCGCGAGCAACGTGGGCAGCATCGCGCCGTTCCTCGAGCGAGTGCTCGGGTTCCACTTCTTCGATGCCGACGTGTTCTACATCACCGCGCTTCCTTCCGAGTTGCAGGCGCCCGATGTGCTGTGGATCAGCGCGGCGGCGCTGCTGCTGACGCTGGCGGCCACGGTGTACCCGGCGCTGCGCGCGGCAGCGACACCGCCGGCCGCGGCGCTCCGCTACGAGTAGTCCATGGGCGCACCGTACGAAATCATGATCGGCACGCGCTACCTGCGCTCCACGCAGCGTCACGGCTTCCTGTCCTTCATCTCGCTGGTCTCGATGCTGGGCCTGGCCCTCGGGGTGGCGGTCCTGATCGTCGTGCTTTCGGTCATGAACGGATTCGAGCGCGAACTGCGGACCCGCATACTCAGCGTGACCGCGCACGCCACGCTGATGGGGATCGATGGGACGCTGCCCGACTGGCGCGCCGCGCAACGCCTGGCCGAGGCGCACCCCGAGGTCAGCGCGGCGGTCCCCTACGTGGAGGTGCAGGCCATGCTGGTGCACGGTGCGCGCTCGGCGCCGACCCAGTTGCGCGGCGTGCTGCCCGCGCAGGAGCAGCGCGCCGTGAGCCTCGCGCAGCACATCAGCGGCGGGAGCATCGATGCGCTCGCAGCCCGGGAGCTACCGGATCGTGCTCGGCGATGCGCTGGCCGAGTCACTCGGCGTCGGCGTGGGAGGCGATGTGGTGCTGATTGCCCCGCGCGGCAGTGTCACGCCGGCAGGCTTTGCCCCGACCATGCGCCGCTTCCAGGTCAGCGGGCTGTTCCACTCGGGGATGTACGAGTACGACAGCGCGCTCGCACTGGCCCCGCTCCAGGACACGGCGCGCATCTATCGGTTGGGCGATAAGGTCAGCGGACTCAGGCTCGCGCTGCGTGATCCGCTCGCCGCGCCGCGCGTGGTGCGCGACCTCGCGCGCCAGATCGGCGGCGGTTTCTACGTCGAGCGACTGGACGCGCAATCACGCCAGTTTCTTTCGCTCCATCCAGGTCAGCAAGACGATGATGTTCATGATCCTGATCCTGGTGGTGGCGGTGGCCGCCTTCAACATCGTGGCGACCCTGGTGATGGTGGTCAAGGAAAAGCGCCCGGCGATCGCCACCTTGCGAACGCTTGGGGCGCTGCCGCGCAACGTGCTGGCGATTTTCACCGTGCAGGGCATGTTGATCGGACTGGCCGGGACGATCGGCGGGGCGCTGCTGGGATGGTTGATCGCCTCGCACGTGGCCGGGCTGGTTTCCGCCATCGAGCACCTCAGCGGGCAGCAGTTTCTGGACGCGCGCGTGTACTTTATGAGCGAACTGCCCGCCTACGTGGAATGGCGCGATGTATGGCAGGTGTGCGCGCTGGCGTTTCTGCTGTGCACCGCAGCGACGTTGTATCCTGCCTGGCGCGCGGCGCTCACCCAGCCGGCGGAGGCTCTCAGGCATGATTGAAACGCACAGCGAGCAGGCCGGCATTGTGCTGCGCGCTCATGGGGTCGAGCGGCGCTTCCAGGAGGGATCGACCACGCTGGAAGTCCTGCGTGGCCTGGATCTTGAGGTGCGCGCGGGCGAGCGGCTGGGCATCATCGGGGCGTCCGGCTCGGGCAAGACCACCTTGCTCCAGATCCTCGGAGGACTGGACCGCCCGGATGGCGGGCAGGTGCAGATCGACGGGCGCGACCTGCACGCGCTCTCGGAAACCGATCGCGGCGCGCTTCGCAACCACACGATCGGTTTCGTCTATCAGTTCCATCATTTGCTGGCCGAGTTCAGCGCGCTGGAGAATGTGGCCATGCCGCTTCTGGTGCGGCGCATGAGCGCGGCCGATTCCCAGCGGCGGGCGGCCTCGTTGCTCGAGCGCGTGGGGCTGGAAGGACGACTCCGGCACCGGCCTCATCAGCTCTCGGGCGGTGAGCGGCAACGCGCCGCGGTGGCGCGGGCGTTGGTCACGACACCGCGCCTGGTGCTCGCCGATGAGCCCACGGGCAACCTCGATGGGCGCAATGCCGAGCAGGTGTTCGCGCTGATGCTTGAACTCAACCGGGAACTGGGCACGAGCCTGGTCATCGTCACCCACGATACCCGGCTCGCCTCGCGCATGGATCGCGTGCTCGAACTGGACAACGGGAAGCTGCGCTAGCGGATCGCCCTGGCGGCGTGGCGTGAGGCTATGGCGCATCCGAAACCGGCGCCGCACGGCCGATCGCCACACCAGCTCCAGGATCCAGCGGCCCGAGGAGCCCAAACACCACCGCGCTGACCAGGCAGCCGAGCAGAAACGGTTTCCAGAACGGGCCCAGCCCGTGCTCGAGCCAGCGCCAGCTCAGTTGAAACGCGAAATGATGCGGCTTGCTGTGCAGGAGCATGGCGCCCAGCCGGTAAGCCCCGTAGTAGAAGGGCACCATCGTGAACGGGTTGACCACCCAGGTGCTGGCCAGCGCCACCGGCAGATTGACTCGCCAGTACAGCGCCACCAGCACGGCGGCGATCGTGTGCACCGGGAGCGGGATGAACGCGATGGCGATGCCCGCGCCGAACGCGCCGGTGATCGAGTGGCGGTTGAGCGACCACAGGAGCGGGTCGGTGATGCGCTCGCCGAATACGCGCAGGTACCAGCGCTGCTGGCGCGCATTCACCCACAGGGCAAGTTGCTTGACGACTCGGCGCGGCATCGATAGCGCACTCTAGCAGCCGTCGGTGCGCGCGCGCAGCGGATTTGCGTCGCACATCCGCAAGCTCGTGCGGGCGAGACTGTCGGAGAAAGCCTCAAACCGGTACCCGCGCTTGGGTATCATGAGCGCTGCAAGCTTTTAGGCGGGGTGGAAAAAGCCGATGTGGGAAATCGTGCGTGCCGGCGGCTGGATGATGGGTCCTATCATCCTGGCTTCGATCGTCGCCGTGGCCATCATCCTCGAGCGCTTGTGGACGTTGCAGGACCGCCGCGTACTGCCCACTGACCTGACCCGACGCGTCTGGCAGCTCATCGAGGCGGACCAGGTGAGCGATAAGGTGATCGCCGCGCTTGCCCAGAATTCTCCGCTCGGCAAGGTGCTCGCCGCGGGCCTGGCCAACCGCCACCGCTCGCGCGAGGCGCTGATGGAACGGCTCGAGGATACCGGCCGGCACGTGGTGCACGAACTGGAACGGTTCCTCACGACCCTGGGCACCATTGCCGGGGTGTCCCCGCTCTTAGGGCTCCTGGGCACGGTGGGCGGCATCATCAAGGCCTTCAACGCCATCACTGCCGGCTCGATGGGCGATCCGCGGCTTCTGTCCGGAGGCATCGCCCAGGCCCTGATCACCACCGCCGCGGGCTTGTGCGTGGCCATCCCCTCGCTGATCGCCTACCGGTACCTGCGCGGGCGGGTCGATCGGATCGTCATTGAAATCGAAAAGGACGCGATCCTGCTCGCCGATGCGCTGGAGACCTCGCGCGCCTCGCCGCGGACCGAAGCGCCGTGAACCTCAAGCCGCGCCGCCACGAAGAACCCGAGATCAACATGGTCTCGCTGATCGATGTGGTGCTCATGATGGTGATCTTCTTCATGCTCTCGGCGCGCTTTAACGGCGAGGGGCGCTTGCGGATCGAGTTGCCGCAGTCCGCGGCGGTGCCCGATGCGAACGCGAAGGTCTCGGCCCTGGTCATCACCGTGACCGCCGGAGGCAGTTACCTGGTCAACAACCGCGAACTGGTCAATTCCAGTCCCGACACGCTCCGCAGCGCGATCGAGAAGGTCGCGCCCGCGCAGCGCGATGTGCCCGTGAGCCTGCGCGCCGACGGGCGCGCGACGCACCAGTCGGTGGTGACCGCCATGGACGTGCTCGGCCAGCTGGGGTTTGCACAACTGAACTTCATCACCACACGCGAACCCGGAGCTCGCGCTCCTTGAGTCCGCCCCCGCCGCTGCTTACCAACGCCGCGGCGGTGTACCGCAGGCTCCTCGGGTACGCGCGCCCGCACTGGCGCATGTTCATGATCGGCGTGCTGGGCATGGTGATGTACGCCGCGGTCAGCCCGCTCACCGCCTGGTTCGTCAAGAATTTCCTCAACGCGGCGTTCCTGACCAAGAACCTTCGCATCCTCAATTACGTGCCGGCCGGCATCATCGTGCTGTTCCTGTTCCGCGGGATCGGGGATTACCTGGCGAACTACTTTCCCGGATGGGTCGGCCGGCAGGTGATCAAGACGATGCGCGCGGAGCTGTTTGCGAAGTACATGCAGCTGCCCACCTCCTGGTACGAACGCGAGTCCTCCGGCCCGATGCTCTCGCGCCTGACCTACAACGCCGAACTGGTGGCCGAGGCCGCCACCAATTCGGTCACGGTGCTGATCCGCGACTCGCTGTCCATCCTCTGGCTGGTCGGTTACCTGTTCTGGCAGAACTGGCAGCTGGCGATTTTCGCCATGCTCGCCGCGCCGGTGATCGCGGGCTTGATGCGCAGCGTCAACCGGCGCTTCCGGCGCTACGCGACGCGGATTCAGAACTCGATGGGCGATGTCACGCGCGTGGCCAAGGAGGCGATCGAGGCGCACCGCGTCGTCAAGGTCTTCAACGCCCAGGCGCACATGCAGGAGGCCTTCCGCGTCGCCAACGAGCGCAACCGCCACAGCAACATGAAGCTGGTGGCGGCCCGCGCGGCCAGCAACCCCCTGGTGCAGCTCATCGCCTCGGTGGGCCTCGCCGGGGTCCTGTACGTGGCCGATCGGCAGGTCGCCGCCGGCACCATGCAGGTGGGTGATTTCCTCGGGTTCCTGACGGCTCTGCTGCTGGTCACCGAGCCCTTGCGGCGCCTGGTGAGCGTGAGCGGTCCGCTTCAGCAAAGCATCGCCGCCAGCGCCAGTTACTTCGAGGTGCTCGATGCGCCGGTCGAGCCGCAGGGCGGCACACGCACGCTTGGTGCGCGCGCGCGGCGAGGTGGAATTTCGCGACGTCAGCTTCACCTACGACATCGACAAGGGCAAGGTGCTCCACGACATCAACCTGCGCGTGCCCGCAGGCGCCACGGTGGCGATCGTCGGGCGCTCGGGGAGCGGCAAGTCCACCCTGGTCTCGCTCCTGCCGCGCTTCTATGATCCGGGGGAAGGTGCGCTGCTGCTCGACGGGGTGGATATCCGCGAGTATCGGCTGCACGATCTTCGCGCTCAGATCAGCCTGGTGAGCCAGGACGTGGTGCTCTTCAACGACACGATCCGCAACAACATCGTCTTTGGCGCCACCGACGTCCAGGAGCCGGCGATCGCCGCGGCCGCGCAGGCGGCCTTTGTCAGCGAGTTTGTCGCCGAGCTTCCCTTGGGCCTGGACACGGAAGTCGGGGATCGCGGGCTGCTGCTCTCCGGCGGGCAGCGTCAGCGCATCGCCATTGCGCGCGCGCTGCTGCGAAACAGCCCGATCCTGGTGCTCGATGAGGCGACCTCCTCGCTCGACACCGCCTCCGAGCGCCACATCCAGGCCGCGCTCGATCAGCTGGTGCGCAACCGCACCACCTTCGTGATCGCGCACCGCCTCTCCACGATCGAGCACGCCGATCTGATCGTGGTGATGCAGGATGGCCTGATCGTCGAATCGGGCACTCACGAGCAACTGGTGGCCCGATCGCAGGTGTATGCGCAGTTGCATCAGCTGCAGTTCAACGTGTGAGCCGCCAAGCGGTGCGCGCGCTGGCTGAAGAGCGGGGCGTGCCGTGAGTCGTCGAGCTGTGGCTCCAAAAGATCTGGTACCGGCCCGCACGCGCACCCTGGGGGCTGCGCGTGCTGGCCGCTGTCTATGGCGCTGGCGTGCGGGTCCGCCAATGGCTCTATGAAAGAGGGTACCTGCGATCGCAACGCGTCGCAGGGCCGGTGATCGTGGTGGGAAACGTCACGGTCGGGGGGACCGGCAAGACCCCGTTTGTGATCTGGCTGATCGAGCGGCTCCGGGAACTGGGCATCCAGGGCGCCGTGGTCACGCGCGGCTACGGACGCAGCCACAGCCGGCGCGTCACCAACGACATCCTGCGGGTCGATGCGAGCTGCCGCGCGGAGGAGGTCGGCGATGAGGCGTTGCTGATCAGCCGGCGCGCCCAGTGCCCGGTCTATGTCTGTCGCGACCGGGTGGCCGCCGCGCAGGCGGCACTCGCCGACGGGGCGCGCGTGGTCATCGCCGATGACGGATTGCAGCACCTGCGACTGGCCCGCGATGCCGAGATCGTGCTCGTCGATGCCATGCGGGGCTGGGGTAACGGAGCCCTGCTGCCGGCCGGGCCGTTGCGCGAGAATCCGGCGCGCGCCGCGCGGGCGAGCGCCATCGTGCTCACGGGGCCGGGCACCCCTGCGATCGATCCTGCCGTCCGCCTTAACTGCGCGAATGAGCCTTGAGGGAGCGGTGCTCTGGCCCGTTAGCGGTGCGGGCGATGGGCGATCGCTGGTCGCGTTCGCCGGGCAACGGGTGCACGCGCTCGCCGGAATCGGCAATCCGGCGCGTTTCTTCGAAACGCTGCGCGCCGCCCGGATCGATGTCCTCGAGCATCCCTTCCCGGACCACCATCGCTACGGGGCGGCCGATCTTCGCTTCGATGACGCCCTGGCCTCGATCATGACCGAGAAGGATGCAGTAAAATGCCAGGGCTTCGCGCCACAGAACTGCTGGTATCTGCCGGTCACCGCCTTTTTTTCGGCCGCGCAAGGGCGCGCACTGCTCGGGAGAATACTGATGGATGCACGCCTGCTCGATATCCTCGCCTGCCCGGTGTGCAAGGGGCCGTTGCGCCTGGTGCAGGAAGGCCCGAGTCCCGGTGCTGGTATGCCGCGCCGATCGGCTGGCCTACCCGGTGCGCGATGGGATCCCTGTGATGCTGGAGGAGGCCGCGCGCCAGCTCCCCTCGAGCGATCCGTTGCTGGAGCGCTAGGTTTGTTCAAGGTCGTGATTCCGGCGCGTTACGCCTCGACACGACTTCCCGGCAAACCGCTCCGGGTGATCGCCGGGCGCCCCATGCTGCAGTGGGTGTACGAGCAGGCGCTGCAGGCCCAGGCGCAGGAAGTGTGGATCGCCACGGACGATGAGCGCATCGCCGAGCGCGCCCGCACCTTTGGCGCGCCCGGCGAGGTGCGCGTGGCCATGACCTCGCCCCATCACGCCTCGGGCACCGATCGGGTGGCGCAGGTGGCCCGGGAGCAGGGCTGGGATGAGCGGCAGATCATCGTCAATGTCCAGGGCGATGAACCGCTGTTGCCACCGTCGCTGATTCGGCAGGCCGCCGATCTGCTCGAGCGCTACCCGGACGCCGACATCGCCACGCTTTCGGGCGCCGTGGCATCCCTCGATGATTTCCTTGACCCGAACGTGGTCAAGGTGGTCTCCGATGCCAGCCAGCGCGTGCTGTATTTCTCTCGCGCTCCGATCCCCTACACCCGCGATGCGATCGACGGGGCCGATCGCGCCCGATGGCAGGGCGCGCGGCGGCATGTGGGGATCTACGCCTATCGGGCAGGCGCGCTCTCGCGCATGGCCGCGCTGCCGGTCTCAGCACTGGAGAACGCCGAGAAGCTCGAGCAGCTGCGCGCGCTCGAAGCCGGTTTCGACCTCCGGATCGCCGAGGGCGTGGTGCCCCCGGGACCGGACGTCAATACCGATGCGGACCTGGAACGCGTTGCTGCACTACTCGTCGCGTCGCGGCTCGCTGTGCCAGCTGTCGGGCACGGGGGCTGAGGTCCACACCACCTGGGCAGGCGCGGGCGCAGGCCCCGGCGCGGCCGCGGGCGAGGAGGAGGGCGGTGCAGGCGATGCCACAGCCGGTGCGCTCGGGCGCTCGGGCGATGCACCCTCGAAGAGCTGCGCCTGGCCGGTGTTCGGGCGGGCAGGCTGTGTCCAGCTCATGGCCGGCTCCTGGCCGCCCCCTTCATGGGCGTTGCCCTGATCCGGGTTGGATGAAGCGTTAGGCGGCCCTGAGCCCTGGGCCGACTCGCTCCCTGCGTACTGGGCCGAACGATCGGCGCCCTCGCGATTGCCTCCACCGCCGCCGCGGCGACGTCGGCCGCCCCGGCGCGAGCGAGCCGGGCGATCGCCCCGCTCACCTTCGGTGCGCCGCGGCTCGCCGTTCAGACTCTCAGGCGCGGATTCTCGGCGCGGTTCGTCTCGTCGCGGCGGCGGATTCCGTGCCCCCTCGTTGGGCCGAGCCTCGGCGCGCGGCGGTTCGGTCCGGCTTGGATCGCGATGCGCCTCATCGCGCGGGCGGCCCTGTCGGCGCGGCTCGCTGCGATTGCCTTCATTGCGTCCCCCATGGCGAGAACTGCCCTCGCGACGTGCCCCGGAGCGATCCCCGTAGGGGCCTCGGCCGGTGCCGCCGCGGCGCGGGGCGTGCCGATCGCGCCCATCGCGAGGATCGCGGGACTCGCTCCGCCCACCGGCAGGCGCCTGCGCTTCGGTTTCCTTAGGTGCATCACTGCCCGCGAACAGACGCTTGAGGTTTCCCCAAAAGCCTCCGCCCCCGTTGGCGCTCGGAGGTGGCAATCGCGCGGGCTCGGCCGCCGGCCTTTCAGGGACGGCCACGACCGGGGCGGCGGTGGCGGGCATGAACGTGGCCACCGCGGGGGCTTCGGCCAGGGGCTTGTCCCGATCGAGCGTCGGGTCGGCCAGAACCGGCGCGGCCGGCATCTGGTAGCTGACCTGGTTGTGCTCGGGCAATCCCGCCTCGTCCTCGCGCACGCGGCGGAAGGAGTACTCGGGGGTCTGGATGTGCGGGTTGGGCACCAGCACGATCGTGACCTTGGTCTTGTCCTCGGTGTCGCGCAGCCAGTCGCGCTTTTCGTTCATCAGGTAGGTGGCCACGTCCACCGGCACCTGCACGATGATCCGCGAGGTCCGCTCCTTGCGGGCATCCTCGCCGATCAGGCGCAGGATCGAGAGCGCCAGGGATTCGACGCTGCGGATGCTGCCGATGCCGATGCAGCGCGGGCACACCAGGTGAGAAGACTCACCAAGGCTCGGCCGCAGGCGTTGGCGGGACATTTCCAGCAACCCAAAGCGCGAGAGTCGCCCGATCTGGATGCGGGCGCGATCCATGCGCATCGCATCCCGTAGCCGGTCCTCGACCGCGCGCTGGTTCTTGCCGTCTTCCATGTCGATAAAATCGATGACGATCAGTCCACCGATGTCCCGGATCCGAAGCTGGCGGGCGATCTCATCGGCCGCTTCCAGGTTGGTGTTGGTGGCGGTCGCCTCGATGTCCGAGCCGCGGGTGGCACGCGCCGAGTTGATGTCGATGGACACCAGCGCCTCGGTGTAATCGATCACCAGGCTCCCGCCCGAGGGGAGCTGAACCTTGTGCGCGTAGGCGGACTCGATCTGGTTTTCGATCTGGTAGCGCGTAAACAGCGGGATATCGTCGGTGTAGGTCTTGAGCTTGCGCTGCGCGTCGGCCGGCATGAAGCGCTGCATGTACTCCTGCGCCTTCTGGAAGGCCCCGGCATCGTCCACGAGCACTTCGCCGATGTCATCGCCCAGATAATCGCGAAGCGAGCGCGTGACCGCATCGCCCTCCTGATAGACCAGGAAGGGCGCGCCGCGGCCGTTCGCCGCCTGGGCAATCGCCTCCCACTGCGTGCGCAGGTTGTCCAGGTCCCACTGCAGCTCTTCGACCGCGCGACCGACTCCGGCCGTACGGATGATCGCCCCCATCCCCTCGGGCACGTTCAGCTGGCTCATGACCTCGCGCATCTGGTCGCGGTCCTCGCCCTCGATGCGGCGCGAGACTCCGCCCGCGCGCGGGCTGTTGGGCATCAGGACCAGAAAGCGCCCGGCCAGGCTGATAAAGGTGGTCAGCGCCGCGCCCTTGGTGCCGCGTTCTTCCTTCTCCACCTGCACCAGCAGTTCCTGGCCCTCGCTGACCAGGTCGCGGATGTTCATCCGCCCGCCCTGGGGCGAGGTTTTGAAGTATTCCTTGGAGATTTCCTTGAGGGGCAGAAAACCGTGGCGGACCGCGCCATAGTCAACAAAGCAGGCTTCGAGTGACTGCTCGACGCGCGAGATGCGCGCTTTGTAGATGTTGGCTTTCTTCTGTTCTCTGGACGGGATCTCGATCGATAGGTCGTATAACTTCTGGCCGTCAACCAGTGCGACGCGCAACTCTTCCTGTTGAGTTGCATTGATAAGCATTCTCTTCATTTGTCCCTGCTACATTTGCGTGAGGGACCGACCGGACGACGCCAGACCTGCATGCAGGCGGCGGCGCGGCATCAGGCAGCCAGCGATGGAACCCGAAGATTGATTGTCGGCGCGTGCGGTGGGGCATCAATTTTTATTTACTGCCGCCGTGTGAGGGCAGCGCCGGAAAACCTTGAGGTTCGCTGACCCCTTGGGGGCGCTCGCCTGCAGGCTCTACCCTAGGTGGGGAGCAGCTTTGCGGGGCGAGGGCCATTTTGACCCTGGTCGGTCGAACTCTTGCGATGGCCTCGATTTCGAGGACCAACTACTATGCGACCGCTTCGGGGTCGCGAACTTGCCGCCGCGCGTGCACTTTCAGTCTATTGAGGACTTAAGACCCGCTGCGGGACGCCACAGTATAGCGCCGGCATGCTTTAGAAACAACGATTTACGCACACTCCTGGCGAGGACTATTTCTCTTGGAAAAGCCTAAGGTTGGCCACGGCGCGCGCTCGAGCGTGCAGCAGAGGCTCATCGCCGAGGAGGAGGCCGGGCAACGCCTCGACAAGGTGCTGGGCTCTTTCCTGCCCGGTGTGCCGCGCACGCGCATTTTCCGCCTGATCCGCAAGGGCGAGGTGCGCGTCAACGGCAAGCGAGCCCGGCCCGAACAGCGCCTCAATTCCGGTGACCGGGTGCGCGTGCCACCGGTGCACGAGCGTTCGGTCAGCGAGGAAACCAAGATTTCCGGCGGCGTGGCGCGGGTGCCGCCCGCGCTGATCGCCCGTGTGACGGGCGCCATCGTGCACGAGGACGAGCGTCTGCTGGTGCTCGACAAACCGGCGGGACTGGCGGTGCACGGCGGGAGCGGGCTGACTTACGGGGCGATCGAGGCGTTGCGCGCCGCGCGCCCGCTCGAGACCCTGGAGCTAGCGCACAGGCTGGATCGGGACACCAGCGGCTTGCTGCTGATCGCGCGCAAACCCTCGGCGCTGCGCATCCTGCACGAGTTGCTGCGCGAGGGACGGGTGCAAAAAAGCTACCTGGCGCTGGTCGTGGGACGCTGGGAACTGGGGCGAAAACTCATCAACGCGCCCCTGCAGACCGAGGCGCGCGTGAGCGGTGAACGCACGGTGCGCGTGGGCGAGGGCGGCAAGAGCGCGCGCACGCAATTTAAGCTGGTGCAGCAGTACGGCGCGCGCGCCTCCCTGGTGGAGGCCACGATCGAGACCGGGCGCACGCACCAGATCCGCGTGCACGCCGCGTACTGCGGGCATCCTGTGGCGGGCGATGTGAAATACGGCGACGCGCCGGCCAACGCCGCACTTCGCGAGGCGGGCCTGCAGCGCATGTTTCTGCACGCGCACAGCCTGTCCTTCGAATGGCCCCAGGGAGGTTCGGTGAGCCTAAGTTCACCGCTCCCCGCCGAGCTCAAGGCGGTGCTCGATCGGCTCGCCCAGGTCCGGACCGGAGGAGGAATCAGGGCAGCGCGAAACCGCACGAACGCAGGCCCGCGGCGAGGCTGATCAGCGGGAGCCCGATCAGCGCCGTGGGATCGTGGCTCTCGATGCGTTCACACAGACTGACACCGAGCGCCTCGCTGCGGAGCGATCCGGCGCAGTCGAACGGTCGGTCGGCGGCGAGGTAGGCCTCGATTTCAGCCTCGCTGAGGGTTCTGAACACCACGGTGGTCAGATCAATAAATCGGTGCGTATAGCCGCGCTGCGCGTGGATCAGCGCGACCGCGCTGAAGAACTGCACCGCGCGTCCCGATTGGGCGCGCAGCTGCGCGCGCGCGGCCTCGGCAGTCCCAGGTTTGTCGAGGATCTGGCCGTTGCAGGCGGCCACCTGATCGGAGCCGATCACCAGCTTCGAAGGATGGGAGTGGGCCACGGCCTGGGCCTTTTCCATCGCCAGCCGTTCGGCCCTCCCGCGCGGGTCTTCACCCGGCCGGGCGCGCTCATCGACCTTAGGCGCCTGGACCAAAAAGGGGAGCCGGAGCCGGCCGAGCAACTCCTTGCGGTAGACCGAGGTGGAGGCGAGGATCAGTCCGGGAAGCTCAGGCAAGCGCGCGATTCCAATCACCAGAATAGAAACAAGGGCTTAACAGTTGCACGGGTTTTGACTTGCCGCGTACGCCTACCTATCATACGCGCCCCATGCCCAACGGCTGGTCCAAGGCGCTCGACCTGGCCAAATTGGCCGAGAGGGGCGCGCAGTTTGAGTTCGAAGTTCCGCTGGGCGACCTGCCAGGTATTCCAGAGGAATTTTCGCGTGCCAGCGGCCCGGTGCACCTGGCGATGCAGTTTGCGCGCGAGCGCGCCCTGTCGGTGGTGCACATCCGGCTGAATGCGGTGCTCGCGCCGCTGTGCCAGCGGTGCCTGCAAGCGATGCACCTGCCGATCGCGGCCGATTCGCACGTGGCGATCGTAGCCAGCCAGGCGCAGGGGGCCGAGGTGCCCGAGGAATACGAGACGTTCCTCGCATCCGACGGGCACAGCACTCTGGCGGCGCTGGCGGCCGAGGAGTTGCTCCTGGCGCTGCCGATTGTGCCGCGGCATGGGGAGGGCGAGCGGTGTGAAGTGTCACCCGCCGGGGCGCAGGCGGCGCAGGGCGCCGAGCCGGTGCCGAGCGGGGCGGCCGAACCGGCCGCAGAGACGCAGCGGCCGTTCGCAGAGCTGCGCGCGATGCTCGAACGTGCTAAAAGTTAACGGGTTGGAATGATTTAGTCAGGAGTTGTTGAGACATGGCCGTACAGAAAAGCCGCAAGACCCCATCCAAGCGTGGCATGCACCGCTCGCATGCTGCCCTGAAGCGCCCGGCGCTGTCGGTCGATTCGCAGACCGGTGAGACGCACCTGCGTCATTGCATCACGCCCGACGGTTTTTACCGTGGCCGGCGCGTGATCGAAAAGGTCGGCACCGAAGACAAAGCCTAGCGCCGGCCCGATCCGCCCGCCGCGAAGCAGCCCCCAGGGCAACCGCACCTTATGCGTTCCCGCATCCTCGGCACCGGCAGTTACCTGCCGAGCGCGGTGCTGACGAATTTCGATCTGGAAAAGCGCATGGACACCACGGACGAGTGGATCCGTGAGCGCACCGGCATCGAGCGGCGTCACATCGTGGCTCCGGGCGAGACCACGGTGGACATGGCCGAGCACGCCGCGCGCGCTGCACTGGCCGCGGCCGGGCGCGAGCCCGGCGAGGTCGACCTGATCGTCGTGGGCTCGTGCACGCCCGATCTGCTGTTCCCGAACGCCGGGGTCATGCTGCAGGCGCGGCTCGGGAACTTTGGCTGCCCTGCGCTCGGCGTGGAGGCCGCCTGCAGCAGCTTTCTCTACGCGCTGTCCATGGCCGATAAATTCATCCGCTCGGGCGAAGCGAAGCTCGCGCTGGTGGTCGGCGCCGATTCACTCTCGAAGATCACCAACACCAAGGACCGGGGCACGGCCATTTTGTTCGGCGATGGCGCCGGCGCCGTGGTGCTGGCGCCCGAGCCGGAGCCGGGCATCATCTCCACGCACCTGCACGCCGACGGATCGCAGATCGAGTTGCTCCGCTGCACCGGGGGCGTATCGACCGGATTTCATCCCGAGGGTGACTACATCACGATGGCCGGTGCCGAAGTGTTCAAGATTGCGGTGAGCATGCTGGCGCGTGCGGTGGAAGAGGCGCTCGCGGCCAATGGAATCACCAAGGATGAGCTCACCTGGCTCGTCCCGCATCAGGCCAATATCCGCATCATCCAGGCGACCGCGCGCCGCATCGGATTGCCGATGGAAAAGGCGATCGTCACGGTGGCCGATCACGGCAACACCTCGAGCGCCTCGGTCCCACTGGCACTCGATGTGGGAGTGCGCGACGGGCGCATCAAGCGCGGGGACCTGCTCTTGCTCGAAGCCTTTGGCGGCGGTTTTACCTGGGGATCGGCGCTGATCCGCTACTAGCCGATCCGCGACGCGCCCGCACCGCGGTCATGGCGATTTTTTTCCCGCCCAAAAAAAACGCCGCGATAACGCGGCGTCTTTTTTCCGGCTCGGAGCCGGAGAAAGCCAAGCGAAGTAACTTACTTCGAGACTGACTTCTTGAACATGCGATCGATCTTCTCGTTCGTCGCATCCACACCGGACTGAGCAGCCTGCGCGGCGGCGAGGGCCTGGTTGGCGGTGCTCTGAGCAGCAGCGGCAGCCGAGGAGGCGGCGGCGGCGTCAGCGGCGGCCTTACTGGCCATGGCAGCGGTCTTGTCGTCCTCGGCCTTGTTGGCGGCCAAGTCGGTCTGCAGAGCAGCCGTCTGAGACTTCAGCGTGTCCACCTGGGCTTGCAGCGGCTTGAGGTCTACGCAGCCAGCGAGTGCGACGACAGCGGCGGCGGCAGCCAGCTTGACAAATATTGCCTTATTCATTGGATAAATCCCCATTAGAGTTCATGTGTGTGAGTACGAACCGCGCCACGCCGGCACAACATCACTGTCGCGGGAGATCAGCGGAAGCGCCACTTGACCAAATCTGGGGCCAATTTGCAAGTGTAAAGATGCACTTGTCGTCCTGTGACGACAGTCAGATCAGGGCCTTAGCGCCCGAATTTCGAGGCAGAAAATTGTTGCACAGACACGACAACTGTATATAATTACAGTCATGTCGGACCTCACTCCCCGCCAGTCCCAAGTGCTGCATCTGATCCGTCAGAACCTGCTGGAGACCGGCATGCCCCCGACCCGGGCGGAGATTGCAGCACAGCTCGGGTTCCGTTCACCCAACGCCGCCGAGGAGCACCTGAGGGCGCTGGCGCGCAAGGGTTGCGTCGAGCTGCGTGCCCGGATCCTCACGCGGGATCCGCCTCAAGGACACGCTCCGTGAGCAGCTGGGTCTCCCTTTGATCGGGCGGGTGGCCGCAGGGCGGCCGATCCTGGCCGAGGAGCACGTCGTCGATCGGCTGAACGTGGACCCCGCGCTGTTCCAGCCCCGGCCGCACTACCTGCTCAAGGTCGTGGGCATGAGCATGAAGGACGCGGGCATTCTCGATGGGGACCTGGTGGCCGTGCATCGCACCGCCGAGGTGCGAAATCGTCAGATCATCGTGGCGCGGCTGGAAAACGAAGTGACCGTCAAGCGTTACCGGCAACAAGGTTCGATCGTCTGGCTGATGCCCGAGAACGCCGAGTTCGAACCGATCCGGGTCGACCTGCAGCACGAGCCGCTCCTGATCGAGGGCGTGGTGGTCGGGGTCGTGCGGCGCGGCGCCTAGCGCGCGGCTTTGGCTTTGCGCGCCGCCCGGTGCGGCTGGCCATCGCCGATGTCATAGTCCTCGAAGTCGCTGATCAGCTCGGCCGTGTGCTGCTGTTCCATGCGCCGCTCGAGGCGTCGCCAGGCCGGCTCCCCGCCTTTGGGGGTGCGCCGCTTGGCGATTTCCATATCCTTGATGACGCGATCCACATCGAGCCCGTCATCATCGACGCTCTCGTCGACTTCGTCGTCGGCCTCGAACTCTTCGCTCTCTTGGCTGCCGGTCATGGCGGCATTCCCTCGGGGGTGGTGCAACCGTTCGGAGCGGAAAATAAATCGATCCGGGCGCGGATGCAATGGTGCCGCTTCACATTTTCATCATCGGATGAGCGAGTTCATCTCAAATATCGGCAGCAGCATTGCAAAAACTATGCCCATCACGAACAGGCCCATGAACACGATCAGCAACGGCCCGAGGAGCCCGGTGAGGGCCGTCACCAGTCCCTCGAGCTCCTGTTCCTGACTGAGCGCGGCGCGCTCGAGCATGCTCTCGAGCTTGCCGCTGGACTCGCCACTTGAGATCAGGTGGATCGTCATGGGCGGAAACAGCCGGCTGGTCGAAAGGGCCCGGCCGATCGGGGCGCCTTCGCGCACGCGCGAGGTGGCCTCGGAGACCGCATCGCGCATCGGCAGATTGGTGACCACTTCCCCTGAAATGCGCAGCGCATCGAGCACCGGGACCGCGCTGGCGGTGAGGATGCTTAAGGTGCGCGTAAAGCGCGCCGTGTTGAACCCGCGCAGGAGCTTGCCGACCAGGGGGAGCGTCAGGAGCGAGCGGTGCACTCGGCGCCGGTTGTCCGGGTTCTTTTGCCAGCGCACGAACAGCACCACGCCCAGGGCGAGGGCGAGCAGCACCCAGATGCCAAAATGGCGGATCAGATCGCTCATCGCCACCAGCACCCGGGTCATCAGCGGGAGCTTGGCGCGGCTGTTTTCGAACACCTGCACGACCTTGGGCACCACGTAGGCGAGCAGGATCGAGACGATCGAAAAGCTCATGATGGTCAGCACGATCGGATAGAGCATCGCGCCCATCACCTTCTGGCGCAGCGCCTCGCGCCCTTCGGTGTAGTCGGCCAGCCGCTCGAGCACCTTGTCCAGGTGCCCGGACTGCTCGCCGGCCGCCACCGTGGCGCGGTAGATTTCCGGGAACACGCGCGGAAAATCCGCCAGGCCCGCCGCCAGGGTGTGGCCTTCCATGACCTTGGCGCGCACGCCGAGCAGGATGCTCTGCACGCGCTCGCGCTCGGTCTGCTGCGAGACGGCGAGCAGGGCCTCCTCGAGCGGGAGGGCGGCGCGAACCAGCGTGGCGAGCTGGCGGGTCAAAAGCGAGAGTTCCGAGGTGCTGACGCGCCGCATCAGGGAAAAGGAGCCGGCGCTGCGCTGGGTGCGCGATTCCTGCGCGGCCACTTCATCCACGGTCACCGGGAGGAGCGATTTCTCGCGCAGGAGCGTGCGCACCTGGCGCGCGGTGTCCCCTTCCAGTACGCCCTTGTGCGGGCGGCCGGCGCTGTCCAGTGCGGTGTAGGCGAAGGCGCCCATGGCGTTTAAGGCCCTAAGGCGTTTGGTCCTAATCCTCGCGCGTGACGCGCAGGACCTCTTCGATCGTGGTCACACCCCGCATGACCTTGGCCAGTCCATCGTCCCTGATCGAGGGCGTGTTCTGGCGCGCGTGCCGCTCGAGCTCCTGCTCGCTGGCCCCGTCATGGATCATGGTGCGCATCGCATCGTCGACCACGATCAGCTCGTAGATCCCGGTGCGCCCGCGATACCCGTTGCCTTCGCCCGGGCGATACAAAGTGGGGGAGGGCTGTTCGGCCGACAGGCCCATCAGTCGCCGCTCGTATTCGCCGGCCACGAAGGCCTGGCGCGAATCGCTGTTGAGCACGCGCACCAGGCGCTGCGCGACGACCCCGATCAGGCTCGAGGAGAGCAGGAACGGCTCGATGCCCATATCGCGCAGTCGCGTGAGGGCGCCGGCCGCGGTGTTGGTGTGCAGGGTCGAGAGCACCAGGTGCCCGGTCAGACGAGGCCTGCACGGCGATCTGCGCGGTCTCGAGATCGCGGATCTCGCCCACCATGACCACGTCCGGGTCCTGGCGCAGGATCGCGCGCAGTCCGCGCGCGAAGGTCATTTCCACCTTGGTGTTGACCTGGGTCTGGCCGATCCCATCGATGTAGTACTCGATCGGGTCCTCGACCGTCATGATGTTCTGGGTGTTGTCGTTGAGCTGCTCCAAGGCCGCATAGAGCGTGGTGGTCTTGCCCGAGCCTGTGGGCCCGGTGACCAGCAGGATCCCGTGGGGCTTGTGGATCAGCTCATCGATCAGGGTCTGCGTGGCCGGGTCCATCCCGAGCGAGCCCAGTTCCAGGCGCCCGGCCTGCTTGTCCAGCAATCGCAGCACCACGCGCTCCCCGTGACCTGAAGGGATGGTCGAGACGCGCACGTCCACCGAGCGGCCGGCGACCTTCAGGCTGATGCGCCCGTCCTGCGGCAGGCGTTTCTCGGCGATGTCCAGTCGCGACATGACCTTGATTCGCGAAACCACCATCGGCGCCACGGCCCGCTTGGACTGCAGCACTTCACGCAGTACCCCATCGACCCGAAAGCGCACCACCAGGCGATTCTCGAACGGCTCGATGTGGATGTCGGAAGCGTTCTCGCGCACCGCCTGGGTGAGCACGGCATTGATCAGCCGGATGATCGGCGCATCGTCGTTGCTCTCCAGCAGATCGGCCTGCTCGGGCAGTTCCTGCACCAGGTGCGCCAGATCGGTGCCGCCTTCCAGGCCCTCCACCGCCTGCATGGACTCGTTCCCGGCCTCGTAGGTCTTCTGCAGAAGAGCGTCAAACTCCTCGGAATCAATCGGCGTGTAGCTTAAGGGCACGCGCAGCAGGCGGCGCACCTCGGCGATGGCCGAGGGCGCGGCCGGGGAACGGTACAGGCATTCGGCCGAACCATCGGCGTGCCGGCGCACCAGCAGGCCGTGCCGACGCGCGAAGGCGAAGGGCAGGCGCAGTTCCGCCGGGGCTGCGGCCGCGACGGCGGCATCGTTCAACGCGGGTTCCCCGGATCGGTGGCGGCGCCCGGAAAGGGCACGGCGTTGGGATCCTTCGGCGAAACATCCGGCACCGGCTCGGCGCTCGGGGCGGAACTCGCTCCAGGCGTGGGCACGTTAGCGGGCGCGGGGGCGCTCGTGGAGGCTCCCGAATATTTCGTGGCCGGCGCCGGCGCGCTGGGCGGTGTACTCGGTGCGGGAGATCCCGCCCCGGCCGGGGCGGTGCCCGGGACCGTGCGTGCGGGCTTGAGCAGGTCGGGCTGGTTGAGCGGGGGCATCGGATCGAGCTTCTGGAAGGGCGCGAGCGGCAGCACCGCCGAGTCATGGCCCGCCCTTCGCTGCTGATCGCGCAGGTACTCGTACTTGGCGTCGGTCTCGACCGCCGCCTCGTGATCATCGTGCAGGATGTGCGGTTGCAGGAAGACCATCAGGTTGGTCTTGCTCTTGCCGGTGTCGCGGACGCGGAACAGTTCACCGACCAGGGGGATGCGACTTAGGAACGGCACGCGCTGTTCGGAATTGGTGGCCTTGTCCTCGATCAGGCCCCCGATCACCAGCGTGCCCCCGTCGGGGATCAGTACGGCGGTCTTGACGGTGCGCTTGTTGGTGATCAGATCGACCGCGCCCTGGGAGCTGGCGGCGATGCTGGAGACTTCGATCTCGACCTTGAGTACCACCGAATCGCCCTCGTTGATCTGCGGGGTGACGCTCAGGATCGTGCCGACCTGCTCGCGCTGGATGGTCTGGAACGCGGTGGCGTTGCCCGTGTTGGTGCTGTACTGGCCGGTGAGGAAGGGCACTTCCTGCGCGACCTCGATCTTCGATTCCTCGTTGTCACGCATGGTGACGGTGGGACGTGAAATGATGTTGGTGCGCGAGTCGCCCTGCAGCGCGCGCGCGACGGCCGCGAAATTCACACCGGTGGTCGCCAACCGCCCGATCGCCACCGTGGTGCCGGTGATCGGGCCCGCGGCCGGAACGGTGCCGGTCTTGGCAGCGTTGTAGAGGTCAACGAGCGAGGAGCCGCCCACCGGCTCGATAAATCCGCCCACCGCCAGGTGGCTGTTGGTTCCATCGATGATCCAGTTGATGCCCAGGTCCGCCGTGTTGTCGGCCGAGACCTCAACGATGATCGCCTGCACGACCACCTGCGCCCGGCGGATGTCGAGCTTGTCGATCACCGCGTTGAGCGCGCGCATGGTGCGCTGGGGCGCGGTGATAATCAGCGCGTTGGTGTCCTTGTCGGCCCAGATCGTTCCGGTCCCACCGGCCAGCGAGACCGTGGTGGCGCCCGCCGGGCCCGCTGCTGTGGGGGCGGCCGCAGCTCCTGCTCGGGGCACCACGGCATTGGGGATATTGGTGGCGCCGGTGGCAGTGTTGTTGCTGCTTGAGATCTGCTCCTTGAGCTTGGCGGCCAGATCCTCGGCGCGGGCGTAGTTCAGGTAGCGCACCACCGTTTCCCCGCCGGTATCGAGCGGCGTGTCGAGGTTGGCGATCAGCGCCTTGATCTTGAGCCGCATGGCCGGATCGCCGCTGATCAGCACGCTGTTGGAGCGGTCATCGGCCACCAGGTGAAGGGAGGGTCCGCCCGCATCCCCCCCCTGCGCGACCAGCGAGGAGAGCACGCGCACCGTGTCGGCGGCCGTGGCGCTCTGGAGCGGTATCACATCGATGTCCGAGCCCCCGCTCTGATCGATCCTGGCCACGATGCGCATCATGCGGTTCACGTTGGAGGCCCGATCGGAGACGATCAGCATGTTCGCGCCGGTCACCGCCGACATCTGCGCGTTCTGTGGCATCAGGGGCCGCAGCACCGGCACCAGCTGCGCGGCGCTGACGTTGGACACCGCAATCACCTGGGTGACCACATCGTCGGAGGTCGAGCTGACGTGGTTGGGCAGATCGCTTCCCGGGATCTGGCGCATGTTGGCGTCGGGCAGCACCTTGATGATGTTGCCGGCGGGCACGGCGATAAATCCGTGCACCTGGAGCACGGACAGGAACCCCTGGTAGAACTGCTCGGGGGTGAGCGCGGTGCTCGCCCCCGAGAGCCAGGTCACCTGGGCGCGGACCCTGGGATCGATGATGAAGTTCTTACCCGTCGCGGCACTGACCGCCTCGATGAGCTGTTGGATGTCGGCGTCCTTGAAGTTCGGCGTGATCCGCGGGCCCTTCTGTGGCTGCTGCGCTCCGACGCTGCTGGCCAGCAGCAGCACGGCGCTCATTGCGCTGAACGCGCCGGCGCGGCTCCAAGTACGGGCGGGCGGCATTTTCATGAGGCAGATTCGCTTCTATTGATCGCTGGAGGCATTGTCGGCCGGATCCTCGACGGGTGCAGGTTCGCCATCATCGGGCTCGGCGACGACCGGAGGTGCGTTGTTGTCGGCCGCGCCCGGAAAGTGCGGTGGCATGGGCCCGCCCGGAGGGGCTTCGTGCCGGATCTCGGCCGCGGCGACATTCTCCGCATCGCTCGCCACGGTCTCAAGGTTGAGGGTGAGTTCCTGCGACTGGCCGTTGCGCTGGATGGTGACATTGGCACTGGCCAGCGAGGATAAGGTCTGCAGGATCTCGTTGGCGCGCGCCGGGTCATCGAGCGGCGTGCCGTTCACGCCGGTAATGAGGTCCCCGGGGCGAAGCCCCAGATGGGTAAAGGCGCCCACGCTCGTGCGCCCGCCCGGATAGATGCGATAGCCGGTGAGCTTGGTGCCCACGAACACCGGCTGGGCGCGCACCAGTCCGCCGAGCACGGCGGCGTTTCCCTGCGCGAGGCTGGCCAGGCGCTGTCCGGGGCTGAGCGCCTCGGAGGAGGACGGTGGGCCCGTGCCGGCCAGCGGGGCCTTGCGCGGCAGCAGGAGCGATTCGATCACGCCGCCCCGGTCCAGCAGCACCCGGTCCGGATAGACCGAATACAGGCTCACGCCCCCCGGAACCGCGCTGCCCACCGTGTAGAGCTTCGCCGTCCCCGCGTTGGGCCCGAGGATCGCCAGACCGCGTTTCGGATCGGGCACCGCCAAAACTCCTGCCAAGACCAGTTGGACGCTAGTTTGCGGCGCGTTGGCGTCGTCGACCGTGCTGTGCGTCTCGCCAAACAGGTGTGCCGAGGTAATTTCGGACACATGCAGGGTCCCCAAGTTCGCATTTGTAGGAGCGGGCGGTCCGATGGGGCCCGAAGCCACGCCGTGACTGGCCAGCGGGGCGCTCAGGCCGCGGTTCTGGCCGGTCACGAAGAAGGCGGCCTGGATGGCGATCAGGGCGGCCATAATTCCGGCCGCCAGGCGCGGACCGTGCTGGATCAGTGCCGCCTTCTGCCCGGCGGGGGTCTTGAGTTCGTCCATCCAGCCCATACTTTGCATGATACGGCGCGGTGCTTGCATCGCTCAACTGTCTGTTTTGACGGACTTCTTCCGTGGCGGGGGGTCTGTGACCCCAACCACGCTCGAAAGTCTCAATCGGTTCTATAATTATGGTGACATGAACACGCGCAACGAACGGCCAGAACAGGGCATCGCGGTTGCCGAGGCGACGCCGAAGACCAAGGTGCCGCCGCTCTTTAGGGTCGTGCTGCTCAATGATGATTACACTCCGATGGAGTTCGTCGTGGACGTGCTCGAGCGCTTCTTTGGCATGGCTCGGCACGCGGCCACGCGCATCATGCTCGAAGTGCACACCAAGGGTAAGGGCGATTGCGGGCTCTTTACTCACGAGATCGCAGAGACCAAAGTGGCACAGGTGACCCAATTTTCCCGCGAGCACCAGCACCCGCTGCTGTGTACGCTCGAGCAGGCCTGAACTAACCGGAGCTACATACCCCAAGTGCTTTCCAGCGAACTTGAATTCTGCCTGAACCAGGCGTTCCGCGAGGCGCGCTCGCGCCGCCATGAGTTTCTGACCGTGGAGCAATTGCTCCTGGCGCTGCTCGATGCCCCGAAAGTGCGCGAAGTGCTCAGCGGCTGCGGGGCGGCGCCCGATGAGCTCGCCAGTGAATTGCGCGCCCACATCCTGGCCAACACGCCGCTGGTGCGCGAGGGCGAGGAACGCGAAGTGCAGCCGACGCTCGGATTCCAGCGCGTCCTGCAGCGCGCGGTGTTCCACGTGCAATCCAGCGGCCGCAAGGAAGTGGGCGTGCTCAACGTGCTGGTGGCGATATTCAGCGAGAAGCAGAGCCACGCGGTATTTTTGCTGAGCCGGCAGAACATCACGCGCCTGGACGTCGTGCACTTCATCTCCCACGGCCTGGCGCGCGGGGCGGATGCCAAGGGCGAGTCCGAGGAGGCCGCGCACCAGCGAAGGCGAGCGCGAGGGCGAGGGCGGCCGGGCGCTGGAGAAATACGCCACCAACCTCAACGCCCAGGCGCAGGCCGGTCGCATCGACCCGCTGATCGGGCGGGCGGTGGAAGTGGAGCGCACCATCGAGATCCTGTGTCGGCGCCGCAAGAACAATCCGCTGTACGTGGGCGAGGCGGGCGTGGGCAAGACCGCGATTGCCGAAGGCCTGGCGCGCCTGATCGTGGAGGGCAAGGTGCCCGACGTGCTCAGCGACTGCACGCTCTACGCGCTGGATCTGGGCGCGCTGATCGCCGGCACCAAGTACCGCGGCGATTTCGAGAAGCGCCTCAAGGGCGTGATCAGCGAGCTGAAGAAGCAGCCAGGTGCGATCCTGTTCATCGATGAGATCCACACCGTCATCGGGGCCGGTGCGGCCTCGGGCGGTGTCATGGACGCCTCCAATCTGATCAAGCCGGCGCTCACCAGCGGCGAGCTGCGCTGCATCGGATCGACCACGTACCAGGAATATCGCGGCATCTTCGAAAAGGATCACGCGCTCGCGCGCCGCTTCCAGAAGATCGACGTGACCGAGCCCTCGGTCGCCGAGACCATCGAGATTCTCAACGGCCTGAAATCCAAGTTCGAGGAACACCACAGCGTCACCTATGCGCCCGAAGCGCTCCGTGCCGCGGCCGAACTGGCCGACCGGCACATCAACGACCGGCGGCTCCCGGACAAGGCGATCGATGTGGTCGATGAGGCCGGTGCCCGGCTTCGCCTCAAGCCGAGCCCCGCGGGCGTTCAGCGCGTGGAAGTTGAGCAGATCGAGGAAGTGGTGGCCCGCATTGCGCGCATCCCGCCCAAGACGGTGTCCTCTTCGGATCGCGACGTGCTGCGCAATCTCGAGCGCAACCTCAAGCTGGTGATATTCGGACAGGACGCGGCGATCGGCACGCTCGCCTCCGCGATCAAGATGGCGCGCTCAGGGCTCGGGCGATCAGCGCCGTCCCGTGGGCAGCTTTCCTGTTTGCGGGGCCCACGGGCGTGGGCAAGACCGAGGTGACGCGCCAGCTTGCACTGACCATGGGCGTGGAATTCGTGCGCTTCGATATGTCCGAGTACATGGAGCGGCACACGGTCTCGCGCCTGATCGGCGCACCGCCCGGCTACGTGGGCTTTGATCAGGGCGGCCTGCTGACCGAGGCGATCGCCAAGCACCCGCACTGCGTGCTGCTTCTCGATGAGATCGAGAAGGCGCACCCCGACGTGTTCAACCTGCTGCTCCAGGTCATGGACCATGGCACGCTGACCGACAACAACGGCCGCAAGAGCGATTTCCGGCACGTGATCATCGTGCTGACCACCAACGCGGGCGCACAGGAAATGAACCGCCCGGCGATCGGTTTTGTCAGCGCCGATAATTCCAGCGACGGCATGGAAGCGGTGCGTCGAATTTTCTCCCCCGAATTCCGCAACCGCCTTGATGCCATCATCCAGTTCGCACCGCTCGATGCGCGCACGATCGAGCGCGTGGTCAACAAGCTCCTGGTCGAGGCTGAAATGCAGCTCGAACAGAAGGGCGTGTCCTTGATCGTGAACGAGGCGGCCCGCGCCTGGATCGCGGCCAAGGGCTATGACCCGAAAATGGGAGCGCGCCCGATGGCGCGCGTGATCCAGGAGTTCGTCAAGCGGCCACTCGCCGAGGAGCTGTTGTTCGGCAAGCTCTCCAACGGCGGACAGGCGCTGGTGAGGCTCGCCGAGGACGGCAACGCGCTGTCGATCGAATGTGTGCCGGCGCCCGAGCCGGAAGTCGCCGCCTAGGCTCTGCAAGGCCCCGCAGGAAAAAAAGCCCTGGGGCCCCTGGCCTCTTTATATATAGAGGCAGGAAAGTCCTAGCGGCCGCGGTAGACGATGCGTCCCTTGGTCAGGTCGTAGGGGGTCATTTCGACGGTCACCGCGTCCCCGGTGAGAATACGGATGTAGTTCTTGCGCATCTTGCCGGAGATATGCGCCGTGACCATGTGACCGTTCTTAAGCTGCACGCGAAAGGTCGTATTAGGCAGGGTCTCGGCGACCTCGCCCTCCATCTGAATAGCGTCCTCTTTTGCCATGCCGCTCATTGTTGACCCAAGGGGCGCGAATTCTGCATAAACGCCGCTCGCATTGCAATTCGCTTGGCTTAAGCGATGGCCTGCGCCAGGCGCTCGAGGAATTCGGCGCGCGGGATGGGGCGACTCCCAAGGCTCCGCAGGTGCGCCGAGGGCATCTGGCAATCAATCAGCGCCAGGCCCTCGCGCAGCGCCCTGGCGCACCAGACCGTCCAGGGCGGCCTTCGAGGCGTCGCGCTCAGCGCTGAACATCGACTCGCCGAAATAAATGCCGCCCAGCCGCACCCCATAGACCCCGCCGAGGAGCCGCCCCCCGCGCCAGATCTCGGCGCTGTGCGCGATGCCTAAGCGGTGCAGGGCAAGGTAAGCCTCATGCATCGCGGCGGTGATCCAGGTGCCGGGGCTCAGTTTGCGCGGCGCGGCGCAGGCCGCCAGCACGGCCTCGAAGTCCCGATCCACGTGGTATTCGAACCCCCGGTTACGCAACGCGCGCACGAGGCTCCGCGAGCGGTGGAATTCCTGAGGAAACAAGACCTCGCGCGGATCCGGCGACCACCACAGCACCGGCTGGCCGGGGGAATACCAGGGAAAAATGCCGCGCCGGTAGGCGGCCAGCAACCGCTCGCAGGACAGGTCACCGCCCGCGGCCAGCAGCCCTGAGGGCTCGCGCAAGGCCCGCTCGACCGGGGGAAAGCTGGCGGGCGGATCGCCCGGCGCCAACCAGGCAATCATGTTCAGGCCCGAAAGGGCGTATGGCGCGCCGCCGCGTCGGCGTACTCCGCTACGGCCTCCGCCTCGCGGCCGAGGTAGCGGGCCACGGCCTGGCGCAGCTCGCGGTCGGCCAGCCAGTGCGCCGACCAGGTGAAGGTGGGCTCGAACCCGCGGGCCAGTTTATGCTCGCCCTGGGTGCCCGGCTCGAAGCGCTTGAGCCCGTGCCGGATGCAGTATTCGATGCCCTGGTAGTAGCAGGCCTCGAAGTGAAGGCTGTGCAGGTCCGCCGCCGCACCCCAATAGCGGCCATAGAGCGTGTCGGCGGAGCGAAAATACACCGCGGTGGCGACCAGATCACCGGCGCGCCGGGCGAGTACCGCCACGAAGGCCTCACCGAGCGCGGCGGCCACGCGCCGGAAAAATTCGTAGTTCAGATAAGGCAGGTGCCCGTGCCGATGGAACGTGGAGGCGTGCAGCTGATCGACCTGGCGGAGCGTCGCGGCATCGAGCGTCGAGCCGGTGCGAGTCTCAAATTCGATGCCCTGCTCGGCAATGCGCCGGCGTTCGCGGCGCGCCTTTTTGCGCTTCTCGGCCGAAAAGCTCGCCAGGAAGTCCTCGAAATCGGCATATCCGCGGTTGTGCCATTGGAAGTGGCAATCGCGCCGCAGCAGCCAGCCGGCCTCCAGGGCCGCCTCGCGCAGCGGCTCATCGATGAACAGGGCGTGGGCCGAGGAACGGCCGCGGGCGCGCGCCTCGGACTGGATCGCCGCCAGACCCGCCAGTCGGTTTCTGGCGCCACTTCCATCGCCAAGATCTTCGCA
This sequence comes from uncultured Gammaproteobacteria bacterium, assembly GCA_963717335.1. GTDB lineage: Bacteria > Pseudomonadota > Gammaproteobacteria > Steroidobacterales > Steroidobacteraceae > FEN-1191. The sequence continues at coordinate 139,858 of CAVQVZ010000001.1, read as the reverse complement.
CAGGAGCCGAGGGCCGGTGGCCGGAGTGAAGGGGATCGCCAGCAGGAACTTCGGATAGTAGTCCAGGCCCCGGCTTTCCCAGGCGCGCGCCCACGCGAAATCGAACACGAACTCGCCCCAGGAGTGAGTCTTCTCGTACAACGGCGCCAGCACCTGCGGCTGCGAGGCGGTGCCGATTCGCAGGTGATGCGCGATCCAGCCGGTGGCCGGCGTGACGCAGCCGCTCTGCTCCAGGGCCGCCAGAAATTCGTGGCGCAGGAAGGGATAATCACCGGCGAGGCGATTCCAGGAGGCGGCGGGCATGTCCGCCATCCCGGAGTGGAAACTCACCGCTGCGGCCGGCTTCATGCCGCTCCGTCGAATTGCTCCAGGTATCGATCGGCATCAAGCGCAGCCATGCAGCCGGAACCTGCGGAAGTGACGGCCTGGCGGTAGATGTGATCGGCCACATCGCCGGCGGCGAACACGCCCGGAAGGCTGGTGGCCGTGGCATCGCCCGCCGTGCCGCTGCGAACCTTCAGGTAGCCTGCGCTCATGTCCAGCTGGCCCTCGAAAATGGCGGTATTGGGCTTGTGGCCGATGGCGATAAAGACGCCCGACACTTTCAGCTCGCGAATCGCACCGCCCGCCGAGGCGCGCACGCGCACCCCGTTCACGCCCTCTGCGCCGCCGAGAATCTCCTCGACCGTGTGGTTCCACAGCAGGCTCACGCGCCCCTCGCGCTCGCGCTCGAACAGGCGCTCCTGGAGGATCTTCTCCGCGCGCAGCCGATCGCGGCGGTGCACGAGGGTCACGTGCGAGGCGATATTGCCCAGGTACAACGCTTCCTCGACCGCCGTGTTGCCACCCCCGATGACGGCCACGCGCTGGCCGCGAAAGAAGAAACCGTCGCAGGTCGCGCACGCCGACACGCCGCGCCCGCGATACAGCTCCTCCGAGGCCAGTCCCAGATATTGCGCCGAGGCGCCGGTGGCGATGATCAGCGCCTCGCAGGCGTAGGTGCCCTTATCGCCCACCAGTTCAATCGGGCGTTGCTTGAGGCGCACGGTGTGAATGTGATCGGCGAGCACCTCGGTGGCAAAGCGCTCGGCGTGGCGGCGCATGCGGGCCATAAGATCGGGACCCTGCAGGCCCTCGACATCGCCCGGCCAGTTGTCCACGTCCGTGGTGATCATCAGCTGGCCGCCCGGATCGGTTCCGGTGATCAGAAGCGGCTTGCGGTTGGCGCGCGCGGCGTACACCGCGGCGCTGTAGCCTGCGGGCCCGGAGCCGAGAATGATCAAACGACGGTGAATGGCCGCGCTCATGTACAATTTCCCGATGACTTGCAGCGACCCTAACAGCGGGTCGTTTGAGCCATGGTAAGTAACGCGGCGCGCGCGGCCAAGTCATAAATTGATTCAAGGATGACGTATTGACTAATTCTCCGGCATCGTCCGTGTCGCCGCCGCGTTTTTCGGCGGCGGTGGCCCGTGGGCTGCGCGAGGGCGCGGCCATCACCCTGGGGGTGATCGCTCTGGTGCTGGTGGTGGCCCTGCTGAGTTTCAATGGGGACGATCCGGGGTACTCCACCACCGGGGCCGGAAACTTAATCCACAACCGCGTAGGCAGCACCGGCGCCTACCTCGCTGACCTGATGTATTACCTGTTTGGTCGGCCGGCCTACTTACTGCCGCTGGCACTCGCGGTTACTGCCGTGCGCATGGCCCGTCCGCGCGCGTCGACCGAAGCAAGCTCGCGCGTCAATTTTGCGGTGCGAGCGGTGGGTTTTGCGGTGCTCGTCATGAGCAGTTGCTCGCTGACCGCCCTGCACTGGAATCCTGTGGGACTGCCCGCGGGCGCTGGTGGCGTGATTGGCAAGATGGTCGGGGACAGCTTGTCGAGCGGTCTTAACCTGCTGGGCGCGACGCTGGTTTTGCTGGCCGCCTGGGCGGCCAGCGCGGCCGTGGCCTTCGGCATTTCCTGGCTGCGCGTCATCGATGGCATGGGTGCGGCGGTGTGGCGCGGTATCCGATACGTGCGCGAGCGCCGGCAGGTCACGCGCGAGGTCAGCGACGGACGCGAACGCAAGCAAGCGCGCATGGACGCGGGCGAGGCGGAGACCAAGAAGATACGCGCCCGGCCGCCGCCGCGCATCGAGGCGCCGGCCCCGGTGGTGGCCAAGAGCGAGCGGGCTGAGAAGGAACGCCAGGTCCCGCTGTTCGATCCCCCTCAGGCCGGCGAGTTGCCGGCCCTAGGCTTGCTTGATGATCCGGGCGCGCGCGAGGCGTCTTACTCCGCCGAGGCGCTCGAGGCGATGTCGCGCCTGGTCGAATTCAAGCTGAAGGATTTCGGCGTGGACGTGGAGGTCGTGGCCGTGCATCCCGGACCGGTCATCACCCGATTCGAGATGCGGCCGGCCCCCGGCGTGAAGGCCAGCCAGATCACCGCGCTCGCCAAGGATCTGGCGCGCTCGCTTTCGACCACCAGCGTACGGGTCGTGGAGGTGATTCCCGGCAAGTCGGTGATGGGCCTTGAGATTCCGAACGAGAAGCGCGAAGTCGTCACGCTCGGGGAAATCATCAAGAGCAAGGCCTACGACGAAGTGGCCTCCCCGCTGGCGCTCGCCCTCGGCAAGGACATCGGCGGTGCGCCGATGGTGGCCGATCTTGCGCGCATGCCGCACCTGCTGATCGCCGGCACCACCGGTTCGGGCAAGTCCGTGGCGCTCAATGCCATGGTGCTCTCGCTCCTGTACAAGAGCACCGCCGAGCACGTGCGCGTGATCATGATCGATCCGAAAATGCTCGAGCTCTCGGTCTACGAGGGCATTCCGCACCTGCTCGCGCCGGTGGTCACCGACATGAAGCAGGCGGCCAACGCGCTGCGCTGGTGCGTGGCCGAGATGGAACGGCGCTACCAGCTCATGTCCGCCCTCGGGGTGCGCAACATTTCCGGCTACAACCGGCACGTCAAGGATGCGACCGCGGCCGGCAAGCCGATCAAGGACCCGATCATGCTGATGCGGGCCGCGAACGATCCGTCGATCGACCAGCGGCAGATTCCGGACCTGGGTCCCTTGCCCTTCGTCGTGGTGATCATCGATGAGCTCGCCGATCTGATGATGATCGTCGGCAAGAAAGTCGAGGAACTGATCGCCCGCCTGGCCCAGAAGGCGCGCGCCTCCGGCATCCACCTGATACTGGCCACCCAGCGGCCCTCGGTCGATGTGATCACGGGCCTCATCAAGGCCAATATTCCCGACGCGCATCGCCTTTCAGGTCTCCGCGCGCGTGGACTCGCGCACCATTCTCGATCAGATGGGCGCCGAATCACTCCTCGGACACGGCGACATGCTGTATTTGCCGCCGGGCACGGCGATACCCACGCGCGTGCACGGCGCCTTCGTCAGCGACCAGGAAGTCCATCGCGTGGTCGACGCGCTTCGCAAGGGCGCGGCGCCGACCTATATCGCCGCGGTGCTGGAGGGACCCTCGCAGCCCCTGGTGGGCATATCCGGCGAGGAAGATGAGGCGGGCGGTGTCAAACAGCGATCCGGAGCAGGACCCCCTGTACGACGAGGCGGTGAATATCGTCACGCGCGAGCGCAAGCCCTCGATCTCCTACGTGCAGCGGCGCCTCAAGATCGGCTACAACCGCGCGGCACGACTGATCGAGGCCATGGAAACCGCCGGTCTGGTCGGGCCGCTCCAATCCAACGGCGCGCGCGAAGTGCTCGCACCGCCCCCGCCATGAGCGAGCGAACGGGGCAGTCACGCGCGCTCAGGGGCCGGCTTATCGGGGCCTCTTTGCTGGCGGTTCTGTGCGCCCCACTGCAGGCAGCGAGCAGTACCGAGCTGGATCAGTTCCTTGAGAACCTGCAGAGCCTGCGCGCCAGTTTTACCCAAACCGTGGTGGACGCCAAAGGCCAGGAAATCGAGAAGGGCGAGGGCACGCTGGTGGTGCGCCGGCCCGGAAGATTCCGCTGGGAGTACACCCCCGAGGGCGATGGTCCGCAGCTGCTGGTGGCCGATGGCACGAACCTCTGGTTCTACGATCGCGATCTGCAGCAGGCGACGGTCAAGCCTGCCGCCGCCGCGCTCACCACCACGCCGGTGATCTTGCTTTCAGGCACGGCGGCCGAGATGCGCGCCGCCTTCACGATTACCGATCAGGGAACGCGTGAGGAGCTTGCTTGGGTGCAGGTGACTCCGCGCAGTGCGGCGGCCGAATTTAGCGCGGCGGAACTGGGCTTTCGCGGCGGGCAGCTCACGCGGTCTGGTGATCCACGATCGTCTCAACCAGACCGAGACGTTGAACTTTACCCGCAGCGCCCGCGGCGCACGCGTCGAAGACTCGGAATTGCACTTCACGCCTCCTGCCGGTGTCGATGTCATTGGAACACCCCAAGCGGAAACGGGCCGATGAATTCCCTGCCGCACGCGCGCTTCTGGCACGTTGTGGGCGGCGGCCTGGTGCTGGTCGTGGTGGTGGCGAGCCTCGTGCCCGCCGGGAGCCTTCCGCATCTGGGCATGACCGATAAACTCGAGCACACGATCGCTTACGGCGGACTGGCGCTGTGTTACGGGGGCCTGCTGCCGCCGCGCCGTTACCTGTACCTGGGCCTGGCGCTGCTGGCGCTCGGAGGCGGAATAGAGATTGCGCAGGGCCTTATGGGGCTGGGCCGCGAGGCCGACTGGCGCGATTTCTATGCGGATGCGCTCGGCGCGGCGATCGGACTGGCGCTGTGCATGGCGGGGCTCCGTTACTGGCCGAGGTGGGTCGAAAAGTGGCTGACGCCGCGCTGAAGAATTGGCGACCGCTTGCCGATCGCATGCGTCCGCGCACGTTGGACGAATTCGTCGGACAGAGCCAGTTGCTGGCGCCCGGCAAACCCCTCTACGAGGCGATCGCGGCCCGTGCGCTGCACTCGCTGATTCTTTGGGGACCGCCCGGCACCGGCAAGACCACGTTGGCACGACTGATGGCCGGAGCCTCGGGAGCCGAATTCATCCCACTGTCGGCGGTGCAGGCGGGCATAAAGGATATCCGCGAGGCGGTCGCGCACGCGCGCCAGGTCGCGGCCGCAGGCCACCCGACCGTGTTATTCCTCGATGAGGTGCATCGATTCAACAAGGCCCAGCAGGACAGCTTCCTACCGCATGTCGAGGACGGCACGCTGGTGTTTATCGGTGCCACGACCGAGAACCCTTCCTTCGAGATCATAGGCGCGTTGCTTTCCCGCGCCCGGGTCTATGTTCTCAAAGCCCTCGGGCCCGACGATATCCGCGCGTTGCTGGAGCGGGCGCTCGCAGATTCCGAGCGTGGGCTCGGTCAGAGCGGGCTCACGATCGAACCTGCGGCCTTGGACTTGCTCGCGCAGGCGGGCGATGGCGATGCGCGCAGGGCGCTGGGCATGCTCGAGTTGGCCAGCGGGCTCGCTTCCGCCACCGCCACGCGCACCATCACGCTGGCGCAGGCTCGCGAGGTGGCCTCGGGAGGCCGGCGCCGATTTGATAAGGGGGGCGAGCAGTTCTACGACCAGATCTCTGCGCTCCACAAGGCCGTCCGCGGATCGGACCCGGATGCGGCGTTGTACTGGTACGCACGAATGATCGACGGCGGGTGTGATCCGCATTACTTGGCACGTCGTGTGCTTCGCATGGCCAGCGAGGACATTGGGCTTGCCGATCCGCGCGCTCTGACCATCGCGCTCGAGGCCTGGCAGGCCTACGAGAGACTGGGCAGTCCCGAAGGGGAACTCGCCCTGGCGGAGGCCGTGGTCTACATGGCCGTCGCCTCCAAGAGTAACGCGCTGTACACCGGGCTCGGGGCGGCGATGGCCGATGTCGAGCGTTATGGTTCGCTCGAAGTGCCGATTCAGCTGCGCAATGCGCCAACCAAACTCATGAAGGAGCTCGGCTACGGCAGCGGATACCGGTACGCTCATGACGAGCCCGGCGCTTTCGCTGCGGGTGAGCGGTATCTGCCGGAAGGATTGCCCGATCGGCGCTACTATGAACCGGTACCGCGCGGCCTTGAGATCCGCATCGGCGAAGCGCTCGCGCGATTTCGCGAGCGCAACCAGGCGGCCGCGACCGGGCCCACCGCAGAAGGCCAGAAGTGACGCGAGCATGATCGACCCGAAGCTACTCCGCTCGGCCACCGACGAGGTGGCGCGCAACCTGGCGCGGCGCGGCTACCGCCTGGATGTGGAGGCGCTCAGCGCACTCGAAGGCAAGCGGCGTCACTGGCAGCTTGAGAGCGACCGTCTGCGTGCCGAGCGCAACGCTCATGCGAAGGCGATCGGTCAGGCCAAAGGACGAGGCGATGACATCGTGCCCTTGCTCGCCCGTGGCGAGGCATTGGCTCATCAAGTTGAGGCGGCCGACCAGGCACTCGAGGCGGTCCAGAAGGAATTGAGCGACTGGCAAATGGGCTTGCCCAACCTGCTGCACGCCCTCGGTCCCCGAGGGCCGCGACGAGAACTCCAACGTGCTCATCCGCCAATGGGGAGAGCCGCGCGAGCTCGGGTTTGAGCCGCTCGATCACGTGGCGCTGGGCGAAAGACTGGGCGGCCTTGATTTTGAGGCTGCGACGCGCATTTCGGGCTCGCGCTTTGTCGTGATCAGGGGCGCCCTGGCCCGGCTCCAGCGCGCGCTGGCGCAGTTCATGCTCGATCTGCACACCAGTGCACACGGATACACGGAAGTGTACGTGCCCTACCTGGTGGCCAGGTCGAGCCTGGAGGGAACCGGCCAATTACCGAAGTTCGAGCAGGATCTGTTCGCGCTGCGTGGCGAGCAGGATTTCTTCCTGATCCCGACCTCGGAAGTGTCGCTGGCGAATCTGGTGCGCGATCAGATCATGGCCCCCGACGCTCTGCCGTTGAAATTCGTGGCGCACACGCCCTGTTTTCGCTCCGAGGCAGGCGCCGCCGGCCGGGACACGCGAGGCATGATCCGCCAGCATCAGTTCGAAAAGGTCGAACTGGTCCAGATCACGCGACCGGAGGATTCCTATGGCGCGCTAGAAGAGCTGGTCGGGCACGCCGAGGAAGTGCTTACGCCAGTTGCAATTACCCCACCGCGTCGTCGCGCTTTGCGCAGGAGATGTCGGGCTTTGCCAGTGCGCGTACTTACGATCTGGAAGTGTGGCTTCCGGCGCAGGGCAAGTACCGCGAAATCTCCTCCTGCAGCAACTGCGAAGCTTTCCAGGCGCGCCGCATGCAGGCGCGCTGGCGAAATCCAGACACCGGAAAGCCCGAACCACTCCACACGCTGAACGGCTCAGGCGTCGCCGTGGGCCGGGCGCTGGTTGCGATCCTGGAGAACTACCAGAATGCGGACGGTTCCGTGACCGTCCCTGAGGTGCTGCGCCGATACATGGACGGCTCTGCAGAAAATTCCAGCTTACCCTGAGCGACAGTTCGAACTGTAAGGTGTCTGGCGCCTAGATGGCTCGGAGCGTCACCTCGAACAGAAAATAGCGAAACAGCCAAACGATAAAGAAGAACGACCATGCGATCGACAGCGCCACCAGCGCGCTGTACCAGGCGCTGGCGGCGTAAGCGCGCCTTAGCATCAGATAAAGGTACGCCGCGAATGCGAGCTGCAGCGCAACTGAAACAGTGCCATCGTTAATGATCCGCGCGGTCGGCCAATCGAATGCCGCCGACAGGTAGATCACGGGCAGCAGCACCAACGGCAACAGCAGGCCTATCAACACCAGCGTAAAGGCCCAAAAATGAGTGGCGATTACCAGGTGCTCGGCAACGAATCGGCGCTTGCGGAAAAACAGCGCACCGAACAACAACGCAATCACCGGGATCAGCGCAAACAGCAGCGTCTTGGACAGGACGGTAGTCTCCTGGTCGTAGCGCCGTTCCAGATCCGGAGAGAAATATTGTCCCGCTGCAGCTTCCGGTCCACTTGTCGCGCGGCATATCTGCCGTAGAAATCATTACCATGAAGCTGTATCGCGAGCGGCGTCGCAAAGGTATTGAACTGAATATCGGGTGCACCGGGCAAGGGCAGGGCGTGCAGGAATGTCAGGGATATGAAATAGACAATGCTGACGAACACAAAGAGCCGCAGTGGGCTCACCAGCCGCACGCGGCGTCCTCGCAGATAATCCACGGACAGCAAGCCGGGCCGGCGCACCAGCAGCCAAGCGCTTCGCAGCAGCTTGGAATCCAGATGCGTCAACGCATCGAATAATTCCTCGAGGTAATGACGGCAGGAGAGGGCGTGCACTGCAGGACGCTGTTCCCCACATTGTGGGCAAAAGCGCTCGATGATGGCAGCCCCGCAAGTGGGGCAAATCAGGGTTGAATTCAACTGGGCGACCCCCTCGATACCGACAATAGCATGCCGGCCGGGTTTCGAAGCATGGGTGTCCGTACGCATCGGTGCCGATATTCGCAGGCACGCGGATACCGGTCGCAAACAGGCAAGCTTGGATATAATTGGTAGTTGTGCCGCGGCGCGGTCGCAGGAGAGGTGGCAGAGCGGTTGAATGCACCGGTCTTGAAAACCGGCAGTCCTTCACGGGACTCGTGAGTTCGAATCTCACCCTCTCCGCCAATACGAGCGCGGCTGCTTCCGTCGCGCGGCAGCCGACGGTGAACGACTGCTAACCTGTGAGCCACTACCGTTGCGCACGATGCCCTGAGTTGTAGGCACCGGAGCTTTATGCTGCAAGCACCGCGGAACTAGCCTGGTTTGATATTCTGGTTCAATCGCAACACATTCTTCGGGTCGTACCTTTTCTTAATGGCGGCAAGGCGCGCGTAGTGGCTTCCGTACGCCTTGTGAACCAGCTCCTCGCTCGTTTCGCCAAGTTGGTTTACGTTCGCTCCGTGGGCTAAGGGCAGTAATGAGTCGCGCAATGCACCTACCCATGAGTCGCATTCTCCCTGTCTGCGGATCCGCCCAGCGTCCCATGATGTCCAACTCGAACCCGAACGATCGCAAAGGGAAGGCCGTATTGTCGAATAAGATGGCACGCGCGTAATCGCGCCATAAATCGGCACCATAAAGACTCGACTGTTTGGCGGAGCCTCGGCAGCTGCGGCTGCGATGGCCTCAATAGCCGCACCGCTACGATCGGGCAGAAATAAGTTGGTTTGAAAATGCGCCGCCGGCATCGCCGGATTGATAGTCGCGTTCGCCTCCGAATACGACATTGCGCGAACGCTGTCCCACTGCGGCTTTAAATCTCGAAGCGGCGATGGCAAGGCATTGCCGGTACGCGCATCGCCACATGGCAAACAAGCACCTGGAAGTGCGCCCCTTCCGGAGATTTTGAGACTTGCCCGACCACATTAGTTCATCAGGTGCCTCGGCGACGAATTTGGCAAAGGCCCGGAGGGGCTCGGAAAGTCGTCCATTTCTATAAACCGATGTGCCGGCCAGTACGTTGCTTATCGGGTGCAGTCGGGACTCGAGCGCGTCACGCTGCCAAAATTGCCACCCCCACCTCGAAGTCCCCAAAACAACTCCGGATCGCGTTTTGAGTAGTGCGTGCCTCCTGTATCAGCGGAACACAGCGGCTCGTTTTCTCAGATCAGCCGTGGCTCGATGTGCAATAAACACTAGGCTCACAACAACCGCTGAATTAGCACGTCTCGAAAAGGCGAGAGTGCAGATTCGCCATACGTGACGCTGATGCTTTAGCCGGTTACGTGCCCGTGCCCGTGAGTTTCACCGAACGGCCCCCACCCCCGCCGTTCACGTCCAGGAAGGCGGTCTTTGCGCCCTTCGTGGTCGGCCTGAAAATCGCCTCGAGCGTGCAGGTTCTATAGGCCGCCAACGATTTGCCGCAGTCATCGGTAAAGGTGAACTGCCCAGGAGCCGTACCCCTCAGCGCGATGCCCGTAATGGCCACGGCTTTGGCGCTGGTGTTCGTCACGGTCACCGACTGCGCGGCACTCGAGGTGTTGATCGGAAGGTTGCCAAAGGCGAGCGAGCGCGGGGTGAGCGTGAGCACCGAGGTCGTCACGGCCTGGCCGGCGATCGCCACCGAGAGAGGAGGATCCCGGCCGCGAAGGGCGAACCGGCGACCGCGCTCAAGGCCCCCGTGGAGCTGTTGATGGTGTAGGCCGAGACGTGTGCTGCATCTCGCATAATTCGCCACGTAAGCGAACCGGCCCGAGGGGTCCACCGTCACCGAGTTAGGGTCGATCCCGGCCGCGAAGGGCGAACCGGCGACCGCGCGCAAGGCCCCCGTGGAGCTGTTGATGGTGTAGGCCGAGACGCTGCCTGTGACAATCCTGGAGACGCACTAATTCGCCACGTAAGCGAACTCGGCCCGAGGGGTCCACCGTCACCGAGTGAGGGGCGGTCCCGGCCGCGAAGGGCGAACCGGCGACCGCGCTCAAGGCCCCCGTGGAGCTGTTGATGGTGTAGGCCGAGACCGTGTTATCTCCATCATTCGCCACGTAAGCGAACCGGCCCGAGGGGTCCACCGCCACCGAGTGAGGGTTGTTCCCGGCCGCGAAGGGCGAACCGGCGACCGCGCTCAAGGCCCCCGTGGAGCTGTTGATGGTGTAGGCCGAGACGTTGCCTGCTCCGTAGCCTAATTCGCCACGTAAGCGAACCGGCCCGAGGGGTCCACCGTCACCGAGTAAGGGAAGTTCCCGGCCGCGAAGGGCGAACCGGCGACCGCGCTCAAGGCCCCCGTGGAGCTGTTGATGGTGTAGGCCGAGACGGTGTCGTCTCCGAATTCGCCACGTAAGCGAACCGGCCCGAGGGGTCCACCGTCACCGAGTCAGGGACCGCTCCCGGCCGCGAAGGGCGAACCGGCGACCGCGCGCAAGGCCCCCGTGGAGCTGTTGATGGTGTAGGCCGAGACGCGGCCAGACTTTGCCGAACTTATTCGCCACGTAAGCGAACCGGCCCGAGGGGTCCACCGTCACCGAGTGAGGGAATACCCGCCGCGAAGGGCGAACCGGCGACCGCGCGCAAGGCCCCCGTGAGCCGTTAATGGTGTAGGCCGAGACCGTGTCGACCTCGGCCGCGAAATGGCGAACCGGCAATCGCTCTCAAGGCCCCCGTGGAGCTGTTGATGGTGTAGGCCGAAACGTCGCGAACAGAGTTGCACTGATTCGCCACGTAAGCGAATTTGGGGGTCGGATTGGCGAAAGCGCGCTGGGCAAACGCGGACGGCAACTCGAGTAGTAGCGTCAGGGCTGCGCCGAGAACGGGGTCGGCACCTATTCGCTGCGTAGGCGAACTTGGGTGTCGGATGGGCGAAGGCGCGCTGGGCAAACGCGGACGGCAACTGGAGTAGCAGGGTCAGGGCTGCGCCGAAAATGGTCAGTCCTTTCACGACGGATTCGTGATGTGTCTTCTTCATAACCGGCATTCCCCGAGTATCGTTTTGTAATTTGACGCGCCGACAATCTCGGTGGGAGTCAATGCGACGCGCCCGAATGCTGAGCCCAAGGTATACGCGCTTTTACACGTCAAGGTCAAAACAAACGCCAGGGATGTTCTTATCCGGTCAGCAATGCGCGGGACCAATTCAAGTGACGATTCTGTCGGCCCAGCGTTAAGTCAAATTTCAGTGGCGTGTCCGAAATCCACCCTCTCCGCCAAAACCATTACTTGCACTGACCCGCACGCCGACAAAAATCAAGACGGCGTTGCAGGGTCGGCCGCTAAGGCCAAGGGTTGTTGCAGGTCACATTCCCCACGCAGTGCTACGGATCTTGCACCCCACTGTCGGACGTCGAACAAGATTCCAGCGATCCGTATCCTCACCTTAGAATCATTGGCTCACGCGCTCGACCATCAACGGAACCAACTCGGCGCGGTTCAACGTCTGATTGAGCTGGGGAAGCCTGTCATGCAGGATTGCTTCGAAGTCTGCATCGGCACTACGTGCTTGCTCTTCGTAAGCCTTGAGCAAATCCAGCTGAGTCGACCGCGGTGCGAAATCGGCACTGCCCGCGACATCGCCGCCGCCGGTGCCGACCTCGGCATTGAGCCAGATGAGATCGAGATAAGTGCCATAGGGCTCGACGAAATACTTGTCGTCGCTGTTGCGCAGGGCCTGCGACACCAGGCGCGACTCGACCGCCTGCAGTTTCTTGTCGAGATCCTCGGCCGCCTTGAGCAGTTCATTCTTCTGCTTTTCCTGCGCATCGCTTAACACGGCCGGGGGCGCCTTGCTCGGGTCCGCGTCGGGTTCGTCGTCCTCTTCCGCCATGGCGGGTTCCGGCTTGTCCTCCATTTTGGCGGGGCGCAGCATGGCCTTGATGACCTCGATTTGCTTGCGCTAGCCATTCCATCTGATTGACGAGATCGGAGACGTGGCTGATGTCGTCGCGTATTCTGATCAGTGTCTTGACCGACAGCTCGATGTCCGCCGGCGAACCCGGCGCGCGCGGGTCGCTCAAGATCGTGAGAGGCTGGGTGTAGGTCTGTCCATCCACCTTCAGGCGCACCGAATATGCCCGGGCGCGGCGATAGGTCCGACCTCGGCCGGCTTGGATCCCCAGTGCGTGATGGGTCGCGAGTCGGCATCGCGAAAGCGCGGCTCTTCCCAGATGTGCGGATTGTCGGGAGCCACCGTGCGCAGGGCAACGACTCGCGGTGAGTCGTAGCGCAGATCCCACTTCACGCGGTTGATGCCGAGGACGAGATCCTTCGGCTCCTCGGGCTTGAGCTTGCGTACCACGCTCCCTGCGAATCGAGAATCTCGAACTCGAATCGGATTCCTTGGGCTGCGCTTTAAGCGAGAAATTGAGCATGGCCTCGGCGCCGCGCACGAAGCGATACGCCGCTCGCGGCTCGAACAGAACGACCGGCGCATCGGAACGATGCTTGGCCATCTGCTCCAGCGGCGTGATGTCGTCGAGAATGTAGAGTCCGCGGCCGTAGGTCGAGACCACCAGATCGTGAAACCGTTGGCTGCACCACCGCCCAGGTCACGGGCGCGGCGGGCAATCCGGTCTGCATGTGCCGTCCAATGGCCGCCGTCGTCGAGCGAGTAATACAGGCCATTTCCGGTGCCGGCGAACAGCAGCCCTGCGCAGTTCGGATCGTCGGTGACGGTGCGAACATAGGACAGCTCGTGCTTGGGCAGATTGCCGCTGATTCGCTTCCAGGTCTTGCCGAAATCCGTGGTCTTGTAGATGAACGGATCGCGGTTGTCGACCAGGTGCAGATCGACGCTGACGTAGGCGGTGCCGGCATCGAAGCTCGATGGCGCGATGCTGGTAATCGTGCCGCGCGGGGGCAGTCCGGGAAGGTGCTGGCGTCACGTTGGTCCAGTGTCGCCGCGGCATCTTGGGTGTACCAGACCTGACCGTCATTGGTGCCGGCCCAGATGAGTCCCTTCTGAATCTTGGAGGGCGCGATGGCGAAGATCGACCTCGCCGTAGAACTGACCGAGGTTGTCGCCGACGATGCCCCCGGAGGGCGCGAGGTGAGCCGGATCCTGGTGGACAGATCCGGACTGACTACCGACCAGGTCTGTGCCCGCGTTCGGTGGTTTTGAAGATCACCTGGCAGCCGTAGTACACGCTGTTGTGATCGAAGGGATCGATCGCCAGCGGCGGAGTCCAATGGCAGCGATACTTCAGCTCGTTGGGCGGCGAGTCGAGGGTGTGCTTCCACGGGCTGACGGAATGCGCCTCCTTGTAGCGGGCATCCCAGCGCGTCACCGTGTCGCCGTAGCAGGTGGCCCACACCACGTTGGGATCGGTCGGTGTCGGGAACCGTGAAGCCCGACTCGCAGCCGCCCATGTGCCGGTCCCAGCCGGTTTCCTGCGGAATCCGCTCGGCACGCTCGGGCCGCGCATGTTCCCGTCGTCCTGCATGTTGCTGTAGAAGTAGTACGGAATCTGATTGTCCACGGCGACGTGGTACATCTGCCCGATGGGCAGAGTGACGCGATGGAAGCCGCGGCCGTGGACCGTCGTGATGATCATGCCGCCGTCATCGGTAATCACGAAGCGATCGGGATTGGCGGGATCGATCCAGATGTCGTGCGTGTCGCCGCCCCAGCGGACTTCGTGAAAATTCTCGCCGCCATCCAGTGACTGGTGGAAGGAACTGTTGGCGACATAGACCTCGTTGTCGTTGCCGGTCGATACCGCGAGTCGGATGTAGTAGCCGGCGCGGCCGATCAGGGCCCGCTGAGAATTGACGCGTTTCCAGTGCTCGCCGCCGTCATCGGATCGCCACACCGAACCCTGATCCTTGGTCTGCATCAGCGCATAGATGCGTCGCGAATTGGTGGGAGCGATGGCCACATCGATCTTGCCCACCGGCGCTTGCGGCAGCCCATGCTCTTCGACGCGTGTCCACATTGTTCCGCCGTCGTGCGAAATGTAGATTCCGCTGCCGGGGCCGCCGCTGAATTCGCCCCAGGTGTGCATTTCCACCTGCCACATGCCGGCAATCAAGGTGTGCGGATTGTGCGGATCCATGGACAACCCCGAGCAGCCCGTGTTCTCGTCCGCGAACAGCACGCGCTCCCAGTGCTGGCCGCCGTCGGTGGTGCGGTAGACGCCGCGCTCCTGTTGAGGGCCGGTCACGCGTCCCAACACGCAGGCGAACACGATGTCGGGATTCGATGGGGTGAACGATGATCCGGCCGATACGCCCCGATTCGCGGCAGCCCCATATTGGTCCAGGTCTTGCCGGCATCGATGGACTTGTAGATCCCATTGCCCATCACGTCGCTGTCGCGAATCACCCAGGCCTCGCCTGTGCCAGCCCACACCGTGTTTGGCTCGGATGGCGCGACCGCGAGTGCGCCGATGGCGGCCGCGGGCTGCTTGTCGAAGATAGGCTCCCAGCGGTTTCCGCCATCCACCGATTTCCAGACACCGCCCGAGGCTGCGCCCGCGTAGTAGATGCTCGGATCGCCGGCGATGCCGGCCACGGCGGCGATGCGATTGCCGACCTTCGGCCCTACGAAACGGAACTTGAAGGCGCTTTCGTGATCGTGATCGTCATCGGGACCGGCTGCAGCAGCGATCCGACCTAAAGCCAGCAATGCCAAAAGACAGCATCTCGATACCGACTTCTTCATCGTAAACCCCATTTTTGCCTAAAGATCTCAGATCTTGACCCGCATCGCGCCAGCCCCTCTACCGTCCTTGCTTCTGGTTCGCGCCGCAAGCATACCGTCCCCAGGACCAGCATGCAGGCCGTCGCCGTGTCCCAGCCGTCGAGCGGCCCAAGAGTGTGGCAGGGTGGGGACACCAAGATTGGGGTTGCGGGACACTTCCGGAGCCCTCCAGTGGATGGGGTTGCGAGTTTTGCGACTACACGCGCGAGTGAAACGTGCGCCTCTTGTGCAGGCGCGTTTTTATACGTTGCGCTGTTGGGGTACGCGGCGAGGACTGCCATCGAGGCACACCTGTGTACACAGTGAGCGCGAAATTCCGAGAATGAGAGTGGTTGGACTTGAAGTCGCGCCTCGGCAAGTCAGGCACTTACGTGCGACTGCAACGCGTGTACGTGCGAGATTACGGACTTGAAAACCGTCAGTTCTTCACGGGACTCGGGAGTTCGAATCTCACCCTCTCCAAAGCAGTTGCAACATACCAGCGCCGGAGCCCTGTTACCATGAAATCAACCTTGCCCCCTAGTGCATGTTTAAAGCAGTGAGATATTCAAATGCGACATTCAATTTCAACAATCCTTTTGTGTCTCTGTACGCTATTTGGGGTTGAAGCTTCCGCCACGGATTTGCAAGCGCCCGCCGGCCTGGTGGGAACGTGGCGTCTGGTGTCATTCGAAGATGTTGAGAACGGAAAGACAATCCGTGAGTTCGGCAACAAACCGGTCGGGCTGTTCATCTACACAGCTGATGGCCACGTAGCCATCCAGATCGCCAATTCAGCAAACCCCAGATGCGTTGCGCCCGGCAAGAGATCGGGACCAGGAGGAAAGGTTGACCTGACCGTTCCCACGTGCAGCCCGGACCAGGCACAGGCCTTGCTTGAAGGCTACGTTGCTTATTGGGGAACCTACACGGTAGATGCGGTGGCCGGTGTTGTAATCCATCACGTTGTCAGCGACATCAGCAATGGATACGCCGGTACCGACCAGCGCCGACCATTCCGCCTCGAAGGCGACCGATTGGTGATCGGCGACGGTAAAACCTGGACGCGCGTGCTCGAACGGGTACATCAGTAATACCGGGGCGGAGAAGTCATCTCGTCCGCGAAATCAGCCACCAAAGCGTGCGCGAGGGCTGGTCGGCGCAATCGTGGCCGACGGATCAGCGATGAGTTGGGCCGCTGAGTTGACTCACGGGCGGCGGTATGTCCCCGCCTTGCCGATTGAGCGATTCTCGTTGCAAGTCCACGGCGCTGTCCCTATTGCCTTGAGCGCGAATGACAAGCGCGCTTACCTGCTCGGGGGTCACACAGGTGGTTGACTCGAATCTTGTCCCCACCTTTGCTTCCTTACGGCAGTACACCGTCTTGCCGTCGTGCACTCTTGGCGAGTAACCCAATTCGTGGGCCGACTTTGCCGTGGCCGCAGCGGCAGCTGCGGCGTCCGCCGACGGCGGCACCGCCTCGGCAGCAGGGGACGCGGGCCCCTTGGACGGCGCCTTAGTGGCGGGCGCGCTTAGCGGTGGCACCGCTGGTGTCGCGAATGTCGGGGCGCTGGAAGGGGGTGCCGGCTGGGGCTCGTTAGCAGACGCGGGGCGGCTGCAGCCTGCCAGTAGACCGGTCATGAAAAAGACTACTGTGGGCATCGTGGCCGAAATTCGAAGCTGCATACGGCACTCCCAAAGCTTAGGGTGAGTGTAGACCATTTGGCTCGCCGCCGGCATATGGGCGGTGCTTTCCAAGCAGTTGGTCGAAAATGGTTAGCTGGCCGCACTGCGCACATTAAGGTCTCGGGGTGTCTGCGCGGTGAATGCCTCAGTTTGGTGCGTTAACCATGACCAGGACACCAATATCCTTCACCCGTGCTTCGCACGGCAGACCCGTACCCTCCTGTGTTGCTGGACAATAAAAGCAGTACATTACCGCCCAATTCTGAGACGTCGCGCTGCATATCCGTTTGTGCTTGGTCAACTGCTGAGACATCCTCGGGTTTATTCTTAACGTCTGCACTGACACTGACATTTCCTACGAACTTGCAGCCAGAGGCTTCGACTACGCGCCGACTAGTCGTGACGGTCACGTTGTTCTGCCCCTCAATGCCTAATGAGGAACATCCGTACAGGAGAAAACACGTCGCAGCAACTGCATTGATCTTCACATTCCACTCCCGGGTCTATTGCCGTTACAAAGGAGCGCGACCCCAATCGGTAGCTTTGGGCAGCCGGTCAGTAATGCGTGACCCAGTCGAGTTCTTACCGCTGAATCGGCGCGATGCCTGAACACGCTCGCAGCGTACACCTGCTGGGAGCGACGTCCAAAATAGCCCAAGGTATCCACGAGAGCTAATCCGCAATGTTAAACTTCGGGAGCTGTAGGGGGATCTGACGCAAGTCTTGAAGTACCTTCGCGAGGTGGTCTTGGTGAGATTGCTTCCCGTGACGACCGATGACCGCCTGATTTGGGATAACTGGCTTTCCGTTTACCGGTTTCCGGTTATGACCGTGGCGGATGAGGTCGGTACGTTCTCATCGCTCACCGAGCGCGCCCTAACTACGGATGAACTCGCGCAATCCACCAATGTCGACGCACGAGCACTGGCAATCCATCTAGGCCTGCTGGCAGCGCTCGGTTTCGTAGAGCGCAGAGAAGGAAGATGGCGAGCGACCGCCGCCGCGCGAACCTGGCTGCACCCGGCCGCAGAGGGCTACGTGGGGCCACTCCTGCATCGATATCGGGATAACCAGCCGCTGCATGCGCAATTGCTCGCCACACTGCGGCCCAACGTCAAAGCCAAGCGCCATGCCTCAGCTGTGGCCGAGTGGGAGCGCGGCGAGATGTCAGCGGATCTCGCGAAGATGATCACTGAGTTCATGAACGCGCACAGCCGGGCGGCGGCCCGCGGCGCCGCACTTCAAACGCTGTTTGCTGATGTGAGGAGCGTGCTCGATGTGGGTGGAGGCTCGGCCGTGTTTTCGATTGAGATTGCGAAAGCGTGGCCGGCTTTGCACGCGACAGTTTTGGAGATCGCCGCCGTTTGCGCCGAGGCGGATCGGTACATCGCCGCGACCAGCGTGGCGGACCGCGTTCGGACTAGAGCCCTGAACATGTTCACGCAGGACTGGCCTGCAGGACATGACGTGCATTTTTTATCGAACATCTTCCATGACTGGTCCGATGATACCTGCCGGCTTCTGGCCCACCGATCATTCGATGCCCTGCCTCGAGGCGGTCGAATTATCTTGCACGAGATGCTGATGGACGATGATGGATGCGGTCCCCTGACGACCGCGGCGTTCTCGATGCTAATGCTCCTGGGAACGCGTGGCAGGCAGTACACCCTGGCCGAACTCCGCGGTTTCTTGGAGAGCGCGGGATTTTCTGGTGTGGAAGCCTTTAGCACCGGTGGTGGCTACTACTCCCTTGTTGTGGCAAAGAAGGACTAGGTGATCACGCAGTTTGGCGCGGCAGCACTCGGCACCGAAGATTTCTCTGGCATGCCCGCGCCTCAGCGCAGTGTTGCTGAGGCCAGACGTGCTCGCGCCGCTTAGGCTCTCGCCGCCACCGTGTCTCGAAAAAATGCCTTTTGCCCTGGAGGGCGAGCTGGTATTCGGGTTTGGAGAGGATGTTTTCGCTGAGAGTCATTTCCGTCGCGCAATAATGACCAAAGAACGAGGCGATATTTTCCGCGGACTTGAGCAATTCATCCCGGATATAGTTGATGTCGATGTTCATGCAGATTGCCCCGACAACCCCATATTCCTTGCGGATGATCGGTATTGTCGTGCATTTAAATCGTCGCGATCCCAGATTGAGCTCGTAATTGAGCTTGTCCTCATTGTGGGCGCGTCGCTTTTTGAGATCGACCAAAAGAGTCTTAGTCCCCATATGCAGCGCGCGGCCGTCACCTCCGTCAGCCTCGCGACCACGCAGGTGGCTTCGCTCGCGATACGTGCAGATAGTCCGGTGCCCAACAAAAGGAGAGACACGAGAGCCTCGGACAAGACCGCTGTAAGCACATGATTACCGAACAGGCATCATTGTTGATCTCGAGAGTTTTTCAACCGACATCCAAATCCTAATTCCTCCCGGAATCGGCGGCATTAGGACAGCCCAGTGGCTTAGGGCCGTTGCCGCGGCCAAGTCCTACCACACCCCCCCAAGTGCCACGGTAATGGCTTCCCCGTTCACCCCGCCCGCTGCATCGCTGCAAAGAAAGGCGATGACCTCGGCCACTTCGCGCGGTTCCAGAACGCGGTTCTGCGGGTAAATGCTGGCCCGTTCGGACCATACCTGATCGACGTGAATGTTGCGCCGTTTGGCCTCGGCTTCTGCCGATCTTTCTGCCATTGCAGTGCGTACCCAACCCGGCAGCACGGCGTTCGAAGTGACTCCGAACGGACCGGCATCCTGGGCAATCGCGCGCGCGAGCCCGATTACGCCATGCTTAGAGGCGGTATAGGCACTGCCGGCGCGTTCGGCCTTTTCTCCCGCGGTCGAGCTGGTAAATACGACGCGCCCATAGCCGCGCTTGCACATTCCGCCTACCGTCAGACGTGAGAGTTCGAACGGACCATCGAGATTGACACGCATCGTCTCGCGCCAAACCTCCGGTTTTTGCTCCCACACCACTTGTTCGTGGGCGGAGCCGATGCCGTGGTTGACGACCAATAGGTCGATGGGCCCCAGTCTTTTTTCGGTATCGGCGACGGCGAGTGCGCAGCCTTCGGCGGTGCCGAGGTCGGCCGCGACGTAATCAACCCCCACGGCGGCCAGTTCGCTTGTGCTACGCGACACTATCATCACGCGCGCCCCCGCCGCCGCGAGAAGCAGGGCGGCCTCACGGCCAATCCCGCGACCGCCGCCTGTCACCAATGCCACTCTTCCTTTCATTGCCAGTTTCCTGTTCCGGTGTAGGTGCAATCGTCCCATGCGCGCCGCACGCGCACAATCCTTGCCACGTGGCCAACGGGTCGAAGAGGCACCCCTTTTGCCGCGAACTCGACCCGAATGACCGAGAGCCGTGGAGAGCCGAAACCGGCCTGACTTCCGACCCCTTGGGCGGCCGCCGGCGGGTTAAGCTTTGCCAACAATGACTCCGGCTGATTCCTTGAGCGAGTTGATCCCCCGCGCGCTTTCGGCGCTGGGCCGCAAGGCCTGGGGCGAGGCCGCGGAGATTGCTAACGCGGTGCTCCGGCGTTTTGGTCCGGAAGCCAATGCATTGATGGTGCTGGCGATCATTCGCGCGGAGTCTGATGACCGGCCGGGGGCCATTGATCTGTACGAGCGCGCACTCGCTGTCAATCCGAGACATATCCACGTGCTCGTGAATCTGGGCTCTTTGTACCGCGCCAGCGGGCGCTTCGAGGACGCTCGGCGCACACTCGATGCGGCGCTGCGGGTGGACGCGCGGTTTGCCATTGCCCACCACAATCTGGGCAATGTGCTGCTCGATATAGGCGAGCGCTCGCAGGCGCGTCGGTCCTACGAAAGTGCCGTCGCGCTCGATGGCCGCTATCCGGATCCGCTCGCCAGCCTGGCTTCCATGGCCGAGGAAGAGCACCGCCTGGGCGATGCCCGGTCACTGGCCCGACGCGCGCTGCAGCTGGCGCCGAGGAACGTTCTCGCCAGCCTGGCGCTCGCGCGCGTGTGCGTGCGAGAAGACGACGCCTTGGGCGCGAGTGCGATTCTCGAAGCGCTCCTGCAGGACGCAGACCTGTCCATTACCAACCGTGTCCTGGCACAGGGAATTCTCGGCGATGCCTACGACAAGCTGGGACGCTACAGCGAGGCCTTCGCCGCATTTACCGAGGCCAATGCGCTCCAGCATGCGCAGTGCGCCCCGATCATTGCGCTCGAGCGCGGGCCGCTGACGCCAGTCAGTGTGGCTCGCCTGTCCGCGTACGCGGCCAGTGTGGATCTTTCGCTATGGCGTGGCACACCATCACTGAAGGCCACGCCTGTGTTTCTGGTGGGGTTTCCGCGCTCAGGCACGACGTTGCTCGATCAAATTCTGGCCTCCCACTCGAAAGTGACGACCCTTGAAGAGCGCGACACGCTGCTCGATGCCGCCACTGAACTAATGGCGGACGGCCGGTTTGAGCGCTGGGCGGAACTGTCGGATGCCGAGATCGAGGCGCTGCGCGAACGCTATTGGCAGCGCGTGAGGTCCTCGGGCTTCGTGGAACAGCCCGCTCGGGTGTTTATCGATAAGCAGCCTCTCAATGCGGTGCTGCTGCCGTTGATCTATCGCCTGTTTCCTTCCGCCAGGATCATTCTGGCGATTCGCGATCCACGCGATGTCGTGCTCAGCTGTTATCAGCAGCGGTTCGGAATGAACGCAGCCATGTATCAGCTGTTGCGGCTGGACAGCGCGACAGCCTACTACGACGCGGTGATGCGCCTGATCAGCATCTGCCGGGCCCGGTTCCCACTTCGGTACCACGTCGTCAGATACGAGGACGTCGTAGCGAAGTTCGAATTGACACTAAGCGATACGCTCGCGTTCCTGGGCCTGGAGTGGGAAGAAGACTTGCGAGGCTTTGCCGAGACGGCCAGGAAGCGCACGATCAACACGCCAAGCGCGGCCCAGGTCGTGCGCCCCCTCTACGGCAGCTCGCGCGGCAGGTGGCGCAACTACGCTGAGTACCTTAGCCCCTACTTTGACGTCCTCATGCCCTGGGTACAGGCCCTGGGCTACGAGGGCGACTAGGAGGCCCGCTGGCTTCGCTGCTTGTGCGCGTTGGCAGGGCCGCGTTACAAATCCGCGCGGGAGGGCGCCACCAGGGGAGGCCATTCCTGCGACACGCCTTCGTAGAGGCTGACGGTCTTTTCGAGCCTCGCGGTGCCGTCGTGGACGGCAATGGCGTGGGGCTTGCCCGGTTCGTAGCCGGTCCATAGCGAAACCCCGGCGTAAGCGCCGTCCTTGCGCAGGATGTAGTACGTCATGTCGATGTACTTAAGCCGCTTCATGTCGCCGCCGTAGTTGCGTACGACCCGCTTGAGTGCGTCCATGCCGGCCTCAAACGGCGTCATGCCCCGGCGCATGTTCTCGACGATCGTGTGGGCGCCGGCGACCTTGATGTTCTCCTCGCCACTGCCCGTCGCTCCCGCAGAACCGACGTCCTGGTCGGTATAGCACCCAGCACCGATAATCGGCGAGTCGCCAAGGCGACCGGGCAACTTCCATGCCAGGCCGCTGGTCGTCGTGCATCCCGACATTTCACCTCGTGCATTGAGCGCCGAGCAATGTATCGTGCCGGTCGGAGGAAACAACACCTTGTGTACCGCGGCGGTGCGCGCGGCGGGCGCGACGCCCAGTTCGGCTGCCATGGCCAGGAGCTTCTGGTAGTGCCGGTCCGCTTCCCCGGAAGCGACACGCCCTCGCAAGCGGTCCTGCCAGTTGGGGTCCGCCAGTCCGGGTCCCCACCAGTCGGCATGGGATTCCTTCCACAGCAGCCACACTTTGCGCGACTCGTCGGTAAGCAGATCCTCGCGCTTAAATCCGCGCGCGACGGCGAAGCGCTCCGCGCCTTCGCCCACCAGCATCACGTGACCGGTGTGGAGCATGACCTCCCGGGCCAGCTGCGCCATGCTGCGTATGTTACGTACGCCACCGACCGCACCGGCACGGCGCGAAGGTCCATGCATGCAGCTGGCGTCGAGTTCAACCACGCCTTCTTCGTTCGGAAGCCCACCCAGGCCCACGCTGTCATCGTTCGGATCGTCTTCCGGGCCTCGCACCACACTAATTGCCGCTTCCAGAGTATCGGCGCCGGCATTTAACTGCTGGTAGCCCCTGTCGATGTAGGGAAAACCGTTGCCAGCGGAGACGATGATGGGAAGTTTCCCCGCGCGCTGTTGTTGTTGCGCGGTCACTGTCGCCGCCGGCGCGCTGGCGCCGGCCGTGACGCCAATGGTGCCAAGTGCGGCGGCCGAAACGAAGTCGCGTCTGGTGAGCATGTCCTTTACCCCCTTAGCCCAGTATCCGGATACGACTATAAAGGATTGTCGGTCGGTATCCTCACCAGATATCGATTAACTCTCTTAGTCCACCGCCCGGCCGATGGCACGGTCCAGCTTTTCGCGAAGGCCGTCAGTTGGCATGATCACGAGCCGGGCGCGAGAGTGTGGCATCATTTGCTTTCCCTTTTTGCTCGCGAATTTTGGCGTTTTATCCCTCGCACCCATCGGGCCCAAATCAGTGGGACGCTGATAGGAAACCGGCCGCGCAGAAGCCGGCCATTCCGCAAAGCCAGGCGCTAAACTCATTCTTGGAGTACCCACCGGATCGTCTATGAGCGCAGGTCCTTTTCGTAGCGCGTTTTTCGCCTTGGTGCCGCTTGTCCTGGTGGCCTGCGGCTCGGCCACCCCATCGTCATCGCCGGCTTCGATTCCCGCGACGTCGCCCGCCCCCGCAGGCGCGAAAATGGACTCTGAAAAGGTACTGAATGTCTACAACTGGACCGACTATATCGCTCCAGACATCGTGCCGGCCTTCGAGAAGGAGTATGGAATCAAGGTCAACTACGACTTCTACGATTCAAACGACGTATTACAGACCAAGCTCCTCACCGGACACACGGGCTACGACATCGTCGTGCCCACGGGGAGTTTCGCGGCAGCTCAGATCAAGGCGGGGGTATTCAGAAAGCTGGACAAGTCGCTCATACCCAATCTGAAGTACGTGGATCCCGAACTGGCGAGGCGCATGGACCCCTTGGACCCCGGCATGGAACATTCGGTGAATTACTTCTGGGGCACGGAAGGGGTGGGGTACAACGTCGGTAAAATCGAGGCGGCCATGCGAGAGGCGCCGGTGGACAGTCTGCGCATGTTCTATGACCCAGCGGTGATCAAGCACTTCAAAAACTGCGGCGTGACGCTGGTGGACGAACCGCGCGAGATAGTCAGTACCGTATTGTTGTACCTAGGACGCGATGGCACCAGCGAGAAGCCGGAAGATCTTGCCGCGGCGGAGAAAATCCTGATGGCGATCCGCCCGTACATCCGTTACCTCGACAATGAAAGGTACCTAAACGATCTCGCCAACGGGGAAATCTGCCTGGCGCTTGGCTGGAGCAACGACGTGCTCAATGCCGCGGTACGCGCCCGGGAAGCCGGCAACGGCAATGTCATCCGGTATAACATTCCGAAGGAAGGCGCCGTCATGTTTATCGACATGATGGGAATCCCTGCCGACAGCCCACACCCGCGAAATGCCCATTTATTTTTAAACTATTTGCTGCGACCGGAAGTCTCGGCGCGGAACTCCAGCTTCGTGCACGCGGCGACGAGCAATGCGGCGGCCTATCCTATGGTTGATCCGGCCGTTTTCAACGACCGCGGGATATATCCGTCGGCTGAAACCAAGCAGCGCTTGATTGCCGATATGCCTCGCACGCAGGCCTACACTCGTTCGCTTACACGGATGTGGGCGCGGTTCAAGGCCGGGCGCTGATCGGTCATGGATCCGAATGCCAAGTCGAACATCACCACATCACTCCACTCCACTTCGCCCAACTCAGTGATGTTGTCCCACGTAATGATTGTGGCGAATTTCAATGCCCGGCCCCCGTGGCCGTCGGGGCGGTGAACCTCGGTAGCCAGCGGCGATGTACGCTTTTTACCATCCAACTACCGCACCGTCCTTGCGATGGTCGGAACCCCCTCGGTACACCCGCGTCTGATCGGGCCCCGCATCGGTAGAGGGGTGGGGCTGTACCATGATGGCCTGGAACCCGCCCATGTCAGCACCATCGACCGATTGCACCTTGTGGCCCATTCCAGCGAGCTTGGTGCCGACCAGGTCGTATAAGCCCGATTCCAAGGTGAGTATGTCGGGGATTTGCAGGTGCCGAAAGCGCGCCATATCGCTTGCGGCCTGCACGTTGGCGCCCAGATCCAGAATGTTGATGAGCGCCTGCGCGTGACCCTGCGCCTGCATATCCCCGCCCATCAGAGTGAGGGTCATGAAGGGCGCCCCCTCGTGCATGACAAACCCTGCCGATAAGGTGTTGTACGGACGCTTATGCGGCGCCATGGCATTGGGACTTTTCGGGTCGAGAGAAAACAGTGCGCCGCGGTTGTGGAGGATAAAGCCATAGCCGGGCACGGTGATGCCCGAGCCGAATTCGTAATAGTTGCTGCTCACCCAGGACACCATGTTGCCTTCGCTGTCTGCGGTCGCCAACACGATCGTGTCGCCCTTTCCGGGCGCTCTGCCCCCGGGCTCGGCGTGCGAGGCGGCCTTTGGGTCGACCCGTGCGCACTGGGCCTTCGCATAGTCTGTGGAGAGCAGCCGCTCCACTGGAACGGGAGAAAAATCAGGATCGGCGTTGTGCTGGAACAAATCCGCGTAGGCAATTTTCTTGGCCTCGACGAGCAGGTGCCAAAACACCGGCGAGCGCGGTCCTAGCGTGGTGAGCGTCTGACCTGGGGCCCAGCGCGGCAGGCAAACCTGGAGCACATTGAGCATCTCCAAAGTCGCCCAGTCCTGGGAAGGAGGCGGAAGCTCGAAAATATCGTAGCCGTGATAGCGGATCTGCGCAGGCGTTCCCCATTCGCCTCGGTAAGAGGCAAGGTCCGCGCTCGTCATGGTCCCACCCATCGAAGTTGACTTGGCCACGATCGCACGCGCCACCTCGCCCCGGTAGAAAGCGTCCGCTCCGTGTTGCTGCAACAGTCCGAAGGTGCGCGCCAGGTCCGCGTTCCTGAAAACCGTGCCTGCGGCCGGCGGCTTACCCGCCACATACCACGCGCGCACGGAATCCGGATCCGGTCCGCTTGCTTTGTGGCCCGCGGCGGCCACCTCGGGCAGCAGCCAGTCGCTGGCGATGCGCTCGGAAATCGGGACCCCGTCCCGAGCGTATCGAATCGCAGGTTCAAGCAGCTCCTTGAAGGTGCGGGTCCCAAAGCGCTTGAGGATCTCCTGCCATCCCCAGACGGCTCCGGGCACGGTCACGGGCAGAATTCCAAACAGCGGCATGCCCGATCCAGGCCCCCAGTTGTTTGGATCGCGGTCGTACCCAAGGGAGTGCATACGCTCAAGGGTCGCCCCGGTGGGCGCCATGCCGCTTGCGTTCAAGGCGTAGAGTTTTTTTTCCTTGGCGATGTAGACGATCGCAAAGAAATCCCCTCCGATTCCCGTACTCATGGGTTCCACGACGTTCAGCACCGCCGCGGTCGCGACGGCCGCATCAATGGCGTTCCCGCCCTGCATCAGGACCTGCAGACCCGCCTGCGCGGCCAGAGGTTGGCTTGTGGCCACCATGCCGTGCTGTGCGATGACCTCCGACCGGCTCTGCGCCCGCCATCCCTCTGCGCGATCACCGCGCGCGGCTTGGCAAAACGGAGCCGGCGCTGCGACATCGCACACCGTAGGCACGGGCGGCGGCTCTGCGGCTAGGAGCCTCGTGGCGAGCAGGCACGCGATGGACAGGCAATAGCGCGCCTGGGGAGCGGTAACGCCCACCGTGAGCTGCGAATCCGAGTGCTGGGCTTTTCGCATCGGGGCCAGTTCCTGTCCGTCCTTGTGAACTGCTGAGGGTGGCGTATCTACGGTGGCGTTATGGGGCTTTTGCTTGGCTGCCCGGCCTGGTTCAGTTTGCCGCGTGGGTCCGGCGGATGAAATCGGCCACGTTTTCGTGCAAGGCGAGACGCGAAGCCTGGTGCAGATAGACCATGTGCCCGGACTCGTAGCGCTTGAACTCCAGGTTCTTGGCAAGCTCCGGGGGGATCTGCAGGTGCTTAAGTTCGAATTCGGCCGCGAAGTAGATCGTCGCCAGGTCAAAGTAACCGCTGTGCAGTTGCACCTTGAGGTTGGGGTTGGTCTTCATGGCAAAGGCCAGGTCCGGCATCACGTTCGCGGAGATAGAGAGCTTCTCGGGCGAGCCGGGCGGCTTGTGGCCCAGATCCCAGGCCTCGCCGATGCCGGCATAATTATTGGGTTTGAATGTTTTACCCTGGCCGAACTTCAGTTCGCGGCGCACGTAGTCGTTGAAGGCCGAGACATAAGCAGAGCTGATGGCCGCAGCCTGGGGATCGTAGATCGGTTCCTTGGCGAGCAGGTCAATCGT
The DNA here is from genome assembly GCA_963717335.1 of uncultured Gammaproteobacteria bacterium. Lineage (GTDB taxonomy): Bacteria > Pseudomonadota > Gammaproteobacteria > Steroidobacterales > Steroidobacteraceae > FEN-1191. Next base: position 112,723 of record CAVQVZ010000001.1, on the reverse strand, counting down.
CGGACCTGAGAAGCGTGAGTCGATCCGGCCGGTCGTGCGATCATCGAGCAGATGTTGCTCGAAGACCCCCCCGGTGATCCTCAGGTTGGCGCGCAAAATGTATTCCACCGGCAACCCGGTGTACGCGTGCAATTTCTCTGCGATCGCGGCACGTCGCTCGGGCGCAAGCGCGGAACCCTGCGCCAAGGCGCTTAGGTACTCGCCCAGCGCAAAATCCTCGACTTCCTTGATGAAGGGCTCAAGCGTTTCTGGCTGGTTGGGAAGGCGCTTGTGGTACCAGGCAGTGGCGGCGTACGTCGGAAGCGCCAGCGCATAGGGTTGGTCGACACTTGGGTTAAATTCCGGGCCGTCGGCGCTGTTATCGAAGGACAGGATCTGCGAAAGCAGGATCACACCGTTCAGATCGATCGATTTCTCCTCCTGCAGGACCCTGGCGAGCACCGCCGACCGCGTTGTGCCGTAACTCTCGCCGAACAGGTATTTGGGTGAATTCCACCGACCGTGCCTCGACAAGAACTGCTGGATAAAGTTGGCGAACGCGTGCGCATCCTGGTCCACCCCCCAGAACGCCTTTTCCTTGTCGACACCGCGCATGTGGCCGAATCCGGTGCTGGGCGCGTCGATAAAGACCAAGTCCGATTCAGGAAGCAACGATGCATCGTTGTCGACAATCCGGTACGGCGCTGCCGGTGTGTGCGAATCTTCCTGCGTGACCACGCGCTTAGGTCCAAATGCACCCATGTGCAGCCAGATCGTCGAGCTGCCCGGGCCTCCGTTGTAGATAAAGGTAATCGGCCGCGCCGGGTTGGGCTCCTTGCCCAGGAAGTAGGCGTAATAAGACATCCCGGCCTCCGGTTCGACGGGACCCGACTTCTCGGCGTGCCCGGCCGCGGAGTCGTTCCCTGAGGAGGACTTATCGCCCCCCGGTGGCGGGTCGGCGTCCATCGGATCCCTGACATACACGACAAGGATGCCGGCTTCGGCGCTATAGCCCAGTGATTTGCCTCCGATCGACAGGGTGCCCGTGCTCATGGACGCCTCGTCCTTGAGATGCCGCGGGTCCGGCGGACCCGCATCAGAGGCGCTGTCCGTGGCCTCCGCGGCAAAGCCGGCTATCGGCAGGCAGGTCAAAAGCACAAGCAGAGCGCCTGAAATGCGAGTCATGTCGTGGGACCTCGAAGGGGAACTGAACACCGCGCTCAGTCTCACACCGGCGAGAGGGTTCGGCAAGCGTTTGACCAGGATCGGATCGCTTCCTGACCTGCAGGTGTGCGTGCGGGAATCATCAGTACTGGACACTGGCAGCCATTTTTTTGACAATGCAGCACATAAGGCCGGGGGAACATTATGACTACGCTTTCTCGACGATCAGCAATATACGGATCGATGGCCACGATGTTGGTCGCGGTTTTAGGGCTGCTAGGTGCTCCTTTGCGGGCGGCACCGGCGGCGGCGCCCGCAGTGCTCACTCCGGAGCAGATCAGCAAGCTCCTTCAGGAAGGCACCGATGTGCTCAAGCAGGGCAATGCCGAGCTTGCCATCAAGAATTACTTCGAACCGATCAACCAAAGCTTTATGCGCCAGACGGCCAAGGCTGGCGCGGACGATGAGATTTACTCCACGCACAGCGCCACGGAGACCGCCGCCTATACGGCAAAGGTCGCCAAGGAGAACGAAGGGTCCGCAAAACCGCTCCGTATGGTCACGGTCGATGGCGCGTGGACCGACGCTCTCATTCTCAAGGCGCGCGCTTTGGGCCAGCTGAATCGAGCCCCAGAGGCGCTCTCCGCTTTAAACCAGGCGGTGACGCTCTCTCCGGGCTATCCGCCCGTATGGCTCGAAATGGGGGCCATCTACAAGGACCGAAAAGACTGGGAGAACTCTTTCAAGGCCTATAAGACGGCCGAGAATGATGCGGGCGCAATCGAGGACAAGGCCGCGCAGACCCAGGCACTGGCCAGCGCCCTGCGCGGTCAAGCCATGGCAATGGTCGAGCTCGGACGGCTGGATGATGCCGAGACGTTGTACAAGCGCTGCCTGAAGATGGATCCGGGCGATACGGCCGCGACCGACGGATTGGCGCAGGTCCAGGCGCGTCGGGGCACGAGCGCCCCTGCGGCGGGCGCGGCCGCCCCGACTGCCCCGACTGCGCCTGCCGCGCCGAAACCGCGCTAGCAAGCCGGAAAGCTCCGGGTGTCGGTGCAATGAGCGTGGGCCCGGCCGCGCGACGCTCTTATGCACCGGTGTGGCTCACCGGGCTTAGCAACGCGGTGTTTGGCATGTACGGCGGCATCGTCGTGATATCGGTGCCGCAATTACTCAGCGCGCGGCACGTGCCCGAGACCACGATTGCTTCGATGACAGCGGTCATGCTTTCACCGGGCTTCTGGACGTTCCTGGTCAGTCCGGTGCTGGATGTGCGCTTCAGCCGGCGCTGGTACTGCGTCGTTACGGCGGCAACGGCGGCGATTCTCCTGGTGATCGCCTTGCTCAATCTTTCCAATCTCGCCCTCGTCGAGGGGCTGATCGTGGTGGGCTTCTTTTTCGCAAATCTGTACCAAAGCGCGCTCGGCGGCTGGCTGGCGAGCATCACCACATCGGAAGCCGAAAAGAAGCTCAGCATGTGGGTCACCATAGGCAACATTGGGGCCGGTGGCGCAATGGCGGCGCTGACCGGTCATCTGATGCGAAATCTTCCCCCGGTGCCGGCGGCGTTTCTGGTCGGGGGCGCAGTGATGCTCCCGACGGCGGTTTTTCCCTGGATGAAGTCTCCCGGCCCCGATCGCCGCCTGGCCGGAGAAAGCTTTCGGCAGTTCTTCGGTGAGATCCTGGCGCTGCTCAGGCAACGCGAAGTGCTGGTGGCGATTGTGCTGTTCATAACTCCGACGGCCACATTTTCTCTGACCAACTTTCTGAGCGGGGTAGGGCATGACTTCTCCGCATCGCCCGCATTCGTCAGCTTGGTCGGTGGGGTGGGAGTACTGAGCGGCGGTATCGCCGGCTGCCTCGCCTTCAGGCTGATAGGCCACCTCTTGCCCTTGCGGCTCCTGTACCTGGCGATTGCGGCCGTGGGCGCGATGTTCACGCTCGCGCTGCTGCTACTGCCGCGAACGCCAGGGACCTTTGCCGTGGCCCTAGTCGGGGAAAACGTGTTCCAGGCGCTGGGGTTTACGGCAGCAATAGCCATTGCCTTCCAGACCATCGGTCGCGCCAATCCGCTCGCCGCCACCACCTACTGCCTGATGATCTCAGCCTCGAATATTCCGATCTTCTACATGCTGCTTGTGGACGGCTGGGGATATGGCCGGGGTGGTGTCACAGGCAGTTTCCTCATCGACGCCGGATGCAGCCTGATTACGTGCCTAGCGCTGGCGGCACTGATGATCGGCTTCGGAAGGAGTACCGCATCGGGGCAGGCGCGCCACACCATCTGATTCCAGCGTTTTAGAGCGGCGCGTTCTGAGAGCCGCCGCAAACCTCCCGCGGTGACCGAAGTCTACTCGGCGGTGAGCTTCCTTAGCTTTTCGGTGCGGGTGAGTTCGGTGTGCATGGCCACACGGCGCAGCAACGCCTCGGTGTCGGCAATCGGAAGAGGTCGGCTAAACAGGTACCCCTGCGCGGTCTCGCATTGCTGCTCCTGCAAATAGAGCATTTGATTGAAAGTTTCAACGCCTTCGGCGACCACCGTGATTCCCAGTGTGCGTGACATCTTGATGATGGCACTGGCGATCGATCGGTCGCGCACGCCGGTCTCCAGGTTGCTCACGAACGAGCGATCGACCTTGAGCCGATCCACCGCCAGATTGCGCAGTCGACCGAGGCTCGAGTAACCGATTCCAAAGTCGTCAATGGCCAGGGAAACCCCAACGGCCCGCAGGCTGGCGAGCGCCTTTTCCGACCACGCCTCATCGCGCATCACTACCGTTTCGGTGATTTCCAACTCTATGAGCTGCGGTTCGATCCCCGCTTCCTTGATCGCTTCTGCGACCGTTTCAGGGAAGTCCCGACGCAGGAACTGGACACCCGACACGTTCACCGATATGTGCCCGAACGGCAGACCCTGGCTGCGCCAGTGGCGCGCCTGAATACAGGCGTTGCGAAGCACCCAGTCGCCGATCGGAACAATCAGGCCGGTGTCTTCCGCGATCTCGATAAACTCGAGCACCGGCACCGGGCCCAGATCAGGATTGGTCCAACGCAGGAGAGCCTCGAGCCCCGAGAGCTCGCCGGTCGCAAGCTCGAATTGAGGCTGGTAGTGAAGGCTCAGTTCATTGCGTTCCAGCGCGCCGCGAAGCTTTCCCTCGACGGTCATTCGGCGCAGCGCACCATCGCTCATCGACGCGTCAAAGAACGCGTGGTTTCCATGTGCGCGGCGCTTGGAGAAATACATCGCCAGGTCCGCGTTATGCAGCAGCGTCCCGGCATCGGTCCCGTCTTCAGGGCCGAGCGCGATGCCGATGCTCGGCGTCATCACAATCTGATGCTCACCGATTTCGATCGGATCGTGCAGCGCGGAAATAATGCTTTCAGCGGTAGCGGCCGCGGCAGCGCGCGAGCTGACCTGAGGCAGGATGACGACGAATTCATCGCCCCCCAGACGACCGAGATCCCCGACCCCGGGGCGCTGGGCGTTGGTGTCGGTGATCTTCTGGCCCAAAGAGCGCAGGCGCGCCGAGCATTGGGTGAGTAACTCATCGCCCGCGCTATGACCCAAGGTGTCGTTGATGCGTTTGAAGTTATCGAGATCGATGTACAGCACGGCCGTGGCATGTCCTCCGGCCACGGCATGCTCGAGCGCTCCGGCGAGGCGCTGCATCGTGTGTTCACGGTTGGGCAATCCGGTCAATGAGTCAAAGTACGCCAGCCGCGCGATGTGGCGCTCGGCACGCCACTTGCTGTGCAGCGCAATAGCCATCTGCCGCACTTCGTGGGGGTGAAATGGCTTCTGCAGGAACGAAATTTTGTCCTGCGGGGGTACCTGGCCGCCAATATTGGCCGGATCGACGTCCGAGTACGCCGTGCAGATGACGATTTCGATGTCGGAATCAAGTTCGCGGATACGGGCAGCCGCCCACGCGCCATCTTCTCCGGGAGGCATGCGCATATCCAGAAACACCACCGGGTAGGGGTTGCCTTCGGCGATCGCCTTGGTGACCGCTCCGACCGCGTCGCGCGCGCCGGTGCATAGCGTCACTTGAAATGTGGTACGCCGGGACGAGGCGGACGAGGAAGTCCCGCGCTTGAAAAGTCGGGCACGCAGGTCCTGGATCGCATTGAGATCCTCGCGCAGGTCGGCCTCGCCAAATACCTGCCCGTAGGCCTCGCGAATGGCGGGCTCGTCGTCGGCCACCAATATGCGAATGGGACTGTCAGCATTTTTCTGGAAATTCATGCCGCTCGTTCCTCGGTTTTCGAACTCTGCTCGCGCAGTGGGACCAAGAGTTCGAACTGGGTGCCGTGCCCCAGTCCGTCGCTGTGCACGCTGATGCTTCCGCCAAGTGCGCGGAGCGTGTTGGCGCACCAGTGCAGGCCAAGGCCTGAATTGGTGGCCTTCGACTTGGTCGAGTAGCCCTTCTGAAATAACTTGGGCAGGTCCTCGGCAGAAACGCCGGCCGCGTCGTCGCTCAATTCAAAGCGCAGCATTTGCTGGCCGCCGGCTTCGAGCACTTCAGCCCCGATCAGCAAGCGGGTACGCGTCAGGCCCACGCTGGCGGCCGCTTCGGCGGCGTTTTGGATCAGGTTCTGCAGAACCATGCCCAGCGTCGTGGATGGGAGCGAAAGCGTGCCGAGCGCCGCGAGCTTAGGCGAAACCACCAGTTCGAGCCGTTCGCGATGTGCAGGGGCCACCTGCTGGAGGCTTCGGGCGAGCAGTTCTGCAGGCGTCACCGGCAACAGGACTGGCCCGTTGCGCTGGTGCTGGCGCTGTTCTGCCAGCACCGCCTGTATTACGCCCGCCTGAGCGGTGATGTCCCGCAGCCGATCGCCGCCGCGGCCCAGGGTGTGCGCCATCTCGGCGGCTGAGAGCTGCACGAATTGCTGCAAGTCGCGCTTGCGCTCCGCGTCCGGAGTGCCGTGCTGCAGTTCATCCAGGGCGGCATGCAGGTCCGTGGTATTGACGGCGCCCAGCTGCTGCTGGAGTTTCGCGACATTGACCGCCAGCGGGGTCATGGCGTTGCCCAGGTTGTGCAGCACGCCGCTGGCGTTTTCGGCCGCCCCGGACTCAAAGGAACGGTCAACCAGTTCCCGGCGCGTCTTGGCCAGACGCTCGACCATGTTGTCAAAGGCATTAGCCAGGGTGCCGAGCTCGTCACTGCGCACGTACCCGAGGCGCGCCGACATGTCGTCGGCGGCGGCGATGCGCTGGGCATGGTCGGTCACTCGCGCCAGCGGAGTGAGCACGATGCGGCCGAGCAACACCAGCAGCGTAGCCAGCACGAGGGCCGCGGCCGCACCCAGCAGCAGGGTCGAATAGCGCACCGCGTCGGCACCGTGATGGGTAATGGTGCGGGGCACAGTGATCCCGAGGGTCAGAAGCGGGTGGCCAGACACGTTTGCAAAAACCTGCTCGATGCGGGTCACCGTCTGCGTCTCGGTGAGGCGCGCGCTGTGGCTGGCGTCCTTGCCGGCAAACTGGGCATCGAGGGTCGGGTTGTTCCCCCACGGGCGCATATCGAGGCGTACCTGCGCCTGGGTACTCAATCGAACCAACTCCGGGCCGGCCAGAAGTCGGCCCATGATCACCATTCCGCGTGCCGGCCCGTGTCCCATCCCGTCCAAAATCGGTGCCCCGGAAGCGACCAGCACCCCGGCATCGGTGGTTATCAGCCCGGTGATGGGCTGACCCTGAGCCAGGGCCTGAGCCCAGGCCGGCTCGAGGGTGTTAGTGCCGTTCAGGTGTATTGCCAGCGGCTTCTTGGAGTCGGCGCTCAGACCATCGCTCCAGGTAAAAGTGCCGGCGCTGGCGATGACCGCCATATAGTCGATCTTGGCGGTATGAAATGAGATGTCCGTGAGGCTCGCCTCGGCGAACGCCCGGTTGTGGTCGCGCATGTAACGCCACAATTCGCGCCAGTTCCCCCAGTCGGCCGCCTGCGCGGCGAGCGCCTGTTGCTCCCGCTCCACAGCAAAGGCGACGCGCTGCATGTCGGTGTGGGCGCTTGCGCGTTCGAGTTCGACGAATTTCGGCAGCATGAGCCGTTCCTCAATGCCCCACTGTGCCGCAATCAATGCGACGAAAAGCAATGCAAGAACGATCGTTACTTTGGCGCGAACACGCATAGAAACAGGCCCATAGGCAAGGTGCGAACTGCGTTAGCCTAACGGCGGGCGTAGCTCACAAATGCTATGGACGTCACATAATCATGGGCCCGGGCAGTGTCTTGCTTAGCAGGCTGGAGAAAAAGGCCGCCTGTCCTACGGGCGCGCCGTCCCCCGGCATGGACGCCCCTCGGCGCTACCCAAACAAGATCGGCCCCGCGCCGACGCCCCTGCGTGGTACAGTCGCGCGAGACCCGTGAATATTGCCCCCGACAGTATCGCCGATGGCTTGCGCTCGCGAGCAACGCGCATCAAATCCGTGATCGATGAGTTTCGAAAGCCTTCGCACGCCCGCGCTATCTGGCAACTGACCAACACGCTCCTGCCTTACCTCTTCATCTGGTTCCTGATGGCGCGAGCCATCACGGTCTCCTACTGGCTGATCCTGCCGCTGGCCCTGCTGGCGGCCGGCTTGCGGGTGCGGCTATTCATCTTCATGCACGACTGTGGCCACGGCTCATTCACCAGGTCCAAGCGCGCCAATGCCCTGGTGGGCTGGCTGATGGGTTTGCTGACCTTTACGCCCTATCGGCACTGGACCTGGGAGCACGCGATTCACCATCGCACCTCGGGGGATCTGCAGCGCCGGGGCAAGGGGGACATCTGGACCATGACGGTGACCGAATATCTTCAGGCTCCGCTGTGGCGTCGGTGCGCGTATCGGCTGCTGCGTAATCCCGCGGTGCTCTTCGCCATCGCGCCCACCGTGCTGTTTGTAGTGCTGGAAAGATTTCCTTCTCCGCAGGCCGGGCCGCGCGAGCGGCACTCGGTATGGTTGACCAATCTGTCGTTGCTGTTGATGGCGGCGGGTCTGAGTGCTTTGCTGGGGTTTAGGGCGTGGTGGGAAATCGAGCTGACGCTGATGGTCTTGTCCGGAGGCGCCGGGGTTTGGCTGTTTTACGTGCAGCACCAATTTGCCGAGGCTTACTGGACCAACCACGAGAACTGGGATTACACCGAGGCGGCACTTCAGGGCAGTTCTTTCTATAAGCTGCCCGCCGTCTTGCGCTGGTTTTCAGGGAACATCGGCTTTCACCATATCCATCACCTGAGCCCGCAAATCCCCAACTATCACCTGCAGCGCTGTCACAACGCCGAGCCTTCGTTTGGCAGCGCGCCGACACTTACCCTGGGAGCAAGCCTGCGGTCGGCGACGCTGCGGCTATGGGACGAACAGCGCCAGCGCCTGATCGGATTTCGCCTGCTCAGGTCGCAGCGCGCCGGGTAGGGTGCCCGCTGCGGCCGCCGCGGCCCTGCGGCTATAATGGCTGTATTCGCCGCCATTGCGCCGCACGGGGGTCCCTCAGCAATGCTCCGCACCGCTTGTTTCGCCGCCGCCCTCGTGGGCGTCGCCACCATCGCATCGTCCGCCGCCGTTGACCCCGCAGCCGCCGAGCGAGTCCTGCACGCCTCGTGGATGGACAAGAGTGTGGATCCGCAGCGGGACTTCTACATGTACGTGAATGGGAACTTTATCCGTGAGAATCCCATACCGCCCGCCTATTCGAGCTGGGGCCAGGTGCAGATCCTCAATGACCGGAATCAGGACTTCATTCGCGATTTGCTGCAAGCCGCCGCCGCCAACGCCTCCGCGGCGCCCGGTAGCGAGGAACGCAAAATCGGCGACTTCTACGCCAGCGGCATGGACGAGGCGGCGGTGGAAAAGGCGGGGATCACGCCACTCAAGGAGGAATTTGCCCGCATCGCCGCATTGCAGCGCCCGGCGGACCTCAGTGCGGAGCTCGCCCACCTGCAGGTCATCGGGGTCGATGCGGTGTTCTCCCTGGGCGAGATGCAGGATTTTACAGACAGCACCAAGGTGATCGGCACGATCGCGCAGGGCGGCATTGGGCTTCCGGACCGGGACTATTACCTCAAGGACGATCCGAAATTTGCCGGCATCCGCAAGGCGTACGAGGAGCACATCAGTCGGATGCTGCAGCTCCTGGGCGATGCGCCCCCCGCCACCGTGGCCGCCGCACACGACATCATGGCGCTTGAGACGCGGCTCGCCGAGGCCTCCATGCCGCAGGAGGACCAGCGTGATCCGCACGCGATATACAACATGCGCGACTTGCCGGCGCTGGCCAAGGGGGCTCCGGCCATCGACTGGCCGCGGTTTCTCGCCACCAGCGGCGCAGCCCAGCTGAATCAGTTGAACATGCAGATGCCGAAGTTCTTTGCGGCCGTTTCGCACGAGATCGAGACCACGCCCATGCCCGTGTGGCGCAACTATCTGCGATGGCATCTGGTGCACGCCTTCGCCCCGTATCTGTCCAGCCCTTACGTTGCGGAGAACTTCAAGTTTGTGCAGGCGGTGAGGGGGACTAAGGAACTGCTCCCGCGCTGGCGCCGGGTGCTGAACACCGAAAATGGCGCCCTCGGGTTTGCAGTCGGACACGAGTACGTCAAGCGACGCTTCCCGCCGGAGGCGAAGGCGCAGGTGCTCGACATACTGCACGGAATCCGCGCGGCGTTGCAGGACGATCTGCACACCTTAAGCTGGATGAGCGAGGCCACACGCGCTAAGGCATTGGACAAGCTGGCGTTGATCGAAGAGCGGATTGCCTACCCGGACGTGTGGCGCGACTACGGCAAGCTCAGCATCGACCGGGGCCCGTACGTGCTCAACGTGATGCGTGCCAATGCATTCGAGACCGCGCGCGAGCTCGCCAAGATCGGCAGGCCCGTCGATCGCACCGAATGGGCCTACGCCCCGCAGATCATCAACGCGTTCTATGATCCCTCGATGAATAACATCACCTTCCTGGCTGGGATCCTGCAACCGCCATTTTTCGACCCGAGTGCCCCGCCGGCGTTCAACTACGGTGCAGTGGGGGCGGTCATTGGGCACGAAATCACCCACGGATTTGACGATGAGGGCAGCCAGTTCGATGGACATGGCAACCTGGTCAACTGGTGGACCAAGGAAGACAACGAGAAATTTCAGACGGGCGTCGATTGCATTGCCAACCAGTTCTCCGCTTACACCGTCGATGGTGATTTTCACATCAAGGGCAAACTGGTCGCCGGGGAGTCGATCGCCGATTTGGGCGGCATATTGCTGGCGTATAGGGCCTTTCAGGCCTTGCCCGGGTACGCCACGGCACCGAACGTCGGTGGCTACACACCCGACCAACAGTTCTTCATCGCCTACGCCCGCATGTATGGCGAAGATGTGCGTCCCGAGCAGGCGCGCGTGTGGGCGGCTTCTGACCCTCACCCGGCAGGCAACTATCGGGTGAATGGAACATTGGCGAACGTGCCGCAGTTTAGCAAGGCCTTTGGCGGCTCCGGGCAGGATGCAAAGCGCTGCGTGATCTGGTAACCGTCTGAACGGGGAGGGGTCCTGATGGTCGCACTGATCATTTTGCTGGCGGTAGCGGTCGTGCTCGTGGTCTATCTGGTCGGCCTCTACAACAGCCTTGTGGCGGTACGCGAACGCGTCAAGCAGTCCTGGGCGAACATCGATGTGCTGCTCAAGCAACGGCACGATGAACTTCCAAAGCTCATCGAGACCTGCAAGCAGTACATGCAATTCGAGCAGGAAACTCTCGAGAAGGTCATGAGCGCGCGCACCGCCGTCTACGCCGCGAGCAGCGGCGGAAGCGTTGCGGCCGTGGGCGCCGCCGAGCAACAGCTCCGCGGCGACCTGGGTCGATTGTTTGCCGTCGCCGAGAACTATCCGCAGCTCAAGACCAACGAGTCGTTCCGGCAGCTGCAGCAGCGCATCACGGGGCTTGAGGAAGCCATCGCGGATCGTCGTGAGCTGTACAACGACGAGGTCAACATCAACAATACCCGAATAGACCAGTTTCCCGACGCGCTGATCGCACGGCGGTACAGCTTCACCGCGAAGCCTTTGCTGCAATTCGCCGCCGCCGAGAAAGGCGACGTCGACGTGGGCGCCATGTTCAAACGCTAAGCGGCGTTAAGATGGGCGATCCGCAGTTCTGGAAGCTGGCCCTCACCGTCGCCGCTCCTGCCTGCCTCTATTTCGGTTTTCGAAACTGGCGCCTGGCGCGCTTGATCAGCGATACGCCGCTCTCGCGCATACGCTCAGCCGCCCAAGGGTATGTGGAATTGGCCGGCGCGGCGCGCCGGAACGAGGGCGAACCCACTCTAGGACCGCTGACCCGCCTGCCGTGCGTCTGGTGGCACTACCGCATCGAGCAGCGCACCGGCTGGGGCCGAAACCGCCGCTGGAGCACAGTCAGTCAGGGAAACAGCGTCGTACCGTTCCGCCTCGAGGATGACACGGGGACTTGCCTGGTGGATCCCACCGGCGCCGACATACGGCCCGCCAGTACGATCACCTGGCGGGGTTCAGCGCCGTGGCCGGGCCCCCCGGGGGAAGGTCCTCGGTTTTCGGGGCTCTTTGGCGGCGATTACCGTTACACGGAGCAACGCATCGATGAGCAGGCCCATGTCAATGTCATCGGCGAGTTTCGCACGGTGGGCGGCGTGGAAACCGCCGACGTCACCGGCCAAGTAATGCGCCTACTTTCGGACTGGAAGCAGGACCAGGCGGCGCTGCTTCGGAATTTTGACGCCGACCGCAACGGGATTCTGAGTCAATCGGAGTGGGAGCGTGCGCGCCTCGTGGCGCGTACTCAGATCGAGCACCGTCCGCCCGTGTCCTCCCAACCGCCGGCGAATATGGTGATGCGGTCTAGCGATAACCGGCCGTTTCTGATCGCTGGTTGCGACCTTTCCGCGCTTGTCCGGCGCTGTCGCTGGTCGGCCGCTGCGCTGCTGGCGGGGTTTGTAGTCGCCTCGGGAGTGTTGGCCGCCTTGGTGGCTGGCCCCCAGTAACCTCCTATTTGCGGCGCACAGCGGCCTGCACTAGAATCGCGCGCCTTGAATGGGGCGGTAGCTCAGCTGGGAGAGCGTCGCGTTCGCAATGCGAAGGTCGAGGGTTCGATCCCCTTCCGCTCCACCATTTCATCGTTGTAAGGGCTCTTGACCTAGGTAACACCCTGGCAGATGCCTTCGCGCCAGGAGCCCGTCATCGGGCGCTACCACCGACCCCACGGCGCCCTGACGACGCGCCAACTCCGTGAGTCCACTGGGCCGCCGTGTCCTCTGAGGCATAGCTCAGGAAAACCAGCGGCTACTTGCACGTGACTGCGTCTCCCTCCGGCGCGCACAGGTCGGGCCAGCCGTTGCTGCGCCAGAATGCGAGCAGGCCGATATCGCGGGCAAACTGCACAAAGCGCGGATCACGCCGCATGGCGCTCGCCTGCGGCATCCACCAGTCCTCGGCGAGGATGCTCATGGAAGTCCCCGCGTAGCGCTCGGACATGCGCACGGGTCCGCCCGATCCGTCGGGCGCCAGCAGGGAATCCCCGGCCACGGTTCCATAGAGCGTGGCTATCGCTGCATCGACATCGTGGGCCGCGACCTCGACGGGAAATCGCCCAGCTCCGGGCGGACCGTAGGCCGGTTGCGAAGCCAGCATGGCGCGGGTTGCCGCATCGATCTTGCGGTGCCGGATCGCGGCAAATGACATACGGATCTCCGCCGCCTTGGCGGGCAAGGCGGCCAGGTACAATTGCTCGGCGTGCTCCAGGTCGCCCCGCTGCATGGCGACAGCGCCACGAATGGCGTTTAGTTCCATGCCGGTCCAGCCATTGTCCTGCGCGCGCGCCAGAAAGGCGTTCACTATTTCCGGACGTGTGCAGATCATCCCGGCAAAGGCACTTTCCATCGCTATGATCGGTGACAGCGGATCGAGCGCCGCAGCGCGCTGGGCCTCCGCAAGACCCTTGGCGAGGTATCCTGCCGACAGCAGCAGCTGTGAGTGCCAGTTGTGGGCGTCGGCATTTCCCGGGGCGCGCCGCAGCGTCTCGCTGTAATTATGTTCCGCATCGGCAAAGCGGCTGTGCGCCAGATCGTGCAGGGCCCGTACTGCGTAAGGTTCCCCCAGCCGCGGGTCGAGCTGCAACGCGCGGTCCGCCGCGCGTAGTGCCCCATCCCATTTCCGCTCCATGTCGAGTTCGGCCTGCACACTATCAGCGCCCCCGCCGCGATCCCAGGAAACCTCGGCCGCCAGCAGCAGGGCTCGCAGCGAATGGGCCCGCGCAAAGGCGGGGTCCCGCTCCAGGGCGGCATCGACGTCGGCGAGCGCGCTGTGCACATCGGCGGAGGACTTGCGCGCCAGCATCTGTTCACGTGCCTTGAGAAACAGCTGCCACGCTTCCATATCGCGGGTGGGCCGCCGCCCTAGCGTTGCGCTTTCGTCCGCGCCCATGGCAATCTTCAGGGAATGCGCGATCTGCCCGGCCACATCGCTCTGGATTGCGAAGACGTCGGCGAGCTTGCGCTCGTAGCTCTGCGACCACAGGTGGGCGTCGCTGGCTGCGTCGATGAGTTGCGCCGTCACCTGCACCCGGCCCCCTGCGGCCTGCACGCTGCCTTCCACGACATAGCTCACACCCAACTGCCGCGCGATGGTCTGCAGGTTGAGCTGCTGGCCCCTGAAGGAGAAGGACGACGTGCGCGATATGACCTTCAGGCCAGGCACGTTCGCCAGCAGATTCAGAATCTCCTCGGCCACGCCGTCCGAAAAGAACGCCTGGGCCGGGTCGGCGCTCAGGTTGACGAACGGCAGGACCGCGATCGACCGCTCATCGGCCGGCGGCACGGCGGGGTTGTGGGAAACGACCCGATTGTTCGCGGACGGGAGCTTATGTGTCATGAACCAGGTCAGTGCAATGCCTGAGGCGGCCAGCAACAATGCACCGGTCACTGCACTAGTGCGCCAGCGCTTTTGCGCCGGCAGGACTTGCGTCACGGGAGCGAGCGCGTCGCCTGCGCCTGCCGACGGCGCCGGCTCGCCTAGCAGCAGCTTGATGCGATCGCAAAAGGCTTTGGGCGTCTCGCCTTTGAGAAGCCGGGTCCATTGCGCCTTTATGAACGACTCTGGAACCTCTGCTTCGCTGTCACGCGTGCCATCCACGCAGACCGGCACGATGAAAGGCTTGCTGCGCGCCATCATCGCCGTACGCTGCTCGGCCAAGCCCCATTCCAGGCGGAAGTAGCCTTCCAGACGCTGCTGCGTGTGTGCCGAAATGATAGGGATGAACAAGGCGCACTCCCGGACCTGCTGGCGAATCCGATAATCCCAGGCATCGCCTCCACGCAGTTCACTTTTGTCGAACCACACCTCGACGCCAGCAGATCGTAGCGCCTCGCAAATGCGCTGGGCCGCCTCTGCGTCCTCGGACGCGTAACTAAGGAAAACTGCAGCGCCTGGCACTAGCTACTCCGCCAACCTAACTTTTCCCGACAAAGCGTCGAAATGGACCCTTAATCGGAAAGAGCGCGGTGATAATGAATAGTCCGGGGTTCGACCAATTACACGGGGCCCGCCTAATATTCGCACGCATAGCCCACGGCGAACAGGCCGCGCTTGCCGCGAACAGGGCCTCTGCGTTTTTCAGGCACGCGGTCGACTGATAGCAGTACGAATCCGGGCAAATCCGGGCGTAGGCCGCGTTGCGTTCTTTTTACGGCCGATCGTCTTTGTCTTTCGCTGGGCGCCTGCTGGGCGGCGCGCTGCTCCGTATCGCTTCTGGCAACTCTCGCAGAAGAAGCTGCGGCGATCGGTTGTTCCTAGCCAGGCACGGGTGAGTTTTCCGTTGCAGCGGGGACAGATGCCCTTGTTGTGCACCAACCAGTGCTTTCGCAAAACAAAGGCGCGTTTCCAGTCAAGAAAATCGAAACTATACTGACGCGCCTGGTCCACCATCGCACGCAGCTTGGCTGGAGGCAGCGCGCCTACTGTGGACAGGGGATGAACGCGGATTCGAAATAACACCTCGTTTTTGATGATATTGCCGACTCCGGCGAATATGTTCTGGTCAAGCAGCGCGTCGCACACGAAGGCTTTGGGCATTCGGCGAAGCTTGCTGCGGGCGGCGGCCGCATCCCATTGATCGGACATCACATCGCCCGACCAGTCGTAGGTCTTATCCAGCGCTCCCTCGATCAGCCGCACCGCGCAACTATAGAAATTCATTTCGCCGCCGCGGAAGCCAAGCTGCAGTCGTGGGATGCGATCTTTGCGCTCGTCGATGGTGTAGCTGCCAAACATCAGGAAGTGAATTCGTACCGCGACGTTTGGCAGCTCGATTAAAAAGTGCTTGCCCCAGCTGCGAAACGCCGTGACCTTTTGTCCGACCAGGCGCGACATGTCAATCTTGGCGTTGCCCTTCGCCCGCAGGATCTTGCGGCCTGCGAACCGAGCGGTTTGCTCGCGCAGGATGACAATGCTGGGACCCTCAGGCACGACTCAGCTCTATCTTTGAATCTCGAAATCCAGGGCTTTCAACGGGGCACGCGGTGAGCGCGCAGTGCCTGCATTGGCCTTTCTAAGGCTCTTCGCCTTGGAGACCCGTGCGTATCCTCTTTCGACAAACCGCTGGGCGCCAGGGGAGTAAATCACGGAGTCTTGGGTGGAGCCGCAGTGAGCCGGCGAACCGCATTCCAATGGCGCACCGCACGCTGCGGATCCCCGGCTTGTTGCCACAGTCGGGCTACATTGTGATGGGCATCCGCGTACGCCGGGTCGATGGCCAGCACGCGCTCATAGCAGGCAATGGCCTCCCGTGTAAAACCGAGGTCTTCCAGAGCCACCGCCAGGTTGTACAAGAGGTCGGCGTCCGGGTTATCGATCGATCGATAAACCTCAACAGCCTCGCTGATACGGCCCTGCAAGTGCAGCAACCGGCCCAGATTGGCGCAGGCTCCCAAATGGCGATGTTTGGACACGCACGTACGATAAGCTCCCACCGCCGCCTCGATATCGGTGTCTTCAAGTGCAAGCGCCTCGGCGAACTGCCGGTCACAGTCGGTAGTCTCGGACGCGGCGCTAGGGGAGGGCGGCGAGGTATTTATCAGCTCAACTTTACCGTCAACGATGCGTAGCTCAAGGAGCAGCTGCCCAGATAGCGCGTCACGGGTTTCTCCTGCCTCATGGACGAGAATTCTGCCTCCGTTGGCTGTGACTGACAGACCGCGTGGGGGCAGATCGACCGGAAACTCAGCTCGGACTTTTCGAAGTGCGGCGCCGACCAGTCGGCGAGAGACGCGCGCAGAAAGCAATTGACGAGCTGTGCGGAGTACTACCAGATCCTGGAATGAAAACCGCAGCAGGCCAGCCGTTTTTGTAGGTGACACATAGCGTGCCCGGATCATCGCGCGAATGGAACTCACAGGAATATCTGCCAGCCGAGACACTTCTGCTGTACCGAACTGTTGCAAGTCAACGCCCCCGGGATGCGGATTTGGATTTGGAGCTGGATCGGGTGACCTGCTTGGGCGGGCGCCGGGCAGGCTCGGTAGTTGCCGGGGATCTGCCTTTTAGGCTCCGCTGCAGCACTTCCATGAGATCAACCACGTTTCCGGTCGGTGCCCCGCTCGCCTCTTCGGTCCCGACGTGTGAGATTTCCTTGCCGGTCTTGACTTTCTTCTGGATGGCACTCTCCACTCGGGCGCGAAACTCATCGTGAAATGCATTGGGGTCGAACCGCTTCGCTGTGCTCTGGTCGATAAGAGCCTTCGCAAGTTTCATCTCACCCGCAGCCAGCTGAGGAGCATCGGCCATTCCGAGTTCCTTGATCGTGCGAATTTCGTCTTTAAAAAACAGCTGATGCATGGCCATGCCAGAATCCAGTGGGCGCAACATCACGACGTGTTCCCTACCGCGCGCCGCCCAACGCCCTACGGCGCATAGGCTTGTTTGACGCATAGCCTCGTTAAGGAGCGCGTACGGCTTGGCGGCGTTCTTTGAGGGTGCCAGCAGATAAGTGCGGTCAAAATAGACGGGATCGACCGTATCAAGCGGCACGAACTCAGTAATGTTGATCGCATTGGATCCTGCCTCCTCTAAGGCCTTGATCTCCTCCGGTTTAAAAATTGCATACCTGTCTTTCTCGTACTCGTAGCCCTTGACCATCTCGGACCGGTCGACCACTTGTCCGTCCAGGGCGCATATATATTGCTGTTTAACGCGGGCTCCGTCCTTCGCGTGCAATAGGTTGAATGAAAGCTTAGCGGAGGCTATTTGTGTGGAAAAGATGTCCACTGGAATGCTGACCAAGCCGAATGAAATCGTTACTGAGGCAAAGGATCGTGCGGCCATGGCGGGCCCCTCCATTTGTTTTCTAGAGCTTACGGTGCTTGTGCCATAAATGTTACGGCGAGTCCCGGATCTGTTTGTAGGAGAAAGCCCACGAACCTGCGATTCATGATTGATCGCTCACCCGCACGTCATCGCCACGTTTAGGCTTTTGGTTTTGTAACCAGTCACTTAAGTTGGATTTGGAATTCCCCGCTCCGCTTTGATGCGGACCTAGGTTTTCCGAAGGCTCGTTAGTCTGGCTGACTTTACGGCGCGGCATTTGAGTTGTTTTTAGCGCCGGCAATTCGATCGGACATCCTCTGTTGGGGCCAGACGCTGGAGCGCGCGATACGCAACCCTTGCTCCTCGCCAGGCGAAGTGTAGGGAGATTCCCACGTTGACATGCGATTCCAAACGCTTCTACGAGGTGCTCGCACAGCGTAGCGTTCGACGAGCAGGTCGTAAACTTTAACCGGAGAAATTCACAATGGCCACTAAGGGGAAATCCGACCGTCGGTCGAATGAGAATGATGCAATCGCGATATTGACCGCCGACCACAAGAAGGTGAAGGCGCTCTTCAAGCAGTTCGCGAAGCTAAAAGAGGACGAGGCGGATGACGCTCAGAAGCTCGAGGTCGTCGAGCAGATATGCCAGGAGCTCACTGTGCATGCTCAAGTTGAGGAGGAAATTTTCTACCCGGCGGTTCGCAACGGCATTGACGATGCGGATCTAATGGACGAGGCAGTGGTCGAGCATGCTGGAGCGAAGGAACTTATCGCGCAGCTCAAGGAAATGGGCCCGGACGATGATCTGTATGACGCGAAGGTCACCGTTCTCGGTGAGCAGATTGATCATCACGTCAAGGAAGAAGAAGGCGAAATGTTCCCGAAAGCCAGGAAAGCGAAGATTGACTTGGAGCAGCTGGGCACGGAGATGGCGGAACGCAAGCAGGAGCTGCAAGGCGATGCGGAGATGAGCCCCGCCGCCCGTAAGCCCTCCGGCGGAAATTCCGGAAAGTCCCGGGGCTCGTCCAGCGCGCGACGTTAATCGCGGACTGAGCGGCTCCGCAACCGGTGCTTACTCCCTAGCGCGGTCGTACCCCCGACCGCGCTAGGCTCGTCTCTAGGAAAGTGCATAAGTTCGGCAGTGTTCCAGATAGCCGGCCTCATGTATTGAGGCGAGTTCGACCACGCTTTTCCACAACCACGCCGGCGCGTCAAGTCGCGAAGCGCGGCGCGTCTTGAGGGATCTTGCGAATTCGCGTCGGGTAGCGCCGTCCATTTGCCGCGCGTGCGCCTTACCGACCACTTCAGCCAAGTAGCGCGCAGCCTCGATCGCCTCGTCGCGCGTCAATTGATCGATCTCGAGTTTGAGGTCCTGGGGCATCAGCTCGCGGATGACCACAGAGCGACCCAGCAACCTCGAGGCCATCATGCGATTGCCTAGAGCGGGGGATAGATGTTGGGCGCCCTGGACCACCCGCTGGGCATTGTCGCGGGGCATCGGTGCGTTGGCCGCTCTGGGCGCCGCCGCGGCTACGGCCTCCTTGATGTCTATGAGACAGTATTCATGTTGCTTGTCTTTGGCGCGCTTGCCAACATCCAGGAGCACGGCGAAGCGCGCACGTCCGAGGGAACTGCAACCTTTCATCCAATAGGCCGCGTCCAGGACTTCCACCGCGGCGTCATCGGGGCGCGACTTCAAGGTCAGCACGAGCTTCCTCACTTCCTCGCGCTTGAACAAATTCTCCAGCGCGCTGTGTTCCCGCTTGAGCAACGACCAGAACCGGGTGCCCCTGGGTATGTTGGGCTTGAGGTCTTTGAGGCGCTCTTTCGCAAGATGCTTCCAGGTCCGAGAAGTCGCGCGCCGCATGACCACCCGCACGCAGTCGGGTTTCGCACTCTGGATCGCGGTGTTCGACACGGCACGGGCGAGCGCTCCGCGGTACCCAATCATCATCTGTTCGAGCATATGCGCGGTTGTGACCCCCGGCAGATCGGAGCCCCGCGCGGCCGAGGCGAGAGAAAGCGCGAGCCGAATGAGGTCGTGGTTGGGGTTACCGACTACCGTCTGGTCGAGGTCACGGATTTGGACATGCACCCGCCCGTTTGCGTCAGCCAGAGGTCCGAGGTTGCCGACATGACAATCTCCGCAAATCCAGACCGGCGGCCCTTTTGGAACGGTGCTTTCGCTACGCTCCAGGAGCCACTTGTAGAACTGTACTGTGCTGCCTCGCACGTAAGCGTGCGCAGAACTGGCCATCTTAAGGTTGCGGCGCCCCTCGAGTATGGATCGCCGATGGCGCGGGTGAGGAGCGGCGTCAAATCCCATCGGCTATGTCATCCCGTTTTGTCTGCCGAGAACGAAGGCACTGCTTTCGCGAGGCTCACAGCGAAGGGTCGGCGCCTGGAGCGGGCGCCACTCCAAGCACTATATCAATCAAGAGCCCTGGGTGCTGAAAGGAGAAATCAGCTGACGAAAGTCGGTGGACTGACCAAGCGGTGTTTTTAACGCGCCTGATCGAGTGAAGCGTTGAGCGCGACCGCCATTGCAGCGTCTCCATTGACGAGTGCGGACCAAGCAAGCTCTTGCCCCTTGCGTCGGCCCTTGACGGTCAATTTCAAGCCCTCGGGTGCAAGCGTGACTATGTAGGGCTTGCCACTGACATTGATTTCGCGCTTAAGGTGTTTATCGAGTTTCGTGATCATTAAATAGGCCGGATGCGTTGATATCTAGCGATACCATTTTTAGGGATCCACTCCCGACGCGATGTAAGCACAGTGCCGCGTAACGCGTCAGCCTCGGCTGACATGGGCCACCAATCGTATTAACTCTCCCGATTGGGAGCTGACCCACCAGACGGCGCATCGCTGCCAGGTAACTTTTTGCCGCGGTCAGTCTGGGGTTTTTTCTGCAAATCTATCTTTTCTGGTACCACCTCGACGGCTTGCGAGTCGGGATCATTTTCATCCACTTGGGGAGCGTTGCGCGTGTCCATGATGTTTCGCCTTCCGCCACTACGGTGTTTTCAGTCGTCCAATCTTAACTTTCGCAAGTCCTGGGAAAATGTCGGATGTCGCCGCACCCAAGCGTGGCTGGGGGGTCCTTGGCTGCCCACCCCCGTCGCCGCCCGGGCTTAGGGACCCCGTTCAGCTCGAAAGTGTTTGGATTGGACTCCTGCGCTAGTATTCCTCCGCATGAGAATTCGCGCTGCTCTCGCAATACTAGCCATGGCGCTCGGCTGCGCCTCGGGATTGGCCGTCGATCTTCCCCCCACAGTGAATCCCAAGGCCGGCTTGGCCGACACGCTGGCACGCGTTCGAGATGCCGCCATGTCCACTGATTGGGCCTGGCAGCAGCTAGAAGACCTGACGGACCGGGTGGGCCCGCGTCCCGCGGGGTCGGCCGGCCAAGCCGCCGCCATCTCTCAAGTGGCCACCGCAATGCGCGCGCTGGGAGCGCAGGTGACGTTGCAGCCCACCAAGGTGCCCCATTGGGTCCGGGGCGAGGAGCGCGGGGAGCTGACCGAATATCCAGGGCGACCCGACGGGTTGAGGCAGCGCCTGCACCTGACGGCTTTGGGCGCATCGGGAGCGACGCCGGAGTCCGGTCTTGAGGCGCCGGTCATCGTGGTTCACGACTTCAACCATTTGAATGCGCTCGGCGCGCAGGTTCAGGGCAAGATCGTGCTGTTTGAGTCACGCTTTGATCAGAGGCTCGCCGAGAATGGCCAGGCCGGCGCGGCCTACATGCAATCGGGTCAATATCGGGTGAAAGGGCCCGCCGAGGCCGCTGCCTTAGGTGCGGTGGCGGTCCTGGTGCGCTCAATCGGAGGGGCTGACTACCGACTGCCCCACACCGGTGTTACGCGCTGGAAAGACCACCAGGCTCCCATACCGGCCGCAGCGCTTGCGGCGGAAGATGCCGACTTGATTTTTCGGCTCGCGGCGCACGGTCCGGTCTCCCTGAAACTGTGGCTCACGCCGGTTACTTTACCTGACGCCGATAGCTTCAATGTGATCGCCGACTGGCCAGGCACCGAGAAGCCCGGCGAGGTGGTGATCGTTTCGGGACACCTGGATTCCTGGGATCTCGGGACCGGGGCCACTGACGATGGAGTCGGGGTAATGGCCGCAGCGGGAGTCCTCCGAGTGATGCAGGAACTGCAATTGCATGCCCGCCGCACCATTCGGTTCGTCGGTTGGGCGGATGAGGAAAATGGTGGCAATGGACCGGTGGCGTATCTGAAGTCCCCGGGCGGCGCAGTGTCAAACCAGTGTGCGGCGATCGAAAGCGATCTGGGTGCGGGACGCGCGATCGGCATTGAGGCCTCGGTCACCAGGAGCGCGTTGGCAAGTCTGGCTCCCGTGATGGATGCCCTGGGTCCGCTCGGGGCCACGGTGCTTGAGCCCCATGAGGGCGAAGTGGGCTCCGATATAGGGCCGCTCCAGGAGGCCGGCGTTCCGGGTTTCGCGCCCATGGTGGATACGCGGCACTACTTTGACTATCACCATACGGCCGCCGATACGCTCGATAAGGTGGATCCCTATAACCTCAAGACCCAGGTGGCCACCATGGCCGCCTTAGCGTACTTCCTAGCCGACTCCGATAGCTGCCTGCCTCGGGTGCCGGCCGCCCCAAAATAACCGCCCAAGTTCCTGGAGGTACTCCGGCACGCGAAATGCTCAAGCGGATGGCCACGCAGTGATGCGCAGTTTCGAAAAAAAAGCCAAGGCACGCCGGTCGCTATTTGTTCAAGCGTGCCGCTGCGATATAGTCACGAGGTGTCAGGCGCTGCCGCTGGCACCCGCCCAATAACAACGATTCCGGGGGCAGTTAATGAAATTCAACAACATCGTGGGGCTAATTGCCGTAGCGCTCGCCATTGTCGCGGCTTTTGTCACGATCCCGAGTCTGGCGGCGGTATTGGTCATCCTGGGCCTGATCGCTGGCTGCGTAATCGACGGGCCGGACCACGTGCGGGTCATCGTCTCGGCTCTGGCACTCACTGCATTGGCCGGGGTTCTCAACGCCATCCCGGCCATCGGGATGTATCTGGCGTCCATAGTCAGTAACTTTGGCGTGATCTTGTCCGGCGCCGCAATCATGATCATTGTCCGGAATATATACGCTCGGGTAATGCCTTAGCATGGCCGCCCCCTACACGGGCTCGCATGCCGAGTGCAGTGTTCATGACTCCAGCGGTAACATTCCGAATGGGTCATTAATCCGGTCCCCGAGGGAGTGCCTATGAATTTGCTCAACCGGCGCCAGTTCAATGTGCGCTGCGCCGCTTTTGGGTTTTCGTTTTCCGCCTTAGGTTCAGTGGTTGGGGCGATTGCGGCCGACCAGGCTTCGGGTGACGCGCCAAAACCGGCCGGGCGAACGGTCAAGCTCCCGGACGGCACCGTCGTTCCACCCCTCGGTCAGGGTTGCTGGCACCTCGGTCAGGGCCGGCACCCCCTGTCGGTCGAAGAAGAAGCGTTACGCACCGGTGTCGCACGCGGGATGGCTTTGATCGACACCTCGGGTAACTATGGCGGCGGTCGCTCGGAGCAATTCCTCAGCCGCGTCGTTGCCGGCCAGCGGGACCGGATATTCCTGGTATCCAAAGTGGAAGGGAGTGACGTAAAGGGGGATGGCATCGCGCGCGCCTGTGCCGCCAGCCTCGCGCGCCTGGGAACAGAGTACCTGGATCTGTATTTGCTGCACTGGCCGGTGCCCAGCGCCCAGTTTCCCGGCGTGGTGGCCGCATTTGAAAAGCTACGCTCTGCAGGGAAAATCAGGTCCTGGGGCGTATCCAATTTCAATGTCAGCCAGATGGAAGACCTTTTCAAGGTTCCCGACGGAATTCGCTGCGCTACGAATCAGGTGCCTTACAGTCTCAACAACCGCGCCATCGAGCGCGATGTCCTGCCGTGGTGTACGCAGCATAAGCTCCCCATCATGGCGTACTCGCCGCTCGGCGGTGACGGCAACCTAGTCGTTGGAAACCGCGCGCTGCAGCAAGTGGGCACTGCCCACGGCTGTTCTGCGGCCGCTGCCGCGCTCGCGTGGGTCATCCGCAGCGGCAACGTGATCGCGATTCCCGAATCGGGCTCTCCGGCGCACGTAGAGGAAAACGCCCGGGCACTTTCGGTTTCCCTCACGCCGCAGGACCTGCAGATTCTGAATTCGGCGTTTCCTGGACCTGCCGGCGCTACGTAGGGATGTCCCAAAGACGCTCAGCAACGCGACTGGAACTCATACCCTTCACCATTTTCACTCGTTACTTGGCTACTGGTGTAACTGGCCGAGAAAATGATCGGGTCATTGTAGGTTTGGCCAAGCCGGGCTATTCCCGGCCTTGGAGTTTGATCGGCGAAGTTTTAATAACAGGGGGGCGGAGATGAAGAAATACAGCGCGGAATTCTTCGGTACATTTTGGTTAGTTCTTGGCGGCTGCGGAAGCGCCGTGTTAGCCGCGGCGTTTCCCAACGTCGGAATCGGGCTTCTTGGGGTGGCCCTGGCCTTCGGGTTGACAGTGGTGACAATGGCATACGCCATCGGACACATTTCCGGTTGCCATTTGAACCCCGCCGTTTCTATCGGTCTGTGGGCCGGTGGCAGATTCGATGGCAGAGAATTATTGCCATACATTGTGGCGCAATTGCTCGGTGCCGTTGTGGCTGGCGGCGTGCTCTATCTAATCGCCAGCGGTAAGGCGGGGTTCGACCTCAGCGCGGGGTTCGCATCGAACGGTTACGCTGAACATTCTCCCGGCGGATACTCGATGCGAGCGGCGTTCGTGAGCGAGACTGTAATGACGATGATGTTTCTGATTATCATCCTCGGCGCGACCGACCGTAGAGCACCGCAAGGCTTCGGACCACTCGCCATTGGATTGACGCTGACACTGATCCACTTGATTAGTATTCCGGTGACCAACACGTCGGTAAATCCGGCGCGCAGCACTGGAGTGGCGTTGTATGTGGGCGGATGGGCAGTGCAGCAGCTCTGGTTGTTCTGGGTGGCGCCCATTGCCGGCGCGTTGCTCGGTGCAATGGTCTACCGTTATCTGGGGGATGAAAACAGGTAGTGGGCGGGTCTTGGAGGGGGCGAACCGGCGGCGGGCGGCACCGCGAAAATGCCGGGGTCGAGGAATGCACGATCGCCTGCCGGACCGGTGACAGGCGATCAGGGGCTCAATAGGGGCCGTACAAGGGCATACGCCTGCGGATCAGTAGGTGTGCGTGCACCGCCCAGGCGAGCGCGGACGCTGCAGGTAAGTGACTGAACGGGCTGGGATCGCCGGACAAAGTTGAACCTAAAAGCGCCCGGAAGATCACAGATGTAAGGCAACTAACCATGCGTGGTCAGCTGCGCGCTGCGGTGGGGTGGCGCAGGCTGATGTGGTTGGCACGATATCGAGTGGCCAAGTACCTCGGCTTGAGGCGTCTCGGGTGACGATGCAGTGGGTGATTAGCCGCGCAGCTACCTGGAATAGCATTGCCGCTGACATTCGGGCCTGATGCTCAGTTTTCTGGGAGCCATTTTTGAGAAAAGGGGCATTGAGATAGTTGAGCCTTGGTTTCTAAGCGAGACTGTGCTGAATTGCCGTGAGCACACCTAATGAGGAAGACGTCCATGAAAGCGCCGCTCGCCCTATCAATCCTTGTGACCCTTGCGGCCGCACCTGCTTTTGCGGACTGCGTGGCGCCTCTTAACGACGTGAAGATACCCAATGGCAATAGGGCGACCATGGAACAGATACTCGCGGCCAATCACGAGATGCAGGAGCACACCACCGAGGTTGATGCGTATGGGCAATGCCTGAAGGCCGAACAGCGAGCCAAGATCGAGGCCATAGGGCCCGACATTACCGACGATCAGAAATCAAAGATCGCTTCCGAGTATCTCAATCGGCAGAACGCGGAAGTCGAAAAACTCCAAACTCTGACCGACCAATATAGTGTCGCGGTGCGCGACTTCAGGGCCAAGCAGGCGGTTGACAAGGCCACCGAGGAGAACAACGAGCAAGCCGCCGCAGTAAATGAGGCGGAGCAGGACTCGGCCGAGAAGACACGTCAGGACGAGGCAGCCGTGAAAGCCGACGAGGGTACTAAACCCGCGAAAGTACCCAAGAGCCACTAGCCGCTTGGACTAGGCTTTCAAGTGTTAGGTGTGGCGCACTTCCAGCCTGGGCGCCATCCAATTCCAGGCTAAAACCAACGGGGTGCTGTTCGCGAAATCAACAACGAAGATTTCCAGGACGAAGCAATCTTGCGTGTCGCTATCTACCTGGGCCGTTGATTCACCGCTACGCGCTTGCGGCACAAACGCGCTCCCCTCCAAAAATAAAGATACAATCCAATAACGCCCCTATAGCTCAAAGCGACCCCCTCCTAATCGCGCTACCGGGGCGTTGTTGATCGCCAAGTGACTGAAAAATTTGACGCGCAGAACGTCAACGAGTCCCAAAAACGTTACCCGCTGACCCCGAGCCGCTGCGTAACTCCTGCGCGCAGCGGTCTGTTAATCAGTGATCGTGATGATCGTGCCCTTGGTCATCATCGCCACCCTTACTATGACCGTGACCGTGATGGTTATGGCCCTCGTCATGCTCGTTCGCCATTTGCCTGTAGTGTGGCACGTACACCGAGTTGTACCAATCATCACTGACAAAGTACACCGGCCGTCCGCAGGCGTTGTACGTTGCGCAATGCTTGCTCCAATGCTTCTCATGGCCCGGCGGGACATGCAAATAAATTGGAGCGGGTACCACGACAACGGGCGTCGGATGTATCACCACAGGATGCGCGTACACCAACCGCGGGGTGGGGAAATTGCCAATAGTGATCTGGCCGTAGAAGCCAGGTTGCCCGACGCTGATGGACACGGCCGTATCGGCCGCGAATGCCGAGCCTGCACAGGCGGACAAAAGCACCGTCCAGAGTATCTTCGTCATATGTCAGCCCTCCCAAAGATCAGAGATCATCCTCGACAGCTTGACACGTGAGGACGACGCTGTACTTGCCGGGCGGCAGAAATGTGAACTGGTAGCTGTCGGCGGCGACTAGGGCTCGTAACGCATGCGAGGGCCTCTAGGTGCGCACCATTAGTTTCGGGCGCGTGATGCGACCACTCCCCGGGCGCATGGGACGCCCTTATGGCGCCGTTCGCCTGTGTGAAGTTTAGGTCTAAGGATCGCATCGTGTCGTTCGCGCAATCAATCTTCCACAAGATTGTGCAGAGGCTCGTAATTACGCTGGCGTCGGCGATTGCCTCAGATCTCATTTAGCTCTCCGCGTGTCCGCGCTCATGAGTTTTGGCGACAGTTTTTCGTACATTACGGCGTCATATTTGGCGATGCGCCTTGCGACTGTCTCTACGATGCACCACACGCACCTTTCCCGCCGCGCCAAGTGGGCCGCTGCCGCTGCGCTACCGGTGCCAAACCGCTGCGTAGCCGCTGCGTCGGGTGAGGTAAACTAACCGCAGGTGAAATTCGTCAACGATTTCAACAACGCCCCTGTAGCTCAGTGGATAGAGCGACCGCCTCCTAAGTGGTAGGTCGCCGGTTCAACTCCGGCCGGGGTGCTCCAGGCGAAGACAAGAGTACATTGAGCGCTTCGGTCAGGAAAATTACTCTGAGGGTTTCCTAGATTTAAAGGATTGCAACGATGATCAGAGAGTCGGTTCTAATGCTCATTCTGGGTACTTCCTCAGTGGTTCATGCCGCTGAGAACGGAGCTGCCGGTACATCAGGTCACGTCACCGGCGTCGGGGGAGTGTTCTTCAAGGCAAAAGATCCGAAGGCACTGGCGGCTTGGTATCGTGATGTGCTGGGACTACCGATGGAAGCTTGGGGCGGTGCGGCGTTGCGGTACGATGCGCCAGAGCATCCTCCAGCGCTGATTTGGAACGCTTTTCCGGACTCGACGAGCTACTTCGCGCCGTCAACCGGTGCGTTCATGATCAACTACGCAGTAGATAACATGAATGCGATGCTCGCGAGATTGAAGTCAAAAGGCATCAGGATTCTAAAACACACCGACGATGCAAACGGGCGCTTCGCGTGGATTCTTGATCCGGAAGGTCACAAAATCGAACTGTGGGAGCCGAAGCGTTAGACCAGCCGGTTATTCTCCTGCGATGGGGATTTTGCGGCGTGCAAGTGACCGGATTGATAAGCTAACCGAGTCTGGCTTTAGACTTGCGCGAGTCGGCACTGTGGCGTCGAGTTAAAGAGTGTGCTCTGAGTCGGTGATTCATAGGATCGGAGTAGTACTTCGAGACGCCAAGACCGAGCACTATGCTCAGTAAGAGCATCGCCAGATACCAAAGCGGAATCATCCAAGTCGAGGGCTGCAGGCTCTTGAAGCAGTCCATAAGCCCCAGCACTACGAGCATGTGGACCAGATAAATCTCGTAGCTGCCTCGGCCGATCGCACGCAACCAGCCTGTGCCGCTAGAGAGTGCCTTATTGCCCACCCCGTTTCCGAGCGCCAGCAACATCAGTGCGATTCCGAGTTCCAGCAAAGTAACGTTGAGACCGTAGCGTGCCAACCCACTGTGGGAGTCTTCGTTGCAAGTGAGCATCACCAGACATGCGATTGCAGCACCTAAGCCAAGTGCTGCGCATAGCATGTTCCGGCGAAGCCGCAGTCGCGCAACGGCAAGTGCGGCCAAACAGCCGAAAGCGATTCCATCCATGCAGGACAGATACGCATAGTGTCCCCACGGGTCCTGGTCAGCGAAAGCGGTACGATTGATCGGTCCGATGATGACCAGGCACGCCATTGGTAACAGCAGCGCCACGTCCCGCCGCAGAAGAACGCAAAGCAGTGGCAACGACAGATAGAACACCTCTTCGACCGAAAGCGACCAAAGAACATCCCAGGTGCCTGGAAGATAGCCGCGTCGGCCTTCGAGCCAATTGATGCTGAAGGTCAGTGCGGACCACAGCGCCTGACCTAGCGAAGCACGTGTCTCAGGGATCCTGAAGGTCGGACTGCCCCAGAGGTGCAGGGCGCTCAGAACGAGCAGCAGCGCCAGCAGACTGGGCAAAATGCGGGCCGCACGCAGGAGGTAAAAACGGCCAATTTGTATCCGCTCGAGCCGGCCCCATCGGCGGATAGAAAGGCCTGTAATAAGAAAACCCGAGATAACGAAGAAGACGATCACGGCGTAGTAGCCTGACCAGAACAACACCTGGTTGACGGTTGCGGGGAAGACGTTATCCACGCCGTAACCGTTCAGCCAGAACCGCAGGTGGATATGGTGCAGCGTGACCAGCAGCACGCTCAGTCCGCGCAGCACATCAACGCCACTGAGTCGAGCGCGCCCTGATACGTCGATGGACGCTTCACTCAGCATTTGTGGCTTCAATTGGGGAGCTTCATTGCTAGGAGCGTATCGGCAAATTTCGGCGGAGACTGGCGAGATAGTATGGTCGGACGGACCCGCAATGGGGCGCTCTATCCGCGGCATCAGCTTTCGCTGTTAGTTCTGACCCGGCGATTCCATTCGATTGAATGTGCGGCGTTAGACTGCACTAAAATTGGCCTGCGCTTACGGGGCGGTACAATCAGTACGTCTCTACGGCGCATTCTCTCATTCTAGAGGCATCCGCATGGCACTGACTCTCTACGCCCACCCGTTCTCCTCGTACTGCTGGAAAGTATTGACTGCGCTATACGAGAATGAAACACCTTTCGACTATCGGCTGATCGAGGATGCTGCGGACTGGTCCGATCTGGAGGCACTTTGGCCCCTTAAGAAATTTCCACTGCTTCGGGATGGCCAGGAAGTCGTAGCCGAATCGAGCATCATCATCGAATACCTCACGCTCCATTACGCCGGACCGGTGCAATTGATCCCAAAGGACGCTGAAGCGGCTCTCACGGTCCGCTTCATGGATCGTTTTTTTGACCACTACGTCATGGCCCCGATGCAGCTCATTGTAGCGAACGGGATGCGCGCGGAAAATGAGCGCGACAAAATCAGTATCGGCGCCGCGCGAAATCAGCTGCAGGTCTCCTACCGCTGGCTGGACGGGCGGCTGACCTCAAAGGCCTGGGGAGCGGGCGGGGAATTCACACTCGCGGATTGTTCTGCGGCACCGGCACTTTTCTACGCCGATTGGGTCCATCCCATTGGCGATAATTTCCCGGCCGTTCGGGCCTATCGAAATCGCCTACTTGCCCGGCCCTCCGTGGCCCGAGCGGTGAATGAGGCGCGCCCTTATCGGAAGTTGTTTCCGCTGGGCGCACCGGACCGCGACTGAGAGACCTAAGGATTGTCCCGGTGATCCGTAGCGCGGAGCCGACCGGGACGCTAGGCGCCCAACCCGCGCCACAGGGAGCGGGCAGGGCTGTTGAATTAATAACGGAATGCGGCAACGAGTGCAGGCTTTGCCGCCAGGTTTAGCCCTCTAGGGCCTCGATGTGGGGCGTCACAGCAGCCAATCGATCGGTAACAGCGATATGAATCCCACACAGAAGCGCCGCCATCTGGAGGTGCCAGGCTCTGTGTGGTAGACGATTTGCCCTTCGGGTTGGCGTTCGATCCACTGCAACTCGCCCTTCGGATCAAGTTGCACTTCGTACGCTTCCCTGGGTACCTTGTCATCGAATGCCCGCGCGACCCGGCCGGCCAGCACCGTAGAGCGGATCACCAGGCCCATCTCCGTGTTGAGTGCCGCAGAGCGGGGGTCGAAATTGAACGAGCCAACAAAGAGCTGTTCACGGTCTACCGCAAATGTCTTCGCGTGCAAACTCGCGTGGTTTTCGCCGGAGCTTCCCGCGCTTCCCCCGCTTCCCCCGCTCCTCCCCACACCTGCGCTGGAAGACTTCTTTCCCCTGGACGTCCCGGCGATCGGTTCGGCCGAGGCTGAGCGCCGGAGCTCCCAGAGACTCACGCCTTGCCGTAGCAGATCCTTTCTCCATTTCGCGTAACCGGCGTGCACAGCGGCGACGTCCGTTGCCTCCAGTGCGTTGGTCAGTATTGACACCTGGACGCCCCGCTGGCGCATATTCGCGAACCCAGCCACGCCTGCCTTGGTCGGGACAAGGTACGGGGATACCAGGCGCAATTCGCTCTTTGGCGGCCCCACCACGTGCTCGAGGCTGGACATTAAATAGTCATTGCGCTTGGCCCGGTCCAGCGCCTTGGCCGGATCATCGACTACGAGTCGTGCTTCGGCCCATTCCCATTCCATCTGCCGCATGATCATTTTGCGCACGACTTCAGTCGCGCGCACAGCATCGATATAGCTCTGCGCCCGCGCGCTCTGCCCGGTTTCGGTGCCCTGCGCTGCAAATCTTTCCTTCTGCGCGCTCGTGGCGGCCGGAAGGATGCGGTCGGCCGGATAAGCCGATGCGCTCTTCCAGTACTCGTCGAACGACTTTTGCACCTCCGCGACGGCTGCGCCGATGGCGATCACATCTAAATCGATGAACCCCACGTCCTCGCCGGCACCGAAATACTCGTCCCCGATGTTTCGGCCGCCAACGATAGCCGCGACCCCATCGGCGGTAAATGACTTGTTGTGCATGCGCCGGTTCAACCGGGAGAAGTCCGTCATGTACCCCCAAAACCGCGCGGAACGGTAGCGGAACGGATTGAACAGGCGCACTTCTATGTTGGACTGCGCGTTGAGCGCGGCAAGCGTCGGGTCCATCCCTTTGGTATTGTTATCGTCGAGCAGGAGCCGCACACGAACGCCCCGCTCGGCGGCCCGGCGGAGCGCGTCCAATAACAGAGTTCCGGAGATGTCCTCGCGCCAGATGTAGTACTGCACGTCGAGCGAACGCTCCGCGGCCTCGGCCAGCGCCACGCGAACGGCGAACGCCTCGCGACCCTCATCCAGCGCGTGAATTCCTGTGAGTCCCGGATGATCCACCGTGAGCGGCGCGATCGAATCGTTGAGGTGGGTGCCGGATTCAGGGCCGATCGCGGCGGATTCGGTACGGCCTTCCAGCGTCGGCAAGGAGCTGCAGCCGCTGATCGCGAGCGTGCCTGCGGCGATGGCCAGTCCGATAAGGGAAAATATCGAGCGACCGCAGACCGCACGGCGGCGTTCCAGGATCAAGGCAGGGCCCCGCTCGAGCAGGCGACTATTGCCATGACCGTCGTAACGGGCCGGTGCAGGGTCGCAGCGGAAAATCCGGCGGCTCTCGGCCGCATTCCTTTAGAGACTCGTTCGTCATTGGACTGGGCTACCCATGGGTCTGTTGCATCCGGCGTCAGCTTATTCTATGCAGATTGTATTTGGGTCAAACATGGCGGCGTTGGTGCATTTAAAGAATTTCTTCTCAAATCTCACTCCGGATGTCATCGTACCGGAGCCGCCAACCTGCCTTGATCAGATCCTATGAGAGCGAAACGGCGCCTTGAAGGCTATCGACCGGTAAGCTGGCAAGCTTGGCTCTGGACGGTGGTGCTGTCACTAAACGTTGCCGCTGCGGCCTCAGCTAATAAGCCCTTGTTCGCCTCAGACGACGTGCTGAAGCTGCGGATTGAGGCACCCTTCGACGATCTGATCGGGGCGGCACCGAATTCCATCCGCCCCTACGAGGCTAAGTTGATACTTCTGGAACCTACTCCGGAGGTCTATTCAATACGGCTGAGTGCACGCGGTATATCGCGGCGCAATCCGAGCTACTGCGAATTCCCGCCGCTGCGAATCGAGTTCAAGGAACGGCCTGAAGGATCCTCGCCGTTTCGGGGGCAGAAGTCTCTAAAACTCGCCACGCACTGCCGCAAGGCCGCCGATTTCCAGAACTATAACTTGCTCGAATACACTGCCTACAAACTCCTCAATGTGGTGACGCCGATGAGCTTTCGCGTTCGTCTGGCGGATATCGACTATGTGGAGTCGCGCACCGGAAGTGTGCGCATTCATCGCCTTGGTTTCCTCATAGAAGACGTCGATGATCTGGCGGCACGCGCCGGGCTCAGCGAAATTAAGGCGGACAAGATCGAACGTGCGCAGCTGAACGCCGATGCGGTCGCCCGCTCGGATCTGTTTCAGTACATGATCGGAAATCAGGACTGGTCAGACCGCTTTCCGACGGCCGGCAGGACGTGCTGTCACAACATGAAGATGCTTGGAGCATCCTCCGCCGATCCGCGCGAGCTGATACCGGTCGCGTATGACTTCGACTCCTCAGGCTTCGTTGACGCGCCTTACGCCCTGCCTCCTGTGGGCATTCCCATACCCTCAGTCCGAGTGCGCAACTATCGAGGTCTTTGCCAGTTCAATGGGCAGGCGAGCGCCGCGGCGCAGGATATGGCCGCGCATCGCGCCGAGTTCATGGCCTCCGTGCTCGCCACGCCTGGGCTTTCCGAGCGCAGCAAGAAATCGGCGATCGCATATCTTGAGGAATTTTTCAGCGAGGTCTCGGATCCCGATCAGATCAAAAGGCACCTATTGGATAAATGCCGGAACTAGCGCGCTCCCGCCCGGCCGCCGAAGCGCCTTTACGCCTTTGCGCCTCCGAACCGCCGGATCCGTCCTTCACTCACCCCTCGCGGCCTTAGGGTGGTGAAAAATGGCACCTCTAGCTCGTCGGATCGACTTTCTATGTGAACTGCGTCGAAATCCTGAATCCGCTCGCTAACCAGCCCGAATTTTGTCGCATAGCATCGGGATGGAATGCAGTGAGCGCGGGAGGCGTGATCAAGCTTGACGCGAGCTGCACGCACGCCCTCGGATAGCGCGGAGTGGACGATGCTACTTAGATCCTGTCCTCGATTGCTGGTTTTGGCGCTTTCGTTGCCGGAGGTATCCCATGCGCTGGGGCTCGGCAACCTGCGGGTCGACTCCAGGCTCAATGAGCCTTTGTCCGCGCAGATCGACATTCTCGGTGCCACGCCGGACGAGCTGAAGGCCATGCGGGCCTCCGTGGCGAGCCCGGAGCTCTTCCAGCGCTACCACGCGGAGCGTCCCGCGTTTCTGTCCTCGGCAACCATCACCGTGGGCACCGATGCGGCCGGCAAGCCGATCCTCAACATCAAATCATCCGAGCCGTTCACCGAACCGCTGCTGGAATTTCTGGTCGATGTGCATTGGGCCAAGGGCGAGTTACTGCGGGATTACTCCTTGCTGCTCGACCCTGCGCGGTCCGCCCCGCCGGTCACGGCAAGTGCCGCTGCAAATGCAAATACGGCACTCCCAGCACCGCTCGCAGAGCCGCTGAGCGAGTTTCCAAGAATCGTACTGGCGCCAAGTGCACGCATTGCCCTTCCGTCCCCGACGATTGTGCAAGCTCCCGGGCCGGCCATAACCAAGGCCGAGGTGGAGTATCGCGTCGTAGCCCACGACACATTGCGCGATATTGCCCGCCGCGCCGGCGCGCGCTCGGAAATAGAACAGCAGCGCATGATGCTGGCGATTTTCCGGGCCAACCCGCAGGCTTTCGACGGGAACATCAACCTTGTCCACAGCGGCGCCCTGATCAGCATCCCGTCGATCCCGGAGATCGAGGTTTTCGACAGTGAGGACGTCGAACGTGTAATTCGCGCGCAGATGAGGGCGTGGCGGCGCAATGCCCGACCGGTCCATCGCGTGGTCTCCCTTCCCGAGCCTGCACGGTCCGAAAAGGCGACCGTACCAGCGCCGGTCCTGTCCGCGCCGAGCGCGGAAGTGTCCGCGGTCGTCTCGACCGTGAACAGCCTGGACGATCGGGTTGAGTTCCTCCAGAAGACCCTGTCGGAAACCAACCGGCAGCTGGCCCTGGCGACCGTGCGGCTGGGCGAAATGGAGCGCGCCACGAGTGCAGTTCCCGCACCGGCTCGAAAGGCCGCCCCTGTGCAGGTCCAATCGCCAAAGGGCACAACGTCCTTAAGCAGTCTATTGATGGCCCTGGGGCTGCTGGGCGGTGCGGTGGTCTACGCATGCCGCCGCTGGATCACCGGCCGAGCGGTACCCCGGGAGCCGGTCAGAGCCGAGGTGCCGACCATCGAGATGCCCCTCATAGAACAGACCTCCGAGAGCGAGGCGTTCATTGGGGCCCGAGGCCATGACGGCTACACGGTCGCTGAGTCGATGCCCGAGCTGGCGGGCGCTGGTGCGAGAGTCCAGACCGGCGGGCCTGCGGTGACCGGTGCCTCGGATCTTGAAGCGACGCTGGAAACGACTCACGTCGTGGACATTGATGTCAACGCGACTCAACAGAGAGATCCTGACGGCATGGATGAACCGGACACGGTGGTTCTCGCCACTCTGGAATCCAAGGCCACCGATGCCGTGGGCACGCCTCTTGACTACAATCTTTCGGACCTGGACGGGCGCTCCCAGCACGTGGAAATGCCCGGCAGCCTTCACGATCACGTTGTGGTGGTGGAACGACGCAAGAACATCGTGGACTCGCTG
This sequence comes from uncultured Gammaproteobacteria bacterium, assembly GCA_963717335.1. Classification (GTDB taxonomy): domain Bacteria; phylum Pseudomonadota; class Gammaproteobacteria; order Steroidobacterales; family Steroidobacteraceae; genus FEN-1191. Next base: position 77,920 of record CAVQVZ010000001.1, on the reverse strand, counting down.
CTCGCCGCGATCAAGCGCGACCCGACCCGTAACGATCTGCGCATGAAGCTTCTGGAGACGCTCTACAGCACGGCCTCCAAGAACCTTCAGGCCTTCAAGGAAGTGGTGCGCGACCTGGCGAGCCACCCCGAAAGCCTCAAGGCAGGCGAGTGGGAGCAGATCGTTGCGATGGGCCGGCAGATCGCGGCGGACGATGCCCTGTTTGCCGAACTGCCCGCGGAAAGAAAACTCGCCTGATCCTCGGCGCCTCAGCGCGTAGGAGTGGGCCGCATTTTGCTCTATCCGAGTTCCGAGGAAATCTGCCGCCCGGGGCTGGAAGTGCCCCCGCCAATCGTCTCCAAACCACCTCCACGGTCGCGGTTAACGCATTGTATATCAAGGGTATATAGCTACTCGCTTGGGGGCGACGGGGCAGGGCTGAAATCCAAACGAGACCTGCATCCCAACACTTGCTCGATCGCCTTGCCCCGCGCTCCGCCACCCCGCATTCTGTAACGTGGCCATTGAGTCGAACCGCTGGCCGAGCGGCGTGTTCCGGTGTATCAATCATTTACGGGTGGCTGAGTTGGGCGTAACTGTTGGATTCCCACAATCTGAAAGCGCCGCAGGCCCGCCGCGCTGGGTCGACAAAGTCTGCCTCGGCCTGGTGATTTACGTCGTCGTCTGTACGGTGTTCATGCTGACCGGGTTGGGCGGGGAGCGGGTCCGCCACTATGTGGGCCTGCTGGGCGATTCTCCGGTCTGTCTGATCGCGGTCATCGTTACCGCGGCGACCACCTCGCGGATGTCGCGTGGCACGACGCGAACGGCCTGGGCGTGCCTGTCGGTGGCGCTCGGTCTGTATTTTGTGGGGACCACGATCGGCGTGTACTCATGGATGCATGAACGCGACCCGTTTCCGGGTCCGGCCGATTTTTTCTACCTCGCCTTTTACCCGTTCTTCATGGTGGCGGTGGGCTTCATGATCCGCGCCTCCGCGGTGCGTGTGCGGTGGACCCAGTTCATGCTCGATGCGGTGATCCTGGTGGCGGGCTTTGGCGCGTTCTTCTGGTTCCTGATCATCCGTCCGGCTGAGGCGAGCACCGAAGTGGACCTGCTCAAGAACACGCTCAGCCAAACCTACATCGCGCTGAACTGCATCCTGATTCTCTCGCTCGGCATGCTGCTGCTGGCCGGCGCCGCAAACCAAAACGGGCGCAGCGTACCGCTCCTGCTTTCGATCGGCTTTGCGACCATGTTGCTCGGCGATCTCATGTGGTCGGTGGCCAAGATCACCGGCCACTACCTTTCGGGCGATTTGCAGGACGTGTTGTACGTGGCCTGCTATCTGCCCATGGTACTGGCGGGGCGCGAACAGATGCGGGTGCACGCGACCGGCATCGGCTGGAACGTTCCAAAATCCCTGGCGCAGTGCCTGCCGTACGCGGCAATGCTCGCAGCCCTCCTGGTGCTGGTGTCGATGACGCACGGGGATCTCGCCAACCCGGCCACCCTCATGACGATCATCGTGTTTGGAATAGGGCTGCTGGTGATGGTGCGCCAGTCCCTGGTGCTGCGCGAGGATGCCCTGGTCCGCGAGCGGCGCGCCGCGCGCATGGTCGAGGAACGCTACGCCTCGCTGATCAAGAACGCCTCCGATGTCATCATGACAGTTGCCGTGGACGGATCGCTCCTGTTCGTCTCACCGGCGGCCGAGCGTACACTGGGCCTTCGGCCCGAAGATCTGATCGACAAGAGCCTGTTCCAGGTCTGGGGCGGCGATGATGCCGATCGCCTGCGCGCTTTTCTGGGCGAAGTCGCGGCCTCATCCGGAGAACCGGTCGGTCCGGTCGAGGTACGGATCGAACGGAGCAGTGACCGCGCTGTGCTCGAGATCGTCGGCAGCAACCTCACCAACGATCCGGCGGTGCAGGGACTCGCCCTCAATTTTCGCGACATTACCGAACGAAAGGACCTCGAGGAGCAGCTGCGGCAGCTCGCGTTCCACGATCCGCTGACGCTGCTGGCGAATCGGAGCCTGTTTCGCGACCGGGTACAGCATGCCCTGACCCTGGTGCAACGCGGGCAGAGTCAGGTCGCGGTCATGTTCCTGGATCTGGACAACTTCAAGAGCGTGAATGATTCTCTGGGCCACGACGCCGGTGATCGACTGCTCCAGGCCGTGGCGCAGCGCCTGGTCAAGTCCACACGCTTTTCGGACACCGTCGCGCGCTTAGGGGGCGATGAGTTCGCGATCCTGCTCGAGGGGGTCGCCGCAACCGCCGAGGTGGAAGGGCTGGCGGGCGCGCTGATCGGCGTGCTGGACCAGCCCTTCGCGATCGGCGCGACCGAAGTGCGCGTCTCGGCGAGCATCGGTGTGGCCTTCTCCAACCTCGAGCCCAGCGCCGAGTCTTTGCTGAGCAAGGCAGACATCGCCATGTACTACGCCAAGGCGGCGGGCAAGAACCGCTACGTCGCCTTCCAGCCGCCCATGCAGGAGATGTTGCAGGAGCGCATGCGCCTGGTGGCCGACATTCCGGGCGCGGTTGCCAACGAGGAATTCTTTGTCGAGTACCAGCCGATCATCGACTTGGGGAGCCGGAGCCTCCTGGGTGTGGAAGCGCTGGTGCGCTGGCGACACCCGGAGCTGGGCGTACTGATGCCGGACCGTTTCATCCAGATCGCCGAGGAATGCGGGCAGATCGTCAAGCTCGGCCGCTGGGTGATGGGGCGCGCCTGCAGCGAAATACACGCCTGGCGCAATACGGTCGCCGGTGGCGCGCGCCTGCGCGTGGCGGTCAATATCTCCGCGCGGCATCTTGAGCACGGCGACTTGGCCCACGATGTCGCCCAGGCGCTGGCGGACTCGGGTCTGGAGCCCGGGAATCTCGTGATCGAGCTGACCGAAAGCACGATCATGCACAACACCGAGGCGAACCTGGCCCGACTCGTGCAACTCAAAACGCTCGGGGTACGCCTGGCAATCGATGATTTTGGCACGGGCTATTCCTCCCTTTCGTATCTGCACCGCTTCCCGATCGACATCCTCAAGATCGATCGATCCTTCGTCGGGCGCCTGGCCAATTCCTCGACCGGCTCGGAACTGGCGCGCGCGGTCATCACACTCAGTGAGACCCTGGGGCTGGACACGGTCGCTGAGGGTATCGAGATCGAGGCGCAGGTCGAAGCCTTGCTCGGGCTCGGGTGCGTGGCCGGGCAGGGATTCTTGTTCGCACGGGCCGACTCACTTCAGAACCTGCTGGGGAGCGAATTTGTCGCCCGACGCAATGAGCTGTGGACCGCGCAATCCGGATACGAAGGTCTCTCGCCCTCGGGACGCTACGCCGCACTGAAGGAAGCCTCGGGCGCCGCCTAGCCGCTTCGTTGAGTCGCACCCCACACTCTCGTGATCGGCCTGTACGCGGACCGCGTGACTGCGTGCCCTGCGTTGCCCATGTATCATGGACTTTTCCCGCCTTGGGGCGGGCCGCGTGCTCAAAACGCAGTGGGGTGCACGGTGGGGATCGAGGGATTGATCGCGCTTAAGACGGCTCCCCCGGAAGCCACAGCAGCGGATGCCGAGCGACTCGCGCTTGAACATTACGCCCTCGCGCGCACAAGCCCGGGAGCTCCCCGGTGAGCGCGACAGAAATTTCCGCCTGCAGGCTTCCGACGGCCAGGAATACGTGCTCAAGATCGTGGACCCGGCGGCCGATGGGGCAACGCTCGATTGCCAGACCCGCGTTCTTCGCCACCTGGCCGAGCACGCGCCTGCTCTGCCGGTGCCGCGCATCATCGCGGCGCGCGATGGCCAGGCCCTGGCGCGAGGGCTGATCAACGGCGCCCCGTATCAGCTGCGCCTGGTGCCCTTCATGTCCGGGACCCTCGCCGCGCAGCATCCGGTGGGCTTAAGGGCCCTCGATGCCATCGGCCGGACGCTCGCGCGGTTGGATGCCGCGCTTGCGGGTTTCTTCCACGTCGCCCTGGGCCAGCGGATCGTCTGGGACGTTCGCGAGGCGCCGGCGCTTCTTGCGTACGCCTCCTACCTGGACGGGGCGACCAGCCAGCGCCTGGTGCGCCTCGCACTCGATGGCCTGACGGCCAAGCTTTCGGCCCTGCGGGCTCTGCGAGCACAAGCCATCCACGGCGATTGTCACCCGCGCAATCTGCTGCTCAACGCCGAGGGCGATCAGTGCGTGGGGATTCTCGATTTCGGCGATATGATCCACGCGCCCCTGGTGCTTGAGCCAGCGGTTGCGATGGCGGAATTTCTTGCCGAGGGTGTCGCCGGGCGCGAATCGATTCCGGAACTGCTGGCCGGTTACAGCACCGAGCAACCGCTTTCGAGCGCGGATATCGAAGTGCTCTATGAGCTGATCACGGCGCGACTGGCCGCGAGCCTGCTGATCGACGCCTGGCGCAGCAGGCATGATCCGGCGCGAGCCGCGGAACTCGCCGGAACTGTGGTGCTGGCGACCGAGAGCCTGGAGGCACTGTTCACTTTCGGGGCGGACAAGTGCCGCCGCGAATGGCACCGCGCCGCCGGCACCTGCCCGCCGTACGGTTCGGCCCAGACCTCGCTCGCGCCCGAGGCCTTAGTTGAGAAGGCGGACAGCGCCCTGATCGCGCGGCGACGCCGGCTCCTGGGCGAGCACGCAGAACTTTTTTACTCGCATCCATTGCACCTCGTGCGCGGCTCAGGCGTGTGGGTGTACACGGCCTCAGGCGAGCGGTTCCTGGATGTGTACAACAACGTGCCGCACGTCGGTCATGCCCACCCGCACGTGGTGCGCGCCATCCATGCACAGGCCAGGCGCATCGCCAGCAATACGCGCTATCTGGACCGCACGGTGCTTGATTATGCCGAGCGCCTTACGGCGAGTTTTCCTGCAGGGCTGGACGTCTGCCTTTTTGTCAATTCGGGAAGCGAAGCCAACGATGTGGCCTGGCGCATCGCCCGCGAGCACACCTCACGGGCGGGTGCGCTGGTCATGAGCCATGCCTACCATGGCATCACCGAGGCGGTCACGGCGCTGTCCCCGGCGCTGAAGTCCCCCGCTCGCGCGCACGTGGAAATGCTCTCACCGCCTCCCGGTCCCACCGAGGTCTGCCGGCGCAGTGCGGCGGAACTCTCGCTCGCGGCCGGCCGCGAGGCCGAGCGCGCGATTGCGGCGCTCGGCAAGCGAGGGTTTGAACTTGCCGCATTCATGATCGACAGCGCCTTGACCAGCAACGGCATCTACGACCCACCCGCCGATTGGATGGCACCGATCGCGGCCGCGGTGCACGCCGCCGGTGGCCTGATCATCGGCGATGAAGTGCAGTACGGCCTGGGCCGGTCCGGCTCGCATTTCTGGGGCTTTGACCGTCGAGGCTACCTGCCCGACATCGTCACGCTGGGCAAGCCCGTGGGAAACGGCTATCCGCTCGGCGTGGTCATTACGCGTCGGGCCATCCTCGAGCGGTTCCAGAAGGAAACCGGGTTCTTTTCCACGTTTGGGGGCAATCCGGTCGCCGCCGCGGCGGGACTGGCGGTGCTCGAGGTGCTCGAACAGGAACAACTGGTGGCCAATGCACTCAGCACCGGCACGCATTTTCGCGAGCGCCTCGCCGAACTCGCCCGCTCCCACGCGTGCCTGGGAGAAGTGCGCGGCCACGGGCTCCTGCTGGGCGTGGAGGTTCTTGAGCCCGACGGTTCGGCCTCGCCCCAACTTGCCCGATCCATCATCAATGAGCTGCGCGAGGCGGGCGTGCTGATTGGGAGTGAGGGTCCGGGCGGCAACGTGCTCAAGCTCCGCCCGCCGATGTGCTTCGGTCCCGAGCATGCCGATCGGGTGGCCGGTGAGCTTGAAGCGGTACTGACGCGTTTGGGCAGGGACGCGGGCCGTCGAGTCGGCGCACGCTGACTTGTCCAGGCGCGCGAAAGCCCGCAAGATCCGACGGTTGCGAACGGAATATTGAGCCGGCGATTGCGGCGGATCCGGCGAGGGAGGAGCGATGATGAAGAGCATTTGGTTTTCCCTGATCGCGGTGGGGGCCGTGAGCGTGGCGGCCGCGGCGGATTTCGTCCTGACCAGCACCGATTTTCAGCCGAATGCGGAACTGGCCAACAAATTTGTCTACCAGGGCATGGGATGCCACGGCGATAACGTTTCTCCCGCCTTAAGCTGGAGCGGCGCCCCGGCCGACACGAAGAGTTTCGCGCTGCTGGTGCATGATCCGGACGCGCCGACCGGCGGCGCGGGTTGGTGGCACTGGATCGTGTACAACATCCCGGCGACCGCCACGGCGATAACGCAGGGGGCGGGCGCCGCCGATGGCTCGGCCCTGCCCAAGGGCGCGATTCAAGGCAAGACCGATTTTGGAACCTCCGGCTGGGGTGGCCCGTGCCCGCCGCAGGGACATGGCAAGCACCACTACCAATTCACCCTGTACGCGTTGAAGGTCGATAAGCTCGCGGTTCCCGACGGTGCCAGCGCGGCCCTGATCGGCTATATGGCCAACGCGAACGCGCTTGCCAAGGCGCAGTTGACCGGCTTGTACGGACGCTGAGGTCGTATTACTCGGCTCGCGCCTGCGCGGCCGGCTGAGAGGTGAGCTTGGCGAGGGCTTCCGGGGGTAAGGGGTGGCCGCTGCGTTTCGCGGCATAGAGTGCGGCCCCGACCGCCGGGGTGAAGCGCGGGACGGTCAGATCATAGGCGGAGCCGCCCGATCGCAGTGCGCTGGTGAACGGATCGATCACGAGCGCGCCGATGCCGAACACCCCACCCGAATAGGACACGAGCACGCGCTGCGTGGCCGGGATGGCCAGCGCGCGAGCCGTGCCCTCGACCAGTTCGGCCAGCTCCTGCCCCGCGCGCGCAAAAATTTCTGCCGCCTGCGAATCACCGCGCTCGGCGGCCTGATGCACCAGACGGGACGAGTGCGGCCAGGCGGCTCCGCTCGAGATTCAGTTCCGATTGCAGCCAGGCGGTGAGTTCGATATCGCGCCGCTCGCCCAGGCGCTCGCGCACCAGCTCATACAGCGGGCCGCGTTTCGCACGGCCATCGCTCATTCGAGAGAACAGCGTCAGGCCGCTGCGCGCGATCCAGTACGCCGAGCCTTCGTCACTGAACAGCTCGCCCCAGCCGCCGCACCGGGCGCTGCTGGCCCCGGTACTCGCCATAGCAGATCGAGCCGGTCCCCGCGACCACGTTGATCCCGTCGGCACAGGCCAGCGACCCGGCCCATCCGCAGACCATGTCATTCCCACAGGCGTAGCGCTCCTGCGGGCAGCGTGGATTCCGGCAAGCGGTCAAGCTCGGCGGTCCTCTCGTCCTCCCCGTGCACCGGCAGGCCAAAGTAGGCGTACTCGAGCGCCTCGACGGGCACCCCAGCGCTGCGCATCACCGCGCGGATGCCGTCATTGATGAGCGCGCGGAGCGCGTCCATGCCGGTCTCCAGATAAAACGCACTTCCGCCGTTGTGGGTTGCGAGGATCGTGCCATGCCGGTCGAGCAGCACGAAGGCCGTCTTGGTCCCTCCACCGTCTACGCCCAGGTACATGCTGTCGGCCCCTAGAGGGGATAGATCGCCACACCCTTGACGATCCGGCTCACCCGTCCGGAGGCACAAGGCGTGTCCGGGGTGTTGCCCAGCTGGAGCGAGCGATGCAGCGCGTACATCTGGGCAATGACGACGAAGGGCAACATCAACTCGGCATCCTTCGCTGTCTCCATATCCGGCACCAGGAGCCATTCGATGCCTTCGGGATTCGCCAGCGCCTGCGCGCTGATGGCGAGCAATCCACCCGCGGCCCCATCGGAGCGCAGTTCCTGGAGCAGGTCCATTTCGTACTTGCGCGCCAGCGGATCATTGGAGAGGAACAGCGCGACCAGCGTCGCACGGTTGACGATGGTTTTGGGCCCGTGCCGAAATCCCAGCGGCGTATTGGCCACGCTCACCACCGCCCCATCGCGTGAGCTCGAGCAGTTTCAGCGCGGCTTCGGCGGCCAGACCTGCGAAACCGCGGCTGCCGAGGAATACCACGCGCTGGTAGTCCTTTTCCGCGAGGGACTTGATCGCCCCACTGTGGCGAGCGATGAGGCTGGTGGTCGAGCGAGCCAGGTTCCCGATCACGGGGAGCGGAGCGCTCGATGCCGTTAAATATCGCCAGGGCCGCATAGAGCATCGAGCTGAAGCTCGCGGTCATGGCAAAACCCAGATCGTGGGTGAGCTCGGGCAACAAGACGGGAAGCCGTGAGGGCTTGTTGAGCGAATGGCGGTACAACGCCCCGTCCGGGTTGCAGGTAAGGATCAGGTGATGGCAATGCTTGACGCACTGATCAGCAAGGTCGATGGCGGCAAGGCTCTCCGGGCTCGCCCCGGAGCGCGCAAAGGACACCAGCAAGGTCGGCACATCGCCTTGCAGATACTCGCGCGGGCCGCTGACCAGGTCGGTAGTCGCAATCGCCTCCACGCGCTTGCCGAGCACCCTTAGCAGCTCCGGCGCCAGGCACTGACCGACATAGGCCGAGCTTCCAGCGCCGGTCAGAATGATGCGCAGTGCGTCGATCCCAAGGAGCGGATTGAGGAAGCGCTCGATGGACTCGCGCTGCGCGTGGAGCCGCTCCTGGGTTTGCTCCCAGGCCTGGGGCTGCTGCGCGATCTCGCGCGCGGTCAGCGCTCGGCTCCGTGCTCGCTCAGGAATTGCTCGCTCAGTCCCGGATAGGCCATGGCGCTCAAGTGGACTCCTCCGGTTCGATCGCCAGCAACACGGCCGCGGCAAAGGCCAGCACGATGCCGGCGAGCTTGAGCGGCTGGGGCACCAGGCCCAGCAGCAGAAGCGAGATGACCGCGGTGATCAGCGGCGCGCCTGCGTTGGTCAGCGGAGCCACGACGATGGCCTTGCCGTATCGAAACGCGAACACCAGGGTCAGGGCCCCGATTGAATTGAGAATCTGTGTGAGGCCGCCAGCCACGGCCCGCTCCAGCCGTAGTTGATCGGTTGCGTGAAGTCGGTCATCCACAGCGCGATCGGGATCAACAGCAATGCGGTGATCGTCATGTAGATGAATATAAGCTCGGCGCTCATGCTGCGATTGGCCAGCTTCATGTAGAAGGCCTGCACGCCCCAGGCCGCCAGGATAACCAACGCGTAGAGGAACCAGGCGACACCGTGCGCCGTCGGTCGTGCCACTCGGCGCGTAGTCAAAGGTAGGAAGGGCCAGCATCGCAAGGACGATGCCCAAGCGCGCCCAGCCGGCTCACGCGCTCGCCCAGCAGCAACAGGGAAAGCGCGATGGTGACCACCGGCGAGAGCGCGATGATCGGGAAGATCAGATAGGTCGGGCCCACGTGTACGGCGTGAAAGAGCAGCATCTGGCCGCCCGCGCCGGTCAGGCCGATCATCGATCCCAGGTACACCGATCGCGCGTCGGCCTGGAACTTCCAGCCGATCCGCCGCCAGGCAAAGAGCGCCGGGGGAATCATCGTCAGGGCCCAGACCACGTACACCAGGGTTTCCGGAAACCCATGCTGCGTCGGCAGTCCCGCGAACGCGCCCCAGACGCCCCAGAACACCGTGGTCAGCAGCGCGTACATCAGCCAGGGTCTTCGCGCTCACAAGTCTCTCCTCACGACTTTCATTGGTAAGGCGCTCGCTCTAGCCGCCGCAGGTACCGCACTGACGCACTTTTGCTCGTGGATCCGCTGGCCTTCAGAATCGGTAGGCGAGTCCGGCGACGTAGCTCCGTCCGTACGCGGTGTAGCCGGCGCCGACGCCACTGGCGCTCTGGCCGACCTGCTGGCCGGGTGCCCAGGGCAACAGCGGGTTGCCGTTGAGATAGGTGCGCGCCACGATATTGGTCAGGTTCCTGCCCTCAAGGTATACCTGGAAGCCTGTTGGTCGAATTTGTAGTGGACGCTGGCTGTCACCCAGTCGAAGGAATCCGGATATGGCGGGCCAGCCCGGTACGTCGGTGCTATCGCCGCTCGGCGAACTCATAGCCGTCCTGGTAGTCCCAGTTGACATCAGCACTCCACGGGCCCTTTTCGTAGATCAGCCTGATCGACGCGGTGGTCGGCGGAACAGCGTTGACGCCTGGCTCCGATGATCCCCTGCGTTCGGCGTGTACTGCATGTGCACGCCAAAGCCATTGTCCAGCATGTGCTGCCAGGTCAGCTCCGCGCCGTAGAATTCGCTCTTGGCGCCATTGATCGGGGACGTGATGGTCCACAGAAACGGGTGGGCAACCGCACCCGGCGTGCCGGGGGCGCCGCCCGTGTAGCGGATTGTGCCCAGATCGACGTCGGTCTGTGTCGCAACGTAGATGTCATCGTGGATCTGTTTATCGAACAGCGCCAGTGTCAGAGCCGAGTGCGGCGCGGTAGTACCACTCCACCGACAAATTGGTCTGATAGGCCGTGATCGGCCTCAGGCCCAGAGGTGCCGGAATAGATCAGCGACGGATCGCCGTTGATGGCGTTGTTCGGTGAGCGTCGGGGCCAGGTCGCTCAGGTTCGGGCGCGACATGGTCTTCGCAGCCGCGAATCGCAGTTGCAGTGTATCCGGGACGGCCCAGTAACTGAGATTGAGTGACGGTAGTGCCAAGGTGTAGTGACCCTTCGTGTCGACGGGCGCCGCGAGGTGGAATACTGGACGTTGTAAGTCTCCGTGCCCGCTGGGTTAGGGTCGGCGTCCACAGTGACACCGGCGCCGCCCGTGTGGGTCGCCGCTGTGGTCTTGGTGTGCACCACCCGCACACCCAGCGTTGCCCGACCAGTGATGCCGACGAATTCCAGCTCCACGTAGATGGAGTTCGTATTCTCGGTGACGTCATAGGAATTGAACGGATTGGGCTGCGGCAAGGTGTCGGCAAAGTTGAACGGGGTGTTGGGGCTGCAGGTGGAGGCATCGGAGCAGTAGTAAGGATTCGGCTTTCCATCAAGACTGCGCAGAAACGCCATGAGCGCCGCGACATCCAATTTCGGCAAGCGTGCTTGGGTAGGATCCCCCGGCGCCCGTGCATGAAATTGGGCGGCTTGATCATCGAGATCGACGTTGAACCCCTGCGACGCGAAGGAGTAAGGATTGCACTGGGCAGTGCCGCCCAGCGTGTTGTACAAGGTACCGTACTGGCCGGAGCCGTTGGTCCAATCGTTGCTGATGTCCTGCCGGCTCTTTTCGCGTCGTGACTCGCCGAGACCAAACAGCACTTTGTCGGCCCATACGGCGCCAATCTTGTAAGACCCGTCGAGCGTAAAACCCGTCACCTTGTCATGGACCGAAAAGCCGTTCAGCCCGACGTAGTGCGTCGACCAGTATTTGTTGTCGTTGAGCAGACCGGAGTTCATCAGTGCGGTATAGGAGCAGTAGCCCGGGTGGGCGGAGTCCGCCGTGCTGGCAGGGCACGCCGCGAGGCCCAGCTGAGTGGAGGGCACCAGTACGTTGATGCTCGGCAGGCTGTGGGGCAGGTCCTGGAAAATCAGGATGTCCTCGGCGTCAGGATTGCTTGAAACCAAGCCGGCGGTCACAAAGCTATCCAGGCCGCCCTCAGGGCGATCGGCCTTCGACTGGTATACGTCGGCCGCCAGCGCAAACCGGTCGTTGGGTTTCCACGTTCCCTTCAGTCCCAGCAGGGAAGTATTGACCTGTCGATCCGTTGTATTGTTGACGATCTCCGGCTGAAAGAAATCGGAGGTTACTCCGGTGACCAGGCCATTGGTGACCACCGCATCGCGCCACGGAAAGCCCTGGTCGTCGGCCGCGAAGTAATACGACTGGTTGTAGCCGATCTGCGGATCACGCAGGCGCGTATAGAGGCCATCGGCGACCAGCGAGAACTGCGAGCTCGGGCGCCACTCGAAACTGCCGGAAAAGGCGTCGCGTTTTTTCTTGTCGTAGATCGAGCCGAAGGTTATGCAGCACGGCGTAGCATCCAGAGGCGCAGGATTGGCAGGATTGTCCTGGGGAAACGGATAACTCATCGGCCCGTAGATGTTCTGGTTGTAGGCGTTCAGCGAATCGGTGCGGGTGTTCGCGTCCGAGTGCACGGCGGCAACCAGGATGCCCATCGTCTGCTTGGCGTTTGTGTTGGTGAGGAACGCAGAGAATTTGCTGCCGTGCAGGTGCGTCATGGAGTTGTAGTCGCCTTCGGCATGCACTCCCCCATGCAGCCCGACTTGGTCGAAGGCGCTGGCGGTGCGCAGGTTGACAGTTCCGCCAATACTGCCTTCCAGCGCTGAGGCCTGAGGTGATTTGAGCACATCGGCGCCTGAGATGACCTCTGAGGGCAACACATCGAAGGCCAGCTCGCGCCCGTCGTCGTCGGTGGCGAGTATCCGGTTGTTGAGCGTGACCAGGTTGTATGCCGGGCCCAACCCCTGCACGTTGATCCGCAGTCCTTCGCCGCCCGTGGTGCGCGTGATGGTGATGCCCGGCAAATGGCTGAGTGAGTCGGCGACATCGGCATCGGGGAAACGGCCCATTTCCAGAGCATTGATCGAATCCTGCACCACCGCGGAGTCTTTCTTCATGTTGAGCGATTTTTCGAGACTCGCCCGGAGCCCCGTGATCACCACTTCTTCCAGTTCCGTCGATACGGCTTGGGCTGGGGGAGGGGCCGGAATCGGCGGGCTTTGAGCAAAGAGCAGCGAACTGGCCCAGGCCGCGAGCGTGCCGCCCACAATCAGCCGGGTTCTCGGGAATGAAAGGCGCATGGCGAACTCCCTCCTTGAAACGGCTTAGGTGGCTGACGCCACTCTAGAAAGGCCCCACGCCCCGAAAAGTAAACGAAAGAGGTTGACCGTTCAAGAAGTATAATTAGTGGTAAATCCCATTGATTCCGGCCGATTTCAAGAATACAGTGACGAAACGTTGCGAAGTGATCGTTAATGAAACTTACCCACGTTTCAAATTCCAATAGACGCGCTGGGGTATTCCGGTCTCGGGCGAGGGACTCTGGGGGCGCGCGATGATCGTGCGCCGGGACACGAGCAGCCGGCGCGAGCGCATCGTGGCGCTGCTGCGCGAGCAAAACAGCGTGCAGATCCCGGCGCTGGCAGAACAGTTCGGCGTGTCCACGCAGACCGTTCGCAAGGACCTGAACTTCCTCGACTCGAAGGGCGTCTGCACCCGTTCCTCCGGCGGCGCGTTGCTGCGAATCGGCGCGCTGTCGCCGACCGAGGAAGCGATCGACGTCCGCAAGCGTCGCTACTCCGAGGAGAAGGCGCGAATCGGCAAGCTCGCCGCCGGATTGCTGGGGTGGGGCGAATCGATCCTGCTGGATTCGGGCACCACGACCTTGCAGGTGGCCAGGCACCTGCACCCGGCGCAGCCTCTCGTGGTGGTAACGAACGATGTGGGCATCATGAACGAGCTGGCCGCGCGCGAGTCCGTTCAGCTGGTGTTCCTCGGCGGGACGCTGCGCAGAAAGAACCTGTCCTTCTACGGCACCCAAACCGAGCGTGCGCTCGAAGGACTGCACGTCGACAAGCTGTTCCTGGCGGCAGACGGTTTTGACACGCGCAAGGGCGTGACCACCCATTTCGAGCCCGAGGCGCTCCTCAATCGCCATGATGTGCCAGGCCGCTCACGAGATCATCGTGGTGGCCGATTCCTCCAAGTTTAACCGCGTCTGCCTGCACAAGATTCTCGAACCGCAGGGCATCTCGAAGGTGGTCACCGATTCGGGCATTGGCGAGAGCACCCGCGCCGAGCTCGCGCGCATAGGCGTAGAGGTCCTCATCGCGTGAAAGCGCTTCTCGATCTGATCGCGCGTCACAAGGCCGGTGCGGCGGTCGGCCTGTACTCGGTGTGCTCGGCCCACCCGCTGGTGATCGAGGCGGCCTTGCGCCTGGCCAAGCGCCAATCGTCCAACGCATTGATCGAAGCCACCTCCAATCAGGTCAATCAGGACGGGGGATACACCGGCATGCGGCCTGCCGGGTTCGTGCAGTTCGTGCGGGAAATCGCCGCGCGGGTGGGTCTTCCCGCCGAGCGCCTATTGCTGGGCGGTGATCATCTGGGCCCCAACTGCTGGCAGCACCTGAGCGCCGATGAGGCGATGTCGCGTTCCGAGCGCCTGATCGAAGACTACGTCGCGGCAGGATTTCGAAAGATCCACCTGGATTGCTCGATGGCCTGCGCCGATGAGCGCGCGCCGCTGGCCGATGAAATCGTGGCCGCGCGCGTGACGCGGCTGTGCCTGGTGGCCGAGCGCACCTGGCAACGGGTGGGCGGGGAGGCGCCGGTGTACGTGGTGGGCACCGAGGTACCGGTTCCGGGCGGCGCCCATGAATCGCTCACCGAACTGCACCCGACTGAACCCGCCGCGGCAGCGGCCACGATCGATGCGCATTTTCGGGCTTTCGCGCGGGCGAAGCTCGATGCCGTCTGGCCGCGCGTCATCGGCCTCGTGGTGCAGCCCGGTGTCGAGTTCGACCATCACAAGGTCATCGATTTTCGACCCGGGCGCATCGGCGGGCTCACCAAGCTGATCGAAGCCCAACCGAACATGGTCTACGAGGCGCACTCCACCGACTACCAGACGAGGGCGAATTTGCGCGAGCTGGTGCGACACCATTTCGCGCTGCTCAAGGTCGGCCCGGCGCTGACCTTCGCCTTGCGCGAGGCGCTTTGGGCACTCGCGCTGATCGAACGCGAATGGCTTCCGGCCGATCGCTCCGCGGGGTTCCGCGAGACGGTGTTGGCGGCCATGGCGGCCAATCCGCGCCACTGGGAGAAGTACTACCTGTCCACCGGCGCGCAGCAGCTGTTGGATCAGCAATACAGCCTGAGCGACCGAGTGCGCTATTACTGGCCCGTGCCGGCCGTGGAAGAGGCGCTCTCGCGCCTTTTGGCGAACCTCAAGCGCACACCGCCGCCCTTGACGCTTCTGAGCCAGTTCATGCCGCAGCAGTACGCGGCCGTGCGCGCGGGCACTCTTGATCAGGACGCGCGTGAACTGGTGCTGCACGCCGTGGACGTGGTGCTGCAGCAGTACGCCTCCGCGTGCGGGGGTGCGAGCACGTGAGCGCGCGCTCGATGAGGCGAAGGCTCAAGGCCCCTGCGTGGCTGTGCCTCCTGCAGCTCGCCGCCTCGGCCATGGGGCCGTCGACGGCCCTGGCCGAGCCGGTTGCGGAGGTGGGTCCGGAGGACGTGCCGGCCGAAAATCGTTTTGATACCGCGCCCATGAACTCTTCCCTGGTGGTGCCGCACACCGAGCTCGCACGCTTTCGCTATCCGGTGATCGACGCGCACAGTCACGACAATTACGCCAAGACGCCCGAGGAGGTGCACGCCTGGGTGGAACTGCAGAAAAAGCTCAATGTGGTCCAGACCTTCATTTTTACCGGCAAGTCCGGCGAGGATTTTCGCGCCGCGGTGGCCCGCTACTCGATGCCCTACCCGGGGCGCTTTGTGATGTTTGCAGGAATTTCCTCCGAGGGCATCGGCCAGCCCGGGTACGGGGAGCTGCTGCGCGCGCGCTTGCGCGCGGACGTCAAGGCAGGCGCGAAGGGCCTGGGGGAACTCACCGACAAGGGCATGGGACTCGTGCACGCTGGGGAGAAATCCTATTACATCGATGATCCGCTCTTTGATCCGCTCTGGGCGGAGGCCGCAAAGCTGCATCTGCCGGTTTTCGTTCACATCGCCGAGCCCGCCGCGTTCTACCAGCCCCCCGATGAGCACAATGACCTGCGCCGCTCGCTGAACTGGTCGCTCTACAACAAGGGGACGCCGGGCTTCGAGAACATGGAAGCGCGCTTCTACAAGAGTCATCGCGCGTCACCCCAACACGCGCTTTGTCGCCGTGCACGCCTTTAACCTGAGCAACGACCTGGGCCGGGTGGGCGCGTTGCTCGACAAGTACCCCAACGTCCAGGTCGACTTCGCGGCCCGCATGTGGGAGCTCGCGCGCCAGCCCTACAGTGCGCGGCGATTTTTCCTCAAGTACTCCGGTCGGATCCTCTTTGGTACCGACAACGATCCCACCCCCGCCATGTACCTGGCACACGTGCGCCAGCTGGAGACCGAGGATGAGTGGTTCTGGCCTGCCGACGCGGAATGGTGGCGGGGCTATGGCATGCACCTGCCCGGAAGCGTCCTGCGCAGGATCTATCACGACAACGCGCAGGCGCTACTGCGGTAACGCCTCGATCAGCAAGGAGTGGTCGAAGTGCACCGCGAGCTTGGCCAGCGGACCTTGCACGAGACCCAGGTCGCGATCGTGGACGTAGTCGCGCACCCGGTAAGCGCCGGGCTTAAGTCCGCGCAGTTCCACCTCCCCGCGGTACTTCTTGGCATAGAACGCGTAGTAGCGCGCATCGCCCTTGGCAATGACGTGCGTCTCGGGCCTGTCAAAGCCGATGTCATAGAGCGTTCCAAGGTAGGTGCCATCGACCAGCCGCAGCCGGTCGTAGAGCTTAGTCCAGCGTTGCCAGAGCGCCTGGCGCGCCGGGGTCAGGAGCAGTTTCGGGTCTTTCTTTCCCGGTGCGCCGGGCCATGCAAAGTTGGTGCCGATCACCGCACCGACGCCGAAGCTCGAGGCAAAATCGGTCCCGCCGTCGCTCAGTTCGACGAAATCCCCGAAATAGGCGGTGCGGTCGCCCAGCAGCGCCTTGATGGTCTTGCCCTTGAGGCGCACCTGCCAGGAACTTTCCGGGTCGGAGGCGACCGTCATGTTCAGATAGGGCATCGTGAAAAATGAATAGCCCGTGCCGCACGGGCAAATTTCGATCACCGCCCCGGGCTTGGTCGATTGCGCGGCGTCCCAGACGGCCTTGAAGAACTGCGGGACCCGCTCGGCGGCCTCCTCGGGCGTCGCGTGCGCGTGCGCCTTGTTATAGCAGGGCGGGGCGGCGTTCAGATGCTGTCCGTCGATCTTCAGGCCGTCAAACCCCCACTCGCCCAGGGCTTTGCGCACAAACGCCGCAGCGTCCTCCTGCACCGGCCGCGTAGGCGGGACACAGGTACAGCGAATTCCAATAGCTGATCTTCTGCGTCGAACCGTCGAGGTTGCTCAGCAACCAATCGTGGTGCTCCCGCTCGGTGCGCGAGCCGGGGTCGGCAGCGAGCGGGGCCCACCACAGTTGCGCCTTGAGCCCGGCGGCATGGATTTTGTCCACCATCGCCTTCATGTCCGCATCGCCCGCCGGGAATTTGGCGGGCGTGGGACGCCAGTCGCCCTGCGCGACCTGCCAGCCGTCATCGAGCACGGCCCAGCGAAAGCCCAGCTGCTTGACGACCGGCAGGCTGTCGAAAACCTGTTGCGGGGTAAAAGCGCGTCCGTACCCCCACGCGCACCAGATCGGCTCAAACCCGTCCTTCGGCGTGGCCGTAACGCTCAATCCCTGGGCCTGCATGAGCGTGGCATAGTCGCGGAGCGTGGAGAAATGATCGCCGTGGTGGACGCTGACAAAGCTGCGCACGGAATCCAGGCTCGCGCCCGGCGCGAGGCTGACGGTGTGGCGGGTGCTGAGCGCGAGCTCGACATCGCCCCGGCCATGGCGGTGCACGGGGAGGGAGACGAGCTTGGGACTTAATTCCAGATGCCCGATGGCGACGCCCAGATCGCGCCTCCACACATCGAGCACGGGCGTTCCCCCGCCGTAGTCGCTGTTGTTCATCCCGAGGTAGTTGCCGCGCTGATAGCCGGGCCGGATCGGAAGGACCCAATCGGGGCGGCTCTCGTAGGAGGCCGACTGGTATGACCAGAAGGCCGGCTCGCTTTGGCCGGCCGCGGGGGCAAACTCATAGCGATTATTGATGTAGCCGAGCACTTGGATC
Organism: uncultured Gammaproteobacteria bacterium; assembly: GCA_963717335.1. Lineage (GTDB taxonomy): Bacteria > Pseudomonadota > Gammaproteobacteria > Steroidobacterales > Steroidobacteraceae > FEN-1191. The sequence goes on along the minus strand of CAVQVZ010000001.1, from coordinate 60,170 downwards.
GGGCTGGCGCCCTCGTTGGTGTAGCGCACGCGCAGGAACAGCCAGTGGGGGTGGGCCCGATAGGTGCTCACCTCGACGCGCTTGAGGATCGAGCCCGCATGACCGGTGATGATGACTTCGTGTCCCGGGCCCAGCGCATCGCTGATGTCGGCCTCCTCGCGAGTTTCGAGTGCGAAATCGCGCAATTCCCCGCCCGCGGTCAGGAGCGCCTCCGAGTAGGTGTACGGGCCGACCGACACCTCAGCGTCGAGCGAGGCGACGAGGCGGCTTCGCATGTGATCATCGAATTCCAGCCGCAGACCGTCCCCGCCCACGGAGGTGAAGGAACTCAGCAGCACCAGGCCCAATCCAATCATCCCGCGATGATAGCAGCGCCGCCGCGCGAACCTTTCGGGCGATCCCGTCGGGTGGGAAAGACCCCCGGGCATCCGCTGGACTGGAGGCGGTCGCCGAATCGGCGGCTAGCCCCTTGAGTAGAAAGCCTTTTTTGAGCCGAACTGGAACGATGATTCCGGCATACTTGATCTGATGGACCCGACCGACTCTGATCCTGAGCTGCCGTCGCCTCTTTCAGGCGGCAACGCACCGTATGTAGAGAGCCTCTACGCGGACTACTTGCGCGCGCCCGGCACGCTCACGCCCCGATGGCGCGCGTATTTCGACGCGCTCCAGAACCGGCAAGCAAGCCCATCGGGCGAAACTCCGCCGGGAACGCCTGGCGGGACGAGTGAAAAGCAAGCCGCCGTGTCGCGCCTGGTGCAGACCACCAGCAACCGCGGCCACCTGATCGCGAAGATCGATCCGCTGGGCCTCATGCAACGCCCGCGCCCGCGGGTGCTCGATCCGGCGTATGTGGGATTGAGCGAGGCGGACCTGGACACGCCCTTCTATACCGGAAGCCGCAATGCGTGGATCGGAAAGCGCGCCACGCTCCGGGAGATCCTCTCCCGCCTCGAGCAGGTGTACTGCGGCACGATCGGGGCGGAGTTCGCGCACGTCTCGGACACCGACGAGCGGCTGTGGCTGCAGGATGAATTTCAGCTCGGGCGCATGGAACAGCGGTTCAGTGCCGATGAGCGGCGCAACCTGCTGCGCCATCTGACCGCCGCGGAAGGACTGGAGCGCTACCTGCACACGCGCTTTGTCGGCCAGAAGCGCTTTTCTCTCGAGGGAGGCGAGGCGCTGATTCCCTTGCTCGATGAGTTGGTGCAGCAGAGCGGGCGCGCGGGCGGTGAGGAGGCCATCATCGCCATGGCTCACCGCGGACGGCTGAACGTGCTGGTCAATGTGCTGGGCAAGTCCCCGGCGGATCTGGTCTCCGAGTTCGAGGGCCAGACCAAGCAGGACGCCGGCTCCGGGGACGTCAAGTACCACAAGGGGTTTTCGGCCGACCTGCGCACTCCGGGGGGCAACGTGCACGTGGTGCTGGCCTTCAACCCCTCGCATCTGGAGATCGTCAACCCGGTGGCCGAGGGTTCGGTGCGCGCGCGCCAGGAACGCCGCGGCGACACGAAAGGTGAGAAGGTGCTGCCGATCCTGGTGCACGGCGATGCCGCCTTCGCGGGCCAGGGCGTGGTGATGGAAACGTTGCAGATGTCCCAGACGCGGGGTTTCGGGACCGGGGGCTCGATACACCTGGTCATCAACAACCAGGTGGGCTTTACCACCAGCGACCCGCACGATGCGCGCTCGACCGTGTACTGCAGCGATGTCGCCAAGATGATCGAGGCGCCGATCCTGCACGTCAATGCGGATGATCCGGAAGCGGTGATCTTCGCGGCGCGCTTTGCGCTCGCGTTACCGGCAGACTTTCCACAAGGACGTGGTGCTCGACCTGGTCTGCTACCGGCGCCTGGGCCACAACGAGGCCGATGAGCCGGCCGCGACGCAGCCGGTCATGTATCAGGCGATCCGGCAACACCCCTCGGTGCGCGCGCTGTACGCCGAGCGGCTCCTGGCCGATGGGCGTGCTGGCGGCAGGCGATGCAGAAAAAATGAGCGAGGAGTACCGCCAGGCGCTCGACAGCGGCCGCCACCAGATGCATCCCTCGCTCGGCATGATCGGCAACAAGTACACGGTGGACTGGTCGCGCTACCACCAAAGCGAGGTGCGCGAAGCGGTCCGCACGGCGATTCCGGCGGCAAGACTCGCCGCGCTCGGCCGCGGGATTCTCCAGTATCCGGAAGGCTACACGCTGCACCCGCGCGTGGCCCAGGTAATGGCCAACCGCGCCAAGATGCTCGCCGGGGAGATCGGCATGGACTGGGGGTGCGCCGAGACCCTGGCCTACGCTTCGCTCCTGGATGAGGGAACCGCGATTCGGATTTCCGGCCAGGACAGCGGACGCGGCACGTTCTTTCACCGCCATGCGGTCCTGCACGATCAGAACAGCGACCGTTGCTTCGTCCCTCTGCAGCATCTCCGGGAGGGCCAGTCTCGCTTTACGATCATCGATTCGTTCCTGTCCGAGGAGGCGGTGCTCGGATTCGAGTACGGTTACTCGAGCACCAGTCCCGATTGCCTGGTGATCTGGGAAGCGCAGTTCGGCGATTTCGTCAACGGCGCGCAGGTGCTCATCGACCAGTTCATCAGCTCAGGCGAAGCGAAGTGGGGGCGCTTGTGCGGCCTGACGCTGTTCCTGCCGCACGGCTACGAGGGGCAGGGCCCGGAGCATTCCTCCGCGCGGCTGGAACGCTTCCTGCAACTGTGCGCCGAGAACAACATGCAGGTTTGCGTGCCTTCGACGCCGGCGCAGATGTTCCACATGCTGCGCCGGCAGATGCTGCGCTCGCAGCGCAAGCCGCTGATCGTGATGACGCCCAAGAGCCTGCTGCGTCACGAACTTTCCGTATCCACGCCCGCCGATCTCAGCGAGGGCGCATTCTCAAGCCTGATCGGGGAGATCGATGAGCTCTCCGAGGCGACCGTGCGCCGGGTGGTGCTGTGCAGTGGCAAAGTGTATTTCGACCTGCTGCAGGCGCGTCGCGCCGAAAAAAGGAACGACGTGGCGATCGTGCGCATCGAACAGCTCTACCCCTTCCCGACGCAGGAGTACCGCGCCACGCTGGAGCGATACCCCAACGCCGTGGACCTGGTCTGGTGCCAGGAGGAACCGCAGAATCAGGGCGCCTGGTTTCAGATCCGCCATCGCCTGCAGGAACTGGCAGGAGAGTCGCGACCGGTCTATTACGCAGGACGCGCGCCGGCCGCCGCGCCCGCGACCGGGCTGGCGCGTATCCACCAGGCCGAGCAGCGCCAGCTGGTGCAGGCGGCGCTGTCCGGGGCGGGTGCCGAGCCTTCGGCGCAAGCCGAATCGCGGGCCAGTCCCGCGCCGGCTTCGCGTCCACTGGCCAAGAAAAGGAATAATTAATGAGCGTCGAGATTCGCGTTCCGCAGCTTCCCGAATCCGTCGCCGATGCGACGCTGGTCGCCTGGCGTAAGCAGCCCGGGGATGCCGTGAGCCGGGATGAGAGCCTCGCGGACCTCGAGACCGACAAGGTGGTGCTGGAAGTGCCGGCGCCGGCCGCGGGGATCCTTAAGGAAATCCATTCACCCGCAGGAAGCGTGGTGAAGAGCGGTGATTTGCTGGCCGTACTGGAAGCGGGCGCGAGCGCCGAGGTCGCCCCGGGTGCGCAAGCACCGGCACCGGCCGCCTCTGCGACCCCGGTAGCCCCAGTAGCCGCAGTGGCCCGCAAACCCACCGCGCCGGCCGCCGCCCCCAGGCTCGGTCCTGCCGCGCAACGCGTGGCCGATGAATTAAAGCTCCCGCGAACCACGATCGCAGCGGCCGCGCGCGAAGGGCGGGTGGCGAAATCGGATCTGGTCGCTGCCGCCAGCGCCTCACGTGCGCCGGCCCCGAGCGCCCCGCCCGAGCATTCCGCATCCGTCCCGGCGCCGGCACGAGAGGGCGCACGCGCCGAACGCCGGGTGCCGATGTCGCGCTTGCGTCAGCGCATCGCCGAGCGCCTGGTGCAGGCGCAGTCCACTCAGGCGCTCCTGAGCACGTTCAACGAAGTGGACCTGTCGAACATCAACGCGCTTCGCGCCCGCTACAAGGACGGCTTTGAGAAGCGGCACGGCGTCAAGCTCGGCTACATGTCCTTCTTCGTCAAGGCCGTGGTGGCCTCGCTCCAGCGCTACCCGCTGCTCAACGCGGCCGTGTCCGGGACCGACATCGTCTATCACGACTATTACGACATCGGGGTGGCCGTCTCGACCGAGCGGGGGCTGATGGTGCCGGTGTTGCGCGACGCCGAGTCGCTCGATTTCGCGGGGATCGAGAAGGGCATCGCCGATTACGCACAGCGGGCACGCGATGGGAGCATTGCGCTGGAGGACCTGACAGGAGGCACGTTCAGCATCACCAACGGCGGCGTGTTCGGATCGCTCCTGTCCACACCGATCGTCAATGCCCCGCAGAGCGCCATCCTGGGCATGCACAAGACCCAGCAGCGCCCCGTGGTGGTGGACGGGCAGATCGTGGCGCGCCCGATGATGTACGTGGCCTTGAGCTATGATCATCGCATCATCGATGGCAAGGAGGCGGTGCAGTTCCTGGTGGCCGTCAAGGAAGCCCTGGAAGATCCGGGCCGCCTGCTGCTCGGAGTCTGAAACAGCATGAGCGATAACTTCGATTACGACGTGGTGGTCATCGGCGGGGGACCGGCGGGCTACCCCGCGGCGATCCGTTCGGCGCAAAACGGGCTTAAGGTGGCCTGCATCGACGCGTGGCGCAATCGCGACGGGAGCAGTGCGTTTGGCGGCACGTGCCTCAATGCCGGATGCATTCCTTCCAAGGCGCTTCTGGAGTCCTCCGAACTTTGGCACCGCGCGCAGCACGAGTTTTCGGCCCACGGGATCAAGGTCGGGGCCTTAAGCCTCGATCTGGCCGCCATGCAGAAGCGCCGCGCCTCGATCGTCAAGGGCATGACCGGCGGAGTGGCCGCGCTCCTTAAGGCGGCCGGCGTGACGCCGATGTTCGGGCGCGCCAAGCTCACGGCCGGGCGCGTGGTGGAAGTCACCGCGACGGACGGCAAGGTCTCATCGCTCCGCGCACGTCACGTGGTGCTGGCCAGCGGCTCGGTGCCCACGGCGCTCAAGTCGGTCCCTTTCGATGGCGAGCAGATCATCGACTCCTGGGGTGCGCTCGAATTGGAGGCGGTGCCGCAAGCGCTTGTGCGTGATCGGTGCCGGGGTCATCGGACTGGAACTCGGGAGCGTGTGGCGGCGCCTCGGGCGCGGAGGTGATCACGCTGGAAGCGCTCGACGCGTTGCTGCCGATGGCCGATGCGCAGTTGGCCAGCGAGGCGGCCAAGCACTTCAAGAAACTCGGCCTCGACATTCGCCTCGGCGCCAAGGTCAGCACAGCGCTCGCCGGCAAGGACGGGGTGACGGTGCGCTACACGGACGCCAAGGGCGAGCAGTCAGTCGTCGTCGACAAACTGATCGTGGCGGTGGGCCGCCGTCCCTACACGGCCGATCTGCTGGGCGAGGGGAGCGGAGTCAAGCTCGACGAGCACGGCTTCGTCAGCGTCGATGAGCACTGCGCCACGGGTGTGGAGAACGTCTGGGCCATCGGCGATGTGGTGCGCGGCCCGATGCTCGCGCACAAGGGGAAGGAGGAGGGCGTGGCGGTGGCCGACCGCATCGCGGGCAAATACGCGCACGTCAACTACGCGCTCATCCCCTCGGTGATCTACACCGCACCCGAGATCGCCTGGGTCGGGCAGACCGAAGCACAGGTCCAGGCGGCCAAGCTCGAGTACAAGGTCGGGCGTATTCCCGTTCGCGGCCAGCGGGCGCGCACGGGCGATGGAGGCTCCGGCCGGATTTGTCAAACTGATCGCGGCCAAGGCCACGGACGATTTGCTGGGGGTGCACATTATCGGACCGATGGCCGGCGAACTGATTGCCGAGGCGGTCGTGGCCATGGAATTTCGCGGCAGTGCCGAGGATTTGCAGCGCACGATCCACGCTCACCCGACGCTCGCCGAGGCTCTGCACGAGGCCGCGCTCGCGGCCGACAAGCGCGCGATCGATAACATCAACCGCTAAACGGCGCTCGCGTTACTCTCAGCTCGCGCGAACCGCCCGGAGCACACTGGCGACCGAGCTTAACCGCTTGAGCACCTGACGGAGCTGCGCGGCATCGCGCACGGCGGTGCGCATGAGGATCGTGGCCACGCGGTCAGCCGGGTCGGTGCTCGAGTGCACGCCATCGATGCTCAAGCGCTCCTGCGCCATGACATCGGACACATCGCGCAGGAGCCCGCGCCGGTCGAAGGCCTCGACCCTGATCTGCACCGGCATCGTTTCTTCGGACCCGAGGTTCCAGTCCACCTGCAGGCCGCGCTCCGGGTGGAGCGCGCGCATGCGCTTGAGGCTTTTGCAGGACGCCAGGTGAACGGTCACCCCGCGCCCGAGGGTGAGGTACCCGGCAATGGGCTCGGGCGGCACCGGCGCACAGCAGCGGGCCATCGTGGTGGGCATATCGCCCACGCCTTCGATGTCCACCGAGGTGGCGCCGCGCGAGCGCGCGCGCTTTGCGCGGACCGGAGTCGTCCCGGCATCGGCAAGCGGCGCTGCGGCGGGGGCGGCCGGGACAGAGCCGGTCTCGGCCGCGTCGCGCTGGTGAAACCAGGCGCGCACCTTGGCGCGACTGCGCGAGGAGGCCAGAAAGCCGCTCTCGGGCTTGAGCCAGTCACGGCTCGGGCCCCCGCTCCGGCCGCTGATGATCTCGACGATCTCACCGTTGGCCAGCGGCTGGTTGAGCGGCGCAATGCGCCCGTTGACCTTGGCGCCACGGCAACCGTGGCCGAGCTGCGTGTGCACGTGGTAGGCAAAATCCAGCGGCGTGGCCCCCCGCGGCAGATCGATCACCTCCCCGCGCGGAGTGAGCGCGTAGACCCGATCCGTAAACAGTTCCTGCCGGACCTGGTCGATCAGGTCCCCGTGCTCCTCAGCGACCCGCGCCGGATCAAGCATGCGCCGCACCCACTCGATCTTGCGTTCGTAGCCCGCATCGCGCGCGCCGCCTTCCTTGTAGCGCCAGTGCGCGGCCACCCCCAGTTCGGCGTGTTCGTGCATGTCGCGGGTGCGGATCTGGATCTCGAGTGACTTATTTTCCGGTCCCACCACCGCCGTGTGGATCGAGCGGTACTGATTGTCCTTTGGCGTGGCGATGTAATCGTCAAATTCCCCCGGCAGGTTCAGCCACAGGCCGTGGACCACACCGAGCGCCGCGTAGCAATCGGCGAGCGTCTCGACCACCACCCGAACCGCGCGCACATCGTAGAGCTGCTCGAAGGCGAGGTGCTTACGCTGCATTTTTCGCCAGATGCTGTAGATATGCTTCGGTCGGCCGTAGACCTGCGCGAGGATGCCCGCCTCGGCCAGCTCGGCCTGCAACAGGGCGCAGACCTTATCGACGTAACGTTCGCGCGCCACGCGGCGTTCAATCAGCGCGGCGGCGATGTCGCGGTACTCGACCGGCTCGAGCTGGCGAAAGGCCAGGTCCTCCAGTTCCCACTTGACGCTCCACACGCCCAGGCGATTGGCGAGGGGTGCGTAAATTTCGCGCGCCTCCAGCGCCGCCTGCCGCCGTTCGGGTTCGCTCAGATCCCGGGCGTGGCGCAGGCGCAGCAGTTCCCAGGCCAGGCGAGCGAGGATCAGGCGAGGATCGGCCGCCGTCGCGAGCAGCATCTTGCGCAGCGTCTCGGTTTGCTGCGTGTTCAGTCCACGGTTGACCGTCCAGTCGAGCGGCAGGCTGATCTCGCCCAGCTGTTCGAGCTGGCGGGCCAGGCGCTCGGGGACATTCCCGAAGCGCGCGATTGCGATGGCTGTGCTGCACTCCAGCCCGGCCGCTCTTGCGTGCGTGAGCCAGGCCGCGATCGCGATGTCCGGCTCCTCGGTGATCTCACCCACCAGACGCGCCAGCTCCTCGCCGCTGAGCAGGGCAGGGGCCGACAGGCCGAGATCCGCGAACGCCGAGCGCGCCTCGTTGATCGCGGCCGCGGGTGCGGCGGTGCTTTTCGATGCTGTTTCCAACTTTTAGTCGGGCCGTATTGAGCGTGTGGCCGGTGAGGCTTCCGGCTATCATTCTAATAATGCGGTTACACAGCAAGAGGCGACATGGCGCGCTACTCCGGCAGTTCCTGGCGCAGCTACCGGCCTAGTGCGGCCGGCGCGGGGGCAGCAGCCCCCAGGCCGGAGGCGAGTGCAGCCCGGGCGGGCACCGCTGAGCCGTGTCGGATCCTCGGCCTGGACCCCGGCTCGGTCCGCACCGGGTACGGACTGATCGAATGCACGGCCGCCGGCGAGCGGCACATCGCCAACGGCTGCATCAACGTGCGTGGCGAGGATTTTCTGGTGCGCCTGCGCCGGATATTCGAGGCCATCGCCGTTCTTATTCATGAACATCGCCCGGATGAGATCGCCATCGAGCGCGTCTTCGTGCATCGCAACGTCGACAGCGCCCTGAAGCTGGGCCAGGCGCGCGGGGCGGCGATCTGCGCGGCGGTGGCCCTGGGGCGAGCGCTTTCGAATACGCGCCTCGGGCGATCAAGCTGGCGGTGAGCGGATTTGGCGGGGCCGACAAGCTTCAGGTCGCGCGGATGGTCTCTGCCTTGCTCAGCCTGGAGCGCCGGCCCGTGGCCGACGCCGCCGATGCGCTGGCCGTAGCGCTCTGTCATGCGCAGAGCCGGCGGCTTGCGGCCTTGAGATCCTCGAGCCTGCCGCCACGGGCGAGCGCGCGCCGCCCAGTGCGGGGCGTCGGGCGTGCGGTCGCCCGGCCATGATCGCCTCACTCGCCGGGAGCCTGGTGCACAAGGCGCCGCCCGCCCTCACGATCGAGGTGGGCGGTGTCGGCTACGAGCTGGAAGCGCCGATGTCGACCTTCTATGGCCTGCCGCCGGTCGGCCAGCCGGTCCGTTTGTTGACTCACCTGGTGGTGCGCGAAGACGCCCAGCTCCTGTACGGATTTGGCACCGTCGAGGAGCGGCAACTGTTCCGGAGCCTGCTTCGGGTCTCCGGTGTCGGACCCAGAATCGCTCTGGCGATCCTTTCCGGTTCCACCGCGGCTGCCTTCGCCGCCTGTGTTCAGGCGGGCGATGTGGCCGCGCTGACCCGCATTCCCGGCGTCGGACGCAAGATCGCCGAACGCCTGATCGTGGAAATGCGCGATCGCCTGGCCGCGATGAGCGCCGAGAGTCACGCGGCCACCGTTGCGGCGCCGGTGGGCACGGCCGCCGAAGCCTTCAGTGCGCTCGTGGCGCTCGGTTACCGGCCCAACGAGGCCACACGTCTGCTCAAGAACGCCGATCCGGCCGCCAGCACCGAAGAAATGATCCGCGGTGCGCTGCAGGGCGCGGCCGCGAATGAATCGTCCGGTCAGCGAAGAGCGGCTGGTCGGTGCGGCCGGGCGAGGCGATGAGGAACTGGTCGATCGGGCCATCCGGCCGCGGGCCTTCAATGAATACGTCGGCCAGGAGCAGGTCAAGAGCCAGATGGGCATCTTCATCGAGGCCGCGCGGCGTCGCGCCGAGGCGCTCGATCACGTGCTGATCTTCGGTCCACCGGGCCTGGGCAAGACCACGCTCGCGGTGATCATCGCCGCCGAGCTGGGCGTGAACCTGCGCCAGACCTCAGGTCCGGTGCTGGAGCGACCGGGCGATCTGGCCGCGATACTCACCAACCTGCAGCCGCGCGACGTGCTGTTCGTCGATGAGATCCATCGGCTCAGCCCGATCGTCGAGGAAATACTGTATCCGGCGATGGAGGATTATCAGCTCGACATCATGATCGGCGAGGGCCCGGCGGCGCGCTCGATCAAGCTGAACCTCCCGCCCTTCACGCTGGTGGGCGCCACCACCCGGGCGGGACTGCTGACCTCGCCGCTGCGAGACCGGTTCGGCATCGTGCAGCGGCTCGAGTTCTACAGCGTCGCTGAGCTTGAGCGCATCGTGATGCGATCGGCGGGCATTCTGCAGGTGCCCATCGTCGCTGCGGGCGCCGCGCGCATCGCGCAACGCGCGCGCGGCACCCCGCGCATCGCCAACCGGCTGCTGCGGCGCGTGCGCGACTACGCCCAGGTGCGCGGGACCGGTGAGGTCGACGAGCAGACAGCGACCGCGGCGCTGGACCTGCTTGAGGTCGATCCGCTGGGTTTCGACACGCTGGACCGCAAGCTGCTTCTGACCATCATGGAGAAGTTCGACGGCGGGCCGGTCGGAATCGAGAGCCTCGCTGCGGCGATCGGCGAGGAGCGCGGCACGCTCGAGGATGTCATCGAACCGTACCTGATCCAGCAGGGATTCCTCGCGCGCACCGCGCGCGGGCGCATCGCCACGCGCAGTGCCTGGCTTCATTTCGGCCGCAAGGTTCCCGAGCGCGCGGCGGCCAACCTGCCCTTGTTTGGTGAAACTCTGTGAGTCGCGTTTGTGTGGTCGGCACGCGTGTACTGGGAGGACACCGACGCCGGGGGCGTGGTCTACTACGCCAATTATCTGAAGTTCCTCGAGCGCGCCCGCACCGAGTGGCTGCGCGCGCGCGGGCACTCGCAGACCGCCCTTGCCGCAGACCCGGGCGTGCTCTTTGCGGTCGCGGAGGTCAATATCCGCTTTCATCGGCCGGCGCGTCTTGATGACCTGCTGGTGGTCACCTGCCAGCCGGCGATGGATGGGGCCACCACGCTCCTGTTCAAACAGCAGGTGCACCGCGACGAGCAGCACGGTGAATTGCTGGCCGCGGCCAGCGTGCGCGTGGTATGCGTGGGAAGCGACAGCTTTCGCCCGCGTCGCGTGCCGCACTCAATTATCGAGGGGTTGCACTGATGGTCGGCGATTTATCGATTCTTCGGCTGATACTGCAGGCGAGTCCGGTGGTGCAATTCGTGATTGCGCTGCTCCTGCTGGCCTCGCTGATGTCTTGGGCCATCATCTTCGACAAGCGCATGACCGTGGGGCGGGCGCGCCAGGACGCCGAGCGCTTCGAGAACAGCTTCTGGTCGGGCGGCGATCTATCGGCGCTGTTCCGGACGATCGAGTCGCGCGGGCGCTCCACCGGCATGGAGAGCATTTTCGAATTCGGTTTCCGGGAATTCGCGCGTTTGCGCCAGCAGGACGGCGCGGCCGCCGATCTGTTGCTGGAGGGCGCGCGTCGCGCGATGCGGGTGGCGCAGCTGAAGGAAATCGACCGGCTCGAGCACAACCTGGCCACCCTGGCCACGGTCGGGTCGACAAGCCCGTACGTGGGACTGTTCGGCACGGTCTGGGGGATCATGAGCGCCTTTACCTCGCTCAGTAACGTACAGCAGGCCACGCTCGCCTCGGTCGCGCCCGGCATTGCCGAGGCGCTGGTGGCCACCGCCATCGGGTTGTTCGCCGCGATCCCGGCGGTGATTGCCTACAACCGCTATGCCGATCAGGTGAGCCGACTGGAAATGCGCTACGACGCCTTCATGGAAGAGTTTTCAACCATTCTGCAGCGCCACGCGACGCGTGGTTCGCCAGGGAACTGAGCATGGCGGTGTCCGGCAGGCCGAAGCGTCGACTCATGGGCGAGATCAACGTGGTCCCGTACATCGACGTGATGCTGGTGCTGCTGATCATATTCATGATCACGGCCCCGTTGCTGACCCAGGGCATCAAGGTGGAGTTGCCCAAGGCGAATGCGGAACCGCTCAACGCGCGCGCGGTCAATAATCTCGAACCGCTGGTGCTCTCGATCGATGCGCGCGGGCGCCTCTATCTGAATGTAGGGGCGAACCCACAGTCGCCGATCGACGACGCCACGGCTCTGGCGCGCGCCACCGCGGCGCTGCGCCGCGCGCCGCAACGCGTCGTGTTGGTCAAGGGTGATCGTGCCGTGGACTATGGGCGCGTGGTCACCGCAATGGTGATGTTGCAGCAGGCGGGCGCGGTCAAGTTGGGATTTCTTACCGATCCACCGCCCGCGCCCAAGCGGCCATGAGTCGGAGGCAACAGGGCGAGGGCCGCCGCATGCGGTGGCTTGCGGTGCTGCTTTCGATTCTGATCCATGCCGGCATCGCGGCCGCCGTGGGCTGGAGCTGGTGGAATCTGCGCGCCCCGGTGCGAGCGCCGCAGCAGCTCGCCATCGAGGCCACGGTGGTTGTGGAGCGGGCCAGTGCGCCAGCGCGCGCACCCGCGGCGCCCGTGCCTGCGCCAGCCCCGCCCCCCGCGCCGCCTGAGGCGGCGCATGAGCCCCCCACGCCGCCGGCGGAAGAGAAACGCGCGGCCGAGGAAGCGCGGCGTGAACGGGAGCAGAAGGAGGCCGCGGCAGCGGCAGCGCGGCTCGAGGAGAAACAGCAGGCGGAGCGTGAGACCAAGGAGGCCGAAGAGAAGGCCCAGCGCGCGGAGAGCGATCGGGCCGCGCGCGAGAAGTCGAAGCGGGAGGCGGAGCTCCGGGCACAGCTGGCGGCCGAGGAGCGTGTCAATACCGCGCGCGGGAGCACCGAGGAGGCCGCCTGGCTGGCACTGATTCGCGATCGCGTCACGCGTGCCTGGATCCGCCCGCCCAGCGCGCGGGCTGGGGTAAACTGCGAGGTGCTGGTGACACAGATTCCAGGCGGAGAGGTGACGGGCGTGAAGATCGGAAGCTGCAATGGAGACGCCGCGGTGCGCGAGTCCATCGAAGCGGCGGTCTACCGCGCATCGCCATTGCCGACGCCCACCAACCCTGATCTTTTTGACCGGAACCTGAAATTCAACTTTCACCCCGACGAGTAGGCACGACGCGTAATGAGCACATGGCCCCATAGAGCACGAGTCACGGCAGTCCTGCTGCTCGGGTTGGTTTTCGCCTCAGGCGCGCGCGCCGAGCTGCAGATCGACATCACCAAGGGCGTCACCGATCCGATTCCAATCGCCGTCATCCCTTTTACGCCTGCGGGTACTGCCAATGGCGGCTACGATTTTGCAGCGGTCGTGCAGCACGATCTGGACGGGAGTGGCCGGTTTAAGACCATGGAGCGCTCCGCGCTGCGCGTGCGGCCCAACCGGGGGGCCGATGTGGTGGCGGCCGATTGGCATGCCGAGGGCGAGGACTACGTGCTGGTGGGGCGGGTCAGTGCCGGTGAGGGCACCCGGCTCACTATCGAGTGCGAACTGGTCAATGCGTTGACGGGCCAGATCCTCGGCAGTACGCGCGTGCCCGCGGACCAGGCCACGCTCAGGTCAAGCGCCCACCGGATCAGCGATTTCGTCTTTGAGAAAATCATCGGCACGCGCGGTGCGTTCGCTACCCGCATCGCCTATGTGGCGGTCGACGGCACCCCTCCCGCGCAGCACTTTCAGCTGATCGTCGCGGACGCCGACGGGGAGAATTCGCAGGTGGTCCTCGATTCACACCAGCCGATCATGTCGCCTGCGTGGTCGGCGGATGGGCAATGGCTCGCCTACGTGTCCTTCGAGAACCGCGTGGCGGCGGTGATCGTGCAGCAGCTGCGGACCGGCGAGCGCCGCCAGGTCTCGGCGCGCACGGGCGTGAATGGCGCTCCGGCCTGGTCGCCCGACGGGCGGCGCCTGGCGCTGACGCTTTCCGGATCGAACGGGAATCTGGATATCTTCGTGCTTGACCTGGCGACTCAGACCTTGACCCGGATCACCGACGATCCGGCCATCGACACCGAGCCGGCCTGGAGCGCTGATGGCGCGAGCATTTATTTCACCTCGGACCGCTCCGGCGGTCCGCAGATCTACCGCACCGATGTGGCAGGCACACCAGCGCGTGCAAAGAATCACCTTCGGTTCCTCCTACAACGCGCGCCCACGCCCCTCGCCCGATGGCCGCTCGCTGGCGCTGGTCTCGCGCGAGGGATCGGATTATCGTGTCGGCGTGCAGGATCTGGCGAGCGGCAATGTGCGGATACTCACGCACGGCAGTCTGGACGAGTCACCGAGCTTTGCGCCCAACGGCATGAGCCTGATCTACGCCGGGCGTGTCGGGCGCGCCGCGACGCTGGCCACCGTGGCTGTGGACGGCCAGGTCTCGCAACAACTCAAATCCGATCGGGGCGATGTGCGAGAACCGGTCTGGGGTCCGTTCACTGCTCCGTCGCCTTAATGGAGAAAGCTGCTATGTATAGAAAACTGCTGGCCGCCATGACAGGCACCGTCCTGCTGTTGGTGGCGGGCTGCTCGGGAAAGTCCGAGCAACGCGTCCCGAAGACGGCCGAGGCTGTGGCCGGAGATGAAATCTCGGGTAAGGCCGGCGCGGCGCAAAACAACAGTGTCGATACCGCCACCTCGGGCATGAAGCCTAATGCGCAGGAAAATGGCCCCTCCGCTCCCGGGGGGTCAAGCCGCCTGATCTACTTTGATTTCGACAGCAGCGAAATCCGGCCGGAGTTTGTCTCGGTCATCGCCGCGCACGCCCACACGCTCGCCCACAATGCCAGCGTCCGCGTACGGCTCGAGGGGCACACCGACGAGCGTGGTTCGCCCGAATACAACATCGGCCTGGGCGAGCGCCGTGCGCAGGCCGTGCGCCGCGCGCTGATGCTTCAGGGCGTCACCGACGCGCAGGTGGCGACCGTCAGCTACGGCGAGGAGCGACCCGCGATGGCCGGGCAGGGTGAGGAGGCCTGGGCCAAGAACCGGCGCGTGGAATTTATCTATCTGAACTAAACCTAAAGAACCCATGAAAACCTTCATCATGGCCGCGGCCTGCGCGCTTTTGATTTCGGGCTGCGCCTCCAATCCGGCCGGCGATCCGCTCCAGGTGCGCCTCAATGACATGGATTCGCGCCTCGGAAACGTCGAGCGCGTCGTCAGCAACCAGAGCCTGGTGGATCTCTCGCGCCGGATCGATGCGCTCGAGGCACAACAGCGCGAGCAGCGCGGCAACCTGGAAGTCCTACAGAACACCGGCGAGGGCGCACGCAAGGCCGAGCGCGACATGTACAGCGACCTGGACAAGCGCCTATCAGCGCTCGAAACGGGCGCACGACCGGTCGCGGGAGCTGGCGAACCGCTGGCCGCGACGGCGGCGACGGCCGCGACGGGCGCGGCACCCGGGGCTGGTGCTGGATGATCAGGCGGCTTACAACGCCGCTTTCGATAAGCTCAAGGCCGGCAACTACAGCGAGGCCATTCTCGGCTTCCAGGCTTTCATGAATCACTACCCGACCAGCGCGCTGCTCGACAACGCGCAGTACTGGATCGGCGAGGCTTATTACGTGACGCGAGACTACGAGCACGCGGCGCGCGCGTTCCGCACGGTCGGGGAGCGCTGGCCGACCTCGCGCAAGGCGCCCGACGCGCTGTTGAAGCTCGGTTATACGCAAATCGAACAAAAGCACCTCACCGAGGCGCGCACGACCTTAGCCCAGGTGGTCGAGCGCTACCCCGGGACCGACGCGGCGCATCTTGCGCAGGATCGCCTGCAGAAGCTCCCGTCGGAGGGTCATTGAGTTCCGTAGAACGGCTCAAGCTCAGCGAGATCTTCTACTCACTGCAGGGCGAGGCACAGTTTGTCGGCCTGCCGACCGTGTTCGTGCGCCTCACCGGCTGCCCGCTGCGCTGCCAGTACTGCGACACGGCCTACGCATTCCACGGCGGGGAATGGTGGAACCTGCCGGACATTCTCGAGCAGGTGGCCCAATACCGCGCGCGCGATGTGTGCGTCACCGGAGGTGAGCCCCTGGCGCAGCGAGCGTGCCTCACGCTGCTGCGCGAGCTGTGCGATCGCGGGTTCCGCGTCTCGCTCGAGACCAGCGGTGCGCTGGATGTCAGCCACGTCGATCCCCGCGTGAGCCGGGTGGTGGATGTAAAGACTCCCGGGTCCGGTGAGGCGGATCGAAACCTCTACCCGCAGTTGCAAAGCCTGAAGGACCCCGACCAGATCAAGTTCGTGATCACATCACGCGCCGATTACGAATGGAGTCGCGAGAAACTCAAGGAACTGGCCCTAAGCGAGAGGTGCGGTGTGCTGTTCTCGCCCAGCTACGGTGAGCTCGAGCCGCGCGAGCTGGCGGAATGGATCCTCGCCGATCACCTCCCGGTGCGCTTCCAGCTGCAGCTGCACAAGCTCCTGTGGGGCGAGGCCCGTGGCCGCTGAGCGCGCCGTGGTGCTGCTCTCGGGCGGCCTGGACTCGGCGACCGCGCTGGCCTGGGCACGCGCCCAGGGCCACGAGTGCCACGCGTTATCGGTCGCTTATGGACAACGCCACAGTGCCGAACTTGACGCGGCGGCGCGGGTGGCGAGCGCGCTGGGTGCACGCGAGCATCGCCTGATGCGCGTTGATCTGGGCCCGCTCGGGAGCTCGGCGCTCACCGATGCGACAATCGCGGTGCCCGAGCAGGCGAGCGATGGGATCCCGGTGACCTACGTGCCGGCGCGCAACACCGTGCTGCTGGCACTGGCGCTGGCCTGGGCGGAGGTGCTCGGTGCCACCCGGCTTGTCATTGGGGTGAATGCGGTGGATTACTCAGGCTATCCGGACTGTCGCCCGGAGTTTATCGCCGCGTTCGAAAGGCTCTCGCGCATCGCCACCCGTGCGGGGATCGAGGGCAGCGCCCATGCACCTGGACGCGCCGCTCCTTGCCTGGAGCAAGGAGAAGATCATCCGCGAGGGGCTGCGATGGGGGGTCGATTATGCGCTCACCGTCTCGTGCTACCAGGCGGACGCGCAGGGCCGGGCCTGCGGGCGCTGCGATTCCTGTCGCCTGCGGCGCGCCGGCTTTGAAGCCGCAGGCGTCGCCGATCCCACGCGCTATGCCCCATCTGGTGCGGCCCCATCGGCCTTGGGTATGATGCGCCCGCTTCCTTAGGGTGCAGCGATCTGAATCGGAAGCACAGCTCAAGGCGCTGTGAACTTCAGGATTCGAAGGGCGGGTCATGCAAAAAACACTGGGAAGCCATCTGATCGAATTGCTCGAGGCACAGGGCGTGCGCCATGTGTTCGGCATCCCTGGCGTGCACAACCTGGAACTGTATCGCGGCCTGGCCAGCTCGCGCATCCGCCATGTCACGGGACGTCACGAGCAGGGGCTTGGATTTATGGCCGATGGGTACGCCCGGGTCTCGGGCCGGCCCGGGGTGTGCTTTACGATTACCGGTCCGGGCCTGAGCAACATCGCCACCGCACTCGGACAAGCCTACGCGGACTCGATACCTTTGCTGGTAATTTCGAGCGAGAACCGCAGCTCGGAAATCGGCACGGGGCGGGGGTTCCTGCACGAAATGCCCGAACAGCTCGGCATCGCCTCGCGGGTGACGGCACTCAGTGAGCGCCTTACGCGCCCGGAGGATTTGCCCGGGCTGGTATCGCGGGCTTTTGAGTGCATGACCGGCGGGCGGCCGCGGCCGACCTACATCGAGATTCCGCGCGATCTTATGACGGTCGATGCCAGCTCACTTCCTGCACCGTCACGCTCGCCTTCCGTGCGCCCGAGCGCGTCTGCCGCACAGATCGCCGCCGCCGCGCAAAAGCTCCAGGCGGCCCAGGCGCCGGTCATTCTGGCCGGGGGCGGGGCTCGGGGCGCGGCCGCGGAATTGCGGCAGCTCGCCGAGCGGATCGGCGCACCGGTGGTCATGACGGTCAACGCACGCGGTGTGCTGCCGCCCGGTCATTCGCTGGGCGTGCCGATGAGTCCATCGCTTGCGGCGGTGCGCGCGCTGATCGCCGAGGCCGATGTAACACTTGCCGTGGGCACTGAACTTGGACCGACCGACTACGATATGTACGGCCTGTCGGACTTTCCTCAGCCGCGCGATCTGATCCGCATGGACATCGATGCCGAGCAGCTCGGGCGCAATGCCCACGCCTCTCTGGCGCTCCTGACCGATGCCGCACCGGCCCTTGCGGCCATTCTGGCGCAGGGTGTGGGAGAGGCGCGCGGACAGGCGGGTGCCACTCGCGCGGCAGCGGCCCGTACAGGTGCACTTTCGGAACTGAGCCCGGCGATGCACCGACAGATCGAATTTCTGGAGGTCATACGCGATACGCTCCCGCAGGCGATTCTGCCGGGTGATTCCACCCAGCCGGTCTATGCGGGCAACCTGGGTTTTGCCGCCGCCACGGCCGGCTCCTGGTTTAACAGCGCCACCGGCTACGGCACGCTCGGCTACGCGCTGCCCGCGGCAACCGGGGCGAGTCTTGCGGCCCCAGACCGGCCGATCGTGTGTCTGGTGGGCGATGGCGGCATCCAGTTTTCGCTCGGCGAACTGGCAGTACCGCGTGATGTTGACGCATGGCTCGCGATCGTGATCTGGAACAATCGCGGGTACGGTGAAATTAAGACCTCGATGATCGCGGTGGACATTGATCCAGTGGGCGTTGACGTGAGTCCGCCGGACTTCGCTCATCTTGCGCGCGCCTACGGCTATGCTCATCAAATGATCGACAGCCTCGATTCGCTGCGGCGCTCGCTCAAGGATTTTGGTGCGCGTCGCCAGGTCGTGGTGCTCGAAGTGCGCGGGGAGGCTTTCGAATGAGCGGAACCGTGCAGCCTCGCTTTGCGCAGATCGTCGAGCGTGTCGCGCCCGACGGGACCGATCCGTGGGTGCTGCACTGGGAGGCGCGCCAGGCCGAAATCGCGGGCAAGGATGTCATCGTGCTCAGCGTCGGTGACCCCGATCTGGACACCCCACCCTCGGTGGTCGAAACGGCCATTCGAACCATGCAGGCTGGGGATACGCATTACACGGAAACCAGCGGGCGGCCGGCGCTGCGCGCGGCCATTGCCGCCCGGCACCGGGAGCGTTCCGGTCAGGCGGTCAACGCCGATAATGTCATCGTGCTCGGGGGCACGCAGAACAGCTTGTTTGTGGCCTCACTCTGTCTGGCCGGGCCCGGCGATGAAATCATCGCGCTCGATCCTATGTACGCCACCTATCCGGCCACGATCCGCGCCTCGGGCGCCAAGCTGGTCCCGGTGGCCACCCCCGCGGCGCGCGATTTCCATACCGACCTTGCGGCCATCGAAGCCGCCATCACATCGCGCACGCGCGCGATCTTCGTCGCCACTCCCAACAATCCGAGTGGAGTGATCCTGAGCGATTCGGAAGTCGAAGGATTGGCCGAGATCGCCCGACGGCGCGGCGTGTGGCTGGTGTCGGATGAGGTCTATGCGGGCATCGCCGATGGCGGCCGGGTACCGAGTCTCGGGGCTCGGCTGCCGGAGCAGGTGCTCACCGTCGCGAGCTTGTCCAAAACCCACGCGATGACCGGCTGGCGCTGTGGATGGTTGATCGGCCCGAGGGACTTTATCGATCACGCCCACGATTTGGCGCAGTGCATGCTCTATGGCCTGCCCGGGTTCGTGCAGGAAGCGGCGGTGACTGCGCTCGGTATCGCCGAGCAGTCCGAGGCTGCGATGCGCGATTATTGCAGCCGCCGGAGGGAAATCCTTTACGCAGGCCTTGAGGACGTGCCCGGAATTCGCGCCTGCTGGCCGCAGGCGGGCATGTTCATGCTGATTGACGTGCGTGGCACGGGCCTGACGGGCGCCGAGTTTGTGCCCAGCCTCTATCGTGCCGAGGGTGTCTCGGTATTGGACGGATCCGTGTTTGGCCATGAAACCCGGGGGTTCGTCCGCGCCTCGTTTGCCGTCGAGGAAAGCGCGCTGCACGAGGCGGCGCGGCGGATCCGCCGGTTTTGCGTTTCGCTAGGGAAGGGCGGCTAAGCGCTGCGAAAAGAGCACGCCTTGGGTATCATGCCGCCCCCTACGGGGGCTGAAGCAGCATCGCGGGTCGGTAGCTCAGTCGGTAGAGCAGCGCCCTTTTAAGGCGTTGGTCGTGGGTTCGAGCCCCACCCGACCCACCATTGCCACTCTGGCCCCAGGTGACGATTGCCGCGGTGACGTTAGTTCAGCGCAGCTGGCTGTCCTTACTGCCGCGCCGGTTATAACCGCTGAATTCCGCGGCGTTGCTGTCTTGTGCCTCCTGGCAGGACACGCACAAGCGGGCGCCCGGAACCGCCTGCCGACGAGCCTCGGGAATCTCCGTACCGCATTCAGCACAATGACTCAGGCTTGGGCCCGAGGATAGGCCGTGGCGCGCGCGCGCGATACCGTCCAAAACCGTGGCGTCGATCTGTTCCAGCACCGCACCTTCGTGGGCCCATCCAGTCGCCATAGCACCTCCCTAGTCAGATATCACATCGGCACAGCCTCAGACATAGCGCTGCGGGAGCCAATTTTCAAGTTCTGCGACTCAATCGGCCGCACTGGCGTTGCGCCGCATCAGAGGCCTGGATCGATTCCCGAGCCGGCCTCGGCGAGTGGGGCGGCGCGCTGCGATCCGGGCCAATCCATGCACGCGGGCCAGCCGTATCAGCGGTGAGTCGTTCGGTCGGTAGGGCATCGCCCTTTTAAGGGGTTGGTCGTGGGTTCGAGTCCCACCCGACCCACCATATCCCAGTACAGAGGCGTCCACTGCAGTCTAGTACTCGTGCTATTCCAGCGAATTTTTAGGCCTAAATTGCGTGTCAGAGGCTGCGTCCGCCTCTCCTCGGCAGGCATGAACCTCGGCGATTGACAACTGGTTGCGATTCGCAAGGGCATGTGCCGGCGATTGAATTCGAGTTGGCCCTCGATTGCCCAAGGCTAACTACACGCGGCCACCGCTGCGTGTCGCGCGCTCCCGCGTTGCCCGGCCGGCCTTCCCGGCGCCGCCCTCGCAGTGAACGAGGGCGACGCCGCGCGATTCAGGTCAATTCGCGGCCGGACACGATCCGCTGGCCACAATCTTCTGCTGGAGCGGCGCCGAGCTGGAACTCGCATTCGCGGCGTCGCCTTCGTATTTCGCCGCCAGCACGCTCACTCCCACACTGAGCTTGAGGTTCGAGAACTTCGCCGTACCATTCACCAGGCTGGTCGTGGCGAGCACGGTCGTGCCCTTCTTCAGCCGGACTGTACCCGTGGGCTTGACGCCGCTCGTTCCGGTGACGGCTACGGATAAGGCCAATGAGGTGCACACGCTCGCCGGATTTTTGGGGGAGGTGAGAGCGGTCTTGGTGAGAGTAGCCGAGCCCGTGCCGCTCAGCTGCACGGTGTTGGAATTGGTTACGGTATTGTCCAGGAACACCAGGTTGGCTGCACGAGCGCCGACCGCTGCGGGCTTGAACACGATGCCCACCTTGCAGCTCTGCCCGGCGAACAGCGTGGCCCCGGCCGTCAGGATGCAGCTGGTGGTGTTGGGATCGATCGTGAAATCAGCCGCGTTCGCGCCGGTGATGACCGCCTTGGTCAGGGTCAAGGTCGCGTTACCCGTGTTGGACACCGTCACGGGCTTTGCGGGACTGGCCGTGGCGGTCTTTTGTGAAGCAAAGGCCAGCCTACCGTTCGGTCCAAGCTTGCGCACCAGCTGTACGGTTCCGGTCGCGGCCGCTCCGCTGATGATGTAGACCTGGCCCTGCGAGTCCACGGCGACTCCGGTCGGAGAACTCAAGGTCGCTACCGTGGCGGAATTGTTATCGCCCGTATAGCCCGCCACTCCGGTACCGGCAATCGTGTTGATGATTCCGGTGGTCGAATCAATGCGCCGCACGCGGTGCTGGGTGGTGTCGGAGAAATACAGGTTGCCCGAAAGATCGAAGGCGATCTGGCCGATCTTGTTGCCAATCTCGGCGTTCCTGGCCTGGCCCCCATCTCCGCTAAAGCCGCAGTTGTGGCCGCCGGCGATCTTGGTGAAATTCACATTGGAATTTTCCGCGTTGAAGAGAGTCTGCTGAACGATTTCGCAAACCCCGCCGTTGGCCCAAAGGCTATATAGGTTGTCCCCTGCATCGGCAGCCATAGCGGCCGACGGGCTCTGCTGGTACGGAAACGGGTTGTACAGGTAGATGAGATTTGCGGGGATGGGTTGCACGGTGGACATCGCCGCGCCCTGGTGGCTGTCTACAAAGAACAAATTATTGTAC
This sequence comes from uncultured Gammaproteobacteria bacterium, assembly GCA_963717335.1. GTDB lineage: Bacteria > Pseudomonadota > Gammaproteobacteria > Steroidobacterales > Steroidobacteraceae > FEN-1191. The sequence continues at coordinate 38,289 of CAVQVZ010000001.1, read as the reverse complement.
GGATCCATGCTCATGGCGCCCGGGGTCCCGAGCATCTGTGCACTGAGAATGCACGGTGCACTGGCCGGGCAGCTCGACGATCCGGTTCCAGTGTCCTGAACGACCGGACCGTAATCGTAGATCTCGTACATCTTTCCGGTCGCGGGCACGTCAAAATAGATCTCCCCGAAGGTATCCACCGCCACTCCCATGGCGTTGATGTACCCGGAGGCCAGGGTGGTTATGGTCCCGCTCGAATCCATATACCGAATGAGCCCATTGCCCGAATCGGCGATGTACAGTGAATCCCCTCCGTCCACGGCCAGGTTTTGCGCGGCACTGAGCAGCCCCACGCCCGAGGGATGGGTCGCTGGCACGGTCGTTATCAGTGCGGGGGTGAAGCTGATCACTGGCGCGTAGCCGAAGCCGCCTAGCCCTAAGGACATGGGCTCGGCCGAGGCCGTGTGCGTGATCTTTACCCGGCCCAGCCGCCTGCCCGGACCCTGCGGCGTGAACCTCGCCATCAGGACGCAACTGCCGCCGGCGGCATAGCTTTTCCCCTCGGCGCAGGTCGTCCCAGCATCGATCAGAAAATCCGCGCTTGATTCGATGCGGACCAGTTTCGTGGACGTGGAAAAATGCAGCGTCAGCTTCTTGGCGGGGGTTGCCTCGCCCAATCTCGCCGGCGCAAAGGAGCGGAAATTCGCGGGCGCGTGTTCGAACGAGGCGGTACCGGCCACTGAGGCGGAGCGGTCCGCATCCGCGTCGGATTCAAGTGAGATGGCGGGAGTGGCCGATCGCGCGAGTACGGCCCCGGATGCGAGCAACGCAGTACACAACACAGCTCCGAGGCGCACAGCAGTCAAACGGGTAGCAACGTTCATGGATTACCCTCCTCTCTGCAAGGCTGATGATTAGTCGCTTAGATGTGAATCGATTCTCAACTCCAGAAACCGCTGCGGAGACATAGTTTCTTGGGACCGTGCGGCTTTCTTGTTTGTGAATTTTGATCGTAGCGCGCTCGCCGCAAAACTGTCGAGGCGTGATTTCTGCCGTAACGCGACGTGACAAGTTCTTAATGAATTTTGCTGTAGGAGGACGAAGGGTCGGGATTTGCTCCAGTATTCCTACACGAACTATCCGCCGGCGGCCGGCGTCCACGGCAGGGGCAGACTTCCCTTCAATGTCGGCGTGTTACCGCCGGTTGAGCGTGTGGAATAGCAGTTTGACCGCGAACGTCCACCGGAATGGCCGCAGAGCGGCTCATCCCGCGATAGGGATCCGCATGTTGCTTTAGGAAGACGCCGACCGGAGTCGATGCCAGTGGGAACTGAAAATCTGTTGCGATTGTGTGACAGCGAAATTCGCGGCACATGAATTACCCACCAGACTGCGAAGTCGCGTCGTCTTCCAGGTGCTCAGGCCTCGACATAGCCGCGAGGAGTATATTCGGTCACTCGCCGCAGGCCGTTATTCAAAAATCACAAGGCACCCCTAATGAGCAAAGTCACTCTCGATCGACTGGAGTTCCGTGGCCGTCGCTGCGAGCACGATGCGGTGCGACTGTGCGTACTGGCGCGCAGGTTCGTGCTGGGCCTGACATTGGCCGCCACCTGCCAGTCCGCACTGGCGCAGGCCTTGTACCGCATTACGCCATTGGGCTACCTGCCGGGCGGCTGCTCTTCGATTCCAAGTTGGAGCGACTTCAACCGGTCGAACAAGGTGACGGGCACCGCGTGCAACGCAAACGGAGACTTTCACGGATTCTTGTGGAAAAACGATGGTTCTCCGATGGTGGATCTTGGCCCGCCAGAAGTTGGATCGCAGAGCGACGGCAATGCCATCAGCGCGTCTGGACTGGTTACCGGAGACGCGCACGACAGTACGGGTGATTTTGCATTCGTATCCGATGGCACGCACATGACAAGAATCCGTAATGGTTTAGGTGGTCGCACAATTTATCCTGCCGATATAAACGACCTTGGGCAGCTAACGGGGGACGCTTATACGACAGGCAATACCGTCTACCACGCTTTCGTGTGGAAGAACGATGGTTCGCCAATGCTTGATCTGGGTACTTTCGGTGGCAGTACCAGCTCCGGAATCGCCATTAACGCGTCCGGGCAGGTTGCCGGGAGTGCTAACCTTTCGGGCGACGCCGTGCAGCACGCATTTGTCTGGAAGAACGACGGATCCCCGTTGCTTGACCTCGGTACCCTTGGTGGCAATTCAAGCGGCGCGTTATTTATCAACGCTTCAGGTCAGGTCGCAGGGAATTCAGATACTGCCCACGGGTCGCACGCCTTCTTCTGGAGAAATGACGGCACGCCGATTAAGGATCTTGGCACACTTGGCGGGCCGTATGTTGGAGTGGCAGCCCTCAATGATTCAGGACAAATCGCGGGGAGCTCTTACACCCATAAGCCAGGAGCACTCAATGCGCACGCATTTGTGTGGTTGAACGATGGGACTTCGATGAAGGATCTCGGGACGCTTGGTGGATTCCGAAGCGCTGCGCAGGATTTGAACTCTTCGGGGCAAGCAACGGGCTACGCGGATCTTGTCGGCGACAAGAAATACCACGCCTTCCTCTGGAGAAACGACGGCACGAAGATCCAGGACCTGAACAAACTCATCGACCCGACCGATCCCCTACAGCCGTACATCACGCTGACGGTCGGCGAATTCATCAACGATCTTGGCAATATCGTCGCCGTCGGGACCGACAGCCGTACAGGGCACGGCGACCTGTATCTTCTGCAGGGGACGGTGCTTACGCTCAACCCGCGGGCACTCGCGTTTGCCAACCAGCGAATTAAAACCGCTAGTCCCGCGAAGACCGTGACCATGACCAACACGAGCCCTAAGGCCGCGGCCGTTACAAACGTGGCTCTAACAGGCGCCGCCGCCAGCCAGTTCGCCTCCACAAACAACTGCGGCAAATCGCTAGCGGGTCACGCGACCTGCACGATCAAGGTGACGTTCAAACCAACAACGAAGGGCGCGAAATCTGGCTTCCTGAACGTGAACGGCGGCGGTGGGGGTCTGCGTACAGTTGCGCTCACGGGCACGGGGGCATAACAGTTATAGGTTTGATAGCCTTAGATGCGCGTGAACAATGCGACTCTTACACGTGCCAACACGCTAGCCTCGCGATATCATCAATAGGATGGTCTCGCATGAGCCTCAATTCTCGATTTACCACCGTCTCTGCAACATTGGCCTTTCCTCGCGGTGCTCTGATGGCGTGGTCGGTATCGAGCCGTCATGGCGCCAGTAGAGTGACGGTGAGTTCACTAATCTGGAGATTCATCCGCGCGCGACTTCCACGTCATTGGCAAGCATAGCGTCCACGTCCGCCACAAAACCGGGAACGAATCCGATGTGTTTTGCGCTACGCCACCAGTCGCCCCCGCGCGCCGTCCTAATTAGGCTGCACAGCAGTACTCCGCCCGTCAACTCAAATGTGCCCTTTGGGAATATACGGCGTTGCGTACGATCCCAGATGTGGAATGCCGCCCACGCATTTTCCTGCAGAAACTGTTCCAGCCTCAGCTGATTGGCCGCATCCAGCTCGACTTCGCCGCGCAGGCCCCCCGTCATTAACTCGGCGATGTCGCGGTGCTTGACGATAGTCATGCGGATTACAGTCCACTGCGACATGGTGGAGTTGTGCTCGTTTCGCTGCAGCGCCGCTGTGTTGGCTTTGATCTCGAGCCCAATGAAGGCCAGGGAAACGATGACGCCCACGGCTGCGAGTATCTGAGCAATATAAAAAATCTGTTCGAGTGTCATAGGTATCGACCAGGATGTGCCGCGATTAAGAATAGCAGAGCCGCCGGGCAACGAGGCTGGCTCGGGCAGCACAGTAGCCTCGTTGGAACTCTGGAGGCCTGCGCCCGCAGCTCGAGCATGCGCTCAAAAAGGAGGGTTTGACGCTGCGCTCTCCGGCGTCGCTCAGTCGGGAAACTTCAACTCCCGCATCACCACCTGGAAGCGGTGCTCGTTGCGCAAGGGGTCCAGCAGGGGGTCGGTTTTAGCTTACTCCATGCCCGAATCCCGCAGACGAGGGCCGTCTCGAGCCATTCGAGCGCCTTGGCCCGATTGCCCCACTGCGCGTAGATCGTGGCGTACGGATACGCCGAGGCTTCGCCCTGCGCGGCCATGAGTTTCGAAGGCTCGGATTCCGCATCCGCGTGCCTGCCGAGCGGTCAGACTGATTGCGGGTTGGTGACGCCTCGGCCAGCCAGGAACGCATGCCCAGATCCGGCGCAATTCGCAGGATCCGCTGGCGTGAGGTTGATCAGGCGACGCTCTGCACCCTTGGTGATGAACACAAAGCCGTAAGTGCCGTCGTTCTCCGCTTGCCAGCCTTCGGCCGCGCACTTAGTCAGCGCCGTCCTCAACGATTCGCGCAGGTTGGCTCCAGCGGCCAACGGCTCGCACGTGATCAGATTGCGATGCAGATCTGAGACCGTCAGCCAGTGCGGTTGGCGAGTATTGGCCAGAGGATCGCAGGGGTGGCGACGCATGGCGCGAGTTTAGTGCGGGTGCGATCTACGTACTATTACCCGCTAACCAGCACGCCAACCCTCTGAGCCCTCGTGAGATTGGAGTATGTCGGGGGGAAAAGCTCTAGTGCCGAGGTATGTTCGCTCGGGCGCGACATCGGTACGGACTGACCGTGCTCCTACGGTGCGCGGCAATTCGGGAATATAGGAGTGTCAATAGCCGTAGCCAAACTTCAGGTAGGCACCCTCGTTGTCCCCCTTGCCCTTGGCGATCTCCAGGTTCATGACCATGCCTTCCTTCTGCTTGATGACGTACTGGATTCCGGCCCCGACATCCGGATACAGGTTCTCGCTGTCCGTGCAGTTGAGCGTGCCCCCGTAGAGGCAGCCTACCCCTGCGAACAGCGTGGCCGTCCAGCGGGGCGCGAGATGCAGCCGCTCCTCCACCTCGAGTGAGGACATGTACTGGCCCAGGTACTCGCCAAACTTGTATCCCCGCAGCGTGATGGGCGCGTAGGCGCTCTTGGGCGCATCCACGGTCCACTGGTTGTTGGCGCGCAGCACCAGCACGTTCGAATTGCCGTGCCCCCAGTAATAACGAACATCCGCGCGGTAGGCATCGTAGTCGTATTGGCCGCCCAGTCCCTGCCGGTAGGCGATGTTGTTCACGTTGACGAGCCAGCCGCGTTGGGGGCTGTACTCGCTGTCGCGCGAGTCCAGGTTGACGTTTGCGCCCACGCCGCCCCCGGAAAATCCGGTCAGGCCCAGGGTTTGCAGCACTTCATTGTCGAGCGCCGACTGGCCCAGGATCTGGTAGTTGGTGTTTACGTACTGCGCCCCGACAAACCAGTCTCCCCAAAGGCGGTATTGATACCGAAGTGCGAATGCCCGCAGGTGGTCCTCACTCTTGAGGGGCATGCCGGTGCCGAGGAAGTCGGCGTAATCGTTCTTGATGTTGCCGCCAGATGCGAGCACCAGCAGCCGGTGATGGTCGGCCCCGAAGGAGGTCTTGGCCACCAGGGCGGTGATGAGCGAATGGGTCGAGGTGTACTGGGCGTTGAGGGCGAAGATCGATGCGCGCGATTGCGGATCGAAGTAATACATGTAGCCCGCCATTCCGCCCACCGAGGTGCCGAGCTTCGGATTGGAGGACAGCATGGGCGCCAGGAGCCAGGGGGATTCCTTCTCTTCCTTTTGGCCCGCGGCAAGAGCGGAGGGGCCGATCGGTGCAGCCGCATTGCAGACGCCTGCGCTCAGCGCAGCCAGCACCATCAACGCGGTGTTCCCAGTCGTAGCGGGTCTTAGCATTGGGGATCGGGAACAGCTCGCTTGGTTGCCGACGCGCGGATCCGCCAGTGCGCTCATGGGACCGGGCGAGGGCACTTAGCCACAGCGCGCTCCAACGCGCCGGGGCTGGGACGGGATTCTACGCTGGCCTAAGGCGTTGGGCTCCATAAAACGCAGTCCACCCGACCCAACATTTGACCTTTAGAATGGCTGGCCGACTAAACGTCGGGTAAGGTGCATTGCCCGCAAGGGAGTCCGCAGTGGCGGGGCGAGGCCGGAAACTATTTACGATCGGCTACGAAGGCGCCAGCCAGGCGGAACTTGTGACCGCACTGCAGGCGGCTGGTATACAGACGCTGGTGGACGTCAGAGAGCTGCCCAACTCGCGTCGGAAAGGTTTTTCCAAAAATGCATTGTCCGCGGCGCTCGCGGAAGCAGGTATCGCCTACCAACATGCACGCGCGCTCGGCTCACCCCGCCCGCTGCGCCATCGACTTCGCAAAGACGCAGACCTGCCGGCTTTCTTTCGGGACTTCCGCAAGTACCTGTCCGGCCAGCGGCCGGTATTGGATACCCTGGCGCACGCACTGACCGGTAACGCGGTGCTGCTCTGTTACGAGCGTGATTACCGAAAGTGTCATCGCTCGGTGGTGGCCGCCCAGCTGGGCAAGCGTCTTGGCTGCAGCCCAAAACACCTGACGATCGGTGCTTAGTCCACCCCATTTGGCGCGATATCAGCGCTGTCCGGCGTTCTTACTCTTTGCCCTAATCGATATCACGCTATTTGCCGGCCTGAGGGTGATCGCTCGCGGGCGCGCCGGAGGGGCCGGCCGCCGCGTCTGATATCAGTGGAACGCCGAACTGCTCGAGGATGGAGTCAATCGCCTGCTTGCGCCGCTCCAGGACTGCATTAATTTCGCGGCGCAAGGCGCGATCATCCCGGCGCAGGCCCATCGAAATATCAAACACCATCGGCGATAGGGGCCCATCCAGCCAAGGCGACACCGGCGTGAGTATCAGTGGTGTGGGGGACAGGTGCGCGAAATATCCGGCCGTGGGTCCCCAGGCTACGGCCACGTCGATATCGCCCTTAACCACGGCGTCGATGATGGCCGATTGCGGGGTGCGGTCCCGGTAATCGCCATAGACCATGTATCCGCGCACGTTGTCGGTGATGCCCCGGCGCGCCAGCGCCTGCGCCGGTGGCGTATTGGCGCCGTCGTCACCCACCAGCTGAACGCCCACACGCAACGTGCGCAGCTTGGGATCGTCCAGTGACGCCACGGCGGCCTCGGCGCGGTCGGCGCGCCGCACGAACACATAGCTCGAGCGATAGTAGGGCGATGACGTGCCTGCCAGACCGGTGCTGCTGGCGATACCTGGAATCACATCGCAGGACTTAGCGTTGAGTGTATTGCGGATCGCCCCGCGGCGTTGCGCCCACCAGGTGTAACGTACGGTGGCGCCCAGATCCTGCGCGATGAGTTCGACAATCCGGTTCTCGAAACCCTCACCGGCCTGATTCGAATACGGCAGGTTGTTCGGATCGGCGCACACGCGCAGTTCGCGGGCCTGGCAGCTCATGCACAAGGTCATTCCGAGCGCCGCGGCCACCATTGCGCCTCATCGTGACACCACTACGCCCCAGGGCTTGCCGCCGAGCTTGATGGTTCTGCTCTGCTTCGAGCGCAGCTCGATCACGGTCAGGTCGGCCGACAAGCCATTGGCCGCGTAGAGGCGCGACTGGTCGGCGGTCAGCGCCACGCTCCAGTTGCGCGATCCGGCCGGCAGGTAGCGCAGTACCGCGTAGCTGTGGGCATCGATCTCAGCGACGGCGTTGCCGCGTCCCAAGGCCACGTAGGCCTTGTCGCCGGATGGCGCAAGGGCGATGCCCACCGCCTGCACGGTGTCCGGTGCGTTCGGATCCTCATCGAAGTCGATCGTGCGCAGGATCTTGCGCGAGGCCACGTCCAATATCGCGACCGTCGCGCGGGTCTCGGAGGACACCCAGAGCTGCCGCCCATCGCGCGTAAATTGCGCATCGCGCGGGCGGGTGCCGACCAGGATGCTGTCGACGAGCCGCGCGGTCTTGGCATCGATGAAGTGCACCAGGCTCGCGCTCTCGGAGGTGCAGATCACCCAGCGGCCATCCGGGCTGACCGCCATGCCTTCCGGTTCGGCGCCGACCGCGACCTCGCGCACGATGCTCTTGGCCGGCGATGTCGACGAAGGAGACCGTGTTGTCGTTCTCGTTGGCGACGTACAGCCACTTCCCGTCGGGACTGATCGCGAAGCGTTCCGGATCCGGACCGGACGGGAGCTGATCGACCACTTTGCGTGTCGCAAGGTCGATGACGTCGATGCGGTCGTCGTTGCCAGAGGCCACGTACAGCCGCTTGCCGTCGGGGCTGAACACCATCCCGCGCGGACGCTGGCCGACCGGGATGCGTGCCACCTCGTTCCAGTTCGGCGCGGCGATGACGTGCACGACATTCGCCTGCTCGTCGGAGACGTAGGCCGTCTCGGCCTGCGCGCCGCGGTGCACAGCAGGCTGGCCGCCCATCCCAGTGCTGCAGGTGAATTTACGGCATCGCATGGGCCTCTTCCGATTTCGAGACGCGCAAGCGCCGCGCGAGCAGCACGAGGCGGCGCCCGCATGCACCAGCCCGCCCGGAATCCACATCAACAGCCCCGCCAGCTGCTGGTCCTCGGCAGGCGTGAGCCCGAAGGCGTCGTCCGCCGCTGGCGGCATAGCCTGCGTACCAGGGGCTGGCGGAAAAGGCCATCAGCGCGCCGAGCGCGCCGCTGACCGTCGCGGTGAAGAACAGCGCACCGATCGCTACCCCGAAGCGGCGCCGGCGTTCACGGCCGCGCAGCACCGCCTACCAGAACAGCACGGCCGTGACGCAGGAACGAGGCGTGCTGCGCGACGTGCCAGAGGGGGCGCTCGAGCGCCAGTTCGAACAGCGAGGGCACGTGCCAGAGCCAGAGCGCCGCGGCCTGCAACGCGGTCGCCACCAGGGTCGTGATCAGCAATTGCCAAAGGCCGCGCACACGGCGGCCCATCCGGCCCACGTTCACGCGAAGCGGGAGGGCAGGGCCCAGAGCGCGATACCGATCGGTCGCGACAGCACCAGCAGCGGCGCGGCGACCAGCATCAGCAGTTCGTGCTCGAGCATGTGCGCGGCGAACGAACGCTCGCCCGCCTCGTGCAGCGGCGTGGCCAGGGCGGCGAGCACCAGCCAGCCCGCCGCGAACCGGGCCGCATCCGCGCGCCGCGGCGCATCGGCGCGAGGTCGCGCTTCAACCGAAATATCCGGCGAGGAACCAGAGCAGAGCGACAGCCAAGGGCCAGATCATCCAGTCCTCGAAAGAACCGAAGCGCTCTGCCCGGGGCTCGCACCCCCATGCGCGAAGGCGCCGCGCGGGCAGGAGCCCCGCAAGGATTGGCGCATACGGGCAGTCGGAGCGCGAATCCTCATCCGCGACAGCCGGGTCAATCGATCCGGCCAGGATCATCCAAGCACCATGAGCGCGAAAAGCGCCGCGCCCATCAGGCTCAGGTGCGCGGCGAAGCGCCGCGTAGGCCGACCGCGGGCGATGTCGACAGCGCGGCGCCACGACACGAGAGCGCCGATCGCGATCGCTCCCAGCACGGCCATGCCCATTCCAAGATCGGCGCGCCGCCCGGCAGTCCGCAGTCGAAATGCAGCGCGTCGGCGATCCCCTGGTGCTGCAGGCCCGCACCGACCATGCCGACGACCAGCCCCGCCCAGGGCGCAAAGCCTGTCCCGCGTGCGCGTTCACACCCATCGCGGCACCCAGTAGACGATCACGTAAAGGACGACCCAGCTCACCACGACGAAATGCCAGAACACCGCGTTGTCGGACGACGTCGGAGAACTTGCGGCCGTCCACTGGCTTGAGGAACACCAGCACGTCAGCACGCAGACTGTCGTACACATCGGTGGTCATGTGGCGTGGTGTGCATGCAGCAGCGCCCACACGATCGAGCCGTACGCGTTCGCGTCCCAGCGCACGTTGAACGTCGTTGAACTCGAACGCGCGCACCACCAGCAGCGCGAGGCCGCAGCGAGGTCACGCGATCAGCCCCATTGCACGGCCGGAGTCGTTGCGCGCGCGGCGCGGTCCAGCCAGAAGTTCGGTATCTCGCTCAGCAGCGCGATCACCAGGACGGTCGTGGCCCAGAACAGCGAAGGCGGCGGCGTGGGCCCGGCGGCCAGCGATGCTCGTAAGGAATGCAGGTAGAAGTACGCCCCGATCGCGAGCACGAAGCCCATGCCCTCGATCAGCATGAAGCCGAGCACCGCCCCACCAGCCGAGGCTGGTCGGCCCGAAGATGTAGTCGGGCAGGCCCGAGACATCGCCGACGACTTGCTGGCGGGCGCACCGGCAGGCGTCAATCGCGTTCATTGGCGCCTCCCAGGCTCGGTTGCGACCGCTTGGGCCAGAACCAGACGGTCAGCGCGATGCCGATCGGGATCGCGCCCCAGACCACGCCCCACGGACTGAAGATCGACCAGATGAACAGCACCGTCAGCGCCAGCGCGGCAAGCAGCGGCCAGATGCTCGGGTCGGGGCATCCCCAGCGCGTCGCGGGATCGCGTCTCGGCGAGCGATCAGCAGCATTTCGCGCCGCGTCGTCGCAGGCCGCGTCATCACCTGCAGCGGGCCGTCGAGCGGCCATAGCGGTGTCGCGGCTGTTGACGACCGGCAGGTCGCGTGAAATTCCACGGCGGCGGCGGCGAGCTGGTGGCCCACTCCAGGTCCGGCGCGTCCCAGGGATTGTCGCCGGCGACGCTCGCCGCGCCGCAGCGACGCAGACCACGTTGACGACGAACAACAGCACGCTCGCAGCGCGACCATCCAGCGAGCCGAGCGTCGCCGCCAGGTTGGGCAGCTCCCAGCCCAGCCCGGCGGGGTAGGTGTAGACGCGGCGCGGCATGCCGACCAGGCCGAGCCAGTGCATCGGGAAGAACGTGACGTTGAAGCCGACGAAGAGCAGCCAGAACTGCCAGCTTGCCCAGGCGCTCGCTCAGCAGCCGGCCGGTGAATCTTCGGAAACCAGTAGTACAAGCGCGCCGAACAGCGGGAACACCGCGCCGCCGATCAGCACGTAATGGAAGTGCGCGACCACGAAGTAGGTGTCGTGCACCTGCAGGTCGAGCGGCACCGAGGCGAGCATCACGCCGGTCAGGCCGCCGATCACGAAGATGGCGAAGAAGCCGAGCACGAACAGCAGCGGCGTGGCGAAGCGCGGGCTGCGCCCAGTCCACAGCGTCGCGATCCAGCAGAAGATCTGCACGCCGCTCGGAATCGCGATCATCATGCTGGCCGCGGTGTAGAAGCTGTTGCCCAGCGGCGGCAGGCCGGTCGCGAACATGTGGTGCACCCACAGCCCGAAGGCCAGGAAGCCGATCGCGACCAGCGACAGCACCATCGCCGGATAGCCGAAGATCGGCCGGCGCGTGAAGGTCTCGACGATGCTGCGAGATCATCCCCAGCGCCGGGATGAAGATGATGTAGACCTCGGGATGCCCGAAGAACCAGAACAGGTGCTGCCACAGCAGCGGATCGCCGCCCTTCGGCCGGGTTGAAGAAGTGCGTGCCGACCAGCCGGTCGGTGATGCAGGAACGGTGCTGGCCGAGCATCACCGCCGGCATCGCGAAGATCACCATGAAGGCTGGTGACCAGCAGCGCCCACACGAACAGCGGGATGCGGTCGAGGCGACATGCCCGGCGCGCGCATCGCCATGATCGTGGCGACGAGCTCGACCGCGACGCACAGCGCCGCGACCTCGGTGAAGGTGATCATCTGCGCCCAGAAGTCGGTGCGCTTGCCGGGCGAGAAATCCGAGCCCGACAGCGGCACGTAGGCGGTCCAGCCCGCTTCCGGACCGATGTTGAGCGAAGAAGGCGCACGAAGATCATGATGCCGCCGAACAGGTACATCCAGTAGCCGAAGGCGTTGAGGCGCGGGAAGGAGATCGTTGCGCGTGCCGACCATCAGCGGCACCAGGTAGACGCCGATCGCTTCCATGACCGGCACGGCGAACAGGAACATCATCGCCGAGCCGTGCATCGAGAACAGCTGGTTGTAGCGATCGGGCCCCAGGAGCGTGGTTGTCGGGACGCGCAAGCTGCGATGCGCATCAGCAGCGCGAGCACGCCGGCGAGCGCGAAGAACACCAACGCGGTGACGAGGTAGCGGCGGCGCGACGCGCTTGTGGTCGACGGTCGGTGAGCCAACCGACCAAGCCCGGGCTCGTTCGGCCCAGGTGCGAGCGAGCTGCTCGCTCGCGGCGGCACTGTGGCGGGCGCATCGGTTGCAGCGGTCCTGATCACGGTAGGCCCATCAGGTATCGACGACATTGGCGCCTGCTGGCTGTCAGGCGCACGGCGGGCATGTTCGCGCCCGGGCTTGTGCGCCTGCGGATCGGCGATCCACGCTGCCAGAGTCGCGCGATCAGCGGGAAGCGCGCCGGCGGCGAGCGTCCGGCGCGACTGGCGAGATGGGTCAGATCCGGGCCGGTGTGGCCGCCGGCGTCGGTGCCGGCGATCGCGTGGCACATCGCGCAGGCGCCGACTTTCGAACAGCTCCTTGCCGCGCGCACGGCCGGCGTCGAACGGGCGCGCGGACCGGGCTCGAGCTGCTGCGTCGCGCCACGCGCTCGAAGGCCGCCTGTCATCGACCGCACGTCAGCGCCATCTGCGCGTGCTGCAGGCCGCAGAACTCCGCGCACTGGCCGCGGTAGTAGCCGGTGCCGGCGCGGCGTCAGCGCCAGCTCTGTTGCGTACGGCCCGGGAATCAGGTCCTGCTTGCCGTTGAGCGCCGGGATCCACAGGCTGTGGATGACGTCGTCCGACACGCAGTTCGATCCGCGCCATGCGACCGCGCGGGCAGGTGCAGTTCGTTGGCGGTGGTGAAGCGCTTGGCCACGGGTCGCGCGTCCAGATACTCGACCTGCCACCACCACTGCTCGCGCGGTGATGCGCACGCGCACCGGATCGCGGCGTCGGGCGCGATGCAGGCGCCGGTCCGGCGACGAAGCTCGCTGATGACCAGCACGCGTGAGCAGGCCGCGATCACCAGACGACCAGTCCAGCAGGCCCGCGCGCGCATCGCGCGATCGTGCCTTGCAGTGCTGGCGCGCGGCGTTCGGCTGGCCGGTGCAGCGCCAGCGCCAGTGCGGCGAGCACCAGCACGTACACCGGTACGCACACCGCCACATCAGATTCCAGAGCGCTCGATGTTGCAGGCCCTGCTCGCCTGCGGCGACTGAGCGTCGACTGCACATGGTCTGCAGCCGCTCAGTGTCGCGGCCCAGGCCGCGCAGGCGAGCGACCGCTGCGCCTGCCGGTCACGGCGCGGGCACCGTTCCGGCGGTCGTTCGCCGTTCCGGACCGGCTCGCCGGAATGCGGTCGAGCGGCGGCGTCGCCGCCATGCCCTCGCGGCGGCTCGGCGCGGCGTCCTTGCGGCACGTTGCCCGACAGCGCGCGCACGTAGGCGGCGACCTGCCAGATCTGTGCGTCGGTGATCTTGCCGCGGAACGAGGGCATGCCGTTCGGGCGGCCCTCGCAGGATCGTGGCGTGGATCTGCTCGATGCTCCCGCCGTAGCGCCACTCGGCGTCCATCAGCGCCGGCCCGATGCCGCCGCCGCCGTTGGCGTGGCAGCCGTTGCAGTTGAAGCCGTGTGATACAGCGGCTGCCCTCGGTTGATGTGGTAGGCGTTGCTTCTCGTAGTGCGGGCCGCGCGGATCGGCCGTGGTCGGCCAGCGCTGCGCCGGTTGCAGCGTCGATCACGCGCAGCGCGTCGAGCGGCTTGCGCGGTGGGCGGCGCCGGCTGGTACTCGCGACTGCTCGCGCTCGCAGCCGGCGACGCGGCCAAGCGACAACAGCGCCACCAGCAGACGGCGCGCAACGCGCTTATTGCGGCAGGGCGAACACATACAGCGTCCCTCCGGGTCCGGTCTTGTCCTTGAGGTCACGCGTCGCATTGACGAAGCCGGCGCCGGCGGTGGTGTCGCGCGGGATCGAGCTTGCCGACCACGATCGCGCCGGCCCAGCCGCCCACGCCCGACAGCACCGCGACGTACTGGCGACCGTCCGGGCCGCGATAGCTGACCGGCTGGCCGATGATTCCCGAGCCGGTCTTGAACTGCCACTTCAGTGCGCCGCTGCGCGCATCGACCGCCTTGAACCAGCCGTCCATCGTCCCGTAGAACACCAGGTCGCCCGCCGTGGCGAGCGCGCCGCTCCACAGCGGCAGGTCCTCCTTGATCTTCCCATGCCGCGCGCCGCCGCACCGGATCCCAGGCCGTGCAGCTCGCCGCGATTGCCGCCGGGACCGGCATACATGCGCTGCTCGGCGCCGACGTAGGGCGTGCCGGCGATGTAGTTCACCTCGGACGGCTCGACAGTCCATGCACAGGTTGATGTGCGGGATGTAGACCAGGCCGCGTGCGCGGCGAGAACGCCGAAGGATTCCAGTCCTTCGCGCCGGGCGAGGCCGGACAGATTGCCGCGGGTGGTGCGGCCCGGTGCGCGGCTGCTTGTCGGGGTTGTAGATCGGGCGCCGGTCTTCAGGTCGATGCGCTGGATCGAGTTGATCGTAGCCGAAGGGATCGGCCGAAAGCACCTGGCCGGTCGCGCGATCGATCACGTAGATGAAGCCGTTGCGCTCGGGGCGCACGATCACCTTGCGCTGCGCGCCGCTCACCGGCAGGTCGAGCAGCAGGCTCTCGTTGACCGCGTCGTAGTCGTACAGATCGTGCGGACTGAACTGGTAGAACCAGCGCGCCTGTGCCGGTGTCGGGATCGCGCGCGAACATGCCCGAGGTCCACTTGTTGTCGCCGGGACGCTGGTCGGCATTCCACGGTCCCGGATTGCCGGTGCCGTAGTAGATCAGGTTCGAGCTCGGGTCGTAGGAGATCCAGCCCCAGACCGTGCCGCCGCCGATCTTCCACGCCTCCGGCGGCCAGGTGTGACGCCGAGGTCCTTGCCGCGGTCGCCGGCGTAGAACGGCTTGAAGTCCGCGCCGATCAGCACGTCCGCGTCCGGGCCGGTGTTGTACGCCTTCCACAGCAAGCTTGCCGCTGCCGGCGTCGAGCGCGGCGATCCAGCCGCGCACGCCGAACTCGCCGCCGGAGTTGCCGACCAGCACCTTGCCCTTGACCACCAGCGGCGCCATCGTGATGGTCTCGCCCTTGTTGATGTCGCCGAGCGTGGTCTTTCCAAAGCTCCTTGCCGGTGGCCGCGTCGACCGCGACGGTGTTGCCGTCGAGCGTGTTGAAGATGAACTTGGCCCTGCCAGTACACGCCGCCGCGATTGACCACATCGCAGCAGGCCACGCCCTGCGCGGCGGCTTCCGGCTTGGGCTCGTATTTCCACTTCAGCGGCGCGCCGGGCTTGGACAGATCGAGCGCAAACACGGTGTTCGGAAACGGCGCGACGATGTACATCGTGCTGCCGACCACGATCGGCGCGGCTTCCTGGCCGCGATCGACGCCGGTGGAGAAGGTGAACTCGACCTTGAGCCGTGCGACGTTGGAAGTATCGATGGTTGAGAGCGCGCTGTAGCGCGTGCTCGCATAGTCGCCGGCCGCCATCGTCCATTCGGCTCCGCTGTTCGCCTTCGGCGCGGTGAGGGAGGCCGCAGACGACACTCCGGGGAACGCCAGCATCAAGGCGGACATACAAAGCAGGCCCGGCGTTAGGGGGGCGAAGGCGCGCATGCTTAGTGGGTATCGACTCGTGTGGGTCGCACGATCAGAATCTTCCCTTCGATCCTGGCCACCGCAGTCCATCGGATCTGCCTGGGCACTCTTTTTCTAACTCCGATCCGTTCCAAGAGACCGGCGGACCCGCACAGCACCGCCCCCACGACGCATCCGCCCGAATCCTGCTGGCATCGTACGTCCCAGACACGGCCGAGGTCCACCCCCTCGGTGGTCCGCACGCGCATGCCGCACAGCTCAGTCAGCCTGATCATGTCCCGGTACCCAGCGAAGCCACCGGCCGACGCGGCGATCGGCGATCCCAAGGCCCAGCGCGGTGGCCGATGAGCGCAATTCCACGCGCTCATCCACGCGCGTGACCTCCTGCCACGGAACGCGGACCCGGCGCGTGCCCGCCAACCAGGCCGTGGCGGCGGCCAGCAGCGCCGGGAGCCGCGGGCCCCAAGCGCCCGGGCCGACCCACAGGGCGGTGACAGTGCAGCGTTCTCCCGGCGCCCCGGTCAGTTCGACATCATCGACCATCCCGCAGGGCACACCATCAACATCCACGATCTCGTGATCGAGCAACTCACGGACCAGATCCAGATTCCCGCTGGTCATCCCCGGCCTCCATGGGTGGCAACCAGCAGCGGGATCGCCGCCACGGCCGCCACGCAGATCAGCACGAAATAGGACCAGCCCATGACCGATGCGAATCGGCCGTTGGCATGCCGACGCATGACTCTTCGGTCCTGCGCAATCAGCAACATCGGCAAGTAGGTCAGCGGCAGGATCACGACCGCAAACACGATCGAATACTCAACGACCGCGATCGGATCGACGCCTGTCATGACGATGGCGGCCGCCAACACGAAAACGCCGATCCACGACAGTGTGAAACGCGAAGCCTCGCGCGGCGTGCGGAACTTGCCCCACGGCCAACCCATAAACTGCGCCAGATTGTAGGCGCAGGTCAGTGCATTTTCGATCGCGGCTCCGGCGAAGGCGAAAAACATTCCCGCCAGCGCCAGGAACAATCCCGCTTTTCCGAACACCGCCGCTGCGGCGAGGGCGGACGTACCGGGAAGCGCAGCCTCGACTTGCAGCGGTGAAAACCACGCCGCGCCGACAACGACCAGAGAGGCCGACAGCAATGCACCGAGACTGAAGCCGAGGATCACGATGATGCGATTGAGCGGGATGTCGGAGGGTTTCCACTTGTCCTCCATCGCACCGGACGCATAGAAATAAGTCTCGTACGGCAGCAGGATGGAGCTGAACATCGCCACCGCGTAATAACCGTAGAGCGCGTAGTTCTGGCCGGGGTCGAGGCGGGGCACCGCCGGCACCAACCCCGCGGCGACCTGGTGCCAGTCCGGATGCAGTTTGATGGCGGTAACGATGAACACGATCATCAGAAGACCCATCAGTCCAAACACCCTCTCAATCCACGAGAACTTGAAGAACCACACCACCAGCAGGAAGAAGGCCAGCGCAATGAGGATCAGCGCCCGGTAGGGCCAACCGCTCATCAACTGCCAGAGCATCGCAATCGCGCCTACCTCCGCCGCGCAGGTCAGCAGGCTGACGAGATTTGCCGCAACCAGAGTGAGCAGGCCTGCCTTAAATCCGGTGCGCTCGCGGATCAGGTTAAAAACCGGTTGTTGGCGTACCGCGGCGATGCGTCCGGCCATTTCGCAATACACGATGATTCCCACCGTCCCGACCAGCACCAGCCAAAGCAGCTGGTAATGAAACTTGCTTCCGGTGTTGATCGCGAACGTGAGCTCCCCGATCTCAACAAACCCGCCCATGGCGGTGAGGATGCCGAGGAACAATTCCAGGAACTTGTTCACCGGGCACCGTCCCGAAGGTTCTTTTCAAGTTCGACGATGCGGGCCTTCAATCCGTCAAGGCGTATCTCTGCGGTGTCCGCTCGGTCCGACATCAGGTCGGTATCTGTCAGGGGTCCCAGGAGCGTCTCAAGCTCTGCCGCGTACCGGGCCGCCGCGCGTCTGTCGTCGCGCACGACAGGGCGCCGCGCTCGCGTTAGCGAGGCTTTCGCGAACCGAGGAAACATTTTTCTTCCAGCTGCGCAAAATGCGCCCGTGCGAAGCGCTCGGCCACATCCTGGCGCGAGGCTTGGACAAGCAGTTCCTGGGCTTCCGAGGCCTGCGAGTGCAATTCGGAGACCGAAAGCAGCAGCGTTTCGGCATCGAGGGGCTGCCTCGCGGCGGACACACACAGCCAGGTCCCCAGTATTGCCGCGATGGCAAGACCGATTCCCTGAACGGCGGCGCGAGACACTACCGAACTTCGCATGCGAGCCCCAGTCGGTGTAGTTTTCCAAAGCTTGACCGCCTCGGACCCGCGCTCAAAGTGCTGGCACGGCTTAGGTGCCCCAGCTCAGCGAATCGCATCCCTGGCGACAAGCAAAAGCTGTATACGCGATTTAAGCGCTTGTTTATGTCGGAATAAGCGAAGTCGCAAAGCTCGGGGATCACGAATAACCGCGTTGGCGCCGAGTGCGGGCGGCGGGACTTGACTGTAAAAGCCGTCGATTCGCCCCTGACATTGGCAGCGGACCGTCCCTTGATCGAGAATAGGGCATGAACAGCGCAGCCGAACCCACCGGAACGATCGCGGTTGCGCTCCAGCACGCAGGCCAGCTCCTGGGGAGCAATCCGGTCCTGGCGCTCGAACAGACCCGGGAGATCCTCAAAGCGGCACCGAACCATCCGGTCGCGACCTTGATGCTCGGCCGGGCACAGCGCCTGACCGGAGACCTCGAGGAAGCGGTGCGCACGCTCAAGGGCCTGACCGATGCGCAGCACCGGTGGGCCGCGGCGCATTCCGAGCTGGGCGTGGCGCTGGGCGAAACGGGCGATCACGCGGCGGGAATCGAGGCACTGCGACGCGCGGTGGCACTCAAACCCGACCTGCCCGACGCCTGGCGGGCGCTGGGCGATCTGCTCTCGGCCCAGGGCGATGGGCCCGGGTCCGATCGGGCCTATACGCGCCAGCTTGAGCTTTCAACCCGGGATCCACGGCTGCAAAGCGCCGCGACGGCCCTGCTGGAAAATCAGATCCCGGAAGCCGAAAAGCTCCTCAGGCAACACCTGCTGCAGTTTCCGACCGACGTGGCGGCCCTGCGCATGCTCGCCGAGGTCGGCGCCCGTCTGGGCCGACTGGGTGACGCGCAGAAGTTGCTGGAGCATTGCCTTGAGCTCGCCCCGAGCTTTGACGCCGCACGTCACAACTACGCTCTGGTCCTGTACCGGCGCGATCAACCCGAAGAGGCCTCCGCGAGCTCCAGCGAGTGCTCAAGAATGAGCCCAGAAATCCGGCCTATCTCAATTCACTGGCCGTGGTGCTGGCGCGGATTGGCGACTATCGGGAAGCGATCGAGACCTACGCCCAGGTGCTGGCCCGCAACCCGAGCAACGCCAAGATCTGGCTCGAGCTACGGCCACGCGCTGGGCGCCGCAGGCCGCGAGCAGGAATCCATCCGCGCGTACCGCCGGAGCCTGGGTATCGCGCCCAACCTGGGTGAGGCCTACTGGAGCCTGGCGAACCTGAAGACCTTCCGCTTCAGCGCCCGAGGAGCTGCAGGCGATGCGCGCGCAACTGGAGCGCAAGGATCTGGGCGACGAAGACCGGTTCCATTTCGATTTTGCCCTGGGCAAGGCCCTTGAGGACGCACAGGACTACGCGGCCAGTCTTCGAACACTACTCCGAGGGTAACCGCCTGCGACGCGCCGGGGTGTACTACGAGCCCGAAGAGACCGATACCCTGGTGCAGCGTTCGAAAGAGCTGTTTTCCACGGAGTTCTTCGACGCAGCGCGCCGGCTTTGGATCCGCCGCCCAGGATCCGATCTTCATCGTCGGGCTGCCCCGCTCCGGTTCCACGCTGATCGAGCAGATCCTCGCCAGCCACTCGCAGGTGGAGGGCACCATGGAGCTGCAGAACGTGATCAACATGTCGCGTGAACTGAGCGGGCGGAAGTTCTACGACGAACTCTCCCTCTACCCCCAAGCGCTCGCGAAGCTGAGTGCAGAACGGTGCCGCGAGCTGGGCGAGCGGTACCTTGCCGAGACCCGGATCCAGCGCAAGACCGGACGCCCTTTCTTCATCGACAAGATGCCCAACAACTGGATGCACGTCGGCTTCATCCATCTGATTTTGCCGAACGCCAAGATCATCGACGCCCGGCGCCATCCGCTGGCCTGTTGTTTTTCGGACTATCAAGCAGCATTTCGCGCGCGGGCAGCATTTCACCTACAGCCTGGAGGACATCGGGCGCTACTACGGCAGCTACGTGCGAACTCATGGCGCACATGGACCGCGTGCTGCCCGGCAAGATCCACCGCGTTTTCTACGAACAGATGATCGAGGACACCGAAGGAGAGATCCGGCGCTTGCTGAGCTATTGCGGCTTGCCGTTTGAAGAGAGCTGCCTCCAGTTCCATCAGACTGAACGCTCGGTCCGAACCGCGAGCGCTTATCAGGTACGAAAACCGATATTTCGCGATGGCCTGGACCAGTGGCGTCACTACGAGCCGTGGCTTCAGCCGCTGCAGGCCGCCCTCGGTCCGGTGCTTCCGGCCTATCCCGCCGTCCCAAATGTTTGAATTTTTCACTCTGTGGCATACACTCCACTTCGAGGGTCGACATAAAACGCCAAACAGGGGGTAGTTGCGATGACTCGGAGCCGTAGGCGAAAGCTGCAGCAATCTGCTGCCAAATGGGCGGGTATGCCACTGGCATCCGCGGTGTTTGCATGTACGAATGTTGCATACGCGCAACAGGCCCCCAGCAGCGGGAATGAGGTCATCGGACTTGAAGAAGTCATCGTGACCGCCCAGAAGCGCAGCGAAGACCTGCAGAAAGTGCCCATCAGTCTGACGGTGCTCGGCACCGAACAGCTGGACCAGCACCAGGTCGCCACCTTCGATGACTTTGCCAAACTGCTGCCGAGCGTGAGCTACCAGTCGCTCGGGCCCGGCCAGATGCAGCTCTATTTCCGCGGCATTGCCAGCGGCGGCGACGGACTGCACGCCGGCTCAGTTCCGGCCACGGGCATGTACCTCGACGAAACTCCGGTGACGACCATCGCCGGCTCGCTCGATATCCATATGTATGACATCCAGCGCGTGGAAGCGCTGGCCGGTCCGCAGGGCACCTTGTACGGTGCGAGCTCGCTGTCGGGCACCTTGCGCATCATCACCAACAAGCCGGACCCGTCGAAGTTTTCGGCCAGCTACGACGTGCAGGCCACCAAGTATGGCAAGGGCGATGGCGGTGGATCCTTCGAAGGCTACGTCAACGTGCCTCTGGCCGATAAGGCGGCGGTGCGACTGGTCGGCTATTACACGCATGATGGCGGCTACATCAGCAACGTCCCGGCGTCACTGACCTACCAGCGCCTCAATGCGGACAACACCGTGGCGCACCCCATAACGGTCAACAACGCTCCCCGGGTGAAGAATAATTTCAATTCCATCGATACCTACGGTACCCGCGCCACGGCGAAGTTCGATTTCGCCGACACCTGGTCCATCACGCCGATGTACCTGTACCAGTATTCCAAGACGGACGGCGCGTTCATCTTTGATCCGAAGGTGGGCGACCTGCAACTCACGGACTTCAGGCCGGATTACAACAAGGACAGCTGGTACCAGACGGCGCTGACCATCCAGGGCAAGATCGGCAACCTGGACCTGCTCTATTCGGGCGGCTACTTCCGGCGCCAGGTCAACAACAAGATCGACTACACCGGTTACACCATCGCCTACGACCAGTACGGTTACGGCTATACGGCGTTTTATCCGAGCGGCCCGAACGCGCCTGGCCCTCTGGGTAACCAGGACCCGACGCAGTACACGTGGAACTGGGACACCTACACCAAGCTGACCAACGAGATCCGGCTGACCTCGCCCAACGATCAGCGCTTCCGATGGTTGGTGGGCGCCTACGCGCAGCACCAGACCGACAACATCGAGGTGCAGTTCCGGGTCGACGATCTGCCCCCGGCGTATGAGGTGACCGGACGGCGCCCGACTCGCTGTACGTCTCGGCGCAGGACCGTATCGATCGTGACAAGGCGGTTTTTGGTGATGCGACCTTCGACATTACCGATGCGCTGAAGCTGAGCGCCGGAATGCGCTACTTCTGGGTGGACAACACGCTGTTTGGCTTCTTTGGGTACAACAGCCGGTTCACCAACGGTGAAGCCAACTGCTTTGCGCCCTCGACGAACGACGACCGGCGCCCCTGCATCAACACCGACAAGCGCGTGACCGACAGCGGCGAGACCCATCGGGTCAACCTGCAGTACCAGTTCGATCCCGAACGCATGGTGTACGCGACCTATTCAACCGGGTACCGCCCGGGCGGCAACAACCGGCGCGTGGGCATCGTTCCCTACACCCCGGACAAGCTGACCAACTACGAGTTGGGCTGGAAGACCTCCTGGGCTCAGAACACCTTCCGCTTTAATGGCGCGCTGTTCTGGGAGAAGTGGACTGACGTTCAGCTGGGCATACAAGGCCTGAACGGCATCACTTCGATCCTGAACGTGGGCGATGCCGAGTCCAAGGGCATCGAGGGTGAGTTGAGCTGGCTGGCCATGGAGCACCTGACGCTATCCCTGTCCGGCACTTACGTCGATGCCAAGACCACCACCCAGTTCTGCAATGCCGACCGGGTCACCGGACAGGTCAGCACGAGCTGCCCCGCCGACGAAGCCGTAGCCAATGTGGGGGCGCGCTTGCCCGTGACTCCCAAAGAGAAGGGCAACTTTACCGCCCGTTACAGCTTCAAGGCGGCGGATTTCGACAGCTTCGTGCAAGGATCGGTGTTCCACCAGAGTTCGACCCGGAACGATCTGCAGGAGCCCATCGCCCTGGCCATGGGTGATTCACCGGCCTTCACGACCTTCGATTTCTCGACGGGCTTTGGACGGAATAACTGGCAGCTGCAGGCATTCATCCAGAATGCGTTTGATGAGCGCGGTGAAATCAATCGCTTCGCGCAGTGCAATGACTTCCTCGGCTACTGCGTATCGCATCCGCGCGTGTATCCGGTCAAGCCGCAGTACTTTGGTATTAAGTTCGAGCAACACTTCTAAGTAAGTCGCGGGTCCCCGTACTGGGCCGACTGCCTCATCGTCAAGATGCGGCAGTCGGCCTTTCTTTTGGGTGGCCCGTCCGCCCGTTGGGCACCTGAACCGGGACCCGCTTATTCCATTGCGGCGAGACGCGTGTCACATCACCTGCGGTCAATGGCCCGCTTTATGTCCACCGCACGCACGCCCCGATCCCCGATCGGTCCGGGGGATTAAGATTGACTTACATAATTCCTACACGACGGCAGTATTCGCAGAAACCGGCGTGGGTCTCTCTAAATTGGAAACTAAGGTGCTAAGGTAGTCCGCACAACGGAACCGCTAGCCGAGTTTTTTTTGACAGAGGGTTTGCAGTGCATGTCGACAAGTCCGATCAGCGTGGTGCGATCGGCGCTGCACGCTGCACGACAATCCGGGCCGCGACCGGGCGAATCGCCGCCTGCGCTTAAGTACCTAAGGATCGCTGCATGAATTGGCTCAATACCTTTGCCGGGTTTGGCGTAGGCATCATGGTGGGCCTCACCGGCGTCGGCGGCGGCTCGCTGATGACTCCGATCCTGGTGCTGTTGTTTGGCGTGGCTCCGGCCTCGGCCGTGGGCACGGACCTGTGGTTTGCGGCCGTCACCAAGATGGTGGGCGGCTCGGTCCACCAGCACAAGGGCAGCGTGGACTGGCAGGTGCTGCGCCGCCTTTGGCTCGGAAGCATCCCCACGGCGGTGGTGACCTTGCTTTGGATGCACCAAACCGGCATTGCCCAGAGCAAGCCGCGCTTCGTGTTGATCGCACTGGGCGGCGTGTTGTTGGTGACCTCCGTGGCGATGCTGTTTATGGGGCGCGTGCACCGATACGCGGCCACGCTCCGCAAGGCCGCGCCGCGGCAGTTTCTTTATTTGCAGCCGCCCCTGACCATGCTGGCGGGGGCGATCCTGGGCTTTCTGGTGACGCTCACTTCGGTCAGCGCCGGAGCGCTGGGTACGGCGATGTTGCTGTACATCTATCCGCTGCGAATGAAGCCGGCCCGCCTGGTGGGCACGGACATCGTGCATGCCATCCCGCTGACCATAGTGGCCGGAACCGGGCACATGCTGATGGGCAACGTTAATTTTTCACTCCTCGGGAACCTGTTGATTGGATCGATTCCCGGCATTGTTCTGGGCTCGCTCCTGACGGGCAAAATCCCCGAGAGCGTGCTCCGGACCGCGATCGCGGTCCTGCTGGTGGTGGTCGGCGTCCGGCTGCTGATGACCTGACTCGCGCTGGCGCGGTCCCCGGGCACATTCGCCCCGCGCGGTCAGGCGGAGCCGGCAAACCTTTCGGGGCGATAGGGTGCGAGCGCCTCAACGCGCATCGCATCCATGACCTCAGCGCTCATCCAGCGTCCCAGGATCGGGGCGAGCGTGACGCCACTGTGCGTGACCGCGACGTGAACGTCCGGGGTGGCCGGCAGGGCTCCGACCACCGGGTACTCATCCAGGGGCATCGGCCGAAAACCGAGCGATAACCATTCCAGGCGCGCATCCCGCGCGCCCGGCAGGAAGGCGGCGATCTTGCCGAGAATCCGGTTCCCGTGCATGGCCCTGAGGGCCTCGTCCGGAAAATCCATAGGACCTGACCGGATGCCGGCATGCACGGGCAGGTCCGGTGGCTCCGGGGCGTCGGTGCCGACGATGCGGCCATCGGCCATTTGCTTAAAGCTCAAACCCCCAGGCGCATCGTGGATGATGCGGCTCAGCTCCGGATGCGCGGCGCTGTGCGCGAGGATCCCCGGGGCATGCCGGAGTCGCAGCGTAAAGCCGCAAAGGGCCAACAGGCGCGGGGTGTCGACGCCCGCGGCCACGACCAGGCGGTCGAGCGCAACGCTTCCGCGGCTGGTGATCACGCCTGTGAGCCGGCCCTGCCGCAGCTCCACCTTGCGAAGCTCGCACGGGCATTGGAGCGTGGCGCCCTGCGCCCGGGCAGCCGCCAAAAATCGCTGTGTCACATGGACGGGATCGAGGTGACCGTCGATCGCTGAATAAATGGCCGCACTGATCGGGCCGGGGGCGAGGTTGGGGCTGAGCGCCGCCACGTCCGCCGCGCCCAGGGAGACCGCAGGGAAGGGGCTTCCTTCCAGCTGGGCCGCGTTGGCGCGCACGATCTGCGCCTGCGAGGCGTCGCTGGCCCAGTTCAGGTACCCGCCCCAGGTGATCGAAAGCGCCAGCCGGCGATCCAGCTCACGGTAAGCGAGCAGGCTCTGCAAACGCACCGCCCGATAGTGCGCATCGGCGACAAAGGCGTTGACCCATGCGAAGGAGTTGCGCGTGGCGCCTGCCGCGGGAGCCGTCTTTTCAAAGACGGTCACCTGCGCGCCGGCTTCGGCGAGGTGATAGGCGATCGAGGCGCCGACAATCCCTGCGCCCACGACGCCAACGCGCAGCGGGCGCTCTCGCGCCCAGGAGCTCTCAAATGCGCCGCCCGCGGTGCCGGCCAGCGCCAGTTGGATGAACGTGCGACGTCGCATGGCGCGCCTTTCCGCTAGCGCGCGAGGCTCAACTTCGAATGCTTGCGCCCGTAGCCAAAATAGATCAGAAAGCCGATCGCCAGCCAGATCGCCAACCGCACCCAGGTGCTCAGGGGCAGAAACACCATCAGCACCAGGCAGCTGAGCACCCCGAGCACGGGGATCACCGGAACCCAGGGTGCTCGAAACGGGCGCGGAGCCTCGGGCATGCGCCGGCGCAGGATGATGATCCCCAGGCACACGATCGCGAAGGCCATCAACGTGCCGATCGAGATCAACTCTCCGAGCAGGTCGAGCGGAAAGAACCCCGCGATCAGTGCGGAGGCCGCTCCGGTCACGAGCGTACCGATGTGCGGGGTCTGAAAGCGCTGGCTGCAGCGCGAGAGCGCTGGCGGGAGCAAACCGTCTCGGCCCATGGCATAGAAAATCCGCACCTGGCCCAGCAGGCTCAGCAGGATCACCGGGATCAACCCGAAACCGGCCACGACAGCCACCAGCACCTTCAGCCAGCTGAGATTGGCGTGGGCCATGCTCAGGGCCTGGTAGAGCGGATCGGGGACGTTGAGCAGGTGATAGTCGGCGATGCCGGTTACGGCCAGGCTGACGGCCACGTACAGTGCCGTGCAGATCAGCAGCGAAAGTCCCAGGCTCATGGGCATGGTCCGTTGCGGGTTCTTGGCTTCCTCGGCCAGCGTGGAGACGCCGTCAAAGCCGATGTACGCAAAGAACACGATTCCCGCCCCCCGAAGTACCCCGGACCAGCCAAAGTGGCCGGTCTTGCCGGCGTTCGGCGGCACGAACGGATGCCAAAGACGCGTGTCGATGTGCGGGAGGCACGCGACGACCAGAACCAGGATAGCCAGCACCTTGGCCACGACGATGACCGAATTGACCATCGCCGATTTTTGCGTGCCCGCGATCAAAAGTGCGGTGCACGCCAGCGTGACCAGCACGGCCGGCAGGTTAATCCACGCGCCGGTGCGGATGATGTGGTCTGTGGCGTCGGCGCGCAGCGGCGCGTTGGCCAATACCGCCGGAATGTGCAAACCCAGATCACCGAGCGCGGAGGTCACGTAACCCGACCAGCTGATCGCGACCAGTGAGGCCGAGAACAGGTACTCGAACATGATGCACCAGCCGATGATCCAGGCGACCAGTTCGCCAAAGGTCACGTAGGCGTAGGAATAGGCGCTGCCGGCCACCGGGACCATCGAGGCGTACTCGGCGTAACACAGTCCGGCGAAAAAGCACGCGATGCTGGCCAGCAGGAAGCACAGCGTTACGGCGGGTCCCGCGTTGAGCGCGGCGACCGTGCCGGTCAGTACGAATATGCCGGCACCGACCGTGTTGCCGACGCCAAAAGCGGTGAGATTGAGGATCCCGAGGGAGCGGCGAAGTGCGGGAGTGTCGCCCCCGTGCGCTTCAGCACGCAGTGTTTCGATCGATTTTCGCGACCATGCCCCCATGTGCGCAGCCTAACAGGAGTCGGGCGCCGCGTGCACGCGGCCGCCGCGGCGCTCCGCCAGACAGTGTCTGCAACGCCGCAGTATGGGCCGCCTGCGCGGCATTTGCGGTGCGTGGTGCCCTCGCGAGGGGAGGGACGGGTCTTGCGTATATGGTAGTTTTGCTATTGCGAGGCATTTTTTTTGGCCCTGAGACGAGGTGCGCATTGCAGGCGGTCGAACCATTTGAGATCGTGCTCCTGGGGGGCACCGGCGATCTGGCCATGCGCAAGCTCATCCCAGCCCTGTACCAGCGATTTGTCGCCGGCCAGTTTGACTCGCGCTCCCGCATCATGGCGGCCGCCAGCAGCGCACTGACACGTGCGCAGTACATCGCTCGAGCGCTGGAACACGCCCGCGGGCATCTTCCGGGCGCGCAGTTCAGCGAATCCCAATGGGATGCTTTTGCGGCCTGTCTGGATTATCAAAAACTCGACGCGACACGCGTCGAGGACTTCAAGGCCCTCAAAGCGCGAATCACGGATCGCGACGCGCAGCTGCGGGTCTGGTTCCTGTCGACATCCCCGAGCCTCTACATCGCTACCGCGGCCAACATGGCCGCCGCCCAGGTGGTCACGCCCAACTCGCGCGTCGTGCTCGAAAAGCCGCTCGGCACAGACCGCGCATCGGCGGCGCGGATCAACGAGCAGGTGGGAAGGAGTTTCAGCGAGCAGCAGATCTATCGTATCGATCACTACCTGGGCAAGGAGCCGGTGCAGAACCTGCTGGCGCTGCGATTCGGCAACGCGCTGTTCGAGCCGATGTGGCGCCGCGGGCGCATCCGTCACGTGCAGATCACCGTCGCCGAGCAGCTCGGTGTCGAGGGTCGCGGCCGGTTCTACGATGAGACCGGCGCGCTGCGGGACATGGTGCAAAACCATATGCTGCAACTGCTGTGCATTCTGGCGATGGAGCCGCCGGCCAGTTCCGGCGCGGACGCGGTGCGCGATGAAAAGCTCAAGGTGCTGCGCGCGCTGCGCCCGATCGACGCCGGGTGCGTCGAGGTCTGAAGACCGTGCGCGGGCAATACCGGTCCGGCAATGTCGGCGGCGCTTCGGTCCGGGCTATGTGGACGAGCCGGAGGTCGCCGCCGGACAGCACCACCGAAACCTTCGTGGCGACTCAAGGCCGAGATCGACAACTGGCGCTGGGCTGGGGTGCCGTTCTACCTGCGCACCGGCAAACGCCTGCCGCAGCAGCTGGCCGAGATCGCCATCACCTTTGATGATGTGCCGCTGGCGATCTTTCCGGACCGTCCGCGTGAGGCGCCCAACCAGCTCGTCATTCGCCTGCAGCCGGACGAAAGCGTGACGCTGACGGTCCTGGCGAAGGCGCCCGGGGATGCCATGCGCCTGCGGCCCGTGAGCCTGGCCCTCGATCTGGCCGAAAGTTTCCGGGAGCGCCCCATGTCCGCGTACGAGCGTCTGCTGATGGACGTCGTAAAGGGCAACCTGACGCTGTTCATGCGCCGCGACGAGCTCGATGCCGCCTGGAGCTGGATCGACCCGATTCGCGGCGGTTGGCTCAATAGCGGAGATCAACCCAAGAGCTACGCCGCAGGCAGCTGGGGCCCGGCGGCCGCCACGGCGCTGATCGGGCGCGACGGCTACGCGTGGCGAGATGAATCCTGAACTTCGCGAAGTAGAGGATGCCGATCGCGCCGCTCAGGCCGCCAACCTCGCAGCGACCATTGCGGCGCATCTGTCCGAAGCGCTGCGACCTAAGGCCGCTCGGCGAGCCTGGTGGTCTCGGGGGGCAGCACCCCATACCCAATGTACGCGCAACTTGCGCGACAGCGGCTCGACTGGTCACGGGTGCGGATCACTCTGGCCGATGAACGTTGGGTCGCCGACCGACGATGCCGACAGCAACGAGAGCCATGTGCGCGCCTCGCTCCTGCGCCATAACGCGGCGGCCGCTCAATTGTCGGACTAAAGAACGATGCGCGTGATCCCGCCGCAGGCGCCGGCGGCCGCTTGGGCGGCACTGGCATGCGATCCCACGACCCTTCGATGCCGTGGTGCTGGGCATGGGTGAGGACGGCCACGTGGCCTCGCTCTTCCCAGGGGTGCCCGAGCTTGCCGTCGGCCTCGATGCGAAGGCTCCTCCGGGCTGCATTGCCGTGAAGCCGCCCAGAGCGCCACACGCCCGGTTGAGTCTGAATCTTGCCGCGCTCCTGCATTCACGCCGAATTTTTGTCCAGATCATCGGCGCGCTCAAGCGGCGTGTCTATGAAAGCGCCAAGGCGCCGGGCTCTGAAATGGACATGCCCATTCGTGCCATCCTGCGGCAGAATGCAGTGCCGGTGGCGGTGTACTGGTGCCCCGACACCTTGGCCGGGAGAGACTGATCAGCCCTTAAACTTCGCATTGATCGTACGACAGCGCGCCCCCGGCGCGCGGCACTTCTATTGAGCCAAAGCACAGGACAGCGACGATGCCTAAAGCAATCCGGCTCTACGAACACGGCGGCCCCGATCGACTCAAGTGGGAGGAAGGGCCCGTCGGTGCGCCCGGCGCGGGCGAGATATTGATCCGCCAGACCGCCATCGGCGTTGATTACATCGATGTGTACGTGCGCACGGGCTTGTATCCGCGCCCGCTGCCTACCGGGATCGGTTTTGAGGCCGCGGGCGTCATTACGGCGTTGGGTCCGCGGGTGCGCGGCTTCAAGGTGGGCGATCGCGTGGGCTATAGCCTGAATGTCCCGGGCGCGTACGCCGAGCAGCGCCTGCTGGCGTCGGCTGATGCCATAAAGTTGCCACGGGGCATATCGGACGAGCAGGCCGCGGCCGTGTTGTTGAAGGGATTGACCGCCTGGTCGCTGGTGCGACGGACCTTTAAGGTCAAGCGGGGCCACGTGGTGCTGCTACCGGCGGCGGCCGGAGGTGTGGGGCTGATCGTGAGTCAATGGATCCGCGCCCTGGGAGCGCGGGTGATCGGGGTGGTCGGGAGCGCCGAGAAGAGCGAAGATCGCCAAGCGGCATGGATGCAATCAGGTGCTGGTCGGATACGAGAATCTGGCCGAGCGGGTCAGAAAGCTGACGCAGGGCAAGGGCGTCGATGTGGTCTACGACGGGATCGGCAAGGACACCTTCATGGCCTGTCTCGATTGCCTAAAGCCGCGGGGCCTGATGGTGACCTTTGGCAACGCCTCCGGCGCGGTGCCGCCCGTGGCACCTCTGGAACTGATGCGTCGCGGTTCCCTGTTCCTGACGCGTCCGACCTCCGGTGACTACCTGGCCGAGCCCCTCCGAGCGCCGTACGGCAGCGCGGGAATTATTCGCCATGATCAAGAATCGGAAGATCCGCGTGCACATCGGTCTGCGCCTGGCGTTGAAAGACGCCGCGCGCGCCCATGAGATGCTCGAGTCGCGCCAGACCCTGGGCTCCACGGTGTTGCTCCCGTAACCGGCACGATGCCCGACCCCCGCAAGGCGGGAATTCTCAGCGGCGCAGCTGAGATTCGTTGGCGAGAAACCAGTCGTAGGTGGCGCGCAATCCCGCCTCCAGCGTGGTGCTGGCTTGCCACCCTAGCGCGCGCAGTCGCCCGACATCCAGCAGTTTGCGGGGTGTGCCGTCAGGCTTTGAAGTGTCAAAAACCAGCTCACCCTGGTATCCGATGATGCGGCCGATCAGTTCGGCGAGCTCCTTGATCGTGACGTCG
This sequence comes from uncultured Gammaproteobacteria bacterium, assembly GCA_963717335.1. GTDB lineage: Bacteria > Pseudomonadota > Gammaproteobacteria > Steroidobacterales > Steroidobacteraceae > FEN-1191. The sequence continues at coordinate 7,973 of CAVQVZ010000001.1, read as the reverse complement.
CGTGCCCACGCCGACATTGATGGGTCCGGCGCCCGAGTAGCTCTCGGTCAGGAACACGACGGCATCGGCCAGGTCATCGACGTACAGGAACTCGCGGCGCGGCGTGCCGGTGCCCCAGACCACGACCGACTTGCTGTCCGATGTCTTGGCCTCGTGAATCTTGCGCATCAGCGCCGGCAGGACGTGCGAATTCTCCAGGCTGAAGTTGTCGCCCGGTCCGTAGAGATTGGTCGGCATCAGCGGAGATGGCGTCGAAGCCGTACTGCCGCCGATAGGCCTGGCACATCTTTATGCCCGGCGATCTTGGCGATCGCATACCACTCGTTGGTGGGCTCGAGCGGCCCGGTGAGCAGGCAGTCCTCGTTCATCGGCTGCGGCGCGTGCTTCGGGTAGATGCAGCTTGAGCCCAGAAACAGTCAGCTTGCGCGTGCCGTGACGGTAGGCGGCATCGATGACGTTGGTCTGCATCGCGAGATTGTCGCGCATGAACTCGGCGGGGTAGCTGTTGTTGGCCTGAATGCCGCCCACCTTGGCGGCCGCCATGATCACGACCTGCGGGCGCTGCGCGCGCAAACAAGGCCTCGACCTCAGCCTGGCGCGTCAGATCGAGCTCGCTGCGATCCGCGAGCACCAGCTGCTCGTAGCCGGCAGCCCGCAGCCGCCGCACGATGGCCGAACCGACCAGCCCGCGGTGGCCGGCGACGAAAATGCGCGATCTGTTTATTCATGGTGCCGATAGGTCTTGAATCCCTCGCGGGCGATCAAGGCATCGCGCCGTGCGTGTTCCAGATCACCTTCGCACCATCTCCGTGACCAGTTCATCGAAGCTGATCTGCGGCGCTCCAGCCCGAGCTTGGTGCGCGCCTTGGTGGGATCGCCCAGCAGCGTATCGACTTCGGTGGGGCGGAAGTAACGCGGATCGACCTTGACGATGGTCTTGTCCGCTGCGGCTGTCGACGCCCCTTCCTCGTCACCCCCTTGCCACGCCAGTCGATCTTCATGCCCAGCATCGCGCCGGCCCGGGACACGAACTCGCGCACCGAGTGCTGCTCGCCGGTGGCGATGACGAAGTCCTCGGGCTGCGGCTGCTGCAGCATCAGCCACTGCGCCACGCACGAAGTCCCGCGCGTGGCCCCAGTCGCGCAGCGAATCGAGATTGCCGAGGTACAGGCAATCCTGGAGCCCGAGCGAGATGCGAGTCAGCGCACGGGTGATCTTGCGCGTCACGAACGTCTCGCCGCGAACCGGCGATTCGTGATTGAAGAGAATGCCGTTGCAGGCAAACATTCCGTAGGCCTCGCGGTAATTCACCGTGATCCAGTACGCGTAGACCTTGGCGGCCCCATAGGGTGAGCGCGGATAGAACGGCGTCGTTTCGCGCTGCGGGGTCTCCTGCACCTTGCCGAACATCTCCGATGTGGAGGCCTGGTAGAAGCGTGTCTTCTTCTCCAGTCCCAGAATGCGGATCGCCTCGAGCAGCCGCAACGTGCCCAGGGCATCCGAGTTGGCGGTGTATTCGGGTGTCTCGAAGGACACCGCGACGTGGCTCTGCGCGGCCAGATTGTAGATCTCATCGGGCTGGACCTGCTGCACGATGCGGATCAGGTTGGTCGCGTCGGTCAGGTCGCCGTAATGCAAGATGCATGTGCACATTGCTCTCGTGCGGGTCCTGGTAGAGGTGATCGATGCGGTCGGTGTTGAAACTGGAGGCGCGCCGCTTGATGCCGTGCACCTCGTAGCCCTTTTCGAGCAGGAACTCAGCCAGATAGGCGCCATCCTGGCCGGTGATGCCCGTAATCAATGCGGTCTTGCTCAAGAGCCTGTCCTCGCTTGCTTTCTCTATATGCGAAGTTTACGTCGACAATTCACCCGGCGGATCGAAATCGTTGCACAATGATTGTTGGCCGCATAAGCCCTTGGGTGACTCCTGTGAAGGCGATGTATTGCTTGGCTGTAATCGGTGCCATGGCCGCGGCTGCCTCGTGCACAGGCGCGCGGAAGGCCACTACGGAACCGGGTAAGGTGGCCCCATCGGACGCCTCGGGCAACGTCGAGCCCCGCCCGTTCCAAATCGCCTCGGCGAACGCACAGGAACGGGCTCTACGGGCCTCTCTGGCCCAGACCGCCGTGGTGATTTCGAACTCGGGTGGCTCTCTGGAGCTTTGGTACCCGGCCAGGCTGGCCTTCGTGCCCGATGGTATGGAGCTGCTGCCTGCGGCGACTTCGATGCTGGATCTGGTGGCCCGGTCGCTCCGGGAATTTGAGCATTCTCAGGTGGTGGTGGCCGTATATACCGACTCAATTGGCAGCACCAGTTACAATCAGCAGCAATCGCAAGATCGCGCCGATGCCGTGGTGGCTTATTTGGAAACCAAGGGCGTTTCCCGGTCGCGACTCGAGGCCAAGGGGGTCGGCGAGTCCGCGCCGCTGGAGGCTCCGAATACCCCGGAGGGCCGCGAATTGAACCGCCGATTGCAAGTCGTGATCACACCTTTGTCTTAGCAATGCCCATCCGTTAGGCTTGCGCGCTTTCCCAATCAAGTCACCGGCTTAAGCCCCATGAAGGTCACCATCTTTGGATCGGGATACGTCGGCCTGGTCACCGGAGCGTGCCTCGCCGAGACCGGCAATCACGTCGTATGTGTCGACATCGACGCTGAAAAGGTGGCGCGTTTGAACCAGGGTGAAATCCCGATCCATGAGCCGGGCCTGGATGTTCTGATCAAGCGCAATCGCGAAGTAGGGCGTCTGGAGTTCACGACCGACGCGCCGCGAGGGGTCAGCCACGGCTTGTTCCAGTTGATCGCCGTGGGCACTCCTCCCGGCGAGGATGGCTCGGCCGACCTGAGCCACGTCCTGAAAGTGGCGCGGGTTATCGGTGAGAACCTTGAGAAATATGCGGTCGTCGTCACCAAGTCGACCGTGCCGGTAGGCACCGCAGACCGGGTGCGCACGGAAGTGGCGACGGTTTTGTCCCAGCGCGACTCCAAGGTGGAGTTCGATGTCGTCGCCAACCCGGAATTTCTTAAGGAAGGTGCGGCGATTCAGGATTTCATGAAGCCCGATCGCGTTGTCGTGGGCACCGACAATCCGCGTACCACCGAGTTGTTACGGGCACTCTATGACCCGTTCACGCGTAACCACGATCGGCTTATCGTGATGGACATCCGCTCAGCGGAACTCACCAAGTATGCGGCGAACGCCATGTTGGCCACGAAGATCAGCTTCATGAACGAGCTGGCCAACGTGGCCGAGCGCGTCGGTGCCGACATTGAGAAGGTGCGCGTCGGGATTGGCTCAGACCCGCGCATAGGATACAGCTTCATCTATCCAGGGACCGGTTATGGCGGCTCCTGCTTTCCTAAGGACGTGAAGGCGTTGATACGCTCGGCTCGCGATGCGGGTTATGCCACCGAGATCCTGCAGGCGGTCGAGGCCGTCAACGAGCGCCAGAAATCGCTCCTGGTACGCAAGCTCAAGAATATTGTGGGCGACACCCTGACGGGCAAGCGCTTTGCCCTCTGGGGTCTGGCGTTCAAGCCCAACACCGATGATATGCGCGAAGCACCGAGCCGCGTGATCATCGATGAGTTGCTGTTGGCGGGCGGTCAGGTTCGGGCCTATGACCCGATCGCCACCGAGGCGGCCGGGCAGCTGTACGCAGGCCAGCCGAACTTTATCTTGGCGCGCGATGCCTACGACGCGTGCCAGGGTGCCGACGCTTTGTTGATTGCCACGGAGTGGCGCGAATTTCGCAACCCCGACTTCGAGCGCCTCAAGGAGCTGTTAGCGGTGCCAAGAATCTTCGACGGGCGGAACCTGTACGAGCCGGCCTTGCTCGCGCGCTTAGGGATCGAGTATTACGCGATCGGCCGCGGTCTGGCGGCTCGGGCGGAGTGATCTCATGGCAAGCGGCGACATTTCTCTGATACCGGTGGTCCTCTCCGGCGGCGCCGGCACCCGCCTTTGGCCGCTATCGCGCGAACTGTACCCCAAACAGCTCCTGCCGCTGACCGGCGAGCACACCATGCTGCAGGACACCGTCCGACGGCTGGACGGGCTTGAGACCGGTGCCCCGGTGGTGGTCTGCAACGAGGCGCATCGTTTTCTGGTGGCAGAACAACTGCGTGCCATCGCCTGCCAGGCCCAGGCGATCGTGCTCGAGCCGGTGGGCCGGAACACGGCCCCGGCAATAGCACTTGCAGCTCACGCAGCACTCGCCTCAGCCAACGCGGACGCCTTGCTGCTGATCTTACCCGCCGACCACGTCATCGGTGAGGTACCGGCATTTCAGCGCGCGGTACGGATAGCCGCGATGGCGGCGCGCGACGGGCACCTGGTGACCTTTGGGATCGTACCGCGCACGGCTGAAACCGGCTACGGGTACATCCGCCGCGGCACGCAGATGCCCTCAGGAAGCTACCGAATTGCGCGCTTTGTGGAGAAACCCGATCGAACTGCGGCCGAAGCATTCATCGCCGCGGGAGATTATTACTGGAACAGCGGCATGTTCCTGTTCGGGGCGCGCCGCTATCTCGAGGAACTGCGTCGTCACGCTCCTGATATTTTTGACGCGTGCGAGCGTGCGTACGCCGGGGCTCAACGCGATCTGGACTTTACGCGTGTGGACGCCGACGCATTCGCGGCCTGTCGGGCCGAATCGATCGACTACGCGGTGATGGAAAAAACCGGGGACGCAGTGGTCGTTCCCCTGGATGCAGGGTGGAGTGATGTCGGGTCCTGGTCGTCATTGCACGAGGCCTGTGAAAAAGACGAAAACGGTAACGTGATCCGGGGAGATGTGCTCGCGGAACAAACCCGCAACAGCTACCTATATGCCGAGAGCCGCTTGGTTGCCGTGGTAGGGCTTAACGATCATGTGGTGATCGAGACCAAGGACGCGGTACTGGTGGCGCCGCGCGATCGTGTTCAAGAGGTAAAGGCCCTGGTCACCCGGATCAAGAATTCAGGTCGCAACGAACACGCGCTGCACCGGGAGGTATTCCGCCCCTGGGGAAGTTATGACAGCCTGGACAATGGCGACCGGTTTCAGGTCAAACGCCTGACCATCATTCCAGGGGGAGTCCTATCGCTGCAAATGCATCATCACCGTGCCGAGCATTGGATCGTTGTGTCGGGAACCGCGCGCATCACGCGTGGGGAAGAAGTTTTTCTGCTGGAAGAGAATCAGTCCACGTACATTGCCGTTGGCGTACGCCATCGCATTGAAAACCCCGGCAAAGTTCCGCTGCACATCATCGAGGTTCAATCCGGCGGATACCTTGGCGAGGATGATATCGTGCGCTTTGAGGATCAATACGGCCGTCAGGGGACCACGAAGTAGACGTGCGCTTACCGGAAGGCGGAGCCGGACCGATGCGCAGCCGCCGCGCAGCTCAATGCGAGCTTAAGGCCACAGGAATCGCACGATGACGAGACTGACCAGTTTTAAGGCTTACGACATCCGGGGGCGTATTCCGTCGGAACTCAATGAGCAACTGGCCTACCAGATTGGCCAATCGTATGCCGCGTTTGTCAAACCAAAGAAGGTGGCCGTGGGACGGGACATCCGCGCCAGCAGCGCGACGCTGTCAGAGGCCCTGATCAGCGGGCTGAATGATTCTGGAGTCGATGTCGCAGACATCGGTCTGTGCGGAACGGAAGGTGTTTACTTCGCGACGTTTTCCGAAGGCCTCGATGGGGGCATCATGGTGACGGCGAGCCACAATCCTCCCGATTACAATGGCATGAAATTTGTGCGTGAGCACAGCCGCCCCATCAGTGCCGACACGGGCTTGCTGGACATGCGTGCGCTCATCGAGCACTCGCGCCTGCCAGGGCGATCACGCGCACCCTGGCAGGAGCGAGGCGTGCGATACCAGCGGCAAGTACGTGCAGCATCTGCTCGGCTACGTTGAGCGCTCCAAATTGCGTCCTTTCAAGGTTGTCGTGAATGCCGGGCAATGGAGGGGCAGGGCTGGTCATCGACCAGCTGGAACCTCATTTGCCTTTTAAATTCATCAAGGTCCATCACCAACCCGACAGTTCGTTCCCCAACGGCGTGCCTAACCCGATGATCGAAGCCAACCGAACCAGCACGATCGAGGCGATGCGCTCCAGTGGCGCCGATATTGGTCTTGCATGGGACGGGGATTTCGACCGCTGCTTCTTTTTTGATGAGCACGGGGATTTCGTCGAGGGTTATTACCTGGTGGGCCTGCTCGCCGAGGCGTTCCTGAAGAAGTACCCCGGTTCTCGGATCGTTCACGATCCGCGGCTAACCTGGAATACTATCGAGATCGTAAAGCGGTTGGGAGGAGAGCCGGTGCTGTGCCGGTCGGGCCATGCGTTTATCAAGCAGCGCATGCGCGAGGCGGACGCCGTGTACGGCGGGGAAATGAGCGCCCATCATTATTTTCGCGATTTCGCGTACTGCGACAGCGGAATGATCCCGTGGCTGCTGGTGCTGGCGGTGATGTCCGAAACGGGAAAAACGCTCGGAGAACTGGTCAACGCGCGGCAACGATTGTTTCCAGCGAGCGGGGAAATCAACCGCGAAATCGGCGACGCCAAGGCAGTGACCGCGCGCATACATGCTCACTATGCCAAAAGTGCCCTGTCAGAGGACTACACCGATGGACTGTCCATGGAATTCGACAGCTGGCGTTTCAACCTGCGCAGCTCAAACACCGAGCCGCTGGTGCGTCTCAATGTCGAATCCCGCGGCAGCGAACAGCTGATGCAGCAGATGACCGCCGAGCTCCTGGGTCTAATGGAGAGGGCATGACTGCGCTTGAAATGTTGTTGAGTCGCCGCTCCATACCGGCGCAGTGCCTTACGGAGCCAGCCCCAGACGATAAACAGCTTGCGCTGGCATTCGATGCGGCCATGCGCGCTCCGGATCACGGCCGGATGCAGCCCTGGCGCTTTAAGCTGATTCGCGGATCGGCCAAGAGCAGGTTCTGCGAGGTGCTGGTGGAGGCCACGCTGGCGCACGATCCGGCCACCCCGCAGCGACAGCTCGACAAGATCCGCAGCCGTACCCTGCACGCGCCACTCGTGATCGTGGTCAGCGCCAGGTTCCGCGACAATCCGAAGGTGCCCGAGATTGAGCAGACCGTGAGCGTCGGCGCCGCCGTGATGAACCTGCTCAACGCTCTGCATGCGCAGGGATTCGGGGCGGTGCTTCTTACCGGGCCCAACGTCTACGATCCGTCGGTTGCGCGTGCGCTCGGGTACGGGGCCGAAGAACGCCTGATTGGCTTCATGTATGTGGGCACGATCGGCTCGGTGGTGCCCGCCGCTCCTGAACGGTCGCCTCACAACAATCTGGTGAGCGAGTTATAGCATCACCCGTCAGTTGCCGATGCTCGCACTGGCACCGACCTGGATGTAATGCCTAACACCCACGCACCCCTCGACGGGTCGGGTTCGCTCAAGTAGGCTGCATGCGCATGTGGGGAATCAGCCGATATCAGTGGACCGTACTGTTTGCAGCTTGGTTGGGCTGGGGCTTCGACGTATTTGACGGTCTTCTGTTCAACTACGTCGCTCCCAACTGCATTCCGGCGCTCCTGCACCTGCCCGTGGGCTCGCCTGAAGCGCGAGTGCAGACTTTGCATTGGACGGGATTGCTCACCTCTCTGCTCCTGATCGGCTGGGCAGTCGGCGGCGTGCTGTTTGGAACGATCTGCGATCGGATCGGCTGGCTCCGCACACTGATGCTGACCATGTTGCTGTATGCCGTCGGTACTGCGGCGTGCGCGTGCGCCACGAACCTGTGGATGCTCGCGATCTTTCGCCTGGTCGCCAGCCTGGGCATCGGCGGGGAATGGGCAGCCGGCGCTTCGATGGTGGCTGAGGTCATGCCCGAGAAGAGGCGAGTCGAAGGGGGCGCGTTGCTGTACACCGCGGCGCCCTTCGGGCTATTCCTGGCAACCTACATTAATTATCAGGTCGCCGGGGTGTGGTTC